>NZ_JAYMGI010000002.1:1590000-2790000 GCF_035825295.1 Actinacidiphila sp. DG2A-62
GCTCGGGGTCGAGCCAGACCGCGCCGCCCTCGGTCTTGCCGAACTTGGTGCCGTCGGCCTTGGTGAGCAGGTTCTGCGTCAGGGCGTGGGCGGGCCCGTGCGGCTGGTTGCCGGCGATCCGGCGGATCAGGTCCAGGCCGGCGGTGATGTTGCCCCACTGGTCGCTGCCGCCGATCTGCAGGGTGCAGCCGTAGGCGCGGTACAGCTCCAGGAAGTCCAGCGACTGGAGGATCACGTAGCTGAACTCGGTGTAGCTCATGCCCTCGCCGTCGAGGCGGCTCTTGACCGTCTCGCGGGCCAGCATGGTGTTGACGCTGAAGTGCTTGCCGTAGTCGCGCAGCAGTGCGAGGGCGGACAGCCCCTCGGTCCACTCGTAGTTGTTGGCCATCACCGCCTGGGTGGGGCCGGGGGTGTCGAAGTCGAGGAAGGCGGCGAGCTGGCCGCGCAGCGCGGCGACCCAGGACCGGACGGTCTCGACGTCGTTGAGCACCCGCTCGGCGCTGGGCTTCGGGTCGCCGATGAGTCCGGTGGCGCCGCCGACGAGGGCGATCGGCCGGTGGCCGGCGAGCTGGAAGCGGCGGAGCGCCAGGATCTGGGTGAGGTGGCCGACGTGGAGGCTCTGCGCGGTCGGGTCGAAGCCGCAATAAAGGGTGAGGGGACCGTCCGCGAGCGCCTTGCGCAGGGCTTGCTCGTCGGTGGTCTGGGCGAGTACGCCCCGCCACCGCAGCTCGTCGACGATGTCCGTCACGGTGTCCGTGTCTCCTTGGATCGGCTCTCTGCCTGTGGTCAAGCGTGTCCGAGACTACGGGGTCGGGCCAGTCCTTTTCACCGCGCGCTTGCGCGGGGCGTGCGCGCGGTAGGGGCTGACGGTGGGGTCGCCGTCGATCCAGTAGCGCCAGGGGTGGGTGGCGCCGTCGCCGCCGACGCCGGTCCTGGGTCCGGTGCGGATCAGGGCGGGCGGGGGCGGGGTGCCGGTGAGGACGCGGAAGGGGCCGTCGCCGGAGCAGGCGTCGGAGCCGTTGAGGTCCCGTCCGACGGACAGGGCGGTGGCCAGGCGGGCGGGGCCCTGGGCCAGGTCGCTGTCCTTGCGGGAGGTGGGGCGGTGGGCGCGGGCCAGTTCGGCGCCCTGGACGATCTCGCCGGCCCGCAGCAGGATTCCGGCGGCGCGGCCTTCGGGGCCGCAGACCAGGTTGAGGCAGTGCCACATGCCGTAGGTGAAGTAGACGTAGGCGTGGCCGGGTGGGCCGAACATGACGGCGTTGCGGTCGGTGCGGCCGCGGTAGGCGTGTGAGCCGGGGTCGTTGGGGCCGTCGTACGCCTCGACCTCGGTCAGGCGCAGTTCGATCGGGCCGTGCGGGGTGCTGCGGACCAGGACGCGGCCGAGCAGGTCGGGGGCGATCTCCAGGACGGGCCGGTCGAAGAAGGCGCGGGCGAGCGGGGTCCGTTCTGATGTGCTGATCACGTCGCAGGAGCGTAGCCCAGCCGGCGGGGGCGGGGCGGGGCCGGTGGAACCGTTCGGCGGCCGACGGCGTTCGTAGTCTTCAACGTCGTCGATGTGGTCGGCGTCGTCCGAGACGTCGTCCGAGTGGTCGACGTCGTCGACCGACTGCTGCGGAGGGTGGACGGATGGGGTTCAAGAAGCTGCTGGCAAGCCTGGGCGCCGGCGGGGCTTCGGTGGAGACCGAGCTGCTGGCGGCCGATGTGGTGCCGGGCGGCACGGTGCAGGGGTCGGTGCGGGTCCAGGGCGGCTCGGTCGAGCAGCGGATCGAGGGGCTGTCCGTGGGCCTGCAGGCGCGGGTCGAGGTGGACCGCACGGACGCGCAGGGCAGGGAGACGGAGTACCACCAGAACATCGAGTTCCACCGGGAGCGGATCGGCGGGGAGTTCGTGATCGCTCCGGGGGCGGTGCACGACGTGCCGTTCACGATGGAGGTGCCGTGGGAGACTCCGGTGACGATGTTCATGGGCCGCACGCTGACCGGGATGCGGGTGGGGGTGACGACGGAGCTGGCCATCGCCCGTGCGGTGGACAAGGGCGACCTCGATCCGGTGAACGTGCACCCGCTGCCGGCACAGGAGGCGCTGCTGGACGCGTTCGGGCAGTTGGGCTTCGCGTTCAAGAGCGCGGACCTGGAGAAGGGGCGGCTGCACCACACGCGTCAGCGGCTGCCGTTCTACCAGGAGATCGAGTTCCGGCCGCCGAGCCGGTACCGCGGGCTGTCGGAGGTGGAGCTGACCTTCGTGGCGGACGGCCGGGAGATGGACGTGGTGCTGGAGATGGACAAGAAGCCGGGGCTGTTCAGCGCGGGCAGCGACACCCACCGCTCGTTCACGATGGACCTGGACGCGTTCGAGCAGACCGACTGGGCGCAGTACCTCCACCAGTGGCTGGCCGAGGTGGGGGCCAAGCGGAACTGGTTCTAGGGTCCTAGGCTCGGCTGTGTCAGTTCAGTGCAGCGTCAGTGCAGCGTCAGTGCAGCGATCAGGATCGAGGTACCGAGGTGTCCGAGCAAGCGCGGCGGCCGCTCCCCCATGACTTCCATCCGCCGGTGGCGGCGTTCACGGTGGTCAGCGACGACGTGTCGGAAGGTGCGCCGCTGAAGGAGGACCAGGTGTTCGACGGGGGGAATCTCTCGCCGCATCTGCGGTGGGAGGGGTTCCCGGAGGGCACGAAGAGTTTCGCGGTGTCGTGCTACGACCCGGACGCGCCGACCGGCAGCGGGTTCTGGCACTGGACCGTGTTCGACATCCCTGCGTCGGTGACCGAGCTGCCGCGCGGCGCGGGGTCCGGGGACTTCGCCGGGCTGCCGCAGGGCGCGGTGCAGGTGCGCAACGACTACGGGACGCGGGAGTTCGGCGGGGCCGCGCCGCCGCCCGGGGACGGACCGCACCGCTACGTGTTCACGGTGTACGCGGTGGACCAGGAGAAGCTGGAGGCCGACGCGGACTCCTCGCCTGCGGTGGTCGGCTTCAACCTGCGCTTCCACGCGATCGGGCGGGCCCAGCTGATCGGCACGTACGAGAACCCCGCGGCGGGCTGAGCCCCGCCTTCTTCCACCCGCCCGCCCGTCCGTCCGTCCGCCCCACCGTCCGTCCGCCCGTCCCTCCGCTCCGCTTCCCTGTTCCCCCGCGCCCCTTCCACGGGTGAAATTGCGTTGTCGGCCGAAAGTGGCCGGGGGCACAGTGGTGCTGCTTCGCCCGAGGGGGGCGGACCGGGCTCGGGAGGTGGGCGGACGTGCGGGACACGCTGGTGTTGAATGCGAGTTTCGAGCCACTGTCGACGGTGTCGCTGCGGCGTGCGGTGGTCCTGGTGATGCAGGACAAGGCCGTGGTCGAACAGGCGCACCCCGGGCTGCGGGTGCGCGCGGCCGATGTGGACGTCCCGCTGCCGCAGGTGATCAGGCTGTGCCGGTACGTGCGGGTGCCGTTCCGACAACGGGCGCCGTGGTCGCGGCGCGGGGTGCTGGTCCGTGACCGGCACCGGTGCGCCTACTGCGGGCGCCGGGCGACGACCGTGGACCATGTGCAGCCGCGGTCGCGCGGCGGCGGCGACACCTGGCTGAACACGGTGGCCGCGTGCGCGGAGGACAACCAGCGCAAGGCGGACCGTACGCCGGAGCAGGCGGGGATGCGGCTGCTGGTGCGGCCGTTCGAGCCGACGCCGGCGGACGCGCTGCTGCTGGCGCTGGGCGTGCGGGACCGGGAGGCGCTGCCGGAGTGGCTGGCGCTGCCCGCGTGATCCTCAGCGCAGGATCAGCTGCACGATGGCGACGACGCCGACCACCACGATGAGCGCGCGCAGCGCGGTGGGCGGCAGGCGGCGGCCGACCCGGGCTCCGATGACGCCGCCGAGGGTGGCGCCGGCGGCGATGAGCCCGACGGCCGCCCAGTCCATGTGGGCGACGATGATGAAGAGCACCGCGGCGACGCCGTTGACGAGGGCGGCCAGTACGTTCTTCAGGCCGTTGAGGCGTTGCAGGGTGTCGTCGAGCAGCAGGCCCATCAGGGACAGGTAGATGACGCCCTGGGCCGCGCCGAAGTAGCCGCCGTAGACGCTGGCGAGGGCGAGGCCGGCGGTCAGGAGGGCGCCGCCGTGCAGGGGCGCGGTGGTGCCCTCGCGTTCCCTGCGGGCCTGGAGGGCGCGGGACAGGCGGGGTTGGAGCACGACCAGGACGAGGGCGACGGCGACCAGGGCGGGCACGATCGCGTCGAAGGCCTTGGACGGCAGGGTGACCAGCAGGATCGCGCCGGTCGCGCCGCCGGCCAGGCAGGCCGCGCCGAACCGGAGCACCCGGGGCCGCTGTCCGGCGAGTTCCCGGCGGTAGCCGATCGCGCCGGTCACCGAGCCGGGGACCAGGCCGAGGGTGTTGGAGACGTTGGCGGTGACGGGCGGCAGGCCGACGGCGAGCAGGACCGGGAACGTGATCAGCGTTCCCGAGCCCACGATCGTGTTGATGGTGCCCGCGCCGGCGCTGGCCGCGAAGACGGCCAGGGCTTGTGCTGGGGACATAGCGCTGGATCATGTCACAGCCGCGCGGGCGGCTGGGCGGCGGTCCTCGGCGAACCGGACTCCGCTGCTCGCCGCACCGGAGTCGGTCCGTGTCGCTGGGGCGTCAGTCCTTGTCGAAGTGCGGGGACTCGCGCCGCGGCGCCGGGGTAGTCGCGGGGGCCGCGCCGCCGTTGCCGCCGCCACCGCCGCCGGGCATGCCCGGTATGTTCACGATGCCGCCGAGGCCCTTGAGTGCGTCGTTCAGCTCGCTGGGAATGATCCACAGCTTGTTGGCGTCGCCCTCGGCGATCTTGGGGAGCATCTGCAGATACTGGTAGGCGAGCAGCTTCTGGTCCGGGTCGCCGGCGTGGATGGACTCGAAGACCGTGCGGATCGCCTGGGCCTCGCCCTCGGCGCGCAGCGCGGCGGCCTTGGCCTCGCCCTCGGCACGCAGGATCTGGGACTGCTTCTCGCCCTCGGCGGTGAGGATCTGGGACTGCCGGACGCCTTCGGCGGTGAGGATCGCGGCGCGCTTGTCGCGGTCGGCGCGCATCTGCTTCTCCATCGAGTCCTGGATGGAGGTGGGCGGCTCGATGGCCTTCAGCTCGACGCGGTTGACGCGGATGCCCCACTTGCCGGTGGCCTCGTCGAGGACGCCGCGCAGCGCCGCGTTGATCTCCTCGCGGGAGGTCAGGGTGCGTTCCAGGTCCATGCCGCCGATGATGTTGCGCAGTGTGGTGACGGTGAGCTGCTCGATCGCCTGGATGTAGGAGGCGACTTCGTACGTGGCGGCGCGGGCGTCGGTCACCTGGTAGTAGATGACGGTGTCGATGTTGACGACCAGGTTGTCCTGGGTGATGACCGGCTGCGGCGGGAACGGCACGACCTGTTCGCGCAGGTCGATGCGGTTGCGGATGGTGTCGATGAACGGGACGACGATGTTGAGCCCTGCGCTGAGGGTCCGGGTGTAGCGGCCGAAGCGCTCCACGATGGCGGCGCTGGCCTGGGGGATCACCTGGACCGTCTTGATCAGCGCGATGAAGACGAGCACCACCAGGATGATCAGGACGATGATGATGGGCTGCATGGCCGCTCCCGCGCCGGTTGGTTCCGGAAGTGTCACGTACTACGACATGATCAATTGTCGCAGACAGTAGGCGCGCCGCGGGCGGGTTCGGCGAATTCCCCGCTCCGGGCGGCCGGTTGGCTGCGCCCTACATCACCACGGCGGTGGCTCCGTCGATCTCCACCACGTCCACCTGCTGTCCGGGGTCGAAGGTCCGGTCGCTGTCCAGGGACCGCGCCGACCACACCTCGCCGCCCAGCTTGATCCGGCCGCCCGAGCCGCCGTCGACCCGTTCCAGCACCACGGCCTGCTTGCCCTTGAGGGCTTCGACGCCGCTGCGCTGCTCGGGACGCTGGCGGTTGCGGTACGCCAGGGGGCGCACGAAGACCAGCAGTGCGACCGAGACCACCACGAAGGTGACGACCTGCGCGACGATGCCGCCGCCCATGCCGGCCGCGGCCGCCCCGGCCACGGCGCCGACGGCGAACATCCCGAATTCGGGCATCGCCGTGATCACCAGGGGTATCCCGAGTCCCACCGCCGCCACCAGCCACCACACCCATGCGTCCACGGGGTCAATCGTAGGGCTGCGGAGGGCAGTTGTGGCAGTACGCAGGTGATTTCCCGCCCGGAACCGGCGCGGAAACGACCCGGAGCCGACCCGGGACCCGCCCGGAACCGGCGCGGAACCGGCCCGGCACCGGCGCTCAGGACAGCGGCAGGCCCGCGGCCGTCCAGCGGTCGCCGCGGCGCTCGACGACCAGCGGCAGGCCGAAGCACACGGACAGGTTGCGGGAGGTCAGTTCGAGGTCGATGGGGCCGGCGGCGACGACCTTGCCCTGGCGGATCATCAGGACGTGGGTGAAGCCGGGGGCGATCTCCTCGACGTGGTGGGTGACCATGATCATCGAGGGGGCGATCGGGTCGCGGGCGAGCCGGCCCAGGCGCCGCACCAGGTCCTCGCGTCCGCCCAGGTCCAGGCCGGCCGCGGGCTCGTCCAGCAGCAGCAGTTCGGGGTCGGACATCATCGCGCGGGCGATCAGGGTCCGCTTGCGCTCGCCCTCGGAGAGGGTGCCGAACTTGCGGTCGAGGAACTCGTTCATGCCGAGCCGGTCCAGGAAGGCCCGCGCGCGGTCCTCGTCGACCTTCTCGTAGTCCTCGCGCCAGGTGGCGGTCATGCCGTACGCGGCGGTGAGCACGGTCTGCAGGACGGTCTGGCGGCGCGGCATCTTGTCGGCCATCGCGGCGCCGGCCATGCCGATCCGCGGGCGCAGGTCGAAGACGTCGACGCCGCCGAGCTTCTCGCCCAGGATCTGCACGGTGCCGGTGGTCGGGAAGAGGTAGCTGGAGGCGACGTTGAGCAGGGTGGTCTTGCCGGCGCCGTTCGGGCCGAGGATGACCCACCGCTCCCCCTCGGCCACCGACCACGAGACCTGCTCGACCAGAGCCCGTCCGTCGCGGACCACCGATACGTCCACCAGCTCCAGTACATCGCTCATGAGCGCGTTGTCTCCCCTTGCAGTCGTGTCGCGGTGTCGCGCGTCTCGGTCGGTGGCAGTCCCCGGGGAAAACTTACGCCACCGCGCGACCGGTCCAGTCCATAGGCTGGGGGGCATGCTTGATGAACCACGCTCAGGACGGCTGACGGCATGGGGAAATGCCCTGCTTGCCGGACTTGCCGCACCGGACGACGTCGCGCAGCGGATCACGGCCGAGGACGCCGTGCACCGGATCTCCGGCCTGCCGGGCGAGCACGCCCCGGTCGGGCTGACGCTGGGTCTCGGACGACTGCGGGCGCTGGGGGCGACCGGCCTGCGGCTGGCGCTGCCGGTGGCCGGGCACCCGCTGGGGCTGAGCGGTCCGCCGGAGTTCAACGAGCGGGCGATGGCCGCCGGCGAGGCGGTGGTCGCCGTGGGCGGCGTGGCGCTGGGGCTGGTGCCCGAGGTGCACGAGGCCGGGCCGGCCGGGGACCTGCACGTGGACGTGGAGTGGCAGTGCCTGCCGGTGCGGGACGCGCCGCCGGCCGATGTGCCGTCGCTGGGCGAGGCGGAGCGCGAGCTGGCCGAGGCGCTGCGCGACGCGACGGAGGCGCTGTCGCGGCTGGACGTGGCGGGCGCGGGCCCGACCGCGCAGGCGGCGCTGGAGGCGTACCGGGCGCGGGCCGAGCGGGGCCGCGAGGTGCTCGCGCCGGGCTATCCGCCGCGCGCGGTGCGGGTGCTGGAGCTGGCCCAGCGGGTGGCGGCGCTGGTCGGCATCGCGGGCGACGGCCACGGCGGCGCGGTCAGCGCGTCGCAGATCGCCGCGCGCGCCGAGCTGCTGCGCCCGGTCGAGCGCACCGCGCGCCGCGCGCAGGTGGCCGCGTACAACGCGTACGTGGAGGAGGCGGAGCGGCGACGGCCGTAGCGACCGCCCGGGGGCCGTACGGAGCGGCGGGCGCGCCGAGCGGCGGGCGCCGGGGTGTCGTGCTCAGCCCGCCGCGTCGTGGCGGACCGCCCAGAGCGCGGCCTGGGTGCGGTCGGCGAGGTCGAGCTTCATGAGGATGTTGGAGACGTGGGTCTTGACCGTCTTCTCCGAGAGCACCAGCGCCCGCGCGATCTCGCGGTTGGAGCGGCCGTCGGCGATGAGCGCGAGCACCTCCCGCTCGCGCTCGGTCAGCGAGCCCGCCCTGCCGCCGGGCGACGGCGCGCCCTGGTCCTGGGAGAGCAGCGCCCCGGCGACCTCGGGCTGGAGCAGCACATGGCCGGCGTGCACGGAGCGGATCGCGTCGGCGAGGGCGACGGGGTCGACGTCCTTGTAGACGTCGCCGGCCGCGCCGGCGCGCAGTGCGGGCACGACGGTGCGCTGCTCGGTGAAGCTGGTCACGATGAGCACGCGGGCCGGGTTCTGCGCGTCGCGCAGCAGCCGCAGCGCCTCGATGCCGTCGGTGCCGGGCATCTTGACGTCCATCAGGATCACGTCGGGGCGCAGCTCCTGCGCGCGCTCGACGCCCTCCGCGCCGTCCGCCGCCTCGCCGACGACCTCGATGTCGCCCTGCACCTCTAGGAAGGTGCGCAGGCCCCGGCGCACCACCTGGTGGTCGTCGACCAGCAGCACGCGGATCACGTGGTCAGCCACCGGGCACCTCCAGCTCGATGACGGCGCCCTTGCCGGGCTCCGATTGGACGGTCAGCGTGCCGCCGACGCCGGCGGCGCGGTCCCGCATGGAGACCAGTCCGAGGTGCCGTCCGGCCTGGCGCACGGCGTCGGGGTCGAAGCCGCGGCCGTCGTCGCGGACCCGCAGCAGTACGCCCTTGCCGGTGCCGTCGCCGCTGTCCCGGCCGCCCTCCAGGGTGACCGCGACGGTGGCCGCGTGGGCGTGGCGCAGCGCGTTGTGCATGGCCTCCTGGGCGACCCGCAGCACCGCCTCCTCCTGGGCGGCGGGCAGGGCGCGCACCCGGGAGGCGCGGAAGGTGACGCTGGCGGAGTGCACCCGGTCGAGCACGTCGGCCTGGGTGCGCAGCGCGGCGACCAGGCCGTCCTCGTCCAGGGCGGCGGGTCGCAGCTCGACCACGACGGCGCGCAGCTCGTCCGCGGCCTCCGCGGCGAGCGCGGCGACCTGCCGGATCTCCTCCTTGGCGCGGCCCGACGCGTGGTCGACCAGCGCGGCGGCGGCCTGGGCGGTCAGCCGCAGCGAGAAGAGCTTCTGCGAGACGGCGTCGTGCAGTTCGTGGGCGATCCGGGCGCGCTCGCCGGCCAGCGTCAGCTCGCGGCTGCGCTCGTACAGGCGGGCGTTGGTGAGGGCGATCGCGGCGTGGTCGGCGAGGATGCGCAGCAGGCGCTCGTCCTCCTGGGTGAAGCCGCAGCCCTTGCGGGCGTCCTCGCCGACGTCCTCGCCGGGGTCCTGCCGTGGGCCTGCGCACTCCTTGTTCGCGAGGAAGACCGCGCCGAGGATCTCCTCGCCGTCCATGACGGGCATGCCGATGAAGTCCGTCATCACCGGGTGGGCGCGCGGCCAGCCGGCGAAGCTCTCGAAGTCGCGGACGTCGGCGAGCCGGACCGGCTCGGCCTCGCGCAGCATCGCGGCGAGCACGCCGTGCTGGCGGGGCAGCGGTCCGATGGCCTTCCACTGCTCGTCGCTGACGCCGTCCACCACGAACTGCGCGAAGCCGCCGTGGTCGTCCGGCACGCCGAGCGCGGCGTACTGCGCGCCGAGCAGCTCGCGGGCGGAGGACACGATGGTCTGCAGGACCTCGCGCACCTCCAGCCGGCGGTTCATCGCCAGCAGCGCGGCGCTGACCGCTTCGATTCCGCCTCCGGGCGGCCGGGTGGACATGCTCCTTACGGTACCCGCCGCAGGTGACAGGCCGTATGCGGCGGCGGACGTACCGTCCTGGTCCGTACGGCCTAGGCCGGGCGCGGCGGCGGGACCGGCCCCGGACGTAGGGCCAAGTGCCCGCGCGGGCTGCGGCGAGCGGCCGAGGCGGCGGCCACGGCGCCGTTCCTACGGTGGGCCCAGGTGGTCCGGTACCGAACCGGGCCGGTCGAGGAGGGCCTGATCATGACGGTGGCGATCATCACCGGGGCGTCGCGGGGGCTCGGCCGGGCGCTGGCCGCCGCGCTCGCCGGGCGCGGCTGGGACCTGGTGCTCGACGCACGCGACGCGGCGGCGCTGCGGGCGGCGGTGGCCGGGCTGGAGCGCGGTGCGCCGGGCGTCCGTGTGAAAGGGGTGCCGGGCAGCGTGACCGACGCCGCGCACCGGGAGGCGCTGCTGGCCGCCGCGCGGGCGCTGGGCGGGGTGGACCTGCTGGTGAACAACGCCAGCGCGCTGGGCGCGGAGCCGCTGGTCCCGCTGGCCGAGCTGCCGGTGGAGGGCCTGCGCGCGGCGCTGGAGACGAATGTGACCGCGCCCTTCGCGCTGCTGCGCGCGGCCCTGCCGGAGCTGCGGGCGGCCGGCGGCGCGGTGCTGAACATCAGCTCGGACGCGGCGGTGGAGGCGTACCCCACGTGGGGAGGGTACGGCGCGAGCAAGGCCGCGCTCGACCACCTGTCGGCGGTGCTGGCCGAGGAGGAGCCGGGCGTACGGGTGTGGTGGGTGGACCCGGGCGACCTGCGCACCGAGCTGTACGCGGCGGCGGTCCCGGACGACGCGGACTTCGACGACCGCGCGGCGCCGGAGGACGTCGCGCCGGCGTTCCTGCGGCTGCTGGACGAGCACACGCCGAGCGGGCGCTACGTCGCGCAGACGCTGACGCGGGCGGGTGCGCGGTGAGCGCGGCGACGGCGCAGGTGGTGTGCCCGACGTGCGACGAGGAGGCGGGCCGGCTGGAGGCCCGGGGGCGGGACGCGCCCGGCGGCGGCCTGGACGACCTGCGGCTGCCGCCCGAGCTGCTGGCGGCGGCGCCCGCCCCGCGCCGGGACGCGGTACGGCTGCTGGTCGGCCGGCAGGGCGGAGACGGCGGGGGCCGCGGCGGACGGCGCGGCATCGGGGACGGCGGGGCCGGCGCGGCGGGGGCGAGGGGGCGGCGGTCTCCCACCACTCCTTCACCGAGCTGCCCGCGCTGCTGCGCGCCGGGGACGTCCTGGTGGTGAACACCTCGCGGACGCTGCCCGCCGCGGTGGACGGGCGGCTGGCCGGCGAGGAGGTGGTGCTGCACTTCTCCACCCGGGTGCCGCCGTCCGCGGGGGAACGGCGACCGACGGCCGGTGGGTGGTCGAGGTCAGGACGCCCGACGGGCGCGGCACGACGCTGCGCAGGCCCGGCGGCCCGGCCGGCGGCGCCGTCGAGGTGCCGGGCGGCGCGCTGGTGCTGGAGCGCCCGCTGGACCGGCGCGGCGACCGGCTGTGGGTGGCCCGGCCCGAGGGCGTGGACCCGTATGCGCTGATGGCCGCGCACGGCCGGCCGATCCGCTACGACTACACCGCGGGCGACCAGCCGCTGGCGGCGTACCAGACGGTGTTCGCCGAGGCCGCCCGGACCGCCGCGGGGGCGGAACCGGGCGCGGGCGCGGGTCACGGGCCCGGTTCCGCCGAGATGCCGAGCGCCAGGCCGTTCACCGCGGCCATGGTGGCGGCGCTGGTCAGCCGGGGCGTGCAGATCGCGCCGATCACCCTGCACACCGGCGTCGCCTCGGCCGAGGCGCACGAGCCGCCGTACCCCGAGCCGTACGAGGTGCCGGCGGCGACGGCCTGGCAGGTGAACGCGGTCAGGGCGGCCGGGGGCCGGGTGATCGCGGTGGGCACCACCGCCGTACGGGCCCTGGAGTCGGCCGTCGACGGGGGCGGCGCGGTGCGGGCGGCGCGCGGCTGGACGGAGCTGGTGGTCACCCCGGAGCGCGGGGTGCGCGTCGTGGACGGGCTGCTGACCGGGCTGCACGAGCCCCGGGCGTCCCATCTGCTGATGCTGCGGGCGCTGTCGGGCGACCGGCTGCTGCGCGAGGTGTACGTCGAGGCGCTGCGCCGGCGCTACCTCTGGCACGAGTTCGGCGACGTGAATCTGCTGTTGCCCTGAAAAGCCCTAGAAAACAGGGCAATCGGGACACAGTGATATCTGAATAAGCATCACATAAAGCACCCCTTCCGTCACCATCGGCGATGGAAGGGGTGCTCTCGGATGCCCTCGCGTGTGACCTCACCTATAGGACGCAGGTCACATACTAAGCAGCTTAGTGAATTCGCCGCCCGCACCCCTCGGCGAAAACAGCGGATATCCCGGCGACCTGCGGCCGAACTACGAGGAAAGGTCGTAGGGGAGCTCGTTGACCCCCGATTTCGGACCCTCTAAGAATTCTCCAGTCCGCAATCGGAAGAGGTAAATCCGCATGCAGCTCCCCACGATCCCCAAGATCGGCCGACTGTCCAAGAAGCACAAGATCACGGCGGCCGGAGCCGCCGCCGCGGCCGCTGTTGTTCTGACGGTCACCGGTCTGCAGGCGACCGGTGGAGGGTCCTCCGCGGCCGCCGTCGGCGACCCGACCGGCTACTCGGCGGCCACCGGCGACAAGGTGAAGAACGGCGACGGCGGCGCGAAGTCCGACTCGGGCTCGCAGCACGTGATCGCCGACCAGGCCGCCGCCCAGAAGAAGGCCGCGGCCCAGAAGGCGGCCGCCGACGCCGCCGCGAAGAAGAAGGCCGCGGCCGAGGCCGCCAGGAAGAAGGCCGCCGCGGACGCCGCGGCGCGCAAGAAGGCGGCCGAGCGGGCCGCGGCGAGGAAGCGGGCCGCGGCCGAGGCCGCCCGGCGCGCCGCCGCGAAGGCCGCCGCCAACCGCTCCGAGCAGCGGGCCGCGCTCAAGGCCAAGCAGGCCGCCGCGAAGCCGGCCGCCGCCCCGGCCCCGGCCGTCACCTACCCGGACAACCTCGACGGCTGGATCCGCCAGGCGCTGTCCATCATGGGCCAGCACGGCATTCCGGGCACCTACGACGGCATTTACCGCAACGTCATGCGCGAGTCGAGCGGCAATCCCAACGCCATCAACCTGTGGGACTCCAACGCCGCCGCCGGCATTCCGTCCAAGGGCCTTCTGCAGACCATCGACCCGACGTTCCAGGCGTACCACGTCGACGGCACCTCGTGGAACGTCTACGACCCGGTCGCGAACATCGTCGCCGCGTGCAACTACGCGTACCACGTGTACGGTTCGATCGACAACGTGTACTCCGCGTACTGATCGGCCCGGCCGCGCGGCGGTAATTCACGCGCAGCAAAAGGGCGGTGGGACTCGCGAGTCCCACCGCCCTTTTCGCACGATGCCGTTCGCGCGGACTACTTGCGCATGACCTCCGGCTCGTGCCGGCGCAGCAGCCGCGCCACCACGAACGCGCACAGGACGCCCATCGCCAGCAGCACCACCATGTCCAGCGTCCAGGCGCCCGCGCTGTGCTTCCACAGCGCGTCCACCGAGCGGTGCGTGGGGTCCCACGGCAAGAGCGTGTTGAGGTCGGCCGTGGTGCCGGCCCCCGCCACCGCCCAGCGCGAGGGCATCAGCCAGGCGAGCTGCTCGACGCCGGGCTTGTCGAAGAGCTGGAAGAGCACGCCGGTGAACACGACCTGCACGATGGCGAACATGACCAGCAGCGGCATGGTCTTCTCCGCGGTCTTCACCAGCGCGGAGATGATCAGTCCGAACATCATCGAGGTGAACCCGAGCGCCATGATGACCAGCGCCATCTCGAAGCCCGGGTGGGCCCTGATGATCACGCCCGCCGGGGGCATCTTGCGCGGCGCGAAGCCGATGCCGCTGATGATCGCGCCCTGGAGGGCGGTGATCACGCCCAGCACGATGATCTTGGACATCAGGTACGCGGACCGGGACAGGCCCACCGCGCGTTCGCGCTCGTAGATCACCCGCTCCTTGATCAGCTCGCGGACCGAGTTGGCGGCGCCGGCGAAGCACGCGCCGACCGCGAGGATCAGCAGGATGGTGCCCGCGTCCTTGTTCTGCAGATGGGACCTGGGCGGGCCGTAGCCCAGCCCGCTGTCGGCCGGGATCAGCACCGAGACGATGCCGAGCACCGCCGGCAGGACGACCATCAGCCCGATGAAGCCCTTGTCGGAGATGATCACCGACAGGTAGCGGCGGACCAGTGTGAACAGCTGGGAGCCCCAGCTCTGCGGCTTGGCCGGCCGGGCCGCCTGCTGCGGTATGTAGTGCGCCTGCTGCGGCGCGGCGGCGTCGAGGTCCGCGGCGTAGGTCTGGTAGTGCTGCGAACCGCGCCAGCGTCCCGACCAGTCGTAGTCGCGGTAGTTCTCGAAGGCGGAGAAGACGTCGGCCCAGGTCTCGTAGCCGAAGAAGGCCAGCGCCTCGTCCGGCGGGCCGAAGTAGGCCACCGAGCCGCCCGGCGCCATGACCAGCAGCTTGTCGCACAGCGCGAGTTCGGCCACGGAGTGGGTGACGACCAGGACGGTGCGTCCGTCGTCGGCGAGGCCCCGCAGCAGCTTCATCACGTCGCGGTCCATGCCCGGGTCCAGGCCGGAGGTCGGCTCGTCCAGGAAGATCAGCGACGGCTTGGTGAGCAGTTCCAGCGCCACCGAGACGCGCTTGCGCTGGCCGCCGGAGAGCGAGGTGATCCGCTTGTCCGCGTGGATGTCGAGCTTCAGCTCGCGCAGCACCTCGTTGATCCGCGCCTCGCGCTCGGCGGTCGCGGTGTCGCCGGGGAACCGGAGCTTGGCGGCGTACCGCAGCGCGGTCCTGACCTGCAGCTCCTTGTGCAGGATGTCGTCCTGCGGGACCAGGCCGATGCGCTGCCGCAGCTCGGCGAACTGCTTGTACAGGTTCCGGTTGTCGTAGAGCACCTCGCCCTGGTCGGCCGGCCGGTAGCCGGTCAGCGCGCGCAGCAGGGTGGACTTGCCGGAGCCGGACGGGCCGATCACGCCGATCAGCGACTTCTCCGGGACGCCGAAGGAGACGTCCTTGAGGATCTGCTTGGTGGTCTTGCCGTGCGGCACGGTGACCGACAGCCGGCGCGCGGAGAAGGAGACGTCGCCGGTGTCGACGAACTCCTCCAGCCGGTCGCCGACCAGCCGGAAGGTGGAGTGGCCGACGCCGACGATGTCGTTCGGGCCGAGCAGGTGGCGCTGGATCGGCTGGCCGTTGACGTATGTGCCGTTGTGGCTGCCGAGGTCGACGATCTCGTAGCGGCCGTCGGGGTGTGCCTTGAACTCCGCGTGGTAGCGGGAGACCTGGAGGTCGGAGACGACCAGCTCGTTCTCCAGCGCGCGGCCGATGCGCATCACCCGGCCCAGCGCGAGCTGGTGGAAGGTGGTCGGGCTGCGGTCGCCGTAGCCCGGCGTGGGGCCGCCGGGGGCGGGCTGCCGCGCCGCGGCCGGCGGCTGCTGCGGGGGTCGGCCCCAGCCGCCGGGCTGCTGTCCGGGCACCGGGGCGGGCGGCTGCTGCCCCCAGCCGGCCGGCATGGGCGCCTGGACCGGCGCGGCCGGGGCCTGCGCCGCCGGGGCCTGCGCCGCCGGGGCCTGCGCCGCCGGGGCCGCCTGGGCGTAGGCCTGCTGCTGGTAGGCGGGGGCCTGCGCGTACGCCTGCGGCTGGGGCTGCGCGTGCGGCGCCTGCGGCGGCCGCTGGTACGCGGGCTGCTGCGGAGCGGCCTGCGGGGCCGCCGCGGGCGCGGCAGGCGCGGCGGCCGTCCGCGGCGCGGTGAAGAGCAGCCGCGGGCCGTCGGTGGCGTTGCCGAGGTACACCGCGGAGCCGGGGCCCACCTCGGTCTGCTGCACCCGCCGCCCCTGCACGAAGGTGCCGTTGGTGCTGCCGAGGTCCTCGATCACCCAACCGCGTTCGGCCCGGCGGATGGTGGCGTGCCGCCACGACACCCGCGCGTCGTTCAGGACGAGGTCGCCCTGCGGGTCCCGCCCCAGTGCGTACGACCGCGATCCGTCCAGCGGCCAGGTCTGTCCGTTTATCTCAAGTACGAGTTCAGGCACCCCATGCCCCATTGGTTGTCCCCCGATTGATCCCCCATGCAGGGGAGTGTAGGGATAGCTGACATCGGGAGGAACTATTGCAGGCCCCGGTCTCGTAACAGAACGCACCCTCATGTGCGGATTACGTGCCGACCCGGCGACACCGGATGCGCACCGGCCGGTCGGCGGGGCGGCCCGCGGAGCTGTCCGCAGGGCGGGACGGATGTGATCGCGGGCGGTCCGGTACCGTGGGGGGACCATGGAAGACGCCCGGCACGACGCCCCGCAGCGCACGAGCACCCCCGAGGCCGCGCCCGACGCGCCCGACGCGCCCACGCTCCTGGTCAAGATCTTCGGCCGGGACCGGCCCGGCATCACCGCGGGGCTCTTCGACGTGCTGGCCGGCTACGGCGTGGACGTCGTGGACATCGAGCAGGTGGTGACCCGCGGCCGGATAGTCCTGTGCGCGCTGGTGACCGCGCCGCCGGCGCGCGGCGCCGAGGGCGAGCTGCGGTCCACCGTGCACGGCTGGGCCGAGGCCATGAAGCTGCAGGCCGAGATCATCTCCGGCATCGGCGACAACCGGCCGCGCGGCGAGGGCCGCTCGCACGTCACCGTGCTGGGCCGGCCGCTGACCGCGCAGTCCACGGCGGCCATAGCGTCCCTGATCACCGGCGTCGGCGGCAACATCGACCGGATCTTCCGGCTGGCCAAGTACCCGGTCACCGCGGTGGAGTTCGCGGTGTCGGGCGCCGAGCCGGCCGCGCTGCGCTCGGCGCTCGCGGTGGAGGCGTCGGCGCGCGGGGTGGACATCGCGGTGGTGCCGGCCGGGCTGCAGCGCAGGGCGCAGCGCCTGGTGGTGATGGACGTGGACTCCACGGTGATCCAGGACGAGGTGATCGAGCTGTTCGCGGCGCACGCCGGCTGCGAGGAGCAGGTCGCCGAGGTGACCGCGGCGGCGATGCGCGGCGAGCTGGACTTCGAGCAGTCGCTGCACGCGCGGGTGGCGCTGCTGGCCGGGCTCGACGCGTCGGTGGTGGACAAGGTCCGCGCCGAGGTACGGCTGACCTCCGGCGCCCGCACCCTGGTGCGCACCCTCAAGCGGCTGGGCTACCAGGTGGGGGTGGTCTCCGGCGGCTTCACCCAGGTCACCGACGACCTGCGGGAGCGCCTGGGGCTGGACTTCGCCGCCGCGAACACCCTGGAGGTGGTCGACGGGCGGCTGACCGGCAGGGTCGTCGGGCCGATCGTGGACCGGGCGGGCAAGGCCCGGCTGCTGCGCGAGTTCGCCGCGCAGGCCGGGGTGCCGCTGAGCCAGACCGTGGCGATCGGCGACGGCGCCAACGACCTGGACATGCTCAACGCGGCCGGGCTCGGGGTCGCCTTCAACGCCAAGCCGCTGGTCCGGGAGGCCGCGGACACCGCGGTGAACGTGCCGTTCCTGGACACGGTGCTCTACCTGCTGGGGATCACCCGCGAGGAGATCGAGGCGGCCGACGCGGTGGACGACGGACCGGCGGCCTGACCCGCGCCACCGCGCCGGACCGGCCGCCCGACCTGCGGCGCCGGGACCGGACCGGCCGCCCGACCCGCGGCGCCGGGACCGTATCCGCCGCCCGGCCTGCCGCGCGGACCCCCGCGCCCTGCGGTCAGCCCTCGTGCGGGGCCCAGAAGCCGGTCAGCCGGCCGACGCCGTGCTCGACGGTCTTCCACGACCCGGAGAAGGTGATCACCGCGAACGCGGCGGTGGGGAAGCCGGCGCGCTTGAGCCGGGACAGCGCGTCCCCCTCGGCGGAGCCGGCCAGTGCGTCGGCCAGGGCGTGCATGCCGGGGTTGTGGCCGACGACCAGCAGCGAGCCGATCTCGTCCGGCGTCTCGTTGAGGAGGGCGAGCAGATCGCCGAGGGAGGCTTCGTAGAGCCGCTCCTCGTAGACGGTCTTCGGGCGGTGCGGCAGCTCGTGGGCGGCGAGCTTCCAGGTCTCCCGGGTGCGGGCGGCGGTGGAGCAGAGGGCGAGGTCGGGGCTGATGCCGTCGTCGGCGAAGCGGCGTCCGACGGCCGGCGCGTCCTGGCGGCCGCGGTCGGCCAGCGGCCGCTCGTGGTCGGGAACCTCGGGCCAGTCGGCCTTGGCGTGCCTCAGCAGGACGATGGTGCGGGTCGAGTCGACGGTCATGCCCTTCAGCTTTCCAGAAAACCGGCGGTCAGGCGCGGGATGACCGTGAGCCCTGTGGACGAAGCCCCGCGGACGCGCCGTGCGGCGGGCTCGCGGCGGCTCGCGGGCTCGCCGGGAGCCGCGCGGGGGCCGTCACGGGGAGCGGCGCGGGAGCCTCACAGGAAGTGGTGCAGGAACGAACCGAGCGCGGAGGCGATCCGGGCGAAGGTGTCCGCGTTGCCCGAGGGCGCGGACGCGCCGGCCGAGCCCGCCGAGAGCAGGGTGAGCAGCGTGGCGAAGGCGATCGCGGGCAGCGCGACCGCCCACCAGGGCAGCCGGGTCTGCGCGCCGTCGCCCTTCGTCCGCTCCGGCCGCTCGGGGCCGTGCTTCCCGGGCTGCCGGGTGTAGAGGTGCGGGGACTGCGTGGTCACGGTGACCGCCTCCGTGAGGACCGTCGGACTGCTTCGGCTGCGTGGCCCCTGGAGGAAGTCCTGCTCGTCCAGGTGCAGTTCGACGCTACGGGGGCGGCGGGCGGCGACCCATCCGGTCGTCCACCCACTTGACCCTGACCCTGGCCCCCTAGGGATGGTGGGGTTGTCCCCACCCCTGCCTCGGGGTCGCCGGGGGCGAGGTGGGCCGGGGCGGTGCGAAGGGCGGTCGGTGCGGGCGTCAGCCCATGCGGGCGGCGATGGTGGCCACCACCGCGACGATCGCGGGCACCCCCATCATCAGGCCGAAGACGATCAGCAGGCGCCGCTGGCTCTGCGGGGGGTTCGGTTCGAGTACGGGCATGGACTCAGTCTGGCACCGGGCCCCGGACCGTCCGCACCGGGGTCGCAGTTCCCGGGGTCACAGTTCGTCCTCGATGTGCCGGTTGCGGCCGGCCAGCACGCCGCACAGCAGCTGGGGCGCGGCGAGCGCGATCATCAGGGCGAGCGGCACGCCCCAGCCCCCGGTGGCCTGGTTGAGGGCGCCGACCAGGATCGGCCCGGGGATGGAGATCAGATACCCGGTGCTCTGCGCGAACGCCGACAGCCGCACCACGCCGGGACCGGACCGCGACCGCATCCCGATCATCGTCAGCACCAGCGGGAAGGCGCAGTTGCCCACGCCGAGCAGCAGCGCCCACAGCAGCGGCGCGCCGGCCGGCGCGGCCCACAGCCCGGCGAACCCGGCCACCTGGAAGACGACCAGCACCACGGCGATCGGTCCCTGGGCGTGCATCCGCGCGGCCAGCGGCGGCAGCAGGAACGACACCGGCACGCCCAGCGCCATGGTCACCGCGAGCATCACGCCGGCCTCCCCCGCGGAGATCCCGGCGTCCCGCAGGATCTGCGGCATCCAGCCCATGGTGACGTAGGCGCTGGTGCTCTGCAGGCCGAAGTAGCAGGCCAGCATCCACGCGGTGCGGCTGCGGACGATCCGCCCTGAGCCGCCCGCCTCGACGGCGCCGGCGCCGGTCGCGGCGCCCTGCGGCGTACGGGAGCGGTCGGCACCCTCCTCCGGCGTACGGGACCGGGCGGTATGTCCGCCGGCCGCGGGCGCCTGCGAGCGGTCGCGTATCAGCGGGGCCCAGGGCGCGATGGCGATGGCGGCGAGCAGCGCCCACACGCCCAGGCCGAGCCGCCAGCTGCCGCCCATGGCGTCGGTGAGCGGGACGGCGACCGCGGCGGCGACGGCCGTGCCCAGCGACAGCGCCATCGAGTAGACGCCGGTGACGGTGCCGACCCGGTCGGGGAAGTACCGCTTGACGATCACCGGCATGAGCACGTTGGACACGGCGATGCCGGCGAGCGCCAGGGCGCTCGCGGCCAGGAAGAGCGGCGTGCCGCCGGCCAGCGGGCGCAGCGCGAGGCCGAGGGTGATGGCGACCATCCCCGCGAACACCACCGCGCCGGGGCCGCGTCGGCGGGCCAGCCGGGGCGCCGCGAAGCCGAACAGCGCGAAGCACGCCGCCGGCACCGAGGTGAGCAGTCCGGCCATGGTGCCGCTCATGCCCAGGCCGTCGCGCACCTCCTTCAGCAGTGCGCCGAGGCTGGTGATCGCCGGGCGGAGGTTGAGGGCGGCGAGGACGAGGGCGGCGAGGACGAGCCGGCGCACCCAGGGCGCGGGGTGCGGCGCCTGCGCGGGGGCGCCCGGTCGCGCGGCGCCCGACTCGTCGGCGCCGGGTGCCGCCGGGCCGGCGTCGGTGCTGGTCAGGTGGATGTCGGCGGGGCCGAGTGCCAGTGGTTCGTCGTCGCGCATCCACCCATCATAGAATGATGGGATGAATATGGACCGAGTGTCCCGTCCGGAGCCGCTCGCGGACCGGGTGATCACCAGGCTGCGCGCCGAGATCACCTCCGGCGCGTGGCCGGTGGGCAGCCGTATCCCCACCGAGCCCGAACTGGTCGAGCAGCTGGGTGTGGCCCGCAACACCGTCAGGGAGGCGGTCCGGGCGCTCGCGCACAACGGGCTGCTGGACATCCGGCAGGGCTCGGGCACCTACGTGGTGGCCACCAGCGAACTGGCCGGGGTGATGCAGCGCAGGTTCGCCGACGCCGAGCCGCTGCACGTCGCGGAGCTGCGCGGCTCGCTGGAGACGACCGCCGCGACGCTGGCCGCCCAGCGCCGTACCGCCGCCGAACTCGACCGGCTGGACGCGCTGCTGGAGCGGCGCGAGCGGGCCTGGGACTCCGGCGACGCGGAGTCGTTCGTGGAGGCCGACGCGACCTTGCACCTGGCGGTCGTCGCGGCCTCGCACAACGAGGTCCTCACCGCGCTCTACGCGGACCTCGGCCATGTGCTGCGCGACTACCTGCGCGCGGACGTCGGGGCCGAGCTGCGGCCCGAGGACCACCTCGACCACGCGCGCCTGGTCGCCGCGATCCGGGCGGCGGACCGCGACGCGGCCGCGGCCGAGGCGCGCGAGCACGCGTTCCACTGCCGTTTCCGGGCCGCGCGGCTGATCTGAGGGCAGCCGCCGGCGCATCGCCGCGGGGCGCGGCCGTGCCACGGCGCAGGCCTACCACCGCGCGGCCGTACCGCCTGGCGGCCTGCGCGAGAGGCCCGGCGCACCGGCGCCGGGCCTCTCGGGACGCGTGGGCGCCGGCGCGTCACGCGCCGATCGCGTGCACCCCGCCGTCGACGTGGATGATCTCGCCGGTGGTCTTGGGGAACCAGTCCGAGAGCAGGGCGACGACGCCGCGGCCGGCCTGCGGGGTCGGCCATGTCCCACTCCAGCGGCGAGCGGTGGTTCCACACGTCGGCCAGCTCGCTGAAGCCCGGGATGGACTTGGCAGCCATGGAGCCGATCGGACCCGCGGAGACCAGGTTGAAGCGGATGTTCTGCTTGCCGAGGTCCCTGGCCAGGTAGCGGTTGGTCGCCTCCAGCGCGGCCTTGGCCGGGCCCATCCAGTCGTACTGCGGCCAGGCGACCTGGGCGTCGAAGGTGAGGCCGACGACCGAGCCGCCCACGCCGTCCATCAGCGGCAGGCAGGCCATGGTGAGCGCCTTGAGCGAGTACGCCGAGACGTGCATCGCGGTGGCGACGGACTCGAACGGGGTGTTGAGGAAGTTGCCGCCCAGGGCGTCCGGCGGCGCGAAGCCGATGGAGTGGACGACGCCGTCGAGGCCGCCCAGCTCCGCCCGGACGGTCTCCTCCAGGCCCGCCAGGTGCTCGGCGTCGGTGACGTCCAGCTCGATCACCTTGACGGGCTTGGGCAGCTTCTTGGCGATGCGCTCGGTCAAAGTGGGCCGGGGGAAGGCGGTCAGGATGATCTCGGCGCCCTGCTCCTGCGCCAGCTTGGCGGTGTGGAAGGCGATCGAGGACTCCATCAGCACGCCCGTGATCAGGACGCGCTTGCCGTCGAGGATTCCGCTCATGGTGATCAGTGACCCATGCCCAATCCGCCGTCAACGGGGATGACGGCTCCAGTGATGTACGAGGCGTCGTCGGAGGCGAGGAAGCGCACGGCCGCGGCGATCTCCTCGGGCCGGGCGTAACGGCCCAGCGGCACCTGGGAGACGATGCCGGCGCGCTGCTCGTCGCTGAGCACGCGCGTCATGTCGGTGTCCACGAAGCCGGGCGCGACGACGTTGAAGGTGATGTTGCGGGAGCCCAGCTCGCGCGCGAGGGAGCGGGCGAAGCCGATCAGGCCGGCCTTGGAGGCGGCGTAGTTGGCCTGTCCCGCCGAGCCCAGCAGGCCGACCACGGACGAGATCAGCACGACGCGGCCCTTCTTGGCGCGCAGCATGCCGCGGTTGGCCCGCTTCACCACCCGGAAGGTGCCGGTGAGGTTGGTGTCGAGGACGGCGGTGAAGTCCTCCTCGCCCATCCGCATCAGGAGCTGGTCGCGGGTGATGCCGGCGTTGGCGACGAGGACCTCGACGGCGCCGTGCGCGGCCTCGATCTCCTTGTACGCCTGCTCCACCTGCTCGGCGTCGGTGATGTCGCAGCGCACGGCGAGCACGCCCAGCGCGACGAGGTCGGCCGGGGGCTCGCCCGAGCGGTAGGTGACGGCGACCTTGTCGCCCGCGTCGGCGAACGCACGGGCGATGGCGAGGCCGATGCCACGGTTTCCTCCGGTGACGAGAACCGAGCGGCTCAACGGATCACCCTTTCCTAGACGGTCGTGACCTAGGAAAAGCTATCGGTCCCGGTCTCTCCGCGGGGAATCGGCATCGACAGGGCGACCGGTGGGTCCCTGTCGGTTTCCTACAGGAACCCACTGGTCGCGGGGCCCGCGCGCGGCGCGGGGCGGTGTCAGCCGCGGCTGCGGGTGGTGGTCCTGCGGCGGCTCCAGAGCAGCAGGCCGACGGCGCCGGAGGCGAGCACCGCGCTGCCGGACAGCGCTTCGGTCAGCGTGCCCGACGGGCTGCTGTCCGCGACCGGCGCGGCGGCGATCGGCTCGGTGCCGCCGTGGCCGTGGTGGCTGACGGTGGACCTGGCCGCTCCCGCCTCGATCTGCGCGTCGGTGGGCGCCTCGGCGATGTCGGCGGTGGCCGCGCGCGCGGCCTGCGCGCTCTGGCCGTAGACGACGTCGGCGCAGCCGTAGAACGCCTCGGGGCTGTCGGTGCGCTGCCACACCTGGTAGATGAGCTGCCGGCCGGTCCTGGCGGGCAGGGTCGCGTCGAAGGTGTAGTAGCCGGGCGAACTGGCGGCGGTGGTGTAGGTGGCGATCGGGGTGTCGTCCAGGTCGGACCACTTCAGCGGCTTGGTGGGGTCGTACCCCTGCTTGGTGATGTAGAGCGTCATGACGCCGCGGTGCGGTGCGGTGACCTTGAACTGCACGGTGGTCTGGCCCGCGGTGACCGGGGTGGCGGGCCAGTCGGTGCGCGCCCAGTCCAGCGCCCGGTACTTGTCGCGGTTGGCCGAGCAGAGGTGGCCGTCGGGGATGATCTGGCGGCTCTGGCCGTTGGCGTCGGGGATGTTGACCTCGTTCCAGTCGTACAGCGGCTGGGTGCCGCTGTCGGCGACGAGGTCCTTGCACACCTGCGACACCGGGTGCTCGGGGCCTTCTGCGAAGCAGGCGGAGATCCTGCTGACCGGGGTGTCGAGGGCTCCGTGGGCGCTGGCCGGGACGGCGGTGAGCGCACCGGCGGCGAACGCGGCGGCGCCCGCCGCCCCGATGGCGGCGGCCTTGCGACGTGCTGACATGTGGGGGGCTCCTTGTCGCTTGCGTGAGTGGGCGATGCTGACAGGAGAGGGCGGTTGTCATGAGCATAGAATTGGTCTGGACCAGGCTCAAGGGGCGCGGACGTATCCCGGAAACAGGTTCGGGACGGGTTGTCCACAGGCACGGGCAAATGACCGGGCGGACGGTCGGCGGGACGTGATTCACTGCGAAGCACGGAGAGCGAAGGGGAGTTCGTCGTGGGTCACGAGGTCGATCAGTCATTCCTGGCGTTGCCGCTGCGGGCGCTCGCCGATGCCGCGCTGGCCAGGGCCCGGGCGCTGGGGGCCGAGCACGCCGACTTCCGCCTGGAGCGGGTGCGCAGCGCGTCCTGGCGGCTGCGGGACGCCCGCCCGGCCGGCAGTTCCGACACCACCGACCTGGGCTTCGCGGTGCGCGTGGTGCACGGCGGCGCCTGGGGCTTCGCCTCCGGCGTCGATCTGACGATGGACGCGGCGGCGAAGGTCGCGGCGCGGGCGGTGGCGATGGCCAAGCTGTCGGCGACGGTGGCCGCGGCTGCCGGACCGGACGGCCCGGGGCCGGTCGAGCTGGCTCCCGAGCCCGTGCACGCCGACCGCACATGGGTCTCGTCGTACGAGATCAACCCCTTCGACGTGCCGGACGCGGAGAAGACCGGGTTGCTCGCCGAGTGGAGCGCCGGGCTGCTGGCCGCCGAGGGCGTCTCGCACGCGGACGCCTCGCTGATGACCGTGCAGGAGAACAAGTTCTACGCCGACACCGCCGGCACCTCGACCACACAGCAGCGGGTCCGGCTGCAGTCCCAGCTGACCGCGGTCTCGGTGGACCCCGAGACCGGCGAGTTCGACTCGATGCGCACGCTGGCCCCGCCGGTCGGCCGCGGCTGGGAGTATCTGGCGCCCACCGGCTCCCCCGGCCGCTGGGACTGGGAGCGCGAACTGGCCGAGCTGCCGGCCCTGCTCGCCGAGAAGCTGCGCGCCCCTTCGGTGGAGCCGGGGGCGTACGACCTGGTGGTCGACCCGTCCAACCTGTGGCTGACCATCCACGAGTCGATCGGCCACGCCACCGAGCTGGACCGCGCGCTGGGCTACGAAGCCGCTTACGCCGGCACCTCGTTCGCCACCTTCGACCAGCTCGGCACGCTGCGCTACGGCTCCCCGCTGATGAACGTCACCGGCGACCGCACCGCCGAACACGGCCTGTCCACCGTGGGCTTCGACGACGAGGGGGTGGCCGGCCAGTCCTGGGACCTGATCAAGGACGGCGTCCTGGTCGGCTACCAGCTCGACCGCAGGATGGCCCGCCTCACCGGCTTCGACCGCTCCAACGGTTGCGCCTTCGCCGACTCCCCCGGCAACGTCCCGGTCCAGCGCATGGCCAACGTCTCGCTGCAGCCCGCCCCCGACGGCCCCGGCACGGACGAGCTGATCGCGGGCGTCGACCGCGGCATCTACATCGTCGGCGACCGCTCCTGGTCCATCGACATGCAGCGCTACAACTTCCAGTTCACCGGACAGCGGGCCTACGCCATCCGCGGCGGCAAGCTCGCCGGCCAGCTCAAGGACTTCGCGTACCAGGCCACCACCACCGACTTCTGGGGCTCCATGGAAGCGGTCGGCGGCCCCGACACCTACGTCCTCGGAGGCGCCTTCAACTGCGGCAAAGCCCAACCCGGCCAGGTCGCCGCCGTCTCCCACGGCTGCCCCGCCGCCCTCTTCCGCGACGTCAACATCCTCAACACCACATCAGAATCCGGCCGCGCCTGACACCTTCTTCGATCATGTCGCCCGTCCCCGGAAGCCCGCAGGAGGTCGGCACGGCGTACCCGCGGTGAGTGCCGGGCTATGACGGTGAGGGACGTGCCGGCTTGCCCCAGCTGGGCTTCCACGTGGCGGTCTCGCAGCGTATGGCGGTCGGCTTGGAGTAGCCGGTCTCGGTGCGGAACTCGGTGTAGAAGCAGTAGCGCTGGCCCGGCCACAGCTCGTCGACGCTCAGCCGGACGATCCGGGGCTGGGCGTCGTCGCGGGGACCGAAGTGGTACCAGTTCCAGCACTCTCCCGTGGCGGCCGCGGGCTGGGTGTGGTCGATGAAGTCGTCGTTGGGGTCGGCCTGGCCGTACACGCCCTCCATCGCGATGGCGCTCTGGTGGATGGGTATCGGGTTGATCCAGGTCAGGGTGAGGTCGACCCGGCCCGGAAGGTCGCGGCTCGGGGTGAACGCGAAGTCCGCGAGGGGCGGTGCGGCCAGCGGCGACTCCCGCTCCAGTACGCCGTGGGCCTTGTCGAAGACCCGGGCGCACGCGAGCGGCGCGATCGTCTGCGACCCGCCGCCCGTACGGTCCTTCAACACCGTGATCAGCACGGTGGCCCCGACGGCGAGACAGACCAGGGCGATGACGACGTTCCTGGCCATGTTCGCGGGCGGACTCAGCCAGCCGATGAAGGTGCTGGCGGCGAGCCCGAAGAGGAGCAGGCCTATGTCGAGCCAGGCGGACGACGTCACTCGGCCATCATCCCCCACGCCATGCGCCGGAAAGGCCCGGACGACCCGACAGACCCCGGCCGCCCGTCGGGCAGAACGCCGATGCGTGAGCACGTCCGCCACACGGACGTCTTCAGCGCTTCGCCGGTGCGCCCGGCGGCGGTCCGCAGGGGCGCGCTCACCGTCGAGGAGCACCTCGCCGCGCTCGTGTCCCCGCCCCGGCTGCTGCGCGGTGCGACCGGCCCGGCTCCCGCGCGCGAATAATCGGCTCGCCGGCGTCCGGGCGATCGGTAGGCTCGGCTTCGGCCAGGGGCGGCGGCCGGGGCGACCGGTGCGGCCCGTCCGGGCCCGGGCAGTTCCCACACCACGCAGGAGGCGCGTCGATGAGCAGCCGGTCCAAGCCGCACGAGATCGTCGAGCGCGCGCTGGCGCTGTCCCGGGCGGACGGCTGCGTGGTGATCGCCGACGAGAACTCCAGCGCGAACCTGCGCTGGGCGGGGAACGCGCTGACCACCAACGGCGTGACCCGCGGCCGCAACCTCACCGTCGTGGCCACGGTGGACGGCGCGCAGGGGACCGCCTCCGGCGTGGTGTCGCGGGCCGCGGTGACCGAGGACGACCTGGAGCCGCTGGTGCGCGCCGCCGAGGCCGCCGCACGCGAGGCCGGGCCCGCCGAGGACGCGCAGCCGCTGGTGGCGGCGCGGCCGGCCGACGCGGCGTTCACCGAACCGCCGGCCGAGACCGGGCCCGAGGTCTTCGCCGACTTCGCCCCCGCGCTGGGCGAGGCGTTCGGCGCCGCCCGGGCCGGCGGACGCGAGCTGTACGGCTTCGCCTACCACGCGCTGACCTCCACCTACCTGGGCACCTCGACCGGGCTGCGGCTGCGCCACGACCAGCCGACCGGCACCCTTGAGGTCAACGCGAAGTCCCCGGACCGGACCAAGTCCGCCTGGGCCGGGGCCTCCACCCGGGACTTCCGGGACGTCGACCCGCTGGCGATGGACGCCGACCTGGCCCGCCGGCTGGCCTGGGCCGAGCGGAAGGTCGAGCTGCCCGCGGGACGGTACGAGACGCTGCTGCCGCCCAGCGCGGTCGCGGACCTGATGGTCTACCAGCTGTGGTCGTCCGGCGCCCGGGACGCCGCCGAGGGCCGTACGGTCTTCAGCCGGCCCGGCGGCAGGACCAGGGTCGGCGAGAAGCTGGCGTCCCTGCCGCTGACGCTGCGCAGCGACCCGGCCGAGCCCGGTCTGGAGTCGGCGCCGTTCGCCCTCGCGCACTCCTCGGGCGACGACACGTCGGTGTTCGACAACGGTCTGCCGGTCGGCCCAGTCGACTGGCTGTGCGACGGCGTGCTCACGAGCCTGGTGACCAGCCGGCACACCGCCGCGCTCACCGGGCTGCCGGTCGCGCCGAGCGGCGGCAACCTGGTCTTGGAGGGCGGCGGCGAGCAGTCGCTGGACGAGATGGTCGCCGGCACCGGCCGCGGGCTGCTGCTGACCTGCCTGTGGTACATCCGCGAGGTCGACCCGGCCACGCTGCTGCTCACCGGCCTGACCAGGGACGGCGTGTACCTGGTGGAGGACGGCGAGGTGACCGGCGAGGTCAACAACTTCCGGTTCAACGAGTCGCCGGTCGACCTGCTGGGCCGCGCCGCCGAGGCCGGCCGCACCGAGCGGACGCTGCCGCGGGAGTGGAGCGACTGGTTCACCCGGGCTGCGGCGCCGGCGCTGCGCATCCCGGACTTCAACATGAGTTCGGTCAGCCGAGGAGTCTGACCGGCAGCACGATGTGGCCGGCGCCATGATCGACCGGCAGCACGATCAGCCGGCAGCACGATCAGCCAGCAGCAGATCAGCCGGCAGCACGGTCGACCGGAAGCGGGGGGACATGCTCGACGAGAAGGCCGCGGTCAGGATCTCGAGGTTCCTGTCGCTCGTGCTGCGGCACCAGCCGGAGGCGGTCGGCCTGGTGCTGGACGAGGGCGGCTGGGTGGACGTGGACCGGCTGATCGCCGCGTGCGCCGCCAAGGGCCGCCGGTTCTCGCGGGCCGACCTCGACCACGTGGTGGCGACGAACAGCAAGAAGCGGTTCGCCTACTCGGCCGACGGCCGCCGCATCCGCGCCAGCCAGGGCCACTCGGTCGCGGTCGAACTCGGCCTCGAACCGGCCGCACCGCCGGACGTGCTCTACCACGGCACCGCGGCGGCCACGCTGCCGCTGATCCTGCGCGACGGGCTGCGCCCGATGGCGCGGCAGCACGTGCACCTGTCGGTGGACGTGGCGACGGCCGTGCGCGTGGGCTCGCGGCACGGCCGTCCGGTGGTCCTCGCGGTGGACGCGGCGGGGCTGGCCGCCGCCGGCCACGTCTTCCGGGTCAGCGCCAACGGGGTCTGGCTGACCGACGCCGTCCCGCCGGACCGGCTGCGCCCGCTCCCCCGCGACTGACGCGCGGGATCAGACGCGGCTGGACCGTCCGGCCGTGGGCGTGGCGCTGCCGCCGGACTTCCGCCCCTTGTACGCCCGCCACAGGGCGTCGCAGATGGCGACCAGCACGATGGCGCCGATGAGTTGGAGTACGTGCCGGGTCCAGTCGAAGCCCCTGGTGTCGCGCACGCCGAGCCAGCTGGACACGCCGTTGCCGAGGGCGCCGCCGCCCATACCGGCCAGGACGGTCAGCCACAGCGGGAGGGTCTGCTTGCCCGGCAGGATCGCCTTGGCGATCAGACCCAGCACGAGACCGACGATGATCGCCCACAACCAACCCATGTCTCTCGCCTCCTCGTGACCGGTGCGAGCACGCCCGGTCGTCGTCCCGCCAGTCTGTGGCCGGTCGGGTGACCCCGCACGCCGGGAGCGGACGGGCCGAGAAGCGGGGCACGGGGAGGGCCCGGGCGCGGGAGACGCGCTCCGGCGGCGCGGACACGGCGGAATCCGCACGGACGGCGCACCCTGCCCTGCTCCCGCGGGCCCGGGCGGCGTACCGTGGGAGGCATCCGGGCCGCAGGCGCCGCGACCGGTGACCGGCGGGCTCCGGCGGGTTCCGGCGAGGCGATCGGGCGGTGGGAAACGGGATGCGTAGGCAGGGCGGTCCAGAGGTCTTCCAGATCACGGGAGCGCGGACCGGGCTGAAGGAGGACGTCCGCGGTCGGCAACGCCGCTACATCATCTCGATGTCCATCCGCACACTCTCGGTGATCCTGACCGTGGTGCTGTGGAACGTGGAGCGCCCGCTCGCCTGGGCCATGCTGGTGCTCGGCGCACTGCTGCCGTACGTCGCGGTGGTCTACGCCAACGCAGGTCGGGAGAACACCCCCAGGCCGCCGACCTCCACCTACGTGCCGCCGCCCTCGCGTCCTGCACTGGAGCCCTCGTCGATCGAGTCGGCGGCGGACAGGGCGCCCGTACAGGAGCCCAAGGCAACATCATAGGTATAGACCTGTGAAAGCGGAGTGCGAAACCTCAAGAAAAGCTCAGATCAATCATGGAATTCCCCCTCCACGGGGCCCTGGGCGCGTGACATACTTCGTGTGCGCTCCGCATCCCCCGTCGGAGCGACGGACCGACGCCGGGCGGCTCCCCCGTGGCTGCCCGGCGTCGCCATGTGCGCGTTCGGTTTACTGGGACCGTGAACGACGAGACGCCGATCTGCTCGGCCAAGCTGTGCCGCGCCCCCGCCCAGTGGGTGCTGGCCTGGAACAACCCCAAGCTGCACACGCCGGACCGGCGCAAGACCTGGCTGGCCTGCGAGGAGCACCGCGAGCACCTGTCGCAGTTCCTGGGGATCCGCGGCTTCCTCAAGGACGTGGTGCCGCTGGCTCAGTGGCGGGCGTCGGAGGCGGCGGGACACTCCCCCGGATCGGCCGCCGGACCGGCCGCCGGCACGGCCCCCGGCACACACGCCGGTACGGACTCCGGTACGGACCGGGGCGCGGATCGCGGGACGGACTCCGGCGCGGGCTCAGCCGCCGATCGCTGACATCGGCCGCTGCGGCTGGAGGAACGCCGGGTCGTCCAGCCCCGAGCCGGCCTTCTTGCCCCACATGGCCGCCCGCCACAGCTCGGCGATCCGCGCGTCCGGCGCACCGGAGCGCAGCGCGCCGCGCAGGTCGGACTCCTCGCGTGCGAACAGGCAGTTGCGCACCTGGCCGTCGGCGGTCAGCCGGGTACGGTCGCAGGCCCGGCAGAACGGCCGGGTCACCGAGGCGATCACCCCGACGCGGGCGGGGCCGCCGTCCACCAGCCAGCGTTCGGCCGGTGCGGAGCCGCGGGCGCCGTCCTCTTCCGGTGTCAGGGAGTAGCGGGCGGACAGCGCGGCGAGGATCTCCTCGGCGGTCACCATGTCGGCGCGCTGCCAGCCGTGCTGGGCGTCCAGCGGCATCTGCTCGATGAAGCGCAGTTCGTAGCCGTGCTCCAGGGCCCAGGCGAGCAGGTCGGGGGCCTCGTCGTCGTTGAGGCCGCGCATCAGGACGGTGTTGACCTTGACCGGGGCCAGGCCGGCCGCCGAGGCCGCGGCCAGGCCCTCGACGACGTCGTGGTGGCGGTTGCGCCGGGTCAGCCGGTGGAAGACGTCGGGGCGCAGCGTGTCCAGCGAGACGTTGACGCGGTCCAGGCCGGCGGCGCGCAGCGCGTCGGCGGTCCTGCCGAGGCCGATGCCGTTGGTGGTGAGGGAGATCCTCGGGCGCGGGTCGAGCGCGGCGCAGCGCTCGACGATGCCGACGAGGCCGGGGCGCAGCAGCGGCTCGCCGCCGGTGAAGCGCACGTCGCGGACCCCGAGTTCGGTGACCGCGATCCGCACCAGGCGGACGATCTCGTCGTCGTCGAGCAGGTCGGGCCGGGCCAGCCACTGCAGGCCCTCCTCGGGCATGCAGTACGTGCAGCGCAGGTTGCACCGGTCGGTGAGGGAGACGCGCAGGTCGGTGGCCACGCGGCCGTACGAGTCGATGAGCGCGGACGTCATCGGGGTGGGCTCCCTCCTGGCGCCGGTGGGCGCCTCCGCCTTCCACACTAGGCGCTGCGCCGGCGAGCGGGGGTGGGGCGGTGTTCGCCGCAGCGTACGCGATCTGGGGCGATCGCAACAGTTTGTTGAAGGGTGTGGGTTCGCGCTGCAAGGGGCGGGGATGCGCCGTAGGCCCGCGGGCTTCGCTCCGGTCGGCCGCCCGGTGGGTGGCTTGTCGCGCGCACGCGGCGCCAGCCGCATATCCGGCGCAGCCCCGCGCCCCTGTCAGGGCTCGGCGCGCAGGCGGTAGCTGACCATCTCGACCACGGTGAGCAGCACGAAGGCGGGGACCGACCACAGCACGACATCGGGGAGTTCTGGCACGTCCGCACCATAGGGGCCGCAACCGGTCGTCGAACAGACGGTGTTACCGACAAGTAAGGAACACTGTCCGGCCACCTCCACGCATGTCCGGCCGAGCGGGACGGCGATGGGCTGTCGGCCGCGCCCCGTATCCTCAATGACCATGCCGGACAACGTGACCGAGTTCCCGCCCGCGGCCCCGTGGCCGTCGGGGTACCCCGAGGGCTACGCCGTGGTCGACGTGGAGACCACGGGACTCGGCAGGGACGACCGGATAGTGTCCGCGGCCGTCTACCGGCTGGACGCGCGCGGCGAGGTCCAGGACCACTGGTACTCGCCGGTGAATCCCGAGCGCGACCCCGGCCCGGTCTGGATCCACGGTTTGACGTCGGCTCAGCTCGCCGACGCCCCGCTGTTCGCCGACATCGCCCCCGCGCTGGCCGAGCGCCTCGCCGGCCGCGTGCTGGTCGCGCACAACGCGGTCTTCGACTGGTCGATGCTGGCCCGCGAGTACGCCAGGGCCCGGTCCGCCGCCCCGGTCGAGCAGCGGCTGTGCACGATCGTGCTGGCCAAGACGCTGCGGCTGCCGCTGGCCAACCACAAGCTGGAGACGCTCGCCGCGCACTACGGGGTGGTGCAGCGCCGGGCGCACCACGCGCTGGACGACGCGCGGGTGCTCGCCGAGACCTTCCGGCCGAGCCTGCACCTGGCAGCGCGCGAGGAACTGCCGCTGCCGCTGCACGCCTGCCGCCCGCTCACCGAGTGGCCCGACGCGCCCGCCGCCGCGGCGGCCTCCCCCGCCGGCTCCGGGCCGTCCGTCCCCGCGCCCCGCTACGGGCGGCTGTACGGCTCGGGCTACGGCTCGGGAGGCTGGCGGCCGGCCCGCAAGCGACCGCCGTGCCCGTACCCCAACCCGGGGCGGCTGGCGCCGGGCGGGCCGCTGGTGCAGGGCATGCGGGTGGCGTTCTCCGGCGACACCGGCATCGACCGGGAGCTGCTGGAGGACCGGGCCACCGACGCGGGGCTGCACGTCGCGTCCTCGGTGAGCCGGCTGACCAGCCTGCTCGTCACCAACGACCCGGACGCGTACACCACCAAGGCCGCCAAGGCGCGCGAGGTGGGCACGCCGGTGGTCGACGAGCGGACCTTCGCGGAGCTGCTGAAGGCCGTGGTGCCCGCGGCGGGCGTGCACGGCTGAGCCCCGCGGGTCCGCCGGCCACGCCCGCCGGTCGACGCCTGCTCGGCCCCGGTCGGCGTCCACCGGGCCCGCCGCCGACCGCCGCGGGTCCGGCCATTCGGGTGGCAGCCGGGCGTCCGCCAGGGCGGCGCGTTGCTCCGCGCCGCCGCGGCCCGCAGCCTGTGCCTCATGGCGCGATGCGAAGTGTGCGGAAACGACTATGCGATGAGCTTCGAAGTCCACGCCCAGGGGGCGGTGCACGTCTTCGACAGCTTCGAGTGCGCGATCCACCGGATGGCTCCGATCTGCGAGCACTGCCGGGTGCAGATCGTCGGGCACGGCGTCCAGGTGGACGGCCGCTTCTACTGCTGCGCGCACTGCGCGTCGGCGGAGGGCCACCGCGGCATCGTGGACCGCGTGGACTCGACCGTCGGGGCGTAGCGCGCGACGAGGGCCCCGGGCCCGTGGGACGCGACGCGGGCCCCGGGCCCGTGGGGCGCGACGCGGGCCCCGGGCCCGTGGGGCGCGACGCGGGCGCCGGCCGGTAGCCGCGGGTCCGCCGGGCGGCGCACCCCCTGCCGTCGACGCCCGGCGGACGAGTTGTACCGTCGTGGGGTGTACCGCTTCCTGTTGTCCCGCCAGTGGGTGTTCCTCACCCTGCTCGGGCTGGTGATGATCCCGGTCATGATTCGGCTGGGCTACTGGCAGCTCCATCGCCACGAGCACAAGGTGGCGAACAACAGGATCATCGCCGCCGCGCTCAAGGCCCCGCCGGTCCCGGTGGAGTCCGTGACGCACCCGGGCTTCGACGTACCGCACAAGGACCTGTACAAGTCCGTGTCGGCGCGCGGCCACTTCGACACCGCCCACGAGGTCGTCGCCCGGCACCGCACCGCGGGCAACGGCGGCACCGAGGACGACGCGGGCGGCCAGCAGATCGGCTACCACGTCATCACGCCGTTCGTGATGGACGACGGCCGGGCGGTGCTGGTGAACCGCGGCTGGATCGAGGGGCCCGACGACCCGACGGCGTTCCCGAAGATCCCCAAGCCGCCCTCCGGCGAGGTGACCGTGATCGGGCGGCTGCGCCCGGACGAGACCACCTCGGCGACCGGCATCCGCGACCGCAAGGGCCTGCCGCCGCGGCAGATCATGCTGATCAACAGCACCATGCTGGGCAAGGACATGCCCGAGCCGCTGGTCGGCGGCTACATGGAGATGGTCTCGCTCTCCCCCGGCGGCACGCCGTCCTCGCCCGCGCTGGTGCCCGAGCCCAACCACACCGACATCGGCCCGCACCTCGCCTACGCCATCCAGTGGTGGCTGTTCTCGGCGATGGTCCCGGTCGGCTGGGTGGTGCTGCTGCGCCGCGAGCGCGCCGACATCCTGGCCAAGCGCGCGGCGGCGGCGCAGGCCGCCGCGGACGGCGGCGGTGACGGCGGTGACGGCGACGGGGACGGCAGTGACGAGGGCGACGGCGGCGACCGCCCCCGCCCGGCCGAGGGAAACGCTACGGTCGCGGTCTGAGGACCGCGCCGCCCGGGGCGCCTTCGTCGAGCCGCCCCCAACACCAGCCGAGACACCGAGCGGCCCGCGCCGAGCGCGCGCGGCGACCGCGGACGGGGGGACGGGAACGTGCCAGGACTGATCGAGGACTACGCGCTGATCGGCGACCTGCAGACCGCGGCGCTGGTGGGCAGGGACGGCTCCATCGACTGGCTGTGCCTGCCCCGCTTCGACTCCGCGGCGGTCTTCGCCGCGCTGCTCGGCGACCGCGACAACGGCCGCTGGCGGCTGGCCCCGGTCGACTCCGCCGAGTGCGGCAGCCGCGCCTACCGCGGTGACACGCTGGTCCTGGACACCGTCTGGGAGACGCCGACCGGCACCGTGAAGGTCACCGACTTCATGCCGCAGCGCGACAAGGCGCCCGACGTGATCCGCATCGTCGAGGGCGTCTCCGGCGAGGTCGCGATGCGCAGCGAGCTGACGCTGCGGTTCGACTACGGCACGGTGGTGCCGTGGGTGCGCCGCACCGACCACCACCGGGTGGCCGTCGCCGGGCCCGACTCGGTGTGGCTGCGCAGCGAGCCGCCGCTGCCGATGTACGGCAAGGACATGCGCACCTACGGCGACTTCACCGTCGCCGCGGGCGAGCGGATCGCCTTCGTGCTGACCTGGCACCCCTCGCACGAGCGGCAGCCGCGCCGGGTCGAGCCGTTCCGGGCGCTGGAGCAGAGCCTCGCGGACTGGTCGCAGTGGTCGGACCGGTGCCGGTACGACGGGCCGTGGCGGGGCGCGGTGCTGCGCTCGCTGATCACCCTGAAGGCCCTCACCTACGCGCCCAGCGGCGGCATCGCGGCCGCCGCGACGACCTCACTGCCCGAGGAGATCGGCGGGGTGCGCAACTGGGACTACCGCTACTGCTGGCTGCGGGACGCGGCGCTCACCCTCAACGCCCTCGTCTCCGGCGGCTATCTGGACGAGGCGAAGGCGTGGCGCGACTGGCTGCTGCGGGCGGTCGCGGGCGACCCGGCGGATCTGCAGATCATGTACGGCATCGCGGGTGAGCGGCGGCTGCCGGAGTACGAGGTGCCGTGGCTGAAGGGCTACGAGGGCTCGGCCCCGGTGCGGGTCGGCAACGCGGCGGCCGGCCAGCTCCAGCTGGACGTCTACGGCGAGGTGCTCGACTCCCTGTTCCTCGCCAGGGAGCGCGGCCTGGACGACGAGACGCACGCCTGGAACCTCCAGCGGGCGCTGATGGACTTCCTGGAGTCCAAGTGGCACGAGCCGGACGAGGGGCTGTGGGAGGTGCGCGGGCCGCGCCGGCACTTCGTGCACTCCAAGGTGATGGCGTGGGTCGCGGCCGACCGCGCGGTGCGCACCGTGGAGGCGCGGCCGCGGCTGAAGGGCGACGCGGCCCGCTGGCGCTCGATGCGCGCCCAGGTGCACGCCGAGGTGTGCGAGAAGGGCTACGACCCGCACCGCAACACCTTCACCCAGTCCTACGGCTCCGCGGAACTGGACGCGGCGACGCTGCTGATACCGCAGGTGGGCTTCCTGCCGCCGACCGACAAGCGGGTGGTCGGCACGGTGGAGGCGGTGCGCCGGGAGCTGGACCACGGCGGCTTCGTGCGCCGCTACACCCCCGACTCCGGGTCGGTGGACGGCCTGCCCGGCAGCGAAGGCGCCTTCCTGGCCTGCTCGTTCTGGCTGGCCGACGCCCTGCACACCACCGGGCGGACCGAGGAGGCGGCCACGCTGTTCGAGAAGCTGCTGGGGCTGCGCAACGACGTCGGTCTGCTGGCCGAGGAGTGGGACCCGGTGGCCGGGCGGCTGCTGGGCAACTTCCCGCAGGCGTTCAGCCACATCGGACTGGTCAACACGGCGCTCACGCTGTCCGGGGCGCAGCACGGCCTGGGCGGCGCCGGCTGACGCCCGCGTCCGGCCCCGGCGGCGTCAGCCCGGCGACGTCAAGACCTGCGGCGTCAACCCGGCGGCGTCAGCTGACCCGGCGGGCGCGGTGGCGGACCGCGCGCAGCCGCGCCTCGGCGGGGAGTTCGGCCAGGCCCGCGGAGGTGCGGGCGCGTTCCAGCACCGAGGCGTCGAGGGCCGCGACCACGTCGACGGGGGTGGCGTGCGGGGCCAGACCCAGCACCATCCGGGCCTGGGGGCCGCCGCGCCGCCCGACCAGCGAGGCGTTCGCCCATTCGACGCCCTCGAACGCCTCGGACTCCGCGCCCAGCACGTGCTCGACGGCCCGGCCGCGGACCAGCGCGCCCTGCGCGTCGCCGCTGTCGATCCGCAGCTGCCGGAGCCTGCGGGTGCGGGCCTGGGCCAGCAGCCACCACAGCGCGGCCACGAACAGCACGCCGAGGGCGGCGATCACCACCGGCCACCACCAGCCGTCGCCGCGGTAGCGGGTCCTGTCGTGCTTCGTGAGCAGCACGTCCTTGGGCCCGTCGAAGGGCCACGACGAGGGCATGGTGAAGTTCCAGTGGCGTTGCAGGTCCAGCCCGCCGATCAGCACCGACACGCCGAGGGCGAGCAGCACCAGGCCGGTGAGGGCGAGCAGGACGCGGTTGACGGTGGTACGCATGACGCTCCCCTCACGCCTTCTTCTCGGCGCGCCGGACATGGACGTGCAGGGACGGCGGCCGGGCCAGCCCGAGCTGCCGCACCGCGTCGTCCAGCGCGGCCGTCAGGTCGCTGCGCACGTCGGTGAGTTCGCGGAAGTGCGAGGCGGCGCGGGCCTTGATCCTGCGGCGGCCGACGCTGACCCGGGCCCAGCGCACGCCGGCGACCTCCATCGCCCGGTCGCGCAGCGTCAGCGCCGCCGCGTGCCGGTCCAGGCCCGCCCGCACGCCGTCGGCGCCGCGGCGGGCCATCGGCAGCACCGCGCGCTCGCCGGGGGTCAGCGCGAGCACGAGCAGCCACAGCCCGAGCGCGGCGCACACGGCCGCGCCGAGGATGACCCACACGTCGTCCAGATGGCGGGTGGCGAGTTCGTCGGCGAGCTTCTTGCGCCAGCGCATCGCCTTCCGGCCGCTGCGCACGGACGCGACGTCGTAGAGGAACAGCCCGCTCAGGCCGAGGACGACCGCGGCGGTCAGCGCGGAGGGCACCCGGCGGCAGGCCCAGAAGCGCTTGGCGCGCACCGCGCCGGGCTCTCCCGCGGCGGGGGCGTAGCGCAGCGCGCCGGAGGGCTCGCCGGGGGGCGTGGGGGCGGGGCGGTCGTCGTCGCTCACTGGACCCTTCCCTCGTCCTTGCGCCGGCCGGACGCCGCGGCGTGGAGGCGCTCGACCTCGACGGCGACCTCGGGTACGTCCATGCCGGTCAGCGCCTCGACCTTCGCGGTGACATGGCGGCGCACCCGGCCGCACACCGCGCCGATGTCGGTCGGGTAACCCAGTTCCAGGGTCAGCCGCAGGCGCGCGGAGTTCTTGCGGACCGACACCGTGGCGTGCGGGGTCGCGTCACGCGGCACCAGGTCCGCGCCGGGCGCGTCGCCCAGCACCTCGCCGGCCGCCTGCGCGGCGATCTTCGCGATCACCCGGTCGGCGATCCGCAGGCTGCCGCGCTCGGCGGCGGGCAGCGGCTGCGCCGGCACCGCCGCCCCCATCAGCGCCGCCGGTCGCGGTCACGGTCGCGCGAGCGGAAGAACTCGCCCGGCTCGATGTCCCCGTCGAGGAACTTGCCCGCCACGAAACCGACCGCGCCGAGCGCCGCGACCAGCAGGAAGGCCCCGAAGCCGCCGAAATAACCGGCGAACCCGAGCGCCATCCCGACGACCAGTCCGATCACCGCCATGCTCATCCCGCGCACTGTGTCCCCTCACCTGGGCCTGACCGCCGCCGACTTATTGAACCCGCTGCTCGCGCTCGTCGTCGTCCTCCTCGTCGGGCAGCTTCACATCGCCCACCGCGACGTTGACCTCGACGACCTCGAGACCGGTCATCCGCTCCACGGCCGCGATGACGTTCTCCCGCACGGCGCGGGCGACGTCGACGATGGACACGCCGTAGTCGACCACGATGTCCAGGTCCAGGGCCGTCTGCACCTCGCCGACCTCGGCCTTGACGCCGCGGCTGACCGAGCCGCGGCCACCGGGCACGCGGTCGCGGACCGCGCCGAAGGTACGGGACAGGCCGGTGCCCATGGCGTGCACGCCGACCACGTCGCGCGCCGCCAGACCGGCGATCTTCTCCACCACGCCGTCGGCGATGGTGGTGCGGCCGCGGCTCGCCGGGTCGCCCAGGGCCTTGCGGCCGGAACCGCCCGCGCTGCCCTTGTCCAGCGTCCTGCCCTCCGTCGAGCCGACGCCCTCCGGCTCGGGCCTGCCCTGCTGTGCGGTCTCGGTCATCGCGAGTCGTCCCTTCGTCTGGGCTGCTCCGTGCCCCAGACTATGTGCGCATGCCCGGTGGCGCTGCGCGGATGCGGCCACAGGGCTTCACCGACCCCCCGAACGAGTGGTCGGTACGGACGGAAGGCGGTGCGCGGGCATGGACCGGTTGGCCAGGACGGTACGGCAGCAGGTGGCTCTCGGGCGACTCCTTCCGCTGGGCGGCGCGGGCGATCCGGCCTGGATCGCGGAGAGCGCGGCGGTGCGGCTGTTGCGGGGCGCGGCGGCGGGGGTCGTGGGGGTGCGGGTCGGGCGGGTGGCGGTCGCGCCGGCGGACGAGGAGGCGGCGGCGCCCGGGGCTGCTCCGGCGGGGGCGCCGCTGGGCGCGTTGCCGCATCTGCCGCTGCGGGTCGACGCGGCGTTCGAGGCCGCGGCCGGGGAGCCGGTGCAGGTCGCCGCGGAGCGGCTGCGGGAGGCGCTCTGGGCGGCGGCGCGGGACGCGGTCGGGCTCGACGTGGTGGTGGTCGACCTGCGGGTCACCGGGCTCATCGAGGACGGCGACGGGCCCGGCGCGGAGCCGGGTCCCGAGGCGGCTGAGCCGGCTGGAGCCGGCTGAGGCTTCCGAGGCTTCCGAGGAGGTGGGGCCGGGGATCGTGCGGACCGAGGCGGAGGCCGCGGCGGCGGCGGTGCGGGCGGTGCCGGGGGTTGCCCGGCTGTCCGGGCGACTGGTGGGCCTCGGGCCCGGGGTGCGGGTCGTCGCGGGGCCCGGCGGGGCGACGGCGGTCCAGGTCCAGATCGAGGTCGCGCCCGGTCACGTCCCCCTCCGCGTGGCCCGCGACGCGGCGGGCGCTGCCCGCTCCGCGACGAACGCCGCGACGGCGGCGGTCGTCGTCACCTGACCCCGCTCCCGGCTGCGCGTGCGGTTCGGGGTCGCGCCGGATTCCCGTCTGCCCCGCGGGGGGTCCGTTGCCGGCTGCCCCGCCGTAAGTGGTTGCTCGCGCAGTTCCCCGCGCCCCTTTCGGGGTCCCGTCTGCCCGGCCGGCTCGCTGCCGTCTGTCACGCCGCGGGTGGCTGGTCGCGCAGTTCCCCGCGCCCCTGTTGTGGTTGCCCGCCGCGGGCACGGTGCTGTCCCCCTGCGGGCGTGGAGTCGGCGCCCGACGCGGACCGACAGGGGCGCGGGGAACTGCGCCAGCAACCCGCCACCGACGGCGCAGCCGGCAACGAACGCCGCGGGGCAGACGGGAATCCGGCGCGGCCCCGAAACCGCACGCGCAGCCCCCCGCGGCGCACGCCAGACCGCGGGATCAGTCGGCGGCGAGGCCGGCCAGATCGCGGAGCCTGCGGGCCTGGGCCGCGCGCTCCGCGGCGTACTGCTCGGCCTCAGCCGCGGACGCGGCGCTCCGCAACAGCGCCTTGGTCTCGTTGACAGCCCCCCGCGGAGCCGCCAGCAGCGCCGCGGTGAGATCGGCCACCGCCCCGTCGAGCTCCCCCGCGGGAACGACCAGGTTCGCGAGCCCGAGCCGCTCCGCCTCGGCCCCCCGTACGAACCGCCCGGTGACACAGATCTCCAGCGCCCGCCCGTACCCGACCAGGTCCACCAGCGGCTTGGTGCCGGTGAGGTCCGGCACCAGGCCGAGACCGGTCTCGCGCATGGCGAACTGGACGTCGTCCGCGCACACCCGCAGATCGCAGGCGAGCGCGAGCTGGAACCCCGCACCGATCGCATGGCCCTGGACGGCCGCGACGGTGATCAGGTCGGTGCGCCGCCACCAGGTGAACGCCTCCTGGTACCCGGCGATGGCGGCGTCCAGCTCCTTGTCGGAGCCGCGCGCGAGATCGAGGAACGACGGCTCGCCGTCGAAACCCTCGGGCGTGAACGCCTGCCGGTCGAGTCCGGCCGAGAACGAGACGCCCTCGGCCCGCAGCACCACGACCCGTACATTCCCCGGCAGCAGCCGGCCCGCCTCGGCGAGCGCCCGCCACACCGCGGGCGACTGCGCGTTGCGCTTGGCCGGATTGCACAGGGTGACGTGGGCGACGGCGTCGTCCAGCGTGAGCCGGACACCGTCGCGTTCGAGCAACGTGTTGGCTTCGGGCATCGGGGCACCTCCGTGCGGACCGCGGGCTGATTACCGAAGGGTAACCATTCGCGGCCGGCGGGTGTGTCCCGGCCCCGGATCAGGCCGCGGCGGCCTTCTTGCCCCGCGTGGCGCCGCCGCGACCGCGCAGGGTCACGCCGGACTCGCTGAGCATCCGGTGCACGAACCCGTACGAGCGGCCGGTCTCCTCGGCCAGCGCGCGGATGCTCGCACCGGAGTCGTACTTCTTCTTCAGGTCTGCCGCGAGCTTCTCGCGCGCCGGGCCGGTCACCCGGCTGCCCTTCTTCAGAGTCTCGGCCACCCGTGCCTCCTCCAGGGAAGTGCGCTATGGAACTCTCATGATCACCCCTCGACGCGTTCCTGACCACCCATTCGACAAGGTCCATCACCGGACATTCGCAGTGTGAATGCGGCGATAGCCCGGCCCGGGAAGGCCGCGCGCCGGGGATTTCCGGTCCCGCTTTTCCCCCACGGGAACCGACCTCGGCGAATACCGGCAGGTCAGATGCGGTCGGTAAGGAGTTTGCCGACGTCACACGGCTGATCGCGGGCCGGCCGGGCCCGCGCGAGTGCCGACGGGCCGCGGTACCAGCCGGACTCACGCAGATGAAGGATCAACGATGGGCCGAATGATCCATTCGGGTTCCACCGCGGCGCCGTCCGGGGCCTCCGGCCGGGGCGCGCGCCTGCCCGACCGGGCCGGATGCGTGCCCGGTCGGGGCGCGAACCCCGGCCGGGCCGCCCGCCGCGGTCAGGCGAGGGCGACCAGGTCCGCGTACTCCTTGCCCCACAGGTCCTCGACGCCGTCCGGGAGCAGGATGATCCGCTCCGGCTGCAGCGCCTCCACCGCGCCCTCGTCGTGGGTCACCAGCACGACCGCGCCGGTGAAGGTGTGCAGCGCGCCGAGGATCTCCTCGCGGCTGGCCGGGTCCAGGTTGTTGGTGGGCTCGTCCAGCAGCAGGACGTTGGCGCTGGAGACCACCAGCGCGGCGAGCGCCAGCCGGGTCTTCTCGCCGCCGGAGAGCACCCCGGCCGGCTTGTCGACGTCGTCGCCGGAGAAGAGGAACGAGCCGAGGATCTTGCGGATCTCCGCCAGGTCGGTGTCCGGCGCGGCGGAGCGCATGTTCTCCAGGACCGTACGGTCGGGGTCGAGCGTCTCGTGCTCCTGGGCGTAGTAACCCAGCTTCAGCCCGTGCCCGGGGGTGACCTCGCCGGTGTCGGGCTGCTCCACGCCGGCCAGCAGCCGCAGCAGCGTGGTCTTGCCGGCGCCGTTCAGCCCGAGGATGACCACCCGGGAGCCGCGGTCGACGGCCAGGTCGACGTCGGTGAAGATCTCCAGCGAGCCGTAGGACTTGGACAGGCCGCTGGCCATCAGCGGCGTCTTGCCGCAGGGCGCAGGCTCGGGGAAGCGCAGCTTGGCTACCTTGTCGGACTGCCGGACCTCTTCCAGACCGGACAGCAGCTTCTCCGCGCGGCGCGCCATGTTCTGCGCGGCGACCGTCTTGGTGGCCTTGGCGCGCATCTTGTCGGCCTGGGAATTGAGCGCGGCGGCTTTCTTCTCGGCATTCGCCCGCTCGCGCCTGCGGCGTTTCTCGTCGGCCTCGCGCTGCTGCTGGTAGAGCTTCCAGCCCATGTTGTAGACGTCGATGCGGGAACGGTTCGCGTCGAGGTAGAAGACCTTGTTCACGACCGTCTCGATGAGGTTCACGTCGTGGGAGATGACGATGAATCCGCCGCGGTACGTCTTGAGGTAATCGCGCAGCCAGGCGATCGAGTCGGCGTCGAGGTGGTTCGTCGGCTCGTCGAGCAGCAGGGTGTCGGCGTCGGAGAAGAGAATCCTGGCCAGTTCCACCCGGCGGCGCTGGCCGCCGGAGAGGGTGTGCAGGGGCTGGCCGAGCACGCGGTCGGGCAGGCCGAGCGCGGCGGCGATGGTGGCGGCCTCGGCTTCGGCGGCATAACCGCCCTTGGTGAGGAATTCGGTTTCCAGCCGGGCGTACTTCTTCATCGCGTTGTCGCGGGTGGCGCCCTTTCCGTTGGCCATCCGCTCTTCGTTCTCACGCATTTTGCGGAGCACGGTGTCCAGGCCGCGGGCGGAGAGCACGCGGTCGCGCGCGAGGGTGTCGAGGTCGCCGGTGCGGGGGTCCTGCGGGAGGTAGCCGACCTGGCCGGAGACGGCGACGCTGCCGGCGGCGGGCTGGCCCTCGCCGGCCAGCACCTTGGTCAGGGTGGTCTTGCCCGCGCCGTTGCGGCCGACCAGGCCGATGCGGTCGCCCTTGGCGACGCGGAACGAGGCGGACTCGATGAGGATGCGGGCGCCGGCGCGCAGTTCGATGCCGGTGGCAGTGATCACGGGAGGAAGCTCCAGGTTGTGCGGGGCGCTGCGCTGGCTTTCGGGGCCTTGGCTGAGCTTCGGCTCGGCCGTGCGGTTGTGCTCGGCGGTGGTCGGCCGTGCTCGGCGTGTGCGCGGGCGTCCCTGGCGGGCGGCGGGGTGGGTGCGGGGTGCGCCTGGGGCTCAATCGAGGAGGAAGACTGCCATGCGGCCATTCTACGGTGCGGGCGCAACCGGTTTGCGTCACCGGTCCGCGCGGGGCTGCGCGGGCGTCCAAGGTTGCGCCGGATTCGCGTCTGCCCCACGGGGGTCCGCTGCCGGCTGCGCCGCCGTGCCGGGCTGGTCGCGCAGTTCCCCGCGCCCCTGTCGGTCCGCGTCGGGCGCCGACTCCACGCCCGCAGGGGGACAGCACCGTGCCCGCGGCGCGCAACCACAACAGGGGCGCGGGGAACTGCGCGACCAGCCACCTGCGGCGTGACAGACGGCAGCGAGCCGGCCGGGCAGACGTGGCCCCGAAGGGGCGCGGGGAACTGCGCGAGCAACCACCTACGGCGGGGCAGACGGCAGCGGACCGGCTGGGGCAGACGTGGCCCCGAAGGGGCGCGGGGAACTGCGCGAGCAACCACCTACGGCGGGGCAGCCGGCAACGGACGCCCGCCCGGCAGACGGGAATCCGGCGCGACCCACACCGCACGCGCAGCTGGGAGCGGCCGGGCGGGGCAGACGGGAAACCGGCGGGACGCCGAACCGCACGCGCAGCCGGACTCAGAGTTCGCCGGTGTGGACCTGGAACGCGGCGCGGCGCATGGCCTTGGCCAGGGCCGGGTCGGGGTGCGCCGCGGCGAGGGCCACGAGGACCTGGACGGTCCGCGGATGCCCGACGTCCCGCACCTCCTGCAGCAGCCCCCGCACCGACCCCTGGACAGCCGTCTCCAAATGGCTGACCAGCAAGTGGTCCTCCCCGTGGTCCACGACGGCCGCCGCCGTGTCGACCCACAGCCACGTCGCCTCCTCGCGGGTCAGCAGCGACGTCGCCGTATCGGGGTCGGCGCCCTCGGACTCCGCGAGCCAGAGCACCGCGTAGGGCCGCAGCACCGCCTCGTCGAGGACCGCCCGCACCGCGGGCTCCGCCGCCGCGCCGACCACCCGCAGCGCCTCGAACGCCAGGCCGCGCAGCAGCGCGTCGTCGCCGCGGGCGGTCTCCAGCAGCTCGGCGACGGCCGGGCCCACCGGTCGGGCCGCCAGCCACGCCTGGTACTCGGCGCGGGCCGGGCCGGGCGACAGCCGGGCGCAGCCGCGCAGCATGGTGGCCGCGGACTGCTCCATGTGCCCGGCCGGCCCTGCGCGGCGACGCAGATCTGCTCCAGCTTGACCCACACCGCCCAGCTGCCGAGCGCGGTCAGCGTGACCTCGTCGGGCCGCTGCGGGTCGCGCGGGCGCAGCGCGCCGACCAGGACCGCGGCGTCCAGCGTCCAGTCGAGCAGCGCGGGCAGCGGGTCGCCGGCGCCGCCGGCCGGCGGCTCGTGGCGCTCCGAGCGCAGCTCCGCGACCCGCTGGCGCAGCAGATCCAGCAGCGTGTCGATCGGCACCGGCCCGTTGGACAGGTGCAGGAAGGAGAGCAACTGCGGTGCGGCCTCGATGACTTCGGCGACCAGCGCCGGATCGGGCCCGGTCGCGGCAGAGCCGTTCGCCGATCCGGCGACGTCCCCCTGCGCGGCCCCGCCCAGGCCGCCGCCCCCGCCGCCCCCGCCGCCCCCGCCGCCCCCGCCGCCCCCGTCGATCCCGTCCGGCCCGCCGGGCAGGAACGGGTGCGCGAGCGACCACGCGTCGAAGAGCGCGACCCAGCCGCGCAGCACCGCCGTGTCGTCGGTGTCCCAGGCCCGCAGCCGCCAGCCGGGCCGCGCCGTGCCGTCGTGCAGCTCGATCAGTCCGGACAGTCGCGCGCGGTCCCAGGCGGTACGGATCTGGCCGGGCGTCAACTCCAGGTCCGCCGCGGCGGCGGCGACGGCGGGGCCGGGCAGTATGCCGGTGGGTCCCGCGGTTCCCGCGCCTGCGCCGGGTCCGGCGCCCGCCCAGCGGGCCACCCGCGCGGCGTCGGCGAGTTCGACCCGTGCGAGACGCGCGAGTTCGGAGACCGAGGGGGTGCCCTCGGGGGGGCGCGGAGGCCGGGACCTGCGCGTCGTGGCGGTCCTGCGGGCGGCGGTGAGCGGCCGGCGGGGGACGAGTCGGAGCGGAGTGTCTCGCGGGATACGGGACGTCACCGGATCAGTCTCGCCGCTAGGGGCCCGGATTCCCAAACGCGGCGTCCCCACGGGCCGGTGGGCGCTCACATGAGCGGGGTCAGGAAGCGCCGCAGCGTCTCCTCGTACGCAGTGGGGTCCGCGTTCCACATCGCCGCGTGGGGGGCGTCCTGCACCGGGTACAGGTGGACCGTCTCGGGCCGCAGCCCGACCAGCGCGCGGGTGGCGTCCCACGAGGCGAACGCGTCGCCGGGCCCGTGCGCGATCATCGTCGGCACGCTCGGCGACCGCAGCGGCGGTGCGTCCCTGCCGGGGTGCCGGCGCATTCCGGTTCTGCCCTCGACGGCGCGGACCGCGAGGGGGGCGAGCGCTGCGGGAAGGTGCCGGGCGCGGACCGCGGCGCGGACCGTCGCCGGCCAGTCCAGCACCGGCGAGTCCAGCACCAGGCCGGTGATCCGGTCGCGGACCGCCGAGCGCTCCGCGGCGTACAGCGCCATCGTGGCGCCGGTCCCCCAGCCGAGCAGGACCAGCCGCTCGGCGCCCTGCCCGACGGCGTACCGCAGGGCGGCGTCCAGGTCGTGCCACTCGGTGGCGCCCATGTGCCCGATGCGGTCGGGCGAGGCGGGGGCGCCGGGGTCGTTGCGGTAGGAGACGGCGAGTTGCGGCATGCGGAAGCGGTGCAGCGCGGGCATCAGCGAGAGCGCCTGCTCGCGGGTGGCGCCGACGCCGTGCACGAGGACGACCCAGGTCAGCCGGTCGCCGGGCAGCTGCCAGGCGGGGAGCGGGCCGAGGTCGCCCGGGACGTCGACGTCGCGGTGGTCCAGGCCGAGGGCGCCGCGCGGGTCGCCGCGGTGGACCAGCAGGGTCGGCCGGACCATGGCGCCGGGCAGCAGGGAGCCGCGGGTGACGCGCAGCAGGCTCCTGGTCACCGTGGGGCCGTCCGCGCCGGGGTCGGCGACCTGGCCGACCACGGCGTGCACGCCGGGCGCGGTGAGTCCGTAGACGCCGGGTCTGGCGGAGGCGGCGGTGCGGGTCAGCACCACCTGGCCGTCGGTGACGGAGCGGACCCGCACCAGTCGCTCGGGGGCGGGCCCGGCGACCGTGGGCTTGAGGGCGTAGGCGGAGCCGTACCGACCGGCCGCCAGTGCGGCCGTGCCGGCACCCACCACTCCGGTGGCCGCCACGGCCACCGCTGTTCGAAGGCGCATCGCCTCCCAGTGTGGGCGGCCCGCGGCGGCCCTGCCAGGGGGCCGCGGCGGTTGGGTGACGCGGCCGGATCCCGGGCAGGAGACCCCGGAGCCGTGCCCGCGCGAGGGCCCCTGGCGACCGCCGGGACGGCCAGCGACCGCCGGGACGGTCAGCGGCCGTCCGGCACGGCGTCGTCGCGATCGCCGCCGTACGGACCGCCCCCGCTGGAGTGGCCGCCCCCGTCGTACGGACCGCCTTCGCTGGAGTGGCCGCCCCCGTCGTACGGACCGCCTTCGCCGGAGTGGCCGCCCCCGCCGTAGGACCCGTCCGCCGCGTACGGCCCCCACTCCTCGGACCCGTCGCCGCCCTGCCCGGCCCGCTCCCCCTGCCCGTAGCCCCTGAGCTTCTCGGCGACGCGGGTCATCTCGCGGTTGCCGAGGGTGCGCGGGGTGCCGGCGTCGACCGCGGACCTGGCCAGCAGCCACAGGCGGCACATCCACTCCAGCTGGGCGGTGTGGTCGAAGGCGCGGTCGAGGGTGTCGGCGTACGCGAGGGTGCCGTGGTTGCGCATCAGGCAGGCGGTGCGGCCGTCGCGCAGGGCCCGCAGCACCTCGCGGCCCAGCTCCGGGGTGCCGTACAGCTCGTAGCGGGCGACCAGGACCGGGAAGCCGGTGGCCGCGGCCATGTAGTGGACGTTCGGCAGCTTGTCGACCAGGGTCGAGACGGCGGTGGCGTGCAGGGCGTGGGTGTGCACGATCGCGCGGGCCGAGGTCTCCCGGTAGACCGCGAGGTGCGTCGGCAGCTCACTGGTCGGCCGCAGCGTGCCGAGCACCTGGCGGCCGTCCGCGACGTGGACGCCGACCGCGTGCCCCGGGCCCAGCCGGTCGTACGGGACGCCGGTCGGGGTCACCAGCACGATGTCGCCGACCCGGGCCGAGACGTTGCCCGAGGTGCCCACCACCAGTCCCTCGGCCACCGTCCTGCGGGCGGTGCGCACCACGTCCCACCAGACCCGCTCAAGACTCGCGTCCACCTGGCGTTCTCCTTCGATTCATGTCGGCACCCCGAGTCCGCCGCCAGTTCATCTTCCGTTCACCAATGATCCGTACGGTCGGCTCGCCACTGTCCGATCAAACGATTGCCTGGGTCCATGGAACACATGACGCTCCTGATCGGAATCGTCATCGTCACCGCCCTCGTGTTCGACTTCACGAACGGTTTCCACGACACCGCCAACGCGATGGCCACCACCATCTCGACCGGAGCCCTGGGTCCCAGGACGGCGGTGGCCATGTCCGCGGTCCTCAACCTGGCCGGCGCCTTCCTGTCCGTCGAGGTGGCCAAGACGATCTCCGGCGGCATCGTGGACGAGTCCGCGGGCATCAGACCGGAAGTGATCTTCGCCGGACTGGTCGGCGCGATCCTCTGGAACATGCTGAGCTGGCTCGCGGGCCTGCCGTCCAGCTCCTCCCACGCCCTCTTCGGCGGCCTGATCGGCGCCACCCTCGCCTCCGTCGGCCGGCACGGTGTGCACGGCGACGCGGTCGTCATGAAGGTGCTGATCCCCGCGGTGGCCGCGCCGCTCGTGGCGGGCGTCGCCGCGACCCTGGCCACCCGGCTGACCTACCGGATCGGCCGGCACGCCGACCCGGCGGCCACCGGGCGCGGCTACCGCGCCGGGCAGATCGCCTCCGCCGGCCTGGTCTCGCTGGCGCACGGCACCAACGACGCGCAGAAGACGATGGGCGTCATCACCCTCGCGCTGATCACCGGCAACGTGATCGCGCCCGGCTCCAACCCTCCGCTGTGGGTGATCGTCTCGGCCGGCACCGCGATCGCGCTGGGCACCTACCTCGGCGGCTGGCGGATCATCCGCACCCTCGGGCGCGGGCTGACCGACATCGAGCCGCAGCAGGGCTTCGCCGCCCAGACCGGCGCGGCGGCCACCATCCTGGCCTCCTCCCACCTCGGCTTCGCGCTGTCCACCACGCACGTCTGCTCCGGCTCCGTGCTCGGCGCGGGCCTCGGCCGCCGCGGCGCGGTGGTCCGCTGGGGCACCGCGGGCCGGATGGTCGCCGCGTGGGTCCTGACCCTCCCGGCGGCCGGGCTGGTCGCCGCGGGAGCGGCCGTCCTGGCCGACCAGGGCAGCGCGGGCGTCGCCTCGGTCGCGGTCCTCGGCGTCGGCGCGTGCGGCGCGATGTGGGCGGCGGCCCGACGCCGCCCGGTCACCGCGGACAACGTCAACGACCCCGCCGAGCCCCAGGGCGCCGTGACCGCCGCACTGGCCGCGGTCGCCCCGCCGTCGGCCACCACCCAGCCCCCGGCCCCCGCCGCCCCCGCCGCCTGAGAAACGGGTCCCCCTGATGACCATCGACTGGCACGCCCTCGCCTCGGTCGCCGCCGCGGCCCTGATCTCGACGGTCGCCCTGGTAGGAATCTTCACCCTGGGCGTCGTCGGCCTCTCCCCCACCGCATCGACCCCCCTGCGCCGGGGCGCCGCCTACCTCTGCTTCGCCGCGTGCGCGGCGGCGGTGGCGTACGGGATCCACCTGATCGTGGCGAAGTAGCCCCGCGCCCGCGCACGACGCGGGCGCGGGGCCACGCGGGGTTACCCGGACGGCGCGGCGCACCCGACCGGCGCGGCGCCGAGCGTCACGCCGACGCCGCGCCGAGGCGGCGCCCCGCCCAAGCACCCCCCGGCAGCACCGATGTGGACATCGCCACACTCCGTCCCCGCAGGTCAGCGCGAGGTTGACGCACCACCCCCCGCGTGGTGAACTGCCCGGAGCCATACGGCGGCAGGAGAGGAAGTCCGGTGCGAATCCGGCGCGGTCCCGCCACTGTCACCGGGGAGTGCGCTCCCAACCCGTACGTCACGGCCGGTCTCCGGCTGGAAGACCCGGGAGCGCGCAGATCCGGGAGCCAGGAGACTCTCACCGCCGGTCACGTCGAACCAGGGCGCGGACCCTGAGTGAGGACTTCTGCCATGCGCGGCATCGCAGTTCGCAGGCCCGGCCCCCGGCCCGTCTCCCGGCCCGTCCCGCACCCCTGCCCCGATCCCGCCACCCCCGCGCGGAGCGCAACGGCCGGCTGACCCGATGCGTGCCGACCGCGTTTACGCGTACGGCGCCGCACTCGGCTTCCTCGGCGACCTCGCCGCGGGCGATCCCCGCCGCGGCCATCCCGTCGCGGCCTTCGGCCGTGCCGCGAGCGCCCTGGAACGCCGGATGTGGCGCGACGACCGCGCCGTGGGCGCGGCCTACACCGCGCTCTGCGCCGGGGGCGTCGCCGCGGCGGCCGTGCTGGTCCGGCGGGCGGTACGGGGCTGCGCGCCGCTGTCGGTGGCGCTGACGGGCCTGGCCGCGTGGTCGGTGCTGGGCGGCGCGTCGCTGGCCCGGGAGGCCGGCGTCATCGCGGCCGCGCTGGAGGCCGGGGATCTGGCGGCGGCCCGGGCCCGGCTGCCGCACCTGTGCGGGCGCGATCCCGAGCACCTCGACGCGGAGGGGATCGCCCGCGCGGTGGTCGAGTCGGTCGCGGAGAACACCTCGGACGCGGTGGTGGGCGCGCTGGTGTGGGGAGCGCTGGCCGGGGTGCCGGGGCTGGCCGGGTTCCGCGCGGTGAACACGCTGGACGCGATGGTGGGCCACCGCTCGCCGCGGCACCTGCGGTTCGGGTGGGCGTCGGCCCGGCTGGACGACGTGGCGGGCTGGCCGGGCGCGCGGCTGACGGCGGCGCTCGCGGTGCTCGCCGGGCCGCGTCCGGCCGACGCGCTGCGCACGTGGCGGCGCGACGCGGCGGCGCACCCGAGCCCCAACGCGGGCCCGGTGGAAGCCGCGTTCGCGGGCGCGCTGCGGCTGCGGCTGGGCGGCCCGCTGTCCTACGCGGGCCGCGCCGAGCAACGGCCGGTGCTGGGCGCGCAGTTCGCGCCGCCGGGCGCGGCGGACATCGCGCGGGCGGTCCGGCTGTCGCGCCGGGTGGGCGCGTGGGCGCTGGCGGCGTCGGTGGCTCTGTCGACGGCACGGGTCCGGCTGATGCACGGAAGGAGGGCAGCGTGAACGCGGGAGCCACGACCGCGACACCCGGCACGCACGCGGCGTCCGGCGCCCACGCGGTGTCCGGGCCCGCTCGCGTCAGGGGCCTGATGATCGCCGGCACGGGCTCGGACGTCGGCAAGAGCGTGGTGGTCGCCGGGCTGTGCCGCTGGCTGGCCCGGCAGGGGCTGAGCGTCGCGCCGTTCAAGGGCCAGAACATGTCCTTGAACAGCTATGTGACCCGCGACGGCGCCGAGATCGGCCGGGCGCAGGCGATGCAGGCGCAGGCCGCCGGGGTCGAGCCGTCGGCTCTGATGAACCCGGTGCTGCTGAAGCCGGGGAGCGACCGCAGCAGCCAGGTCGTGGTGCTGGGCCGGCCGGTCGGCGAGCTGAGCGCACGCGGCTACCACGGCGGCCGGCAGGCGGAGTTGCTCGGCACGGTCGTGGACTGCCTGACCGAGCTGGGGCGTTCGCACGACGTCGTGGTCTGCGAGGGGGCGGGCAGCCCCGCCGAGATCAACCTGCGGCGTACCGACATCGTCAACATGGCGGTGGCGCGCCGCGCCGCGCTGCCGGTGCTGGTTCTCGGCGACATCGACCGCGGCGGCGTCTTCGCGTCGTTCTACGGCACCACCGCGCTGCTGGACGCGGCCGACCAGGCCCTGATCAGCGGCTATCTGGTCAACAAGTTCCGCGGGGACGTCACACTGCTGCGGCCGGGCCTGGACATGCTGGCCGAGCTCACCGGGCGGCCCACGCTCGGCGTGCTGCCGTACGAGCGGGGCCTGGGCATCGACGAGGAGGACGGGCTGCGGGCCCGCGACCTGGCGCCGGCCGGGCCGCCGCTGGGCCGTGACGTGCTGCGCGTCGCGGTGGCCGCGGTGCCGCTGATGTCCAACTTCACCGATCTGGACGCGCTGGCCGCCGAGCCGGGCGTCGTGGTGCGGTTCACCGACCGCCCCGAGGAGGTCGAGGACGCGGACCTGGCGGTGCTGCCGGGCACCCGCGGGACGGTACGGGCGCTGGAGTGGCTGCGGGAGCGCGGCATCGCGGCGGCGGTGGCGCGGCGGGCCCGCGAGGGCCGCCCGGTGCTGGGCGTCTGCGGCGGCTATCAGATGCTCGGCGAGCGCATCGAGGACGACGTGGAGTCGCGCGCGGGCGCGGTCGCCGGCCTCGGGCTGCTGCCGGTGCGGGTCGTCTTCGCCGCCGCCAAGACCCTCGCCCGGCCGTCCGGCACGGCCTACGGGCATCCGGTGGAGGGCTACGAGATCCACCACGGGGTGGCCGAGTTCACCGGCGCGGCCCGGTCGGCCGGGGACGCGCCGGGTGCGCCCGCCGCTCCCCCGGGCTTCGACGAGGCGTTCCTCGACGGCGGCCGGCTCGGCGCGGTGTGGGGGACGCACTGGCACGGCTCGCTGGAGAGCGACGCGTTCCGGCGGGAGTTCCTGCGCCGGGTCGCCGCCGCGGCGGGCCGCCGTTTCGTACCGGCGCCCGACACCTGCTTCGGCGCGCTGCGCGAGGCCCAGCTCGACCGGCTGGCCGACCTGGTCGACCGGCACATCGACACCGCGGCGGTGCTGCGGCTCATCGAGGGCGGCGCACCCGCCGGCCTCCCCTTCCTCGCCCCGGGGGCGCCATGACCACCGTTCTGCTGCTGTCCACCGCCGACACCGACCTGCTCGCGGCGCGGGCCGTCGACGCCTCGCACGGCGCGCCCGCGTACCGCATCGGCAATCCCGCCCGGGTGGACCCCGACGAGGACCTGCCGGCGCTGCTGGACGGCGCGGACCTGGCGGTGGTGCGGCTGCTGGGCGGGCGGCGCGCCTGGGAGCGCGGGCTTGACGTGCTGGCCGCCTCCGGGGTGCCGACGGTGCTGCTGGGCGGCGAGTCGGTGCCGGACGCGGAGCTGATGGCGCTGTCGTCGGCGCCGGCGGGCGTGGTCGCGCAGGCGCTGCGCTATCTGGTCGAGGGCGGCCCCGGCAACCTCGCGCAGCTCGCGAGGTTCCTGTCCGACACCGTGCTGATGAGCGGCGAGGGCTTCGAACCGCCGCGCGCCATGCCCGAGTTCGGGCTGCACGGCGACTTCGCGCGGCGGCACGAGCCGGGCCGGCCGACGGTCGCGGTGCTCTTCTACCGGGCCCACGAGCTGTCCGGGAACACCGCCTTCGTCGACACGCTGTGCGAGGCGGTCGAGGCCAGGGGCGCCAACGCGCTCGCGGTCTACTGCGGTTCGCTGCGCGGCGCCGACCCGGAGCTGTACGGGCTGCTGCGCCGCGCCGACGCGATCGTGACCACCGTGCTGGCCGCGGGCGGCACGGTGGCGTCGCAGGCGAGCGCGGGCGGCGAGGACGAGACGTGGGACGTGGGGGCGCTCGCCGAGCTGGACGTGCCGGTGCTGCAGGGCCTGTGCCTGACCACGTCGCGCACCGCGTGGCAGGAGTCGGACGCGGCGCTGTCGCCGATGGACGCGGCGATGCAGGTGGCGATCCCGGAGTTCGACGGGCGGCTGGTGACCGTGCCGTTCTCGTTCAAGGAGAGCGGCGAGGGCGACGTGCCGGTGTACGTCGCCGATCCGGAGCGGGCGGCGCGGATCGCCGGGATCGCGGTGCGGCACGCGGCGCTGCGGCACAAGCCGAACGCGGACAAGCGGATCGCGCTGGTCTTCACCGCGTACCCGACCAAGCACTCGCGGGTCGGCAACGCGGTCGGGCTGGACACCCCGGCCTCCGCGGTGGAGCTGCTGCGGGCGCTGCGGGACGCCGGCTGACGTCACCGGTGACTTCCCCGAGGACGGGGACGAGTTGATCCACCGGCTGATCGCGGCGGGCGGGCACGACGTGGAGTGGCTGACCGAGGAGCAGCTCGCGGCGGCGCCCGCGCGGGTGCCGCTGGCGGACTACCGGCGCTGGTTCGCCGCGCTGGACGAGGAGTTGCGCTCCGGCATGCTGCGGCACTGGGGCGAGCCGCCGGGCACGCTCTACGTGGACGGCGAGGGCGACGGCGCGGACATCGTGCTGGCGTCGCTGCGGTTCGGCAACGTGGTGATCATGATCCAGCCGCCGCGCGGCTTCGGCGAGAACCCGATCGCGATCTACCACGACCCGGACATGCCGCCCTCGCACCACTATCTGGCGGCCTACCGCTGGCTGGAGAGCGCCCCGGAGGAGGGCGGTTTCGGCGCGGACGCGATCGTGCACCTGGGCAAGCACGGCACGATGGAGTGGCTGCCGGGCAAGGGGCTGGGGCTGTCCGCGGGCTGCGCGCCCGACGCGGTGCTCGGCGAACTCCCCCTGGTCTACCCGTTCATCGTCAACGACCCGGGCGAGGGCACGCAGGCCAAGCGGCGCGGCCACGCCACGGTGGTGGACCACCTGGTGCCGCCGATGGCCCGCGCCGACTCCTACGGCGAGCTGGCGAAGCTGGAGCAACTCCTCGACGAGTACGCCCTGGTGAACGACCTCGACCCGGCGAAGGCCCCGGCGGTCCGCGGGCAGATCTGGACGCTGGTGCGGGCCGCGGAGCTGCACCACGACCTGCACGTGGACGAACAGCCCGACGAGGACGGCTTCGACGATTTCGTGCTGCACGTCGACGGCTGGCTGTGCGAGATCAAGGACGTCCAGATCAGGGACGGCCTGCACGTCCTGGGCGGCGGCCCGGTCGGCGAGGCGCGGGTCAACCTGCTGCTGGCGGTGCTGCGTTCGGCGCAGGTGTGGGGCGGTGTGGGCGGCGCGCTGCCGGGGCTGCGGGCCGCGCTCGCGCGGTCCTTCGGGCTGACCGAGAAGACGCTGCTGGCCGAGCCGGGCGCGCCCGCGGACGTGCCGCCCGGACTGACCGCGCTGGCCGCCCCCGAGGGCGCCCCCGCGCGCACCGGCTCCGACGCGGTCGACCTGCTGGAGCGGCTGGCCCGGCGGCTGGCGGAGGCGATGGAGGCGCGCGGCTGGGCGCCGGACGCGGCCGGCGAGGTGGCCCGCGAGGTGCTCGGCGGCCGTGACGTCCCGGACGCGGTGCGCGTGCTGGAGTTCGCCGCGGCCGAGGTGGCGCCGCGCCTGGCGCGCACCGGCGACGAGATCGCGCACATCCTGCGGGCGCTGCGCGGCGGTTACGTGCCGGCCGGGCCCTCGGGGTCGCCGACCCGCGGCCTGGTCAACGTGCTGCCGACCGGCCGCAACTTCTACTCGGTGGACCCCAAGGCGATCCCGTCCCGGCTGTCGTGGGACGTGGGCGCCGCGCTGGCGGACTCGCTGCTGGCCCGCCACCTCGCCGACACCGGCGCCTACCCGGCGTCGGTCGGGCTGACGGTGTGGGGCACCTCCTGCATGCGCACGCAGGGCGACGACATCGCGGAGATCCTGGCGCTGCTGGGCTGCCGGCCGGTGTGGGACGACGCGTCGCGCCGGGTGACCGGCTTCGAGGTGGTGCCGGCCGAGGAGCTGGGCCGGCCCCGGATCGACGTGACGGTCCGCATCTCCGGCTTCTTCCGCGACGCGTTCCCGCACGTGGTGGCGCTGGTGGACGACGCGGTGCGGGCGGTGGCCGAGCTGGACGAGCCGCCGGAGGTCAACTACGTGCGGGCGCACGCCGACGAGGACACCGCGCTGCACGGCGACCGGCGACGGGCCACCGCGCGGGTCTTCGGGTCCAAGCCGGGCGCGTACGGCGCCGGTCTGCTGCCGCTGATCGACGCGCGCAACTGGCGCTCGGACGCCGACCTGGCCGAGGTGTACGCGGTGTGGGGCGGCTACGCCTACGGCCGCGGCCTGGACGGGCGGGCCGCGCGCGGCGACATGGAGGCGGCGTTCCGCCGGATCCAGGTGGCGGCGAAGAACGTCGACACGCGCGAGCACGACCTGGTCGACGCCGACGACTACTTCCAGTACCACGGCGGCATGGTGGCCATGGTCCGCCACCTCACCGGCGCCTCCCCCGAGGCGTACGTCGGCGACAGCGCGGCCACCGACCAGGTGCGCACCCGCACCCTGGGCGAGGAGACGCACCGCGTCTTCCGCGCCCGCGTGGTCAACCCCCGCTGGATGGCGGCGATGCGGCGGCACGGCTACAAGGGCGCCTTCGAGATGGCGGCCACCGTCGACTACCTGTTCGGCTACGACGCCACGGCCGGCGTGGTGGACGACTGGATGTACGAGCGGCTGTCCGCGGAGTACGTCTTCGCGCCGGACAACGCGGACTTCATGCGGAAGTCCAACCCGTGGGCGCTGCGCGGCATCACCGAGCGCCTGCTGGAGGCGGCCGACCGCGGCCTGTGGGAGCGGCCGGACCCGCGGACGCTGGAGCGACTGCGGGAGACCTACCTCGCCCTGGAGGGCGATCTGGAGGGCGCGGTGGACGGCGAGTCGGACAGCGAGTGGGGCAGCGGCACCGAAGGCGACCCGGAAGGCGGCACCGCATGAGCGGCATGAACACCCCTTATCCGTTCAGCGCGTTGGTCGGGCAGGACGCCCTGCGGCTCGCGCTGGCGCTGAACGCGGTGAGCCCGGCCGTCGGCGGCGTGCTGGTCCGCGGCGAGAAGGGGACCGCGAAGTCCACCGCGGTGCGGGCGCTGGCGGCGCTGCTGCCGCCGGTCGCGGTGGTGCCGGGCTGCCGCTTCAGCTGCGACCCGGCCGCTCCCGACCCGGCCTGCCCGGACGGTCCGCACGCGCAGGACGGGCCCGGCGCGGACCGCCCGGCCCGCCTGGTGGAGCTGCCGGTGGGCGCCTCCGAGGACCGCCTGGTGGGCGCGCTGGACATCGAACGCGCGCTGGCCGACGGGGTGAAGGCGTTCGAACCGGGGCTGCTGGCCGACGCGCACCGCGGCATCCTCTACGTCGACGAGGTCAACCTGCTGCACGACCACCTGGTCGACCTGCTGCTCGACGCCGCGGCGATGGGCGCGAGTTACGTGGAGCGCGAGGGCGTCTCGGTGCGGCACGCGGCGCGTTTCCTGCTGGTCGGCACGATGAACCCCGAAGAGGGCGAGCTGCGCCCGCAGTTGCTGGACCGGTTCGGGCTGACCGTGGAGGTCGCCGCGTCCCGCGAGACGGACGAGCGGGTGGAGGTGGTGCGCCGCCGGCTGGCGTTCGACGCCGACCCGGCGGGGTTCGCGGCGCGTTGGGCGGCCGAGGAGCAGGCCCTGCGCGAACGCATCGCGGCGGCGCGGGCGCTGCTGCCGCAGGTGCGGCTCGGCGACGCGGCGCTGCGGCAGATCGCCGCGACCTGCGCGGCGTTCGAGGTGGACGGGATGCGCGCGGACATCGTGATGGCGCGCACCGCGACCGCGCTCGCCGCGTGGGCCGGCCGCACCACGGTGCTGGCCGAGGACGTGCGCCAGGCCGCGCTGCTGGCGCTCCCGCACCGCAGGCGGCGCAACCCCTTCGACGCGCCGGGGCTGGACGAGGACACGCTGGACGAGACGCTGGAGCGCGAGCGCGGCGAGGACCCCGAGGACGGCGGCGACGGCGGGGGCCCCGACGATCCCGACCCCGGCCCCGACGGTCCGGGCGGCGGCCGGCCCCGCGGGACGGCGGCCCGGACGCGGGGCAGGCCGCCTCCGACGCCGACACCGGGAGCCGGGCGGACGACCGTGTCGCGCAGGCGCCCGAGGACCCGTCGGGCCCGGACGCCGGCCGGGGCGACCCCGCGCCCCGGGACGCCGCGCGGCAGGACCCGGCCGACCGCGGTTCCGACGGCGCCGCGGACGGCGGCACGCGTCCGCCCGCCGCGCCCGCCGACCCGTACCGGACCCGGCCGCTGACCGTGCCGGGGCTCGGCGAGGGCGCGGCAGGCCGCAGGTCAAGGGCGCGCTCGGCGCACGGCAGGACCACCAGCGACCGGCGGCCCCGGGGCGCGCTCACCGCGCTGCACCTGGCGGCCACCGTGCGCGCGGCGGCCCCGCACCAGCGGGCCCGCGGACGCGCCGGACGCGGCCTGGTGGTGCGCAGGGACGACCTGCGGCAGGCGGTGCGCGAGGGCCGCGAGGGCAACCTCGTGCTGTTCGTGGTGGACGCCTCGGGGTCGATGGCCGCGCGGCAGCGGATGAGCGCGGTCAAGGGCGCGGTGCTGTCGCTGCTGCTGGACGCCTACCAGCGGCGGGACAAGGTCGGCCTGATCACCTTCCGCGGCGCCGCCGCGGACCTCGCGCTGCCGCCGACGTCGTCGGTGGACACCGGCGCGGCGCGGCTCGCGGCGCTGCCGACCGGCGGCCGGACGCCGCTGGCCGCGGGCCTGTTGAAGGCGCACGAGGTGCTGCGGGTGGAGCGGCTGCGCGACCCGGCGCGGCGCGCGCTGCTGGTCGTGGTGACCGACGGCCGGGCCACCGGCGGACCCGAGCCGGTGGCGCTCGCCGCGCGCGCCGCCCGCCTGCTGGCCGCGGCCGGCGCGGCGTCGGTGGTCGTGGACTGCGAGTCCGGGCCGGTCCGGCTGGGCCTCGCGGGCGCGCTCGCCGAGGAGTTGGGCGGCGTCGCGGTGACGCTCGGGGAACTGCGCGCGGACACCGTGTCCGCGCTGGTGAAGGACGTACGGAGGGCCGCCTGATGCCGCAGGGACAGCCGAGCGTGGTGCCGGACGACGGCCTGACGACCCGTCAGCGCCGCAACCGTCCGCTGACGATCGTGCACACCGGGCCCGGCAAGGGCAAGTCGACCGCGGCGTTCGGGCTGGCGCTGCGCGCGTGGAACCAGGGCTGGCCGGTCGGGGTGTTCCAGTTCGTGAAGTCCGCCAAGTGGCGGGTGGGCGAGGAGCGGGCGCTGCGTGTGCTCGGCGCCTCCGGCGAGGGCGGCACGGTCGCCTGGCACAAGATGGGCGAGGGCTGGTCCTGGGTGCAGCGCTCGCCGGAGTCCAACGAGGAGGCGGCGCGCGAGGGTTGGGCGCAGGTCCGGCGCGACCTGGCGGCCGAGACGTACCGGCTGTACGTGCTGGACGAGTTCGCGTACCCGATGCACTGGGGGTGGGTGGACACCGACGAGGTGGTGTCGGTGCTCCGCGACCGCCCCGGCACCCAGCACGTGGTGATCACCGGCCGCAACGCGCCGGCCGCGCTGCTCGACGCGGCGGACCTGGTCACCGAGATGACCAAGGTCAAGCACCCGATGGACGCGGGGCAGAAGGGCCAGCGGGGCATCGAATGGTGAGCGGGCGGGAGCGCAGCGGCCCGGGCGCGGACGCGGCGGGCGAGGGCGGCCCGAGCGCGAGGGCGGACGCGGCGGCGCGTGAAGTCGGCGCGGCGGCGCGGGCGTACCAGGTGCCGCGGCTGGTGATCGGCGCGCCGGCCTCGGGCAGCGGCAAGACGACGGTGGCCACCGGGCTGATGGCCGCGTTCGGCGCGCGGGGCGTCGCGGTGTCGCCGCACAAGGTCGGGCCGGACTACATCGACCCCGGCTACCACGCGCTGGCCACCGGCCGGCCGGGCCGCAACCTCGACCCGTACCTGTGCGGCGAGGAGCGGATCGCGCCGCTGTTCCTGCACGGCGCGGCCGGCTGCGAACTGGCCGTGGTGGAAGGCGTGATGGGGCTGTTCGACGGCGCCTCGGGACAGGGCGAGGCGGGGTCCACCGCGCAGGTGGCGAAGCTGCTGCGGGCGCCGGTCGTGCTGGTCGTGGACGCCTCCTCGCAGTCGCGGTCGGTGGCCGCGCTGGTGCACGGGTTCGCGTCGTGGGACCCCGGGGTGCGGCTGGGCGGGGTGGTGCTCAACCGCGTCGGCTCCGACCGGCACGAGACGCTGCTGCGCGAGGCGCTGGACGAGGCGGGCGTGCCGGTGCTGGGCGTCCTGCACCGCGCCGACGACCTCCGCGTGCCGTCGCGGCACCTCGGCCTGGTCCCGGCGGCCGAGCGCGCCGCCCAGGCCCGCGAGTGGCTCTCCGCGCTCGCCTCGCGCGTCACCACGGGCTGCGACCTCGCGGCGCTGTGGGCGCTCGCCCGGTCCGCGCCGCCGCTGCACGCCGCGCCGTGGGACCCGGCGGTGGAGATCGCGATGGCGGGAGCGGCCGGAGCCGCCGGAGCCGCCGCCGGAGCGGGAAGGCCCGGTCCGGACGGGAGTGACGGCGCGGGGACGCCGGGCGCTGCGCCGGCGAACCGCCGTGCGGCACCGCCGGCTTGGGCGTCCGGCGCCGAGCAGACGGGCGGAAGCCCGCGCGGCGGCGCGGACGGCGGGCTGCTCCTCCCGCGCGCCGCCGCAGCCGATCCCGGGCGGGCGCGGGGCGCCGCGCGGCCGGTGGTGGCGGTGGCGTCCGGGGCGGCGTTCACGTTCGCGTACCCGGAGAACGCGGAACTGCTCCGGGCCGCGGGCGCGCGGGTCGTGGCGTTCGACCCGCTGGCCGACGAGACGCTGCCCGAGGGGACCGCGGGCGTGGTGCTCGGCGGCGGCTTCCCCGAGGCGTACGCGGCCGACCTGTCCGCGAACGAGCCGCTGCGCCGGGCGCTGGCCGCCTTCGACGGGCCGATCGCCGCGGAGTGCGCGGGCTTGCTCTACCTGGCGCGGTCGCTCGACGGCCGGCCCATGTGCGGGGTGCTGGACGCCGAGGCCGTCATGACCGACCGCCTCACCCTCGGCTACCGCCAGGCCGTCGCGCTCGCCGACAGCGTCCTTGCGGCACCGGGCACCCGGCTGCGCGGCCACGAGTTCCACCGCACGGCCGTGACCCCCGCGTCCGGCTCCGACGGCCTCGCCGCGCGCGGCGGCGCACGGCGCGGAGTGAGCGCCGGCCGGGCGGTGAGCGCCGGGCGCGCGGACGGCACGGGTACGGCGGCGGGCCGTACGGTCCGGGTCGCCCCCGCGGGTGCGGGCGGCGCGGGCCACCGGCCCGGCGCGGGCGTCGGAGGCGTCGCCGGCACGGGCCGGGTGACCGGTGTGACAGGTGCGACCGATGCGACCGATGCGCACGACGCGGCCCGTACGCCCGTCGAGGCGTCCGCCGCCTGGGGCTTCACCCCGCCCGCGCCCCGGCGCGAGGGCTTCGTCCAGGGCGCCGTGCACGCCTCCTACCTCCATCTCCACTGGGCCGCCGAGCCCTCGCTGGCCCTGCGCTTCGCCGGAAGGTGCGCCTCATGACCACGTCTTCCCCCGTCCCCCGGCCGCCCGACGGGCACGACCGGACCGCACCGGCCCCGCCCCGGCCCGCCGCCGCGGCGACGGCGCCGCAGGTCCCCTCCACGCCCTCCCGGGTCGGCCCGGCCGCCGCGGGCGAGCACCCGGCCGACCCGGGACGGGCGGGCGCGCCGGCCGCCGCGGGCGGATCCGGGGGCGGCCCCGGCGGGGTGCCGCCGCGGCTGGTCGGGGTCGGGGTGGGGCCCGGGGACCCGGAGCTGGTGACGGTCAAGGGCGTGGCGGCGCTGCGCGCGGCCGGCGTCGTGGTCGTGCCGGTGCTGGACACCGGTGAGACGGGCCGCGCGGAGGCGACGGTGCGGCACTACGTGGACGCCGCCCGGATCGTGCGCGTCGTCTTCGCGCTCAACGAGCGGACGGACCGGGCGCGTCGGGAGGCCGCGTGGGACGCGGCGGGCGCGCGCGTCGCCGAACTGCTGCGCGTCCACGGCACGGTGGCGTTCGCGACGATCGGCGACCCGAACGTGTACTCCACGTTCACCTACCTCGCGCAGACCGTGCGCGCGCTGCTGCCGGACACGGCGGTGCGGACCGTGCCGGGCATCACCGCGATGCAGGACCTCGCCGCGCGCAGCGGCGCCGTACTCGCCGAGGGGACCGAGCCGTTGACGCTGGTGCCGGTCACCGCGGGCGCCGCGGTGCTCAAGGACGCGCTGGAGGGGCCGGGCACGGTGGTCGCGTACAAGTTCGGCCGGCTGGCGGGGGACGTCGCCGCGGCGCTGCGCGACACCGGCCGCACCGAGGGCGCGGTGTGGGGCAGTTCGCTCGGTCTGCCCGCCGAGTCGATCCGGCCCGCGTCCGAGCTCCTCGACGGCCCGCTGCCGTACCTGTCCACGCTGATCGTGCCCGCGCGGCGCGACGGCGGGCGGGGGGCGAAGCTGTGAGCGCGGCGGGCGCGGGCGCGGCCGGTACCAGCGCGGGCGGCGGCAAGGTGACCATCGTGGGCGCCGGTCCCGGGGCCGCGGACCTGCTGACCTTCCGGGCCGCGAAGGCGATCGCCGAGGCCGACGTGGTGATCTGGGCGGCGAGCCTGGTGCAGCCGGGCGTCCTGGAGCACGCCCGGCCGGACGCGGAGATCATGGACTCGGCCGGGATGCCGCTGGAGGACGTGGTCGCGGTCTACGAACGGGCCGCCCGCGAGGGCCTGAAGGTGGCGCGCATCCACTCCGGCGACCCGGCGTTGTGGGGCGGTACGCAGGAACAGGTCGACCGCTGCGCGGAGTTGGGCGTCGAGGTGGAGATCGTGCCGGGCGTCTCCTCGTTCTCGGCGGTGGCGGCGGCCGCCGGGCGGGAGTTGACCGTGCCGGAGGTCGCGCAGTCGGTCGTGCTCACCCGGCTGGGCGGCGGCAAGACGCCGATGCCGCCGGGCGAGGAGGTGCGCGAGTTCGCGCGGCACGGCACCACGATGGCGGTGTTCCTGTCCGCCGCGCGGTCCGGCCAGCTCGCCGCGGAGCTGCTGGAGGGCGGCTATCCCACGGACACGCCGGTGGTGGTCGCCCACCAGGTCACGTGGCCCGAGGAGTTGCTGCTGCGCTGCACGGTGGGCACGCTGGAGCAGACCGTGAAGGCACACCGGCTGTGGAAGCACACCCTTTTCCTGGTCGGCCCCGCGCTCTCCGCCTCAGGCACCCGCTCGCACCTGTACCACCCGGGCCACTTCCACGGCTTCCGCCGCGCGGACCCTGCGGCCCGGCGCGCCCTGCGGGACGCCACGCGCGCGACGGGGGCGGCGAGCGCTGCGGGTGCGGCGGGTGCGGCGAGCGCTGCGAACGCGCTGGACCCGGCGGGTTCCGCGGACGGCGGCGCCGCGGCCGAGACGGCTCGCGGGTGACGGCGTGATCACGGTGTACGGGACGGGGACGGGGACGGGGACGGGCGCGCCGCCGCCGCTGGTCGGCGCCGCGGACCTGGTGGTCGGCGCGGCCCGGCACCTCGCCGCGGCGCAGCTGCCTGCGGGGGCGCGGCGGCTGGCGCTCGGCCCGCTGGCCCCCGCGCTGGACGAGATCGCGGCGTATGTGCGTGCCGGACGGCCCGTGGCGGTGCTGGCCTCGGGCGACCCCGGGTTCTTCGGCATCGTGCGGGCGCTCGGCGAGCGCTTCGGCGCGGCGTCACTGGACGTCCGGCCGTCCGCGCCGTCCGTCGCGGTCGCGTTCGCCCGGCTCGGGCTGAGCTGGGACGACGCGGTCGTGGTGAGCGCCCACGGGCGCGACCTGCGGACCGCGGCGAACGTCTGCCGCGCCCACCGCAAGGTCGCCGTCCTCACCGGCCCCGGCGCCGGCCCCGCCGAACTCGCCGCCGCCCTCCTGCCCGGACCCGCTCCGGCGGCCACCGCGGCGGCCGCCGTCCCTAGCGCGGCCGCCACGACGCCGCACGCCGAGCCGCCGCACGCGGAGCCGCCGAGCGCCGGGGCCTGCGCGACGGCGGGCCTCGCGGGGGCCGCCAGCGGCGTTGACATCGGGGTCGCGGAAGCCGGGGCGGACGACCGGGCAGTGTCCGGGGACGAGCGGGGCGGGCCGGAGCGGGTGCTCGTGGTCGCGGCCGCGCTCGGGACGGCGGCCGAGTCGGTGGTCCGGGTGCCGCTCGCGGAGGCGGCCGCGCGGTCGTGGCCCGCGGGCGTGTCGGTCGTGCTGTGCCTGGGGCCCGAGCCGTCGCTGGTGGCCGGGCGGGCCCGTACGGTCGCGGGCGGCCCGGCCGCGCCGGCCGGGTGGGCGCTGCCCGAGGAGGAGTTCGCGCACCGGGACTCGATGATCACCAAGTCCGAGGTGCGGGCGCTGGTGCTGGCCCGGCTCGGCCCGCGCACGGGCGAGTTGGTGTGGGACGTGGGCGCTGGGTCCGGCTCGGTCGCGGTCGAGTGCGCGCGCTTCGGCGCGGCGGTCGTGGCCGTCGACCAGGACCCGGACGCGGTCGCCCGGGTCCGCGCCAACGCCGCCGCGCACGGCGTGGACGTCGAGGCGGTACGCGGCCGCGCGCCCGCCGTCCTGGCCGAACTGCCCGACCCCGACGCGGTGTTCGTCGGCGGGGGCGGCGCGGGCCTGCCGGCGGTCGTCGCCGCGGCGGCACGTCGCGCGCGCCGCGCCGTCGTCGTGACCCTGGCCGCGATCGACCGCGCGGCGGCGGTCCGCGCCGCCCTGCGCGAGGCCGGCCTGGTCCCGGACGGCGTCCTCCTGCAGTCCTCCCGCCTCGCCCCGCTCCCCGGCGACGTCACCCGCCTGGCCGCGACCAACCCCGTCCTCGTCCTCTGGGCCACCCGCCCGCTGCCCCCGCCCGCCGAAGGAGCCCCCGCATGACCCACGCCGACCCCTCGGCCCCGCCGCACGGCGCCGGGCGCACGCCCGCGCGGGCCGCTGCCGCCCGGCGGCCGCAGGCGCCCCCGCACGGCCGTGAGCGAGGGCGCCACGCCCGCACCGCCGGGCAGCCGCGGGCGGCGGGCGCCGACTCCGCCGGATGCGGCCCGACCGACGGGGGGCCGCGGTGATCGGGCTGGTGGCGGCGACGGCGGCCGGGGCGCGGGGGTGCGAGCGGCTCGCCGCGGCCTGGCCGGAGCGGACGCGGCGGTACGAGGGCGGCGTCAGGGACGCGCTGACGCGGGCGTTCGCGGAGTGCGACCAGGTCGTGGCGTTCCTCGCGACGGGCGCGGTGGTGCGGCTGGTCGCGCCGCTGCTGGTGTCCAAGGCCGCGGACCCCGGCGTGGTGGCCGTCGACGAGGCGCACCGGCACGCCGTGGCGCTGCTCGGCGGCCACGCCGGCGGCGCGAACGCGCTGGCGCGCGAGGTCGGCGCGGTGCTGGGCGCGGAGCCGGTGATCACCACCGCCACGGACGCGGTCGGCCTGCCCGGCCTCGACGCCCTGCCGTATCCCGCGGAAGGCGACCTCGCGGCGGTCACCCGCGCCCTCCTCGACGGCGCGCCCGTCGCCCTGCACGCCGACGCGACCTGGCCGCTGCCCCCGCTCCCGGTGACGCCGGCGGCCCCGGACGACACCGCAGCCGACCGGGAGACCTCACCCGCGGCGCCGGAGCACACCCCCGCGAACGCCGCGGACACCGCCGACACCGCGGACCCCGCCGACACCGCCGACACCGCCGACACCGCTGCCATCGGCGGCGGGTTCGCCCTCCACGTCACCGACCGCGTGCCCGACCCGGCGCACCCCCGAAGCGGCCATGCCGTGTACGTACGGCCTCCCTCGCTCGTGGTCGGCGTCGGGGCGAGCCGCGGCGTCGGCGCCGCGGAGGTCGTGGCCCTGGTCCGGCGCACCCTCGCGGAGAGCGGCCTCGCGGGCAAGAGCGTGACCGCGCTGGCGACCGTGGACGCCAAGCGGGACGAGCCGGGCATCGTCGCGGCAGCGGCGGAGTGGGGCGTGCCGCTGCTGGTGTTCGACGCGCCGTCCCTCGCGGCGGTCGCCGTGCCGAACCCGTCCGCCGCGCCGCTCGCGGCCGTGGGAACGCCGTCCGTCGCGGAGGCCGCGGCGCTGCTCGGCGCCGGTCGCGGCGGTGAACTCGTCGCGCAGAAGCGGAAGTCGGCGATGGCGACCGCTGCCGTGGCCCGCAGGACGCCGCGCGGCCGGCTCGCCGTGGTGGGCCTGGGACCGGGCGCGCGGGACCTGATGACGCCGCGCGCCGCCGCCGAGTTGCGCCGCGCCTCTGTGGTCGTCGGCCTGGACCAGTACGTGGACCAGGTCCGCGATCTGCTGCCGCCCGGCATGCGGGTGCTGGAGAGCGGCCTGGGCGCGGAGGAGGAGCGCGCCCGCACCGCCGTCGCGCAGGCCCGCGCGGGCCACGCGGTCGCGCTGATCGGCAGCGGCGACGCCGGGGTCTACGCGATGGCCTCGCCCGCGCTCGCCGAGGCCGCCGACGACATCGACGTGGTCGGCGTGCCCGGGGTGACCGCCGCGCTCGCCGCCGCCGCGCTGCTCGGCGCGCCGCTGGGGCACGACCACGTCGCGATCAGCCTGTCGGACCTGCACACGCCGTGGGAGGTGATCGAGCGGAGGGTCCGGGCGGCGGCCGAGGCCGATCTCGTCGTCACCTTCTACAACCCGCGCAGCCGGGGCCGGGACTGGCAGTTGCCGAAGGCGCTGTCGGTGCTGGCCGGGCACCGCAGGCCGGACACGCCGGTGGGCGTCGTGCACGCCGCGTCCCGCCCCGACGAGCGGCACGCGGTGACCACGCTCGCCGAACTCGACCCGGCGGACGTCGACATGGTGACGGTGGTGACCGTGGGCAACACCGCCACGCGTACCGTCGCCGGCCGCATGGTCACCCCGCGCGGCTACCGGTGGCAGTCGTGACCCGGGCGGGGCACGGCCGCCCGCCGCGGGTCGAGCGGCGCGCCCCGCACCGGGCGGGGGACCGCACGCCAGAAACCGACCGTTCGCCGAGGAGCGCACCGTGATCCGTACCCGAACCGTCCACCCCATCGAGCAGGAGTCGTTCCGCATCCTGCGCTCGCGGCTGGACACCTCGCGCCTGCCGCCGCTGCGCCGCGCCGTGCTGGAACGGGTCGTGCACGCCAGCGCCGACCTGGGCTACGCCGACGACCTGGTCGCGGACGAGGCCCACCTGCGGGCCGGGCATGCGGCGCTGCACGCGGGCGCGCCGATCGTCGCGGACGTCGAGATGGTCGCGGCCGGGATCACCGCGCGCCGCGCGCTGTGCCGGGTCGCGGACGCGGCGGCGGGCGAGGGGCTGACCCGCAGCGCGCACGCGGTCCGGCTGGCGTACGCCGAGGTCGGCCCGGGCGCGGTGTGGGTGGTCGGCTGCGCGCCCACGGCGCTGGAGGAGCTGATCGCGCTGGACGCCGCGCCCGCGCTGGTGATCGGGATGCCGGTCGGGTTCGTCGGGGCGGCCGAGAGCAAGGCGCACCTGCGGGCCTCGGGGCTGCCCGCGGTCAGCAACGTCTCGGAGAAGGGCGGCTCCGCGGTGGCCGCCGCGGCCCTCAACGCCCTGCTGTACACGCCGCTTTCGGCCCCCACGGCGGACGGCCCGGCGACGGCCCGCGCCGCCGCCGGCGTCGCCACGGCTCCCCCGGCCGATGTCCCGTCCCCCGCCGGGCCCCCCGGGTCCGGCGGCCCGCACCCCCTGCGCAGGGAGAACCACCGGTGAACGCCCCCGCCCTGCTCCTGGTCGGCCACGGCACCCGCGACACGGCCGGCGCCGAGGCGTTCCGCGCCTTCGTCGCGCAGTTGGCCGCCGATCATCCCGAAATCCCCGTCGGCGGGGGCTTCATCGAGCTGTCGCAGCCCCCGCTGGCGGACACGGTGGCCGCGATGGCGGCGGACGGCGTACGGGAGTTCGCCGCGGTGCCGCTGGTGCTGGTGTCGGCCGGGCACGCCAAGGGCGACATCCCGGCGGCGCTGGCCCGCGAGGAGCGGCGGCACCCGGGCACCTCGTACGCGTACGGCCGGCCGCTGGGCCCGCACCCGAACCTGCTGGCGGTGCTGGAGCGGCGGCTTGACGAGGTGCTCGCGGAGGCGGGGGCGTCGCGTGCGGACGCCACCGTGCTGCTGGTGGGCCGTGGTTCGACCGACCCGGACGCCAACGCCGAGGTGTACAAGGCCGCGCGGCTGCTGTGGGAGGGCCGCGGGCCGGCCGGTGTGGAGACCGCGTTCGTGTCGCTGGCCGAGCCGTCGGTGCCGGCCGGCTTGGACCGCTGCCGCCGGCTGGGCGCCCGACTCGTCGTGGTGCTCCCGTACTTCCTCTTCCCCGGTGTGCTGCCCGACCGGGTACGGGACCAGGCCGGCGAATGGGCCGCGGGCGAGGACGCGGCGGGCGTGGACGTGCGCTGCGCGGACGTGATCGGCCCGGAACCCGAGCTGGCCGCGCTGGTGATGGAGCGCTACCGCGAGACCCTGGCCGGCGACCTGCGGATGAACTGCGACGCGTGCGTGTACCGGATCAAGCTGCCGGGCTTCGAGGACCGGGTCGGCGCGCCGCAGCAGCCGCACCACCACCCGGACGACCCGGGCCACACGCACGGGAACCACGCGCACGGCGACCACGCGCACGGCGACCACGGACACCAAGGCCACGGACCGCACGGCGACGACCACGGGCACGAAGGCCACGGACCGGGCGGCGGCCACGGCAGCGGCGGTCACCATGCACACACCCACTGACCCGGGCGCCGGCCCGCACCCGCGCCCGGCGGCTACGACCTGCTGCACCACGGCGACGCCGAGACCGCCGCCGGCCTGGTGGACCTGGCGGTCAACGTCCGTGCCGGCACGCCCCCTTCGTGGCTCGCGCGGGAGATCGCCGACTCGCTCGGGGGCCTCGCCGCCTACCCCGACGACCGCTCCGCCCGCCGGGCGGTCGCGCGCCGGCACGGCAGGCCGGACGCGGAGGTGCTGCTGACGGCGGGCGCGGCGGAGGCGTTCGTGCTGCTCGCGCGGGCGCTGCGGCCGCGCCGCGCGGTCGTGGTGCACCCGCAGTTCACCGAGCCGGAGGCGGCGCTGCGGGCGGCCGGCCACCGGGTGGAACGGGTGCTGCTGCCCGCCTGCGACGGTTTCCGGCTGGACCCCGCGGCGGTGCCGGACGACGCCGATCTGGTGGTGCTGGGCAATCCGACGAACCCGACGTCGGTGCTCCACCCGGCCGCGCTGGTACAGGATCTGGCGCGGGCCGGGCGCACTCTGGTGGTGGACGAGGCGTTCATGGACGCGGTGCCGGGCGAGCGGGAGTCGCTGGCCGGGCGGCGGGACGTGCCGGGGCTGGTGGTGCTGCGCAGCCTGACCAAGACCTGGGGTCTGGCGGGCCTGCGGATCGGCTACGCCCTGGCCGGCGCGGCGACGGTGGCGGCGCTTCAGCGCGCACAGCCGCTGTGGGCGGTCTCGACCCCGGCGCTGGCGGCGGCGCGGGCGTGCGTGACGCCGCGGGCGCTGGCCGAAGCGGCGGAGGCCGCCCGCACGGGCGCCGCGGACCGCGCGTATCTGGTGGAGCGGCTGCGCGCGCTGCCCGGCGGTGTCGAGGTCGCGGGAGAGGCGCCGGCCGCGCCCTTCCTGCTGCTGCGGCTGCCGGACGCCGACGCGGTGCGGCTGCGGCTGCGGGATCTCAGCTGGGCGGTGCGCCGCGCCGACACCTTCCCCGGGCTCGGCCGGGAGTGGCTGCGGGTCGCGGTGCGCGACCGGCGCACGTCGGACGCGTTCGCGAAGGCGCTGGCCGCCGCGACGGCATAGGGGCGACGGGACCGCTCCCGGCACCCCCGCCGACGCCGCACCGCATCCCGGGGACCGCGGCTACCGCCGCACGCCCAGCGCCGTCAGGTCGATGCCGCCGAGCACCTGCTGGACGTACACGTTGGTCAACCGCGGCGCGCGGTAGACGAGATGGCGCGGGTAGAGCAGCGGGACCATGGTGGACTCGCTCATCACCTTCGCGTCGATCTTCTTCCAGTCGTCCGCGGCCTTCGCCGGGTCGGACTGCGCGTCGGCCTCGTCCACCAGGGAGTTGATCTCGGAGTCGTCCAGACCGGAGTAGTTGTTGGCGCTGCCCGGCTGGATCAGGGTGCGCAGGAAGCCGCCGCCGGTGGGCCAGTCGGCGGCCCAACTGGTCAGCACCATGCCCCACTTCTTCGTCTTGAGCTTGGCCGGGTTGAGCAGCGCGTCGTAGAAGGTCGCGGTGTCCATGCTCTGCACGGTGACCTTGATGCCGACCTGGGCCAGCGCGGTCTTGACGGACTGCATGGCGTCGTCGGTCTGCGGGGAGTCGGGCCCGGCGAGGGTGACGTCGAAGCCGTTCGGCCGGCCGCAGTTCTTCAACTGCGTCTTGGCCGCCTGCGGGTAGGACACGCCGGCGGTGGTGCCGAAGGGCGTCGCGTTCGCGTCGTGGCCGTCGCTGGTGGGCGGCAGCATGGTGGTGGCGATGTCGCCGCCGTCGTACTGCCCGCCGAAACCGGCGCGCAGCGAGGCGCGGTCGACCGCGTACTCCACCGCCCAGCGGCACTGGTAGTCGCTGAACGGGGCGACGTCGGTCTGCAGGCTGAGGAAGCGGGTGGCGCCGCTGTAGGCGAGGTCGGTGTTCGCCTTCAGGGCGGGCGAGTTGAGGATCTTGGTCTCGGTGGCGTCGGAGAGGGTGGCCGCGTCGATGTCCAGGTCCGCGCGGCCGTCCAGCAGCGCCGCCTCGACGGCGTCCTGGCTGGCCAGGTAGGTGAGGTCGATGCGGTCGGGCAGCGCGGAGTGGATCGGGTCGGTGGCCGGGTCCCACTCGGGGTTGCGGACCAGCTCCAGGCTCTTGTCCGGGGCATAGGAGGCGACCTTGTACGGGCCGCTGGCCACCGGGTGCTTCTCGAAGTCCTTGCCGCCGCCGGTGTCGGCCGAGCGCGGCACGGGCGCGCCGATGGACAGCGCGAGCACGTAGCGGAAGTCGGCGAACGGCTTGGCGAGGGTGAAGACGATGGTGGAGGAGTCCGGCGTGGCCACCGACTTCAGGCCGAGCTTGTCGGGGTCGGTGTCCTGGTAGGGGCCCGGGTAGTGCTGGCCCTCGTCCAGCAGGTCCGGGAAGTAGGAGGGGCCGCCGGGGAAGACGTCGCGGGCGAAGGTGCGCTCGATGCCGTACTTGACGTCCTGGGAGGTGATCGGCGAGCCGTCCTGGAACTTCACCCCGGACTTCAGGTGGAAGGTCCAGGTCAGGCCGTCGGAGCTGACCTTGCCCGTGTCGGTGGCGAGGTCGGGTTCGAGGACGCGGCCCTTCTGTCCGGGCGCGGGGGCGTAGTCGACCAGCTTGCGCAGGTACAGCCGCTGCACGTTCCAGGCGGGCTGCTCGTAGGTGGCGGCCGGGTCGAGGAGGTTCAGCGGCGGGTAGGCGGCGGCCAGCCGGAGGGTGCCGCCCTTGGTGCTCGACGGGCGCACGACGCCGTCGAGGCCGCCGCCGTAGCCGCTGCCCTCCTTTCCGCCGTGCAGGGTGAGCGCCGCGTTGCGCACGGTGGTGGACGTGCCGGTCGCGGTGCCGGTCGGATCGGGGTTCGCCGTGCCGCCGCCCAGCGGCCCGTAGACCAGGGCCATGGTGACGCCCACGGCGGCCACCGCGACGCCCGCGCCGGCCGCGGTCCAGCGGCCCCTGCGGCGGCGGCGCAGCGCGGCGGCGCCGTCGCCCGCGTTCGGCGGCGGGGTGCCGGGGCCGGCAGGTAGGCGGGCGGCGGGGGCGTGAGCGACGGCGGCGTGTGCGGGGCCGCCTGGCCGTACGCGGGGTGCTGGGGCTGCGCGGGCGGCGGCGGGGTGGCGTCCCGCACGCCCTGGGCGGGTATGTGCGGCGGGAACTGCCCGGGCGTCCGCGGCGCCGGGCCGCCGGGCGCGCCGGCCGGCTGCCGCGGGGCCGCGCCCGGCAGCACCGGCAGCTGGCCGCCCAGGCCGTACGTGGCGCGGGGGTCGGCGCGGTGCGCGGGGGCGTCCGCGGCGGGGGCGGCGGTCGGGGCCGCCGGCGCGGCGTCCTTGACCAGGGGCGCGGACGTGGCCGCGGCGGCGGGGGCGGCGTCGGCGGACGGGTCCGGGACGGCGGACGAGCCGGCGGCGGCCACGCCGGACAGCCAGCCGCGCAGCCGGTTGCGGAAGACCGCCGCGTCGGCCGGCCGCGAGGCCGGGTCCTTGGCGAGCGCCTGCAGCACCAGGGCGTCCAGTTCCCTGGGCACCCGGGGATTGCGCGCGGAGGGCTCGGGCGGCGGGGTGTGGACGTGCCAGTACATCAGGTTGATCGGGTTGCCGTCGGTGAACGGCGGGCGCCCGGTGAGCAGTTCGACCAGCACGCAGCCGGCCGCGTAGACGTCGCTGCGGGCGTCGACGTCACCGCCGTTGATCTGCTCCGGCGACATGTAGCTGGGCGTGCCGATCGCCGAGCCGGTCGCGGTCAGCCGCTGGTCGGAGTCCAGCACCCGCGCGATGCCGAAGTCGGCGACCTTGACGGTGCCCTCGTCGGTGATCATCACGTTGGCGGGCTTCACGTCGCGGTGGACGGTGCCGCGGCTGTGCGCGTGGGCGAGCGCGTCGAGGATGTCGCAGACGATGCGGACGGCTTCCTCGGGCTCGAACGACGCGCGTTCGCGGACGAGTTGGGCGAGGGTGCGGCCGGAGACGTACTCCATCACCAGGTACGGGACGACCTGGTCGCCGTCCTCGACCTCGTCCTGGTCGTGGACGGTGACGATGCCGGGGTGGTTGAGCGCGCCCGCGGCCTGCGCCTCGCGGGCGAACCTGCGGCGGGCGTCGGGGTTGTCGGCCAGCTCCGGCAGCAGCGTCTTGACCGCGACGATCCGGCCCATGCGGGTGTCGCGGGCCCGCTGGACCCGTGCCATCCCGCCGTGGCCGAGCATTCCCAGCAGTTCGTACCGCCCCGCGAACAGCCCCTCGCCCATGCTCTGCCCGTCCCGCGCCCCGGCGCGTCGTCTCGCGGCGCCGTCCCCGCGGCACCGGCTCCAGATTAAGGGGGCGACGCCGCTGCTGGCGCCGCCCCCCGGTGCTGTTACCGGCTTGTGTCGATCAGTTGCAGGAGCGCGACCCGAGGCCGCGCCCGGTCAGTTGTCGCCCTGGGCGGCGGCGCGCCTGCGGCGGTTGGCGACCAGGTAGACCCCCGCGCCGGCCGCGACGAGGGCCGCGGCGCCGCCCGCGAGATACGGCGTGGACGAACTCGCGCCGGTCTCCGCGAGGTCGCCGGTGTCGGCGACGGTCTGGGTGTGCGTGTCGCCGCTGCCGCCGCTGCCGCCGCTGGAGGAACCGCCGGACGAGGAGCCGCCGGAGGCGGCGGCTCCGGACGTCGAACCGCCGGAGCTCGACCCGCCGTTGGTGCTGCCGGACGTCGAACCGCCGTTCGTGGAGCCGCCGTTCGTGGAGCCGCCGTTCGTGGAGCCGCCGTTCGTGGAGCCGCCGCTGCCGGAACCGCCGGAGCCGCCCGAGGTCGATCCGCCGGTGGAGGTGCCGCCGGTGGTGCTGCCGGACGTCGAACCGCCGGACGTGGCACCGCCGGTGGACGAGCCTCCGGTCGAACCGCCTGTCGAGCCGCCGGTCGAACCGCCGGTCGAGCCGCCCGTCGAGCCCTCCGGGGTGCGGCAGGTGGCCTGCGCGAGCGTGACGTCGCCGCTCACGTCGGCCACGCCCAGGTTCAGCGGGTTGACGTGGACCTGGAGGCGCAGGGCGGTGGCCGCCGCGGTGCGCGAGGTCAGCACGGTGTTCGTCAGTTCCAGGCTGACCTTGCCGACGCCGGGCACCACCACCTGCGTGGTGCCGACCGCGTCGAGCGCGACGCGCTGCCCGAGCACGGTCACACCGGCCAGGTGCGAGGAGGCGGTGGGCTTGCGCCCCACCGTGCAGGTGGCCCGCGAGGAGATCGCGTCCAGCTTGACCAGGGACAGCAGCGGCAGGCCGGGCAGGTGCAGTTGGGCGTTGGCGACGTTCGCGTAGCCCTCCGCGGTGTGCCGGTCCACGGTGGCGTCCGCGGTGGCGACGGCCGCGCGCAGGATGTTCACCGGGCGGCCCTGCTCCACGCCGTGGCCGACGGTGACGGTCAGCGCGGTCTCGTCGGCGGAGGCGGGGGCGTGCACGTCGTTCAGGGAGACGTTCACCGGCACGTCGACCGTCTTGTTCAGCAGCGAGACGTCCAGACCGGCGCGCAGCACGGTCGCGGTGGACGCCCCCGCGCCGGTGGTGTGCGCCGGCGCGGGCGCACCGGCCCGCGCGGCCGGCGCGACGGCGAGGGCGCCCGCCGCGAGGGCGGTGGCGGCGCCGAGCACGGCGGCCGAACGGCGAGCTGGGACAAGGGACTTGGGAATGCGGTACACGGTTGGGAACCCCTGTGGAACGACATGGCGTCCCCGGCGCGCGCTGATCTGGGGACAGCCGCCGGAGACTCGGACCCGGCCATGATTTACGCACTGTGGGTGAATGAGCGGCTACACGGCGCTAGTTCACCCGTAAGCGTGGTTTCCGCGCGTGTTTTCGAACGACGGCGTACACCCGTTCCCAACGAGCCCTTGTCGCGACCCCTTTCGTGGTGTCCGCAGTCGCCCCCGCACCGGACATCTCGGCCGGCGCGGCGGGGGTGCGAGCCCGGTACGCCAGGCGTACCCGCGCCCGCGGACCCGCGCGGTCAGCCCGCCGGGGCGTCCGGCCAGTGGCAGGCGGCCACGTGGTCGGGGCCGTGCGCGGTGGCGGCGGGCTCCTCCGCGGCGCACCGGGCCCGCCGCCCCTCGTCCAGCACCGCGTGGACCGGGCAACGGGCGCGGAAGCGGCAGCCGGTGTGCCGCCGGGTCGGGCTCGGCGGGTCGCCCGCGAGCAGGATCCGCTCCCGGGACCGCTCCCGCGCCGGGTCGGGAACCGGGACGGCGGACAGCAGAGCCCGGGTGTACGGGTGCCGGGGGCGGCCGAACACCGCGTCCACGCCGCCCGCTTCGACGACGCGGCCCAGGTACATCACGCTCACCCGGTCCGCGACGTGCCGCACCACCGACAGGTCGTGCGAGACGAACAGGTAGGCCAGGCCCAGTTCGGCCTTCAGCCGCTGGAGCAGGTTGAGCACGCCGGCCTGCACCGACACGTCCAGCGCGGACACCGGCTCGTCCAGCACGACGAGCCGCGGCGAGGTGGAGACCGCCCGCGCGATGCCGATGCGCTGGCGCTGGCCGCCGGAGAACTCGTGCGGGAAGCGCTCCGCGTGCGCGGCCTCCAGGCCGACCTGGCGCAGCAGTTCGGGCACCCGCGCCGCGATGCGCTCGCGCGGCATGCCGTGGGCGCGCATCGGCTCGGCGACGATGTCGCCGATCGTCATCCGCGGGTCGAGGCTGGCGGCCGGGTCCTGGAAGACGATCTGCACCCGGCCGCGCGCGGCGCGGGCGGCGCGACCGGTCGGCCGGCCGGCGCCGCCCACCGACTCGCCGAGCACCGTCACCTCGCCCTCTTCGGGCTCGCCGTCGCGGAACAGCTCGAACAGCGTGGTGCTCTTGCCCGACCCCGACTCACCGACCAGGCCGAGCGTCTCGCCCTCGCGGATGTCCAGGTCCACGCCGTCCACCGCGTACACCGTGCCGCCCCCACGCCGCAGCAGCCCGCGCCGCAGCAGCCCGCGCCCGGCCGGTGCGAAGGTGCGCACCAGCCCCTGGACGCGCAGGATCTGCTCGCGCTCCCCGCGCGGTCGCGCGGCGACGGCCGGGGCCGCCGCCTCGGGCACCGGGAAGACGTCCCGGGGCGCGAGCCCGTCCGTCTCCCCCGCCCGCGCGCAGGCCACGAGGTGGGGATACGCCCCCGGGCCCGCGGCGGGCCGGCCGTCGGCGCCCGTGCCGGGGCCGGTACGCTCCCCCGGCCGGTGCGGCTCAGCGGGCGCGGGGACGGCCGCGGCCGAGGCTGCGGGAGCGGCGGGGGCGGCCGCCGGAAGCGGGAGCAGGACCGGCTCGGCGGACCGGCAGTCCTCGTGGGCCAGCGGGCAGCGCGGCGCGAAGGGGCAGCCGCCCGGCAGCGCGGACATCGGCGGCGGGGCGCCGGGCACGGGCACCAGGGGCGCGCCGTCGCCCGCCGCGTCGAGCCGCGGCACCGCGCCGATCAGCCCCAGCGTGTACGGCATCCGCGGCCGCGCGAACAGCTCGTCGACCGGCGCGGTCTCCACCACCCGCCCCGCGTACATCACCGCGACGCGGTCCGCGAAGCCGGCCACCACACCGAGGTCGTGGCTGACCAGCAGCAGTGCCGCGCCGGTCTCACGGCGGGCGGTGCGCAGCACGTCGAGGACCTGGGCCTGGATGGTCACGTCCAGCGCGGTGGTGGGCTCGTCGGCGAGGATGAGGTCGGGGTCGTTGGCGATGGCCGCGGCGATCATCGCCCGCTGCCGCATGCCGCCGGAGAACTCGTGCGGGTACGCCTGCGCGCGCAGCCGCGGCTCGGGGATGCCGACCAGGTCGAGGAGTTCGACCGCGCGCTCGCGGGCCTGCCGGCGGGAGACGTCGCGGTGCGCCCGTACGGTCTCGGCGATCTGGTCGCCGATCCGGTACACCGGGGTGAAGGCGGACAGCGGGTCCTGGAAGACCATCGCCACCCGGCTGCCGCGCAGCCGGGCCATCGCGCCGTCGGAAGCGCCGACCACCTGCGTGCCGCCGAGCAGGACCGAGCCGGTGACGCGGGCGTCGGCGCCGAGCAGCCCGGTGAGCGCCAGGGCGGTCACCGACTTGCCGGCGCCCGACTCGCCGACCAGGCCCAGCACTTCGCCGCGCGCCAGGTCGAGGTCCACGCCGCGCACGGCCGGCACCGCGCCGCCGCGCCGGGCGCCGGGCGCGCCGAACTCCACCCGCAGGTCGCGCACCCGCAGCACCGTCCCGTCCGCGAGGTCGGCACGGCCCGGACGGCCCGGATGAACCGGACGAACCGGTTGGCCCGGACGGCCCGGACGGTCCGGCCGAACCGCCTGGTCCCGCTGGTCCGCCTGGTCCACCTGGTTCGCCTGGTCCACCTGGTTCGCCTGGTCCGGCTGGTCCGGCTGGTCCGGCTGCGCCCCGCTCATGGTCCCTTCCCTTCCGCGGTCGGCCGCGGCTCGCGCACCGGGTCCTGATCCCCCGCCCGCGCCCGCAACGCCTGCCGGCCCTGACGTCCGAGCCGGTCCCGACGGCCTCGCCGGTCCCGCCGTCGCGCCCGCCGCTCGCCGCGCCGCCTGGCCCGGTCGGAGGTGGGGTCCAGCGCGTCGCGCAGCCCGTCGCCGACCAGGTTGACCGCCAGCACGAAGACCACCAGCAGTCCGGCGGCGAAGAAGAACATCCACGGGTAGGTCAGCGCGGAGGGCGTGCCGTCGGCGATCAGCGTGCCCAGCGAGACGTCCGGCGGCTGCACCCCGAAGCCGAAGTACGACAGCCCGGTCTCGCTCATCACCGCGCCGCCGACCTGGATGGTGGCGTCGATGATCAGGAACGACGCGACGTTCGGCAGGATGTGGCGCAGGATCACCCGGAACGGGTGCAGCCCCATGAAGCGCGCGGCGCGCACGAAGTCGCGGTCGCGCAGCGACAGCGTCATCGAGCGGACCACCCGGGCGGTGATCATCCAGCCGAACAGCGCCAGCAGCCCGACGAAGGCGATCCAGCCGGCCGACTTCAGCCGCGGCGAGACGATCGCGATGATCAGGAAGCCGGGGAAGACCAGCAGCAGGTCGACGACGAACATCAGCACCCGGTCGGTCCAGCCGCCGAAGTAGCCGGCGCAGGCGCCGACCAGCGAGGCGGCCACCGTCGAGAACAGCGCCACCAGCAGCCCGATCAGCAGCGACTTCTGCAGTCCGCGCACGGTCTGGGCGAAGACGTCCTGGCCGATCGCGTTGGTGCCCCACCAGTGGCTGCCGCCGGGCGCGGACCGGATCGACTCGTAGTCCACCGACGCGTAGGACCAGTGCGTCAGGTGCGGTCCGGCGAAGGCCAGCACGAACAGCGCCACGATCACCGCGGCGCCGGCCGCCGCGCCGCGGTTGGCCAGGAAGCGGCGCAGCACCACGCGGGCCCGGCCGGCGCCGCCCTGCCCCCGGCCCGCGCCGCGGCGCTCCCCGCCGGCGGGGTCCTCGCCGCCGGTGCGGTCCTGTCCTGCCGCGGTGCGCGGCGGCGCGGTCACGACTGCCGCACCCGCGGGTCGAGGGCGGCGTGCAGCACGTCGGCGAGCAGCCCGGACAGCAGCACCAGCACGGCCGTGAAGATGTTCACCGCCACCACCGAGTTGACGTCGCTGCGGTTGATCGAGTCGATGAACCACTCGCCCATCCCGTGCCATCCGAAGATCTCCTCGGTGAACGTCGCACCGGTGAACAGTCCGAGGAAGCCGTAGGCGAAGAACGTCGACATCGGCACCAGCGCCACCCGCAGTCCGTGTTTGAACAGCGCCCGGCGGCGGGTGAGTCCGCGCGCCATCGCCGCCCGCACGTAGTCCGCGCCGAGCACGTCGAGCATGGTGCTGCGCTGGTAGCGGCTGTACGCGGCGACGGTCCCGAGCGCGATCGCCAGCGTCGGCAGCACCAAGTGCACGGCGTCGTCCCGCACATGGGCGAGGAAGCCGCCGCTCATGTCCGGCGTGGACTGGCCGGTGAACTGCAACAGGTCGTATCCCAGCAGGGAGTTGAGTTTGATCGCGCCGATCTTCAGCAGCACGGCGATCAGGAAGGTCGGCATGGAGAGCACCACGAACGACAGCACCGTGACGACACGGTCCGAGGCGCGGTACTGGCGGACCGCGCCCCACGCGCCGACCAGGATGCCGGCGGCGGTGCCCACCAGCGTGCCGACCAGCAGCAGCCGCAGGCTCACCCCGATCCGGCGGCCGAACTCGTCGTTCACGGGCGTGTCGTCGATGGTCCTGCCGAGGTCCCCGCGCACCGCGTGCCCGGCCCAGTGCCCGAACCGGTCCGGCAGCGGGGTGCGGTCGTTGATGCCCAGGTGGGTCAGTTCGCGGTCGACCGAGGCGGCCGCGGGACGCGGGTGCTTCGCCTCGAAATAACCGCGCGGGGCGAGGGCCGCCGCCGCGAGCAGATACGACAGGAAGGTCGCGACGACCAGCAGCACGGCGTAGTAGCCCAGCCGCCGCCCGGCGTACGCCAGCATCGCGCCCCCCTTCATTTCTTTCGCACCGGCCGGTGCAGCGGAAACGTAGCAGGTGCCGGGCAATTCCGAGAGCCCCGGGGACGGTTGACGTGCCATTGTCTCGGCAGTATGAACGCGATATTAAATAACCCGCTCCGGCTATACAGCTGGGGCCGGTGGTGCCTACGGTGAGCCGGCCTCTTTCCGCGGCGCGGCCCAGATCGGGCGGTGCGCCGCGGTTCCGCGTGCCCCGGACACGGGGCGGCCCAGCAACCGGGAGAGTCAGTGGGACATCAACGGGGGCGCCACACCGCCCTGTTCGCCGTCGTCGTCGCGTTGGGCCTGGTGGTCGCCGGCTGCGGTTCCGGCGGCAAGCACTCCGGCGCCCCGCACCCGGGCGGTTCGGCCGCGCCGGCCGCCGGCTCCTCGGGCATCGCGGCCACCGCGCGGGACCGGGTCAAGCAGGGCGGCACCGAGACCGTCGGCATCCAGCAGTGGATCGACCAGTACAACCCGTACCAGGTGGACGGCGCGCAGGGGGACGGCTCGTGGCTGGCGTCGCTGACGCTGCCGGACCTGTTCAGGACCGACGCCTCCGGCGTCCCGCACACCGACCCCGACGTGCTCGCCGACGCGAAGGTCACGGCGACCTCGCCGCGCCAGGAGGTGACGTACACGCTCAACCCCAAGGCGGCGTGGTCGGACGGAACTCCCTTGAGCTGGAGAGACTTCCGCCGGCAGTGGCAGGACCTGAACGGCTCCGACCCGGCGTACCTGATCACCTCGTCGAGCGGCTACGACCAGATCTCCGACGTGCGCAGGGGCGCCGACGACCACCAGGTCGTGGTCACCTTCGCGCGGCCCTTCGGCTCCTGGCAGCAGCTGTTCGATCCGCTGCTGCCGGCGGCCGCGGCGGACACCCCGGCGAAGTTCAACAAGGGCTGGCAGGCCAAGGTGCCGATCACCGGCGGCCCGTGGACCTTCGGCGCGACCGACAAGACCACGCAGACGGTCACCCTGGTGCCCTGGACCGGGTACTGGGGCGTCAAGCCGAAGCTGGACAAGCTGGTGGCCAGGGCGCTGAGCGGTGACGCGGACACCGACGCCTTCCTCAACCACGAGATCGACGTCACCGGCGCGGGCACGCCCGACGAGTACAAGTCGCTGTCCAAGGCCCCCGGCACCGACATCCGGGTGGGCTCGCGGTGGGACCAGACGATCATGTCCTTCAGCAACCAGGGGCTGCTGGCCGACCAGCGGCTGCGGCAGGCGCTGCAGCACGCGGTGGACCGCAAGGCGCTGGCCAAGGTGGCCGGTTCCGGGCTGCCGTTCACCCCGCCGGTGCTGAACAGCCACTTCTACATGCCGAACCAGGCCGGCTACCAGGACGACTCCGGCGGCTACGGCACCTACGACCTGGCGGCGGCGAAGCGGCTGCTGGACCAGGCGGGCTGGCGGGACCACGGCGCGGGCAAGCCGCGCACCGACGCCAGGGGCCGCGAGCTGAAGCTCTCCTACGTCATCTCCAGCGGAAGCCCGACCTCCTCCCAGCGGGCGCAGCTGGTGAAGAGCATGCTGGGACAGATCGGGGTGGACGTGGAAATCCAGACGGTGCCCGCGAACGATTTCTTCGAGAAGTACGTGAACGACGGCAAATACGACCTGACCGTTTTCCGCGAGGTCGACCAGGTCTATGCCTCGCAGTCCATTCCCGACTACCAGAAACCGGTCGGGACGAATGTCTTCGAGAACTACGGGGAGATCGGCACGGACCAGCTCGACGCGACCATGCGGCAGGCCGCGGAGCAGACCGACCCGGCCAAGGCGCGGGCGCTGTACAACCAGGCCGACCGCCAGTTGTGGGCGCTGGCCAACTACCTGCCGCTGTTCCAGACGCCGTCCATCCACGCGGTGACGAGCAAGCTGGTCAACGAGGGCTCCTGGGGCATGCTCGACGCGAACCAGTACGTCGACACCGGATACGTCGGCTGACCGCCGGGGCCGCGCCAGGCGCGGCCCCGCTGTCGTACCCCGCCCCTACGCTCGGCCGGTATGACAGAACCCGGCTTCCTCACCGACGCGCGCGCCTTCTACGACACCATCGCCGACGAGTACGCCGAGCGGTTCAAGGCCGAGCTGGAGGGCGCCGTGCTGGCGCGCGCGATGCTCGACGCCTTCGCCGAACTCGTCGGTCCCGGCGGCCGGGTGCTGGAGGCCGGGTCGGGCCCCGGCCGCGTCACCGCGTATCTGCACGCGCGCGGGCTGGACATCAGCGGCGTCGACCTGTCGCCGCGCATGGTGGAGCTGGCCCGCGCCGCGCACCCGCACGTGCGCTACGAGGTCGGGTCGATGACCGCGCTCGGCGCCGCGGACGGCTCGCTGGCCGGACTCGTCGCGTTCTACTCGCTCATCCACATCCCCGCGGAGCGGCTGCCGGACGTGCTGGCCGGGTTCCGCCGGGTGCTGGCCGCCGGCGGGGTGCTGCTGCTCGGCTTCCAGGTCGGGGACGAGCCCAGGCGGCACGAGCGGACCGCCGCCGACGGCCGCCCGGTCGCCCTCGCGTTCCGCCGGCTGCGCCCCGGGCGGATCGCAGCGCTGCTCGCGGCGGCGGGCTTCGACGTGGAGGCCACCATGGAGCGCGCCGCGCAGGGCGACGAGCCGTCGCCGCACGCCTATGTGATCGCCCGCGCGCGGCGGTAGCGTCCCGGCCGGCCGGGACGGGGCCGGCTCAGCCGTCCCGCGACTCAGCCGACCACCCGACCACCCGAATCAGCCGACCACCCGGCTCACCCGACCACCCGGCTCAGCCGACCACCCGGCCGCGCAGCACGATCCGCCGCGGCGCGGCCAGCACCCGCACGTCCTCGCGGGGATCGGCGTCGTAGACGACCAGGTCGGCGGGGGCGCCCTCGGTGAGCCCCTCCCGGCCGAGCCACTGCCTGGCTCCCCAGGTGGCGGCCGACAGGGCGGCCGTGGCCGGGAGTCCGGCCCGCACCAGTTCCTCGACCTCCGCGGCGATCAGGCCGTGCGCGAGGCCGCCGCCGGCGTCGGTGCCCGCGTAGACCGGGATGCCGGCGTCGTATGCGTCGCGGACGGTGGCGTGGCGGCGGGCGTGCAGCCGGCGCAAGTGGTCCGCCCAGCGCGGGTACTTGGCGTCGCCGCCGGCCGCGAGGGAGGGGAAGGTGGCGATGTTGACGAGCGTCGGCACGATGGCGACGCCGCGCTCGGCGAAGAGCGGGACGGTGTCCGCGGTCAGCCCGGTGGCGTGCTCGACGCAGTCGATGCCGGCGTTCACCAGGTCGGCGAGCGAGTCCTCGGCGAAACAGTGCGCGGTGACCCGGGCGCCCTCCTCGTGCGCGGCGGCGATGGCCTCGGCGAGGGCGTCCGCGGGCCAGCACGCGGTGAGGTCGCCGACCTCCCGGTCGATCCAGTCGCCGACCAGCTTGACCCAGCCGTCGCCGCGACGCGCCTCGCGGCGCACGTAGGCGGCCAGGTCGCCGGGCTCGATCTCGTGCGCGTAGTTGCGGATGTAGCGGCGGGTGCGGGCGATGTGCCAGGCCCTGATGATCTTCGGCAGGTCGGCGCGGTCGTCGATCCAGCGGGTGTCGCTGGGCGAGCCGGCGTCGCGGGCCAGCAGGGTGCCGGCGTCCCGGTCGGCGAGCGCCTGCTTCTCCGCGGTGCCGGCGTCCACCGCGCCGTGCGCGTCCAGGCCCACGTGGCAGTGCGCGTCCACCAGCCCCGGCAGCGTCCACCCGGTCAGCGTGGCGTCGGGCGCGGCGGCCGGCCGCGTGTACGTGACCCGCCCGCCGACCACCCACAACTCGTCGTGCACGTCCGCCTCGCCGGGCCCGGCCAGCACCCGTCCCGTGACGTGCAGCACCTCTGCTTCAGCCATGCACCGCACTCTACGAGCCCCGGTCCCGCGCCCCCACCCGGGCCGGTCCGCCGCTACGGCCCGCCGCCGGGCGTCCGCGCGCCGGCCGCGGGAAGCTGGAGGGGGAAGGCACGGGCCGGCGCGGGCCCGTATCAGCGCGGCAGGAGGTCGTCATGGCAGCGTCCCCAGCGTCCCCAGCGTTCCGGGTGCGGCGGGTGTACGAGGAGCCGGAGCCGGCGGACGGCGTGCGGGTGCTCGTGGACCGGCTGTGGCCGCGCGGGCTGGCCAAGGACCGCGCGGCCGTCGACGAGTGGGCGAAGGACCTGACGCCCAGCGGCGAGCTGCGCGCGTGGTACCACGCGCACCCGGACGAGTACGCGGAGTTCGTCCGCCGCTACCGCGCGGAGCTGGCCGAGCCCGAGCTGGACGAGCCGCTGCGGCGCCTGCGCGACCTCGCGGCGAAGGGCCCGGTCACGCTGCTGACCGCGGTGAGGGACCCCGAGCGCGGGCACGTGCCGGTGCTGCGGGCCTGCCTGGAGGACGAGGACGGGTAGCCGCCGGACGTCCCCGGGGGCTCCCCGACAGCCCGGGGCCGCCCCGGCCGGCGTCCCGCGGGGGCGGCGCCAGGACGCTAGGAAGCCGGCGCCGCCGGGACGAGGCGGCCGTCGACCCTGCTCGGGATGCCCAGCGGGTTGCCGTCGCGCAGCTCGGGCGGGAGCAGCGCGGCGGGGGTGTCCTGGTACGCCACCGGGCGCAGCCACCGCTCGACGGCCGTCGCGCCGACCGAGGTTGAGGTCGAGGTGGTCGCCGGGTAGGGGCCGCCGTGGTGCTGGGCGGCGGTCACCGCGACGCCGGTCGGCCAGCCGTTGATCAGCACCCGGCCGGCCAGCGCGGTCAGCCGGGCGAGCAGGGCCGCGGCCGGTCCGCCGTCCTGCTCGGCCTCGCGCGCGCCGAGGTGGGCGGTCGCGGTGAGGCTGCCGGGCAGCCGGTCGAGGACCGCGGCCAGCTCGGCGGCGTCGCCGTAGCGGACCACGACGGTCAGCGGGCCGAAGCACTCCTCCAGCAGCAGGTCGTACGCGCCGGGCTCGGTCAGGTCGCGGGCCTGGGCGACGACGTAGCCGGGCCGGACCGCGGGCGCGGCACCGGCCTTGTCGGAACCGCCCGCCGCGTCCGCACCGCCGGCCGCGCCTGCACCGCCCGCCGCGCCCGCGCTCCCCGCGGTGTCCGCGCCGCCGGCCGTACGGGCATCGGTCCCGCCGGGCTCCTCCGCCCCGCTCGCGTCGCCCGCGCCGACCGGGCTGGTGACGCCCGGCAGCGCCGCCCGCGCCGCCGCGCCCCGCAGGAAGTTGTCGCGCATCCGGCCGTCGAGCAGCACGCCCGCCGGGGCGGCCGAGGCGGCCTCGGTCAGCGCGGCGAGCAGCCGGTCGCCGTCCGGGCCCGCGGGCGCGAGGACCAGGCCGGGCTTGGTGCAGAACTGGCCGACGCCCAGCGTGAACGACCGGGCCAGGCCCGCGCCGATGGCCTCCGGGCGCTCGGCCGCGGCGGCCGGGGTGACCACGACGGGGTTGAGGCTGCCCAGCTCGCCGTGGAAGGGGATGGGCCGGGGCCGGGCCGCGGCGGCGTCGAACAGCGCCCGGCCGCCGGGCACGGAGCCGGTGAATCCGGCCGCGGCCACCAGCGGGTGCCTGACCAGCTCGACGCCCGCCTCGAAGCCGTGCACCAGCACGACCGTGTCGGCGGGCAGCCCGGCCTCCACGGCGGCGCGGCGCAGCAGGGCGGCGCACAGCTCGGAGGTGGCGGGGTGGTCCGGGTGCGCCTTGACCACCACCGGGCAGCCGGCGGCGAGCGCGCTCGCGGTGTCGCCGCCGGGCACGGAGAAGGCGAGCGGGAAGTTGCTGGCCGCGTAGACCGCGACGACGCCCAGCGGGACCTTCCAGCGGCGCAGGTCGGGGCGCGGGATCGGGGTCGCGTCGGGGTCGGCGTGGTCGATGATCACGTCGAGGTACGCGCCCTCGTCGACCACGTCGGCGAAGGTCCGCAACTGGTAGGCGGTGCGGGCCAGTTCGCCGGTCAGCCGGGGCACGCCGAGCGCGGTCTCGGCGTCGGCCGCGGCGACCACCTCGGCCGCGGACTCCTCCAGCAGCCCGGCCGCGCCGCGCAGCAGCCGGGAGCGTACGCTGCGGTCGGCGAGCGCGGGCAGCGCGGTCGCGGCGGCGCGCACCGCGGCGTCGACGTCCGCGGCGGTGGCCTCGACGGCGACCGGGCCGCCCTCCTCCCGGCGCTTCCCGGTGCGGGGGTCGGCGCTCCAGACTGCTGTTGCCACCGGATGAACCTCCATGTGTCCGTGCCGTCAATCCGTACCGCGCATCCGTGCCGTCGGTCCTACCCTGGGCCGCGGAGCCGCCGTCGTTTCAGGTTGTTCCAGCCAGTGGTTCGATATACTGAACGGCGTCTTCGGATGTGAATCTATGCCGGGAGCCTACGTCCACGCCTCCCGGCCGAACAAGAGGGGTCTTGCGCGATGGCTGCTGCCGAGGGAGCCGGTTCCCAGGTCAAGTCCGCGGTCCGCACGGTGGAACTGCTGGAGTTCTTCGCGAACAGCCCCGGCATGCACAGCCTGGCCGCGGTCCAGGAGTCGGTCGGCTACCCCAAGTCCAGCCTGTACATGCTGCTGCGCACGCTCGTGGAGCTGGGCTGGGTCGAGACCGACGCGACCGGCACGCGGTACGGCATCGGCGTGCGCGCGCTGCTGGTCGGCACCTCGTACATCGACGGGGACGAGGTGGTGGCCGCCGCGCGGCCCACGCTGGACCGGCTCTCCGACGACACCAGCGAGACCATCCACCTGGCCCGGCTGGACGGCACCAACGTCGTCTACCTCGCCACCCGCCAGTCGCAGCACTACCTGCGCCCGTTCACCCGGGTCGGCCGCCGGCTGCCGGCGCACTCCACCTCGCTCGGCAAGGCGCTGCTGGCCACGTACAGCGACGAGCAGGTGCGCAAGATGCTCCCGGAGACGCTGGAGCCGCTGACCGAGCACACCCACACCGACCGCGAGAAGCTGATCGAGGAGCTGGCGCAGATCCGCGAGCAGGGCTACGCGGTGGACCGCGAGGAGAACACGCTGGGACTGCGCTGCTTCGGCGTCGCCATCCCCTACCGCACGCCGGCGCGGGACGCGGTGAGCTGCTCGGTGCCGGTGGCGCGGCTCACTCCCGGGCACGAGCAGATGATCAAGGACACGCTGTTCGACGCGAGGGACCGGCTGCTGCTGGCGACGCGACGGCTGTAGGGGTTGGGCGCGGGCGCGTAGGGTCGGTGGCATGGCGGGGACGCCGTGCTCGACGTGAGATCGCGCGGGTGCTGCGGCCGGGCGGGGTGCTCGGCGCGCCGTGGCACCCCGACGACGCGCCTGTGACGTGAGCGGCCGCGGTCACCGGTCGGTGTGGGCGGCGGTGACGGCCGCTTCGACGCTGAAGCCGGCTTCGCACTCCGCGCATCGGGCGTGGCCGAAGGCGTAGGTCAGGGCCGTGGCGATCTCGGGATGGCCGTCGGCGAGGGCCCGGGCGTGCAGGGAGCGGGCCGGGGCGCTCAGGGCGTCGGGGACCGCGGGGATCAGCGGGAGCTTCGGAGCGGCGCTGTCGCGCATGTACATGCTGTCGGTCGTGGTGAAGCAGCCGTACCGGCCGAACGCCACGAAGTTCTCCGCCGCGCACGCGGGGCACGCGACCACGTACTCCCCGTCGTTCAGCCGGTCGAGCTGCTGGGCCCAGACCTCGACGCCGTCCAGGGCGAGCAGCGTCTGCAGGAGGTGGACATAGGCGTCGGCGTCACGCGCCGGGACGCTCAGGGCCTGTTCGGTGAGGGCGCGCAGCTCGGTGATCTCGGCCGCGTACGTCGCGCGGGGGTCGTCGTGGCCGTGCGGCCGGTCGGTGCTCGCGAGGATCGCCCCGGCCAGGACCAGCGGCATCGACCGGTCCGCGGGCGGCCGGCCGCGGGCGATCGCGGTGAGCGCGGGCAGCGCCGCGTAGCTCGCGGTGTACACGGTGCCCTGGTGGCACACCCTCGACCACAGGTCGTCCCACTCGGGGGCCCGCGGATGCGCGCCGGCCGCGTCGAGCAGCGCGGGGAGGTCCTCCGCCGTGCCGTACGCGTGCCGGAGCCGCGACCAGTCGGTCATGCCGGTGATCCCATGCCGGTGATCCAAACACACGCCGGCCCGGCCCCGCACACCGGCGGCGGCCGGCTCGCACGCCGGAGACCGCCGTGTCCGGGTTATGGCGTGGCGGCCGGAGGGGGCGCTACGCTCTCCGCCGCGCTGGGCGGGGTCGACGGGGTCGACGGGGAGAGGTGACCGTGGGGGAAGCCGGTGAGGGGGCGGGCGACGCCGCCGCGTTCCACGCCTTCTTCGAACGCCACTACGCCGAACTCGCGCGGCTGGCCGCCCTGTTGACCGGCGACGCGGACGCCGCCGACGACCTCGCGGCGGACGCGCTGGTGGCGGTGTGGCGGCGCTGGGACCGGGTGCGGGACGCCGACCACCCGGCCGCCTACGCGCGCGGCGTGGTCGCCAACCTCGCCCGCTCCCGCATCCGCAGCGCCGTGCGCGAGCGCCGCCGGATCGCACAGTTCTGGTCACAGCGCAGCGACCGCGTGGACGACCCGGACGTGCCCGCGGTCCTCGACGTGCGCGAGGCGCTGCAGCGCCTGCCGTTCCGCAAGCGCGCCTGCGTGGTGCTGCGGCACGCCTTCGACCTGTCGGAACGCGACACCGCTGCCGCGCTCGGCATCTCGGTGGGTACGGTGAAGAGCCAGACGTCGCGTGCGGTGGCCGAACTCGAACGGCTGCTCGCACCGCGGTCCACCGTGGCCGATACGGTTCCGGGGGCGCCGCGCCCGGACGCCCGGGGAGACGCCGGCGCCCCGGACACGGCCGCCCCGGCCCGGCTCCTCGGCGCGCCCGCGCGCGAACCGCGGGCCCGTACTCGTACCGGACGGGGAGTGTGATGGCCGAACTGCCGGAGCGGCTGCGCGAGGCGGCCGACGCGCACCGGCCGGACCGCGCGCGCATCCTGGCCCGGGTGGAGGAGGCGATGGCCGCGCCGGACGGCGGGGCCGCCGCGCCGGTGGGCGGCGCCGCGGCGGGGTCGGACGTCGGGCCGGGCCGGGAGCGCCCGCCCGCGCCGTGGGTGCGGGTGGCGGCGGTGACCGCGGCGGTCGCCGCCGCGGTCGGCCTCGGCGGACTCGCCGTGGGCGCCGTCACCGGTGACGCCTCGCCGGCCCCGACCACCGCGGCGCCCGGCGGCGTGAGCCCGTCCGCCCCGCCGCCGACCGCCGACTCCCCCCGCGGCTCGGCGGGTTCGGGCAGCGGCGCGAGCCGGACCCCCGCTCCGCCGGCCGGCCGCACCGGCGCCGACACGCACCGGGGCACGCCGACCGGCGGCCCCTCGGGAGCGCCCGCGAGCGGCGGGTCCGGACCGTCGGCCACCCCGACCGGAAGCGGCGCCGACACGGGTACCGGCACCGGCGCCGGCCAGGGCGGACAGCGCACGCCGCAGCCGGGCGGCGCGAAGGCGCAGAGCAACGGCGTCGCCGCGACGGCCGCGGTGGACGGCAGCAGCAACGACTACTGGACGCAGAGCGACATCACGCTGACCTGCGACCGCCCGCTGACCTCGCTGACGATCGAGCTGCGGATCGCCAGGACGCCGGGGGTGGAAACCACCGGCTCGTACGACTCGGTGTCCGGGCAGACCAACGTCTCGACCACCGTCGAGGGCGATGTCCTGGTCTACCGCTGGGCGTTGAACGCCGGGCAGACCCTCGCGCCGGGCACCTACACCTTCGCCGGGCAGTTCCAGCACGACGGCGGCGGGCGCGACGCGTCCGGCGACACGTACACGGTGGCGGCGAGCGGCCCGGCCGGCGACTCGTCCCTGTCCGGCCACTACTGACCGCCCGGCGCGGCCGACCCTCCGGGCCCGGGTCCGCGGCGCTCCGCGGCCGACTGTGACGGATCAGTGGCAATCCGTGGCGTCACGGGTCTGGACCCCGGGTGTGACCTCCCGGAAATATTCCCGTCATCACGGCAACCTCCTGCGCCCCGGTGGCGACTTGGGTATGCACGACCCCCCGCCCGACGGCGGGTGCGACTCCGGAGCGCGGCGGTACCCCCATGATCGCCGCGCTCCGGGCACCAACCCCGGCGCGCCGCCCGCGGGTTCACAGCCCGGCGAGCGCCTCCCGCACCAGGGCCAGGTCCGCCTCGGCGGCCAACCCCGCGTGGTAGAGGCGCAGTTCGGTGGCGCCGAGCGACGCGGCGTGCGCGGCGTCGGCGGCGAGCGTGGCCGGGCTGCCGCCCATGCCGCGCACGACGGTGAAGTTCGCCGCCAGCACGGTGTGCCGGCGCGCGTGCCGGGCGGCCGGGCCGAGCACCGCCTCGCGCGCCGCCGCGTCCCCGGTGCACGGCAGCACCAGCCCGTCGGCCACGCCGAGGATGTGCGCGGCGTCCACCCCGGCGTTCGCGCCGCAGCGGTACGGCGCCGGGTCGGCGTGCATCAGCACCTGGAAGCCGGGCTCCGCCGCCGCGCGCACCGCTGCCACCACCGCCTCCTGGAGCGAACGCGCCTGCCGCGTCCGCCAGTCCAGCACCGCGGCGGCCAGGTCGGCGTCGCCGAGCAGCGCGGCGCCGACGGGTGCGTCGAGGACGGCGCCGGGAGCAGTGCCGCGTCCCGCCCAGTGCGGTGCGAGCCCCCGCCGCACCGCCGCGGCGAGCCGTTCGCCGTCCACGCCGCGGTCCGCGTAACCGGCCCTGCAGTGCGGGCAGAAGCACAGCGACATCAGGTACTGCTCCGCGTCGCCGAGCGGCACCCCGCCGATCTTGTCGTGGGCGTGCAGGTGCGCCAGGCCGTACCAGCCGAGGGATTCCAGCTCCGTGCCGGACGCGCCGGGCCGGGTCGCGGCTTCGGCGGCCAGCTCCACCAGGTAGGCGCGGACGGCCGGTTGGGCGATGCACGGCGCCCAGGGGTAGCGGTCGCCGTAGGCGTTGACCACGCTGGTGTCCGGACGGTCGCGGCCCATGCGGGAGTTGTGCGCGAGCACCACCCAGGTGTGCACGTCGAGTCCGGCGGCGCGCAGCGCGGCGGCGGCCTCGCCCCAGGCGTCGCCGGGCGCCCAGGCGCCGGCGGCGTAGGGCCGCAACTCCCGGTCCCGCCAGCGGTGTTCGTCGGTCGGGTAGAGCACCGCGGCGTGCTCGGCGGTGACCACCCGGTGCCGCGGGTGGCGCGGGGTCAGCGCGCGGGTGGAGTGGTAGGCGGCGGCGAGGGTGACCTGCGCGACGCCGAGCGCGGCGATGCGCTCGGGCGCGGCGGGGTCGCCCACCACGTCCCAGGGGTAGACGAAGGCGGAGGCTCTCATCACCGGCGGCGTCCCGTGCCCGCCGTCAGTTCTCGCCGAGCAGCGCGAGTCCGCGCTCGATCAGCTCGGCGAGCTCCTTGACGTGGGCGGGCGACGGCTCCGACAGCGGCGGGCGCACCTCGCCGACATCGGTGCCGCGCAGCCGCACCCCGGCCTTGACCAGCGAGACGGCGTAGCCGCGGCCCTTGTTGCGCAAATCCACCAGCGGCCGGTAGAAGCCGTCGAGCAGCCGGTCCACCACCGCGTCGTCGCCGGTGGTCAGGGCGCGGTGGAAGGCGAGGGCGATCTCGGGCGAGAAGGCGTAGACCGCCGAGGAGTAGAGGGTGACGCCGATGCCGCGGTAGGCCAGGCCGGTGAGCTCGGCGGTGGGCAGGCCGTTGAAGTACAGGAAGTCCTCGCCGGGCCGGGCGGTGCGCACCGCGCTGATGATCCGCTGCATGAGGTCCAGGTCGCCGTAACCGTCCTTCAGGCCGATGACGTTGGGGATCGCGGCGAGGGCGACGACGGTCTCCGGGGTGAAGACCGCGTTGTCGCGCTGGTAGACGATCACGTCCAGGCCGGTGCCGGCGGCGAGGGCGGTGTAGTGCCGCAGCAGGCCGTCCTGGTCGGCGGTGACGAGGTACGGCGGCATCGCCAACAGGCCGTCCGCGCCGGCCCGTTCGGCGAGCGCCGCGTACTGGAGGGCGAGCGCGGTGCCGTATCCGGCGCCGGCCACGACGGGGGCCCGGCCGGCGGCCTCCTCGACCGCGGCGGCGACGCACGCGCGGAACTCCTCGGGGGTCAGCGCGTGGAACTCACCCGTGCCGCAGCAGGCGAAGACGGCCGCCGCGCCGGCCTCCACGCCCGCGCGCACATGGGTGCGGAAGGCGTCGAGGTCGAGGGCGCCGTCCGGACCGAAGGCGGTCACCGGGAAGAACAGCAGGCCGTCGAGGCGCCCGGCGAGCGCGGATGCGGGTGAGGTCATCGGTCCCCCCTGAGGGTGTGCGCACTTCTGATTCATATCCATATTCGTGAACGCTGCCACGCTAGGCGAGGCCGCCTCCGCCGGTCAAGCCGGTGACCGGCCGACACCCGGGGCGCCCCGAGGCCCGCCGCACCCCTGCCACGACCCGCCATTCGTCCACGTACATGAATCACATCCACGGATATACTCGACGGCGTCGTCCGCTCCCGAGGAGGCCCCGCGATGCCCGCTGCCCGTACCGTCCTGCTCACCGGCGCCGCAGGCGGAGTCGGCACCCTGATGCGCGAGCTGCTGCCACCGTACGGCTACGACCTGCGGCTGTTCGACGTCCAGCCGGTCCCGGGCGACACCGGCGGCGCGCAGGTGATCACCGCGGACCTCGCCGACCGGGCCGCGCTGCGCGAGGCGGTGCGCGGCGTCGACGCGGTGCTGCACCTGGCGGGCATCTCGCTGGAGTCCTCGTTCGAGAAGATCCTGCGCGCCAACATCGAGGGCGCCCACCACCTCTACGAGGCGGTCCGCGAGGAGGGCGTGCGCCGCGTGGTCTTCGCCTCCAGCAACCACGCGATCGGCTTCACCCCGCGCCCGCGCGGCGACGACCCGCTGATCCCGGTCACCGCGCCGCGCCGCCCCGACACCTTCTACGGCCTGTCCAAGTGCTTCGGCGAGGACCTCGCACAGCTCTACGCGGACCTGCACGGCATCGACACCGTCTCGGTCCGGCTCGGCTCCTGCTTCCCCGAGCCCACCACGGTGCGGATGCTGTCGATGTGGCTCAGCCCCGCGGACGGCGCCCGCCTCTTCCACGCGGCGCTCACCGCGGACGTCACCGGCCACACCGTCGTCTACGGCTCCTCCGCCAACACCCGGCTGTGGTGGGACCTGTCCACCGCGCGGGCGCTGGGCTACGAGCCGCAGGACGACTCCGAGCCGTTCGCCGCGCGGCTGATCGCCGAGCAGGGCGAGCTGGAACCCGGCAACCCGGCGCACGACAACGTCGGCGGCGCGTTCTGCACGACGCCGCCGATCTGGCCGCACTAGCCGGGGCGGGCGCGCGGAGACGGGCAGGGGCGCGCTCGGGCGGGCGCGTACGGGCGGGCGCATACGGGCGGGCTCGCTCGGGCGGGCGCGAGGACAAGGGGGCGTGCCCACCGGCGCGGACCCCGCGGACCTGGCGGTTCGGGTCGAGGCGCGCACGGCCGCCGGCAGCCGCTAGCGTTGCCGTATGACACAGACCCGCGCCACGGGCGCCATCGGCGCCGGCCTCGCCACGATCGCGGAGGACGGCACCGTCCTCGACACCTGGTACCCCTCCCCCGCCTCACCGAGGAGCCCGGACCCGCGGGGACCGTACGGCTGACCGCGGAGCAGGCCGCCCAGGAACTGGGGGAGGCGGCGCCGCGCGCGCTGGGGCAGGACCCGCGCCGCGGCGTCGAGGTGGTCGCCGTCCGCACGGTGATCGGCTCCACCGACGACAAGCCGCTCGACACCCACGACGTCTACCTGCGGCTGCACCTGCTCAGCCACCGCCTGGTCCGGCCCAACGCGCAGAACCTCGAAGGGATCTTCGGGCTGCTGGCGAACGTGGCGTGGACCTCGCTCGGCCCGGTCGCGGTGCCGCGGCTGGAGCAGACCCGGCTGGCCGCGCGCGCCGAGGGTCTGCACCTGGCGGTGTACGGCGTCGACAAGTTCCCGCGGATGACCGACTACGTGGCGCCCTCCGGCGTTCGCATCGCCGACGCGGACCGGGTCCGGCTCGGCGCGCACCTGGCGTCCGGCACCACGGTCATGCACGAGGGCTTCTGCAACTTCAACGCCGGCACGCTCGGCACGTCGATGATCGAGGGCCGCATCTCGCAGGGCGTGGTGATCGGCGACGGCTCCGACGTCGGCGGCGGCGCGTCGATCATGGGCACGCTGTCCGGCGGCGGCACGCAGACCGTCTCGGTGGGCGAGCGCTGCCTGCTGGGCGCGGAGTCGGGTCTGGGCATCGCGCTGGGCGACGACTGCGTGGTCGAGGCCGGCCTCTACGTCACCGCGGGCACCCGGGTCACGCTGCCGGACGGCCGGATCGTCAAGGCGCTGGAGCTGTCCGGCGCCCACAACCTGCTCTTCCGCCGCAACTCCACCACCGGCACCGTGGAGGTGCTGCAGCGCACCGGCTCCTGGGGCGGACTCAACGCGGCGCTGCACAGCCACAACTGACCGCGGGCGTACGCCCGGCGCGCGTCCGGGGTCGTTCGGAACTCGTACCGCACGCCCGGCTTGGGCGGTGGCTACGGGGGGTACTCCCGGAGAGGCGTTCTGTGTCCGGTAGCGGTCGCCCGGGGCCGTGCAGGCAATACGCTGAGCGATGACGCGCAGTGCCGCGCGCACGTCCTCGCGGCGCCGCGGGCTCCCTCATGCCCCGGCGCCGGGCGGACGCGCCGTGGCGCGGGTCGACATATCCCGATGAGATGCTGAATGGGAGCCCTCCCGATGTCCGCAAGTCCCCTCGTCCTGCCGCCTGTCCGGCTGCTGCCCGCGGACGACCTGGCCCGGCTCGCCCTGGCCGCGCCGCTGCTCGACCGCGCGTTGCGGCTCACCCGGTGGGCCGCGCCGTATCGCGACGTCGACGCCATGGGGGAACTCACGGAAGCCGATCTCGCGGCGGCGGCGGCCGAGTTGGGGCTCGCCGACGAGGAGGGCGGACTGGCCGACACCGCGCTGGCCTGGGGCGTCGCCGTGGACACCGGGCTGCTGACGGTCGACGTCGACGAGGGCGCGGTGGAGAGCACCGGGACCGGGGAGCCGGCCGGGCGGGCCGTGCCGGGCGAGACGTTCGTGCAGGTGGAGAAGGGTGACGCGGACGAGATCCTGGACCTGTGGCTGTCCGCGACCGAATCGGCGCTCGCCGAGGCCGCCGCGCTGGACCTGGAGTCGCTGCGCGGGGCGGCCGGCGACGAGCCGGCGGACCCGGAGCCGGTCGGCCGGGACGCCGCGGAGGACTCCGACGGCGCGGCGGCGGACGGCGCGGCGCGGGCCGGCCGCGGCGCCCGGGCGCGCCGCGGCGTCGCCGGGGACGAGCGCCCGCCGCTGGAGGACACCGCGTGGGACCCGGAGGAGGAGGCGGAGTTCCTGGACTCCGCGCTGGTCAACCTCTACGCGCTGACCGCGATGGACGCCGCCGTTCCGGACGCGCAGCGGCCGCAGGGCGGCGCGGTGCCGCTGCCGGTGCTGGCCGCCTCGCTGGTGGTGCCGGAGGAGATGGAGCAGCCGAGCGACGCGGTGCTCGAAGAGGTCACCGAGGTCATGATGCGGCTGGACGGCCACTTCCGGCTGCTCACGCCGACCGGTCTGCTGGACTACCAGCCGGTGGACGAGACGCTGATCGAGGAGGACGGCGAGCCGGACGCCGCGGCGGCCGACCTGGAGGACCTGGACCCGGAGGAGATCTCCCGGTACGGCATGGTGAAGCTGACCCCGCTCGGCCTGCACGGGATGCGCGAACGCCTCAACGACGCGGGCGCGTCCGCCCCCGCGGTGGGCGAGCTGGCCGCGCGCCCGGCCGCCGAGCTGCTGGCGTCGCTGACCGAGTATCCGGAGCAGGCGGCGCGCGAGGAGGCGCAGTTGTGGCTGGGCAGGCGCCAACCGGGCGACGCGGCGCGGGAGTTGCTGGCCGCCTCGCGCGGTGACGACGAACCGGCGCCGCAGCGGCGGCTGATCGCGCAGCAGTCGCTGGCGCTGCTGGGCGCCGAGGCGGAGCCCGCGGTGCGCGAGGTGCTGGACGACCGGCAGTTGGGCGGGCTCGCCCGGGTGTGGCTGACCGAGCGCGGCGCGGCGGACGTGCCGGCGCCCGACCAGGCGATGGTGTTCTGGCTGACCGTGGACACGCTGGCGGCGCAGCTCGCCTCGGGCGATGACCCGGAGCTGCTGGCCGAACTGGTCCGCGACCTGGTGGCCCGGCACGACGGGTTCTTCGACCAGGCGTGGCGGGTGGACCACCCGGCGACCGCGGAGGTCCTGGAGGCGATGGGCCGGCTGCACCCGGACCGCAAGGCGGCGAAGGAGGCCCGCAAGGCGGCGTTCAAGGCCCGCTCGCGCAGCGGCGCCCCGAGCTGACGCGGGACCCCGGCCCGGCAAGGGGCGTGCGGGGCGGGGGGCGGAACGCGGCGGCCCGCGAGGCCCTGCGGCTCTCGGGGCGCTGCGCGGCTCTCGGGGCGCTGCTCTCGGGGCTGTGCGACGCACCGCGAGGCTGGTGCGCCTCCTGGGGCCCGCGAGACGCGTACTTGGTACGGGCTTTACGAATTCTTGGCGCGATAGGGGGCTGTCCCCCGGCGGGTTCCGCACCGTTCACCGGACGTTGGCCGGGGAGCGGGAGCGTAGCCCGCCGGAAGCCCCCGCGCGACAGAAGGAGAGCACCGTGCCGCTCACCCGCAGAGACTTCGTCCAGCGTTCCGCGATCACCGGCGCCGGCATCGCGCTGACCGGCGCCGTCGACGTCCTGGCCACCGCGCCCGGCGCGCTGGCCGCCGACGGCCGCGGCGGTCACCAGGGCCAGGACGGCCACGGCGGCCATGACGGCCCCGGCCGCACCGAGCCCGGCTACGGCCCGCTGGTGGACGACCCGGCCGGGCTGCTCGCGCTGCCGGCCGGCTTCTCCTACCGGGTGGTCACCCGCAGCGGCGAGACCACCTTGGACTCCGGTGAGTCCACCCCGTCCAACCACGACGGCACCGCCGCGTTCGCCGGCGAGCGCGGCGCGACCCTGCTGGTCAACAACCACGAGCTGGGCGGCCCGCGGTCGAAGTGGGCATACCCCGTCCCGCTGGCGTCCGGGCTGGTCTACGACCCCGCGGCGTCCGGCGGCTGCACCGTGGTCGAGGTGCCGCGGCACTGGAACGACGGCGCGGACGGCAGCGGGAAGGACGCCGGACGGGGCCACGGGAACGGCGGCGGCGGGCGGCCCGGTCACGAGCCGGTCGCCGAGTGGGTCGGCATCGCCGGCACATCCACCAACTGCGCGGGCGGCGCGACTCCTTGGGGCACCTGGCTGACCTGCGAGGAGACCGAGGACAAGGCCGGCGTCAACGGCATGACCAAGGACCACGGCTACGTCTTCGAGGTCGACCCGCACGACCGCCGCGCCAACCGCGACCCCAAGCCGCTGAAGGCGCTGGGCCGTTACGCGCATGAGGCGGTCGTGGTCGATCCCAAGCGCGGCCACCTGTACCTCACCGAGGACGCGTCGGGCCCCAACGGCCTGCTCTACCGCTGGACCCCGCCGCAGGGCTTCCGCCACGGCCGCGGCCGGCTGGCGACGCTCGGCGACACCGCGGGCGCGTTGCAGGCGTTCCGCTGCTTCGACTCCGGCGGCCGCTACGTCGACGACCTGTCCCGCGCCACCCGCATCGGCACGGTCTACGGCGTGGACTGGGTCGACGTGCCGGACCGCGACGCCCGGCAGACCTCGGTGCGCAAGCAGTTCACCGAGGGCCAGGTGACCCGCGCCCGCAAGCTGGAGGGCATGTGGTGGGCGGACGGCGGCGCGTACGTGGTGTCGTCGTTCGCACGCGAGGAGAGCCCGGTGCAGCACGACGGCGCGGTGTGGTTCTACGACGCCTCGCGGCGCACCATGACGCTGAAGGTGCTGCTGGGCGTCAACGCCGAGCCGGAGAAGGAGGGCGCGTTCGACGGGCCCGACAACATCACCGTCTCCCCGTACGGCGGCCTGATCCTGGCCGAGGACGGCAACGGCGTGCAGCACCTGTTCGGTGCGCTGGAGGACGGCCGCACCTATCCGCTGGCCCGCAACCAGCTCAACATCGGCACCGAACAGGAGCCGGAGTACAGCGAGTTCACCGGCGTGACCTTCTCCCCCGACGGCCGCACGCTGTTCGCGAACATCCAGACGCCCGGCATCATGCTGGCGATCACCGGGCCGTGGCGCCGCCAGGGCGGCAAGGGCTGCTGAGCGCCTCCCCGGGCACGGGTTCGCCCCGTGCCCGGGGAAACGATTCAGCAGCCGCTCAGCACGGACTGGAGCGTCGACTTCTCGGCGCTGTCCACGGTCAGCCCGTAGTAGTGCTTGACCTGCACCCACGCGCGGGCATAGGTGCACCGGAAGGACGACTGGGGCAGCCACTCGGCCGGGTCGTCGTCGCCCTTGGAGCGGTTGGAGGACGCGGACACCGCGAGCAGCTGCGGCCGGGTCACGTCGTTGGCGAACGCCTGGCGCTGCGCGGTCGTCCACGCCCAGGCGCCGGAGGCCCACGCCTCGGCCAGCGGGACCAGGTGGTCGATGTCGAAGGTCGACGGGTCGGTGGTGGTCGCGCCGTCGTAGACGCTGGTCCAGTGGCCGGAGGTGGCCTTGCAGGCGCTGTCGGTGACCACGCTGGTGCCGTCGCGCTTGATCACGTACTCCCGGGTGTCGCAGGTGCCGGAGATCGTGATCCAGGTCGGGAACAGGTCGCGGTCGTAGGTGGAGGCGTGCGTCTCGGCGGTCGCCGTCATCCCGGACAGGTAGCTGCGGGCGGTCGAGGCCGCGATCGGCGTGGGCAGCGCGGCCTGCGCGGTGCCGCTGCCGAGGAGCAGCGCCGTCATGGCGAGCAGGGCGGAGCCGACGACAGCGGATATGCGGTACCGGAGACGGTTTCTGGGCATGGCTGAGCACTCCCGTGACTAGGGGTCGAGACGGTGCGGGTGGTGCCCGACCAGGGTCCCGGCCCCGGGTCTATGCGGGTAGACCGTCAGCGGTAAAGGTTAGGTGAACATGACATTCCGATCCCGGGAGGAGACCCCGGCACCGGCGAACGGCCCGGCCCCGTGGGGGGCCGGGCCGTTCGCCGGTGCCGGGGGCGGGCGTCAGAGCGCCGCGGCGCCCGGCTTCTGCATGCCGCGGGCGGTGCGCGAGTCGACGAAGGTGCCGAGCGCGGTCATCTCCCACTCGCCGCTGTACTGCTTGATCATCTTGGCCATCAAAACCCCGGTGCGGGCCTCGCCGTTCGTCAGGTCGAAGCGGACCAGCTCCTCGCCGGAGGAGGCGTCCAGCAGCCGGCAGTACGCCTTCGCGACCTTGTTGAACTTCTGACCGGAATAGGAGTTGACGGTGAAGACCAGGCCGGTGACCTCCGGCGGCAGCCCGCCGAGGTGGACGGTGATCGCCTCGTCGTCGCCGGAGCCGTGACCGGTGAGATTGTCGCCGGAGTGCTGGATCGCGCCGTTGAGGATCTGCAGCTTGCCGAAGTAGCAGGTCGCGATCGCGTTGCGCTGCGGGCCGTAGGCGATGACCGACGCGTCCAGGTCGATGGCCCGGCCGCCGAACGCGGGCTCCCAGCCCAGGCCCATCCGCACCGAGGTGAGCAGCGGCTTGCCGCCCTTGACCAGCGAGACCGTCTCGTTCTTCCGCAGGTTGACCCGGCCCTTGTCCAGATTGATCCGACCGGGCGCGGCGGGCGGCGCCGGGGGCTGGGCCGGGGCCGCGGCGGGCGGCGGCGGCAGGTGCGCGGCGGGCGGGCCGGAGGGCGGGGGCGCGCTCGGCGTGAAGGGCGCGGTCGGCGGCTGCGGCGGCGCGGCCTGGGGCTGCGCGGGGGCGGCGGGCTGCGGTTGGGCGGGGGCGGCGGGCTCCTCGACGTTCACCCCGAAGTCGGTGGCGATGCCCGCGAGTCCGTTGGCGTACCCCTGGCCGACCGCGCGCACCTTCCACGCGCCGCCGCGGCGGTAGACCTCCACGACGACCAGCGCGGTCTCCGGGCCGAGGCCGGTCGGCGCGAACGTGGCGATCTCGGCGCCGTCGTCCGCGCCGCGGACGGTGGCGGTCGGCACGGTGCCCGCGAAGGCGGCGCCCCCGTCGATGCTCGCGGTCACCACGATCTTGTCGATCTCGGCGGGCACGGCCCCGGTGTCGACGGTGATCGCGTCCGGCCCGGAACCGCCGCCGGAGCGGTGCGAGACGCCCGGCCCCTGCGGCTGGTTGTAGAACACGAAGTCGTCGTCCGAGCGCACCTTGCCGTCGGAGGTCAGCAGCAGCCCCGATACGTCCAGCCGCACCGGGGCGGCGACCTCCACGGTCACTCGCTGTGCGGACAGCGGGACATTCGAGCCAGGCGTCATTGCGGTCATGCCCTCCATAACGAGCCACCGGCCTTTGCGGTTCCATTACTCGCGGCGGCCCCGCGGGCGGGCCACGAGCCCCGGCCGGTCGGGCGGCGGTCGCGGGCGGGGCTCAGCGGGACTCAGCGGGACTCAGCGGGGAGGGGCGGGCGGCCGGCGGTTCCAGGCGGTGGCTTCGGCGGCAGCCGCTCCGAGGACCGCGCAGCGCAGCCAGTGCTCGCCCGGGGGCAGGTGTGTGACCAGCACCGGCAGGACCGTGCGGCGGGCCAGCACATTGGTGCCGGGCAGCAGGTCCAGGACCCGCCCGGCCCGCGGCGGCGCCCCGGGCCCTGCCGCCGGCCCCGCCGTCCGCACGGTCGATGCCGTCCGCACGGCCGATGTCGTCCGACCGACCGATCCCGTCCGCACGGCCCAGGCCGTCCACCCGACCGACGCGGTCCGTCGGTCCCGCGAGGTCCGGCTGCTCCCGGTCGGCGGGGGCGGGCAGGTCGCGCAGGCCGCTCAGGTCGCCGGCCGCGGAGACCGCGCACGCGCTGCCGGCCGTCTCCTCGCGGCGGTCGAGGCCGGCGTCGCGGTCGACGGCGAACCCGCCCTCGTACGCGTGCAGCGCTCGTCCCGTGCGGACGCGGTGGACGCGCAGGTGCCAGGGCGCGGCAGCGGCGAGCCAGGTCGTCACCTCGACGTCGGCCCACGGGCGCCAGGTGCTGACGAGCACGAGGTCGCCGCCGGCCGCGCCCGCCTTCCCCGCCCCCAAAGCCTCCTCGCCCGCCTCCCCGGACCGGGTCGCCTCCGCCCCCGGCGCACCCGCGCGCCACGCCTCCACGCGGAACTCCTCGCACGTCTCGCGCACCCGGAAGTGGACCGGCTCCGCGCCCGGCGGCACGGCGTCGTCGCTCAGCGCGAGCACCGAGTCGTACGCGCCCTGCGCCGCGCCGAGGCCGCCGGCCGGCAGGCTGAAGCCGAAGCGCGTGGAGTACGCGAACTTGGCGTACTTCGCCGCCCCGCCGCGCACCCAGGTGTTGTGCTGGCGCGCGCCGAGCAGCGTCACGTCGCCGCCGGAGCGCATCAGCAGCGCCCCGGCCTCCGGCTGGACCAGGGTCGCCGGCAGCGCGGCCGGCGGGAGTTCGGGCGCGGTCCAGAACGGGTGCCGCTCCGGCAGCGCCAGCGGCAGGAACGCCTTCATCGCCCAGTACGGCGAGCCAGGCCCGTTGTACTGCTCGGCGACCGCGGGCTGCGGATAGCCGTAGCCGACGGTCAGCAGCCCGTCGGGCGAGGTCAGCGGCCCGCGCCGGCGCCACCCGCGCAGGTGCCGCAGCAACAGGCCCTTGACCTCGCCGTGCGGCAGCGCGGTCACGTCCGCGTACGGCAGCGCGCCCCAGAACGCGCCCTGCGCGAAGCGGTACGTCAGGCTGCGCCCGTACGGGACCGCGGAGCCGTCGTCGGCGAACCAGTGCCGGAACCCGGCGGCGAACCGTGCGGCGCGCTCGCGGAAGCGGGCCGCGCGCGCCGGGTCCGCGGGGCCGGCCAGGGCGGCGTAGAGCAGGCCGTAGAAGTGCATCGCCCACGGGATGTAGTAGTCGCGCTGGGCGGTGGCGCCGTCGGAGTACCAGCCGGCGCCGATCCGTTCGGCGTCGTCCGCGGCGAAGCGGTCGCCGGGGCCGCCGCCGAGGGCGTAGCCCTCCAGCCGGTCCAGCCGGGCGCGGCGCGAGGAGGCGTCGTGGCGGTGGCCGACCCGGTCCAGGCCGATGCCGACCAGGACGGGGAAGAAGTTCCAGTTGTTCGCGGGCGTCTCGCGTTCCACGGCGCCGGCCAGCCAGCGGCCGACGCGGTCGCGGGCCGCGCCGCTCAGCGGGTCCCAGAGGCGCTCGGGGACCAGCGCGAGAGCGAAGCCGATCGCCGCGGTCTCGACCAGCCGCTGGTCGACGTCGCCCGGCTCGCCCCAGAACTCCGGGTGCGCCGGGTCCGTGCCGCTGTCCAGGCCGCGGACCCACACGTCCCAGTGCGCGAACTCCCCGCCGCCGGCCGCGAGCGGGGCCAGCCCCCACAGCGGCCGGGCGTACCCCTCCAGGTCGGCCGCGGCGTCGTCGTGGTGCGCGGTGTTCACGCCGAGCCGGAACCGCGCGCCGCCGGGGCTCGCGTACCGGAGCAGCGGCGCGGTGAGTTCGCGCACCCACGCCTGGAGGTCCGCGCGGTCGCCGCCGGCGGGAGCGTCCGCGCGGTCGCGATCCGTACGGCCCGCGGTGTACGTGCCGGTCGCCGCGTCGCCGTGCCGCTCCGGCCGCCGCGCCTGCGCGTCCTGCGCGTCCTGCGCGTCCTGCGCGTCCTGCGCGTCCTGCGTCATCGGTGCCCGCCCCTCCCCCGCTCGTCCACCGCCCGGCCGCCCCTGCCCGGCCCCTGCCAGGCCGCCGCCCAGCCGCCGCTGCCCGGCCACCGGCCCGGCGCGGTGATCACCCTGTGGATGTCGCGGACACGATCGCAACCGCGTCCCCGCGGCGTCAACGGATCGGCGGCGATACCGGCGAACCGGACGTAATCCGCGTCACTCACCGGTTCCCGGGACGCGCGGGACAACGTAGTGTCGGACCGGAAGAAGGCAGGTGAGGCTCGTGAACCGACTGATCAGAAGCATCCTGACCAGGCTCGACTGGTGGTGGGTGCGGCTCGTCGGCGAGCACCGCGTGCCCAGTTACCCGCCGCGCGGGCTCTGCCTGGTGTGCCTGGAGCGCGAGTCCCACTAGCCTCACGCCGCACCGCCCCGTGGCGCCGACTGCCGGGCCGGGAAGCGGCGTTGACGACGCGCCGCGCCGGGGGCGGCCCGGTGTGCGGGTCGCCCCCGGCCTCGGGGCGTGGGTCAGCAGGGGAAGGTGCCGCTGTACAGGGCGTGCCCGGATGAGGACGTCGAGGCGCCGAAGCCGTAGATCCCGTCGTCGCTCCAGACCGCTTCGCGCGAGCCGGCCACGCAGGTCGAGGTCGGCGCGAGCGCGAAGCCCTCCAGGTTGTCGGTCGGCATCACGGCGGGGTTGGTGTAGGTCACGTCCGGGACGATCGCGCCCGCGCCGCCGACCTTCAGGAAGGTGTGCGTCTCGCCGCAGGTGTTGTCGCAGGTGGCGAGGAGGCGCTGGGTCCCGGCGTCGAAGGTCACGTCCATCACGGAGGGCTTGCCGGTGGCGATCGTGCCGAAGGTGGTGAAGGTGCCGTCGGAGTTCAGGCCGTAGACGTGCAGCGTGCCGTCCCACTCCAGGCCGGCGAAGAACAGACCGGAGCCGTGCAGCGGGTAGTCGGCCGGGTCGTAGGCGGCGCCGGTGAGCGGGTCGGTCCAGCCGTTCGCGGTCAGCCAGCTGTCGGGCACGTAGCCGACGCCCTCGAAGCCCAGGTTGGCGTCGTCCTTGCTGCCGGTGTTCAGCTGCGGGAACTGGCTGGTCATGTCCCACTGGTGGACGGGCGCGAGGGTCGATCCGGTGGCGGCCGGGTCGAACTCCATGACCGTGTCCTTGGGGACCGTGTTCTTGGTGTTGTCGCGCTCGGAGGTCACGTAGAGGTGGCCGTCGCCGCCGACCGTGAGGCCCTCGGAGTCCGGCTCGCCGGAGCCGCCGGCGAACCGGATCTGCTTGCCGGTCGCGCTCCACGACGGGTCGGGCGTCCACAGGCCGTTGCTCTTGACCAGCTTGAACAGCCAGTCCTTGTTCTTCACGGCCCACAGCACGGACGGGTTCGCCGGGTCGAAGGCCAGGCCGCTCACGTCGCGTCCCTCGGGTCCGGTGGACGTGGTGAACGCGCAGACCTTGTCGGCGATCGTGACGTCCGCGCCGCCCGGCCACGCCAGGGTGCCCGCGGGGGTGGAGCCCGTGCCGGAGGGCGCTTCGGGGGCGCAGCCGCTGGTGAGGGCTCCGCCGCCGCCCAGCAGTCGGCCGGGCTGGCCGCCCGTGCCGCCGCCGGTGCCGCCGCCGGTCCCGCCGCCGGCGCCGGAGCAGGAGTTCGGCGCGCCGGGCGTCGCGGTGGTGGCGGTGCGGAAGGCGCCGGCGCCGTCGGCGCAGCGTTCGTACGACGGCTTGGCGGCGTCGACCGCCCAGGTCACCGAGTCGACGGTGGTGCCGGTGCCGTCGAGGAGGAAGAGCGAGTCGGCGTCGCCGAGGCCGAGGGCGGAGCCGAAGGTGACGTAGCCGCCCGCCGGGATGCTCGTCGCGCTCGGCGAGGCCGCCGAGACCGCGGCCGGGGTGTGTCCGGTGTCGCCGTCGACGTACTTCCAGGACGCGAGGGAGACCGCGCTCGTGCCGCCGTTGTACAGCTCCACGGTGTCGGCGCCGGCCGAGGTGACCTCGTTGATCCGCACCCGGCTCGCCGCGGGCGCCGGCGACGGGCAGCCCGGGGCGTTCGCGGCGCCGAAGGTCGTGGCCGCGGTCGTGGTCACCCACGCGCCGACGCCGTCGCCGCCGCACCGGGCCATCGCCGGCTTCGCCTTGTCCGTCGCCCACTCGACCCGGTCGACCACCGTGCCGCCGGAGGTGTAGATCACCAGCTTGTCGGAATCGCCCAGCCCTTTGGGCGAGTCGAAGGTGACGAAGCCGCCGGCCGGGATCGTGCTCGCGGAGGGGCTGAACGACTGCGGCGAGAAGCTGTCGTCGGACATCTTCCAGCCGCTGAGGCTCACCGCGGTCGAGCCGGTGTTGTACAGCTCCACGGTGTCGCCGTTCGACGAGGTGACCTCGTTGATGCGGACGTTCTGGTAGCCGGCCGGGTCGGCGGCGGACGCGGGCTGCGCGGCCACGAGGCCGGTGAGGACGAGCCCTGAGACCGTCAGGGCCGCGGCGCACGCGGTGGCGGCGCCGGCACGCAGAGGTGAGGTAGGCACGAGGCGGCACTCTGATGTGGCGACCTTGCCCCGGGGTGTACGCGGGCTGAATGCCGTCTGCGGGCCGACCGAACGCCCGGCGCGCCCCGTCCGCCACGACCGCGGCGCCTGCGCCTCGCCATGTCGGACATCACCGCACATCACCGGATCGAAAAGGCGTCGGCCGACGTGCCGTCACGAATGGCGGTTTCGGCGGGAGGGCACAGGGCCGCTGCGAAAGCTGCACAGCGTGTGCGATTGACGCGCATCACACGGCGCGCGCCCCGGCGCACACGCAGGAGTGTTCGAGACCGGGCGCGGAATCCGGGCGCTTTCCTTACGGTCCGGGGGTGTTGTGGAGAACGTTGTGAAGGAAACGTCCCCGTCCCGTGCGGGCGATCGGCGGACGATATCCGAACACGCGGACGGGCGGTCCTTCTTGGGTGGCCGGACCGTGGGTGACGTGCTTACATCGTCCGCCATGCGGGAGTTGGCCAGACGCCCTCCGGATTCCCCGGAACGTCGAACACCCGTGTGCCGCGGCCTTCTTCGCACTCCCCTCTGAAGGGGCCCGCGGCTTTGTCCCCCACGTGCAAGACGACGTGCAAGACGAAAGGAATTCGCTCTTATGCGCAAGGACTCCGCGCCCCAGGTCGAGACCCGCGAGATTTCCGACAGCGAGCTGGACACCGTCTCCGGCGGCCTGCTCGAGCCGGTGCTCGGCACGGTCTGGGCCGTCGACTCGGTGCTGCCGTCCGTCTCGGACGTCACCGGCCTGGTCTCGGGCGCGACCGGCGTGAACGTCGCGCCGCTCACCGGCCTCGCGGGTCTCTGAGACCCCAGCCGATCCCGCCGCGGACCCCGGAGCGCTCCTGCTCCGGGGTCCGCGGGGCGTCCTGACGCGTGACGTCCGATGCCTGATGCCCGTCCCGAACCCGCAGAGGAGACACGTCCGTTGGAGTTCCGGCGCAGCGCACTCGCCCGGCTGCACTCGCCCGAGGAGCTGGACCTGCCGGTGCGGCTGGCCCGCCCGCAGGGACGCCTTGTGCTCGCCGTGACCGTGCTCGTGCTGGCCGTCGCCGGCGTCTGGGCGGTGAAGGGCACGGTGTCCACCCGGCTGTCCGCGCCCGGCATCCTCACCTACGGGCAGGGGAGTTACGCGGTGCAGAGCCCGGTGGCCGGCCAGGTCGTGGACGTCGCCGCGCGGCCGGGCCGGCTGCTGGCCGCCGGAGCGCCGCTGGTGCGGGTGCGGACCTCCGCCGGGGTGCGGCAGGTGCGCGCGGTGGCCGCGGGCCGGGTGGTCGCGGTGCCGGCCGGCCTCGGCACGGTGCTCGCCACCGGCGCGCCGGTCGCCACGCTGGAACGGGTCCCCGCCGCCGCGGCCCCGCTGGTCGCGGTGGTCTACGTGCCGGCGTCCGACGCCGCGTCGGTGCCGGTGGGAGCGCCGGTGCGGCTGGCCGCGGGAGCGGCCCGCGTCGGCGCCGGCTCCGCCCTGCGCGGCGCCGTCGCCCAGGTCGGCGCGGCCCCGCAGTCCCGGGCCCGGCTCACCGCGTTCCTCGGCGACCCCGACCTCGCCGCCGCCTTCAGCGCCGAGGGCGACCCGGTGCCGGTGGTGGTCCGCCTCGACGCGCGCCCCGGCGGCCTGGCGTCGATGACGCCCGTCGCCGCGTCCGTACGGCTGTCCGCGCAGCACCCGCTCGACTGGATGCTGCCGTGACCGCCCGCCACTCCCCCGCGGCCGCCGGCCGCGGTCGGCACCGCCCGGAACCCGCCGCCACGGGCCGGGCCGGTGCCCACGCCGAGGGCCGAGGCCACGGCCGCGCCCGCAGCCGCGGGGGCCACAAAGACAGCGGGGCCGGGGGTCCCCGTCGCACACCGCGCCCGGTGCGTACGCCCACCGTGCTGCAGATGGAGGCGGTGGAGTGCGGCGCGGCGGCCCTGGGCATGGTGCTGGGGCACCACGGGAAGCACGTACCGCTGGAGGAGCTGCGGATCGCCTGCGGCGTCTCCCGCGACGGCTCCCGGGCGAGCAATCTGCTCAAGGCCGCCCGCGGCCACGGCATGACGGCCAAGGGCATGCAGATGGAGCCCGCCGCGCTGGCCCACGTCCCGCCGCCCGCCGTGCTGTTCTGGGAGTTCAACCACTACGTCGTCTACGAGGGCACCGGCCGCAGGCTCGGGCGGCGCGGGGTGTACGTCAACGACCCGGCGCGCGGGCGCAGGTTCGTGCGCGAGGAGGACTTCGACACCAGCTTCACCGGTGTGGTGCTGACCTTCGAGCCGGAGCCGGGCTTCCGCCGGAGCGGGCGCGGGCCGGGGCTGCTCGCCGCGCTGCCGGCCCGGCTGCGCGGCACCTCGGGCACCATGCCGGCCGCGGTGGTCGCCAGCTTCCTGCTGGTGGTGGTCGGCGCGGCGGTGCCCGCGCTCAGCCGGACGTACATCGACTCGTTCCTGATCGGGCGTCAGACCTCGCTGCTGGCGGTGCTGTTCTGGTCGATGGGCTGTCTGCTGGCGCTCACCGCGGCTTTGACCGCGGTCCAGCAGGCGAATCTGCTGCGCGGCCGGATCATCTCCTCGACGCTGACCAGCGCCCGCTTCATGCGCCATCTGCTGCGGCTGCCGGTGCAGTTCTTCGCCCAGCGCAACCCGGCCGACCTGGTGCAGCGGCTCCAGTCGAACGACTCGGTGGCCGAGACCCTCGCCCGCGACCTGGCCGCCGCGGGCGTGGACGCGGTGGTGGTGCTGCTCTACGCGGTGCTGCTGTGGACGTACGACCCGCAACTGACCGCGGTGGGCGTGCTGGTGGCGCTGCTGAACGTGGCCGCGCTGCGGGTGGTGGTACGGCTGCGCGCCACCGGTACGCACAAACTCCGGGCGGACACCGCGAAGTTGACCAACACCTCCTACGGCGGCCTGCAGTTGATCGAGTCGATGAAGGCCACCGGCGGTGAGAGCGGCTACTTCAGGCGCTGGTCGGGGCAGCACGCGGCGACCCTGGACGGGCAGCAGCGGCTCGGCGTGCCGAGCGCCGCGCTGGCCGTGGTGGCGCCGACGCTGGCCGCGCTGAACAGCGCGCTGATCCTGCTGATCGGCGGGCGGCGGGCGGTCGACGGCGGGATCTCGGTGGGCCTGCTGGTGGCGTTCCAGGCGCTGGTCACCGGCTTCACCGCGCCCGTCAGCAGGCTCGGCGCGGTGGCCGGGCGGGTGCAGGACTTCGCCGCGGACGTGGCCCGGCTCAAGGACGTCGAGAACTTCCCGGTGGACCCGCTGCACGTGCGCGACCGCGCGGGAGCGGGGCCCGGCCCGGAGGCAGGAGCGGGGCCCGGCCCGGAGGCAGGGGCAAGGGCAGGGGCAGGGGCCGGCGAGGGGCCCGCGGCCGAAGCGGCGGCCGTCCGCCGGCTCAGCGGCCATGTCGCCCTGGAGAACGTCACGTTCGGCTACAGCCCGCTCGACCCGCCGCTGCTCACCGGGTTCTCGCTGACCGTCGGCCCGGGCCGCCAGGTCGCCCTGGTCGGCGGCTCCGGCAGCGGCAAGTCCACGGTGTCCCGGCTGATCGCCGGCCTGTACCGGCCGTGGGAGGGCGTCATCGCCTTCGACGGGCAGCGGCTGGAGGACATTCCGCGCGGCACGCTGGCCGCGTCAATGTCCTTCGTGGACCAGGACGTCTTCCTCTTCGAGGGCACCGTGCGGGACAACGTCGCGCTGTGGGACCCGTCGATCCCCGACGAGGACGTGCTCGCCGCGCTGGCGGACGCGGCGCTGTCCGAGGTGGTCGCGGCGCGCCCCGGCGGCATCCTGGCCCGGGTCGAGCAGGACGGCCGCAACTTCTCCGGCGGCCAGCGCCAGCGCCTGGAGATCGCCCGCGCGCTGGTCAGGCGGCCGAGCGTGCTGGTGCTCGACGAGGTCACCAGCGCCCTGGACGCCGAGACGGAGCTGCGCGTCATCGACAACCTGCGCCGCCGCGGCTGCGCGTGCGTGGTCATCGCGCACCGGCTGAGCACCGTCCGCGACAGCGACGAGATCCTCGTGCTGGAGCGCGGCGAGGTGGTCGAGCGCGGCCGGCACCAGGAACTCGTCGCCGCGGGCGGGGTCTACGCGCGCCTGGTCAGGGAGCACTGAGTGACGGCCCGCCCCGGCGACACCGCGCCCCCCGCCGTCCCCCGGCCGACCCGGGCCCCGCGCCCACACCCCTGCCCGCGCCCGCGCCCACATCCTCGCCCCCGCCCGGCCGGGCGCACGCCCCCGTCCCGGGTCCGCCCCACCCGGCCGCCCCGCACCCCGCCGGCCCGGCCCGGTCCTGCCGGACCCGGTCACCGCCGCCTTCGGCGGGCTCGGCGCGGCCGTGGACTGCGCGGGCCTGCATGACCTGCCGCTGGAGGGGACGCATGTGCTGTGGCTGGTGGCGGCCGGGGCGATGGACCTGTTCGCGGTCGACGCGGCCGGGCACGGCAGTTGGCACTTCCTGGGCCGCGTGGCGGCCGGCACGCTGCTGCTCGGCCCGGTCGCCGGCCCCCGCCACACGCTGGTCAGCCGCCCTCTGCGCTCCTGCGCGGTTCGCCGCATCCCGCTGCGCGAACTCCCCCGGCCGCGCCGCCCGACGCGTACCGGACCGGATACCCGGCCCCGGGCGGGTACGCCGCCCCGGCCGCGTCCGCGGGTCCGGAACCGTACGGCGCCCCGGACCCGCACGGGGGTCCGCACACGTACAACACCCCCTCCGCGTACGGGAGTCCGGACACGTACGGCGACGGCGGCGCGTACGCCGGTCCGCCGCCGCATCCGTACGGCGGCGACCCGTACTCCTACGGCGGTCCGGGCCCGTACGGCTCCGGCCGGCCGCGGGACGCGGCCCTGGAGGACGCGTTCGCGCGCGGGCTCGGGCGCGGGCTGCGGGTGCTGTTCGACGCGCGGGTGGACGGCCGGCCGGGCGGCGGCGGCACGGACGACGAGGACATCCCCTGGACGACGGTGGACCCGGGCGGGGTGCGGTCCGGCGCCGACTTCGGCGCGTGGGCGCCCGGACCGGCCTGGGCGCCCGGACCGGCGTGGGCGCCCGGACCGGCGGAAGCACCCGGCGCGACCGGGACGGCCGGGGCGGCCCCGGAGCCCGGGCCCACCGCGGCAGCCGGGCCGGACCTGCTGGTCGACCCGGCGCTGTGGCAGCGCCTGGTCGCCCAGCAGTCCCGGCTGCTGACCTCGCTCGGCCGCTGGATCGACCGGCTGGAGCGCGCCCACGAGGAGCGGGCCGCGGCCGGCATCCGCGCGGGGCACGAGGCGGGCGCCGCGGCCGACGAGGTGCTGCTCGCGGCGATCGACTCGTCCGTGCCGCGCCCCGGCCGCGGCGGACCCGCGCAGGACGCGGGCTCGGCCCCCGCCGAGGAGGCGCGCAGGCGCAGGACCGCGCGCCGCCGCCGGGTGGTCCGCAGCGCCCCGCCCGCGCCGGACGTCGGCGCGGGCGTCGATCCGGACCTGCTCGCGGTCTGCCGCCTGGTCGCCGGCGCGGCGGGCGTCGAGGTCACCGCGCCCGCCGGCCCGCCCGGTCCGCGCCTGGACCCGATCGAGCGCATCGCCCTCGCCTCCGGCTTCCGCACCCGCGAGATCACCCTCGGTGACCGCTGGTGGCGCGAGGACTGCGGCCCCCTGATCGGCTTCACCACGGACGCCCGGGCCGCCGCAGCCCCGGACGCGGGCGACCCGGAGCCCGCCGCGCCAGGTCGCTCCGCCCCGCCCGCGACAGCCGCCGCAGGCTCTCCCTCCCCTCCCGGCGGCCCAGGCAGCACCCCGACCTACGGTCGGGCCGCCGGTCCGGGTCGGCCCACGAGTTCCGGTCCGGGCCCCGTCCCGGGCCGCGGTCCGAGCCCCGCCCAGGGCCGCGGCCCGAGGTCCGGCCCGGGCGCCGGTCCGGGCGCCGGTCCGGGTCAGGACCCGGCGCCGGCCTCCGGACCCGCCGCCCGGCCGACCCCCGTCGCCCTGCTCTGGCGCCGGGGGCGCTACGAAGCCGTGGACGCCGCCGGGCGGGTCAGCCGGGTGGGCGCGCGGGCGGACGCGGAGCGCTACGAGCGGCGCGCGGTGGCGGTGGTGCGGCCGCTGCCGCACGGGCAGGCGACGGCCTGGCAGCTGGCCCGGTTCGCGCTGCGCGGCGGCGGCGGCGACCTGCGCGGCCTCGCGCTCGGCGGCCTGGTCTCGGTCGGGCTCGGCGCGCTGGTGCCGGTGGTGACCGGGCAGGTGCTGGGGTCGTACGTGCAGGCCGGCGAGAAGGGCCTGATCGTGCAGGCCGCGCTCGCGGTCGCGGCGGCCGCGGTGCTGTCCGCGGTCTTCATGCTGTGGCAGAACCTGGCGATGCTGCGGCTGGAGGGCCGGATGGAGGCGGCGCTGCAACCGGCTGTCTGGGACCGGTTGTTGCGGCTGCCCACCCGGTTCTTCGCGAGCCGCTCGACCGGTGAGCTGGCGAGCGCGGCGATGGGGGTGAGCGCGGTCCGCCGCACGGTGTCGGGGATCGCGCCGGTGGTGGTGCAGTCGGGCGCGCTGGCGGTGGTGGACCTGGCGGTGCTGCTGTGGTGCAGTGTGCCGCTGGCGTCGGCGGCGCTCGGGATGCTGGCCGTGGTCGGCGCGCTGTTCCTGGCCACCGGGCTGTGGCAACTGCGCTGGCAGCGGCGGCTGGTGGAGCTGGGCAACCGGCTGAACAACCAGGCGTTCCAGACCCTGCGCGGGCTGCCGAAGCTGCGCGTCGCCGCCGCGGAGAGCTTCGCCTACGCGTCCTGGGCGGAGGGCTTCGCCCGCAGCCGCGAGCTGCAGCGCACGGTCGGCCGGATCAAGAACCTGACCGCCGTGCTCAACGCCGTGTACCTGCCGCTGTGCACGCTGCTGGTGTTCCTGCTGATGGCCGGCCCGGCGCGCGGGAGCATGGACGCGAGCACGTTCCTGACCTTCACCACCGCGGCGACCACGATGCTCACCTCGGTGACCCAGCTGACCGGCGCGCTGGTCTCCGCGGTGGCGGTGCTGCCGATGGTCGAGCAGATCGCCCCGGTGCTGGCCGAGCCGCCGGAGGTGCCGCCGGGCGCCGCCGCGCCCGGCGAGCTGACCGGCGCGATCACCGCCAGGGGCCTGACCTTCCGGTACGCGCCGGACGGGCCACTGGTGCTGGACGACGTGTCGTTCGAGGTGCGGCCGGGCGAGTTCGTGGCGGTGGTCGGCGCGAGCGGCTGCGGCAAGTCGACGCTGCTGCGGCTGCTGATCGGCTTCGACCTGCCGCGGTCCGGCAGCGTCCGCTACGACGGGGTCGACCTGGGCACGCTGGACCGGGCCGCGGTGCGCCGGCAGTGCGGGGTGGTGCTGCAGAACGCGCAGCCGCTGAGCGGGTCGATCCTGGATTGCGTGCGCGGCGCGGGCTCGTACGGCCCGGAGGAGGTGTGGGCGGCGCTGGCGATAGCCGGGCTGGCCGAAGACGTCAGGGCGATGCCGATGGGCCTGCACACGGTGGTCGCGGACGGCGGCGGCGCGGTCTCCGGCGGCCAGCGGCAGCGGCTGATGATCGCCGCGGCGCTGATCCGCCGGCCGCGGGTGCTGTTCCTGGACGAGGCGACCAGCGCACTGGACAACGCGACGCAGAAGGTGGTCATGGACAGCACCCGGGCGATGCGGGCCACCAGGATCGTGGTGGCGCACCGGCTGTCGACGGTGCTGGACGCGGACCGGGTGCTGGTGATGGACCGCGGCCGGATCGTGCAGGAAGGGCCGCCCGCCGGCCTGCTGGCCGACGCGGGCGGCCCCTTCTACGCGCTGGTGCGGCGCCAGCTGGCCGACGCGGGCTGAGCGCCCGGGGGCGCCTCAGCCGCTCAGACGTTGAACCCCAGCGCGCGCAGCTGCTCGCGGCCGTCGTCGGTGATCTTGTCCGGGCCCCACGGCGGCATCCAGACCCAGTTGATCTTCAGGTCGTTGACGATGCCCTCGGTCGCGGTCTTGGCCTGCTCCTCGATGACGTCGGTCAGCGGGCAGGCCGCGGACGTGAGCGTCATGTCCAGGGTGGCGACGTTGCCGTCGTCGATGTGGATGCCGTAGATCAGGCCGAGGTTGACCACGTCGATGCCCAGCTCGGGGTCGACCACGTCGTACAGGGCTTCCTTGATCTCTTCCTCGGAGGCCGGCTTGAGTGCGACCTCGGCGTCGTTGGTCATGCGGTCTCCTCGTCGGGGGCGCCGGACAGCGCCTGCGCGGTCGCGTCCTTCCACGCCATCCAGCTCAGCAGCGCGCACTTCACGCGCGCCGGGTACTTGGAGACGCCGGCGAACGCCACCGCGTCCTCCAGCACCTCCTCCATCGCGTCGTCGGGCTCGATCCGGCCCTTGGACTGCATCAGCTCCAGGAAGGTCTCCTGGATCTTGCGGGCCTCGGAGATCTCCTTGCCGACCAGCAGGTCGTTGAGCACCGACGCGCTGGCCTGGCTGATGGAGCAGCCCTGGCCCTCGTACGAGACGTCGCCGATCACGTCGCCGTCCATCCGCACCCGCAGCGTGATCTCGTCGCCGCACGTGGGGTTGACGTGGTGCACCTCGGCCTGGCCGTCCCGCAAGCCCCGCCCGTGCGGGTGCTTGTAGTGGTCCAGGATCACGTCCTGGTACATCGAGTCGAGCTTCACAGCAGCACCGCCATCAGCCGAAGAAGTTCCGGACCTGCTCCAGCCCCTCGACCAGGGCGTCGACCTCGGCCGGGGTGGAGTACAGATAGAACGACGCCCGCGTGGTCGCAGGAATTCCGTAGCGCAGGCACACCGGCCGGGCGCAGTGGTGTCCCACGCGGACCGCGATGCCCTGCTCGTCCAGCACCTGCCCCACGTCGTGGGGGTGTATGTCGCCGAGCGTGAAGGAGATCGCCGCGCCGCGGTCCTCGCTCGTGGTGGGCCCGACGATCCGCAGGTCGGGCACCTCCAGCAGGCGTTCCAGCGCGTAGTGGGTGATCGCGTGCTCGTGCGCGGCGATCTTGTCCATGCCGACCGCGGTGAGGTAGTCCACCGCGGCGCCCAGGCCCACCGCCTGCGCGATCGGCGGGGTGCCGGCCTCGAACTTGTGCGGCGCGGGCGCGTAGGTGGAGGAGTGCATCGAGACGGTCTCGATCATCTCGCCGCCGCCGAGGAAGGGCGGCAGGTCCTCCAGCAGCTCCTGGCGGCCCCACAGCACGCCGATGCCGGTCGGGCCGAGCATCTTGTGGCCGGTGAAGGCCACGAAGTCCGCGCCCAGCGCCTGCACGTCCAGCACCATGTGCGGGGCGGCCTGCGAGGCGTCGATCAGCACCAGCGCGCCGACGTCCTGGGCGCGGCGCACGATGGCCTCGACCGGGTTGACGGTGCCCAGGATGTTGGAGACCAGCACGAAGGAGACGATCTTCGTCTTCTCGGTGATGACCTGCTCGATGTCCGACAGGTCGAGCCGGCCGTCGTCGGTCAGGCCGAACCACTTCAGCTTGGCACCGGTGCGCTGCGAGAGCAGCTGCCACGGCACGATGTTGGAGTGGTGCTCCATCTCGGTGATGACGATCTCGGTGTCGCGGTCCACCCGGTAGGGCTCGTCGGCCCAGCCGAGCATGTTCGCCACCAGGTTCAGCGACTCGGAGGCGTTCTTGGTGAAGATCACCTCGTCGCGGCTGGGCGCGTTGACGAACGCCGCCACCTTGTCGCGCGCGCCCTCGTAGAGCGCGGTCGCCTCCTCCGCGAGGACGTGCACGCCGCGGTGGACGTTGGCGTTGTGCCGCTCGTAGTAGGCGTTCAGCACGTCGAGGACCTGGCGGGGCTTCTGCGAGGTCGCCGCGTTGTCCAGGTAGACCAGCTTGCGGTCGTCGTGCACCAGGCGGTCCAGGACCGGGAAGTCCTTGCGGATCGCCTCGGTGTCCAGCAGGCCGGGGATCGCCCGGCCCGCGAACGCGGCGGGCGGGGGAGACGAGGGATCGGTCACGCGGCAGCGCCACCCTTCACATAGGACTCGTAGCCCTCCTCCTCCAGCTTGTCGGCCAGCTCGGCGCCGCCGGACTCGGCGACCCGGCCGCCCACGAAGACGTGCACGAAGTCGGGCTTGATGTAGCGCAGGATGCGCGTGTAGTGGGTGATCAGCAGGGTGCCGACCTCACCGGTCCCGCGGACCCGGTTGACGCCCTCGGAGACGATCCGCAGCGCGTCGACGTCCAGGCCGGAGTCGGTTTCGTCGAGGATCGCGATGTGCGGCTTGAGCAGTTCGAGCTGGAGGATCTCGTGGCGCTTCTTCTCACCGCCGGAGAAGCCCTCGTTGACGTTCCGCTCGGCGAAGGAGGGGTCCATCTGGAGCCGCTCCATGGTCTCCTTGACCTCCTTCACCCAGGTGCGCAGCTTGGGGGCCTCGCCGCGGATGGCGGTGGCCGAGGTGCGCAGGAAGTTGGAGACGGAGACGCCGGGGACCTCGACGGGGTACTGCATGGCGAGGAAGACGCCGGCCCGGGCGCGCTCGTCGACGGTCATCGCGAGCACGTCCTCGCCGTCGAGGGTGACGGTGCCGCCGGTGACGGTGTACTTGGGGTGACCGGCGAGCGAGTAGGCGAGGGTGGACTTGCCGGAGCCGTTGGGGCCCATGATGGCGTGCGTCTCGCCCTGCTTCACGGTCAGGTCGACGCCCTTGAGGATTTCCTTCGTGGCGTTGTCGGCCTCGACGGTGACGTGCAGGTCGTGGATTTCAAGCGTGGCCATGGGTGACTCAGGACTCCTGGGTGACGGAGACGAGCACGTCGTCCCCAACGATCTGTACGGGGTATACGGGCACCGGGCGGGTGGCGGGCAGCCCGGACGGCTTGCCGGTGCGCAGGTCGAAGCTGGAGCCGTGCAGCCAGCACTCGATCTGGCAGTCCTCGACCTCGCCCTCGGAGAGCGAGACGTTGGCGTGCGAGCAGACGTCGTTGATGGCGAAGACCTCGCCGCCGGTGCGCACGACGGACACCGGCACGCCGCCGAGCTCGACCCGGTGCGGGGTGTCGTCCTCCAGCTCGCTGAGCGCGCAGGCCCGCACGAAGCCGGCCGCGGCGCCCGGTGCGCCCTCTTCGACTGTCATCCGACGGATGCCTCCAGTTCGGCGTCGATCTTCGCCATCAGCCGCTCCTCCAGGTCGGCGAGCCCGATCTGCTGGACCAGTTCGCCGAAAAAGCCGCGGACCACCAGGCGGCGGGCGTCCTCCGCGCCGATGCCGCGGGACTGCAGGTAGAACAGCTGCTCGTCGTCGAAGCGGCCGGTCGCCGAGGCGTGGCCGGCGCCGACGATCTCACCGGTCTCGATCTCCAGGTTGGGCACCGAGTCGACCCGCGCGCCGTCGGTGAGGACGAGGTTGCGGTTCAGCTCGTAGGTGTCGGTGCCCTCGGCCGCGGCCCTGATCAGCACGTCGCCGATCCACACCGCGTGCGCGTCCTGGCCCTGGAGCGCGCCCTTGTAGGCGACGTTGGACCGGCAGTGCGGGGTGTCGTGGTCGATGAACAGCCGGTGCTCCTGGTGCTGGCCCCGGTCGGTGAAGTACAGGCCGAACAGCTCGGCCTCGCCGCCCGGGCCGCCGTAGACCACCCGGGGGTGCAGCCGGACCAGGTCGCCGCCGAAGGTGACGACGACCGACTTGAAGGAGGCGTCGCGGCCGACCAGCGCGGTGTGCTGGGCGGCGTGCACGGCGGTGTCGTCCCAGTCCTGCACCGAGATCACGGTGAGCCGGGCGCCGTCGCCGAGCACGAACTCGACGTTGGCGGCGAGCGTGGCGTCGCCGGTGTGGTCGATGACCACCACGGCCTCGGCGAAGTCGCCCAGCTCCACCAGCTGGTGGGCGTAGACGGTGCCGCCCTCGCCGTGCACCGCGATCCGCACCGGCTCGGTGAGCACCGCGTTCTTCGGGACGCTGACCACCGACGCCTTCTCGAAGGCGGAGTACGCCTGGGCGGCGACCCGGTCGACGGGCTTGCCCGCCCGGCCGAGCCGCGGGTCGTCGCGGTCCACGGTCTGCACGGTGACGCCGTCGGGGGCGGTCACGTCGACGCGCAGCGCGCCGGTGGCCTCCGCGGTGCCGTCGTGCAGGCCGCGCAGCCGCTCCAGCGGGGTGAAGCGCCACTCCTCCTCGCGGCCGTGCGGCACCGGGAAGTCCGCCACGTCGTACGACGGCTCGACGCCGGTCCTGGCGTCGGTGGGCTGCTCCACCGGCTGCCCCACCGTGATGGCACCGTCCGTGGTGCTCCCCGCAGGGGTGTTCTCGGCCATGGCTGTACTGCTGCTCGCTTTCTGGGAGTACGGGGAGTGCGTCGTCCGGCGGTCCGGGCCGGTGGCCGGGGCGGGCGCGTCGGAGGCGCGGCGGGTGGGGACGGGGCGGCTAGCCGACGGCCCCTTCCATCTGCAGCTCGATCAGGCGGTTCAGCTCCAGCGCGTACTCCATCGGGAGCTCCTTGGCGATCGGCTCGACGAAGCCGCGCACGATCATCGCCATGGCCTCGAACTCGGTCATGCCGCGGCTCATCAGGTAGAAGAGCTGGTCGTCGGAGACCTTGGAGACGGTCGCCTCGTGGCCCATGGACACGTCGTCCTCGCGGACGTCCACGTAGGGGTAGGTGTCGGAGCGGGAGACGGTGTCCACCAGCAGCGCGTCGCACAGCACGTTGGACTTCGATCCGGCCGAGCCCTCGCCGATCTCGATCAGGCCGCGGTAGGAGGTGCGGCCGCCGCCGCGCGCCACCGACTTGGAGACGATGTTGGACGAGGTGTTCGGCGCCATGTGGACCATCTTCGCGCCGGCGTCCTGGTGCTGGCCCTCGCCGGCGAACGCGATCGAGAGCGTCTCGCCCTTGGCGTGCTCGCCCATCAGGTACACGGCCGGGTACTTCATGGTGACCTTGGAGCCGATGTTGCCGTCGACCCACTCCATGGTCGCGCCCTCGTACGCCACGGCGCGCTTGGTGACCAGGTTGTAAACGTTGTTCGACCAGTTCTGGATGGTCGTGTAGCGGCAGCGGCCGCCCTTCTTGACGATGATCTCGACGACCGCGGAGTGCAGCGAGTCCGACTTGTAGATCGGCGCGGTGCAGCCCTCGACGTAGTGGACGTAGGCGTCCTCGTCGACGATGATCAGGGTCCGCTCGAACTGGCCCATGTTCTCGGTGTTGATCCGGAAGTAGGCCTGGAGCGGGATCTCCACGTGCACGCCCTTCGGCACGTAGATGAAGGAGCCGCCGGACCACACCGCGGTGTTCAGCGAGGCGAACTTGTTGTCGCCGGCCGGGATGACGGTGCCGAAGTACTCCTGGAACAGCTCGGGGTGCTCGCGCAGCGCGGTGTCGGTGTCCATGAAGATGACGCCCTGCTCCTCCAGGTCCTCGCGGATCTGGTGGTAGACGACCTCGGACTCGTACTGCGCGGCGACGCCCGCCACCAGGCGCTGCTTCTCCGCCTCGGGGATGCCGAGCTTGTCGTAGGTGTTCTTGATGTCCTCCGGCAGGTCGTCCCAGCTCTCGGCCTGCTTCTCGGTGGACCGCACGAAGTACTTGATGTTGTCGAAGTCGATGCCGGACAGGTCCGAGCCCCAGGTGGGCATGGGCTTCTTGTCGAACAGCCGCAGGCCCTTCAGACGCATCTTCAGCATCCAGTCCGGCTCCGACTTCTTCGCGGAGATGTCGCGGACGACGTCCTCGGAGAGGCCGCGCTTGGCGGCGGCGCCGGCGATGTCCGAGTCGGCCCAGCCGTACTCGTAGGTGCCGATGCCTTCCAGCTCCGGGTGAGTGGTCTCCGTGGGAGCAGTCATGCGGGTTTCCTCCCGGACGTGCTGACTGGTGCGTGGTCTGTGGTGGTGCGGTGGTGCTCGGGGTGCTGCGCTGGGTCGTGCTCGGCGGGTTCTCGGCCGCCGGGTTCTGGGTCGGCGGGTTCTCGGTCGGCGGGCGCCGGGCCGCCGGGTTTTCGCCCGCCGGGCCGGCCGTCGCCCGGCCGGCCGTCGCGTTCCCGGTCGGCGGCGTCGGCGCGGCCGACCTGGGTCTGCGGGATGAAGGTGGTGCACACCCCGTCGCCGTGGGCGATGGTGGCCAGCCGCTGCACGTGGGTGCCGAGCAGGCGGGAGAAGACCTCCGCCTCGGCCTCGCACAGCTGCGGGAACTGCTGCGCCGTGTGCGCCACCGGGCAGTGGTGCTGGCACAGCTGCTCCCCCGCCGGGCCCGCTTCCCCGGCCGCGCTGCGGGCACTGGCAGCGTACCCGTCCGCGGACAGCGCGCGGGCCAGCGCCGCGGCGCGGTCCTCGGGGGCCGCGGCCTCGACGACGGCGCGGTAGCGTTCGGCCTGCGCGGCCACCCTGGCGCGGGCGAACGCGGAGACCGCGGCCTCGCCCTGCTCGCCGCCGCCCGCGGACTGGGCGATCCAGCGCAGGGCGTCCGCGGCGAGCTGGTCGTAGGACTGGTCGAAGGCGTCCCGGCCGCCGTCGGTGAGCGCGAAGACCTTGGCGGGGCGGCCGCGGCCGCGGTGTCCGTAGACCCGCTGGTCGCGCGCCTCCACCATGTGCTCCGCGGTCAGGGCGTCGAGGTGGCGGCGGACCGCGGCCTGGGTCAGGCCGAGCCGCTGCGCCAGGTCTGCGGCGGTGGAGGGTCCGTGGTCCAGGATGGAGCGGGCGACCCGGTTGCGGGTGCGCCGCTCCCCGGTCGTCTGCTCCTCCGCCGCCCCCTGGGGGACGCCACCGACGTTTTTCACAATGCCATTGTTGCGTAATTCGGCGCGGCCGGGCAAGCCGCGATGATCGCGGGCGCGGTGGGGTGCGTCACTTAGGGTGACCTAAGTGACGGTGGGCCCCGTGGCGGTCCGGGCGCTCCGAGGGTGCTCGCGCGGGCAGCGTTCCACCCCTGCGGTCCCCCGGGCGGCACGCGCTCCCTAGACTCGTCGGCATGCGAAACGAGCCCGCGGTCGAGGCGACCGGTCTGGTCAAGCGGTACGGGACCAAGGCCGCCGTCGACGGTCTCGACCTGTCGGTGGCCCGCGGCGCGGTGACCGCGGTGCTGGGCCCCAACGGCGCGGGCAAGACCACCACGATCGAGATGTGCGAGGGCTACCGGAGACCGGACGGCGGGTCGGCCAGGGTGCTCGGCCTCGACCCGGTCACCGAGGCGGCGCGGCTTCGGCCGAGAATCGGCGTGATGCTGCAGTCCGGCGGGGTGTACCCGGGCGCCCACGCGGTGGAGATGCTGCGGCACACCGCGTCGCTGCACGCGCACCCGGTGGACCCGGCGCTGCTGATCGAGCGGCTCGGCCTGGAGGCGTGCGGCCGTACGCCCTACCGGCGGCTGTCCGGCGGCCAGCAGCAGCGGCTCGCGCTGGCGATGGCCGTGGTCGGCCGGCCCGAGCTGGTCTTCCTCGACGAGCCGACCGCGGGCCTGGACCCGCAGGCCCGGCACGCCACCTGGGACCTGGTGCGCGAGCTGCGCGCGGACGGCGTCACGGTCGTGCTCACCACGCACTACATGGACGAGGCCGAGCAGCTCGCCGACGAGGTGGTGATCATCGACGGCGGCCGGGCGATCGCCGAGGGCACCCCCGAGGAGCTGTGCCGGGGCGGCGCGGAGAACACGCTGCGGTTCTCCGGGCGGCCCGGCCTCGACCTGGTGTCGCTGCTCAACGCCCTGCCGGCGGACACCGTCGCGGTCGAGCTGACGCCCGGGAGCTACCGCATCGAGGGCAAGGTCGACCCCCAGCTGCTGGCCACCGTGACCTCCTGGTGCGCCCAGCACGGCGTGATGCCGGACCGGCTCGCGGTCGAGCGCCGCACCCTGGAGGACGTGTTCCTGGAACTGACCGGCAAGGAGCTGCGCGCATGACCGCCACGACGAGCACCGGGGCGGGCGCGGGCTCCACCTCGAACGGGACCGGTGCGGCCGGGACGGGCTCCCGCTCGAACGGGTCCGGGTCCGGGACCGGGACCGGCGCCTTCGCCACCGGCGTCTTCGCGCCGCGGCCCGGCGCCGCGCCGACGCTGCGGATGATCGCCTCCCAGGCCCGCCTGGAGACGGTGATGCTGCTGCGCAACGGCGAGCAGCTGCTGCTGACGGTCGTCATCCCGGCGCTGCTGCTGGTGCTCTTCAGCTCGGTCGACATCGTGGACACCGGGCGCGGCAGGTCGGTGGACTTCCTCGCACCCGGCGTGCTGGCGCTCGCGGTGCTGTCCACGGCCTTCACCGGCCAGGCCATCGCGACCGGTTTCGAGCGCCGTTACGGCGTCCTCAAGCGCCTCGGCGTCTCGCCGCTGCCCCGCTGGGCGCTGATGGCGGCGAAGACCTGCTCGGTGCTGGTCACCGAGGTGCTGCAGATCGCGCTGCTCACGGTCATCGCGCTGGCCCTCGGCTGGTCGCCGCACGGCAACCCGCTCGCGGTGGCCGCGCTGGTCCTGCTCGGCACCGCGGCCTTCTCCGGCCTGGGCCTGCTGATGGCCGGCACCCTCAAGGCCGAGGCGACGCTGGCCGCGGCCAACCTGGTCTTCATCCTCCTGCTGGTCGCGGGCGGCGTGATCGTGCCCATGGACAAGTTCCCGCACGGCGCCCGGGTCGTCCTCGACCAGCTCCCGATCACCGCGCTGTCCACCTCCCTGCGCGACGTCCTGCAGCACGGCGCCGGCATCCCCTGGCACCCCCTGCTCGTCCTGGCCGCCTGGTCCGTGGTGTCCCTCACCGCGGCCTCCCGCTGGTTCCGCTGGGAGTAGCGGGGCCCGCACGGCCCCTCGGCTGTCGGCGGGACGTGGTTGGCTGGTGGGGTGACCGAGGACCGGGAGATCGTCGCCTTCGCCTCCGCCGCGGCGTGGCGGGCATGGCTCGAGGAGAACCACGCCGTCTCGTCCGGCGTCTGGCTCAAGCTGCGCAAGAAGGGCGCGGGGGCCGTCGGGCTGGACTACGCCCAGGCGCTCGACGAAGCGCTCTGCCACGGCTGGATCGACGGCCGGAAGGCCGCGCTCGACGACGAGTGGTGGCTCCAGCGGTTCACCCCGCGCACGCCGCGCAGCAGGTGGTCCAGGATCAACCGGGACAAGGCGCTCGCGCTGATCGCACAGGGCCGGATGCGCCCCGCCGGCCAGGCCGAGGTCGACCGCGCCCGCGCGGACGGCCGCTGGGAGGCGGCCTACGCCGGCGCGCGGACCGCCACGGTCCCCGACGACCTCGCCGCAGCCCTGGCCGCCGCCCCGACCGCGGCGGCGGCCTTCGCCGCCCTGGATCGCCGGAACCGCTACGCGATCCTCTACCGCGTCCAGGACGCCAAGAAGCCCGAGACCCGGGCCCGCCGGATCGAGACGTACGTGGCGATGCTGGCGCGGGGCGAGAAGCCGCACCCATAGCCCGGGGAGCCCTTCGCGTCAGCCCAGCGCCCCCGACACCCCCGAACCCCGGGCCCACCCACCGCCGGACCCTCGTGAAGACGTGGACCCCTCGTGAAAAGGTGCACAAGGGGGCGCCTACCATGGGCGGGTGGTGAAGCTGTCCGAAAGTGCGCTCAATCCGCTTGCGTTCGTCGCCGCACGGTGGACGCCGTCCGCCCGGGTGGTGCGGCGGGCCGCGCTGGCCGCGCTGGCGATGTCGGTGGTGATCGTCGTCACCGGCGGCCTGGTGCGGCTGACCGCGTCCGGGCTCGGGTGCCCGACATGGCCGACCTGCAAGGGCGACAGCCTGCTCGGCACCCGCGAGATGGGCATCCACCACACGATCGAGATCAGCAACCGGATGCTGACGTACGTGCTGTGCGCCGCGGTCGGCTGGACGATCGTGGCGATCCGCGCGATGGAGCCGCGCCGCACCGGCGTGTACCGGCTGGCCTGGGCGCAGTTCTGGGTCGTCGTGGCGAACGCGGTGTGGGGCGGCGTCACCGTGCTGACCAAGCTCAACCCGTACGTGGTGTCCTTCCACTTCCTGCTGTCCGCCGCGCTGATCACCGTCGCCGTGCTGACCTGGCACCGGCTGGCCGAGGGCGACGCCTCGGCGCGCCCGCTGGTCGGCAAGCCGGTGCGGCAGCTCGGCCAGGTGCTCGCCGCCGCCTCCGCGGTGCTGATCGTGGTCGGCACGCTGGTCAGCGGCGCCGGGCCGCACCCGGGCGAGTCGACCGGCAAGTACAAGGTCCAGCGCATCGAGGTGGACTGGAAGACGATCGCCCAGCTGCACGCCGACGTAGCGTGGGTCGTGGTCGGGCTGACCGTCGCGCTGTGGTTCGTGCTGCGCGCGGTGGACGCGCCGGTCGGGCCGCAGCGGCGTACCAGGGACCTGTTCCTGGTGCTCATGGGCCAGGGCGTCATCGGCTACGTCCAGTACTTCACGCACCTGCCGGCCGCGCTGGTCGACCTGCACATGTTCGGTGCGTGCCTGGTGTGGATCGCGGTGCTGCTGGTGCTGCTGTCGTTCCGCGAGCGGCCGTTCGCGGAGCCGGGCGCGCTGCCCGCGGCCGTGCCGGGCCGCGCCCAGGTGTCCGAGGCCGCCGAGGCCGCGGAAACCGCAGACGCCGCCGGGGGCCGGGCCGCCACCGCCTCAGCCGCGACCGCGCCCGGGTCCCCCGCCCCGCGGTAGCCGCGGCCCGGGCAGCCGGCCCGCCGCCGTAACCGGGAGCCGGTGCACCCTGCGCGCATTGCCCTCGCCGACCAGCGCCGCGACGCGCTCCCCGTCGCCGGCCGACCACTCCCCGGCGGCCACCCGCTCGGCGACCGTGCGGTGCAGCCCGTCCAGGAACGCGCGCACCCCCGTGACGTACAGCTCCGGCAGGCCCACCGCGCCGCTGGCGTACAGCACCTTCCCGAACGGCGTGCGGGCCAGCACCGCCGAGGGGTCGCCGCCCAGCGCGACGTAGACGTGCGGCAGCGCCGCCGCCAGCTCCGCCGCCGCGAACTCGTGCGGCGGCCCCGGCAGCAGGACGACCTCCATGCCGAGCCCCGCGGTGGCCCGCAGGAAGCCCTCCGCGGCGCGGGGCCCCGGACCCGCGGCGGCGTACCGCAGGACCAGCGGCAGCCCGGTGGCCACGGCCTGCCAGCGCAGGTGGCTCAGCAGCACCGGGTCCGACGGCCGCCCGCCGACCCGCCGCGCGCCCAGCCAGCGGGCCGCCGCACGCCGCACCCGCGCCGGCTCCGGCGGCCGAAGGTCCAGGCCGCCGTCCACGCCGTGGGCGCCGCCGCCGACCATGCCGTACGCACCGCCCTGGCCGTACGGGCCGCCACCGACAGCGTCGTCCCCGCCGTACCAGGCACCCTGCCGGTACGCGTCGCCCCGCCCGTACGCCTCGCCCCGCGGCCAGCGATCGGCGTGGCGGCCCGTGCCGTACGCCTGCCCCGCCGCGCCGCCGGCCCGGCGCCGTCCTCGACCGACGGCCACCACACCTGCGGACCGTCGAGGGCGGTGCGCACCGGCGTGCCGCGGCCGGGCCTGGCGTGCCGGCCGGCCGGGCGCGGCGCGACGCCGTCCCCGCAGCAGAAGCCGACCGCGTCCAGGGCGGCGCCGTGCACCGCCTCGGCGAGGTTGGCGAGGAAGCCGTCGACGGTGCCCGAGGTGTCCGCGACCTGCTGGGCCAGCGGTTCGAGCCGGACGATCTCGTACGCGGGCGCCGCGCCGGCCGCGCCCAGCTCGCGGGGCGGCGTGAGGTCGCCCGGCTCGCCGGTGTCGACCAGGTAGCCGGTGATGCCGGTGCCGCGCAGCAGCCGCCGCGCCGCCTCGTACGCGCCCAGCTCCCGCCGCCTGGCCAGATAGCGGGCCGGCGGGCAGTGCGGCTCCAGGCCGAGCAGCGGCGGGCACCAGCGGCGCACCGCGAAGCCGGTGGGGCTGTCGAAGAGTGTGGTGCCGGGGGCCGCGGCGCCCGGCAGCCGGGCCTCGAACGCGCCGAGGCCGAGGTCGCCCTGGAGCACCCCGTGGCAGTACGCGTCCACGAGGTGTCCCTGCGCCGCGGCCATCCGCCGTGCTCCCGTCGCGTCGTCCGTCGCCGTCGCCCTCCGCGCCGCCGTGCCGGCGGCGACGGGTCCGGCCGCTCGCCGGGGGCCCGCAACGGGAACAACGCGCGAGGACCGCGTCAGGTGTTGGCGGGGCCGCCGATCTGGATGCCCGCCATCCGGGTCCATTCGTACGGCCCCGTGGTGACCTTGGCGGCCATCTCGCCGTCGAACGCCTCGTGGACCGTCGCGCCCGCGCGGGCGACCGCGGCCTGCGCCACCGCATAGGTGGGCGCGACCAGGTCGCCCCAGGCGCCGTCCCGCGCGACGAGCACCACCCGGGCGCCGCGCTCGCCGAGGTACGCCACGTTCGCCTCGACCGGCGCGCCGCCGTGCGCCGACGCGAACGCGGAGATCCGCCGCGCCAGCCGCCCGGCCTGCCGCTCTGCGCGCGCCGCGGCCCGCGCCGCCGCCCGGTCCACGCCGTCCGCCGAGGTCACCCCGCTGCCCGTCGAGTGCGCCGCGTCCGCCGCGCGCTCCGCGTTGTCGTCTGTCATGCGCCCATGCTACTTACGGGTAACTCCGGGCGCACCCCCCGCCCGCGCGAGGACCCGCGCCGGCGGGACGCGCCGCCGGCTACGCGTCCGCGTCCGGCCGCGGGGCGTCCTCGGTCAGGGCGCGCGCGTAGGCCGCCATCGAGCGCTGGTAGCGCGGCAGGTGGGGGGCCAGGGCGGCGACTGCGACGGCGACGCCCTCGCGGGGGCGGCCCGCGTCGGCCAGGGCGAGCGCGAGGACCGCGGCGACCGCGTCGCCGAGGTGGTCGCCGCCGGCCGCGCGCTCGGCGGTCAGCAGCTCGACGCTCTCCTGCGCGCGGCCCAGATTCCGCAGGGAGCTGGCCAGTTGGATCACCGCGCGGCGCCGGCGCTCGCCCGGCAAGCGGCCCCGCAGCGCCTCCCGGTAGAGGGGGACCGCCCGGTCGGAGTGCCCGGTGGAGTCCCAGGCGGCGGCGCGCTCGAACGCGGCGACGGGGTCGCCCGCCGGCAGCTCCGCCACCAGCGCGTCCATCGCCGCACGGAACTCCGCGGCGCCCGCCTCGCCCTTCTCGCCGTAGCCGTCCAACGCGGCCCACAGCGCGAGGTTCCGCGCCTCCCACGCCGCGCCGGGCGGGTTCGCCGCGCCCGCGTCGGCGGCGTCCGCGCCGGGACCGTGTACGTGCGTCGCCCCCTCGCCGGTCGCCGTGCCCGACGTGGCCGCGGCTCCCCCGCCCGGTGCCGCTCCCCCGCCCGGTGCCGTGCCTGCTCCCACTTCCCTGCCCGCGCCCGCTTCCGTGCCCGCTCCCGATGCCATGGCCGTCCCCACTCCCCACTGCCGTACGCCTCCGGTCCGCAGCCGTCGCGGCGCCGTCGCCGCAGGTCGCCGCCGATGCCCGGCCGCTCGGCCGGGACGTGGACAGCCTGCGGGCCCGGCTAGAATCGCCGCCACTGATTCGGTGGCCGCCGAATCAGTCCCCGGCCGGCCGTGCCGGGCCGCCCCTCGAACCACCCGCCACTGCGAATCACCCGCAGGCCCGGGCCGGGCCCCGCCCCGCGCCGGCCCCGCCCCGGCCCGACCGCACCCGACCTCGACCCCGCACACCGACCCAACCGCGCCCGCAGGCCCCGACCACGCCCGCACGCGCCCGCCCCCGGGAGGCCCCCATCGCCGCCACCCTCCGCTTCGGCGCAGCCGACCTGCGCCGCTGCCGCCTCTCCTACTCACCGGTGTTCGAGACGCTCTCCGCGGTGCGCGTGGCGACCGGGCCGCAGCCGCCGGGGCCCCACGAGCGCTGGCTGGCGGAGGTGCGGCCCGCCCTCGCCCACCTGGACCTGCGGCCGCTGACCCTGCTGCAGCCGCGCCGCGGCTACACCCCCGACTTCCTGTCGCCCCCGCCGCGGGACGCGCCCGAGGCGTTCGACGCCGAGCTGGCCCGGATCGCCGCGACCCCGCATGAACAGGTGCGGCGGGAGATCGACCGCTCGCTCGCCGACACACCCGGCGCCGCGCGCTCCGCCACCGGAACGCTGCTGCGGGGCGACCCGGCCGAGGTGCTGGACCTGCTCACCGGGCTGGTCGCGGCGGCGTGGCGGTCCCTCGTCGCGCCGTACTGGCCGCGGCTGCGCGCGCTGCTGGAGGCGGACATCGCCTACCGGGCGGGGCGGCTGGCCGAGGGCGGGCTCGACCTGCTCTTCGCCGAGCTGCACCCCTCGGTGCGCTTCCACGACGACGTGCTGGTGCGCGCGCACGGCGACGACGACCACCGCGACCTGGCGGGCGCCGGCCTGGTGCTGCTGCCCAGCGCCTTCAAGTGGGACCAGGTGGTGGTCGTGCTGGACCCGCCCTGGCAGCCCACGCTGGTCTATCCGGCCCGCGGCGTCGGCACTCTCAGGGAGGCGGGGACCGGCGGCGACCTCGGCCGGCTGATCGGCAGGACCCGCGCCCTGCTGCTGACCGACCTCGCCGAACCGGCCGCGACCTCCTGGCTGGCGCACCGCCACCGTTTCGCGCCGGCCACCGTCTCCGAGCACCTGGCGGTGCTGCGCCGCACCGGCCTGGTCACCGGCGAGCGGCACGGCTACGAGGTGCGCTACCGCCGGACCCCGCTCGGCGACGCGCTGGTCGCCGGCGACGGCCTCAGTGCAGGAACGGGTCGACCGCCACCGCGACGAACAGCAGCGTCGCGTACGTGATCGACCAGTGGAAGAGCCGCATCTCCTTGAGCTTGGCGCCGGCGATCCCGGCCTTGGCCCGCGCGTGCAGCCCGTGCGCCTCCTTCAGCCAGACCGCGCCCAGCACCGCCGCGACCACCGGGTAGAACCACGAGGTCACGCCGAGCGGCCACCACAGCGCCAGCGAGGTGAGCACCATGACCCAGCTGTAGAGGACGATCTGCCGGGCGACGATCTGGTTGCCGGCGACCACCGGCAGCATCGGCACGCCCACCCGCTCGTAGTCGTCCTTGACCTTCATCGACAGCGGCCAGTAGTGCGGCGGCGTCCAGAAGAAGAGGACGAGGAAGAGCACGAACGGCGCCCAGGCCAGTTCGTCCCGCACCGCGGACCAGCCGATGAAGACCTGCAGGCAGCCGGCCACGCCGCCCCAGACGATGTTCTGGGCGGTGCGGCGCTTGAGCCACAGGGTGTAGACGAAGACGTAGTAGAGGATCGCGGTCAGCGACAGCACCGCGGACAGCGGGTTGACCAGCGCCGCGAACCACACGGTGGAGACCACCGAGAGCACGATGCCGAAGACCAGGCCCTCGGTCGGCGAGACCATGCCGGTGACCAGCGGACGCTGCTCGGTGCGGTGCATCAGCGCGTCGATGTCGCGGTCGATGTACATGTTCAGCGCGTTGGCGCCGCCCGCCGAGAGGTAGCCGCCGATCACGGTGGCCAGCACCCGCCACAGATCGGGCACCCCGCCCGCGGCCAGGAACATCACCGGGACGGTGGTGACCAGCAGCAGTTCGATGATGCGCGGCTTGGTCAGCGCCACGAATCCCATCACCCGGGCCCGCGGCGGCCGGTTGCCGGGGCGGGGGCCGGAGCCGGCCCCGGTGATCCCTGCGGGTCGGGTGACCCCTGCGGGTCGGGATTCGACGGCCGTCACGAGCACCCCAAGACACGAAGACACTGAAGACAGAAGGGTCCGGCAGGCGCCCGCCGGCCGCGGTGGAACCGTCGGGCCGTGGCGCTTGCGCGTACCACGCCACTCTAGAGGTAGGGAATACCCGGCTTTCGCCCGGGGGGTTGGGCGCGCCCCTCGTGTCCCGCACCGGGCGCCGCACCGAGTCCCCCGCACTGTCCGCACCGGGTCCTCCGCACTGTCCCGCGCCGCTTCCCCCCGGTGGCCGCGCGGCCGCACGCCCGCGCCCGCCGGCCGCACGCCCGCGCCGCCCGCCTTCACGATCCGTTCACCGGTTTCAGGAGGCGAAGGCGCCGATGCCGGGGCAGGATCGAAAAGGTGAGCGCCCCTGCGGCGGTAGGCTCGTGAACGTCGGACAGACACCGTGTCACCGGCGCTTTCTACATCCGGAGAGGAGCCCTGACCCAGGGTGAGCAAGCAGCCGACCACCTCAGACCTCGAGTGGAGCGAACTGGACGAGCGCGCGGTGGACACCGCCCGCGTCCTGGCCATGGATGCCGTGCAGAAGGTCGGCAACGGCCATCCGGGCACGGCGATGAGCCTGGCTCCCGCCGCGTACCTGCTGTTCCAGAAGGTCATGCGGCATGACCCCGCGGACCCCGACTGGACCGGCCGCGACCGCTTCGTGCTCTCCGCCGGGCACTCCAGCCTGACCCTCTACACGCAGCTCTACCTGGCCGGTTACGGCCTGGAGCTGAGCGACCTGGAGTCCTTCAGGACCTGGGGCTCCAAGACCCCGGGCCACCCCGAGTACGGCCACACCGCCGGCGTGGAGACCACCACCGGCCCGCTGGGCCAGGGCGTGGCCAACGCGGTGGGCATGGCCATGGCCGCCCGTTACGAGCGCGGCCTGTTCGACCCGCAGGCGCCGGCCGGCTCCTCCCCCTTCGACCACACGATCTGGGCCATCGCCGGCGACGGCTGCCTCCAGGAGGGCATCTCCGCGGAGGCGTCCTCGCTGGCCGGCCACCAGAAGCTCGGCAACCTGGTGCTGCTGTGGGACGACAACCACATCTCCATCGAGGGCGACACCGAGACCGCGGTCTCGGAGGACACCGTCAAGCGGTACGAGGCGTACGGCTGGCACGTGCAGCGCGTCGACATGGCGGAGAACGGCTCGCTGGACGTCCCCGCGCTGTACGCGGCGATGCAGGCCGCGAAGGCCGAGACCTCGCGCCCGTCGTTCATCGCGGTGCGCTCCATCATCGGCTGGCCGGCGCCGCACGCGCAGAACACCGGCGCCGCGCACGGCTCGGCGCTGGGCGAGGACGAGGTGCGGGCCACCAAGGAGGTGCTCGGCTTCGACCCCGACCAGCACTTCGCGGTGGCCGACGAGGTGATCGCGCACACCCGTGCGGTCGGCGAGCGCGGCCGTGAGGCCCGCGCCGCGTGGGACAAGGCGTTCGCCGCGTGGCGCACCGCCAACCCCGAGCGGGCGGCGCTGTTCGACCGGATCGACGCGGGCGAGCTGCCCGAGGGCTGGGAGGAGCAGCTGCCGGTCTTCGAGACCGGGAAGTCGCTGGCCACCCGCGCCGCCTCGGGCAAGGTGCTGGAGGCGCTGGGCGCGGTGATCCCCGAGCTGTGGGGCGGCTCCGCCGACCTGGCCGGCTCGAACAACACCACGTTCGACAAGAACTCCTCCTTCCTGCCGGAGGGCAATCCGCTGCCGGGCGCCGACGTCTACGGCCGCACGCTGCACTTCGGCATCCGCGAGCACGCGATGGCCGCCGAGATGAACGGCATCACGCTGCACGGCAACACCCGTGTCTACGGCGGCACCTTCCTGGTGTTCTCCGACTACATGCGCAACGCGGTGCGGCTGTCGGCGCTGATGCACCTGCCGGTGACGTACGTGTGGACGCACGACTCGATCGGCGTCGGCGAGGACGGCCCGACCCACCAGCCGGTGGAGCACCTGGCGTCGCTGCGGGCGATCCCCGGGCTGAACGTGGTGCGCCCGGCGGACGCCAACGAGACGGCGATCGCCTGGCGGGAGATCCAGCGGCGCTGGACCAAGGAGTTCGGCAAGGGCGCCCCGCACGGCCTGGCGCTGACCCGGCAGGGCGTGCCGACGTACGAACCGCACGACGAGACGGCGCGCGGCGGCTATGTGCTGTTCGACGCCGAGGGCGCGGACGGCGCGGCGGCCGAGCCGCGGGTGGTGCTGATCGGCACCGGCTCCGAGGTGCAGCTGGCGGTGGGCGCGCGCGAGGAGCTGCAGGCCGCGGGCATCCCGACCCGGGTGGTGTCGATGCCGTGCGTGGAGTGGTTCGACGAGCAGGACCAGGCGTACCGGGACAGCGTGCTGCCGCCGTCGGTGCGGGCGCGGGTAGCGGTCGAGGCGGGCATCGGTCTGACCTGGCACCGCTACGTGGGCGACGCCGGGCGGATCGTGAGCCTGGAGCACTTCGGCGCCTCCGCCGACGGCAAGCTGCTGTTCCGCGAGTTCGGTTTCACCCCGGAGGCGGTGGCCGCCGCGGCCCGGGAATCCCTCGCCGCCGTAGATCGCTGACGCTGACAACACGACGAAATCAGGAGATGCAATTCCCATGACAGACGCACTCAAGCGCCTCTCCGACGAAGGCGTCGCGATCTGGCTGGACGACCTGTCGCGCAAGCGGATCACGTCCGGCAACCTGGCGGAGCTGATCGACGAGCAGCACGTGGTGGGCGTGACCACCAACCCGTCGATCTTCCAGAAGGCGATCTCCCAGGGCGACGGCTACGACAGCCAGCTCAAGGACCTCGCGGCCCGGCGGCTGACCGTCGAGGAGGCCATCCGGATGATCACCACCGCCGACGTGCGGGACGCCGCCGACGTGCTGCGGCCGGTCTGGGAGGCCACCGACCACCAGGACGGCCGGGTGTCCATCGAGGTGGACCCGCGGCTGGCGCACGACACGCTGGCCACGGTCGCCGAGGCCAAGCAGCTGGCGTGGCTGGTGGACCGGCCGAACACGCTGATCAAGATCCCGGCGACGGAGGCCGGCATCCCCGCCATCGCGGAGACCATCGGCCTGGGCATCAGCGTCAACGTCACGCTGATCTTCTCGCTGGAGCGCTACCGCGCGGTGATGGACGCCTACCTGACCGGCCTGGAGAAGGCCAAGGCGGCCGGCCTGGACCTGAACGAGATCCACTCGGTGGCGTCGTTCTTCGTCTCCCGCGTCGACACCGAGATCGACAAGCGGCTGGAGAAGATCGGCGGCGACGAGGCCAAGGCGCTCAAGGGCAAGGCCGCGGTCGCCAACGCGCGGCTGGCGTACCAGGCGTACGAGGAGGTGTTCGCCTCCGACCGCTGGCTGGCGCTGGAGAAGGCCGGCGCGAACAAGCAGCGCCCGCTGTGGGCGTCCACGGGCGTGAAGGACCCGGCCTACCCGGCCGACCTGTACGTCTACGAGCTGGTCGCGCCGAACACCGTGAACACCATGCCGGAGGCCACCTTGGAGGCCACCGAGCAGCAGGACCGGATCGACGGCGACCGGGTGCACGGCAGCTACGAGCAGGCGCGCGCCGACCTGGACGCGCTGGCCGCGGTCGGCGTGTCGTACGACGACGTGGTCCGGGTGCTGGAGGAGGAGGGCGTGGAGAAGTTCGAGGCGGCCTGGAACGAGCTGCTGGACTCCACCAAGGCGGAACTCGAGCGGCTCGCTCCCTCGGAGGCCTGAGTGACCACGCAATCCACCGACGCCTCCGGCGCCGCCGAGGCGGCCGCGGCCGTCGACGCGACGACCGTCGACGCGACGGGCGGCGCGGCCGACACGGCGGTCGCGCGCAACCCGTTGCGCGACCCGCTGGACCGGCGGCTGCCGCGGATCGCCGGCCCCTCGGGCCTGGTCATCTTCGGCGTGACCGGCGACCTGTCCCGCAAGAAGCTGATGCCGGCGGTGTACGACCTGGCCAACCGGGGGCTGCTGCCGCCGGGCTTCGCGTTGGTCGGCTTCGCCCGCAGGTCCTGGGAGAACGAGGACTTCGCGCAGGAGGTGCACGACGCGGTCAAGGAGCACGCGCGCACGCCGTTCCGCGAGGAGGTGTGGCAGCAGCTGGCCGAGGGCTGCCGCTTCGTGCAGGGCGACTTCGACGACGACAAGGCGTTCCAGCAGCTGAAGTCGACCATTGAGGACCTGGACAAGGCCCGGGGCACCGGCGGCAACTTCGCCTTCTACCTGTCGGTGCCGCCGAAGTTCTTCCCGAACGTGGTGCAGCAGCTGAAGAAGCACGGGCTGTCGCAGGGCAGCGGCGACTCCTGGCGGCGCGCCGTCATCGAGAAGCCGTTCGGCCACGACCTGGCCAGCGCGCAGCAGCTGAACCGGATCGTGCACGAGGTGTTCCCGCCCAACGAGGTCTTCCGGATCGACCACTACCTGGGCAAGGAGACGGTACAGAACATCCTGGCGCTGCGCTTCGCCAACACCATGTACGAGCCGATCTGGAACCGGTCCTACGTGGACCACGTGCAGATCACGATGGCCGAGGACATCGGCATCGGCGGCCGGGCCGGGTACTACGACGGCATCGGCGCGGCCCGTGACGTGATCCAGAACCACCTGCTGCAGCTGCTGGCGCTGACCGCGATGGAGGAGCCCGGCTCCTTCCACCCCAAGGCGCTGACCGCGGAGAAGCTGAAGGTGCTGGGCGCGGTCGTGCTCCCGGACGACCTGGCGAAGTACACCGTGCGCGGGCAGTACGCGCACGCCTGGCAGGGCGGCGAGGAGGTGCTCGGCTACCTGGAGGAGGAGGGCATCGACCCCAAGTCCAAGACCGACACCTACGCGGCGGTCAAGCTGGAGATCAACAACCGCCGCTGGGCCGGGGTGCCGTTCTACCTGCGCACCGGCAAGCGCCTGGGCCGCCGGGTCACCGAGATCGCGGTGGTGTTCAAGCGCGCCCCCTACCTGCCGTTCGAGTCCGGCGCCACCGAGGAGCTGGGCGAGAACGCGCTGGTCATCCGGGTGCAGCCGGACGAGGGCGTGACCGTGCGGTTCGGTTCGAAGGTGCCGGGGACCTCCACCGAGGTCCGGGACGTGACGATGGACTTCGCGTACGGCGAGTCGTTCACCGAGTCCAGCCCGGAGGCGTACGAGCGGCTCATCCTGGACGTGTTGCTGGGCGACGCCAACCTCTTCCCGCGCCACCAGGAGGTCGAGCTGTCCTGGACGATCCTCGACCCGATCGAGGCGTTCTGGGACAAGCACGGCAAGCCCGCGCAGTACGCCTCGGGCACCTGGGGCCCGGTCGAGGCGGACGAGATGCTCGCACGAGACGGCAGGAGCTGGCGCCGGCCATGAGAATCGATCTGACGGACACGACCTCCTCGAAGATCAACGCGGGGCTGATCCAGGCCCGGCGGGCGATCGGCACCCCGGCGGTCGGGATGGTGCTGACCCTGGTCATCGTCACCGACGAGGGCAGCGCCTACGACGCGCTGAAGGCGGCGCACGAGGCGTCGAAGGAGCACCCGTCGCGCATCCTGGTCGTCATCAAGCGGCCCGGGCGCTCGCCGCGGGACCGGGCGCTGGCCCGGCTGGACGCCGAGGTGGTGGTGGGCGACGAGGCCGGCACCGGCGAGACCGTGGTGCTGCGGATGCACGGCGAGCTGGCCAACCACGCCGAGTCCGTGGTGCTGCCGCTGCTGCTGCCGGACGCCCCCGCGGTGTGCTGGTGGCCGGACAAGGCCCCGGACAACCCCGCGGAGGACCCGCTGGGACGGCTGGCGGCGCGCCGGATCACGGACGCGGCGGCGACCGAGGACCCGGTGGGCTCGATCGGGCAGCGCGCCAAGTCGTACGCGCCCGGCGACACCGACCTGGCCTGGACCCGGATCACGCCGTGGCGCTCGATGCTGGCCGCGGCGCTGGACCAGAAGCACACCAGGATCAGGTCCGCGGTCGTGGAGGGCGAGGCGTACAACCCGAGCGCGGAGCTGCTGGCCCTGTGGCTGGCGGACCGGCTCGGGGTGCCGGTGGAGCGGCGGGTCTCCGACGGCCCGGGCATCACCGGGGCGCGGCTGTCCACCGCGGACGGCGAGATCTGCCTGGACCGGGCGGACGGCGCGCTGGCCGAGCTGTCGGTGCCGGGGCAGCCGGACCGCCATGTGGCGCTCAAGCGGCGGGAGACCTCGGAGCTGATCGCCGAGGAGCTGCGCAGGCTGGACCCGGACGACATATACCGCGCCACCGTGCGGTTCGGCGAGACGCACCTGCTGGACTCCGACGGTTCCGGCGGCTCCGCGGCCGGCAGCGCTCCCGCCGGGGGCGCCGCGAAGGCGGCCGGCTCCGGGAAGGCCGCGGCCGGCAAGTCCGCGGCGGCGGGCCGGGGCGCGGCGGGGAAGGCGTCGGCCAAGTGACCGCGCACACCCCGCAGGTGGTGGTGCACCGCGACAAGGAGCTGATGGTGCGCGCCGCGGCGGCCCGGCTGATCACGAGGATCGTGGACGCCCAGGCCGCCCGGGGCGCCGCCTCGGTGGTGCTCACCGGGGGCCGCAACGGCAACGGGCTGCTGGCCGCGCTCGCCGAGTCCCCGCGCGCGACGCGGTGGACTGGGGGCGGCTGGACCTGTGGTGGGGCGACGAGCGGTTCCTGCCCGACGGGGACCCGGAGCGCAATCTCACCCAGGCCCGGGAGGCGCTGCTGGACTCGGTGCCGCTGGACCCGGCGCGGGTGCACGCTATGGCGGCCTCGGACGGCGCGTACGGCTCCGACGTGGAGGCCGCCGCGGCGGCCTACGCGGCGGAGCTGGCCGCGGCCGCGGGTCCCGAGGACCACGCCCGAGTGCCCTCCTTCGACGTGCTGCTGCTGGGCGTCGGCCCGGACGCGCACGTGGCGTCGCTGTTCCCGGAGCACCCGGGGGCGCGTGAGGAGACGCTGACGGTGGTGGGCGTGCACGGCTCGCCGAAGCCGCCGCCGACCCGGATCTCGCTGACCTTCCCGGCGATCCGGGCGGCCCGCGAGGTGTGGCTGCTGGCGGGCGGCGAGGACAAGGCGGCGGCGGTCGCCCTCGCGCTGTCCGCGCCGGGCGAGCTGCAGGCCCCGGCGTCCGGAGCCTACGGCCGGTCCCGCACGCTGTGGCTGCTGGACCGCGCGGCCGCCGCGAAACTGCCCGCGGACCTCTACCCGCCGGCCTCGGCATAGCGCGGGCGTCACCGCACAGCGCGCGGCATCACGCCAGGGGCGCGGGGAACGTTCCCCGCGCCCCTGTTGCGTCGGCGCTCAGCGCCCCCGCAGCTCGCGGTACTTGGCGACCAGGGCCGTGGTGCTGGGGTCGAGGCCGGGGACGTCGGCGCCCTCGGACAGCGCGGGCTCGACCCGCTTGGCGAGGACCTTGCCCAGCTCGACGCCCCACTGGTCGAAGCTGTCGATGTTCCAGATCGCGCCCTGTACGAACACCTTGTGCTCGTACAGCGCGACGAGCTGCCCGAGCACCGAGGGGGTCAGCTCGGTGGCCAGGACGGTGGTCGTCGGGTGGTTGCCGCGGAAGGTCTTGTGCGGCACCAGTTCCTCGGCGACGCCCTCCGCGCGCACCTCCTCCGGCGTCTTGCCGAAGGCCAACGCCTGGGTCTGCGCGAAGAAGTTGGCCATCAGCAGGTCGTGCTGCCCGGCCAGCGGGCCGAGTTCGCCGATCGGCCGGGCGAAGCCGATGAAGTCCGCGGGGATCACCTTGGTGCCCTGGTGCAGCAACTGGTAGTACGCGTGCTGCCCGTTGGTGCCGGGCGTGCCCCACACCACCGGCCCGGTCTGCCAGCTGACCGGGTTGCCCTGGCGGTCCACCGACTTGCCGTTGGACTCCATGTCCAGCTGCTGGAGGTAGGCGGTGAACCGGCTGAGGTAGTGGCTGTAGGGGAGCACCGCGTGCGACTGCGCGTCGAAGAAGCCGCCGTACCAGACGCCGAGCAGGCCCAGCAGCAGCGGCGCGTTCTGCTCCGGCGGCGCGGTCTTGAAGTGCTCGTCGACCAGGTGGAAGCCGGCCAGCATGTCGCGGAAGGCCTCGGGGCCGATGGCCAGCATCAGCGACAGGCCGATCGCGGAGTCGTAGGAGTAGCGGCCGCCGACCCAGTCCCAGAACTCGAACATGTTCTGGGTGTCGATGCCGAAGTCCGCGACCTTCTGCGCGTTGGTGGACAGCGCCACGAAGTGCTTGGCCACCGCCTCGTCGCCGGCGCCCAGCTGGTCGAGCAGCCACTGCCGGGCCGAGGTGGCGTTGGTGATGGTCTCGATGGTGGTGAAGGTCTTGGACGCGATGATGAAGAGCGTCTCCGCGGCGTCCAGGTCCCGCACCGCCTCGTGCAGGTCGGCGCCGTCGACGTTGGAGACGAAACGGAACGTCAGGTCGCGGGCGGTGTACGGGCGGAGCACCTCGTACGCCATGGCCGGTCCGAGGTCGGAGCCGCCGATGCCGATGTTGACGATGTTCCTGATCCGCTTGCCGGTGTGGCCGGTCCACTCGCCGGAGCGCACCCGGTCGGTGAACACCGACATCTTGGTGAGCACCGCGTGCACGGCCGGCACCACGTCCTGGCCGTCGACGTCGATCTCCGCGTAGCGCGGCGCGCGCAGCGCGGTGTGCAGCACCGCCCGGTCCTCGGTGACGTTGATCTTCTCGCCCCGGAACATCGCGTCCCGCAGCTCGAACACCCCGGCTGCAGCGGCCAGTTCGCGCAGCAGCCGGAGGGTCTCGTCGGTGACCAGGTGCTTGGAGTAGTCCAGGTGGAGGTCGCCGACCCGCAGGGTGTAGCGGTCTGCGCGGTCCGGGTCGTCGGCGAACAGGTCCCGCAGGTGGGTGTCCCCGACCTCCTCGCGGTGCTTGGCCAGCGCGTGCCACTCGGGGCGCCGGTCGAGCCTGGTGGTGTGCTGCGCGTTCGTATCGGACATCAGTCCACTTCTCCTCGTCCTCGCTACGGTGACCACGCTAGTTGATGGCGTGGCGCGACGAGAGGAAGGGGAGGCGGCGGCGGATCAGAAGCCGCCGCGGTGCAGCCGCCCGGCGTAGCGCTCCTCGACGACCACGTTCCGCTCGTGGCCGCCGGGCAGGTTCGCCGAGACGTACACCGGCGCCTCCTTGCCCTCGGCGGTGAGCAGTCCGACGGACTCGGCGACGACCATCTGGACCAGCAGCGCGGAGGTGATGGTGGAGACGCCGCACAGGGCGTTGCCGTCGGGCAGCGGCAGCAGCGCGTCGCCGGCCGGCGCGCAGTTGTCGAGCACGGCGTCGGCGAGGTCGGCGAGCCGCTTGCCGCTGGGGTGCAGCGCGGGCACCGCGCGGGTGTGGGTCAGCGAGGTGAGCGCGACCAGCTTGTGCCCGGCCTCCTTGACGTGCAGGGCCATGTCCACGATCGAGTTGTTGACGCCGGAGTTCGACACGATCACGAACAGGTCCTGCGGGCGCGGCTCGGCCAGTTCGTACAGCCGGCGGGCCAGGCCCGGGGAGCGCTCCAGCAGCGGGTCGGCGAGCACCGAGCGGTCCTCGCCGCCGCGCAGCACCAGGTCGGCCAGGCCGATCCGGTTGGTCGGCACATAGCCGCCGGCGCGGCCGACGATCTCCAGCACGGTGGCCTGCGAGTGGCCGGTGCCGAAGCCGTGGATGACGCCGTCGGCGGCCACGCAGTCGGCGAAGAGGCCTGGCGGCGGCGACGGAGTCCTTGTTCGCCTCGATCGCCCGGTCGACGGCCGCGCGGCCCTCGTCGGCGAACGCGGCGGCGCTGATCGTTGTGTCGGCCATGACTCCGGCTCTCCTTGGTTCAACCAACCATGCCTGTGACGTCACGATGAAACAACCAACCATCAGCGGCCGTCAAGGGACCGCCCGGAGAGCGGGACGCGCGGCGCGGCGCGCGGAGGTCTCGGACCGGCCCCGCGCCCGGCCGCTTCAGAGCAGCAGCGCGGCCAGTGCCGCCGCTCCCGTCGTGCCGTCGCGGGTGGGGTGCAGCCGCAGGCCGAGGGGCTTCAGCCGGTCGGTGACGCGGGCCAGCAGGGGGCCTTCGGGGCCGAGCAGGCCGCCGGTGAGGACCAGCGGCTCCCCCGCCCGCGGGCCGAGCGCGCCGACGGTGTCCGCCAGCAGGTCCGCGGCGGCGTCCAGCAGCCGCAGCGCCACCTCGTCGCCGTCCCGCGCGGCGCCGACCGCGGCGCGGCTGAGCCGGGCGAGCGCGGCCGGCGGCTCCCCGTAGGCGCGCGTGACGATGCCCTCGCCCAGCTCCCAGCGGCGCTGCGCGTCGATCCCGGGCGTCAGCCCCTCGGCCGCGGCGGCGCCCAGGTAGTGCGCGGCGACCCGCCCGACCAGCGCGGTCCAGGGCCCGCGGCCGTCCAGCGCCTCCAGGGCGGCGCGCACCGCCCGGCCGCCCAGCCAGAAGCCGCTGCCCTCGTCGCCGAGCAGCCAGCCGTGGCCGTCGACCACGGCGGCGCGCCGGCGGCTGGCCAGCCGGGTGGCGATGGCGCCGGTGCCGGCGATCAGCACCAGGCCGTCGGCGGGCGCGCCGGGCGCCGCGGCCAGCGCCACCTCGGTGTCGCCGCCGACGCCGACGGCCGCGCCGGCGATGCCGTTGGCGGCCAGCGCGTCCCGGACGCAGGACAGCGCCAGCCCGTGGCCGCGCTCGCTGCCCAGGCCCTCCGCGGCGCCCGCGAAGCCGCCGAAGACGCCGGCCACGTGGGCGCGGGCGGCCGGCGGCACGGCGGCGGCGATCGCCTCGGTCAGGTGCCGGGTCAGGTCCGCGCGGCCCACGCTGAGCGCGTTGCCGGGCCCGCCCGCGCCGCGGCCGAGCACCGCGCCGCCGACGCCCGCCTCGGCCAGGCAGGCCCTGCTGCTCGTGCCGCCCGCGTCGATGCCGATCACCAGCGGCCGGTTGTAGATTTCAGTCATCACCCCGCATGGTGGTTGACGTATTCATTCCGCACAAGCCCGGGAGACCGCCGACATGATCACCTCGCGGATTCGCGCAGAACTCCCCCGGATGTCCGGCTCGCTGCGCAAGGTCGGCGAACTGGTGCTCGCCGACCCGGCGGCGGCCACCCACGGCTCGGCGGCCGAGCTGGGCCGCCGCACCGGCACCTCGCAGGCCACCGTGACGCGCTTCTGCCGGGCGCTGGGTCTGGAGTCCTACCAGCAGCTGCTGATCGAGCTGGCGCAGGAGCAGGGGCGGGCCGAGGCGGAGCCGCCGGGCGCGGCGCTGGGCCCGCAGATCGGCCCGGAGGACGACCTGGAGAAGGTCATCGGCGTGGTCGCGGAGGCCGATCTGCGGGCCCTGCGGCACACCGCGGAGGTGCTGGACCGGGAGGCGCTGGAACGGGCCGCACAGGCCCTCGCACGGGCCCGCAGGACCGATGTCTACGGGGTGGGCGGCTCGGGGATCGTCGCGCACGAGGCGCAGGCCCGGCTGTTCGGCATCGGCAGCGCGGCGCACGCGTGGACCGAGGTGCACGCGGCGGAGACCTCCGCGGCGCTGCTGACGCCCTCGGACGCGGTGCTGGCCTTCTCCCACTCGGGGGCCACCCGCGAGGTGCTGGAGCCGCTGCGGCTGGCCGGGGACCGCGGGGCCACCACGGTGGCGGTCACCGGCGACCCGCGGTCACCGGTGGCGCAGGCCGCGGACATCCACCTGACGTCGTACTCCGGCGAGACCAGCTTCCGCCGGGGCAATTTCGGCACCCGCCACTCGGTGCTGCTGATCGTGGACTGCCTGTACGCGCGGGTCGCGCAGCTCACCTACGACCGGGCCACCGCCTCGATCGCGCTGACGTCCCACATCGCCGACGGCCACACCGCCCGCGCCCGCAGGCGCTGAGCCGCCCGCAGGCGCCGAGCCGCGCGCACGCGCCGACCGACCGGCGGGCGCGGACAGGCCCGGGACAGGCCTCGGCAGGGGCCTGGAGGCCCCGGAGGGCCTCAGCGGGCCGTGGAAGACCGGGAGACCGGGAGACCGGGTCAGATCTCGCCGCGCAGCTTGGCGAGCGCCTCGGCCAGGATCGCCTCGCCGTCCGCGGCCGAGCGGCGCTCCCTGACATAGGCCAGGTGCGTCTTGTACGGCTCGGTACGCGGGGGGCCGGCGGGTTCTCCTCGTCCTGCCCGGCCGGGAAGCCGCAGCGGGGGCAGTCCCAGGTCTCCGGGATCTGCGCGTCGCTGGCGAAGCTCGGCTGGGTCTCGTGCCCGTTGGAGCACCAGAAGGAGATGCGCAGCCGCGGCGCGGACTCGCCCCGCTCGGCCTCTCCCATCGGCCCCGCCCCGACCCGACTGCCACGGATCGCGTTGCCACTTGCCACGGTCGTAACTCCCTGCGTGATGGTGCTGCGTCGTGCTGCGAGGTCGCCCTTTGCGGAGACCGCCGTTCCCCGCCGACGGTGGGGAAAGGGCACGGTATCCCAAGACGCGCGTCCATCATAAGTCCCGGACCGGCCGCTTCCACGACGCGGCGTCAATTCTCCCCGAAAGGGCGGGAATCGGACCTCTCGCGCACCAACCGCCCGGTCAGTTCTTGAACTTCATCACCAGGCCGAGCACGACCACGCAGGCGAACCAGAGCAGGCCGACGACCACGGTGATGCGGTCGAGGTTGCGCTCGGCCACCGACGAGCCGCCGACGGAGGACTGCATGCCGCCGCCGAACATGTCCGACAGGCCGCCGCCCTTCCCCTTGTGCATCAGCACGAGCAGCAGGAGCAGCAGGCTGAAGATGATGAGGGCGATGGAGAACCCGATGACCACGGCTGGACCAACTCTCTCGACTGCAGGACGGCACTACATGACTACGGACAGGTGCTGACAGGGCCGACCGGCGTGGTCACGCCGTCCGGCCCCGCCAGGGTACTTCACCGGTCCCGGGAGTTCACTGGTCCCGGAAGCGGACGATCTTCACGAACTCCTCCGCGTCCAGCGCGGCGCCGCCGACCAGCGCGCCGTCGACGTCCGGCTGGGCCATGATCGCGGCCACGTTCCCGGACTTCACCGAGCCGCCGTACTGGATGCGCACGCCGTCGGCCAGCTCCTGGTCGTACAGCTCGGCCAGCCGGCCGCGGATCGCCCCGCAGACCTCCTGGGCGTCCTCGGGGGTGGCCACCTCGCCGGTGCCGATCGCCCAGACCGGCTCGTAGGCGATGACGATCGACGCGGCCTGCTCGGCGGTGACGCCCTTCAGCGCGCCGTCGACCTGGGCGAGGGTGTACGGGACCTGCTCGCCGGCCTTGCGCACGTCCAGGCCCTCGCCCACGCACAGGATCGGGGTGAGGCCGTGCTTGTACGCCGCCTTGACCTTCGCGTTGACGACCGCGTCGTCCTCGGCGTGGTACTGCCGCCGCTCGGAGTGCCCGATGGCCACATAGGTGCACTTCAGCTTGGCCAGCATCGGCCCGGAGACCTCGCCGGTGTAGGCGCCGGAATCGTGCGCGGACACGTCCTGCGCGCCGTAGGCGATGCGCAGCTTGTCGCCGTCCACGAGGGTCTGCACCGAGCGCAGGTCGGTGAAGGGCACCAGGACGGCGACCTCGACCTCGGCGTAGTCCTTGTCGGTCAGCGCGAAGGCGAGCTTCTGGACGTGGGCGATGGCCTCCAGGTGGTTGAGGTTCATCTTCCAGTTGCCCGCCATCAGCGGGGTGCGGGTGCTCTGGTCGCTCATCGGTGTTCAGTCCTCCAGGGCGGACAGGCCGGGCAGGGTCTTGCCTTCGAGGTACTCCAGGCTGGCGCCGCCGCCGGTGGAGATGTGGCCGAAAGCGTTCTCGTCGAAGCCCAGGATCCGCACGGCCGCGGCGGAGTCCCCGCCGCCGACGACGGTGAAGCCGGGGGCGTCGATCAGCGCCTGGGCGACCGCGCGGGTGCCGTCGGCGAAGTCGGGGTGCTCGAAGACGCCCATCGGGCCGTTCCAGAACACCGTGGCGGCGTCCGCGAGCTTGGCCGCGAAGAGCTTGCGCGACTCCGGGCCGATGTCCAGGCCGATGACGTCGGCCGGGATGGCGTCCGCCGCGGCGGTGACCGGGTCGGCGGGCGCCTTGGTCTTCAGGTCGGGGAACTGCGTGGCGCCGACCACGTCGACCGGCAGCACGAACTCCACGCCCCTGGCCTTCGCCCGCTGCAGGTACTCGGTGACGGCGGGCAGCTGGTCCTCCTGCAGCAGGCTCTTGCCGACCTCGTGCCCCTGGGCCTTGAGGAAGGTGAAGACCATGCCGCCGCCGACCAGGATGCGGTCGGCCTTCTCCAGCAGGTGGTCGATCACGCCGAGCTTGTCGGAGACCTTGGAGCCGCCGAGCACCACCGCGTAGGGGCGGCTGACGTCCTCGGTCAGCTTCTTCAGCACGCCGACCTCGGTGGCGATGAGTCCGCCGGCGGCGTGCGGCAGCCGGGCCGGCAGATCGTACACCGAGGCGTGCTTGCGGTGCACGGCGCCGAAGCCGTCGCCGACGTAGGTGTCGGCGAGCGCGGCGAGCCGGTCGGCGAAGGCGCCGCGCTCGGCGTCGTCCTTGGCGGTCTCGCCGGCGTTGAAGCGCAGGTTCTCCAGCAGTGCGACCCGGCCGTCCGCCAGCGCCTCCACGGTGGCGCGGGCGCTGTCGCCGACGGTGTCGGACGCGAAGGCCACCTCGGCGCCCAGCAGCTCGCCCAGGCGCGCGGCCACCGGCGCGAGCGAGAACTGCGGGTCGTGCTCGCCCTTGGGGCGGCCCAGGTGCGAGGCGACGATCACCTTGGTGCCGGCCTCGGCGAGCCGGGAGATCGTCGGGACGGCGGCGCGGATGCGGCCGTCGTCGGTGATCGCGCCGTCGGACAGCGGCACGTTCAGGTCGGCGCGGACGAACACCCGCCTGCCCTCGACCCGACCTTCGGAGATCAGGTCGTCGATCGTCTTCATCTGTGCGGTCTCCTGTGACTTACGGGAAAGGTACGTCGGACGGACAGCGCCGTCGCACCGGCGGCTGCGGACAGTCACCCGCGGCGGCGGACAGCGCGGAACAGGGCCCGGCCGACGCGCTGGGCGCGCCCGGACCGGACCCTGTTCACGCTTGCGTTCCCGCTCGCTGCGGCGCGGTCAGAGCTGGTTGCCGACGTAGACCGCGAGGTCCACCAGGCGGTTGGAGTAGCCCCACTCGTTGTCGTACCAGCCGATGACCTTCACCGTCTTGCCCTGGACCATGGTCAGGGACGAGTCGAAGGTGCAGGACGCCGGGGTGTTGACGATGTCCGAGGAGACGATCGGGTCCTCGGTGTACTCCAGCAGGCCCTTGAGCTGGCCCTGGGCGGCCTTCAGGAAGGCGGCGTTGACCTCTTCCTTGGTGACCTCGCGCTCCAGGTCGACGACCAGGTCGGTGACCGAGCCGGTCGGCACCGGGACGCGCATGGCCAGGCCGTCGAGCTTGCCCTTGAGCTCGGGGATGACCAGCGCGGTGGCCTTGGCGGCGCCCGTGGTGGTCGGGATGATGTTCTCCGCGGCGGCGCGGGCGCGGCGCAGGTCCTTGTGCGGGAAGTCCAGGATGCGCTGGTCGTTGGTGTACGCGTGGACGGTCGTCATCAGGCCCTTGACGATGCCGAAGTTCTCCAGCAGGACCTTCGCCATCGGCGCCACACAGTTGGTGGTGCAGGACGCGTTGGAGATGACGTGGTGCTTGGCGGCGTCGTACGTGTCCTCGTTGACGCCCATCACGATGGTGACGTCCTCGTCCTTGGCGGGTGCCGAGATGATGACCTTCTTGGCACCGCCCGCCAGGTGCTTGGCGGCGTCCGCGCCCTTGGTGAAGATGCCGGTGGACTCGATCACGATGTCCGCGCCCAGCTCGCCCCACTTGATCGCGGCGGGGTCGCGCTCGGCGAGCACCTTGATCGTGTGGCCGTCCACGGTGATGGTGTCGGCGGTGTGGCTGACCTCGGCCTTCAGGCGGCCCAGGATGGTGTCGTACTTCAGCAGGTGGGCCGTGGTAGCGGTGTCACCCAGGTCGTTGACCGCCACGATCTCGACGTCCGCACCCTGCTCCAGGATGGCGCGGAAGAAGTTACGCCCGATGCGGCCGAAGCCGTTGATGCCTACCCGGATCGTCACGAACCGATCTCCTCGCTCATTCGCCGGAGTCCCTCTCCGGCTGCGAATTATGGGATGTCCCCGACCACTACTGAGCCTACCTGGCCCCGCGTCCCGACGCGCCCACGGGTCGCGCCCCGCCCCCTCGGCTCCGCGCCGGGCGTTCCCCGAAGGCACGGAGCCGACGCGGGGCCGGCGCGGGGCCGGGGCGCAGCCGACGCGGGGCCGGGGCGCGGGCCGACGCGGGGCCGGGGCGCGGGGCCGGCGGTCAGACGACCATCTCCTCCGTGAGGTTGGACTCCGTGCCGGGGACGCCGAGGTCGGAGGCCCGCTTGTCGGCCATCGCCAGCAACCGCCGGATCCGCCCGGCCACCGCGTCCTTCGTGAGCGGCGGCTCGGCGAGCGAGCCCAGCTCCTCCAGGGACGCCTGCTTGTGGTCCATCCGCAGCCGCCCCGCCGCCGCGAGGTGCTCCGGCACCTCCTCGCCGAGGATCTCCAGCGCCCGCTGCACCCGCGCCCCGGCCGCCACCGCGGCGCGCGCGGACCTGCGCAGGTTCGCGTCGTCGAAGTTGGCCAGCCGGTTGGCGGTGGCCCGCACCTCGCGCCGCATCCGGCGCTCCTCCCAGGCCAGCACCGAGTCGTGCGCGCCGAGCCGGGTGAGCAGCGCGCCGATCGCGTCGCCGTCGCGGACCACCACCCGGTCCACGTTGCGCACCTCGCGCGCCTTGGCCGGGATCTGCAGCCTGCGGGCGGCGCCGACCAGGGCCAGCGCGGCCTCGGGTCCCGGGCAGGTGACCTCCAGGGAGGAGGACCGGCCGGGTTCGGTGAGCGAGCCGTGCGCGAGGAACGCGCCGCGCCAGGCCGCCTCCGCGTCGCAGGTCGCGCCGGACACCACCTGCGGCGGCAGCCCGCGGATCGGCCGGCCGCGGCCGTCGACCAGGCCGGTCTGCCGGGCGAGCTGGTCGCCGCCGGCCACCACCCGCACCACGTACCGGCTGCCGCGGCGCAGCCCGCCGGGGGCCATCACCACCAGGTCCGAGCTGTGGCCGAAGATCTCCAGGATGTCCTTGCGCAGCCGCCGGGCGGCGATCCCGGTGTCCAGCTCCGCCTCGATCACGATCCGGCCGCTCACCAGATGCAGTCCGCCCGCGAACCGCAGGATCGACGAGACCTCCGCCTTGCGGCAGCAGGTCCGGGTGACGGGGAGCCGGGAGATCTCGTCCTTCACCGCTGCCGTCATCGCCATGGGCCGATCCTTCCACGCATACGAAAAATCCTGTCATACGCGGCGGCCAACGACTCGGGGTCGTGCCGCGGCCCGTCGGGGGCGGCGACCGGAGCGAGTTCGACCGTGGCGCCCAACCGCTGCGCGGCCTCGTCGAGGCTCGGGCGGTCGGGCACGGCGGCCTCGTCGGCGAGAACCACGTCGATGGTGAGTTTAGGGGCGTGTCGCCCCAAAACCTCCAAGTGACGCTGCGGGGAAAATCCTTCCGTCTCCCCCGGCTGCGGCGCGAGGTTGAGGGTGAGCACCCGCCGCGCCCTGGTCGTCATCAGGGCTTCGGCCAGTTCCGGCACCAGTAGGTGGGGGATCACGGAGGAGAACCAGGAACCGGGCCCGAGAACCACCCAGTCGGCGTCCATCACCGCCTGCACGGCCTCCGGCACCGCGGGCGGGTCGGCCGGCACCAGCTGCACCTCCTGGACCTCCCCCGGGGTCAGCGCGACGGTGGCCTGGCCGCGGACCGTCGACACCGCGTCGGGCTGCGCCGGGTCGTGGCCGCGGACGATCGCGTGCAGGTCCAGCGGCACCCCGGACATCGGCAGCACCCTGCCGTGCGCGCCGAGCAGCCGGCCCACCCACTCCAGCGCCGCCACCTCGTCGTTGAGCTGCTCCCACAACGCGACGATCAGCAGATTGCCGACCGCGTGGCCGTGCAGGTCGCCGCCGCTGACGAAACGGTGCTGCACCACCTTGGACCAGGTGCGGCCCCACTCGTCGTCCCCGCACAGCGCGGCCAGCGCCTTGCGCAGGTCGCCGGGCGGCAGCACGCCCATCTCGCTGCGCAGCCGCCCGCTGGACCCGCCGTCGTCGGCGACCGTGACCACCGCGGTCAGGTCGCCGGTGATGCGCCGCAGCGCGGCCAGCGAGGCGGACAGCCCGTGGCCGCCGCCGAGGGCGACCACTTTCGGCGGCACCCCGGCCCGGCGGCCGTTCGCCGCCGGAAGTCCCGTACGGCGCCGCCGCCGACCGGTCATGATCACTCGCGCCCCATGTCCCTGTGCACCGTCACCGTCTCCACTCCGTCCGCCGCGAGCCGCGCCGCGAGCCGTTCCGACATCGCCACGCTGCGGTGCTTGCCTCCGGTGCAGCCGACAGCGATGGTCACATACCGTTTGCCCTCGCGACGGTAGCCCGCCGCGACGATGTGCAGCAGCTCGGCGTAGCGGTCCAGGAACTCCTTGGCGCCGGGCTGGTTGAACACGTACGTGGCCACCTCGTCGTTGAGCCCGGTGAAGGGCCGCAGCTCCGGCACCCAGTGCGGATTGGGCAGGAAGCGGCAGTCCACCACGAGGTCGGCGTCGACGGGAAGGCCGTACTTGAATCCGAACGACATGACGGTGGCCCGGAGTTCCGGCTCCTCCTCGCCGGCGAACTGCGCGTCCAGCTTGGCGCGCAGCTCGTGCACGTTCAGGCTGGAGGTGTCGATCACCAGGTCGGCGTCGCCGCGCAGCTCGCGCAGCAGGTCGCGCTCGGCGGCGATGCCGTCCACGATCCGGCCGGAGCCCTGCAGCGGGTGCGGGCGGCGGACCGACTCGAAGCGGCGGACCAGCGCGTCGTCGGAGGCCTCCAGGTAGATCACCCGGCGCTTGACGCTGCGGGTGTCCAGGTCGGCGAGGGACTCGCGGAGGTTGTCGAAGAACTGCCGGCCGCGCACGTCGACCACGACCGCGATCCGCGCGACGTTCCCCTGGGAGCGGGCGCCGAGGTCGACCATGGTCGGGATGAGGGCCGGCGGGAGGTTGTCGACCACGAACCAGCCGAGGTCCTCCAGGCACTTGGCCGCGGTGCTGCGGCCCGCTCCGGACATCCCGGAGATGATCACCAGTTCGGGGATGGCCTCGGCGGCCTCGCCCGCGCCTCCGCTGGTCATATGGCTGTCCTGTCCGTCCTGCTCGCTCATGTGCTCTTCCCCCGATGGTGGGACAGGGCCGCCGTGGGGGCCGGCCCGTCGCTGATCCGTGATGTGTCGCTGTCCTGCGGTGGTCCGTCGTGCGGTGCGTCGGCCTGCCGTGCGTCGGCGTGCGGTGCGTCGGCCTGCGGTGCGTCGGCGGCGGGCGGCGCGGCGGCGGGCCCGGCCTCGCGCGGCGCGGTGTCCTGCGCCCCGTCGCCGTCGTCGAGGATCTCGCCGGTCGCGGTGTTGACCGCGGGCGCGGCCGGGGCGGCGGAGGCGAGGGCCGCGGCGATGGTCTCGGCGGTGCGGCGGCCGATCCCCGGCACCTCGCACATCTCCTCGATGGTGGCCGCGCGCAGCCGCTTCAGCGAGCCGAAGTGCTTGAGCAGGGCCTGCCTGCGGGTCTCGCCGAGCCCCGGCACCGAGTCCAGCGCGCCCGCCTTCATCGACTTGGAGCGCTTGGTGCGCTGGTAGGCGATGGCGAAGCGGTGCGCCTCGTCGCGCACCCGCTGCAGGAGGTACAGGCCCTCGCTGGTGCGCGGCAGGATGACCGGGTCGTCCTCGCCGGGCAGCCAGACCTCCTCCAGGCGTTTGGCCAGGCCGCACACGGCGACGTCGTCTATGCCCAGTTCGCGCAGCGCGGAGGCGGCGGCGGCGACCTGCGGCCGGCCGCCGTCGACCACGACGAGCTGCGGCGGGTAGGCGAACTTGCGCGGGCGACCGGTCTCCGGGTCGATCGGCCCGCCCACCGGCTCGTCCCCGCCGTCCCCGTGGGCGTCCGCACCGTGACCGCCGGCGCCGTTGCCGTCCGCACCGTGCCGGCCGTCCCCGTGGCCGTTCCCGCCGGCGCCCTGCTCCTCCCACTCGCTGGTGCGCTGCTTCTCCTGCAGATAGCGGCGGAATCGACGGGAGACCACCTCGTGCATGGAGCGGACGTCGTCCTGGCCGGTGAACGACTTGACCTGGAAGCGGCGGTACTCGCTCTTACGCGCCAGGCCGTCCTCGAAGACGACCATCGAGGCCACCACGTCGTCGCCCTGGAGGTGGCTGATGTCGTAGCACTCGATGCGCAGCGGCGCGGTGTCCAGGTCGAGCGCCGCGGCGATCTCCTCCAGCGCGCGCGAACGGGTGGTGAGGTCGGAGGCGCGCTTGGTCTTGTGCAGCGCGAGGGCCTGCTGCGCGTTGCGCTGCACGGTGGCCATCAGGTCCTTCTTGTCGCCGCGCTGCGGCACCCGCAGGCTCACCTGCGCGCCGCGCCGCTGGGTCAGCCACTGGGCGAGCGGCTCCGCGGGCTCGGGCAGCGCCGGGACCAGCACCTCCTTGGGCACGCCGCCGGTGCCGCCGGACTCCAGCGCGTCCCCGCTCTCGTCGCCGTAGAGCTGTTGCAGCGCGTGCTCGACCAGGCCGGCGGTGTCGACCGCCTCGACCTTGTCGGTGACCCAGCCGCGCTGGCCGCGCACCCGGCCGCCGCGGACGTGGAAGATCTGCACCGCGGCCTCCAACTCGTCCTCGGCCACCGCGATCAGGTCCGCGTCGGTGGCGTCGGCGAGCACCACCGCGTTCTTCTCCATGGCGCGGCGCAGCGCCTCCAGGTCGTCGCGCAGCCGGGCCGCCTGCTCGTACTCCATCGCCGCGGCGGCGTCCTTCATCCGCTGCTCCAGGCGGCGCAGGTAGGTGCCGGCGTGCCCGGCCATGAAGTCGCAGAACTCCTCGGCCAGTTCGCGGTGGTCCTCGGGGCTGATCCGGCCGACGCAGGGCGCGGAGCACTTGCCGATGTAGCCGAGCAGGCAGGGGCGCCCGATCTGGGCGGAGCGCTTGAACACCCCGGCGGAGCAGGTGCGGACGGGGAAGACCCGCAGCAGCAGGTCCACGGTCTCGCGGATGGCCCAGGCGTGGGCATACGGCCCGAAGTAGCGCACCCCGCGGCGCTTGGGCCCGCGCATCACCTGGACCCGGGGGAACTCCTCGTTCATCGTCACCGCGAGCGACGGATAGCTCTTGTCGTCGCGGTACTTGACGTTGAACCGCGGGTCGAACTCCTTGATCCAGGAGTACTCCAGCTGGAGCGCCTCGACCTCGGTGGAGACGACCGTCCACTCGACCGATGCGGCCGTGGTGACCATGGTGGCGGTGCGCTGGTGCAGGTTGGCGATGTCCTGGAAGTACGACGACAGCCGCGCGCGCAGGCTCTTGGCCTTGCCGACGTAGATCACCCGGCGGTGCTCGTCGCGGAACTTGTAGACCCCTGGGGAGTCGGGGATCTGGCCCGGCTTCGGTCGGTACGTACTGGGGTCTGCCATGCCTTCCACCCTACTGGCGGGACGTGACAATCCCGCCTCCGGCGCGGGGCCGGCGCCGGCCGGCGGGTCAGGACGAGGCGGGGCCCACGGTGAGCTTGCCGCCCGCCTCGGTGATCTTCACCGGGGGCAGCGGCTTGGTCGCCGGGCCCTGCACCACCGCGCCGGTCTCGGCGTTGAACTGGCTGCCGTGGCAGGGGCAGGACGCCGTGGTGCCGTCCACCGTGTCCAGCACACAGCCCTGGTGCGTGCAGACCGCGCTGAACGCCTTGAAGCCGCCCTGCTGCGGCTGCGACACCAGCACCTTGTCGTCGCGGTACAGCTTGGCGCCGCCGACCGGCACCGCGGACGCCGCGCCCAGGTCCACCGGCGACGTCGGGGTGTTGGACGACGACTTTCCGCCGCACGCGGCCAGGCCGGCTCCGGTCGCGCCGACGACTCCGGCGAGCGCCGTGCCGCGCAGGACGGTACGGCGGGAGGCGGGCGGACCGACGGGCTCGCTGGGCATGGTCTCTCCAGGGGGTACGGGGGCGTGCGCACCGACTCTACGGCGCGCGACCGCCCCCACCCGCGCAGACCCGCCCGGACCCGCACGCGGCGTCCGGACCCGCGCGCAGCCGCGCGGACTCGCACGCAGTGTCCGGACCCGCACGGACCCGTCAACTGCCCCCGCCGGGACCTGCCCGGCCCCTTTCGGGCCCCGCCCCGGTCTCGCCCCCCTCACGCCTTGCCGGCGGCCCGCTTCCTCGGCGCGGCGGTCTTCTTGGCCGCGGTCTTCGTGGTGCCGGCGGCCGTCTTGGCCGCCGTCCTGCCGCCCGCCGCGGTCTTGGCGGTGGCGCGCTTGCGCGGGGCGGGGACCGCCGCCTCGCTGACCGCCTCGGCGCTGAGGATGTCCCGCAGGAACTTCCCGGTGTGGCTGGCCGGGACGCCCGCGATCTGCTCCGGGGTGCCCTCGGCGACCACCAGGCCGCCGCCGCTGCCGCCCTCGGGGCCCATGTCGATGACCCAGTCGGCTGTCTTGATGACGTCGAGGTTGTGCTCGATGACGACCACCGAGTTGCCCTTGTCGACCAGCCCGGACAGCACCTTGATCAGCTTGCTGATGTCCTCGAAGTGCAGGCCGGTGGTCGGCTCGTCCAGGACGTAGACGGTCCGGCCGGTGGAGCGCTTCTGCAGCTCGGAGGCGAGCTTGACGCGCTGCGCCTCGCCGCCGGAGAGCGTCGGCGCGGGCTGGCCGAGGCGGACGTAGCCCAGGCCCACCTCGTGCAGGGTGCGCAGGTGGCGGGAGATCGTCGGCACCGCCTCGAAGAAGTCGAGCGCCTCCTCGATCGGCATGTCCAGCACCTCGGCGATGGACTTGCCCTTGTAGTGCACCTCCAGCGTCTCCCGGTTGTACCGGGCGCCGTGGCAGACCTCGCACGGCACGTAGACGTCCGGCAGGAAGTTCATCTCGATCTTGATGGTGCCGTCGCCCGAGCAGTTCTCGCAGCGGCCGCCCTTGACGTTGAAGGAGAACCGGCCGGGGAGGTAGCCGCGGACCTTGGCCTCCATGGTCTCCGCGAACAGCCGCCTGACGTGGTCGAAGACACCGGTGTACGTGGCCGGGTTGGAGCGCGGGGTGCGGCCGATGGGCGACTGGTCGACGTGCACCACCTTGTCCACCAGGTCGTCGCCGTCCACGCGGGTGTGCCGGCCGGGGACGGCCCGTGCGCCGTTCAGCTCCCGGGCGAGGTGGGTGTACAGGATGTCGTTGACCAGCGTGGACTTGCCGGAACCGGAGACGCCGGTGACGGCGGTGAGCACGCCGAGCGGGAACGAGACGTCGATGTCCTGGAGGTTGTGCTCGCGGGCGCCGTGCACGGTCAGCCGGCGCTTGCGGTCGATCGGGCGGCGCTCGGCGGGGGTGGGGATGACCCGCTTGCCGGCCAGATACTGGCCGGTCAGCGACTCGTCGTTGTCCAGCAGCTCCTTGAGCGAGCCGGAGTGCACAACCTTGCCGCCGTGCTCGCCGGCGCCGGGGCCGATGTCCACCACCCAGTCCGCGGTCTTGATGGTGTCCTCGTCGTGCTCCACCACGATCAGCGTGTTGCCCAGGTCGCGCAGCCGCACCAGGGTCTCGATCAGCCGGTGGTTGTCGCGCTGGTGCAGGCCGATGGACGGCTCGTCCAGGACGTAGAGCACGCCGACCAGACCGGAGCCGATCTGGGTGGCGAGCCGGATGCGCTGGGCCTCGCCGCCGGACAGGGTGCCCGCGGCGCGGTTGAGCGAGAGGTAGTCCAGGCCGACGTCGACCAGGAACCGCAGCCGCTCGTTGACCTCCTTGAGCACCCGTTCGGCGATCTTGCGGTCGCGGGCGTCGAGCCGCATCCCGGCGAGGAACTCGGCGCAGTCGCTGATGGACATCGCGGAGACCTCCGCGATGGACTTGTCCATCACGGTGACCGCCAGCACGATCGGCTTGAGCCGGGCGCCCTGGCAGGTGGGGCAGGGCACCTCGCGCATGTAGCCCTCGAAGCGCTCGCGGCTGGAGTCGCTCTCGGAGTCCTGGTGGCGGCGCTTGACGAACGGGATCGCGCCCTCGAACTGGGCGTTGTAGACCCGCTCGCGGCCGTACCTGTTGCGGTAGGCGACGCGCACCTCGGACTTGTGGCCGTACAGCAGCGCCTTCTTGGCGCGGGCCGGCAGCCCGGCGAAGGGGATGTCGGTGCGGAAGCCCAGCTCGGCGGCGAGGCCCTCGACCAGGCGGTCGAAGTAGCCCTTGGACATGCCGCCGTTCCAGGGCGCGACGGCGCCCTCGTCCAGCGACTTCTGATCGTCCGGCACGATCAGCTCGGGGTCGACCTCCATCCGCGAGCCGATGCCGGTGCAGTCCGGGCAGGCGCCGAAGGGCGAGTTGAACGAGAAGGAGCGCGGCTCCAGCTCCTCGAAGGACAGGTCGTCGTACGGGCAGTAGAGGTGCTCGGAGAACATCCGCTCGCGCTGCGGGTCGTCCTCCGGCAGGTCCACGAAGTCCAGCACGACCATGCCGCCGGACAGGCCGAGGGCGGTCTCCACCGAGTCCGTCAGCCGGCGCTTGGCGCTGTCCTTGACGGTGAGGCGGTCGACGACCACCTCGATGGTGTGCTTCTCCTGCTTCTTCAGCTTCGGCGGGTCGGTCAGCTGGATCGTCGCGCCGTCCACCCGGGCCCGGCTGTAGCCCTTGGTCTGCAGGTCGGAGAAGAGGTCGACGAACTCGCCCTTGCGCTCGCGCACCAGCGGCGAGAGCACCTGGAAGCGGCTGCCCTCCTCCAGCTCCAGCACCCGGTCCACGATGGCCTGCGGCGACTGCCGGGAGATCGGCCGGCCGCACTGGGGACAGTGCGGCTTGCCGATGCGGGCGAAGAGCAGCCGGAGGTAGTCGTAGACCTCGGTGATGGTGCCGACGGTCGAGCGGGGGTTGCGCGAGGTGGACTTCTGGTCGATCGAGACGGCCGGGGACAGGCCCTCGATGAAGTCGACGTCCGGCTTGTCCATCTGGCCGAGGAACTGCCGTGCGTAGGAGGACAGCGACTCCACGTAGCGCCGCTGGCCCTCGGCGAAGATCGTGTCGAAGGCCAGCGAGGACTTGCCGGAACCGGACAGGCCGGTGAACACGATGAGCGAGTCCCGGGGCAGGTCGAGCGACACGTTCTTCAGATTGTGCTCGCGAGCGCCACGGACGGTGAGTCGATCGGCCACGCCAGTGCGCACCTTTCATCGGAGGGGGGAGGGTCGGCACCCCCCGGTCAGCCTAAACGGGGTGGCGTCGGCATTTCTTCCAGACCGAGCGTATAGCACGTGCTTTCGATTTACGGGGTCGCGCCGCCATCTTCACCCGATCGTGTGCCCAGGCGGCCCGGACCTGCCCCGGAGCCGCCCGGACACCGCCCGGAGGCCGCCCCGGAGCCTGGACCGGAGCCGCGCACCGGGCCCGCACGGCCGGGGCGCCGGCCACGGCCTACCCTGGCGGCATGGCGCACACGGGATACACGGGCAGGGTCTCGGTCGGCGGCACGCCGGACGTGCACGAGCTGCCGGAGCTGATCATCACGAAGACGGCGGTCGGCCCGATGGCGAACAACGCGTACGTGCTGCGCTGCCGCGCCACCGACGAGCAGCTGCTCGTCGACGCCGCGAACGAGGCCGCGACCCTCCTGGAGGTGATCGGCGGCGACGGCCTGGCGTCGGTCGTCACCACCCACCGGCACCCCGACCACTGGCAGGCGCTGCGCGAGGTCGTGGACGCGACGGGCGCGCGCACCTACGCGGGCCGCGACGACACCGAGGGTATCCCGGTGCGCACCGATGTGCCGCTCGCCGACGGCGACACGGTCCGGGTCGGCCGGGTCCGCCTCACCGCCCGCCACCTCGTCGGCCACACCCCCGGCAGCGTCGCCCTGGTCTACGACGACCCGCACGGCCACCCGCACGTCTTCACCGGGGACTGCCTCTTCCCCGGAGGCGTGGGGAACACCCACGGCGACCCGGCCGCCTTCACCTCGCTCCTCGACGGCGTCACCGCCAAGCTCTTCGACGTCCTCCCCGACGAGACCTGGGTCTACCCCGGCCACGGCGACGACACCACCCTCGGCGCCGAGCGCCCGCACCTCCCGGAGTGGCGCGAGCGGGGCTGGTGAGCGACCGGAACCAGGCACCGCGAAGCGCCCCCTGCCCGACCGGGCCGAGCGCCGGTGTTCGCCCCGGGCCGGTCTCGAGGAAGGCGGGATCGGCAGGACCACGTCATCCGACCGGGTCGTCGCCATGGTGACGCTGGGCCCAGTCGGCGCGGGCGGAAGCGAGCTCGGGCGCGACGGTGCCGGTCAGGCGATCGCCCAGGGCACACAGCCGCCGCCCGAGATCGGTGACTCCCGCCGGGTCCAGGTTCCTGATCCACCAGTCGTCGACGATCTGCACGTTGACCACCGGTAGGTCGGGGTCGTCGTCCTCGGCGAAGGGGATGCAGTCGATGGTGACCACCAGCACGCCCGCGTCCCGCGCCGGGCCCGCCCCCGGGGCCACCGGGACGACCAGGCCACCGCGGTTGGCCTGGTGCACGATGCCGGCCAGTGCGAAGTGCAGCCGGTCGGGATGGACCCCCGCCCGGCTCGGGTCGTCCTCGGCCCACCCCGGCAGGTACCCACGGACGACCTCCCCGCCGGTGGTCGACACGGCCCAGGTGCGGGCGGGCGGTGCGAACGGTCCAGGACCCTGCCCGCCGTCGGAACGCCTCACGAGCCCACCTCGTCACGCGTGGCCGTGCACTGCGCCCATACCAGCTTCCCGGGGCCGTCCCGGTCGCTGACGCCCCACGCCCCGCCGGTCAGCACGTGCACCAGTTCCAGCCCGCGCCCGCCCTCCTCGTCGGCCGACGCCTTGCACGGCTCCGGCTTGTCGTCCCCGGTGTCGTGCACCTCGATCCGCACCCCGTCCGCCAGCCGCTCGAAGCGGGTGGCGATCAGATTCCCGTAGGGCGGATGAGCATGTGTGATCGCATTCGTCACCAACTCCGAGAGGATCAGTCCAGCGTCGTCCGACACTTGCGTCAGGCCCCACACGGCAAGCTGCCCGGCCAGCAGTCGCCGCGCCCTGCCCACCGAACGCGCCGTCGGCGGCCACGTCTTCACGACAGCGGACGGGATGCGGTCGGCAGATACACGCATCACCTTCGTCCCCCGTCGCGGAGACGCCAGGCGGTCCCGTGGCGGCGCCGCCACGGGTCTGCGGTGGAACTGGGTACGGGGGTGTCGGACATGACCGCTCCCTGGTCGTGATCAGATACTCACCGAACGTAAGGAGCCGGAGCCCGAGGGTTCAATGGCAGTTTGCGGAGGCCCGGCGCGGAAGTGCCAGTTCCTGTGCCGGTTCCTACAGAGGCAGGCCCACGGCGTCGGCCAGCACCCGCATGCGAGGAGTCAGTGTTCGACGTCGCGCGATCACCTGCGTCAGGATGTCTCGCGCATACTGCTGGTGCGGAAGCCACTGCGGCGCGGCGTGCCAGACCTGCTCCAGGGTGTCCACCGCCTCGCCGTACTTCCGCAGCCTCACCCGGGCGGCGGCCTGGTCGAGCCGGTTCCGGTTCAGGTTGTTCGACGTGGGCCGCAGCCCCTCCCACGAGATCGCGGCGGACAGCTGGAGCACTCGGTCCGGCTGGTCGGCGACCATCGCGTGCTCGGCCGCCTTGAGCTGCACGGTCGTGGCCCCGAACGCCCGCAGGAACCCGCCGGGCACTGGCCGGGGGCCGATCGCGGCGGCCGCCGATCCGGCCAGACGCAGCATCCGGTCGGCGTCGCCCGGGCGGGCATCGCGGTCTGCCGCGGCGGCCGAGCGCAGCAGTAGCCATCCCCATGCGGCAAGTTCTCCGGGCGTCGCTCGCGACATACGCGGTTCTACGCGGTCGGCCCATTCCTCCGCCAGCCGACCCGCCTCGGCGATGCGGCCACGACGCAGCAGCAGCCACCCTTGGGTGCTCACCACGGCGGCAGCGTCCAGATCGTCGCGGGCGTGGTCGACGGCGCGGCTGAGGGCGGCCTCGGCCGCGTCGAACTGCCGGGTCTGGGTGAACATCCAGCCGACCAGGCCGAGCAACTCGGCCTGTACCCGGCGGCCGGTCGGTTCGTCCGCCACGACCGCGGCGTCCCTCAGCAGGACCGGCATCACAGTGGCGAGCTGCTCCAGCCGGTCCGCGGCGGCCAGCGGCATCGCGGCGGCCACCGCCGCTCGGACCCCGGCCACCGTCGGCGTGTCATCGGCAGGTCCTGGTGCGGGAGCGTCGAGGGCCGCCCGCACCGGGGCCCACTGATCCACCACGGCGGGCGACGCACCGGCCGTCTCGTAGGAGCCGCCCAACAGCCATGTCGTGGATACGCCCAACGATGCGGCCAGGGCGCGCGCTGTCTGCGCGCGCGGCTGCCCGTAGTCGCCCTGCTCGATCTTGCGCACGGCGGAGAGGGACACGCCGGACTCGGTTGCGAGCTCACGCTGGCTCAACCCGCGCCGTTTGCGGGCTCGGTGGAGTCGACCGCCGATACCCGTGTCGGTGGGGTGGGACATACTTCTGCCACCTCTGTCTCGGCCTGGACACTCGACACGGTACAGCGGGGCCGCCGCCGGCGCTGCCGGCGGTCTGCGGCATGGCTCCCACCTGCGGGAATGCGGTTCCCCTGTCATATGTCAGGAGCGCGGCGCCCCGGGTTCCTCCTACCGTCGACCTACGGTGCTGACGACTGGTCAGGCAGTCATCGGCAGACCGACAACGGAGGAAAGAACCATGCGCAAGCTCACCAGGGCCGTCTCGGCCCTCGCCGTCGCCGCGGCGGCCGCCGCCGCCGTGACCCTCGGCTCCGGCCCGGCGCAGGCCGCCGACGGGTCGTGGGACGGGTGCCCGTCGGGCGCGGTCTGCATCTACGGCGAAGGCGTCCACGACAACCTCACCACGCCGACCGACGTCTTCTGGAGCTACGGCGCCCACAACCTCAGCGGCCAGTACAACTGGCACTGGGTGCTCAACAACCAGACCGGCGGCGCCCACGCCCACCTGTGCCTGGGGTCGAACGGCGCCAACTGCACCTACGACCTGGCCGCGCAGCACGGCGTCTGGGCCGATCTCACGCCGGTCAACTCCATCACGCTCGACCGGCCGTGATCCGCCGGCCTTCGGCGCGGTGGCCATGATCCGCCGGCTGCGTCGAAGGCCGGCCACCCGCCCGTCGCGGCGGGGGCGGGCCGCCGCCGGACCGCGACTCGGGGGACGGCTGGGGCCCGGGGCGGCGTGCTCCGGGCCCCCAGCCGCGGGTCTCCGGCGGCGGCCCGCCGCGACCGGCCGGCCCCGCCTGCCGTACGGCGCGGGTCAGGCGGAGGTGTAGTCCGCCATGTTGCGGTGGACCTTGTCGACGTAGGGCTGGAGGCGGGCCGGCACTCCGCCCGCGTCGACGATGGTGCGGACGCTGGTGCGGTAGGCCGCCGCGGTCAGCGCGGGCAGGTCGCCGTGCATGCCGTCGGCCTTGAGCTGCTCGTCGATCCAGCACAGGTACGCGCCCATGGTGGCGATGGCGTCGGGCGGCGACATGTAGTCCTTCCTGCCGTCGTGGTCCCCGTCCACCGCCCACGCGTCGAAGACCCGCGGGGTCCACATGGCGATGCCGTACTCGTCGGTGCTCGGGCGGCGGGCCCGCGCGTCGAAGCCGCTCTCGGCCCCCAGCATGGCGGCGATCAGCACCGGGGTGACCTCCTCCTGGACGCACATCCGGGCGGCCTGCGAGATGTACGGGCGCAGCGCGGCGGGCACGTCGGCGTGGGCGGGCAGCGCGCCGGCGAGCGGGGCCAGCCGGGAGGCGGGGGTGGCGTGCGCGGCCCGGGGCGGGGAGCCGCCGGACCCGGTCGCTCCCCCGTCGCCGCCGGTGAACGCGAACGCGGCGGCGACCGCCGCGGCGGCCACGACCGCGAGGGCGGCCGGCAGCAGCACCCGGCGCCGGGTCCGCGGGGCGGCGCGGGCGAGCGGCCCCGCCGCGCGTAACGCGAGGCCAGCGGGAGCCGCCAGGTCCACCGGGCCTGCCGGGCCGGCCGGACCCGCGAGGTCCGCCTGGTCCGCCGAGCCAGCCGGACCTGCCGGGCCCGCGAGGTCCACCGGGTCCGCCGGGTCCGCCAGGGCGACCGGGCCCACCGAGCCAGCCGGGTCCGCCAGCTCGGCGACGCGCGCGACCAGCCGCTCCGCGGTCAGCCCGGCCCGGCCGGCGTGGTCGGGGGCCAGGCACGCGGCGATCAGCTCCCGCCATCCTTCGGCGAGTCCGGGCGCCAGCCGCAGCGGGGCCGTGCCGCGCGCGTAGGACTGGGCGGCCAGCGCCCGCGCCCGCGCGGTCGCCCCGGGGAACGGGTGCAGGCCGCCGGCGAGCACCTGGTGGGCCACCACGCCGTACGCCCAGATGTCGCCGGTCGGGCGGACGGCGGTGCCGCGGCTTCCGGTGCGTTCCGACCACCACTCGGGCGGCATGTGGTCCAGCGTGCCCATCGGCGGCACGTAGGCGTGGGTGCCCTCCAGCTCGGTGGTCAGGCCGAAGTCGGCGAGCCACACCTCGTCGCCGGGGCTGAGCAGGATGTTGGCGGGCTTCAGGTCGCCGTGCAGCCAGCCCTCGGCGTGCAGGTGGGCCAGTCCCGCGGCGGCCCCGCGCAGGATGCGCGCGGCGCCGGGCACCGGTCCCCGCGCGGCGGCGCCGCTGCCCCCGGGCCCCCCGGGGGCGCCCGCGGTCGCCTCGGCGGCGTCCAGCAGGTCCTGGACGCTGTGTTCCGCACGGTCCATGACCAGGACGACCGCGCCGTCCAGACCGGGACGGTCGGGATCGGCGACGGTCAGCGACGCGTGGGTGCGTACCAGGTGCGGATGGCGGGCGGCCAGGCTGAACCGCACCTCGCGGCCCACGATCTCGTCCAGGGCCGCGCGGCGGCCGGGCGTCAGGGCGGCGGCGCCGAGGAACTTCAGCGCGGCCCGCCCGCCGGCGCCGTCCTCTGCTGCGTACACGCTGCCCCAACTGCCCGAGCCGATCGGCCCGGTGACCGTCCAGTCCCCGACGCGGTACCCGTCGGGAACCTCGACCGGCGCCCTGCCCGGCGCGCCGGGCCTCGGGGCGGGAGCGGGCGTCGCGGCACCGGGGGTCGCGGCACGAGGCGTCGCGGCACGAGGCGTCACGGCACGAGGCGTCACGGCGCCGGGTCGCGAAGGCCCGGCGCCGGAGGGATCGCTGCCGGAGAGCGCGCGACCGGAAGGATCGCGGCCGGGAAGACCGCCGCCAGAAGGCTCGGGCACGGCTCACCCCTCCCACGCGCAGGGGCGGGACCGCGGCGGCAGCAACGCCAGGTGCTCCTCCCTGACCAGGTCGAAGCGGAGCGCGAAGGCGACGAGTTCCTCGCGCTTGCCGCCGGCGAGCGCGCCGGACCCGCCCGCGTCGCCGCCGCCCGCGAGGTCGTCGCGCAGCCGCAGCTTCACCGAGGCCAGGTAGTCGATGTGGTAGTTGACCGCCGAACGCGTCAGGTCCGCGCAGGAGTCCAGGCCGCGCAGCCGCTCCAGCACGCCGCCGACGCCGGGCACCGCGCCGGTCGAGGCGTTGCGCAGCCGCGGCTCGCACAGCGCGAGCAGCACCAGGAAGTACTTGGACGTCGGGTCGAGCGCGAACGGCATCGTGGTGCGCTCGCCGCCGGCGGCGGCCTCCTCGCGGGCGTCCGGGTGGTCGTCCTGGTACGCGTGCTGCGGCGCGAACACCTTGAACGACGCGTCGGCGGCGTGCGCGGGCAGCAGCACCCGGGAGAACTCGAACGGCACGGGCGCGCCCAGCCGCCCCGGCGCGACCTTGATGTGCTCGCCCGCGCCCTCCATGTTCTCCACCACGTACGTGGCGGTGCGGCTGTAGTTGGACAGCCGCCAGTAGTCCTCCGCCGCGGCGATCCGCCCGGCGCAGCGCGAGACGCCCGGGTCGTCGAGCCTGACCGGCACCGGGCTGCCGGGGGCGCCCCGGCCGAAGTCGGCGGTCTCCCCCGGGCCGAGTTTCAGCAGCCGTGGCCGGCGCGACGCCGTACCGCCGCGTCCGGGGCCCGTGCCGGCGCCGGCGACGTCGCCGGGCCGCTCAAGCACGCCGCCGCGGCGGGTGCCGCATTCCTCCGGTAGTTGAACGATGACCGTGTCCATGACCCATCCCCCGTATCGTTCACTCGGGTCACATTCGTTGCGCAGTGTTGGACGCGGCGCCACGAGGGCCGGTTGCTCGCGTTCGCCGGAATGGCCGATACGGGTTCATCCCCACGGGTGAGGGGTCGGCGGTGTCCGCCTCGGGCTCAGCGCTGTCCGCGCATCCGCATGCCGACCTCGCCCTGGTCGGTCTCCCACCACGGCCGGGTCAGCTCGGGGACGGCGGGCTTCGCACCGGACGCGGGCCCGGGCACGGCACCGGACGCGGGCCCGGGCACGGCGCCGGGCGCCGCGGCGGGACCGGACGCGGTGCCGGCCGCGGGCGCGCCGCCCGCTCCGGCTCCGGCCTCGGCGAGCGCCGCCTCGCGGTCCAGCCGTGCGTCCAGTTCCGCGGTCTTCGCGCGCTCCGCGCGGGCCCACTCCAGGAAGACCAGCAGCAGGAAGGGCAGCGCGACCAGTTCCGCGAGGGTGAGCATCAGCCCGCCGCCGAGCATCTGGTCGTGGTGGACGGACGGTCCCCAGGTGCGCGGATGCCCGGCGTACCAGTGGCCGGCCACCAGGGTGCCGCTGGTCATCACCACCAGGCCGGGCACCGAGTCGAAGAGCCCGTCGAAGAACACCAGCGCGGCGCGCACCGGGTGGGTGCACCAGCGCGGCAGCATCTCCTGCCGGGTGAGCATCGGCAGCACGAACAGGCAGCCGGTGAAGAGCAGTTGCAGGTGCATCAGCTGCCGGACGAAGCCGTTGCCGAGCGCGGTGGAGAAGTACGGCGTGAAGTAGATCGTCAGTTCGGAGGCGAGCACCAGCACCGAGCTGACCAGCGGGTACGTCAGCGCGCGCACCGGCCGGGAGGCGAAGACGCGGCGCAGCCGGCCGTCCGGCGCGGCGAGCGCGAGCGGGTCGCCGAGCGCCAGCCCGAGCGGCGCGAACAGGTCCAGCAGGATGTTCTGCACGGCGGCCGGCCAGAAGAGCACCTTGTCGTACACCGCCAGTGAGGACATCGTGGCGACGGCGAGGGTGCCCAGGCCCAGGACGGCGAAGGCCGCCGTGCGCCACAGGGGCCACGGTTCGCCCGCGCGCCGTCTGCGCCGCACCCCGTAGCCGTAGGCGGTGCCGAGCAGCACGATCGCCGCCAGGGCCGGGACGTCGAGCTGCCAGGCGTCGAAGAACCGCGACCCGGTCAGCTCGGGCAGCGCTCGGGGGCTCGCCACATCCGCGCCTTTCCGTTCGTGGTGCCCGCGCCGCGCTCCCCCGCCGCCGCGCCGCGCGTCACCCGCCGTACGTGGTGCGACCGTACGGTCGGGGCGCGCGCCCCGTGCCGTCCGTCACCGGGCCACGGTAGACCTTTCGTCGCCCCGGTCCGCATCCAGGGCCTCGGCGGCGCGCTCGGCGCGGCGGGATGCGGCCAGGCTGGTCGCGGTGGTCACGGCGAGGACGGCGACGATCACCGCGAGGGAGACCGGCACGGAGATCTGCGGCACGTGCACGCCGGACTCGTGCAGCGCGTGCAGCAGCAGCTTGACGCCGATGAAGCCGAGGATCACCGAGAGTCCGTAGGACAGGTGGACCAGCTTCTTCAGCAGGCCGCCGATGAGGAAATACAGCTGCCGCAGTCCCATCAGCGCGAAGGCGTTCGCGGTGAAGACGATGTACGGGTCCTCGGTGAGCCCGAAGATCGCCGGGATCGAGTCGAGCGCGAAGAGCACGTCGGTGGTGCCGATGGCGAGCATCACCACGAGCATCGGCGTCATCAGCCGGCGGCCGTTCTCGCGGACGAACAGCCGGGTGCCGTGGTAGCGGTCGGTGGACGGCACGCGTCGCTCGACCGCCTTGAGCAGCCGGTTCTCCTCGTATCCGGCGTCCTCGTGGCCGGTGCGGGCCTCCTGGATCAGCTTCCACGCGGTCCAGATCAGGAAGGCGCCGAAGAGGAAGAAGACCCAGGAGAAGGCGGCCAGCACCGTCGCGCCGGCCGCGATGAACACCGCGCGCAGCACCAGCGCTATCAGCACGCCGACGAGCAGCACCCGCTGCTGGTAGGCCGCGGGCACCGAGAACTTCGCCATGATCAGCACGAAGACGAAGAGGTTGTCGACGCTGAGGGACTTCTCGGTGACGTCGCCGGCGAAGAACTCGCCCTGGCTGCCCGCCGCCGAACACCAGCAGGCCGACGCCGAACAGCCCGGCCAGCGCGACCCAGACGGCCGTCCAGATCCCGGCTTCCCGCACCGACACCTCGTGCGGCGTTCGGCCGACCAGGAAGTCGGCGCCGATCAGGGCACACAGTCCCGCGATGGTGAGCGCCCAGAGGGTGAGGGAGACGTCCACAGATCCTCCGGCAGATTCAGTACGTCCGCAAACGGTACACGAATTACCAAGGAATGGTAAAGCACGAGCCAAGTGTGCAGGCCAGGAGGGGTCGAGGCGGACAGCGGCCGGCGGAGGGACGCGGGCCACGCCGCGGCCGGCCGGGGTTACTGGGGGCGGCCCTGGCCGGCCGGGCGGGCCGCGGCGAGCCGGCGCAGCACCTGCGCGAGCACCTGGCTGCCGGCCGGCAGCTGCGCGGGCTCGTAGGTCCAGGCGTGCCCGACCCAGGGGTCGGCGAGGTGGTCGCTGGGCAGCGGGGTCAGCCGCAGCATCGACCGCCGGGGATCGGCCGCGGCGGCGGCCTGGTACGCGTCGAAGCCGGAGCCGTCCGCGGCGCTCTCGTCGCGCTCGGCCACCAGCAGCAGGTGCACCCCGGCCGCCGGGCCCTCGTCGGCTAGGTAGCGCAGCTGATGGACCGCGCGCTCGTCGAAGCCGTAGGGGTACTCGTTGACGATCAGCAGCAGGCGGGCGGTGTCGAAGCCCGGCGGCAGCGCGTCGGCCGCGCCGCCGCGCAGCGCCATCTGCAGCAGGTCGACCCGCTCGACCAGGCGGTCCAGGACCTCGCCGACCCCGGCGGCGCCCGGTGCGGGCGGCGGCAGCGGCAGCGCCCCGCCCGCGTACAGCGGCGCGAACGAGGCGGCGCCGGAGCCGGCCGGGTCCAGGACGTGCAGCGCGTAGCCGCCGGCCGGGTGCGAGGCGAGCAGCCGGGCGGCGAGGGCGACCGCGGCGTCCGTCGCGGCGCGCGGGTCCTCGCTGCCGTCCATCCACAGGCCGCGCTCCATCGGCAGCCGGGACAGCAGCGGGATGCGCAGCTCGGGCGCCTCGGGCAGGGTGAGCGAGCCGATCCGCACGGCGTACGGCGGCTCCTGGGGCGCCTGGTAGGCGTGCCAGCAGGGGTTGTCCCAGCCCGCCAGCGACGGCGGCAGCGCGGGCTCCACCACCTCGGCCTCGGCGGTCAGCTGGGCGAGGTCGCGGTCGAGCACGGCACGGGCCTGGTCGACCAGCGCCATCTGCCGGAACTGCGCCTCCTCGCGCGCCGCCTCGGCCTGCGGTCCGCCGCGGGTGCGCGGGTCGGCGAGCAGGCGGTCGAGATCCTGTTCGTACCGCGACTCCGCGAAGTCCACGGCGCTGCGGTACGCCGCGACGCTGCGGGTCAGGTCCTCGAACATCCCCCAGACCTGGTTGTACAGCCGCTCGTCCATGCTCCAGCCGGCGGCGTCCCCCGCGACGGGGGCGGGCGGCGCGCCCGCGCCGCCGGAGGCACCGGGGCCGGTGGGGCCGCCCGGCGCGGCGGTGGGCCCGGGTATCGGGCCGGGAGGCGTGGGGGCGGCCGGTGTGGCGGCGGGACCGGCCGGTCCGGCGGCCGGGGGCGCGGACGGGGGCGCGGACGTGCGGCGGCGCGGATGCCGGTAGTCGATGCCGGCGGAGGCACCGGCGCTGGGGGGCGGCGCGGGCGCCGGCCGGGGCGGCCCGGGGTGGTCGGGAGCGGGCGTCGGCGGCGGATGGGCGCCGGGGAGCGCGGACCGTGCCGGCCGGGGCGGTGCGACGGCGCGGGACTGTTCGTGCTCGGTGGCCCGGTGGATCAGCGCGGCGGTCGCGTCCGGCTCGGGGGCCCGCTGGTCGGCGAGCAGCGCGGGCAGCCCGCCTTCGTAGCCCTGGCCGACGGCGCGGACCCGCCAGCCGCCCTGCCGCCGGTACAGCTCCAGCGCCAGCAGCGCGGTCTCCGCGCCGAGGCCGCCGATGGCATAGCCCGCGGCCTCGGCGCCGTCCGGCGTGGTGACGGCCAGCCGCGGCACGGGCGCGGCGCCGAAGACGGCGGGGCCCGGGCGGCCCGGGGGCAGCGCGAGCAGCACGTGCACGCGGTGCACACGCTCGGGCATCGCGCCGAGGTCGACCGCCAGCCGGTGGTCGGCGGCGGCCTGCCGGGGCACTTCGACGCCCGGCAGCCGCGGCGCGCCGGGGTGGGCGAGCCAGCCGTCCCCGGCGGGCGACGCGGCCGCGTCCGGCCCGGTCACCGCCGCCCTGCCCTGCTCGTCGCCCAGGGTGATCGCGGCCACCACCGGGGTGCCCGCGGCGACCCTGATCTCCAGTCGGGTGCCCGGCAGCGGGTGGTTCTGCCCGCGGACCAGTTCGGCCGTCATGCCGCAGCCCCCCGTTCCCCTCGTCCTCGGTCGTACGTGCGTGGCGGGCCGGTCCCGCGGCGGGCCCGCGGGCCGGTCGTGCCCGCGGGCGGCGCCGTCCGGCCGCGGTTCAGAGCGCGGGCAGGATCGCCGGGATCAGGTCCTTGAACGTCCGGCCGTTGGCGGGCGTGCCGATCGCGGTCATCGACCAGCCGCTCTGGCCGCGCTGCACCTTCGCCATGATCTGGGCCGTGTACTGGCCGCCGCCGGTGAGGGTGTAGCGGGCCAACTCCTGGCCGGTGGTCTCGTCGACCAGGCGGCAGAACGCGTTCTGCACCTCGGCGAAGGTCTGGCCGGTGAAGGAGTTGACCGTGAAGACGATCTGGTCGACGTGCACCGGCACGCGCTGCAGGTCCACCAGGATCGACTCGTCGTCGCCGCCCTGGCCCGCGCCGCCCACCAGATTGTCACCGGTGTGCCGGACCGAGCCGTCGTCGCTGGTCAGGTGCTGGAAGAAGACCACGTCCACCGGCTGCTTGTCGGCGAAGAGCACAGCGGAGGCGTCGAGGTCGATCTCCCGTGTGCGGCTGCCGAACAGTCCGCGGCGGGGGGCGGCCTGCCAGCCGAGGCCCATCCTGACCGCCGACAGAGATCCCCCGTCCGACTTGCTCAGGCTGATCTTCTGGCCCTTGGTCATGTTGACCGTCACGTGCGTGTCCCCTCTCACCGTTCACCGTCTGCGCGGTGTCACCCGTCCCCGTGTGCGCGGGCGTGTGCCCCGCACCCTAACAAGACGCCGCCGAAGCCGATCCCGGTTCGCTGCGGGGAGATTTCGGTACGCACCGGGCCGACCCCGCGGGGCGGACCCGGTCGGTCCCGCCACCGCGCCACATCCGCCCCAGGACCGCACCACAGCCTCTACGCCACCCCCGCCTCGCGCATCTGCCGCAGCTCCTTCTTCAGCTCCCCCACCTCGTCCCGCAGCCGGGCGGCGACCTCGAACTGCAACTCGCCCGCCGCGGTGTGCATCTGCTCGGTCAGCTGGGCGATCAGGTCGGCCAGCTCGTCGGCGGGCAGGCCGCCGGAGGCGCGCTTGCCGCCGGCCTTGGCGGACAGGCCCGGCACCGGCGCCTTGCCGCGGGAACGCTGCCGGCCCGAGCCCAGCAGCTCCTCGGTGTCGGCCTCCTCGCGGGCGATGTAGTCCAGGATGCCCGCGATCTTCTTGCGCAGCGGCTGCGGGTCGATGCCGTTCTCGGTGTTGTACGCGATCTGCTTGGCGCGGCGGCGGTTGGTCTCGTCGATGGCCTTCTCCATCGCCGGCGTGATCTTGTCCGCGTACATGTGGACCTGGCCGGAGACATTGCGCGCCGCGCGGCCGATGGTCTGGATCAGGGAGGTGCCCGAGCGCAGGAAGCCCTCCTTGTCGGCGTCCAGGATCGCCACCAGCGACACCTCGGGCAGGTCCAGGCCCTCGCGCAGCAGGTTGATGCCGACCAGCACGTCGTACTCGCCGGCCCGCAGCTCCTGCAGCAGCTCGACACGGCGCAGCGTGTCGATGTCGCTGTGCAGGTAGCGCACCCTGATGCCCAGTTCCAGCAGGTAGTCGGTGAGGTCCTCGGCCATCTTCTTGGTGAGGGTGGTGACGAGGACCCTCTCGTCCTTCTCGCTGCGCAGCCGGATCTCGTGCACCAGGTCGTCGATCTGGCCCTCGGTGGGCTTGACCACGACCTCGGGGTCGATCAGGCCGGTCGGCCGGATGATCTGCTCCACCTCGCCGTTGCTGCGGGACAGCTCGTACGGCCCCGGGGTCGCCGACAGGTAGACGGTCTGGCCGACCCGCTCCAGGAACTCCTCCCACTTCAGCGGGCGGTTGTCCAGCGCGGACGGCAGCCGGAAGCCGTGGTCGACCAGGGTGCGCTTGCGGGACGCGTCGCCCTCGTACATCGCGCCGATCTGCGGGACGGTGACGTGCGACTCGTCGATGACCAGCAGGAAGTCCTCGGGGAAGTAGTCGATGAGGGTGTCCGGCGCGCTGCCCGGACCGCGGCCGTCGATGTGCCGCGAGTAGTTCTCGATGCCGGAGCAGGTGCCGATCTGCCGCATCATCTCGATGTCGTAGGTGGTGCGCATCCGCAGCCGCTGCGCCTCCAGCAGCTTGCCCTGCTTCTCCAGCAGCGCGAGCTGGCCGGTCAGCTCCTGCTCGATGCCGGCGATGGCGCGCTCCATGCGCTCCGGTCCCGCGACGTAGTGGGTGGCCGGGAACACGTAGATCTGCCGGTCCTCGGTGATCACCTCGCCGGTGAGCGGGTGCAGGGTGTACAGCGCCTCGATCTCGTCGCCGAACATCTCGATGCGCACGGCCAGCTCCTCGTACACCGGGAAGATCTCCACGGTGTCGCCGCGCACCCGGAAGGTGCCGCGGGTGAACGCCATGTCGTTGCGCGTGTACTGGATGTCGACGAACTTGCGCAGCAGGGTGTCGCGGTCGATGACGTCCCCGACGTTGAGCCTGACCATGCGGTCGATGTACTCCTGCGGGGTGCCCAGGCCGTAGATGCAGGAGACGGAGGCGACCACCACCACGTCCCGCCGGGTGAGCAGCGAGTTGGTGGCGGAATGGCGCAGCCGCTCCACCTCCTCGTTGATCGAGGAGTCCTTCTCGATGTAGGTGTCCGTCTGCGGGACGTACGCCTCGGGCTGGTAGTAGTCGTAGTACGAGACGAAGTACTCGACCGCGTTGTTCGGCAGCAGCTCGCGGAACTCGTTGGCGAGCTGGGCGGCGAGCGTCTTGTTGGGGGCCATCACCAGCGTGGGGCGCTGGAGCCGCTCGATCATCCACGCGGTGGTGGCGGACTTGCCGGTGCCGGTCGCGCCGAGCAGCACGACGTCCTGCTCGCCCGCGCGGATACGGCGTTCGAGGTCGTCGATGGCCGTCGGCTGGTCGCCGCTCGGCTGGTAGGGGCTGACGACCTCGAAGGGCGCCACACTGCGTTCGATGTCTGATACGGGCCGCATGACCCCCACGGTACGACCAGCCACCGACAATCGGTCGCGGGACGGCCCGCGGCCCGGTTCTCGGGCGGGCGGGACGGAGGCTCGCGGGGCGGCGGCGGGACCGCGGGACGGCCTACGGGGCGGCGGGACGGCTCGCGGGGCGGCGCGGGAGGAGGGCGGCGGCGACCGGGGCCGCGGACCGTTGTCGTACCCCCGGTCTAGCGTGTGGGGTGTGACGACGAACGCTGCGTGGACGGTGCGGGAGACCCCGATCGGGCCGCTGCTGGTGGCGGGGACCGGCGAAAGGCTGGTCCTGGTGTGCTTCCGGGCCGACCCGGCGACCGCGGGCCGGGCGGTGGAGTCGCTGGGCCGCAGGCTGGGCTGCGTCCCGGAGGAGGACGCGGAGCGGCTCGCGGCGGTGACGCGGCAGCTGGACGCGTACTTCGCCGGCGAGCTGCGCGCCTTCGAGCTGCCGCTGGACTGGTCGCTGGTCACCGGCTTCAACCGGCGGGTGCTGCGCGAGCTGGCGTCGGGCGTGCCGTACGGCAGCGTGGTGGGGTATCAGGACCTGGCCGACCGGGTCGGCGAGCCGGGGGCGGCGCGGGCGGTCGGCGTCGCCATGGCCTCCAATCCCCTGCCGGTGGTCGTGCCGTGCCACCGGGTGATCGAGAGCGGCGGCGGGATAGGCGGCTTCGGCGGCGGCCTGGAGATCAAGCGGCGGCTGCTGGCGCTGGAAGGGGTGCTGCCGGCGCCGCTGTTCTGACCTCGGCAGGTGGTCGCGCGTTCTGAGCGTGGGGATCGGCCGCGGGCGCTGAGCGCGGGGGCGCGGGGGGCCTGCCCGCGGGGGCTTGGCGCCGAGGTCCGGCCGCGGGCGCTGAGCGCGGGGGGGCTGCCCGCAGGGGGGCTTGCCCGCGGGCCTGACGCCGAGGTCCGGCCGCGGCGCCGCCCGCGCGCCCTGCCGGGCGGGGGCCGCACGCCGGGCGCGCCCCCGCGGCGGGCGCGCGCCCGCCGCGGACTCAGTCCTGGGCGCTGCGCGGGTCGGGGATCTGCGGCGCCGCCGCCTCGGGCAGCGCCGCGCGCTCGCCGTCCTCAGCCTCAGCCTTGGACAGGCCCTTGGCCAGGCTCCGCGGCGGGTCTGCGGCGGGCACCTCGGGGGCGGCGGGCCCGGGCCCTGGGACCTCCTGCGGGCTCACGCCCGGGGCGTCGGGCGCGGGAGCCCCGGCGCCGTCGCTCGCGCCGCCCTGGCCGGGGGCGCTGCCCTGACCGGGAGCACTGGGCGCGCCGGGCGCGCCCTGCGTGCCCGCGGCGCCGGCCGACGCGCGGTCGAAGAAGCGCAGCAGCTCCACCGGGAACGGCAGGACCAGCGTGGAGTTCTTCTCCGCGGCGACCTCGACCACGGTCTGCAGCATCCGCAGTTGGAGCGCCGCGGGGTTCGCGTCCATGGCCCGGGCGGCCTCGGACAGCTTCTGCGACGCCTGGAGTTCGCCGTCCGCGGTGATGATGCGGGCCCGGCGCTCCCGGTCGGCCTCGGCCTGCCGGGCCATCGACCGTTTCATCGACTCCGGCAGCGCCACGTCCTTGATCTCGACCCGGTCGATGTGCACGCCCCACCCGGTGGCCGGGGTCGACAGCATCAGCTCCAGGCCCTCGTGCAGCTTCTCCCGCCCGGACAGCAGGTCGTCCAGCTCGCTCTTGCCGATGATCGAGCGCAGCGAGGTCTGCGCGACCTGGAGCATGGCGAACTGGTAGTTCTGCACGTCCACCGTCGCGCGTACCGGGTCGATGACGCGGAAGTACAGCACGGCGTCGACCCGTACCGACACGTTGTCCCGGGTGATGCCCTCCTGGGAGGGCACCGGCATGGTCACGACCTGCATGTTGACCTTCGTCATGCGGTCGATGAACGGCACCAGCAGCCGTGGTCCCGGCTCCTTGGGCAGCCGGTTGACCCGGCCGAAGCGGTAGACGACCCCGCGCTCGTACTGCTTGACCACCCGCATGCTGCTGGGCAGGACGATCAGGCCGAGCACGGCTGCGACGATGATGAGCACGACGACGACTTCCATGTCCCCGCTCCCCCTTTGCGCCAAGGGAATGGTCCCGACGGGAGTGCGACGCGCCGCGGTGGGCCGCCGGTTCCGCGGTCGGGCTGGGTCGGCGCCGGGGCGGCCCGGCGCCGTTCGGTGCCGGCGCCGCCGGGGCGCCGGCCTCGGTCGGGGTTCGGCTACGGTCGGGGTTCGGCTTCGGTCGGGCGCCGGCGTCGTCGGGCGCCGGCCTCAGTCGCTGTCGAAGCGCGCCGCTGCCACGTAGTCCGGGCGCGGGTCGAGCGCCGCGGCGAGCCGGAAGTGGCGCTGCGCCTCCGCCGGGCGGTTGGCGCGCTCCAGGGTGCGGGCCAGTGCGAAGTGGGCGAAGGCGTTGGCCGGTTCGCGCTCCAGCACGATCTGGAACTCCAGCTCGGCCGGGCGCAGTTGGGCCGCCAGGAAGAACGCGCGGGCGCGCAGCAGGCGGGCCGCGGTGTTCTCCGGGTGGGCGGCGATCACGGGGTCGAGGAGCTTCACCGCGCCGCGCGGGTCGCGCGCGGCGAGCAGTTGCTCGGCGGCGCGGAAGTCGATGACATGCGTCTCGGGTGAACGCTCGGGCATGCCGCCTCCCTCGATCGGGCACGGGTGACGACTGATCGTCTGGACAGACATACCCAACGCCGCAGGCCGCGACACCATTCCCTGGTCCGGGCCCTACCCTGGGGGCATGCTGACAGTGGGGCTGACCGGCGGCATCGGGGCCGGCAAGAGCGAGGTCGCGCGGCTGCTGGTGTCCTACGGCGCGGTGCTCGTGGACTCCGACCGGATCGCCCGCGAGGTGGTCGAGCCGGGGACGGCGGGACTGGCCGCGGTCGTCGAGGAGTTCGGGCCCGGCGTGCTGGGCGGGGACGGGCGGCTGGACCGGCCGAAGCTCGGGGCGATCGTCTTCGCCGACGAGGAGCGGCTGCGGGCGCTCAACGCGATCGTGCACCCGCTGGTGAGGCAGCGTTCGCAGGAGTTGCAGCAGGCCGCGGGGGTGGACGCGATCGTGGTGCACGACGTGCCGCTGCTCACCGAGAACGGGCTGGCGCCGCTGTACGACCTGGTGGTCGTGGTCGACGCGGCGCCCGGCACCCAGCGGGACCGGCTGGTGCGGCTGCGCGGCATGTCACCGCAGGAGGCGGAGTCGCGGATGGCCGCGCAGGCCACCCGCGAGCAGCGGCTCGCCGTCGCCGATCTGGTGATCGACAACGACGGCCCGATGGAGGCGCTGGAGCCGCAGGTCAGGGCGGTGTGGCGGAAGCTGGTCGAGCGCGCGGCGGCGCGGTAGCCGGCGCGGCCCGGGGCCACCGGAGTCACCGGGGAGCCGCCGGCATCGGGGTCCGGCGGCTCAGGGGTCAGCGGCCGTCGTCCTCGCGGTCGGCGAGGAACCGCTCGAACTCCGCCGCGAGGTCGTCGGCCGAGGGCAGGTCGACGGGCTCGGCGATGAGGCTGTCACGGCCCTCGGCGCCGGCCACCGCGTCGTACTGGCTCTCCAGGCCGCGCACCACCGAGACCAACTCGCCGTCGCCCTCGGCGACCTGACGGTCGATCTCCACGCGGACGGTGTGCGCTTCGTTCCGCAGCGCGTGGGCGATCTGCGGGAGCACCAGGCCGGTGGTGGCGGTGATGGCCTCCAGCACGGCGAGCGCGGCGTCCGGGTACGGGGAGCGGGCGAGGTAGTGCGGGACGTGGGCGCCGATGCCGAGCGCGTCCCGGCCGGCCTCGGCGAGCCGCAGCTCGATCAGTCCGGCGGCGCTGCCCGGCACCTGGGCCTCGTCGAACCAGGCGCGGTGGCCGGGGATCAGGTCCACCCGGTTGCCGTGCGGGGTCAGGCCCACGGGGCGGGTGTGCGGGACGCCCATCGGGATGCCGTGGAAGTTGATCGCCAGCCGGACGCCGAGGCGCTCGATGATCTGGAGGACGGCCTGCGAGAAGCGCTCCCACTCCACGTCCGGCTCCTGGCCGGTGAGCAGCAGGAACGGCGTGCCGGTGGTGTCGCGCACCAGGTAGAGGTCGATCGCCGGGGCCTCGTACGACGTCCAGTGGTCGCGCTCGAAGGTCATCAGTGGCCGGCGCGCGCGGTAGTCGACCAGGCGGTCCGCGTCGAAGCTCGCGACCAGCTCGTTGTCCAGCCGGTCGAGGATCTGGCCGGTGATCTGGCCGCCCACCTCGCCGGCGTCCATGAAGCCCTCGAAGTGGTACAGCAGCACCGGTCCGGCGTCACCCACCGCCTCGTCGACGGCCTCCGCCCCGCCCGGCACGTACTCGTACAGTCCCTGCGGTTCCAGCACGGTGATCGTCCTCCCTCTCTCTGCAGTCGTCAACGAACGTGCCGGGCCCACCATTCCCACCCCCCGCACCCGAACCGGTGAACCGGGGACCGTACATGCGGTCGGGTGACGGGTGTGCGCGGGGCGTGGGCGGTGGGGGCACGGCCGCGGGCCCGCACCCCGGGTGGGGGGTGCGGGCCCGTGTGGCGGGTCGCGGTCAGCTCCGCGTGGCGGGGAGCGTCAGCTCTGGCCGCCGGCGAGCTTCTCGCGGAGGGCGGCCAGCGCCTCGTCGGAGGCCAGCGCCCCGCTGTTGTCGTCGGACTCGGAGGAGTAGGAGCCGCCGCCGGTCCCCGCTCCCGCCGAAGACGTCGCGGAGCCGGCCTCGGCCGCCGCCTGCTCGTCCGCCTCGCGGGACTTGATGACCTGCGCCTGGTGCTGCTCGAAGCGGGCCTGGGCGGTGGCGTACTGCCCCTCCCACTCCTCGCGCTGCTTCTCGTACCCGGCCAGCCAGTCGTTGGTCTCCGGGTCGAAGCCCTCGGGGTAGATGTAGTTGCCCTGGTCGTCGTACGACGCGGCCATGCCGTACAGCGTCGGGTCGAACTCCACCGAGGCCGGGTCCGAGCCGAAGGACTCGTTGGCCTGCTTGAGCGACAGCGAGATGCGGCGGCGCTCCAGGTCGATGTCGATGACCTTGACGAAGATCTCGTCGTTGACCTGGACGACCTGCTCCGGGATCTCCACGTGGCGCTCGGCCAGCTCGGAGATGTGCACCAGGCCCTCGATGCCCTCGTCCACGCGGACGAACGCGCCGAACGGAACGAGCTTGGTGACCTTGCCGGGCACGACCTGCCCGATCTGGTGGGTCCGGGCGAACTGCTGCCACGGGTCTTCCTGGGTCGCCTTCAGCGACAGGGAGACGCGCTCGCGGTCCATGTCGACGTCCAGGACCTCGACCGTGACCTCCTGGCCGACCTCGACGACCTCGGAGGGGTGGTCGATGTGCTTCCAGGACAGCTCCGAGACGTGCACCAGGCCGTCGACGCCTCCGAGGTCCACGAACGCGCCGAAGTTGACGATCGAGGAGACGACGCCGGAGCGCACCTGGCCCTTCTGCAGGGTGGTGAGGAAGGTCTGGCGGACCTCGCTCTGGGTCTGCTCCAGCCAGGCGCGGCGGGACAGGACCACGTTGTTGCGGTTCTTGTCCAGCTCGATGATCTTGGCCTCGAGCTCCTTGCCCACGTAGGGCTGCAGGTCGCGGACGCGGCGCATCTCGACGAGCGAGGCGGGCAGGAAGCCGCGCAGGCCGATGTCGAGGATGAGGCCGCCCTTGACGACCTCGATGACGGTACCGGTGACGATGCCGTCCTCTTCCTTGATCTTCTCGATGGTGCCCCACGCGCGCTCGTACTGCGCGCGCTTCTTGGAGAGGATCAGGCGGCCTTCCTTGTCCTCCTTCTGGAGGACCAGGGCCTCGATCTCGTCGCCCACGGCCACGACCTCGTTGGGGTCGACGTCGTGCTTGATCGAGAGCTCGCGGGAGGGGATGACACCTTCGGTCTTGTAACCGATGTCGAGCAGGACCTCGTCCCGGTCGACCTTCACGATGACGCCGTCCACGATGTCGCCGTCGTTGAAGTACTTGATCGTCTCGTCGATCGCGGCGAGGAAGGCTTCCTCGTTGCCGATGTCGTTGACCGCCACCTGCGGGGTGGTACGAGGGGCCTCGGTGCTGCTCGTCATTGGGGAAAGGACTCCGGTACGGACAGTAAGTCGTAGGTACTGCTACGCCGGGAGCCTTTTTCGTTCCTGCCGGGACCCCTTGTGATCCGCCCTGAGGGTCGGTGGCCGCTGGGCCAAGGGAGCTGCAACAGATTCGAGCGTGGCCTGCTCCGTCCGAGGCGCGCAGGCTCGCAGCGCAACTTGTAGCATACGGGGGCAGCCGGGCACGGTCAATGCACGAATGAGCGCACCGCGCGCGTAACGAACCAAACCGGCGCAAGTCACCCTTCCGCAGGTCTTCTCAGAGAGTACGACGACTGCCGCGATGATCCAAGGACCTGATGCCGGGCCCCTGGCCGGGCCCCACGCCGGAGCCTACGCCGAGGAGCCCGAGGCCACCCGCCGCAGCGCCGGCGCCACGGAGAGTGCCCGGGCCAACCGCCGCTGGTGGGACCGGAACGCCGACGACTACCAGCTGGAGCACGGGGACTTCCTCGGCGACGCGCGCTTCGTGTGGGGGCCGGAGGGGCTGGACGAGGCGGAGGCCGGACTGCTCGGGCCGGCGGCCGGTCTGAAGGGCCTGGACGTGCTGGAGATCGGCGCGGGCGCGGCGCAGTGCTCGCGCTGGCTGGCCGGCCGCGGGGCGCGGCCGGTGGCGCTGGACCTCTCCCACCGGCAGCTCCAGCACGCGCGGCGCATCGACGAGAGCGCCGCGGCCGACGGGAGCGCCGGGGCCCACGGGAACGGCGAGGGCGCGGAGGGCGACGGGACCCGGGCCGGCGGGACCCGGGCCGGCGGGACCGGGGTCGGCGGGGCGCCCGCGCTGGTGCAGGCGGACGCCGCCCGGCTGCCCTTCGCCGACGCCTCCTTCGACCTGGCCTGCTCCGCGTACGGCGCGCTGCCGTTCATCGCCGACACCGCGGCCGTGCACCGCGAGGTGCGCCGGGTGCTGCGGCCCGGCGGGCGCTGGGTGTTCTCGGTGACGCACCCGGTGCGCTGGGCGTTCCCCGACGAGCCGGGGCCCGAGGGCCTCACCGCGGTCGCCTCGTACTTCGACCGCACCCCGTACGTCGAGCAGGACGACCGGGGCCTGGCCGTCTACGTCGAGCACCACCGCACCCTCGGCGACCGGGTCCGCGAGATCACCGCGGCGGGCCTGCGCCTGGTGGACCTGGTCGAGCCGGAGTGGCCGCAGTGGAACGACCAGGAGTGGGGCGGCTGGTCGCCGCTGCGCGGCCGGCTGCTGCCCGGGACGGCGATCTTCGTCTGCGTCGCGCCGTGATCCGGCCGGAGGGCCTCGCGCTCCCGGTCGCCGCGGCGGTCCCCGCGCTGGTCGAGGCGCTCGGCGGGCCGGGCCGCGCGGTGCTCGCCGCGCCGCCCGGCACCGGCAAGACCACGCTGGTGCCGCTGCTGCTGGCGGAGCGCTTCCCCGGCCGGGTGCTGGTCGCCGAACCGCGGCGGATGGCGGCGCGGGCCGCGGCCCGGCGGATGGCGTGGCTGCTCGGCGAGCAGGTCGGCGAGAGCGTGGGCCTGACCGTGCGCGGCGAGCGCAGAACCGGGCCCCGCACCAGCGTGGAGGTGGTGACCACCGGAGTGCTGCTCCAGCGGCTGCAACGCGACCAGGAGCTGCCCGGCGTCGGCACGGTGATCCTGGACGAGTGCCACGAGCGGCACCTGGACGCGGACACCGCGATGGCGTTCCTGCTGGAGGTACGGGCGCTGCTGCGGCCGGACCTGCGGCTGGTGGCCGCGTCCGCGACGACGGACACCGCGGCGTGGGCGGCGCTCCTGGACGCGCCGGTGGTGGAGGCCGCGGACGTGCTGCACCCGGTGCAGCCGGTGTGGGCGCCGCCGCCGGGCCCGGTGCGCCCGCCGCACGGCATGCGCGTCGACCCCGCGCTGCTGGACCACGTCGCGGCGACCGTCCGCCGGGCGCTGCGCGAACGCGACGGGGACGTGCTGTGCTTCCTGCCCGGCGTCGGCGAGATCGCCCGGGTCGCCGGCGCGCTGGCGGACGCGCCCGCGCGGGTGCTCCAACTGCACGGGCGCGCGCCGGCCGCCGTGCAGGACGCGGCGCTGACGCCCGGGGAGGGCCGCCGGGTGCTGCTGGCGACCTCCGTCGCCGAGTCCAGCCTGACCGTGCCCGGCGTGCGCGTGGTGGTCGACGCCGGCCTGGCGCGGGAGCCGCGCACCGACCACGCGCGGGGGCTGGGCGGGCTGACGACGGTACGGGTGTCGCGGGCCGCGGCCGAGCAGCGGGCGGGGCGGGCCGGGCGCGAGGGTCCGGGCACGGTCTACCGCTGCTGGGGCGAGGCCGAGCACGAGCGGCTGGCTCGCCTGCCCACGCCGGAGATCGCCCAGGCGGACCTGACCGCGTTCGCCCTCCAGGCGGCCTGCTGGGGCGACCCGGACGCCTCCGGTCTCGCCCTGCTCGACGCCCCGCCGGCCGGGCCGATGGCCGCGGCCCGCGCGGTGCTGCGCGACCTCGGCGCGACCGGGCCCGGCGGCCGCGCCCTGCCGCGCGGCCGGCGCCTGGCGCTGCTCGGTCTGCACCCGCGGCTCGCCCGTGCCCTCCTCGACGCCGCGCCCCTGGTCGGCGCCGCCCGCGCCGCCGAGGTCACCGCCCTGCTCAGCGAGGAGGTCCCGTCCGCCTACGGCCCCGACCTGGCCGCGGCCTGGCGCGCCGCGCGCCGCGCCGACGACCCGTACGCGGCGCGCTGGCGTGCGGAGTCCCGCCGCCTGCGGGCGGCGCTGTCCGCGGCGGACGGGGAGGCGGACACCCGGTCCGCGGCGGACGCGGCGGACACCTGGTCCGCGGCGGACGCGACCGACGCGACCGACGACGCGGCCGGCGGCGGGGAGGCGGACCCGGCAGTGCACCCGGCGGAGGTCCCGGCGGCGCACGCGGGCGCGGGCGCGGAGCCGGGCGCGGACCCGGCGGCGCACTCGGCGGCGGCTGGGGAGCCGGACGCGGACCCAGCAGCGCACCCGAAGGTCCCGGCGGCGCACGCGGAGCCAGACGCGGACCCAGACGTGGAGCCGGGCGCGGACCCAGCAGCGCACCCGGAGGTCCCGGCGCCGCACGCGGAGCCGGACGCGGAGCCGGGCGGCCCCGGGGTCGCCGGCCGCCGTCGAGGTGCTCCCGCGGCCGGCGGCGGGAGGGGGGCCGGCGCCCGTGGCGGGGGGCCTGCCCCGGCCGGCGGAGGCGGGGCCGGCGCCCGGGGCCGGGGCGGGTGGACCGATGACGCCGCCGCCGGGCTCGTCGCGGCGCTCGCGTTCCCCGAGCGGGTGGGGCGGCGGCGCGGGGAGGGGTCCTATCTGATGGTCGCGGGGACCGCCGCCGAGGTCGGACCCGGGCTCGGCGGCGCGGCGTGGATCGCGGTCGCCGTCGCGGACCGGGCGGCCGGCGCGGCGTCGGCGCGGGTACGCCTGGCGGCGGTGGTGGACGAGGAGACCGCGCGCACCGCGGCCGCCGGGCTGCTGCGGTCGTACGAGGAGGTGCGCTGGGCGGCGGGCGACGTGGTCGCGCGGCGCGTGGAGCGGCTGGGCGCCGTGGAGTTGAGCGCGGCCCCGCTGCGCTCGCCCGACCCCGCCGCGGTGCGCGCCGCGCTCCTGGAGGGTCTGCGCGTCGAGGGCACCGGACTGCTGCGGTGGTCGCGCGAGGCGCGGGAGACCCGGCAGCGCATGGCGTTCCTGCACCGGGTGCGCGGCGGCGCGTGGCCGGACGTCTCGGAGCAGGCGCTGCTGGAGCGCGCGGAGGACTGGCTCGGGCCGGAGCTCGGCCGCGCCCGCCGCCGCGCGGACCTGGAGCGTGTCGAGGCCGGCGCGGCGCTGCCCCGGCTGCTGCCGTGGGCCAGCGGCGAGGCCGCCCGCTTCGCCGAGCTGGCGCCGGAGCGGCTGCAGGTGCCCAGCGGGTCGCGTGTCCGCCTGGACTACAGCGGCGACCAGCCCGTCCTGGCCGTGAAGCTCCAGGAGTTGTTCGGCCTCACGCAGAGCCCGCGGGTGGGCGGGCTCACGCCGTCCGAGGGCGTGCCGGTCCTGGTCCACCTGCTGTCGCCGGCAGGGCCGGCCGCGGTCACCGCCGACCTCGCGTCCTTCTGGGGCGAGGGCTACCGAGCGGTCCGCGCCGAACTGCGCGGCCGCTACCCGCGGCACCCGTGGCCGGAGGACCCGGCCACCGCGGTCGCGACGGCCCGCGCGACACCCCGCAAACGCCCCACGTAGCGGCGCGGCGTCAGGCCCGGGGCGGCTGCCGCCTCACCGTGAGATGCGTTTCACGGCGAGCCGTGCCCCGCCCGAGGCGTGCCCCGCCACCGGTGTGCCTCACGACCCCGTGGTGACCGGGGCCCCGGTGGCCGCGCCCGCCGTGTCGGTGGGCGTGGGCGTCGGGGTGTCGGTGCCGCACGGGTCCGGCGTGGCGCCGTCGGTCGGGGTGTCGCTCGGCGACGGACTGGCCTCGCCGCTGCCGGTGGGCGTCGGCGTCGGGTCGTCGGTGCACGGGGGCGTGGTGGGCGGCGTGGTCGGCGGCGTGGTCGGGGGCGTCGTCGGGTCCCCGGAGGTGGGCGGCGTGGTGGGCGGGGTCGTCGTCTCGCCGCCGGTCGGCGGGGTGGTGGTCTGGCCGCCGGTGGGAGGAGCCGTCGTGGCGCCGCCGGTGGGCGGCGGGGTGGTCGCGCCGCCGGTCGGCGGGGCCGGGGAGACCGAGCCGCCCACCGTCACCGGGGGCTTGGGCGTCGAGGACGGCGCGCCGCCGGGGCGGTGCGCCAGCGGCGGCGCGGGCGGCGGGACGATACCGGGCCCGGGGGTGCCCGAGCGGTCCGGCACGGTGACCGGGCCGCCGGCCCTGAAGTGCGCGTACCACGCCTTGACCAGGTCCAGATACGCCTGCGAGTGGTTGTAGCCGAGGATCGCGCGGTCCATGTCCGCGGGCACGGCCAGGTCGCGGCCGTCGGCGCACAGGTAGTTCCCCGCGGCCAGCGCGGCGTCGTAGACGTTGTTGGGGTCCTTCACGCCGTCGCCGTTGCCGTCCGCGCCCCAGGTGTTCCACGTCGAGGGGATGAACTGCATCGGGCCGACCGCGCGGTCGTGCACCGCGTCGCCGTCGTAGCGACCGCCGTCGGTGTCGCTGATGTTCGCGAAGCCGTCGCCGTCGAGCACCGGGCCGAGGATCGGGGTGTACGTGGTGCCGTTCGCGTCGACCGCGCCGCCGCGGGCCTGGCCGGACTCCACCTGGCCGATCGCGGCCAGCAGTTGCCACGGCAGGTGGCAGCCGGGATCGGTCTGCGCGAGCGTCGCCTCGGCGCGCTGGTACGCGGCGAGCACGGTGGTGGGCAGGCTCGCGCCGCCGCCGGGGATGCTCACCGCGGGGCTCTCGGCGCCGGCCTTCGGCGTGGCGACCGGCCCGGTGGGCGTGTTGAGCGGCGGCAGGTCGGTGATGTACGGCGAGCCGCCGTCGATGGGCTCGCTGCTCGGCGGGGTCGTGGACGTCGGGGTGTCCTGTGCGGCGGCGGCGTGCGCGACCGGCAGGAAGCCGGGCGCCTGCGAGGCGCTGAGCGCCGCCATCGCGGCGGCTGCCACCGCCGTGCCCGCCGCAGTCCTGCGAAGCCTCCGACCGTACCGCCGCGCCGCCATAGTGCGGTCCCCTCCCACCCGAACGAGGTCGCGCCGTCAGGCGCCACAACCCGATTGACCCTACGGCAACTTCAGTCCCCGGACCACAGCGTGAAGGCAATCCACAGGGTACGAATCACCGCGATTCGCCCCTCGTTCACACCCCCGCGGCGGCCTTCACCGCGGGGGCGCGAAGCCGTCGCACACCATTCACCGCCGGCCGTACAACCTTCGGCGCCACCCGCCCGTCAGTGCGCGGCCGACTCCCAGTCCGGGCCCGAACCGACCGACACGTCCAGCGGGGCCCGCAGCGGGTACGCACCCGCCATCTCCCGGCGCACCAGCTCCTCCACCTGCGCCCGCTCGCCCGGCGCGACCTCCAGCACGATCTCGTCGTGCACCTGGAGCAGCATCCGCGAGCGCAGCGAGGCGCCGGCCAGCGCCCGGTCCACCCGCAGCATCGCGATCTTCACGATGTCCGCCGCCGAGCCCTGGATCGGTGCGTTCAGCGCCATCCGCTCGGCCATCTCGCGGCGCTGCCGGTTGTCGCTGTTCAGGTCCGGCAGATAGCGGCGGCGGCCGAGCAGCGTCTCGGTGTACCCGGTGCCGCGGGCCTCCTCCACCACCCGGTGCAGATAGTCCCGCACACCGCCGAACCGCTCGAAGTAGGTGTCCATCAGAGCGCGCGCCTCGGCCGCCTCGATGCCCAACTGCTGCGACAGGCCGAACGCCGACAGACCATAGGCCAGGCCGTACGACATCGCCTTGATCTTGCGGCGCATCTCGGCGTCCACTTGGTCGCGCGGCACCGAGAACACCTGCGAGCCGACCGTGGTGTGCAGGTCCTCGCCCGAGGTGAACGCGGCGATCAGGCCCTCGTCCTCCGACAGGTGGGCCATCACCCGCAGCTCGATCTGGCTGTAGTCCGCGGTCAGCAGCGACTCGTACCCCTCCCCCACCACGAAGCCGCGGCGGATCGCCCGGCCCTCGTCGGTGCGGATCGGGACGTTCTGCAGATTCGGGTCGGTCGACGACAGCCGGCCGGTGGCCGCGACGGTCTGGCTGAAGGTGGTGTGGATGCGCCCGTCCGGCGCCACCGTCTTGACCAGGCCCTCCACGGTCACCCGCAGCTTGGCCTGCTCCCGGTGCCGCAGCATGATCACCGGCAGGTCGTGCTCGGTCTGCGCGGCCAGCCACGCCAGCGCGTCGGCGTCCGTGGTGTAACCGGTCTTGGTCTTCTTCGTCTTCGGCAGGCCCAGCTCACCGAAGAGCACCTCCTGCAACTGCTTCGGCGAGCCCAGGTTGAACTCATGGCCGACCGAGGCGTGCGCCTCGCCCACCGCGTGCTGCACCGCCGCCGCGAACTGCTGCTCCAGACCCTCCAGATGCGGCCGGTCGGCCGCGATGCCGGCCCGCTCCATCCGCGCCAGCAACGAGGACGTCGGCAGCTCCACGTCATGCAGCAGCTCCGCCGCGCCCACCTCCGGCAGCCGCTCCGCGAACACCTCGCCCAGATCAAGGACCGTACGCGCCTGCACCATCAGCGCCTGCGCCGCCGCGGCCTCGGCGTCCTCCCCCTCGCCCTCCTCGCCGAACGCCAACTGCCCGCTGCCGCCCTCGGCCGGCGCCAGCTCCCGGCCCAGATACTCCACCGACAGCACGTCCAGCGCGAAAGACCGGCGACCGGGCTTGATCAGATACGCCGCCAGCGCCGTGCACATGGTGATCCCGGCGATCCGCCAGCCGTGCTCGGCGAACACCCGCTCGGCGTTCTTCGCGTTGTGCAGCACCTTCGCCCGGTCCGCGTCGGCCAGCCACGCGGCGAACGCCTTCTCGTCGGTCTCGTCCAGCCCCGCCGGGTCGAACCACGCGGCCTCCTCGCCGGCCGCCAGCGCCACCTGCGTCACACTGCCGCTGCCCAGCGCCCAGGTGTCCACACTGGCCAGGCCCACCGGCACCCCGGCATGCCGCTCCAGCCAGCCCGGCAGCTCACCGGCCGCCAGCACCTCACCCGCCACGGCGACGCCCTCGGCGATCGCCGCCTCCTCCTGCTCCATGCCCGGGTCCGCGGCGAACAGCCGCTCCCGGAAGTTCGGATTGCGGAACTCCAGCGTGTCCAGCACCGTCGACAGCGACGTCCGGTCGTAGGGCGCCCGCTCCAACTGCTCGGGCGTGCTGTGCAACGGCACGTCCCTGACCATCTCGGTCAGCCGGCGGTTCAGCTTCACCGCGTCCAGATGGGCCCGCAGATTGTCCCCCGCCTTGCCCTTCACCTCGTCCACCCGCTCGCACAGCTCCGCGAACGACCCGAACTGCACGATCCACTTGGCCGCGGTCTTCTCGCCGACCCCCGGAATCCCGGGCAGATTGTCCGACGGATCGCCGCGCAACGCCGCGAAATCCGGGTACTGCGCCGGGGTCAGGCCGTACTTCTCCTCCACCTTCGCCGGGGTGTAGCGCGTCAGCTCCGACACGCCCTTCGTCGGGTACAGGACCGTGACGTGGTCCGAGACCAGCTGGAAGGAGTCCCGGTCACCGGTGACGATCAGCACCTCGTACCCCAGCGCCTCCGCCTGCGTGGCCAGCGTGGCGATCACGTCGTCCGCCTCGAAGCCGTCCACCGCGAACCGCGGCACCCGCATCGCGTCCAGCATCTCGCCGATCAGCTCGACCTGGCTGCGGAACTCGTCCGGCGTCTTGGAACGCGTCGCCTTGTACTCCGGATACTCGTCGAACCGCCAGGTCTTGCGCGACACGTCGAACGCCACCGCCAGATGCGTCGGCCGTTCGTCACGCAGCGTGTTCGACAGCATGGAGGTGAAGCCGTACACGGCGTTCGTCGGCTGACCCGTGACGGTGCTGAAATTCTCCACGGGCAGCGCGTAGAACGCCCGGTACGCCAGCGAGTGCCCGTCCAGCAGCATCAGCCGCGGGCGGTCGGTCGTCGTCTTCGATGCGGATGCTTTCTCTGCCACGCCCCCGATCCTCCCACGGTGGTGTGACATCCCCCGCGCACCGCCCGCCCACGGCCACCGCCCCGGCGGCGATCGCACCGCGAAACAGTGGCAGGATCGACACATGGCGAAGAAGCCCCCCTCAGGCGACCCCGTCCAGGACGCGCCGCACGTCACCGCGCCGCAGCACGCCGCCGCGGGACTGCCCGCGGTCGCCCACACCATGAAGACCGCCCGCGCCCAGATGGGCGCCCGCCGCACCGCCCTCACCCTGCTGCGCGTCAACCAGAAACAGGGCTTCGACTGCCCCGGCTGCGCCTGGCCCGAGGGCGACCACCGGCACACCTTCGAATTCTGCGAGAACGGCGCCAAAGCCGTCGCCGAAGAGGCCACACTGCGCCGCGTCACCCCGGAGTTCTTCGCCGAGCACCCCGTCGCCGACCTCGCCCGCCGCAGCGGCTACTGGCTCGGCCAGCAGGGCCGCATCACCCAGCCGATGTACCTCGCCGACGGCGCCGACCACTACCAGGCCATCCCCTGGGAACGCGCCTTCGCCCTCATCGCCGAGGAACTCCACGCCCTGGACACCCCCGACCAGGCCGTCTTCTACACCTCCGGGCGCACCAGCAACGAAGCCGCCTTCCTCCTCCAGCTCTTCGCCCGCGCATTCGGCACCAACAACCTCCCCGACTGCTCCAACATGTGCCACGAGTCCTCGGGCTCCGCACTCACCGAGACCCTCGGCGTCGGCAAGGGCAGCGTGCTGCTCGACGACCTCCACCAGGCCGAGCTGATCATCGTCGCCGGCCAGAACCCCGGCACCAACCACCCGCGCATGCTGTCCGCGCTGGAGAAGGCCAAACGCGGCGGCGCCCGCATCGTCAGCGTCAACCCGCTGCCCGAAGCCGGCCTCGAACGCTTCAAGAACCCGCAAACCGCGACCGGACTCGCCGGCCCCGGCACCCCCCTCGCCGACCTCCACCTGCCCATCCGGCTCGGCGGCGACCAAGCGCTGTTCCGCGCCCTCGGCCGCCTCCTGCTGGAAGCCGACGCCGTCGACCACGACTTCATCGCCCAGCACACCCACGGCTTCGACGCCTACCAGGCCGCCGCACGCGCCGCCGACTGGGACGAGACCACCCGCGCCACCGGCCTCACCCGCGCCGAGATCGACCGGCTCTTCGCCCTCCTCGCCGCCTCCCGGCGCACCGTCGTCTGCTGGGCGATGGGCCTGACCCAGCACAAACACGCCGTGGCCACCATCCGCGAAGTCGTCAACGTCCTGCTGCTGCAAGGAAACATCGGCCGACCCGGCGCCGGCGTCTGCCCCGTCCGCGGCCACTCCAACGTCCAGGGCGACCGCACCATGGGCATCTTCGAACGGCCCGCCCCCGCCTTCCTCGACGCGCTGCGCGACGAATTCGGCTTCGAACCCCCACGCGAGCACGGCCTCGACGTGGTCCGCGCCATCCGCGCCCTGCGCGACGGCCGAGCCCACGTCTTCTTCGCCATGGGCGGCAACTTCGTCGCCGCCACCCCCGACACCGACGTCACCGAGGCCGCCGTGCGCCGCGCCCGGCTCACCGTCCACGTCTCCACCAAACTCAACCGCTCGCACGCCGTCACCGGCGCCCGCGCCCTCATCCTGCCCACCCTCGGCCGCACCGAGAAGGACCGGCAGGCCACCGGCGAACAGTTCGTCACCGTCGAGGACTCCATGGGCATGGTGCACGCCTCCCGCGGCGGCCTCGCCCCCGCCTCCCCCCACCTGCTCTCCGAACCCGCCATCGTCAGCCGCCTGGCCCGCGCCGTCCTCGGCCCGCACAGCACCATCCCCTGGGCCGACTTCGAACGCGACTACGACCTGATCCGCGACCGCATCGCCCGCGTCGTGCCCGGCTTCGACGACTTCAACACCAAGGTGCGCCGCCCCGGCGGCTTCACCCTCCCGCACGCGCCCCGCGACAGCCGCACCTTCCCCACCGCCACCGGCAAGGCCAACTTCACCGCCGCGCCCGTGGAGTACCCGGACGTGCCGCAAGGGCGGCTGCTGCTCCAGACACTGCGCTCGCACGACCAGTACAACACCACCGTCTACGGCCTCGACGACCGCTACCGCGGCATCAGGAACGGCCGCCGAGTGGTCCTCGTCCACCCCGACGACGCCGCCGCCGCCGGCCTGGCCGACGGCGACTACGCCGACCTGGTCAGCGAATGGACCGACGGCAGCGAACGCCGCGCACCCGGCTTCCGCGTCGTCCCCTACCCCACACCGCGCGGCTGCGCCGCCGCGTACTACCCCGAGACCAACGTCCTCATCCCGCTGGACCACACCGCGGACACCAGCAACACCCCGGCCGCCAAGTCCGTGGTGATCCGCCTGGAGCGCACCGCGACCGCCGGACGCACCACCACCTGAACGAAACGGAGCACAACCGCATGGTCGAGCAGACCGCAATCGCCCTCCCGCCGGAGATCCTGGAGCAGTACGCCGGCATCGGCGTCGACCTCCGGGCGCTGTTCTCGGCAGGCGCGCTCGGGGAGCGGATGGGCATCCGCGTCCTGGAGGCGTCACCGGAGAAGGTGGTCGGGGTCATGCCCGTCGAGGGCAACACCCAGCCGTACGGACTGCTGCACGGCGGCGCCTCCGCGGCCCTCGCGGAGACCCTCGGGTCGGTCGGCGCGATGCTGCACGGCGGACCCGGCAAGATCGCGGTCGGCGTCGACCTCAACGCCACGCACCACCGCGGCCTGCGCACCGGGACGGTCACCGGAACCGCCGTCCCGGTCCACCGCGGCCGCTCCTCCGCCACCTACGAGGTCGCGATCACCGACGACGCGACCGGCCGCCGCGTCTGCACCGCCCGCCTCACCTGCATGCTCCGCCCGGCCACGCCCCCGACACCGCCGGCGCCCGCCTCCTGACCGCCCGGCCTCCGACTCTCAGGACTTCGCCCCGACGTGGCGGTCCATCAACGCGACCGAGCCCTTGCGCGCCACCGAGACGTTGGTGGGCCGCCCGCGCGGCCGTGCCACCCGCCACTCCACCCCCACCTTGTCGAGGGTCTCGCCGTACAGCCGGAGGATGTCGCCCGAGACGTTCGTGAAGAAGTACCGCGGGTACTCGTACCGCTTCCGCACGCCGCCGACCAGGCGCTCCGTCCAGTTGACGATCCGGCACCCGTCCGAGTGCACCAGCCCGCGGATGAACTCCCACGGGTGGGCGTCGACGATCTCCTGCTGCCAGGCCCCCAGCGCGATGACCCGCTCATGCTTCCGCCCGGGGCCGTGCTGGGGGAACATGCACACCAGGTGCTTGGAGTACACCTTCACGTTGTGACACCCCTGCTTGCGGGCCCTGCAGGTGCGGTTGCCCGGGAAGACCGCCCGCATCGCCTGCTCGACCGCGTCCATCACGCCCGGCCACTTGTCGTCGCAGGTGATCATCAGACTGGGAACCCGGTGGCCGGAGGCTTGGACGATGTGGCCGTCTCCGAGGTAGAACCCGAGCAGCAGACTGTAGGCGGCGCGGTCCAGCGGACGGCCGTCGCAGCGCGGGCAGGATCGGTCCGGGCGTCCGGGGCTCTCGCCGCGTCGCGCGCGATCGAGGTGCGCCCAGTAGCTGATCGTCCCCGCGGGAACCTGTAAGCGGCGGCCGGCCTCGGCGTTGGACACGCCCGCTCGGACGAGGTCGATGGCCTGGCGACGGATCTCGGAAGAGTGCATGGTTCGACTGTGCCGAACCTTTGCGCACATGTGTACGAATCCGAGCGAAGATCACCATGTTCAGTGATCTTGCTAAGGAGTCCTTTGGGTGCCGGGTGCGGGATTCGAACCCGCACGTCCTTTCGGACAGATGTGTTTGAGACATCAGCGTCTGCCGTTCCGCCAACCCGGCCGGGTTGCGAGGGCAAGCGTACCGCGTGGGTGAGAGCCGCCGCAGCTAGGTAGGCTCTACATGCAGCACTCCGCCTAACCGAGGAGCACCGTGAGCGGCCCCGAAGAGACACCGCGTCGTCGAGATGACCAGCCTCGGGAGGAGGCGGAGGCGCATGTGCCGCCGCTGACGACGCGTGTCGTCCTCGCGGAGGACGAGGCGCTGATCCGGCTGGATCTGAAGGAGATGCTGGAGGAGGAGGGCTACTCCGTGGTCGGCGAGGCCGGCGACGGGGAGACGGCCGTGAAGCTCGCCGAGGAGCTGCGGCCGGATCTGGTGATCCTGGACGTGAAGATGCCGGTGCTCGACGGCATCTCGGCGGCGGAGCGGATCGCGGGCGAGAAGATCGCCCCGGTGCTGATGCTGACGGCGTTCTCGCAGCGTGAGCTGGTGGAGCGGGCCAGGGACGCGGGGGCGATGGCGTATCTGGTGAAGCCGTTCAGCAAGAGCGACGTGGTGCCGGCGATCGAGATGGCGGTGAGCCGGTTCCAGGAGCTGCGCGCGCTGGAGGCGGAGATCGCCGATCTGTCGCAGCGGCTGGAGACGCGCAAGCTGGTGGACCGGGCGAAGAGCGTGCTGCAGACGAAGTACGGGTTGACGGAGCCCGCGGCGTTCCGGTGGATTCAGAAGACGTCGATGGACCGGCGGATGTCGATGCAGGCGGTGGCGCAGGCGGTCATCGACGAGGTCGCGGAGAAGTAGCCTGCCGCTGGCCGTGCGCGGGAGGGGCCCGCACCGAGGTCGGTGCGGGCCCCTCCCGTGTGCGGCCGCGGTGGTGCGTGGTGCGGCCGGGGGTGTCAGTCCTCGCCGAGGTAGGTCTTGCGGACGCCCTCGTCGTGGAGGAGTTCCTGTCCGGTGCCGGACAGCTTGATCGCGCCGATCTCCATCACGTGGGCCTGGTCGGCGAGCGAGAGCGCGGCCTGCGCGTTCTGTTCGACGAGCAGGATGGTGGTGCCCTGGGACTTCAGCTCCACGATGGTGGACATGATCTTCTGCATCATGATCGGCGAGAGTCCCATGGAGGGTTCGTCGAGCATGAGCAGTTTGGGCTGGGACATCAGGGCGCGTCCCATGGCGAGCATCTGCTGTTCGCCGCCGGACATGGTTCCGGCGGCCTGCTTGCGGCGTTCCCCGAGGATGGGGAAGAGGTCGTAGGCGCGCTGGATGTCCTGGGCGATGCCGGCGGCGTCCTTGCGGAGGTACGCGCCGAGCTTGAGGTTCTCCTCGATGGTGAGCCGGGGAAGATGTGCCGGCCCTCGGGCGAGTGCGCGAGTCCGAGTGCGACGATCTTGTGCGCGGGGACGCGGGCGAGGGGTTTGCCGTCGAAGACGATGCGGCCGCCGATGGGCTTGAGCAGTCCTGACAGGGTGCGCAGGGTGGTGGTCTTGCCGGCGCCGTTGGTGCCGATCAGGGTGACGACCTGGCCGGCCTCGACGGAGAAGGAGATGCCTTTGACGGCCTCGATCTTGCCGTAGGCGACCCGGAGGTCCTCGACTTCCAGGAGTGCGGTCATCGGTCGTTCTCCTGCCCGGGCTGTTCCTGCTGTTCTTGCGGCTCCGGTTGTTCGCGCTGCTCCGCCCGGCCCGGTTGCTCGGGCTGTTCCTGCGGCTGGGCGAGTTCCTGCCGGACCTCCGCGTCGGCCTCGTCGGCGGGTGCGCCCTCGAAGGGTTCGCCGAGGTAGGCGGCGATGACCCGTTCGTCGTTCTGTACGACGTCGGAGGTGCCCTCGACCAGTTTCTCGCCCTGGACGAGGACGGCGACGCGGTCGCAGAGGTTGAAGATGAACCGCATGTCGTGCTCGATGACCAGGACGGCGATGCCCTGGTCGCGGATGGCGAAGACGAGTTCCTCGGTGGCCCTGGTCTCCTGCGGGTTCATGCCGGCGGTGGGCTCGTCGAGCAGCAGCAGTCCGGGCTCGCTGGCCAGTGCACGGGCGATCTCCAGCTTGCGCTGTTCGCCGTAGGGCAGGTTGCGGGCGAGGTGCTCGGCCTTGTCGGCCAGGCCGGTGAACTCCAGGAGTTCCATGGCCCGGGCGCGGGAGGCGGCTTCGGCCTTGTGGTAGCCGGGGCCGCGGACGAGCGCGGACAGCAGGCCCTGCTTGGTGCGGGTGTGCCGGCCGACCAGGACGTTCTCCAGCACCGTCATGTTGGCGAAGAGCCGGATGTTCTGGAAGGTGCGGGCGATGCCGGCCTTGGTGACCAGGTGCGGCTTGGGCGGGAGCACGGTGCCGCGGTAGGTGACGGTGCCCTCGGTGGGCACGTAGAGGCCGGTGAGGCAGTTGAAGAAGGTCGTCTTGCCGGCGCCGTTGGGGCCGATGAGGCCGACGATCTCGCCGCTGCCGACGGTCAGGGAGACGTCGCGGACGGCGGTGAGGCCGCCGAAGCGCATGATGACGCCGCTGGCCTGGAGCAGGGCGGACGGTTCGGCGGCCGGGGCCGGTCCTGGCTGGTGTGTGGTGGTGGTCATGGTGTCTTTCACGCCCCTGCCGTGCCGGCTGCCGGGACCGTGTCGTCGCCCATCGGGCGCTGGTCGGGTGCGGTGGCCTCGTCCTGGTGGAACTCCAGCTGCCGGCGCTTGTTCGCGATGATGCCCTCGGGCCGGAAGCGCATGATCAGGATCAGCGCGAGGCCGAAGGCGAACAGTTCGTAGCGGGACAGGAAGTCCAGCTTCTGGGGGATCAGGTAGAGCAGGGCGGCGCCGAGGATCGGGCCGCTGACGGTGCCCATGCCGCCGAGGACGACGGCGGCGAGCAGGAAGGCGGAGTTGGGCGGTTCGGCGCCGGAGAACTGGTACGGGCTGGGCACCACGCTGTAGGTGACGTGGGCGCTGACGGTTCCGGCCAGGCCGGCGAGGGAGGCGCCGAGGGCGAAGGCGACGAGTTTGACGCGGAAGCCGTTGACGCCCATGGCGGTGGCGGCGGTCTCGTCCTCGCGGATGGCGATCCAGGACCGGCCGATGCGGGAGTCGGCGGCGCGGGTGAAGACCAGCACCACGATGACGGTGATGAGCAGCATCAGCAGGTAGTAGTTGCCGTAGCGGCCGAGGGTGACGGAGCCGACCTCGTGGGAGTCGCCGAGGTTGTATCCGAAGATCGACAGGTCGGGGATCTGGGAGATGCCGTTGGGTCCGTTGGTGACCTTGGGGCCGCTGACGCCGTCGAGGTTGTTGACGACGATCCGGAAGATCTCTCCGAAGCCGAGGGTGACGATGGCCAGGTAGTCGCCGCGCAGCCGCAGGGTCGGGGCGCCGATGAGGACGCCGAAGACGAGGGCGGCGGCCATGCCGGTGAGCGCGGCGGCCCAGAACGGGAACTGGACGCCGGACCAGATGGAGAACTGGGAGCCGGAGACCAGGGCGGCGGCGTAGGCGCCGACGCCGAGGAAGGCGACGTAGCCGAGGTCGAGCAGGCCGGTGAGGCCGACGACGATGTTGAGGCCGAGGGCGACGGTGCCGAAGATGAGGATGTTGACGCCGAGGTTGGCCCAGTGCTCGTTGTTCTGGGCGAACGGGTAGGCGATGGCGGCGAGGACGCCGACGACGCCGGCGAAGGCCCGGTTGTCCTGGGTGATCTGGCGGAACTGCCGGGTCAGGCCGGCGGCGCCGAGGCCCAGGAAGCTGAAGGTGACGATGATCAGGAAGCCGATGAAGATGTCGCTGTAGTCGGTGGCCAGGCCGTAGGTGAAGACCTTCACGCCGACGGCGAAGACGACGACGATGGCGAGCCACTGCAGCGCGCGGTGCAGTTTGCGCGGGTCGGAGACCGGCAGGTCGGCGTGGGCGAGGCGCAGTTCGCGCAGCAGCCGCCAGCCGCGGGCGGTCAGGCCGAAGGCGGCGAACCGGCCCAGCTCGTAGTACTCGTGGTCGTCGGGGTCCTTGGGCTGCCGGGTGATGGGCAGGGCGAGGGCGCCGAGGAAGAGGACGAGGCTGCCGACGGCGGCGACGACGCCGCCGGGGTCGAGGTTGGCGAAGCCGCCGAGTTTGGCGGCGATGTCGATGACGGTGTACCAGGTGGTGCCGATGGTGCCGAGCGCCAGCAGCAGGACGGAGTTGTTGCTGCGGCTGGGGTTGAGCCAGCGCAGGCCCTTGGTGCCGAAGGCGCCGAGGGCGACGACTCCGGTGAGGATGCCGCCGATGAGGGTGAGGACCTGCAGGCCGCCGGGGTAGCCGCTGACCGTGAGGTCGCCGGGGAAGGCGGTGGTGTAGGTCCAGGACATGAACGTCGAGGCGATCGTGACGACCGCGCCGACGATGACGGCGATGCGGGCGACGTTGGTGGGCAGCGGGATGAAGGGGGCGTTCCTGCGGCCTGCGACGGTTGCTTCGTCGGCGGCCTGCGCGGTGGCGAGGGGGATGTCGGTCATCGCGATCACGCCCTGTCCGCGACGCGCTCGCCGAGCAGGCCCTGGGGCCGGACGAGCAGCACGATGATGAGGAGTACGAAGGCCCACACGTTGGCCCATCCCTGGCCGCCGAGCTGCTGCATGCCGGGGATGTCGGAGATGTAGGCGGAGGCGCAGGCCTCGGCGATGCCGAGGACGAGGCCGCCGAGCATGGCGCCGTAGATGTTGCCGATGCCGCCGAGGACGGCGGCGGTGAACGCCTTGAGGCCGGCCTGGAAGCCGATGTCGTACTTGATCTGGCCGTATTTGAGGCCGGAGGCGAGGCCGGCGACGGCGGCGAACAGGCCGCCGATGGCGAAGGCGATGATGATGATGCGGTTGGTGTCGACGCCCATGAGCTGCGCGGTGTCGGGGTCCTGTGCGGTGGCCTGCATGGCGCGGCCGGTGCGGCTGGTGCGGACGAAGGCGGCCAGCGCGATCATGCAGACGACGGCGGCGACGAGCAGGAAGATGTCGCCGGTCTGGATGTCGATGTCGCCGACGTGGTAGGGGCCGCCGGGCAGCTGGGGGAACTTCTTGCCGCTGGTGGCGTCGGGGTACCACAGGAAGACGGCCTGCTGGAGGGCGAGTGAGAGGCCGATGGCGGTGATCAGTGGTGCCAGGCGGGGGGCGTTGCGCAGTGGCCGGTAGGCCAGCCGCTCGGCGCCCACGGCTATCAGGACGGACACGACGGCGCCGCCGGCCAGCATCAGTGGCAGTGCGGCCCAGATGGACATCCCGTCGGGGAGATTGGTGTAGACGGCCAGCGCGCCGAAGGCGCCGGTCATGTAGATCTCGCCGTGGGCGAAGTTGATGAGCTGGACGATGCCGTACACCATCGTGTAGCCGATGGCGATGAGCCCGTACATCGAGCCGATGAACAGCCCGTTGGCCAGCTGTTGCGGCAGGGTGTGCACCGCATGGCCTCCATGTCGCTGGGAGCAGTGGGGAGTGGGGACGGTGGGTCGGGGCCGGTGGGGCCGGGGTGTTTCGTGCGGAGGGCCGCGCGGTCGGGGTGTCCGACCGCGCGGCCCTGGTGCTGGAACGGCGACCGTGGTGGGGCGCCGGCGTCAGCCGGTGTACGTGCCGGTCTTCACCGCGGCCCAGGCGCCGTTCTTGACCTGGTAGACGGTGAGCTGCTTGTTGGTGGTGTCGCCGAACTCGTCGAACGAGATGTGGCCGGAGATGCCTTCGAAGTCGGCCTTCTGGACCTGGGCGACGACCTGGCTGCGGGCGTCGGTGGGCAGCTTGCCGCCGTTGGCGTCCATCACGGCCTTGACGGCGTTGATGATCGCCATGGCCGCGTCGTAGGAGTAGGTGCCGTAGGTGCCGTAGTCGCCGGGGTAGCCCTTGGACTTGTAGGTGCTGATGAAGTCCTTGGCGGCCGGCAGGGTGGTGGCCGGGACGCCGACGGAGGTGGCCAGGTCGCCCTCGGCGGCCTTGCCGGCGGTCTTGATGTAGGTGTCGGAGAACATGCCGTCGCCGCCCATCAGCGGGATGTTGACGCCGGCCGCCTTGAGCTGCTTGGTGATCAGCTCGGACTCGTCGTACTGGCCGCCGTAGTAGAGCATGTCGGCGTGCGAGTTCTTGATCTTGGTGACCAGGGTCGAGTAGTCGGTGTCGCCGGTGTTGACGTGGTCGGAGCCGGCGATCTTGCCGCCGAGCGCGGCGAACTTCTGGTGGAAGATGCCCGCGAGGCCGGCGCCGTAGGTCTGCTTGTCGTCGACGACGAAGGCGTTCTTCTTCTTCAGCGTGTTGTAGGCGTAGTCCGCCGCGAAGCCGCCCTGGTTGGCGTCGGTGGTGGCGGTGCGGAAGTAGGTCTTGAAGGGGCGGACCTTCTTGCCGGTCGCCCAGTCCTTGCCCTGGGTGAGGGTGGGGTTGGTGTTGGCGGGCGAGATCTCGACCATGTTGGCGGAGGCGAACACCTGCTGCATCGACTGGGCGACGCCGGAGTTCAGCGGGCCGACGGCGCCGATGACGTCGCTCTCCTGGACCAGCGCGGTGGCGTTCTGCTGGCCGGTGGCGGGCAGCGCCTTGTCGTCGAGGGCCTTGACCGCGAAGGTGACGCCCGGGACGAGGTTCTTGGCGTTGGCGTCGTCCACGGCGATCTTCGTGCCGTACTGCAGGCCGAGGCCCGTGGAGGAGTTCTGGCCGGTGAGGGGGGCGTCGACGCCGATCACGACCGTCGTCTTGGCACCACCGGTGTCGCTGCCGCCGCTCTTCTTGCTGTCGTCGCTGCGCGACCCGCAGGCGGTGAGGGTGAGAGCTCCGGTGGTGAGCACGGAGGTCAGAATCAGCAAGGAACGCTTTCGCACGATCAGTCCTTTCCCTGGCGCGGCCGTCTCTGCTGAGAGGCCGAGTCGCGCGCTGGCAGCCGAACTGACAAATCCGGTGGCGCGGTGACTGGCCGTGACTCTAGGCGCGGTTTGGGGGGTAAGGCAGAGGTGTGGGCGAGAGTGTGACTGTCTTGTTATGCCGATCGGAAACTCTTGAGGTTCCGCTGAGGTTGTCTGCGGGGTTTGGGCGCTTTGCGCAGCCGTCCACATGATGAGAACGTGCACTTCCGGCAGTGCGCGCGGGCCTTTGGGGCAACCGGGCCGGGCCGTCCGCCCGATGAGACGGCGGAGGGTCGAAATCCGCTGCCCGTCCGTACCCGGACAGGGGAACGTGCGAACCGGGCAACGGCCGTGGCCGGTTCCAATGAATTATTGCGTTTGCGTTACGCAGGGTTATTCGGCGCCCGGCGTCTTTACCCAAACAAGACCCCCGCCCGGCAACCGCCGGGCGGGGGTGCGTTGCTTCGACAGGAGCAAAAATGCGAATGCCCGTTACGAACGGGGGCGCGGCGAGTCGTCCTCGCCGATGCGGTGCACCCGCACCATGTTGGTGGTACCGGGCATTCCGGGCGGCGAGCCCGCGGTGATGACGACGGTGTCGCCCTTCTTGCAGCGGCCGATGCGCAGCAGTTCCTCGTCGACCTGCTGGACCATCTCGTCGGTGGTCTGCACGGTCGGGCCGAGGAAGGTCTCCACGCCCCAGGTCAGGGTGAGCTGGGAGCGGGTGGACTGCTCGGGGGTGAAGGCGAGCACGGGGATCGGCGAGCGGTAGCGGGAGAGCCGGCGCACGGTGTCGCCGGACTGGGTGAAGGCGACCAGGAAGCGGGCGCCGAGGAAGTCGCCCATCTCGGCGGCGGCGCGGGCCACCGCGCCGCCCTGGGTGCGGGGCTTGTTGCTCTCGGTCAGCGGCGGCAGCCCGGCGGCGAGGATGTCGGCCTCGGCGGCGGCCACGATCCGCGACATCACCTTGACCGTCTCGATGGGGTACTTGCCGACGCTGGTCTCGCCGGAGAGCATCACCGCGTCGGTGCCGTCGATGACCGCGTTGGCCACGTCGCTGGCCTCGGCGCGCGTCGGCCGGGAGTTGTCGATCATCGAGTCGAGCATCTGGGTGGCGACGATGACCGGCTTGGCGTTGCGCCGGGCGAGCGCGACCGCGCGCTTCTGCACCAGCGGCACCGCCTCCAGCGGCATCTCCACGCCGAGGTCGCCGCGGGCGACCATGATGCCGTCGAAGGCGTCGACGATCTCGTCGAGGTTCTCCACCGCCTGCGGCTTCTCGATCTTGGCGATGACCGGGACCCGGCGGCCCTCCTCGGCCATGATCCGCAGCACGTCGTCCACGTCCCGTCCGCTGCGCACGAAGGACAGCGCGATCACGTCGGCGCCGGTGCGCAGCGCCCAGCGCAGGTCGCGTACGTCCTTGTCGGACAGGGCGGGCACCGATACGGCCACACCGGGCAGGTTGAGGCCCTTGTGGTCGGAGATCATGCCGCCCTCGATGCACATGGTGTGCACCCGCGGCCCCTCGACGTCGGTGACCTCCAGCGTGACCCGGCCGTCGTCGACCAGGATGCGCTCGCCGCGGGCGACGTCGGCGGCCAGCCCCTTGTACGTGGTGCCGCAGATCTGCTGGTCGCCCTCGATGTCGTCGACGGTGATGGTGAACTCGTCGCCGCGTTCAAGGAGTACCGGGCCCTCGGCGAAGCGGCCGAGCCTGATCTTCGGGCCCTGAAGGTCGGCGAGCACGCCCACGCTGCGGCCGGTCTCGTCGGCCGCCTTGCGGACCCGTCGGTAGCGGTCCTCGTGCTCGGCGTAGGAGCCGTGGCTCAGGTTCAGGCGTGCCACGTCCATGCCGGCCTCGACCAGTGCCTTGATCTGGTCGTACGACTCGGTGGCGGGGCCCAGGGTGCAGACAATTTTGGCTCGGCGCATGTGTCGAGCGTATGACCTACTCGTTGGTAGGTGACTCGACGACGGCAACTGTCCAACGACGTCTGGATTAAAGGTTGTTGACAAGTGTCGAACTGTGCGGGGGTCCGCTCCGATGAGCGCGTCACCGGCGGGAAACCCGCCCGTCACGCGCGGGGGGGTGTCGCCGCGGCGGGCCGGTGGTCCAGAATCTACGCGCGTCGCCGACCCGGGCGACGAGGACGTCGGACCGCCGCAGCACCCGGACCGACCGCACCGCGAGGAGAACAGATGCCGCTCAACCGCAGGGACTTCATCAACCGCTCGGCCGCCACCGGCGCGGGCGTCGCGCTCGCCGGGGCGGCCGGCGCGGTGGCGGCGCCCGGCGCCCAGGCGGCCGACGCCCACGCCGGTGGCCGCGGCCAGCACGGCCCCCGCACCTTCTCGCTGCGCGTGCTGGGCACCACCGACCTGCACGGGCACGCGCTGAACTGGGACTACTTCACCGACGCCGAGTACGACGACGCGACCCACAACGACGTCGGCCTGGCCAAGGTGGCCACGCTGGTGGAGGCCGCGCGCGCCGAGAAGGGCCACGACCGCACCCTGCTGATCGACGCCGGCGACATCATCCAGGGCACCCAGCTGTCGTACTACTACGCCCGGGTCGAGCCGATCACCGGCGACCGCAAGGGCCCGCGGCACCCGATGGCGCTGGCCATGAACCACATGCGCTACGACGCGGCGGCGCTGGGCAACCACGAGTTCAACTACGGCATCCCGCTGCTGCGCGCCTTCCAGGAGCAGTGCGACTTCCCGCTGCTGGCCGCCAACGCCGTCGACGCCACCACCTTGAAGCCGGCCTTCCCGCCCTACCTGGTCAAGGAGCTGCGGGTGCCCGGCCACCCGCCGGTCAAGGTGGGCGTGCTCGGGCTGACCAACCCCGGCATCGCGGTGTGGGACAAGGCCAACGTGCAGGGGCGGATGGCCTTCCCCGGCCTGGTGGAGCAGGCGAAGGTGTACGTGCCGAAGCTGCGCGCGCTCGGCTGCGACGTGGTGATCTGCACCGACCACTCGGGGCTGGACGGCGGCACCTCCTACGGCGACGCGGTCCCCTACCCGGAGAACGCCTCCTCGCTGGTGGCCGCGCAGGTGCCGGGCATCGACGCGATCCTGGTCGGCCACACCCACGTGGAGCGCCCGCAGACGCTGGTGGTCAACGAGCAGACCGGCCGGACCGTGGTGCTCTCCGAGCCGCTGATGTGGGGCATGCGGCTGAGCGTGTTCGACATCGACCTGGTGCGCGAGCGGGGCCGCTGGCAGGTCGCCTCGGTGACCGCCGAGGTGCGCAACGCCAACACCGTCGAGGAGGACCCGGTGGTGGCGAAGCTGGTGCGCGCGGAGCACGAGAAGGTCGTGGCGTACGTCAACCAGGTCGTCGGCACCTGCACCGCGGCGATGTCGGCGGCGGAGTCCACGTACAAGGACACCCCGATCATCGACTTCATCAACCTGGTGCAGTCCGACACGGTGACGGCGGCGCTGGCCGGCACCCAGTACGCCGACCTGCCGGTGCTCTCCGAGGCGTCGCCGTTCTCCCGCACCGCGGCCATCCCGGCCGGGCAGGTCAGCCTGCGCGACGTGGCGGGTCTCTACGTCTACGAGAACACCCTGGACGCCAAGATCCTCACCGGCGCGCAGGTCAAGGACTACCTGGAGTGGTCGGCGCGGTACTTCGCGCAGACCGCGCCGGACGCGCCCGTCGACCCGGCCGAGCTGACCAACGCGGGCAACATCCCCGACTACAGCTACGACGTGCTCAGCGGGGTGTCGTACGACATCGACATCGCGCAGCCGGCCGGCTCGCGCATCGTGAACCTCACCCACGACGGGAAGCCGGTCGACCCGGCCGCCCGGTTCGTCCTGGCGGTGAACAACTACCGTTCCAGCGGCGGCAGCAACTACCCGCACGTGGCCGCCGCGCAGTCGGTGTGGTCCAGCTCCGACGAGATCCGCAACACGATCATCGCCTGGGTGCAGGCGCACGGCACGATCGACCCGTCGACGTTCGGCGCCGACCAGTGGCGGCTCACCCGTGCCGGGGTGCCGCTGTTCCAGTAGCCGCGGCGGGCGTCCGGGCGCCCGCGCCGGCCAGGCCGAAGGTGGTGAACGCGGTCCTGGCCGGCAGCGGGTAGGGCTCGTCGCCGGTCAGCAGGCCGGTCAGGTCGTTGAGGATCACCGCGGAGCGCCAGGCCGCGAGCCCGAGGTCGGGGGCGCCGACGCCGTGGGTGTGCCGCTCGGCGTTCTGCACGTAGACCCGGCCGGTGACACGGCGGTCCAGCTCCAGCCGGTACCGCGCGTCGACGGCCGGCCGCCCGGCGGCGTCGGTGCGCAGGTACGGCCGCAGCGGCTCCAGCAGCCGGTCCAGCGGGCGCTCCCGGTACCCGGTGGCGAGCACCGCGGCGCCGGTCACCAGCCGGGTGCGGGTGCCCTGTTCGACGTGCTCCAGGTGGAGTTCGACGCCCTGCGCGCCGAGGCCGGCGGTGCGCACCGCGACGCCCGGGGTGAGCACCGCGTCCGGCCAGCCGCCGTCCAGGGTGCGCCGGTACAGCTCGTCGTGGATCGCGGCCATCGTCTCGGCGTCGATGCCCTTGTGCAACTGCCACTGCCGCGGCACCAGTTCGTCGCGGACCTGCTCGGGCAGGCCGTGGAAGTAGCGGGTGTAGTCGGCGGTGAAGTGCTCCAGGCCCAGTTTGCTGTACTCCATCGGCGCGAAGGCCGGGGTGCGGGCCAGCCAGGTCAGCCGCTCGCGGCCGGGCGGGCGGTTCCTGAGCAGGTCGAGGAAGACCTCCGCGCCGGACTGTCCCGAGCCGATCACCGTGACGTGGTCGGCGGCCAGCAGCCGGGCGCGCTCCTCCAGGTAGCGCGAGGAGTGCACCACCGGCACCGTCGGCGCCTCGGCCAGCGGGCGCAGCGGACCGGGCACGTACGGCTCGGTGCCGACGCCGATCACCAGGTGCCGGGCGTGGGTGCGGGCCAGCGCCTCGGCCTCGCCGTGCGCGTCCAGCTGGGTGTGGTCGACCTCGAAGCGGCCGCGGTCGGCGTCCCAGCGCACGGTGTCGACCTGCTGCCCGAAGCGGGTGCTGGGCAGCGACCGCGCGACCCAGCGGCAGTAGGCGTCGTACTCCGCGCGGTGCACGTGGAAGCGCTCGGCGAAGTAGAACGGGAAGAGCCGCTCGCGGGACTTGAGGTAGTTCAGGAACGACCAGGGGCTGGCCGGGTCGACCAGCGTCACCAGGTCGGCCAGGAACGGCACCTGCAAGGTGGCGCCCTCGAGCAGCAGTCCCGGGTGCCAGGAGAAGCCGGGCCGCTGGTCGTAGAAGACGGCGGTGAGCCCGGGGACGCGGTCGGCGAGCGCGGCGAGCGAGAGGTTGAACGGGCCGATGCCGATGCCGAGCAGGTCGAACGCCTCGGGGTCGGGGGCGGCGGGGTCCCGGTCTGCGGTCATGGTGCGGTGGTGCCTTCCGTGTCCGGTGCGGTGAGCCGTACCAGCGCGTCGAGGTCGTCGGGGCGCAGGTAGGGGTTGAGCAGGGTGGCCTTCAGCCACAGCCTGCTGCTGGCGCGGGCCCGGCCGAGCACCGCGCGCCCGTCCCGGGCCAGGCGCCGGCGCAGCTCGGCGACCTGCTCGTCGTCGGCGCCGGCCGGGCGGAACAGCACGGTGGAGATGACCGGCGGCGCGTGCAGGGTGAGCCCGGGGTGGGCCTCGATCCGGTCGGCGAGGCCGGCGGCGAGGTCGCAGACCGCGTCGACCAGCGTGGCCATGCCCTCGCGGCCCAGCGCGCGCAGGGTGACCGCGACCTTCAGCACGTCCGGCCGGCGGCTGGTGCGCAGCGAGCGGCCGAGCAGGTCGGGCAGTCCCGCCTCGGTGTCGTCGGCGGCGTTGAGGTAGTCCACGCGGTGCTCCAGCGGGCGCAGCGCGGCGCGGTCGGGCACCGCGAGCAGGCCCGCGGCGACCGGCTGCCAGCCCAGCTTGTGCAGGTCGAGGGAGACCGACACCGCGGACTGCAGGCCGTCGAGCTTGGCGGCCTCGCGCCGGCTGAACAGCAGCGGGCCGCCGTAGGCGGCGTCCACGTGCAGGTCCGCGCCGTGCCGCGCGACGGCCCGGGCGATCCGCGGCAGCGGGTCGATCGCGCCGGTGTCGGTGGTGCCGGCGGTCGCCACCAGCAGCGGGCGGCCGGGCAGTTCGTCCAGCGCGGCGTCCACGGCGGCCGGGTCGAGGACGCCGGCGGGGGTGTCCAGCACGACCGGTTGGGGCAGGCCGAGCAGCCAGGCAGCGCGCCGCACGCTGTGGTGGGCGTTGGCGCCGCAGACGGTCTGCACGCGGGGGCCGCCGGCCGCGCGCTCCCGGGCCAGCAGCAGGGCGAGCTGGTTGGACTCGGTGCCGCCGGTGGTGACCAGCGCGTCCGGCGCCGGCAGGTCGGGGTAGACCAGTCCGGCCAGCGCGGCGGTCATCCGCGCCTCCAGCTCGCTCGCGGCCGGCGCCTGGTCCCAGGAGTCCAGCGACTGGTTCAGCGCGGAGGCCGCGAGGTCCGCGGCGGCGGCGACCGCGAGCGGCGGGCAGTGCAGGTGGGCGGCGACGCGCGGTTCCGCGGGGTCGGCGGCGCCGGCGGCCAGGGCGTGGACCAGGGTGGCCAGGGCCTCGTGCTCGCCGGTGCCGGTGTGCGGCAGCACGTCGCCGAGGGCGGCGTCGAGGCGGCCGGCGACCTCCCGCGGGCCGCCGGACGGCAGGGCGCCGGCCCGGCGCCGGCGCCCTCGGCGAGGGCGGTGCACACGGTCTCCACGAGCGGACGCAGTTCCTGTGCGCCGTGGCGTCCGCCGGCGAGTCCGGGCATGGCGTGACCTCCCGTCGCCCCCCACCCCGGGGGTCCCTCCCCCTCAACGAGCCCGCGTCGCCTTGGGCACGCTCCCGGCCCGTCCCGAAGGGGTGGTCCCCTCATCCCCGAACTCGACGTCCGGCGTCGCGGCGCGGGGCGCTCGACGCGAGCGGCCGACGCTCGGCGTCGCGTCGGACCCGGGGTTGCCGGGGCCGTTACTGGGAGGCGCGGACACGCACGGCGCGAGCGAGGTCGTCGAGGTGGTCGGTGAGGGCGCGGCGCAGCGCCGGAGTGGGCGCGTCGTCGGCCAGGCAGGCGCGGGCGACGGCCAGGTGCGCGGAGTCGACCACCACCGTGGGGAAGCCGTGCCGGCTCAAGCCCTCGGCGATCGCCGCTCCCCGCCGCGCGGCCAGCGCCACCGCGTCCGGGTAGAAGCGCGGCACGTAACCGGTCAGCAGGTCCAGCTGCTCGGCCTGCCAGAAGCCCTGGGCCGTCGCCGTGAAGAGGTAGTTGGACACCGTGTCGTCGTGGAAGAGCGCCTGCCACGCCGCCTCCTTCGCCGCGGCCTCCGGCAGCGCCGCCCTGCACCGGGCCGCCCCCTCGCGCCCGGCCGCACTCGGATCGCGGACCAGCTCCGCGTCGATGTCGCCGGCCCCGCCGCCCCCAGCACCGACAGCCGCAGCAGCATCCGCCAGCGCAGCTCGGGGTCCAGCCGCGGCGCGCCGGGCGCCGCCCCCTGGTCGTACCACTCGCGCAGCGCCGCCGCGTCGGCCTCGCCCAGCGCCGAGTCGACGACCGTGCGCAGCGCGGTCAGCCGGACCTCCTCGGGCCCGTTCGCTATCAGCGCGCGCCCGACCTCGGCGAGCCCGGCGAGCGCCGCCGGCCGCAGCTCGGGGGCGAGCAGCCGGTCGGCGACCGGTCCGCGGGCGAACGCGAGCACGCCGTCGATCAGGAACGGATCGCTCTCGCCGGGCAGGTGGCGGCCCACCAGGTCCAGGTACGCGGCCGGCGCGATCCGCCCGTCGCGCACCAGGTCGCGCGCCGCGTTCCAGGCGACCGCGCGGGCGAGCGGGTCCGGCAGCCCGCCGACGGCGTCCACGACGGTCTCCCAGGAGTGCTCGTCGAAGCGGATCTTGGCGAAGGTGAGGTCGCCGTCGTTGAGCAGGATCAGATCGGGCCGCGGCCCGGGCAGTTCGCGCCGGTCGACCACCGAGGTCGCGGCGATGTCCAGGGTCACCCGGTCACGCGGCACCAGCCGTCCCGGCCGGTCCGCCGCGCGGTCGTAGAGCCCGACGGTGATGCGGTGCGGGCGCTCGCCGGTGTGCGTGACGGCCAGCTGCCAGCCGCTGGGCGCGGGCGAGGCGGCCGGGGCGAGGGTGTCGACGCCGCTGGTGCGCAGCCAGGCCGAGGCCCAGGCGTGCACGTCGCGGTCGGTGGCGCCGGCCAGCGAGTCGAGGAAGTCGGCGAGGGCGGCGTTGCCGAAGCGGTGCCGGGCGAAGTGCTCGTTGATGCCGGCGAAGAAGTCCTCGCGGCCCAGCCACGCGACGAGCTGGCGCAGCGCGGACGCGCCCTTGGCGTAGGAGATGCCGTCGAAGTTGGTGAGCGCGGAGGCGGTGTCGGGCACCGCCTGCGGGTCGGGCGCGACGGGGTGGGTGGAGGGCCGCTGGTCGGCGTCGCTGCCCCACGCCTTGCGGACCACCGCGAAGTCGTTCCAGGTGCCGGTGAAGCGGGTGGCCTCGGCGATCACCTGGTAGCCCATGTACTCGGCGAACGACTCGTTCAGCCAGATGTCGTCCCACCAGCGCAGCGTGACCAGGTCGCCGAACCACATGTGGGCCATCTCGTGCGCGACGACCACCGCGCGGAACTGCTCCTCCGCGGGGGTGACCGCGGAGCGGAAGACGAACTCGTCGCGCAGCACGACCAGTCCGGGGTTCTCCATGGCGCCGGCGTTGAACTCCGGCACGAACACCTGGTCGTAGGAGTCGAACGGGTAGGGCTCGGTGAACAGTTCGTGGTAGCGGTCGAAGCAGCGTCTGGTGAGGTCGAACAGGTCCTCGGCGTCGCGGTCCAGGTAGGGCGCGAGCGAGCGGCGGCAGTGCAGTCCGAACGGCAGCCCGGCGTGCTCGGTGCGCACCGAGTGGTACGGGCCGGCGGCGACCGCGAGGAAGTACGTGGCCAGCGGCCGCGTGGGGGCCAGCCGCCAGCGGCCGGGCGCGGTCCGGGTGGCGAGGGTGTTGCCGAGGACCGTCCACTGCTCGGGCGCGGTGACCTCGACGTGGAAGACGGCCTTGAGGTCGGGCTGGTCGAAGGCCGCGGCGACCCGCTGGACGTCGTCGAGGAACAGCTGGGTGTAGACGTACGTCTCGCCGTCCGCGGGGTCGGTGAAGCGGTGCATGCCCTCGCCGGTCCTGGAGTAGCGCATGTCGGTCTCGACCCGCAGTTCGTGCGCGCCCTCGGCCAGGCCGGTCAGCGGCAGCCGGTTGCCGTCCAGCAGCGCCGGGTCCAGCGCGGCGCCGTCCAGCCGGACGCGGTGCAGCGCGGCGGGCTTCAGCTCCACGAAGGTGTCGCAGGCGCGGTGGACCGTGAAGCGGATCACGGTGGTCGAGCCGAAGAGGTCCGCGCCGCGGGTCAGGTCCAGGTCGATCGCATACGTCTGGACGCTCAGGTCGCGGGCGCGGGTCTCGGCTTCGTCGCGGGTCAGAACATACATGCGGCCAACTTACGCGGCTCTCGCCCCGCCCTCCCCTCCACCTCGGCTCCGCGCCGGGCGCTGAGAGCAGGGGCGCGGCGCCCGGCGCTAGGCTCGAAGGGTGGCTGAGGTCGGGGAGGACAGCGGGGGGATCGTCCACGGGTTCCCGCACGTGGACACGGTGCGGGCGTCGCTGACCGCACTGTACCGGCGGCTGTCCGCCGACGGCGTGGAGCGCTACGCGACGAGCATCCGGCCCGAACTCGTCGATTTTCCCGAAGCCGAGGACCTTTACCTCGGCGCCCAGCGTGTGGCCCGGGTGATGGTGCAGCACTTCCGGCTGCCGGACGCCCGGATGGTCGTCGGCTTCCGCGACATGGTCCACGCCGGCAATGTGGAGCTGGCCGCCGGCCCGGAGTACTTCATCGAGCTGCACTCGCGGTTCAGGACCGACCGCCGCGACGTCGGCGCCGCGCTGGCCCACGAGGTGATGCACGTGTGGCTGCACCGGCTCGGCCTGGAGTTCGCCGGCACCCGGGACAACGAGATCCTCACCGACACGGTGACCACGTACCTCGGCGCGGGCTGGCTGCTGCTGGACGCCTACCGCGAGGAGGCGGCGATCCGCGGCGAGCGGCTGATGATGTCGGCGTACAAGCTGGGCTATCTGACGCCCGAGGAGTTCGGGTACGTGCTGGCCAAGCGGGCGCTGGCGTTCGGCGACGACATCGAGCCGTGGTTCCGCAGCCCCCAGGCCCGCGACGCGTACCGCGCCGGGCTGGACAGGGCCCGGCAGGACCTGCGGCGGGCGCCGCTGGCCGCGGCCGGCTGGTCGGCCAGGCGCCGCTACCTGCGCGACCGCCGGATGCTCGCCGCGGCGCCGGACTACTCCTTCGCCGAGGGACCGGGCGGCGTCCGCGTCGCGTTCTCCTGCCCGGTGTGCCACCAGCGGCTGCGGGTGCCGTGCCGGGGGCGGGTCCGGGTCCGGTGCGCGCTGTGCCGTACGGAGCTGGACTGCGACACCTGACCCCCGGCCGCCCCGGGCCGCCGCCACGGGAGCAGCCGTCCCGGGAAGGGCGCAGCGCCCGCCTCCTTGGTCGGGGAGTGGCGAGCGCTGCGGTGTTACCGCCCGCACCTCGTCGTGCGGGACGTCTCACGGGGCGCCGGACACGGGGTCCGGCGCCCGGGGCCTCAGACCGTCAGCGGGCGGTCGGTCGGCCGGATGGGCGCGGGCAGCTGCGAGGGCAGCCCGGTGAGGTACTCGTCGACCGCGCGCGCGGCCGAGCGCCCCTCGGCGATCGCCCAGACGATCAGCGACTGGCCGCGTCCCGCGTCGCCGGCCACGAACACGCCGTCGACGTTGGTGGCGTAGGAGGCGTCGCGGGCGATGTTGCCGCGCGCGTCCAGCTCCAGGCCGAGCTGCTCGACCAGGCCGTTCTTCTGGTCGGTGCCGGTGAAGCCCATCGCGAGGGTGACCAGGTCGGCCGGGATGACCCGCTCGGTGCCCTCCTGCGGCACGAACGCGCCGCCCTCGAACACCACCTCGACCAGGTGCAGTTCGCGCACATGGCCGTTCTCGTCGCCGGTGAAGCGGACGGTGTTGACGGCGTAGACCCGCTCACCGCCTTCCTCGTGCGCGGAGGTGACCTTGTAGACCATCGGCATCGTCGGCCAGGGCTGGTGCGCGGGCCGGTCGTCGGCCGGGCGCGGCATGATCTCCAGCTGGGTGACGGACCGGGCGCCCTGGCGGTGCGCGGTGCCGACGCAGTCCGCGCCGGTGTCGCCGCCGCCGATGACCACGACGTGCTTGCCCTCGGCGGTGATCGGCGGCGCGACGAAGTCGCCCTCCTGCACCTTGTTGGCCAGCGGGAGGTACTCCATGGCCTGGTGGATGCCGTCGAGCTCGCGGCCCTCGACCGGCAGGTCCCGCCACTGGGTGGCGCCGGCCGCGACGACCACCGCGTCGTACCGCTTGGTGAGCGTGGCGGCGTCCAGGTCGGTGCCGATCTGCACGCCGGTGCGGAACTTGGTGCCCTCCGCGCGCATCTGCTCGATGCGCCGGTTGATGTGCCGCTTCTCCATCTTGAACTCGGGGATGCCGTAGCGCAGCAGCCCGCCGATCCGGTCGGCCCGCTCGTAGACGGCGACGGTGTGCCCGGCGCGGGTGAGCTGCTGGGCGGCGGCCAGTCCCGCCGGTCCGGAGCCGATCACCGCGACGGTCTTGCCGGACAGCCGCTCCGGCGGCTGCGGGGTCACGTCGCCGCTGTCCCACGCCTTGTCGATGATGGTGACTTCGACGTTCTTGATGGTGACCGGCGGCTGGTTGATGCCGAGCACGCACGCGGACTCGCACGGCGCCGGGCACAGCCGCCCGGTGAACTCCGGGAAGTTGTTGGTGGCGTGCAGCCGCTCGGAGGCGGCCCGCCAGTCCTCGCGGTAGGCGTAGTCGTTCCACTCGGGGATGAGGTTCCCCAGCGGGCAGCCGTTGTGGCAGAACGGGATGCCGCAGTCCATGCAGCGGCCGGCCTGCTTGGTGATGATCGGCAGCAGGCCGCCGGGGACGTAGACCTCGTTCCAGTCCTGCTTGCGCTCCTCGACCGGGCGGGTCGGCGCGGTCTCGCGGCCGGTGGTGAGGAAGCCCTTGGGGTCAGCCATTCGCCGCCTCCATCATCTTCGCGGTGGTCTCGGACTCGGAGAGCCCGGCCTGCTCGGCGGCGTTCTTGGCGGCGAGCACTGCCTTGTAGTCCCTCGGCATGACCTTGCCGAAGCGGGTGAGGGCGCTCCCCCAGTCGGCGAGCAGCCGCTCGGCGACGGTGGAGCCGGTCTCCTCGTAGTGGCGGCGCACCACGTCGTGCAGCCACGTGATGTCGTCGGCGTCCAGCGCCTCGACGCCGACCATGCCGGGGTTGACGCGGTCCGCGGCGAGGTCGAGGACGTACGCGATGCCGCCGGACATGCCGGCCGCGAAGTTGCGGCCGGTGGGGCCGAGCACCACGGCGCGGCCACCGGTCATGTACTCGCAGCCGTGGTCGCCGACGCCCTCGGCGACCACGGTCGCGCCGGAGTTGCGCACGCAGAAGCGCTCGCCGGTGCGGCCGCGCAGGAACAGCTCGCCGCCGGTGGCTCCGTAGGCGATGGTGTTGCCGGCGATGGTGGAGTCCTCGTCCAGGTGGTCGGCGCCGCGGTCGGGGCGGACCACGATCCGGCCGCCGGACAGGCCCTTGCCGACGTAGTCGTTGGCGTCGCCCTCCAGCCGCAGGGTGATGCCGCGGGGCAGGAAGGCGCCGAACGACTGGCCGGCCGAGCCGGTCAGGGTGATGTCGATGGTGCCGTCGGGCAGGCCCGCGCCGCCGTACTTCTTCGTCACCTCGTGGCCGAGCATGGTGCCGACCGTGCGGTTGACGTTGCGCACCCGGATCTGGGCGCGGACCGGCGCGCCGGAGTCCAGCGCCTCGGCGGCGAGCCTGATCAGCTCGTTGTCCAGCGCCTTGTCCAGGCCGTGGTCCTGCTCGGTGGTGCGGTGCCGGACCGCGCCCTCGGGCAGTTCGGGCACGTACAGCAGCGGCGCCAGGTCCAGGCCCTGGGCCTTCCAGTGGTCGACGGCGCGGCCGGCGTCGATCAGCTCGGCGTGGCCGACGGCCTCCTCGATCGAGCGGAAGCCCAGCTCGGCGAGGAGTTCGCGGACCTCCTCGGCGATGAACTCGAAGAAGTTCACGACGAACTCGGGCTTGCCGCTGAACCGGTCGCGCAGCACCGGGTTCTGGGTGGCGACGCCGACCGGGCAGGTGTCCAGGTGGCAGACGCGCATCATGACGCAGCCGGAGACGACCAGCGGCGCGGTGGCGAAGCCGAACTCCTCGGCGCCGAGCAGCGCGGCGATCACCACGTCGCGGCCGGTCTTCAGCTGGCCGTCGGTCTGCACCACGATGCGGTCGCGCAGGCCGTTGAGCAGCAGCGTCTGCTGGGTCTCGGCCAGGCCCAGCTCCCAGGGGCCGCCGGCGTGCTTGAGCGAGGTGAGCGGGGAGGCGCCGGTGCCGCCGTCGTGGCCGGAGATCAGCACCACGTCGGCGTGCGCCTTGGACACGCCGGCCGCGACGGTGCCGACGCCGACCTCGGAGACCAGCTTGACGTGCACGCGGGCCCGCGGGTTGGCGTTCTTCAGGTCGTGGATGAGCTGGGCGAGGTCCTCGATGGAGTAGATGTCGTGGTGCGGCGGCGGCGAGATCAGGCCGACGCCGGGGGTGGAGTGCCGGGTGCCGGCCACCCACGGGTAGACCTTGTGGCCGGGCAGCTGGCCGCCCTCGCCGGGCTTGGCGCCCTGGGCCATCTTGATCTGGATGTCGTCGGCGTTGACCAGGTACTCGGAGGTGACGCCGAAGCGGCCGGAGGCGACCTGCTTGATGGCGCTGCGCCGGGCCGGGTCGTAGAGCCGCTCGGGGTCCTCGCCGCCCTCGCCGGTGTTGGACTTGCCGCCGAGCTGGTTCATCGCGATGGCGAGCGTCTCGTGCGCCTCGCGGGAGATCGAGCCGTACGACATGGCGCCGGTGGAGAACCGCTTGACGATCTCGCTGACCGGCTCGACCTCCTCGATCGGCACCGGGGTCCGCTCGTTCTTCAGCGCGAACAGGCCGCGCAGCGTCATCAGCCGCTCGGACTGCTCGTTCACCCGCTGCGTGTACTGCTTGAAGATGTCGTAGCGGCGGGTGCGGGTGGCGTGCTGCAGCCGGAAGACGGTGTCGGGGTCGAACAGGTGCGGCTCGCCCTCGCGGCGCCACTGGTACTCGCCGCCGATCTCCAGCCGGCGGTGCGCGGCGGAGATGCCGGAGGCCGGGTAGGCCTTGGCGTGCCGGGCGGCGACCTCCTTGGCGATGACGTCGATGCCGGCCCCGCCGATCTTGGTGTCGGTGAGGTGGAAGTAGGTGTCGACGAAGTCGGCGTCCAGGCCGACGGCCTCGAAGACCTGCGCGCCGCGGTAGGAGGCGACGGTGGAGATGCCCATCTTGGACATCACCTTCAGCACGCCCTTGCCCAGCGCCTTGATCAGGTTGCGGATGGCGGTCTCGGCGTCCAGGCCGGGCAGGAAGGTGCCCTCGCGGACCAGGTCCTCGACCGACTCCATGGCCAGGTACGGGTTGACCGCGGCGGCGCCGTAGCCGATGAGCAGCGCCACGTGGTGCACCTCGCGGACGTCGCCGGCCTCGACCAGCACGCCGACCTGGGTGCGCTGCTTGGTGCGGATCAGGTGGTGGTGGACCGCGGAGGTCAGCAGCAGCGAGGGGATCGGGGCGTGCTCGGCGTCGGAGTGCCGGTCGGAGAGCACGATGAGGCGGGCGCCGTCCTCTATGGCGGCGTCGGTCTCGGCGCAGATCTCGGCGAGCCGCGCGGCCAGCGCGTCGCCGCCGCCGGCCACCCGGTACAGGCCGGAGAGGGTGGCGGCCTTCATGCCGGGCATGTCGCCGTCGGCGTTGACGTGGATGAGCTTGGCCAGCTCGTCGTTGTCGATGACCGGGAAGGGCAGGGTGATGTTGCGACAGGAGGCGGGGCTGGGCTCCAGCAGGTTGCCCGAGGGGCCGATGGTGGAGATCAGCGAGGTGACCAGTTCCTCGCGGATGGCGTCCAGCGGCGGGTTGGTGACCTGCGCGAACAGCTGGGTGAAGTAGTCGAAGAGCAGCCGCGGCCGGTCGGAGAGGGCGGCGATCGGCGAGTCGGTGCCCATCGAGCCGATCGGCTCGGCGCCGGTGCGGGCCATCGGCGCGAGGATGACCCGCAGCTCCTCCTCGGTGTAGCCGAAGGTCTGCTGGCGCCGGGTGACCGAGGCGTGGGTGTGCACGATGTGCTCGCGCTCGGGCAGGTCGGCGAGGTCGATCAGCCCCGCGTCCAGCCAGTCGGCGTACGGGTGCTGGGCGGCCATCGCGGACTTGATCTCGTCGTCCTCGACGATGCGGTGCTCGACGGTGTCGACCAGGAACATCCGGCCGGGCTGCAGCCGGCCCTTGCGGACCACCCGGGCGGGGTCGATGGCGTCGAGCACGCCGGACTCCGAGGCGAGCACCACCAGGCCGTCGTCGGTGACCCAGTAACGGCCCGGGCGCAGCCCGTTGCGGTCCAGCACCGCGCCGACCACCGAGCCGTCGGTGAAGGTGACGCACGCCGGGCCGTCCCAGGGCTCCATCAGGGTGGAGTGGTACTGGTAGAAGGCGCGCCGGTCCGGGTCCATGGAGGCGTGGTTCTCCCAGGCCTCGGGGATCATCATCAGCACGCTGTGCGGCAGCGACCGGCCGCCGAGGTGGAGCAGCTCCAGCACCTCGTCGAAGGAGGCGGTGTCGGAGGCGCCGGGGGTGCAGATCGGGTAGATCCGCTCCAGGTCGCCGCTGAACAGCTCGCTGGCCAGCTGCGACTCGCGGGCGCGCATCCAGTTGCGGTTGCCCTTGACGGTGTTGATCTCGCCGTTGTGCGCCACGAAGCGGTACGGGTGGGCGAGCGGCCAGCTCGGGAAGGTGTTGGTGGAGAAGCGGGAGTGGACCAGCGCGATGGCGGTGGCGAAGCGCGGGTCGGACAGGTCGGGGAAGAACGGTTCGAGCTGCCCGGTGGTGAGCATGCCCTTGTAGACCAGGGTCCGCGCGGACAGCGACGGGAAGTACACGTCGGCCTCGCGCTCGGCGCGCTTGCGCAGCACGAAGGCGGGCCGGTCCAGGGCGATGCCCTCCCGGCGGCCCTCGGCGTCGGTCACGAAGAGCTGCGAGAAGTACGGCATGGTGGAGCGGGAGGTGGCGCCGAGCAGGTCGGGCGAGACCGGGACCTCGCGCCAGCCGAGGACGGTCAGGCCCTCCTCGGCGGCGATCCGCTCGATCGCGTCGACGGCCTTGGTGCGGTCCTCGGCGTCGACCGGCAGGAAGGCGGTGCCGACGGCGTAGCGGCCGGCCGCGGGCAGGTCGAAGCCGGTGTTCGCGCGCAGGAAGGCGTCCGGGACCTGGAGCAGGATGCCCGCGCCGTCGCCCGAGTCGGGCTCGGCGCCGGTGGCGCCGCGGTGCTCCAGGTTGCGCAGGACGGTGAGGGCCTGCTCGACCAGGCCATGGCTCGCCTCGCCGGTGAGGGTGGCGACAAAGCCGACACCGCAGGCGTCGTGCTCATTGCGGGGGTCGTACATCCCCTGCGGGCCGGGACGCCCGTCCATGAACGCGGAACGCGAACGCATGGCTCTCCCGTCGTCGTCATTGTGGCTGGTATGCATCGCCTGTCATAGGCATGCGCAACAGGGACGACGCTGGCCCTCTGCGATTTCGTGCAGGTTACATGATGGCCGAGTGTTCGAGACGCGGATATGTGATTCCACATGGTGGACACTCGGCGGGTCTCGCGCGATGGGTTCCGGCCAGCCGCGGGCGGGCCGGAGGGGTGCTGGACAAGCTGATGAGGGGGGTGCTCAAAGGTGGTGCGGAAACGTGGTGCGGAATGTGGTGCGGAGGGTCGTGACAAGGGGGCAAGGAAGGAGTGGTGCGGTCGCGGTCTGGCGGCTCTGCCGACGCGTTACCGAGTGATGCCCCGCCCGGGGCTCGCTGAAACGAGCGGGAAACACATGCTTCCGGTCGATCCCCGACCCGTCACGGATCAGTTTACGGCTGTCCCGATCGCGGCGCCGATGCCGAAGGTCACAGCGGCCGCGGCGCCGCCCAGCGCCAGCTGCCGCAGCCCGCTGAACCACCACGAGCGGGCGGTGACGCGGGCCACCGCGGCGCCGCAGCCGAACAGCCCGGCGAGCGCCAGCAGCAGCGCCGGCCACAGCGCCCGGGCGCCCAGCAGGAACGGCAGCACCGGCAGCAGCGCGCCGAGCGCGAAGGAACCGAACGAGGAGACCGCCGCGACCAGCGGCGAGGGCAGGTCGTCCGGGTCGACGCCCAGCTCCTCGCGGGCGTGGATCTCCAGCGCCTGCTCCGGGTCGGCGGACAGCTGCCGCGCCACCTCGTGGGCCAGCTCGGGCTCCACGCCGCGGGCGACGTAGAGCGCGGCCAGCTCGCGCAGCTCGTCCTCGGGGTGCCGGTCCAGCTCGATCCGCTCGACCGCCAGCTCCGCCTCGACCAGCTCGCGCTGGGAGGCCACCGAGGTGTACTCGCCCGCGGCCATCGAGAAGGCGCCCGCCGCGAGCCCGGCCAGGCCGGTCACGACCAGGGTGCGGGTGCCGACCGAGCCGCCGGCCATGCCGGTCATCAGGGCGAGATTGGAGACCAGGCCGTCCATGGCGCCGAAGACCGCGGGCCGCAGCCAGCCGCCGCTGACGTCGCGGTGCGTGTGGTGCGGTACGTGGTACGGGTTCGCCGGCGCGGTGTCCTCGACGACGGTCGTCATGCTCCGCATCCCCTCCCCCGGACCCCGTCCCAGGCCCGCTCCAGCCGCATCCCGGCCGTCCTCACAGCCGGACAACGCTTCGACGGTAACGGGGATTCCGGCCCGCCGCCAGCAAGGCCAGGCTGCCCTGACCTGGGGATACGGGTCCGGTCCGGCTCACGGAGCCGGTCGCGGAGGGGCCCGGGCTAGTGGGGGTTGGCCGCGGCGGAGGGGCCGCCGGCGGCGGAGCGCTCGGCCTTGGCGTCGCCGTCGTCCCGGGCCTCGCCGTCGGGCTCGGCGTGGTCGTCTTCCCGGGCGTCACGATCGGCGTCGGCGTCGGCGGAGCCGGCGCTCGCGTCGGAGGCGTCGTCCGCGTCGGAGGCGTCGTCCGCGTCGGAGGCGTCGTCCGCGTCGGAGGCGGCGGCCTGGTCGGCCCCGGCGTCCTGGTCGGCCCCGGCGTCACCGGTCGCGCCCGCGGCGCCCGCTCCGGGCTCGACGGTCAGCTCGCGGCCCGGCCGCAGCCGGTTGCTGAGCACGAAGTAGGCCACGGCCGCCAGGAAGACGATCAGCGCGGTCCAGTCGTTCAGCCGCAGGCCCAGGATGTGGTGGGCGAAGTCGGAGCGCATGTGCTCGATCCAGGCCCGGCCCACGCAGTACGACGCGACGTAGAGGGCGAAGGCCCGGCCGTGGCCCAGCTGGAAGCGGCGGTCCGCCCACAGCACCAGCAGCGCGACGCCGACGCACCACAGCGACTCGTACAGAAAGGTCGGCTGGTAGATGCCCGGGACCCGGTCGCCCGCGTCACTGGTGATCTTCAGGCCCCACGGCAGCGACGTGTGGTCGCCGTACAGCTCCTGGTTGAACCAGTTGCCCCAGCGGCCGATGGCCTGGGCGAAGGCGATGCCCGGCGCGATCGCGTCGGCGTAGGCGGGCAGTGCGATGCCGCGGCGGCGGCAGCCGATCCACGCGCCCAGCGCGCCCATGGCGATGGCGCCCCAGATGCCGAGGCCGCCCTGCCAGATCTTGAAGGCGTCGACCCAGTCCTTGCCGTCGGTGAAGTACAGCTCGTAGTCGGTGATGACGTGGTAGAGCCGCCCGCCGACCAGGCCGAAGGGCACCGCCCACACGGCGATGTCGGCCACCGTGCCGGGCCGGCCGCCACGGTCCACCCAGCGCTTGCCTCCCAGCCAGACGGCCACGAAGACACCGATGATGATGCAGAAGGCGTAGCCGCGCAGCGGGATCGGTCCGAGGTGGACCACCCCGTGCGAAGGGCTGGGAATGTATGCGAGGTCCATGGCACCACTGACGCTACCCTGCCGGGCGGGAAAGAGGCAACCCCGCCCGGCTACGTATGGATAACACCGGGGCCGGGCGGCCGGGCGGGCGGGCGGCGCCGGGGCGGCCGGGTCAGGACGGCGACGCGGTGGCGGTGGCGGTGCCCTTGGGCTTGCCCTTGTTCGCGTCGGCGACCATCTGCTTCAGCGAGTCCGGCGTGAGGTTGCTGTCGGCGCCGTAGACGCTCTTGCCGTTCAGCAGGATGGTGGGCGTGGAGTCGTAGCCCGAGCGGTTGAAGGCGTCGTTGGACTTCTTCACCCAGTTGTCGTGGGTGCCGTTGTTCACGCAGGCGGTGAAGGCGGGGGTGGTCAGGCCGTCGACCTTGCCGGCCAGCTGCAGCAGGGTCTTCTTGTCGCCGAACCTGTCGTCCTGCTCGTCGGGCTGGTTGGCGTACAGCACGTCGTGGAAGGCGCGGAACTTCCCCTGGTCCTGGGCGCAGGCCGCGGCGTTCGCCGCGTTCAGCGAGCCGGTGCCGCCGAGGTTGCCGTCGATGAGCAGCACCAGGCGGTACTCCGTGCGGACCTGGCCGGAGTCCTCCAGCTGGTGGATGGTCGGCGTGAAGGTCTTCTCGAAGGCGTCGCAGGCCGGGCAGCGGAAGTCTTCCCACACGGTCAGCGTCGAGGGCGCGTCGCTCGCGCCGACCGGGATGACCAAATTGTCCTTCCCGACGGCGCCCTTGGGCGCGGCGACCGGCGCGGAGGAGTCGCTGCTGGTCTTGTTGCTGTTGTGGTCGGCCACCAGCACGCCGACGACGGCCGCCACCGCCAGCACGGCCACCACGCCGCCGGCCACCACCGCGGTCCGCTTGCGCCGGGCGCGGGCCTCCTCCTTCGCACGCTGCTGCCTGAGCGCCTCGCGGGCGCTGCGCTTTCCGTCTCGGTTCTTCTCGCTCACGACCGGGCAACGGCGCGGGGCGGCGCTGAGCGCCTCCCCGCACCGTTTTTCGCCCTTCGGAGTGACAAGAATCCGCCGCCCGGGTGACCCCCGCGGCCCGCGTGCCCGGCCCGGCGCGCGCGGGCCGGCGCGCGCGGGCCGGCGCACGCGGGCCGGCGCGCGCGGGCCGGCGCACGCGGGCCGGCGCACGCGGGCCGGCGCACGCGGGCCGGCGCACGCGGGCCGCCCAGCCGCGGGCGGCCCGGGGCGGCCCCCGGTCAGCCGCGCTTGCGGACGCCCTCGGCCAGCTCCGCGGCCAGTGCCCGAACCGCGGCCAGGCCCGCCGCCTCGTCATCGCGGTGGTCCAGCAGCCGCTTGACGAAGGCCGAGCCGACGATGACGCCGTCGGCGAAGGACGCCACCTCGGCGGCCTGCGCCGCGTTGGACACGCCCAGGCCCACGCAGACCGGCAGCTCGGTGGTGTCGCGGGTGCGGCGCACCAGGCCGGCGGCCTGCTCGCCGACGCTGGCACGGGTGCCGGTGACGCCCATCAGCGAGGCCGCGTAGACAAAGCCGCTGCCGGCCGCGGTGATCCTGGCCAGCCGTTCGTCCCGGCTGGACGGCGCGACCACGAAGACGGTCGCCAGGCCCTGCTGCTCGGCCGCCTTGCGCCACGCCTCGGACTCCTCGACCGGCAGGTCGGGCAGGATGCAGCCGGCGCCGCCGGCCTCTGCCAGCTCGGTGGCGAAGCGCTCGGCGCCGTACCGGTCGACGGGGTTCCAGTACGTCATCACCAGCACCGGCTTTCCGGTGGCGGCGTGCGCCTCGCGGACCGTGCGCAGCACGTCGGCGATCCGCACGCCGTTCTTCAGCGCGATGTCGTCGGCGGTCTGGATGACCGGGCCGTCGAGCACCGGGTCGCTGTGCGGCAGGCCGACCTCGACGATGTCCGCGCCGCCGTCCAGCGCGGCCCGGACCGCGGCGATGCCGCCGTCGACGGTCGGGAAGCCGGCCGGCAGGTAGGCGATCAGCGCGGCCCGGTCCTCGGCCCTGGCCGCCGCGATGGTCTGCTCCAGAAGGGTGATCTGCCCGCTCACTTCGCGTCCCCCGTCCCGCCCTGCGCGGCGCCCTGGTCGTACAGCCCGAAGTACCGGGCGGCGGTGTCCATGTCCTTGTCGCCGCGGCCGGAGAGGTTGACCACGATCAGGCCGTCCGGGCCCAGCTCGCGGCCGACCTCCAGCGCGCCGGCCAGCGCGTGCGCGCTCTCGATCGCCGGGATGACGCCCTCGGTGCGCGACAGCAGGCGCAGCGCCTGCATGGCGTCGTCGTCGGTGACCGCGCGGTACTCCGCCCGCCCGCTGTCCTTGAGGTACGCGTGCTCGGGACCGACGCCCGGGTAGTCCAGGCCGGCCGAGATCGAGTACGGCTCGGTGATCTGGCCCTCGTCGTCCTGCAGGACGTACGAACGGGAGCCGTGCAGGATGCCGGGCTCGCCCGCGGTCAGCGTGGCCGCGTGCTCGCCGCTGGGGACGCCGCGGCCGGCCTGCGCAGCCGATCAGCCGGACGCCGGTGTCCGGCAGGAAGGCGTGGAACAGGCCCATCGCGTTGGAGCCGCCGCCGACACAGGCGATCGCCGCGTCGGGCAGCCGGCCGGCGCGCTCCAGCAGCTGGCGGCGGGCCTCGACGCCGATGACGCGGTGGAAGTCGCGGACCATCGCGGGGAACGGGTGCGGGCCGGCGACGGTGCCGAACAGGTAGTGGGTGCGGTCGACGTTGGCGACCCAGTCGCGGAACGCCTCGTTGATGGCGTCCTTCAGGGTGCGGCTGCCGGAGGTGACGGCGACCACCTCGGCGCCGAGCATGCGCATCCGGGCGACGTTGAGCGCCTGCCGCTCGGTGTCGACCTCGCCCATGTAGATGGTGCACTCCAGGCCGAACAGCGCGCAGGCGGTGGCGGTGGCCACGCCGTGCTGGCCGGCGCCGGTCTCGGCGATGACGCGGGTCTTGCCCATCCGGCGGGTGAGCAGGGCCTGGCCGAGCACGTTGTTGATCTTGTGCGAGCCGGTGTGGTTGAGGTCCTCGCGCTTGAGGAAGACGCGGGCGCCGCCGGCGTCGCGCGCGAACCGCGGCACCTCGGTGAGGGCGCTGGGGCGGCCGGTGTAGTTGACCATCAGGTCGTTGAGCTCGGCGGCGAAGCCGGGGTCGGCCTTCGCCTTCTCGTACTCGGCGGCGACCTCGTCCACGGCGGCGACCAGCGCCTCGGGGATGAACTTGCCGCCGAAGGCGCCGAAGTAGCCCTCCGGGCTGGGGACGGCGCCTTCCGGGTCGGGCAGGAAGAAGTCAGGTCGGTGCGACATGGGTGTCCCTTGCAGATGATGGGGGCCTCACCGCGGGCGGCGTGCCGAGCGTCGCCGGGCGCCGCGTTCGCGGGAAGGGGGGGCGCGGGGGTCAGGCCCGGCGCCATCGCCTGCCGTTCACCTGGCCGGGTTCGCAGCCGATCACGTAGCGTACGCGGCGGCCCAGCACGCGGCGCGCCGGCGCGCGGCAGCCGCGCGGGCGGCATCCGGGACCCAGTCGCGCAGCCAACTCCACGCGCCGAGTCTATCCCGGCTCCGCGGCCGCCAGCTCAACGCTGAGCGCTGCCCCCCAGGGGCGCGGGGAACGGCGCGACCAGCCCATCCGCGGCCCGCAGATCGCCACCGCCCAGAAGGGGCAGCCCAGTCCGCTCCGGACCACCCGCCGGTGGGGGCTGAGCGCGCAGTTCCCCGCGCCCCTGGGGGCTGACGTCCAGCGTCACGGCGCCCCGCGGAGGGGGAAGGGCTCGACCTCGGGCGTTGACCCGGACCGGAGGTCAGTCGCGGGGGGTGCGCAGCGCCGGATGCGCCCCGGCGGCGACCAGATCGGCGACGGCGCCGCGCGGATCGCGCCCGGTGACCAGCGACTCGCCGACCAGGACCGCGTCGGCCCCGTCGTGCGCGTAGGCGATCAGGTCGTGCGGCCCGCGCACCCCGGACTCCGCGACCTTGACGATCCGGTCCGGGATCTCCGGGGCGACCCGGGCGAACGTGCCCCGGTCCACCTCCAGCGTCTTGAGGTTGCGCGCGTTGACCCCGATCACACGCGCGCCCGCGTCGACCGCCCGCGCCGCCTCCTCCTCGTCGTGCACCTCGACCAGCGGGGTGAGTCCGATCGACTCGGCCCGCTCGATCAGCGACACCAGCGCCGGCTGGTCGAGCGCCGCGACGATGAGCAGCGCGATGTCCGCGCCGTACGCCCTGGCCTCCCACAGCTGGTACGCGGTCACGATGAAGTCCTTGCGCAGCACCGGGATGTCGACCTTGGCCCGGACCGCCTCCAGGTCGGCGAGCGATCCGCCGAACCGCCGCTGCTCGGTGAGCACGCTGATCGCCGCCGCGCCGCCGGCCTCGTAGTCCGCGGCGAGCCCGGCCGGATCGGCGATCGCGGCGAGCGCGCCCTTGGAGGGGCTGGACCGCTTGACCTCGCAGATGACCGTGACGCCCTCGCCGCGCAGCGCCGCCGCGCCGTCCTTGGCGTCACGCGCCCGCGCGGCCCGCTCCTTGAGCTCGTCGAGGGTGACCCGGGCCTGTCGCTCGGCGAGGTCAGCGCGGACACCGTCGATGATCTCGTCGAGCACGCTCACGCGAGAACTCCCCTTACGTCCGGGTGGAGCAGCGAAATGATCAAGCCAGCGGTGCGGACCGGCGGCTCCTTCGATGGTATCGGGCGAAGCTCCCGGAATCCGCATCCGGTGATCCGCGCCCGCGCCACCTGGACGAACGCCGCCGCGTGACCGTCCGCACTCACGGTGCGAGCACCGATCCGAAGGGCAGGTTCCGGACAACGCCGAAGCCGATCAGCAGCCCCCAGATCGCCCAGCGGTGGCCGCGGCCGAGGGCCGGGCGGAAGGGCAGGCCGCGCACCGACCGCCAGCACCACACCGCCCAGACCACGGCGAACAGCGCGTATCCGGCCACGGCCAGCGCGTTGCAGCCCAGTGCCGTGCCGAACCGCCCGTGCGCGACCGCGTAGGCGCTGCGCAGCCCGCCGCAGCCGGGGCAGTACAGGCCCGTGTAGTGCAGCAGCGGGCAGACCGGATAGTGCCCGGGGGTGTTGGGGTCGACCGCGCCCACGAAACAGAAGGCCGCCACGACGCCGCCGAGCACGCCCAGCGGCACGGCGGCCCCGCGCAGCCCGGCGGCGGGTGCGGGTGCGAGTGCGGACGCGGGGTCCGCGGGGGCCGCAGAAGCTGCGGGTGCCACAGGAGCTGCGGGTGCCGCGGGGGCTACGGAGGCCGCGGGCGCCATGGAAGCCCCCGGCGCCGCGGGGGCCGGTTCGGTGCCCGGCGCGACGGGGGCCGGTTCGGTGCTCGGCGTCACGCCTTCGATTCTGGCCCCGGACGCACGAAGGCGCAGCCCGCGGACCCGGGGCTCTGCCCCAGGGGTCCACGGCTGCGCCCGCCGATCAGCGGATCACGCGTTCGCGTGCGCCCGCGGCTCGCCCTCGGTCTGCTCGGACTCCAGGTCGGAGGTCCGCACCAGCGGCTCCTCCTTCTTGCCCAGGCCGAGCGCGCTCATCGCACCGCCCACGATCGCGCCGAGCAGCACGAGGGCCATGCCCGCCCAGAAGCCGACCGGCTTCGCGGCGACGATGAAGACGCCGCCGACGCAGAAGCCGACGAAGGCGATGATCACGCCGGTCCAGGCGGCGGGCGTGTGTCCGTGGTCGTGCTGGGCCGCCATCAGTGCTCCTAGAGGTTCTCGGTCGGTTGCCGCGTCTGCTGTTGTCGCTGTTGCCTGCTGCCGTCGCGTGGTCGCGCCTGCGTGTCGCAGGGCCGGCGCGTCCCGCGTCGTGCTCGGTGGCCGCGGGCCGGCGGGATGCCGTCCGCTTCCTCCCCCATTGTTGCGCGCGGGACCCGCGGACCGCGCACGGGGGTCCCGCGCGCCGGTCCGGCGCGGAGCGCCGTCAGCCGGTCGGGTCCTCGCCGCGGTCGAGCGCCTTCCACAGGTCCTCGGGGCGGTCCGGGTCGACCGGCGGCGCGGCGCGGCGGACGGCGGGCGCGGGACGGCCGCCGCGTTCGTAGCGTCCGGTGCCCGACATGGCCGGCCAGTGCCGGCCGAAGCCCAGCGCGAGCAGGCCGGCGGCGAGCAGCAGCACACCGCCGGCCGCGGCGACCAGCGGCCACGCGGTGACGGTCACGTGCTCGGCGGCGGCCCGGCTGAGGCCGGTGGCGCGCGCGGCGGCTTCGTCGAGGGCGTGCCGGTCGTCCCGCCGGGCCAGCGCGGTGGCCACGGTGCCCAGGCCGCTGAGCGCGAGCAGCGCGGAGACGACGGTCCGCGCGGCGCGGCGGACGGCGAAGACGGCGACCAGCGAGGCCAGGCCGACCAGGGCGAGCGCGCCGGGCAGCGCGGTGGTCTGGCTGCCGCCGGCGTGCACGGGCAGCGCGGCCCCGCCGAAGCTCGCGGTGCCGTGGCTCCACGTCTTGCCCGCGGCCAGCAGCACCAGGCTCGCGCCGATCACGCCGAGCGCCAGCGCCGCGGCGAGCGCCCGCGTCGCGCTCCGCGGCCGCCCGCTCCCCCGCGCCACCACCGTCGCCGCGGCGGCGGCTTGCCCGGCGGTGGCCTGCCCTGCGGCGGCCGGGTCGGGCTCGACGGCCTCCGGCGCGGCGGACGCGGCGGATTCGGCGGCCTGCTGCTGGGCGCGGGGCGGCGGGACGTGGCTCACCCCTCCACTATCGCCTGCCGACCGCGGCGCCCCGCTCCCGGGGTCCGTTCCGCGCCGTCCGCACCACGCTTGTCGAGGCGCGGCGACACGCCGCGATACCGCCGCGACACCCCGCGATACCGCCGCGATACGCCGGTGCGTTACCGCCGTCGCACCTGCGGCGGACCACGGGCGATGTGCAGGAAATCCATTTCCCGCACACAACCCTGCACACAACATCTACACGCGTCCCCATGCTGCGATGACCTGCGGGAAAAGCAATTCACGCATCGTCGGAAAGTAAAGCGGAGGTATAGATTCCGGCGCCGTTCTTGTTGACGTGCGCTCGTCACAATACGGTCGCCCGGTCACTTTGCTCACCGAATGCATCAGTGGCATCACACAACCCGCACGCACCATGCCCTTACCCCACACATGGAGGCATCAGCTTGCGATCGACCCTCACTCCGCGCGGCATACGCCGCGCCGGACTCGCCCTCACGGCAGCGGCGGCGGTGGCCGCGGCCGGGTTCGCCCTCTCCCCGCCGCGGGCGCGGCTCCCACCGCCCCCTCCACCGGTTCCTCCACCGGTTCCTCCACCGGTTCCTCCACCGGTTCCTCCGCCTCCTCCGCCCAGGCCGCGGCGTCCTCCGCGCACGGCCTGACCACCGAGCGCTCCTGCGCCGTGGCCACCGCGCCCGGCCAGATGGCCTGCAAGGCGCTCAAGGTCACCAGCGGGGTCGACTCGCTGGCCGTGTCGGCGCGCTCCAAGCACCCCGCGGCCACCCCCTCCGGCTACGGGCCCTCGGACCTGCGGAGCGCCTACGGCCTGCCCTCCTCCGGCGGCTCCGGCGCGACCGTGGCGATCGTCGACGCGTACGACGACCCGAACGCCGAGCAGGACCTGGCGACGTACCGCTCCACGTACGGGCTGCCGGAGTGCTCCACGGCCGACGGCTGCTTCCGGAAGGTCGGCCAGAGCGGCACCTCCTCGCTGCCGAGCGCCGACGCCGGCTGGGCCGAGGAGATCTCGCTCGACCTGGACATGGTCAGCGCGACCTGCCCGCAGTGCCACATCCTGCTGGTCGAGGCCGACTCCTCCTCGATGGGCGATCTCGGCGAGTCGGTGAACACCGCCGTCTCGCTCGGCGCGAAGTACGTCTCCAACAGCTACGGCGGCGGCGAGTCCTCCGCGGACTCCTCCTACGACAGCTCGTACTTCGACCACCCGGGCGTGGCCATCACGGTCAGCTCCGGCGACAGCGGCTACGGCCCCGAGTACCCGGCCGCCTCGCGGTACGTCACCGCGGTCGGCGGCACCTCGCTGACCAAGGACTCCTCCAGCCGCGGCTGGACCGACGCGGTGTGGAGCGGCGCCGGCTCCGGCTGCGCGGCGTACGACGCCAAGCCGAGCTGGCAGACCGACGGCGACTGCGCCGAGCGGACCATCGCCGACGTCTCCGCGGTCGCCGACCCGGCGACCGGCGTCGCGGTCTACGACACCTACGGCTCGGACTCCGGCTGGGAGGTCTTCGGCGGCACCAGCGCCTCGTCGCCGATCATCGCCTCGGTCTACGCGCTGGCCGGCACTCCGTCCGCCGGCTCCTACCCGGCGTCGTTCCCGTACGCGCACACCGGGTCGCTCAACGACGTGACCAGCGGCTCGAACGGCTCCTGCTCGGGTTCGTACCTGTGCGGCGGCGCGAGCGGCTACGACGGCCCGAGCGGTCTGGGCACGCCGAACGGCACCGACGCCTTCGCCGGCTGACACGCCGTCGACACCGTCGACACCGTCGACGCCGCCGATGCCGTCGACTCCCACCCGCGTCGTCCGACGCGCACGGCGGGGCCGCCCCTTTCCCGGGGCGGCCCCGTCCGCGGGTCGGCGCGCCCGCGGTCAGCGGGCCGCCGCGCTCATCTCGCCCGCGACGGCGACCGCGCGCAGCACCGCCGCCGCCTTGTTGCCGCACTCGGTGTTCTCGGCCTCCGGGTCGGAGTCGGCGACCACGCCCGCGCCCGCCTGGACATAGGCGGTGCCGTCGCGCAGCAGCGCGGTGCGGATCGCGATCGCGGTGTCGGCATCGCCGGCGAAGTCCAGGTAGCCGACGCAGCCGCCGTACAGGCCGCGCTTGGTCGGCTCCAGCTCCTCGATGATCTGCATCGCGCGCGGCTTGGGCGCGCCGGACAGCGTCCCGGCCGGGAAGCAGGCGGTGAGCACGTCGAAGGCGGTGCGGCCGGGCGCGACCCGGCCGGTGACCGTGGAGACGATGTGCATCACGTGCGAGTACCGCTCGACCGACATGAAGTCGACCACCTCGACGCTGCCGGGCGCGCAGACCCGGCCCAGGTCGTTGCGGCCGAGGTCGACCAGCATCAGGTGCTCGGCGCGCTCCTTGGGGTCGGCGAGCAGCTCCTCGGCGAGCGCCGCGTCGGCCTGCGGGGTCGCGCCGCGCGGCCGGGTGCCGGCGATGGGGTGCAGCATCGCATGCCCGTCCTCGACCTTGACCAGCGCCTCCGGGCTGGAGCCGACGACGTCGAAGCCGCCCTCGGGGCCGCCGTCCTCGCCGGGGAAGCGCAGCAGGTACATGTACGGGCTGGGGTTGGTGGCCCGCAGCACCCGGTAGACGTCGAGGGCGGCGGCCTCGCAGGCCATCTCGAACCGCTGCGAGGCGACCACCTGGAAGGCCTCGCCCGCCCTGATCCGCTCCTTGATGTCCTCGACCGCCGCCTTGTACTCGTCGCCGCCGAAGGAGGCGCTGACGCCGAAGGACACGGTGGTCGGCAGCGCGGCGGGCGCGGTCGGGACCGGCCGGGACAGGTCCGCCTCCATCGCGTCGAGCCGGGCGACGGCGTCGGCGTACGCCTCGTCGACGCCGGTGTCCCGGTCGTTGTGGTTGATGGCGTTGGCGATCAGCAGGACGCTGCCGTCCCAGTGGTCCAGCACCGCCAGGTCCGAGGTGAGCATCATGGTCAGCTCGGGCAGCCGCAGCGAGTCGTAGGTGCTGTCCTCGATCCGCTCCAGCCGGCGGACGATGTCGTAGCCCAGGTAGCCGACCATGCCGCCGGTGAACGGCGGCATGCCGGCGGTCAGGTCGCGCGGGGTGTGCAGCGCCTCCACGGTGGCGCGCAGCGCGGCCAGCGGGTCGCCGTCCACCGGCACGCCGACCGGCGGGGTGCCCAGCCAGTGCGCCTGCCCGTCGCGGACGGTGAGGGTGGCGGCGGAGCGGACCCCGACGAAGGAGTAGCGGGACCAGCTCTTGCCGGTCTCCGCGGACTCCAGCAGGAAGGTGCCGACGCGCTCGGCCGCGAGCTTGCGGTAGAGGCCGACGGGGGTGTCGCCGTCCGCGAGGAGGCGGCGGCTGACCGGGATGACCCGCCGGTCGACCGCGAGTTTCCTGAAGGTGTCGAGGTCCATGGCCGCAGACCTTACTGCGCGGCGGGCCGCTGCGGCCCGGCCGTCCCACCGGCCGGCGCGGGCAGCAGCACGTCGGCGTCGAAGCAGGTGCGGTCGCCGGTGTGGCAGGCCGCGCCGACCTGGTCGACGCGGACCAGCACGGTGTCGCCGTCGCAGTCCAGCGCCACCGACTTGACGTGCTGGACGTGCCCGGAGGTGTCGCCCTTGACCCAGTACTCGCCGCGGCTGCGGCTCCAGTACGTGCAGCGGCCGGTGGTCAGGGTGCGGTGCAGCGCCTCGGCGTCCATCCAGCCGAGCATGAGCACCTCCCCGGTGTCGTACTGCTGGGCGATGGCGGGGACCAGGCCGTCGGCGTTCCGCTTCAGGCGGGCGGCGATGGCGGGGTCGAGCGATGCGGCGGACATGCCTCCATTCTGCCGCCGCCGCGCGGGCCGGGGACAACGCGTTCCCGGCCCGCGAACATGCCGATAACCGGCAAAGAGGACCCGGGAGTTGTGGTGAAGGTGTCCGACATCCGGTGTTCACTCGCCGATGTCACCCGTATGGGGCATCCTGCCTCCATGGGTTTTCCTCCACCTCCGCCGAACGGTCCCACTCCACCCCCTGACCAGGGCGGAGGCTTCGGGCCGCCGCAGGGTTTCGGCCCTCCCCCGCCGCCTCCGCCGTCCGGCGGCGGCTACGGCTACCCGCAGCAGGGCGGCGGTGACCCGTACGGCTATCCGCAGCAGCCGGGCGGCTACGGTCCGCCCGCCCCGCCCGGCCCCCCGATGCCGCCCGGCGGCGGCTACGGCGGTTACCCCGGTGGTCCGGCGGGCCCCGGCGGCTACCCGGGCGGTCCGGCGGGTCCGGGCGGCTACCCGCCGCCGCCCCCGCCGCCGAACAACAAGAAGCGCAACACCTGGATCGCGGTCGGCGTGGTCGTGGTGGTCGGCGCGATCATCGGCGTCGCGGTGGCGAGCAGCGGTGGCGGCGACGACAAGAAGGACGACGCCAAGCCGAAGAACTCGATCAGCGGCCTGCCGTCCGGCTTCCCCACCGGTCTGCCGACCGACCTGCCGTCGTCCGACGACTCACTGCCCTCCGACGACCCGTCGCTCGACGTGCCGACGATACCGAGCTTCACCGAGCCGGAGACCGAGCCGACGCCCACCTCGACCGAGAAGATCGTGCCCTACGTGGTGCTCTCGCCCGGCCAGTGCTTCGACGCGCCGACGCTGACGCCCTCGGTGGACAAGGTGACGACCCGCTCGTGCAGTTCCGCGCACGACGCGCAGGTGGTGGCGAACGAGACCCTGTCCGGCTCGTTCACCAGCGACGAGGAGATCCAGCAGAAGGCGCTGGAGCTGTGCACGGTGGACGCGAAGAAGCACCTGCCGCACGACAGCCGCACGTACTACCCGTACGCGCTGTTCCCGAAGCTGGTCACCTATCAGCTGCAGAACCGCAAGACGGTCACCTGCTCGCTGACCCGCAACAACGGCACCACCGGCACGAAGTTGTACAGCACTCTCGGCCAGTGAGCCCGCCGGGCGGCGGACCGGCGGCCTACGCTGGGGGCATGTCGACTCATGCGCTGCGTGAACGCCTGCTGCTCGCCGACCTGCTGGAGCAGTCGGGGCCCGACGCGCCGACGTTGTGCGAGGGGTGGACGACGCTGGACCTGGCCGCGCACCTGGTGGTGCGCGAGCGCCGCGGCGACGCGGCGGCCGGCATCGTCATCCCGCAACTGGCCGACCGGCTGGAGCGGGTGCGCCGGGAGTACGCCGCCCGGCCGTACGCGGAGCTGGTCCGGCTGTTCCGGTCCGGGCCGCCGCGGCTGTCGCCGTTCGCCCTCAAACAGGTCGACGAGGCGGCCAACGGCGTGGAGTTCTACGTGCACGGCGAGGACGTCCGGCGCGCGGCGAAGGACTGGACCCCGCGGGTCGTGGACCCGGTCTTCGCCGACTCGATCTGGTCCCGCCTGGAGCGCACGGCCCGGCTGCTGGCCCGCCGCTCCCCGGTGGGCCTGGTGCTGCGCCGCCCCGACGGCCAGACCGTGGTCGCCCACAAGGGCTCGCCGGTGGTGACGGTCACCGGCGAGCCCGCGGAGCTGGCGATGTTCGTCTCCGGCCGCCAGTCGGTGGCCCGGGTCGACCTCCAGGGCGAGGACGCGGCGATCGCCAAGGCGACCGGCGCGCGGCTGGCGCTCTAGCTCTGCCGCGCGCCGGCCGGTGGGCGGTACCGTCCGGTGACGCTGGCGATGCAGGCGTGGTTCGGCGGTGGAGCCCTGGCCGTCGGCATGGCCGCCGGTGTGGCCGTCGGCACGTGGTGGCCCCTGGCGGTGGCCGTCGTCGTGGCGGTCGCGGCCGGGATCGCCTACGGGCGCCTGGCGCCGGTCCAGGGCCTGCAAGCAGTGCTGGTGTATCAGGGCGGCCTGCTCCTCGCCGCCCAGGCAGGGCCCGATCGGGTCATCCCCTGGGACGACATCCGGGCCACCGAGTACGCCCCGGAGAGCTACCGGGACGAGCGTCTGGGTGCCGCCCAGACCCGGACCACTCGCACCTACGAGCGGGGCACGATCTGGACGGCGGGGGCCGCCGGGCCGGTCACTCTGCTGCACGTGCGGCGCATGACCCGGCTGTTCGAACAGATCGACGACCGGATCGTTCCGGCCATCCAGGTCGACCTCGAGGAGACGCTGCGTGCCGAGGGACGGGTCGAGTTCGATCGAGGTCGGCTCACCGTCACCCCTGCCGGGCTCGTCCACACGCCGCCGTACGGGGAGGGCGGGGAGTTCACGTGGTCGCAGGTGCGGTCCGTGAAGGCGTCGAGCCACGGCGAGCTGGAGATCAAGGTGACGGGCGGGCCTCCCATCGGACTCGGACTGTTGAACGCCCGGGCGACCGCGGAATTCATCGAGGAGCTGCGCTCGGCGGGCCACGGCGACAGGCCCTGACAGCCGGGGCCGGAGCCCCCTGTCGTGCACCGCGTCACGGGCCGCTGACCACGCGGCGCGGACCGCATCGGTCGGCGACCTTCTTCGTGTATCTCTCAGGTCGCGATCCGGGGTGATCGGGTCCCTGGCGGGCCGGGGCCCGGCAGGATGGCGGGCATGTCCTACGACGGCACCCGCGCGCATCTGACCGGGCCAGGGGATCTGCCGCCCCTGGTGGAGCGCGCCGCGCGGACCGCGCGGCATCTCGGCTTCCCGTATTCGTGCCGGCCGGAGCAGGGGCGACTGCTGCGGGCGCTGGCGGCCGGGGCGCGGCGGATCGGCGAGACCGGTACCGGGTGCGGCGTGGGGCTGGCCTGGCTGGTCTCGGGGATGCCGCGGGGCGCGACCGCGGTGAGCGTCGAGCGCGACGAGACGCGGGCCGCGACCGCCGCGGCGCTCTTCGCCGAGCTGGCGCCCGCGGTCGCCGTGGAGTGCGCCGACTGGACCGCGATCGCCGCCCACGGCCCCTTCGACCTGCTGGTCCTGGACGGCGGCGGCCGGCACAAGACCGCGGCGGAGGCCGGAGCGGGGCCCGACCCCGCCGACCTGCTGCGGCCGGGCGGCGTGCTGGTGATCGACGACTTCACGCCGTCCCCGGCCTGGCCGCCGCGGTACGACGGCGGGCCCGACCAGGCCCGCATGCACTGGCTGGGCCACCCGGCGCTGCGCACCGTGGAGCTACCGCTCGCGCCGGACCTGGCGGTCCTGGTCGCGACCCGCCGTCTGGAGGGCGACGCACCCTGACGGCGGTGGGTCAGCGGACCGGGTGGCCCGCCTCCCGCAGCGCGGACTTGACCTCCGCGATGCGCAGATCGCCGAAGTGGAAGACCGACGCCGCGAGCACCGCGTCCGCGCCCGCCGCGATGGCCGGGGCGAAGTCCTCCCGGCGGCCCGCGCCGCCCGAGGCGATCACCGGGACGCCGACGTGCTCGCGGACCGCCGCGATCATCTCGGTGTCGTAGCCGTCCTTGGTGCCGTCCGCGTCCATCGAGTTGAGCAGGATCTCGCCGGCGCCCAGCTCCGCGGCCCGGTGCGCCCACTCGACCGCGTCGATGCCGGTGCCGCGCCGGCCGCCGTGCGTGGTGACCTCGAAGCCGCCGGCCGGGGTGCGCCGGGCGTCCACCGAGAGGACCAGCACCTGGCTGCCGAACCGCTCGGCGATCTCCCGGATCAGCTCGGGCCGGGAGATCGCCGCGGTGTTGACGCCGACCTTGTCCGCCCCGGCCCGCAGCAGCCGGTCCACGTCGTCCGCGCTGCGCACCCCGCCACCCACGGTCAGCGGGATGAAGACCTGCTCGGCGGTGCGCCGCACCACGTCGTACGTGGTGGCGCGGTCGCCGGAGGAGGCGGTGATGTCCAGGAAGGTCAGCTCGTCCGCGCCCTCCGCGTCGTACAGCTTGGCCATCTCGACCGGGTCGCCGGCGTCCCGCAGGTTCTGGAAGTTGACGCCCTTGACCACCCGCCCGGCGTCCACGTCCAGGCAGGGGATGACTCGGACCGCGAGGCTCATCGCGCGCCCTCCCCTTCATCGGCTCCGTCGGCTCCGTCGGCGTCATCGGCTCCGTCGGCTCCGTCGCGGCCCGCGCCGCCGCCCGCGCCCGCCCACGCCTCGATCTCCACCTCGACCAGCACCCGCGAGTCCACGAAGCCGGCCACCAGCACCGTCGTCGCGGCCGGCGGGGCCGCGCCGAACAGCTCGCGGTGCGCGCGGCCCACCTCGTCCGCGTCCCGGGCATGGGTCAGATACATCCGGGTGCGCACCACGTCGGCGGCGCCGAGCCCGAACGGCTCCAGCGCGGCCAGCGCCGCGCCGAAGGCGCTCAGCGCCTGCTCGTACGGCTCGTCCTCGCCTGCGCCGATGCCGCCGGGCGCCGGCTTCGTCCCCGAGACGATCACCCGGTCCCCCGCCGCCACCGCGCGCGCAGCGCCGATCGCCTCTTCCCACGGGCTGTCCGAGCGCTGACGGCGTACTTCCCGGCTGGACGTCATGCTGACACTGCCTCCAGGGCTTCTTCGAGGGTGAAAGCCTTCGCATAGAGGGCCTTTCCGACGATCGCGCCCTCCACACCCGACGGGACCAGCGAGGCGATGGCCCGCAGGTCGTCGAGGCTGGAGACGCCGCCGGAGGCCACCACCGGGCGGTCGGTGGCCGCGCAGACGTTGCGCAGCAGTTCCAGGTTGGGACCCTGCAGGGTGCCGTCCTTGGCGATGTCGGTGACCACGTAGCGGGCGCAGCCCTCGGCGTCCAGGCGGGCCAGCGTCTCGTAGAGGTCGCCGCCGTCGCGGGTCCAGCCGCGGCCGCGCAGCGTGGTGCCGCGCACGTCGAGGCCGACCGCGATCCGGTCGCCGTGCTCGGCGATGACCTTGGCGACCCACTCCGGCGTCTCCAGGGCGGCGGTGCCGAGGTTGACCCGGGTGCAGCCGGTGGCCAGGGCGGCGGCGAGGGTGTCGTCGTCGCGGATGCCGCCGGACAGCTCGACCTTGATGTCCATGGAACGGGCCACCTCGCCGATCAGCCGGCGGTTGTCGCCGGTGCCGAAGGCCGCGTCGAGGTCCACCAGGTGCAGCCACTGCGCGCCGGCCTGCTGCCAGGCCAGGGCGGCGGCGAGCGGGTCGCCGTACGACGTCTCGGAGCCGGATTCGCCGTGCACCAGGCGGACGGCCTGGCCGTCGCGGACGTCGACGGCGGGGAGGAGTTCGAGCGTGCTCATCGGATGCGGGTTCCTCGGGCGTAGGCGGCGGGCACGGGCGTGGACGGGGGCGGAGGCGTTGATCGGGGCGCTGATACGAGCGTTGCGGGTGGGTCGCAGGCGGGTCGGGGGCCGGGCGGGCAGAGGCCGGGCGCGGGGCCCGGCGCGCGGGCCGCGCGGCTCAGAGCGTGTCGAGCCAGTTGGCGAGCAGGTGGGAACCCGCGTCGCCGGACTTCTCCGGATGGAACTGGGTGGCCCACAGCGGGCCGTTCTCCACCGCGGCCACGAACGGCTCGCCGTGGGTGGTCCAGGCGACCCTGGGCGCGCGGATCACGCCGCCGGAGGTCTCCATCTCCCAGTCGCGGACCGCGTAGGAGTGCACGAAGTAGTAGCGGGTGTCGGCGTCCAGGCCGGCGAACTGCCGTGAGTCCTCGGGGGCCTTGACGGTGTTCCAGCCCATGTGCGGGACGACCGGCGCGCGCAGCGGCCCGACCGTGCCGGGCCACTCGTCCAGGCCCTCGGTCTCCACGCCGTGCTCGATGCCGCGGGCGAAGAGGATCTGCATGCCGACGCAGATGCCCATCACCGGGCGACCGCCGGACAGCCTGCGGCCCACGATCCAGTCGCCGCGCACGCCCTTCAGGCCGGCCATGCACGCGGCGAACGCGCCGACGCCGGGCACCAGCAGCCCGTCGGCGTTCATCGCCTTGTCGTAGTCGGCGGTGATCTCCACCTCGGCGCCGAGCCGGGCGAGCGCGCGCTCCACCGAGCGCACGTTGCCGAACCCGTAGTCGAGGACGACGACGCTCTTGGTCACGACGTGCCTCCCGTGCCTAGAGCTGGAGGAAGCCGGCCGCGAGCGACATCACCGATCCGATGGCGAGGATCGCGATGAGGCTCCGGGACTGCTTCTGCTTCCAGAACGAGTAGACCCCTCCGGCCAGGAACAGTCCGAGCAGGATGAAGAGGGACGATCCCTTGTTCACAGCGCGCCCTTCGTCGACGGCAGGATTCCCGCGGCGCGCGGATCGCGCTCGCTCGCGTAGCGCAGCGCCCTGGCCAGCGCCTTGAACTGGCACTCCACGATGTGGTGCGCGTTGCGCCCGTAGGGCACGTGGACGTGCAGCGCGATCTGCGCCTGCGCCACGAAGGACTCCAGGATGTGCCGGGTCATCGTGGTGTCGTACGTGCCGATCATCGGCGCCATGCCCTCGGGCTCGGTGTGCACCAGGTAGGGGCGGCCGGAGAGGTCGACGGTGACCTGGGCGAGGGACTCGTCCAGCGGGACCGTGCAGTTGCCGAAGCGGTAGACGCCCACCTTGTCGCCGAGCGCCTGCCGGAAGGCGGCGCCCAGGGCGAGGGCGGTGTCCTCGATGGTGTGGTGGGTGTCGATGTGCAGGTCGCCCTCGGTCTTGACGCTGAGGTCGAACAGGCCGTGCCGGCCGAGCTGGTCGAGCATGTGGTCGTAGAAGCCCACTCCGGTGGACACCGAGACCTGCCCGGTGCCGTCGAGGTCGATCTCGACGACGACGGACGTCTCCTTGGTGGTGCGCTCCACGCGTCCCACGCGGGTCATGCGGACTCCTCGCTGGTGCTGTTCTCGGTGCTGCCGGGCCCGCCGGCCGCCTGCTCGACGCTGCCGGGAGCGTCACCGCCGGGCCCGGTGACGGCGTGCTCCTTGTACACGGCCTCCGCCGCGGCCAGGAACGCGTCGTTCTCGGCCGGGGTGCCGATGGACACCCGCAGCCGGCCGGGCACGCCGTTGTCCCGGATCAGGACGCCGCGGTCGAGGACCGCCCGCCAGGCCGCGCGGCTGTCGGCGAACCGGCCGAACTGCGCGAAGTTGGCGTCGGACTCGGTGACCTCGTAGCCGATGGCCCGCAGGCCCTCCACCACCCGGTCGCGCTCGTCCTTGAGCTGCTGGACGTAGCCGAGCAGGGTGTCGGTGTGCTCCAGCGCGGCCAGCGCGGTCGCCTGGTTGACCGCGGACAGGTGGTACGGCAGCCGGACCAGCCGGACCGCGTCCACCACCGCGGGGTCGGCGGCCAGGTAGCCCAGCCGCAGCCCCGCCGCGCCGAACGCCTTGGACATCGTGCGGGTCAGCACGAGGTGGGGCCGGCCCTCGATCAGCGGCAGCAGCGACGGCCGGTGCGAGAACTCGCCGTACGCCTCGTCCACCACGACCAGCGAGGGCCGGGCGGCCTGCGCGGCCTCGTAGAGCGCGACGACGGTCGCGGCGTCCACCGCGGTGCCGGTCGGGTTGTTCGGCGAGCAGACGAACACCACGTGCGGGCGGCGCTCGGCGATCGTGCGGACCGCGGCGTCGGTGTCGATGGTGAAGTCCTCGGTGCGCGGCCCGGAGATCCAGCCGGTGCCGGTGCCGCGGGAGATCAGCGCGTGCATCGAGTACGAGGGCTCGAAGCCGATCGCGGTGCGGCCGGGCCCGCCGAACGCCTGCAGGAGCTGCTGGATGACCTCGTTGGAGCCGTTGGCCGCCCACACCTGGTCGACGCCGACCGGGTGACCCGCGGTGCGGGTCAGGTACGCGGCCAGTCCGGCGCGCAGCTCCACGGCCTCCCGGTCGGGGTAGCGGTTGAGCCCGCGGGCGGCCTCGGCGACCCGCTCGGCGATCCGCGCGACCAGCGGCTCGGGCAGCGGGTACGGGTTCTCGTTGGTGTTCAGCCGCACCGGAACGTCGAGTTGCGGGGCGCCGTAGGGGGACTCGCCGCGCAGCTCGTCGCGGATGGGCAGGTCGTCCACGCCCAGCGGCCGGGCGGCGGTGCCGGGGGCGGCGGGGGCGCCGTCGGTGCGGGTCACCGCGGCTCCCCGTCGCCGGCCGCCTCAGCGAAGCGCACGGACACCGCGGAGCCGTGCGCGGGCAGGTCCTCGGCCCGCGCGAGCGTCACCACGTGGTGGGCGACCTCGGCGAGCGCGTCGCGGGAGTAGTCCACGACGTGGATGCCGCGCAGGAAGGACTGCACGGACAGGCCCGAGGAGTGGCAGGCGCAGCCCCCGGTGGGCAGCACGTGGTTGGACCCGGCGCAGTAGTCGCCGAGCGAGACCGGGGCGTGCGGGCCGACGAAGACGGCGCCGGCGTTGCGCACCCGGGCGGCGACGCCGGCGGCGTCCGCGGTCTGGATCTCCAGGTGCTCGGCGGCGTAGGCGTCGACCACGGCCAGGCCCTGCTCCAGGGTGTCGACCAGCACGGTCGCCGACTGGCGGCCGGCCAGCGCGGTGGTGATGCGCTCGCGGTGCTTGGCCGCGGCGACCTGGACGGCCAGCTGCGCGTCGACCTCGTCGGCCAGCTCCGGGGAGGTGGTGACCAGCACCGCGGCGGCCAGCGTGTCGTGCTCGGCCTGGCTGATCAGGTCGGCGGCGACGAAGGCGGGGTCGGCGGTGGCGTCGGCGAGCACCGCGATCTCGGTGGGCCCGGCCTCGGCGTCGATGCCGATGCGGCCCTTGAGCAGGCGCTTGGCGGCGGCCACGTAGACGTTGCCCGGGCCGGTGACCAGGTCGACCGGGCGGCACTCGTCGGTGCCGTAGGCGAACATCGCGACGGCCTGGGCGCCGCCGGCGGCGTACACCTCGTCGACGCCGAGCAGGGCGCACGCGGCGAGGATGGTGGGGTGCGGCAGGCCGCCGAAGGCGCTCTGCGGCGGCGAGGCGACCGCGACCGCGGTGACGCCGGCCTCCTGGGCGGGCACCACGTTCATCACCACGGACGACGGGTAGACCGCGAGGCCGCCGGGGACGTAGAGCCCGACCCGGGAGACCGGCACCCAGCGCTCGGTGACGGTGCCGCCCGGCACGACCTGCGTGGTGGTGTCGGTACGGCGCTGGTCGCGGTGGACGGCCCTGGCCCGGCGGATCGACTCCTCCAGCGCGGCCCGCACCTGCGGGTCGAGGGCGGCGAGCGCGTCGGCGAGCGCCTGCGCGGGCACCCGCAGTCGCTCCACGCGCACCCCGTCGAACTTCTCGCCGTACTCGATCACCGCCGCGCCGCCGCGATGGCGGACGTCCTCGCAGATCGGCCGCACCGTCTCCAGCGCGGCCTCCACGTCGAACTCGGCACGGGGCAGCAGGTCGCGGTCGATGCCGTCCTCGGGGAAGGCGTCGCCGCGCAGATCGATTCGGGAGATCACGCTGCCAAGTGTAGAGACCCGGGCATGGGGGACGTTCCCGAGTTCCATTCCGTGATACGGGCGGCGGGCGCTGCGGGTGGGGGCACGGGTGACGGTACGGGTAACGGCGCGGCCTGCGCGGGGAGACATGCGGCGCGACGGCCGTCCGGGGACGTGCGACGGCGTGTGACAGCCCGGGTACGGGCCGGGCACGGCGTCGGGACACCGGGGCGCTAGCGTTGCCGCCGCGACCACAGCGGCGCCACGGGGAGGGGCGGGATGGCCGAGCGGGACGGGGACGCCGGACGGAACGGGAGCCCGGCCGGGGGCGGGGACGCCGGGCGTGCGGCGGCGCGGGCGGCGGACCCGCACGTGCCGCCGGAGGACTGGACGGCGACCGAGCGGCGGATGTGGTGGCTGTTCCGGGCCGGCCGCACCTGCGACCTGCGCCCCGGCGGCCGGCCGCGCGGCGGGTCGCAGGCGCGGGCGCCGGAGGACGACGCGCTTCAGGGCCCGCCGTGGCCGCGGGAGCGGACGGTGCGCGCCCAGGCGATCGCGGAGCTGCTGCTCAATCCGCCGCCGCCGCAGCCGGGCCGGGTGGCCGCGCTGAAGCTGGCCGGGGTGCGGATCAGCGGCCGGCTGATGCTCTCCGGCGGCGTCATCACGCCGTACCTCCAGCTGGACGACTGCCGCTTCGACGAGCAGCTGATGCTGCAGGAGTGCCACGCCGGCAGCATGCGGCTGGTGCGTTGCCTGATACCCCGGCTGGAGGCGGCCCGCCTCCAGGTCACCGGCGACCTGCACCTGCCGCAGTGCCTGATACCCGGCGGCATCCGGATGACCGACGCGCAGATCGGCACCGACCTGCTGCTCAACCAGCTGACCGTGCGCCGCGACCGGGCGGGTCGGGCGATGACCGCGGACGGCCTCCAGGTCGGCCAGGACGTGGATGCCGAGCTGATGGACGTCACCGGCGAGCTGAGCCTGCGCAGCGCCCGGATCGGCGGCCGGCTCAGCCTGCGCGGCAGCACCCTGCGCAACCCCTACGGCCACTACGCGCTGAACGCCGCGCGGGTCCAGGTCGAGCACACCCTGTACCTGACCGCGGGCTGGGACGTGATGTCCGCGACCGGGACGGCCGGCGCGGCCGGCGACACCCGGCCGCCGCCCGGCACGCCGACCCGGGACTTCGTCTGCGAGGGCGGCCTGCGGCTGGACGACGCACGGGTCGGCAACGCGGTGATCGTCGGCCACGCGGACTTCCGCCTCGACGGCGACCAGCAGGTGTCGCTGCGCCGGCTGGTCACCCCGAAGCTGCGCTTCCTGCCCGGCGCGCCGGCCGACGGCATGGTCTCGCTGTCCGGTGCGCGGGTCGGCCAGCTCGTGGACGCCCCGGAGAGCTGGCCCGGTCCCGGGCTGCTGTCGCTGCGGGACTTCGTCTACGAGGCGGTGACGCCGCTCGCGGAGTTCCCGCTGCGGGACCGGATCGCCTGGCTGAGCGCGGCGACGCCGGAGTTCCGCCCGGAGCCCTACGAGCAGCTGGCGAACGCGCTGCGGGCCGCCGGCGAGGACGCGGAGGCCCGCGAGGTCCAGCTGGCCCGGCAGCGCCGCAGGCGCGAGACGCTGCCGCCGGCCGGGCGGATCTGGGGTTGGCTGCAGGACGTGACCGTCGGCTACGGCTACCGGCCGGGGCGCGCCGCGGTGTGGATGGCGGTGCTGTGGGCGCTCGGCGCGGCGTACTTCGCGGCGAACCCGACGCCGCCGCCGACCGACAGCGGTTACGTCCCGCACTGGAACCCGGTCCTGTACGCGCTGGACCTGCTGCTGCCGGTGATCGACCTGGGCCAGGACAACGCGTGGCGGGAGACCGGCGTCGGGCAGTGGGTGGCCTCGGGGCTGATCGTGCTGGGGTGGACGCTGGCGACGACCGCGGCGGCGGGCGCGTCCCGGCTGCTGCGGCGCGGGGTGTGAGGCGGGGGCGTGAGGCGGGAGGGCGTGAGGCGGGGGCGCGGGGCGTGAGGGCGGGGGCGGGAGGGGGCTGAGGGGCGGCCGGGCGGGCGGACACGTGTGCCCCGTCACCCCCGAAGTGCGCACAGTGGGTGACGAAGGGGGCCGCCCTGCCCGTACCCTGGCTCACTGTGACCGATCGCCTTCCGCTCTTCCCGCTCAGTTCGGCGCTGTTCCCCGGCCTGGTCCTCCCGCTGAACGTCTTCGAGGAGCGGTACCGCGCGCTCGTCGGCGATCTGCTGGCGCTGCCCGAGGACGCGCCGCGGCGGTTCGCCGTGGTGGCCATCAGGAACGGCCAGGAGGTCGCGCCGACCGGCCACGAGGGCGGCGGCGACCCCGGCCCGCTGGCCGGCCTGGGCGACGACCCGATGGCCGCGCTGTACGGCTACGGCTGCATCGCGGACGCCGCGGGCATCGCCGAGCGTGACGGCGGCGGCTACGAACTGGTCGCGACCGGCATCATCCGCGTCAAGCTGGTGTCGGTGGACGCGAGCGGCCCCTACCTGACCGCGGAGGTCGAGGAGGTGCCGGAGGAGACCGGCGCCGGCGCGGGCGCGCTGGCCCCGGAGGTGATCCGGCAGTTCGCGACGTACCAGAAGCGGCTGGCCGGGGCGAGCGAGCGCTCGCTGACCGGCCAGGAGTTCCCGGACGACCCGACGGTGCTGTCCTACCTGGTGGCGGCGGCGATGATCGCCGAGACGTCGCGGAAGCAGGTGCTGCTGGAGGCGCCGGACACCGCGGCCCGGCTGACGGCGGAGCTGAAGCTGCTGCGCCACGAGACGTCGATCATCGACAAGCTGCCGTCGCTGCCCGCGGTCGAGCTGACCCACCAGGCGGTCTGCGCCAACTGACGGCGGGCGGGTACGTACGCCCGCGGCGCGCCCCGAGACCCGATCCCCGAGAGCGGAACCACCCGATGGCCAAGAAGTCCCGCGGCGGCGGGGGCACCCCCGCGACCGTCGCGCTGGAGAAGGCGGGCGCCGCCTTCACCGTGCACGCCTACGACCACGACCCGGCGTCCGAACTGTCCTACGGCGAGGAGGCCGCGCGGGCGATGGGCGTGCCGCCGGACCGCGTCTTCAAGACGCTGGTGGCCGAGGTGGACAGCGCGCTGACCGTCGCGGTGGTGCCGGTCTCCGCCAGCCTGGACCTCAAGGCGCTGGCCGCGGCGGCGGGCGGCAAGCGCGCGGCGATGGCGGATCCCGCGGCGGCGGAGCGCACCACGGGCTATGTGCGCGGCGGCATCTCGCCGCTCGGCCAGCGCAAGGCGCTGCCGACCGTGGTGGACGCCTCGGCGCAGGGCTTCGACACGGTCTTCGTCTCGGCGGGCAAGCGCGGCCTGGAGGTCGAACTGGCCCCCGCGGACCTGGTGTCCCTCACCCGGGCGGCCGTCGCGGGGATCGCGCGGCGGTAGCGCGCCCGGGGGCGGGGGCGGACGGGCCGCGCACGGGGCGGGCGAGCGGAGCGGCCGGTCGTAGCCGCGGCGCGGGCCGGGCGGCGTACGGGCTCTCGGTCTCCGGCGTACGCTCACGGCCGGCGCGCGGCTCCCAGCCGGCGGCGGGCGGCTCCCAGCCGGCGGCGCGCTAGTCGGTGTGCGGGGGCGGCGGCGAGGTGCCGCCGGGAGGCGGTGCGGGCCATTCGGCGGCGGGGGGCGCGGGGTGGGACCCGGTGCGGGGCGCGTCGGGGGCGGGCGTGCCGTTCTGGGGGCCTGGCCGGGTCTGCGGCGCGCCCCACGCGCCCCAGGGCGCGGGCGGCGGCGCGGGCGCGGGCTCGCGCGGCCCGAACGCCGCGGTCAGGCACAGGTGGGCGAGCATCGCCGCGGCGGACCAGGCGACCAGGGCGCTCTTGGCGCGCAGGTCCAGCGGCCCGTCGAAGACCTTCTTGGGGCCGACCGCCTTGGCGTGCGCGACGATGTCGGTGGTCGGGCCGAGCGCCACGCCGATCCGCCAGCCGACCACCGAGGCCAGCACGCCGCCCGCGGCCAGGCCCAGCACCACCGCGACGCCGCCCCTGCGGAACCGCCAGAAGACCAGCGCGGCGGTCACGACGCCCAGCGCGGCGGCGATCAGCACGAAGGTGCCGTCGCCGCCGATCGCCTCCTCGCCCTCGGTGTCCTTGAGGTAGACCGCCTGGCCGTCGGAGATCATCGGCACCCGCGGCGCCAGCCACACCCACAGCAGCCCGAGGACCACGCCGCAGACCGTCACCAGCGCCGCGATCAGCAGACCGCGGCCGATCTCGCGCGGGACGGACGCGGACCCGCCGCCGTCCCCTGCGGAATCGTCCTTGCCGCCCGGGTACGGCGGCAGGTGCGGCGGCTGTTCGTGCGGAGTCAGGGGAGCGGTCACCAGCCCATCGTGCCAGGTCTCCCTGTCAGCCGCGGCACTGACCGGTCCGCGCGGCGGCGTCCGGGTGCGTCAGCGCACCGCGGCCCAGCGGAGTCAGCGCACCGCGGCCCGGCGGTAGGCCCAGGTGGCCACGCCCAGCGAGGCCACGCCGACCGCGGCGCACACCGACAGGTCGCCGAGCACCGCGGCCCAGCGCACCGCGCCGGCGCCGGCGAAGGTGCGGGCGTACGCCTCCACGCCGTACGTGGACGGCAGCAGGTCGCGCACCCAGCGGATCGGCGCGGGCATGTGGGAGGCGGGCAGCACGCCGAGCAGCAGCGCCGCGGACATGCCCAGCTGGCCGAAGAGCGTGGCGATCTCCAGCCGCGGCGCGAGCAGCCCGAGCGCGGCGCCCAGGCCCGACAGCGCGGCCCCGGCCAGCGGGATCACCAGCAGCAGCACCCACAGCCCGGCGAAGGTCAGGTGGAACAGCGCGCAGCCGGCGACCGCGGTGACCAGCGTGCCGGGCACGGTGAACGACGCGTACGCCGCGGCCGTGCCCAGCACGACCGAGGCGGGCGGCACCGGCAGCGTCGCGTAGTGGTCCAGGCCGCCGGAGGCGCGCAGCTGGCCGAAGTACTGGGCGAGCAGGTTCAGCGCGACGAAGGCGACGACCAGCACGCTGGAGCCGGCCACCACCGAGCGGGCGGCCTCGCCGTCACCGGCGTGCACCACGCCGCGCATCATGATCATGATGCCGATGGACTGGAAGGTGGCCACGAACAGCAGCGGCACGCGGGCGACCCGGGCGCGCGAGAGCTGGGCGCGGTAGACGGCGGCGAAGGCGGGCAGCAGCCGGGCCCGGGGCGCGAGCGGCCGCGGTTCGCCGACCGGGGCCGCGGGCGGGGCCGCGCGGCCCGGTGCGGCGTGGTCCTGGTGTTCCGGGCGTTCCGGCCCGGCCGGTGCGACGACGGTCACCGGCTGCCTCCCCTGTGTGCGACCCGGCGGGCGGACCCGCGGACGGCCTGGCGTACGGCCGGGCGTACGGCCGGGCGCGCGGGCCTGCGGACGGCGGCGGGTCCGCGTCCGGCCCGCGTCCCCGGCGGCTGCGGCCGCAGTGCCCGCGTCATGCCTTCACCAGTCCCTCGCCGCTGCCGCCGAGCGCCAGGTAGACGTCCTCCAGGCTGGGGACGGTGAGCGTGAAGTCGTCCAGCGCCGCGAAGGCGGGGCCGCCGGTGATCTCGGCGACGGCCGCGCGGGCCTGATCCTGCGGCAGCCGCAGCGTCCAGCGGCGGCCGGACACCTCGGCGAGCGGGCGCAGCGCGGCGAGCGCGGGCAGGGCGGGCGGCTCGCGCCGCCACACCAGGTCCAGGCGGACGTCGCCGGCGACGAGGGCGCGCAGCGCGGCGGGGGTGTCGCAGGCGATCACCTTGCCGCGGTCGAGGACCGCGACGCGGTCCAGGACGGTCTCGGCCTCTATGACGTTGTGGGTGACGAGCAGGACGGTGACGCCGTGTTCGGCGCGGCGGCGGTCGACCGCGGACCACACCGCGCGGCGGGCGACCGGGTCCATGCCGGTGGTCGGCTCGTCCAGCACCAGGACGGGGCGCTGGCCGACCAGGGCGGCGGCCAGGCAGGCGAGGCGGCGCTGGCCGCCGGAGAGCTTCTTCAGCGGCAGGCCGGCCAGCGGGCCGAGGCCGAGTTCGTCGAGGACGGCGTCGCGGGCGGCGCGGGCGGCGGGCGCGTCCAGGCCGCGGAGCCGGCCGGTGGTCTCGGCGGCCAGCGCGACGGTCAGCTCGTCCAGGGCGGTGGACTCCTGGCCGAGGTAGCCGATCAGGCGGGAGGCACGGTCCGGGTGGCGGACCAGGTCGTGGCCGAGGACGTCGATGCGGCCGGCGTCGGGGCGCAGCAGGCCGGTGATCTGGCGGACCAGGGTGGTCTTGCCGGCGCCGTTCGGGCCGAGGATGCCGAAGAGTTCGCCGGTGCGGACGTCGAGGTCGATGCCGTCGTTGGCGCGGACGGCGCCGCCGGCGGGGCGCGCGGCGCGGCGGGCCAGCGGGCGGCGCGGCCGCGCGCTGCCCGCGGGGTAGGTCCGCACCAGGGCGCGGACGCGGACCGCGCACGCCGGGTCCGCGGGCGCGGGGGGCCGCGTGGCCGTCGTCTGCTGCGTGCCCGTCCTCACGCCGCCCGAGCCTACGCGATGCGCTCCGGGCGGCGTTCACCCCTTCCCCCTCAACCCCTGCGACAGGCGTCACGCCGCCCCGGCGGCACCCGGTCCTCGCGGCGCTGGACGTGCACCCCCGGGGGCGCGGGGAACTGCGCCACAAGCCCAGCACGGGCCGGTGGTCCGGAGCGATCCGAACAGCCCCTTTGGCCCGGTGACGACCTGCGGGCCGCAGATGGGCTTGTCGCGCAGTTCCCCGCGCCCCTGGGGGTGCACGTCGAGCGCCGAGCCGGCCCGGGGGGCCGTACCGCGCAACGTCCGGCGTCGACGTAGCGGGGTCGGGGGATGGCTCAGCGCCGGCGTCACGTGTCGAACTCGCGCCAGAACCCCGCACGGATGGCGTAACGATCGTGCTCGTCGATCTGGTCGTCCTTGTGCGCGAGCAGCCCGAACCTCGCGGCGTACCGCAGCAGCTCCCCGTCGATGCGGTGCGGCACCCGCGGATAGTGCGCGGACATCTGCTGCCGCAGCGCGGGGTCGGCGACCCGCGCGATCCAGCGCCGGGCGAAGACCTGCCCGACCTCGTACGGATCGCCGCTCACCGCGGTGATGTCCGCCTCCCGGTCGGCCCACCGCTGCTCCGCCGTGGTGAGCTGCGCGAGCGTCGGCAGGCCGCTGGTGTCGGACTGGTCCGCGCGCTCGGCCCAGCCCTTCTCCGAGGACCAGCGCAGCGTCGCGCCGGCCGGCGACTGCGGGGCCGCCGGCGCGTGCGGGCGGCCGAGGCCGGCCAGGTCCTTGGGCGTCGGGACGCCCTTGCCGGACGCCGCGTGCGGCTCGTCCCGGTGCTCCTCGTCGGCCGGCGCGGAGCCGTTCTTCGCCGGGTGCGGCTGCCCCGGCGCGGGCGCGCCGGTCTCCGGGAGCGGCGCGGACAGGATCGCGGCGATCTCCGGCCTGATCTCGGGCCGGCTGGCGGCGGGCAGGCGCCGGGGACGTCCCGGGCCCTGATCGCCGCGGTGATCCACTCCCGGTCCAGCACGCGCCGTTCGTCCGCCTCGGCGACCAGGTCCTCGGACTGGTTGTAGTCCCCGTCGGCGGCCTGCACGGCCCACAGGTGCACGGCCACCCCGTGCTCCTTGGCCGACATCATGCCGGGCAGCAGGTCGCCGTCGCCGGTGACCAGCACCACGTCCGAGCAGGCCCGGTTCCTGGCCAGTTCGGACAGCTCGGCGTGCATCGCGGCGTCGACGCCCTTCTGCGCCCAGCGGCCGTCCGTACGGGTGAGCGCGCCGAGCCGCACCGTCACCCGGGGCATCACCCGCAGCCGGCGGTGCTCGGGTTGCGGAACGCGGTCGGGCGCTCCGTCGAACCAGTAGATCCGCAGCAGCGGCTGCCCGGTCTCGCGTTCCGCGCGTTCGCGCAGGCCAGCGACCACGGCGGCATGATCGACGACGATGCGGGAGCGCGAGGGCTCGCCGGCCAGCAGGCTCGCCGCTGCGCCCAGCAGGTACCCGGCGTCCACCAGGACGACGCAGCGGTCCACGTTGCACCTCTTCCGGTCGCCCCCCAGCACGGATGTCCCCCGAGTCTGCCCGAAGCACCGGGGCTTATGACCCCGAACGCGATCTTCGGCGTGGCGGTTTGTGCGATCGTGCATGCCACCCAGCCGCCAACTGCCCGAAATGCGCGCTTTGTCGCCTCGTGCAAATCTGATGGCGGCCCTTCGGCCACACGATTACCTCACTTCACCAGGAAGGCACGATCGTGGCGAAGAACAAGAACCAGAACCGTCAGCAGCGCGCGCAGCAGGACGAGCGGTCCGGCGCCCCGGCGATGGAGTCGCAGGAGCACGCCCCGCGCGCCACGGCGGCCGACGACCACGGCATGCCGGCGGCGAGCCGGGTGGCGCGCAAGCAGCAGAAGAAGTTCGGCCACAACTGATCGCGCCGCGCGCGCACTTCCACACGACGCGGGGGCACCCTTCGGGGCGCCCCCGCGTCGGCGTCGGAGCCGGACCGCGCCCCGCGCGGCGTCCTCCGCCCGGGCCGCGCCCGGGTCAGCCGGCCTGCTGGCCCGCGGCCAGGCACGCGGGGCCGAGCAGCGCCTTGAGATCGCCGAACAGCGACGGATCGGCGGTCACCCGGTGCCGGTCCAGCCGCAGCACCGTGGTGCTGCGGGCGCCCTGGAGCCTGACCCGCACCTCGGTGTTGCCCTTGTGGCTGTCCAGCACCTCGCCGAGCCGGGCCACCAGCGGCGGAGTGACCTTGACGGTCGGGATGGACAGCACCACCGGCGCGTTGGCGCCGACGTCGGTGAGGTCGGGGACCATCAGCTCCATCGCCACCAGCCGCGGGATGTCCTCGCGCTTGTCCAGCCGCCCCTTGACGAACACCACCGCGTCCTCGACCAGTTGGGTGGACACCAGCTGGTAGGTGGCGGGGAAGAACATGCAGTCGACCGAGCCGGCCAGGTCCTCCACGGTGGCGATCGCCCACGCGTTGCCCTGCTTGGTCATCTTGCGCTGCAGGCCCGAGATGATGCCGCCGATGGTGACGATCGCGCCGTCGGCGTAGTCGCCGGCCAGCGCCGCGATCGCCGCGTCGGTCTTGTCGTTGAGGATGTGCTCGATGCCGAACAGCGGGTGGTCGGAGACGTAGAGGCCGAGCATCTCGCGCTCCTGGGCGAGCAGGTAGCTCTTGTCCCACTCGATGTCGGAGAAGACCACGTCCATGCCGAAGGCCGGGCCGGAGTCGTCGTCCTCGTCGCCCATGCCGCCGAAGAGGTCGAACTGCCCCTCGGCCTCCTTGCGTTTGACCTGCACCACGTTGTCGATCATGGACTCGAAGTGCTCGGTCAGACCGCGCCGGGTGTGCCCCAGTTCGTCGAACGCGCCGGCCTTGATCAGCGACTCGACGGTCCGCTTGTTGCAGACCACCACCTCGACCTTGTCGAGGAAGTCCGGGAAGGTGGCGTAGCGCCCCTTGGACTTGCGGCACTTGACGATCGACTCGACCACGTTGGTGCCGACGTTGCGGACCGCGGTGAGGCCGAAGACGATCGTGTCGTCGCCGCGCGGGGTGAAGTTCGCGTTGGACTCGTTGACGTCCGGGGGAAGCACCTTGATGCCCATCCGGCGGCACTCGTTGAGATAGAGCGCCATCTTGTCCTTGTCGTCCTTCACCGAGGTGAGCAGGCCCGCCATGTACTCGGCCGGGTAGTTCGCCTTCAGGTACGCGGTCCAGTACGACACCAGGCCGTACGCCGCGGAGTGCGCCTTGTTGAAGGCGTAGCCGGCGAAGGGGACCAGCACGTCCCACACCGCCTGGATGGCCTCGTCGGAGTAGCCCCGCTCCCGCATGCCGGCCTGGAAGGGGATGAACTCCTTGTCGAGGACCTCCTTCTTCTTCTTGCCCATCGCGCGGCGCAGCAGGTCGGCCTGGCCGAGCGAGTAGCCGGCGAGCACCTGGGCGGCCTTCTGCACCTGCTCCTGGTACACGATGAGGCCGTAGGTGATGTCCAGGACCTCCTTGAGCGGCTCTTCCAGCTCGGGGTGGATCGGGGTGATCTCCTGCTGCTTGTTCTTGCGCAGCGCGTAGTTGATGTGCGAGTTCATGCCCATCGGGCCCGGCCGGTACAGGGCCGAGACGGCGGAGATGTCCTCGAAGTTGTCGGGCTTCATCATGCGCAGCAGGGAGCGCATCGGGCCGCCGTCGAACTGGAAGACGCCCAGGGTGTCGCCGCGGCTGAGCAGCGCGTAGGTGTTCGGGTCGTCCAGCGGCAGCGCCAGCAGGTCGATGTCGATGCCCTTGTTGGCCTTGATCGACTTGACCGCGTCGTCCATGATCGTCAGGTTGCGCAGGCCCAGGAAGTCCATCTTCAGCAGGCCGAGCGACTCGCAGCTCGGGTAGTCCCACTGGGTCACCACGGCGCCGTCGTTCTTCGGCGAGAAGATCGGCACGTGGTCGATGAGCGACTCGGACGACATGATCACGCCGGCCGCGTGCACGCCCATCTGCCGGACCAGGCCCTCGATGCCGCGCGCGGAGTCGATCACCTTGGTGACGTCCGGCTCGTTCTCGTACATCGCGCGGACCTCGGCGGCCTCGCTGTAGCGCGGGTGGTCCTTGTCGGTGATGCCGGACAGCGGGATGCCCTTGCCCAGGACGTCGGCGGGCATCGCCTTGGTGATCCGGTCGCCCATGGAGAACGGGTAGCCGAGCACCCGGGCCGAGTCCTTGATCGCGGCCTTGGCCTTGATGGTGCCGTAGGTGGCGATCTGGGCGACCTTGTCGGAGCCGTACTTCTCGGTGACGTACCGGATGACCTCGCCGCGCCGACGCTCGTCGAAGTCGATGTCGACGTCGGGCATGGAGATGCGCTCGGGGTTGAGGAAGCGCTCGAAGATCAGGCCGTGCGGGACCGGGTCGAGGTCGGTGATGCCCATCGCGTAGGCGACGATCGAGCCGGCCGCGGAGCCGCGGCCGGGGCCGACCGCGATGCCGTTGTTCTTCGCCCACATGATGAAGTCGGCGACGACCAGGAAGTAGCCGGGGAACCCCATCTGGATGATGGTGTCCATCTCGTACTCAGCGAGCTTCTGGCGGTCCTCGGGGATGCCGCCGGGGAAGCGCCGGGCCATGCCGCGGGCGACCTCCTCGCGGAACCAGGACACCTCGTCGTACCCCTCGGGCACGTCGAACTTGGGCATCAGGTTCTTGAACTGGAACATGCCCTCGGTGTCGACCCGGTCGGCGATCAGCAGCTGCGTGTTGCGGCAGCCCTCCTGCCAGGCGTCCGAGGAGTCGATGGCGTACATCTCGGCGGCGGACTTCAGGTAGTAGCCGGAGCCGTCGAACTTGAACCGGTCGGGGTCCGACATGTTCGAGCCGGTCTGGATGCACAGCAGCGTGTCGTGCGCGCTGGCCTCCTCGGCATAGGTGTAGTGCGAGTCGTTGGTGACGACGAAGGGCGCCTTGAGCTTCTTGCTGATCTCCATCAGGCCGTCGCGGGCCCGGCGGTCGATGTCGATGCCGTGGTCCATGATCTCGACGAAGAAGTTCTCCTTGCCGAAGATGTCCTGGTACTCGGCGGCGGCCTTCAGCGCCTCGTCCATCTGCCCGAGCCGGATCCTGGTGGAGACCTCGCCCGAGGGGCAGCCGGTGGTGCCCATCAGGCCCTCGGCGTACTCGCTGAGCAGTTCGCGGTCCATCCGGGGCTTGCGGAAGTAGCCCTCGAAGGAGGCCCGGGACTGGGCCCGGAAGAGGTTGTGCAGGCCGGTCTTGTTCCGCGCCCAGATGGTCATGTGGGTGTACGCGCCGGCGCCCGAGACGTCGTCGTTCTTCTGGTGCGGCGCGCCCCACTTCACCGGCTTGTTGTAGCGCCGGGACTCCGGCGCCAGATACGCCTCGATGCCCATGACCGGCGTCACACCCGCGGCCTTGGCCTGGTGGAAGAAGTCGTACGCGCCGTGCAGGTTGCCGTGGTCGGTGATGGCGACGTGGGACATCCCCATCTCGTTGCACGCCTTGAACATGTCCTTCAGCCTCGCCGCTCCATCCAGCAGCGAGTACTGGGTGTGGACGTGCAGGTGAGTGAAGGGCTGGTCGGTCACGGGCTGCGACACCTCCGGCAAGCGGTCCTCTGACGGCGTGGGGAAGTCTACGACCAGGCTCCGACAACGCCCCCGGACGCCGCCCGCGCCGGGGCGGCCGAATTCTCATCGGACTCTGAGGTTCCGCACGTCACCACGTGGCACACTGTGGCCCATGGTCGGCGTCGGACGAGGACTGAGGGCGGTGCGCGCGGCGGTGTTCGCCGCGCTGTGCGTCGTCATGTCCGGCACCACGCACGTCCTGCTGTCCCGGGAGCCGCTGCCGCTGCCGGTGATCGCCGCCGTGGCCGCCTCGGTGTTCGCGGTGGCCTACGCGCTCGGCGGCCGCGAGCGCGGCTACACGGCCATCGCCGCCGTGCTGATCCCGCTGGAGCTGGCCTCGGACACCCTGTTCAACGCCGGGCAGCGCACCTGCTACGGCCCCGGCGGCGGCCCGGTCACCGGCTCGTGGCGGTCGCTGCACGAGGCGATCGTCTGCCAGGGCGGCGGCGCGGGTGCTTCGCTCACCCGGGGCACGATCCCCGGGAACACGCTCGCCGGCAGCGGCTCGCTGGCCGCGCGCACCACCGCCTCCGCCGCCGCGGGCCTGTCGGTGAGCCCCTGGCTGCTGCTCGCCGCCCACGTCGCGGTGGGCCTGGCCGCGGCCCTGCTGCTGCGCTCCGGCGAAGCCTGGCTGCACCGCAGCCTGCGCACCGTCTTCCGGCCGCTGCTGGTCGCGCTCGCCGCGCTGGCGGCCCGGCTGCCCGAGCGCCGCCCCGCGCGGCCCGCGGCCCCGCAGGCGCGGCTGCTGCCCGCGCTCCCCCTGCTGCTGCACTCCTTGGTGCGCCGGGGTCCGCCCGTCCTCGCCGCCTGACCGCGGCACCCGACGAGCGTTTCCTCTTCGCCCTTTTCCACCCGTTTCACCTCGGAGAATCCACCATGAGCAGCAGGAACAGCAAGACCGCCAAGGCCGCCGCGCGGGAGCGGCTGCGCGCGCAGCGCGAGAAGGAGGCCAAGCGCGCGAAGATCCGCCGCCAGGTCACGGTGGCCGTCGGCATCGTCGTGGTGCTCGGCGCCGCGGCCGGCATAGCCGTCGCCGTGAACCAGTCGAACAAGCCCGGCTATTGGGAGGACGCCGCCAAGAAGAAGCTGGTCGCCCCCGCGAACACCTCGGGCAAGAACGGCACGATCATCGTCGTCGGCGACAAGAACAACAAGAACGTCGTCCACGAGTACGAGGACCTGCGCTGCCCGATCTGTGCGGCCTACGAGCAGGCCGCCGGCGATGCGGTGCTCCAGGGCGCCAAGGACGGGAAGTACCAGATCGACTACTCGTTCGCGGCGTTCATCGACAACAACGGCGGCACCGGCTCCAAGAAGGCCCTCAGCGCGATGGGCGCGGCGGTGAACGTCTCCACGGAAGCCTTCGAGCAGTACCACAAGCTGCTCTACTCCAAGGCCGTCCACCCGGACGAGACCGACGACGCGTTCAGCAGCAGCGACAAGCTGATCTCGCTCGCCCAGCAAGTGCCGGCGCTCAAGGGAAACGCCAAGTTCTCCGACGCGGTGAAGAACGGCACGTTCGACAAGTGGGCGCTGACCGTGCGCGACGCGTACAACAATGACCCGGCGTCGAGCAAGGGGACCCCGTACGTGCTGGTCAACGGCAAGCAGGTGCAGGTCATCGGCCAGACCGCGGACCAGGTGACGGCCGCCTTCGCCGCCCAGCTGAAGAAGTAGCCGGTACGCGACGGCCCGCCGCGCGGAACCGCGGCGGGCCGGAGGCGGGGGACGGGAACGACTCCCCCGGTTTTCCACGGCGCCGCCCCTTCTCACGATCTCCCACCGCCCCCGGCCTCTTCCGGACCACGCGACCCTCGTCACAGGGCTGCCCCTGGCGGGTTCGGGTACGCGACCATCGCATGAGGCCGGGAACCCGGGCGAAGGAGAGGTGAGTGATGGAGAGCGCGCTGCGCCCGGTGCTGGTGATCGGCTCCGCGGTGCTGGTGACGCTGGTCGTCGGGTGGATCGGCGACAAGCTGATGCAGGCGGCCGACGCACGGCATCCGGAGACGCCGCTGTGGCAGCTGCTGCGACGCTGCCGGATACCGCTGCAGACGGTGCTGTGCGTGGCGATGCTGCGCGGCGGCTACCGCGCCACCCGGATCTGGCCCGAGCACGCCGCCGCGGTGGAGCAGGTCCTGGTCCTCGTGCTGATCGCGGCGTCGGCCTGGCTGGTGGTACGGGTGGCCGCCGCCGTCATCGACGCCTCCTACGCCCGGTACGCGGCGACCTCGCGCAACGTCCCCAAGGTGCGCCGGCTGCGCACCCAGCTGACGCTGATCCAGCGCACCTTCACCGCCGTCGTCGGCGTGATCGCGGCCGCCTCGATGCTGTTCACGTTCCCCGAGATGCGCACCGTCGGCGCCTCGATGCTGGCGTCGGCCGGTCTGATCGGCATCGTGGCCGGCGTCGCCGCGCAGTCCACCCTGAGCAACCTGTTCGCCGGGCTGCAGATCGCCTTCGGCGACATGGTGCGGATCGGCGACACCGTGGTGGTGGACGGCGAGTGGGGCGAGGTCGAGGAGATCACGCTGACCTACCTGAGCGTCCGCACCTGGGACGAGCGGCGGATCACGATGCCGGTGTCGTACTTCACCAGCAAGCCGTTCGAGAACTGGTCCCGCGGCGACCCGCGGATGACCGGCACGGTCTTCTTCCACCTGGACCACTCGGCGCCGGTGGACGCGATGCGCAAGCGGCTGCTGGAGATCCTGGAGCAGACCTCGGAGTGGGACCGCAGGGCCTGGGGCCTGGTGGTGATCGACACCACGCCGACCACCATCCAGCTGCGCGCGCTGGTCACCGCCAAGGACTCCGGCGACATCTTCAACCTGCGCTGCATCGTGCGCGAGCAGCTGATCGACTGGCTGCGCTGCGAGCACCCGTACGCGCTGCCGCGGATCGCCACCGCGCCCGCGCCCGGCCGGCACGACGACCGGGCCCCCGAGGCCGCGCCGATGCCCAACCCCGACCACCTCGGCCCCGGCCCCGGCCCGCAGTAGCCGGACGCGAGGGGCCCCGTACGCGAGGAGACCCGCACGCGAGGAGACCCGCACGCGAGGGGACCCCTACGCTCACACGCCCCTTATCGACCGCAGGTCCAGATGCCGCAGCACCCGGTCGACGATCTCCGGGTCGGAGCCGGGCTCGCTGCGCGCGGACAGCACCTCGTGGCGGGCCGCCGAGAGCATGTCCTCCTGGATGCGGCGCATCGCCTTGACGCGCTGCACCCGGCGGGCGTGGCTCTCCCGCCGCTCCTCGTCGATGATGTCGGGGGAGATGCGCGCGCCGAGGTCGACGGCCCGGTGGTGCAGTATCTCGGCGAGGTCCTCGTCGAGCGTCTCGGTCGCCTCGATCTCCTTCAGCCGGGCCCGGGCGGCCTTCATCGCGCGCACGGCGAGGGCGCGTTCGAGGTCGTGCTCGGAGGCCGAGTCGCCCTGCACGCCCAGCCGCCTGACCAGGAACGGCAGCGTCAGCCCCTGGACGACCAGGGTGGCCAGCACCACCACGAAGGCGATGAAGAGCAGTTCGGTGCGGGCCGGGAACGGGTCGCCGTCGTCGGTGGTCAGCGGGATGGCCAGGGCCAGCGCCACCGAGGCCACGCCGCGCATCCCCGACCACCACATGACCACGGTCTCCCGCCAGCTCAGCGGGATGTCCTCGTCCATGTCGCGCAGCTTGTGCAGCTTCTTGGCGATCCACGCCGCGGGCAGCAGCCACAGCAGCCGCAGGCCCACCACGACCGCGACCACCAGTCCGGCGTGCCGCAGCATCGGCCCCCAGCTCGCCCGGCCGACGCTGAAGACGTGGTGCAACTCCAGGCCGATCAGCCCGAACGCGATGCCGGTGACCAGGGTGTCGACGATCTCCCAGAAGGTGTTGCCGGCCAGCCGCGCCTTGACGTCGTCGGCCTCGAAGGCGTACTCGGCCAGGAACAGCGCGGTGGTCAGCACCGCCAGCACGCCGGAGCCGTGGAACTCCTCGGCCAGCGCGTAGGAGGCGAACGGCACCAGCAGCGACAGACCGATCTGCAGCGTGGCGTCCCCCACCACGCCCATCAGCTTGTTGGCGCCCCAGCCCAGGGCCAGGCCGACCGCGACGGCGACGACGGCCGACAGCACCAGTTCCAGCGCCGCGTGCGAGGCGGAGAAGTGCCCTGAGACAGCGGCGGCCACCGCGACGTGGTAGAGCACGATCGCCGTGACGTCGTTGAACAGGCCCTCGCCCTCCAGGATGGAGATCATGCGCCGGGGCAGGCCGAGGCTGCCGGCCACCGCGGTCGCGGCGACCGGGTCGGGCGGCGCGACGAGCGCGCCCAGCGCGCAGGCGGCGGCCAGGCCGACGCCGGGCACCACCGCGTCGGCGACCGCGGCGACCGCGGCGGTGGTGACGAAGACCAGCGCGACCGCGAGCAGGAAGATCGCCCGCCGGTTGGCGGCGAACTGCCGCCAGGAGGTGCGCTGCACCGAGGCGTAGAGCAGGGGCGGCAGCAGCAGCGGCAGGATCAGGGAGGGGTCGATCCGGACGTTCGGGACCTGCGGCACGGCCGCGAGCACGCCGCCGAAGAGCGTCATGAGCACCGGCGACGGCAGGCCGATCCGGTCGGCCACGGGCACCATGACGATGGCCGCGAGCATGAGCGAGAAGAAGAGGGCGAGCTGGTCCACAGCGTCAGCGTCTCAGACGCCCCGGCCTCGGCCCGGCACCCGGCCCCCGGCGTGACCTGCGCCGCGGCGGGCCGCACCGGGGTGCGGCGCCCGCGCGGCGGGTTCACAGCAGGCGGGTCATCGCCCGGTGCGGAATGCCGGCGTCCATGAACTGCGGGCCGTGCGCGGTGTATCCGAGCCGTTCGTAGAAGCCGACGGCGTGCGCCTGGGACTCCAGGTACACCCCGCGCAGACCGAGCCGCTCCGCCTCCCCTTCCAGCGCGCGGACCAGCCGGCCGCCGGTGCCGCTGCCGCGGGCGGAGGCCAGCACCGCGAGCCGGCCGAGCACGGCCAGACCCGGGTCGCCGCCGTTCTTGCCGGCCGCGTCGTCGCCGAGCAGCAGCCGGCCGGTGCCGGCCCCCTCGGCCAGCACGTGCACCGCGCGGGCGTCCTTGCCGTCCCACTCCAGCTCGGCCGGCACCCCCTGCTCGACCACGAAGACCGCGTGCCGTATCGCGTGCACGGCCGCCATGCCCTCGGCGTCGTCGGCGGCCACCACCCGGACCGCGGGGCCGCCGGGCTCGGGGCCGGCCGCGCCGCGGACGGGGCCGACCGCGCCGCGGACGTCGCGAGCCCCGCCGGGCCGTCCCCGCTCACTGGCTGTCCTCCCGCACGGTGTCCAGCGCCTGCTGGAGGTCGGCCGGGTACGCGCTCTCGAACTGCGCCCAGGAGCCGTCCCCGGGGTGTTCGAAGCCCAGCCGCACCGCGTGCAGCCACTGCCGGGTCAGGCCGAGCCGCTTGGCCAGCACCGGGTCCGCGCCGTACGTGAGGTCGCCCGCGCAGGGGTGCCGGTGCGCGGACATGTGCACCCGGATCTGGTGGGTGCGGCCGGTCTCCAGCTTGATGTCCAGCAGGCTGGCCGCGCGGAACGCCTCGACCAGGTCGTAGTGGGTGACCGAGGGCTTGCCGTCGGCGACGACCGCCCACTTGTAGTCGTGGGTGGGGTGGCGGCCGATCGGCGCGTCGATGGTGCCGCTCAGCGGGTCGGGGTGGCCCTGCACCAGGGCGTGGTAGCGCTTGTCCACCGTGCGGTCCCGGAACTGCTGCTTGAGCAGGGTGTACGCCCGCTCGGACTTGGCCACCACCATCAGGCCCGAGGTGCCGACGTCGAGGCGGTGCACGATGCCCTGGCGCTCGGCGGCGCCCGAGGTGGAGATGCGGTAGCCGGCCGCGGCGAGACCGCCGATCACGGTCGGCCCGGTCCAGCCGGGGCTGGGGTGGGCGGCGACGCCGACCGGCTTGTCGACCACCACCACGTCCTCGTCGTCGTGGACGATCTCCATGCCGGCGACCGGCTCGGCGACGATCCGCACCGGCGCGGCCGGCGCGGGCATCTCGACCTCCAGCCACGCCCCGCCGTGCACCCGCTCCGACTTGCCCGCGGCCGCGCCGTCGATCGAGACCTTGCCCGCGGCGGCCAGCTCGGCGGCCTTGGTCCGGGAGAAACCGAACATACGGGCGATGGCGGCGTCGACGCGCTCGCCTTCCAGGCCGTCGGGGACCGGCAGGGAACGGACTTCGGGAAGCGTACTCACCTGGTCGAGTATGCCGGACGGGAGCGGCCCCCGGCCCGGCCCCTGTGGACGGCGGGCGTCAGTCCTGGTGGCGGGTGCCGTCGGGGTCCACACCGCGGAAGGACAGCAGCACGATGAGGGCGCCGCCGACGCAGATCGCGGAGTCGGCCAGGTTGAAGACCGCGAAGTGCTCGGGCGCGATGAAGTCCACCACCCGGCCCTGGAAGCCGCCGGGCGCGCGGAAGACCCGGTCGGTGAGGTTGCCGAAGGCGCCGCCGAGCAGCAGGCCGAGCGCGATCGCCCACGGCACGCTGTACAGCCGCCGGGACAGCCGGGCGATCACCACGATCACGCCGACCGCGATCACCGTGAAGACGATCGTCATGCCCTGCCCGAAGCCGAAGGCCGCGCCGGCGTTCCTGATCGCGTCCAGCCGGAGGTAGTGGCCGAAGACGTCGACCGCGTCGTGATGCTCCAGGCTGTGCACGACCCAGATCTTCGACAGCAGGTCGAGGGCGTACGCCAGCGCCGCCACGCCTATCAGCACCACGATCCGGCGCCGCCGGCGGGCGGGGTCGGCCGGGGCCGCCGCGGGGACGCCCTCGTCAGGGGAGTGCGCCGCGGGGTCCTCCGGGGTGTCCGGCGTGGTGATGGTGCGCTCCGCTTCCGTCACGTGAGTCCCTCAGCCCTTGTGCTCCGTGCCCGCCAGGCCGAATTCCTGACTGAAGACGAGGGTACGGCACACCCGCCGCGGGGCGGGTGTGCCGTGACGCCTCGGGACGAGGACGGGCGGGGGTACCGGCGGCCGGGTCGGGGGCTGCCGGCGGGCGGGGGCTGCCGGCGGGCGGGGGGCTGCCGGCGGGCGGGGTCCGTGCCCAGGTCGGCGGCCGGCTCAGCGGCGCTCCTGCTTCTGCTTGTCGTCCAGGCAGAGGGTGGCCCGGGGAAGGCCTGCATCCTGGCCTTGCCGATCGGGTTGCCGCACACCTCGCACAGGCCGTACGTGCCCTCGTCGAGCCGGCGCAGCGCGCGGTCGGCCTGGCTGAGGGTCTCGCGGGTGTTGGCGGCGAGCGCCAGCTCGTACTCGCGGGTGATGTTCTTGCTGCCGGTGTCGGCCTCGTCGCCCGCGCCGTCGCCGGAGTCGCGCATCAGGCCCGCGACGGCGGCCTCGGAGGACGCGATCTCGGTCTTCAGGCGCTCGATCTCGCCGAGCAGCTCCGCGCGCGCCTCCTCGACCTCCTCGACCGTCCACGGGTCCTCGCCCGGGAGCACGGCCAGCGCGCCCGGCTCGGCCGAGGGGCGGGCGGCGGGGACCGGGGACCCCGTTGTCGCGGCCACCTGGGCCACGGTCTTCTTGGCTGCCACCTTGCGGGCTCCTGTCTTGGCCGGAGGGGTCTTCTTCGCGGTCTGCTTCTTCGCGGTCTGCTTCTTCGCCGTCTGCTTCTTCGCGGTCGCCGTCGCGGTTCTCGCCGTCGTCTTCTCGGCCGCCGTCTTCGCCGCCTTCTTCGGAGCAGGCGGCGCCTTCGTCGCCACGGCCTTCTTCCCCGCCGGGGCCTTCTTCACCGCACTCTTCGTCGCCGGAGCCTTCCCCGCCGACGCCTTCTTCGCCGTGGCCGTCCTCGTCGCGGCCTTCTTGGTCGCGGCCTTCTTCGCCGGGGCCTTCTTCGCCGCCTTCCCCGGCGTCCTGCCAGCCTCGCTCCTCCCGGCGGTCGCCGTCTTCTTCCCGGCCGTCTTCTTGGCGGCCGGCTTCTTCTTCGCGGCCTGCCCGGCCGCCCTGGCCGCCGTCTTGGCGGCGGCCTTCTCCACGACCATGGCCGCGTCCCCTTCACCTGGGTGATCTTGTTCGCGAATCGTGCCGGAAACGGTAAATCGGGCATCGATCCGCGGCAACGGGGCGCGCTGCCCGGCCTGCCCGCACTCCCCGCGGGGAGAGCGGCCTGCATGCGTTGTGCCCAGCTCACGGCCAGGTATTCCGGCCGGGGCGGGCGTCCTGCCGCGGCCACCGGCGGGCCGGGAGGTTCGCCCGTACCGCGCGCCGCCATTCGGGTCACCCGGCCGCCCCGGCGCCCGCGGCGCGCTCCCCCGCGCGCCCCGCCCGCCGCCCTGTGGACAACCGGTCGGTGCGGGCGCCCGGCGCCCCGTACACTGGGCGCAGCGAAAGGCGTGGATGGGACGAGTAGCGCCGCACGCAGCCGAGAGCGATCCGGGGACGGTGGGAGCCCGGGGGCGTGCGCGGTGTGAAGATCACCCCGGAGTCGCCGGAAGAAAGCCTCGGGCCGCGGCCCTGGCCGTAGAACCGGCTTCGCGAACCCCAATGAGGGGGCGGTGGACCGGACTGCCGGCGCGCCGCCAAGGAGGGTGGTACCGCGGGAGCGCCCAGCAGTGCTCTCGTCCCTCCGACGGAAGTCCGCGACAAGCGACGAGCGTCCGCCGGAGGAAGCAGTCCGATGAGCCAGCCGCACCAGCCGGGGTACCGCCAGGTGCCCGCCCAGGTCGACCTGCCGGCCCTCGAACACGAGGTGCTGGAGCTGTGGAGCGAGCGCAAGACCTTCGCGCGCTCCGTGCAGCAGACCGAGGGCCGCCCGGAGTGGGTCTTCTACGAGGGCCCGCCGACCGCCAACGGCATGCCCGGCGCCCACCACATCGAGGCGCGCGTCTTCAAGGACGTCTTCCCGCGCTTCAAGACCATGCAGGGCCACCACGTGACCCGCAAGGCCGGCTGGGACTGCCACGGCCTGCCGGTCGAGCTGGCGGTGGAGAAGGAGCTGGGCTTCACCGGCAAGCAGGACATCGAGGCGTACGGCATCGCGGAGTTCAACGCCAGGTGCCGCGCGTCGGTGACCCGGCACACCGACGCCTTCACCGAGCTGACCACGCGCATGGGGTACTGGGTCGACCTGGACGACGCGTACCGCACGATGGACCCGGAGTACGTGGAGTCCGTCTGGTGGTCGCTGCAGCAGATCTTCGACAAGGGCCTGCTGGTCCAGGACTACCGCGTCGCGCCCTGGTGCCCGCGCGACCAGACCGGACTGTCCGACCACGAGCTGGCGCAGGGCTACGAGACGGTGGTGGACCCGTCGGTCTTCGTCCGCTTCCCGCTGACCTCCGGGCCGCTGGCCGGCGAGGCGTCGCTGCTGGTGTGGACGACCACGCCGTGGACGCTGGTGTCCAACACCGCGGTCGCCGCGCACCCGGACGTCACCTACGTGGTCGCCACCGACGGCCAGGAGAAGCTCGTCGTGGCCGAACCGCTGCTGGGCAAGGCACTGGGTGAAGCCTGGAGCGCGACCGGGCAGAGCTTCACCGGCCGGGAGATGGAGCGCTGGACCTACCAGCGGCCGTTCTCCTACGTGGACATCCCGGACGCCCACTACGTCCTCAACGCCGAGTACGTCACCACCGAGGACGGCACCGGTCTGGTCCACCAGTCCCCCGCGTTCGGCGAGGACGACCTGCTGACCTGCCGCGCGTACGGCCTGCCGGTGGTCAACCCGGTGCGCCCGGACGGCACCTTCGAGCCGGAGGTGCCGCTGGTCGGCGGGGTGTTCTTCAAGAAGGCCGACGAGGCGCTGGTCGCCGAACTCCAGGCGACCGGGCGGCTGTTCAAGCACGTGCCGTACGAGCACAGCTACCCGCACTGCTGGCGCTGCCACACCGCCCTGCTCTACTACGCGCAGCCGTCCTGGTACATCAGGACCACCGCGGTCAAGGACGCGCTGCTGCGCGAGAACGAGCGCACCAACTGGTACCCGGAGAACGTCAAGCACGGCCGCTACGGCGACTGGCTGGACAACAACGTCGACTGGGCGCTGTCCCGCAACCGCTACTGGGGCACCCCGCTGCCCATCTGGCGCTGCGAGGAGGGCCACCTGACCTGCGTCGGTTCGCTGGCGCAGCTCACCGAGCTGACCGGGACCGACCAGTCGGGCCTGGACCCGCACCGCCCGTACATCGACGAGGTGGTCTTCGACTGCCCGCAGTGCGCGCGCACCGCCACCCGCGTGCCCGAGGTCATCGACGCCTGGTACGACTCGGGTTCGATGCCGTTCGCGCAGTGGGGCTACCCGTACCGCAACAAGGAGGTGTTCGAGCGCACCTACCCGGCGCAGTTCATCTCCGAGGCGATCGACCAGACCCGCGGCTGGTTCTACACGCTGATGGCGGTCGGCACCCTGGTCTTCGACCGGTCCGCGTACGAGAACGTGGTCTGCCTGGGCCACATCCTCGCCGAGGACGGCCGCAAGATGTCCAAGCACCTGGGCAACATCCTGGAGCCGATCCCGCTGATGGACCAGCACGGCGCCGACGCGGTGCGCTGGTTCATGGCGGCCGGCGGATCCCCGTGGGCGGCCCGCCGGGTCGGCCACGGCACGATCCAGGAGGTGGTCCGCAAGACGCTGCTGACCTACTGGAACACCGTGGCCTTCCAGGCTCTGTACGCCCGCACCTCCGGCTGGGCGCCGTCCGCGGCCGACCCCGCGGTGGACGACCGGCCGCTGCTGGACCGCTGGCTGGTCGGCGAGCTGAACGTCCTGGTGCGCGACGTCACCGACGCGCTGGAGTTCTACGACACCCAGCGCGCGGGCAAGCTGCTGTCGGCGTTCGTGGACGACCTGTCCAACTGGTATGTGCGGCGGTCGCGGCGGCGCTTCTGGCAGGGCGACCCGGCGGCGCTGCGCACCCTGCACGACGTGGTGGAGACGGTGACCCGGCTGATGGCGCCGCTGGTGCCGTTCATCACCGAACGGGTCTGGCAGGATCTGGTGGTGCCGGTGACCCCCGACGCGCCGGACTCGGTGCACCTGGCGACCTGGCCGGTGACCGACGCCGCGCGCATCGACCCGGCGCTGTCGGCGCGGATGCAGCTGGTGCGCCGGCTGGTGGAGCTGGGCCGCGCGACCCGTGCGGAGTCCGGCGTCAAGACCCGGCAGCCGCTGTCGCGCGCGCTGGTCGCCGCGGCGGGCTTCGAGGACCTGGACGCGGAACTGCGCGGGCAGATCGCCGAGGAGCTGAACGTCTCCTCGCTGGCCTCGCTGTCCGAGGTGGGCGGCTCGCTGGTGGACACCACCGCGAAGGCCAACTTCCGGGCGCTGGGCAAGCGGTTCGGCAAGGGCGTCCAGGCGGTGGCGGCGGCGGTCGCGGCGGCGGACGCGGCGGCGCTCTCCGCGGACCTGCGGGCGAAGGGCTCGGCGTCGGTGCCGGTGGACGGCGAGAGCGTCTCGCTGGCCCCCGACGAGGTGATCATCACCGAGACCCCGCGCGAGGGCTGGTCGGTGGCCTCCGACGCGGGCGCGACGGTCGCGCTCGACCTGGAGATCACGCCGGAGCTGCGCCGCGCGGGGCTGGCGCGTGATGTGATCCGGCTGGTCCAGGAGGCCCGCAAGACCTCCGGGTTCGACGTGGCGGACCGCATCCACCTGCACTACGCGGCCTCGGGCGCGGAGTTGGCGGAGGCGTTGGAGGCCCACGCGGACCTCGTCGCGGAGGAGGTCCTCGCGGACACCTTCCGTCCGGCGCCGCCGGAGCCCGGTTTCGGCCCCGCCTACGAGGACGCGGCGCTCGGCTTCACCTTCCACCTGCGCAAGGCGTAGGACGTCGGGTGGCGGGGGCGCGTCCCCATGGACCCCATGGATGGGCGCGCCCCCGATCTCGGCGTCCGCGCCGACCGGGCGCGCACAGAGGGCCGGGCACCGCTCGGGGAAACGGTTCCCCCGGGTGCCCGGCCCTCACATCACGCCCGGCGCCGACGGCGCGCGGCGCGTCTCTCACGCTCGGCGCCAACCGTGCGCAGCGCACACGGTCAGCGCGACCGCACCGGAGGCGACTAGTTGTCGTCCTCGTCGATCAGGAACCCGCGCATCGGCGTCGGCGCCTGCTGCAGCGGCGACGGACCCTGCGGGCGCACCGGCGCCATCGGCTGCGTCATCGCCGGCGACATCTGCTGCTGGCCGCCGTACGTCGGGCCGGGGCCGTGACCGCCCATGCCCTGGCCGCCGCCGTAGGACGGACCGGCGCCGTTGCTGTGGCCCATCGCGCCCGCTCCGGCCGGAGCCATGCCGCCCATCGAACCGCCGCCCATGGAGGACGAGGACGGGAGGGACGGCGCGGACGGGGTGGTGCGCGGCGGGGCCAGCGAGTCGTCCGCCTGGTTCTCCAGCTGGCGCAGCTGCGACTCCAGGTAGGACTTCAGCCGGGTGCGGTACTCCCGCTCGAAACCGCGCAGGTCCTCGACCTTGCGCTCCAGCGTGGCGCGGGCGGACTCCAGCGAGCCCATCGCGACGCGGTGCTTCTCCTGGGCGTCCCGCTCCAGCGCGTCGGCCTTGGCGCGGGCGTCGCGCTCCAGGCCCTCGGCGCGGCTGCGGGCCTCGCCGACGATCTTGTTGGCCTCGGAACGCGCCTCGGCGATGGCCTGGTCGGCCGTCTGCTGGGCGAGCGAGAGCACGCGGGCGGCGCTGTCACCGCCGGGACCCTGCTGCTGCATCGGGTGACCGCCCATCGGACCCATCGGTCCGGGACCGCCCTGCTGCATCGGGTGCTGGCCCATCTGACCCATCGGGCCGGGGCCGCCCTGCTGCTGCATGGGGTGACCCTGCTGCATCGGGTGCTGGCCCATCTGCTGCATCTGGCCCGGGCCGTGCGGCTGACCGTGCTGCTGGGCGCTGGGACCTGCGGGCAGCTGGGGTGCTCCGCCGGGCAGCTGGGGCGGGCCCATCTGCTGCGGCATCTGCTGGGGCACCGGCTGCGGTCCGGATATGGCGGCGGGCACCGGCCGGTCCTGCTGCTCGGGCTTGCGCATGCCCTGCTGCTGGTTCTGCGCGGCGGCACGGGTGGCCGCGGCCAGTTTGGCGCGCAGATCCTCGTTCTCGCGGAGCAGCCGGGTCAGCTCCGCCTCCACCTCGTCGAGGAAGGCGTCGACCTCGTCCTCGTCATAGCCCTCTCGGAGGCGGACGGTCGTGAACTGCTTGTTCCGAACGTCCTCGGGGGTCAGCGGCATCTCTTCACCTCAACGTGATCGTCGACATATCGGGAGCCCACACCGGTCATCGCAAGCCCCCTACGACGGTAAGCAGGATGTACACGATGATCATCAGTACGAAGAAGGACAGGTCGAGCGCCACGCCCCCGAGACGCAGCGGCGGAATGAACCGCCGCAGAAACTTGAGTGGCGGATCGGTGACAGTGTAGGTGCCTTCCAGGAGCACCACCATGGCCTTCCCAGGATGCCACGAACGGGCGAACTGGAAGACCCAATCCATCACCAATCGGAAAATAAGGACGACCAGGAAGCACGCAAGCACGATCCACAGCACCTGGAGTGCGATGTCCATCGCGCTTCCGTCTCCCCACTCGTCGTCGGCCTGACGGCCGGGTCTGCTCTGCGGTTCGTTCAGCTCTGGTTGAAGAACCCGCCCTCGGCGATCCGGGCCTTGTCCTCCGCCGTGACATCGACGTTAGCAGGCGAGAGCAGAAAGACCTTCTGCGTCACCCGCTCGATGCTCCCGTGCAGACCGAAGACCAGGCCGGCGGCAAAGTCGACAAGTCGCTTCGCGTCCGTGTCGTCCATCTCCGTCAAGTTCATGATCACCGGAGTGCCCTCGCGGAAGTGTTCCCCGATGGTACGGGCTTCGTTGTAGGTCCGGGGGTGGAGTGTCGTGATCCGGTACGGCTCACGTTCTGACACGACCTTGGGCATGATCACCGCTGCGTTCTTCTCCAGGCTGTGGCGTTCAGGTGTGATGGATGCCACTGGGGCGATCCGCGGTTCCCGTGGCGCCGGGGCGTGCACGAGCCGGGGCGGCTCGTCCTGCGGCGGCGGCTGGTGCTGGACCGGCGGCGGGACGTGCTGCCGCCGCGGCGCGCGCTCGGGCTCGGGGCGGGCCTGCCGCTGGGCGGCGTGGCCATCTCCGGCTCGAACTCGTCGTCGGGGTCGAATCCAGGCCCGTCGTATCCGTCGTCCTCCACGAGGCCGAGGTAGACCGCCATCTTGCGCATCGCGCCGGCCATGCTCTGCGTCCTCTCAGCGGGGTTGCGGTCCTCGGCCGCCGGTAGGACGGCCGCCACACCATATTTATGCTGTGGTCCGACTTGTTGGTGACGTTACCCGAGCCCAGGACGGACTCCGAGTACCGCCGTCCCGACGCGTACATGTGTCGCTCCGGCCGCCACCGCCTCGTCGAGATCCTGGCTCATCCCTGCCGAGACCATGTTCGCAGCCGGATGGTCCTCGCGCAGGCGGGATGAGATATCCATCAACCGATCGAAGGCGGCACGGGGTTGACCCGCGTACGCTCCGGCCAGCGGCGCGACCGTCATCAGGCCGTCCAGGCGCAGTCCTTCGGCGGCGGCCACCGCGTCGGCGAGCGCGCCGACCGCGTCGGGGGCGACGCCGCCGCGGGCGCCCTGCGTGCCCGACTCGGCGTCCAGCGCGACCTGGACCAGGCAGCCGATCCGCAGCCCGGCGGCGGTGGCCGCCTGGGACAGCGCGTCGACCAGCCGCGGCCGGTCGACGGAGTGCACGTGATCAGCGTAACGGACGACCGAACGCGCCTTGTTGGTCTGCAACTGGCCGACGAAGTGCCAACTCAGCGGCAGATCCGCGCAGTCCGCGGCTTTCCCGGCCGCCTCCTGGTCGCGGTTCTCCGCCACCTCGCGCACGCCGAGTCCGGCCAGCAGCCGCACGTCGGAGGCCGGGCGGGTCTTGGTGACGACGATGAGCGTCACCTCCTCGCGGGCCCGGCCGGCCGCGGCGCAGGCGGCGTCGATGCGCGCGTGCACCCGGGCGAGGTTGGCGGCGAGTTCGGCGGATCTCGCGGCGGCACCGGCGGATCGGCCGGGGTCGTTCGCAGGGTCGTTCGCAGGGTCGTTCGCGGGGGTGTCGTCGGGGGTGCTCACGGCGTTCCGTCCAGCCAGACGTAGCCCGCCAGCCGCCCGGTGGTGCGGTCGCGGCGGTAGGAGAAGTGGTCGGCGGACTCCAGGGTGCACACCGCGGGCGCGTCCGCGGCGCGCACTCCGGCGCGCGCCAGTTGCGCGCGCACCCCGGCCGCCACGTCGACCGCCGGCGTGCCCCAGCTGGTCTCGGCGTACGCCTCGGGCACGATCGCGGCGACCTCGTCGCGCATCGCGGCCGGCACCTCGTAGCAGCGGCCGCAGACCGACGGTCCGATGATCGCGGTGATACGACCGGCGTCCGCTCCCCGCGCGACCATCGCCGCCACCGCGGCGGGCGCCACCCCGGCCACGAGTCCGGGCCGGCCGGCGTGTGCGGCGGCGGCCACGCCCGCGACCGGGTCGGCCAGCAGCAGCGGCACGCAGTCCGCGGTGAGCACGGCGAGGGTGAGGTCGGCGCGGCTGGTGACGAGCGCGTCCACCGCGGGGACCGGGCCGTCGCCCCAGGGGGCGTCGACCACGGCGACGTCGCGGCCGTGCACCTGGTTCATCCAGACCACCCGGCCCGGGTCGCGGCCCAGGGACGCGGCGGCGCGTTCCCGGTTGGCGGCCACCGCGGCCGGGTCGTCGCCGACCGCGCCGCCGAGGTTGAGGCTGTCGTACGGAACGGCGCTCACCCCGCCCCACCGGTCGGTGAAGGCGAAGTGCGCGCCGTCCGTCGTCGTGTGCTGCCCTATCACTGCCGGGCGGTCACTTCAGGAAGTCGGGGACGTCGAGTTCCTCGGCGGACTCCTGGTGGTACGGCCGGGCCGGCGGCACCACCGGGGGCGTCACCGGGGTCGCCGAGGTCTCGGCGGCCGGCTCGGGCTCCGGGGCGCGCTCGGCCGGCGCGGCCGGCGGGATGCTGCCGAGGCCGCCGAAGGACGGGGCCGGGCGCGGGGTGTCGGGGCGCGCCGGGGCGACCGGGGCGGTGTCCTCGCGCGCGGTGTAGGAGGAGCCGAGCACCTTGTCGCGGCTGCCCTTGGTGGGCGGCTGCCCGCCGTCGAAGCCGGCCGCGATCACGGTGACCCGCACCTCGTCGCCGAGCGCGTCGTCGATCACCGCGCCGAAGATGATGTTGGCCTCGGGGTGAGCGGCCTCGCTGACCAGCTGGGCGGCCTCGTTGATCTCGAACAGCCCGAGGTCGGAGCCGCCGGAGATGGACAGCAGCACACCGCGGGCGCCGTCGATGGACGCCTCCAGCAGCGGCGAGGAGATCGCCATCTCGGCGGCGGCCACCGCGCGGTCGTCGCCGCGGGCCGAGCCGATGCCCATCAGGGCGGAACCGGCCTCGCTCATCACGGACTTCACATCGGCGAAGTCCAGGTTGATCAGACCCGGGGTGGTGATCAGGTCGGTGATGCCCTGGACGCCGGACAGCAGCACCTGGTCCGCCGAGCGGAACGCGTCGAGCACGCTCACCTGGCGGTCCGAGATGGACAGCAGCCGGTCGTTGGGGATGACGATCAGGGTGTCGACGTTCTCCCGCAGGCCGGCGATGCCGTCCTCGGCCTGGTTGGCCCGGCGGCGGCCCTCGAAGGTGAACGGACGGGTGACCACGCCGATGGTGAGCGCGCCGAGCGAGCGGGCGATGTTGGCCACGACGGGCGCGCCGCCGGTGCCGGTGCCGCCGCCCTCGCCCGCGGTCACGAAGACCATGTCGGCGCCCTTGAGGACCTCTTCGATCTCCTCGCGGTGGTCCTCGGCGGCCTTGCGGCCGACGTCCGGGTTCGCGCCCGCGCCGAGCCCTCGGGTCAACTCGCGGCCGACGTCGAGCTTGACGTCGGCGTCGCTCATCAGCAGGGCCTGCGCATCGGTGTTGATCGCGATGAACTCGACGCCCTTGAGACCGACCTCGATCATCCGGTTGATGGCGTTGACGCCACCGCCGCCGATGCCGACGACCTTGATGACTGCGAGGTAGTTCTGCGGTGCTGCCACGTCGAAGGCCTCTCGCCTCGAGTTACGAATCGTGTGGGACGGTCGGTACGCTCGCCGTTGCCGTTCCGAACCCTGACCCTCAGGTTTAGGGTTACCAGTGTGCCTGTCCCAGGTGTTTCCCTGGGACGAGACACTAAGTCGACAAGGCGTGGTGGTTCAACGAACACGCCGAACCTCCCGTTTTTCTTTTCACCCTATGTGATCACGCCCGGCGATGCGCCGCCGGGGCCGAAACCGCTCGGGACCGGTGCGGCGCCTGGCGCCCCGGGCGTCAACCACCTGACGCGGCAGGGGCGGTGGGCGCGCTGACGTCGTAACGGTTGGCGTCCGGCTCGGCCTTCATCAGCGCGGCCAGCACCCCCGACTTCAGCGGGCCGTCCTCGTCACTGCCCCACACCACCTCGCGGTGGCCGGAGAGTTCGACGGTGATGCCGTCGTAGGAGCGCACCCGGATCGCGGTGGCGTGCCCGCGCAGCACGTCCGGCAGGTCGCCGGCCACCGTGATCGCCGCCTGGAGCAGCCGCTGGGCGCCGAACTGCCGCAGGCTCGCGGCGGCTTGGGCGCGGTCGGGGGTGAGCTGCACCACCGGGACGCCGGCCGGGGCGCGGTCCACGGTGGCGAACCGGACGCCCTCGCGGTCGACTTCGGTGTACCGGGAGCCGTCGCGCAGCACCGCGGACGGGGTCCGCTCGGTGACTTTCACGACCACGGTGTGCGGCCAGGAGCGGCTCACCGAGACCTCGCGCAGCCGCGGCAGCGCGGCCAGCAGCCGGGTGCGGACGGCCCCGGTGTCGACCGAGACCAGCGGGCCGCCCAGCGGTACCCGGGCGGCCCGCTCGAGCTGCTGCGGCGTCAACTCACCGCTGCCGGCGACCGTCACGCGGGTCGCGCGGAACCACGAGGAGCCGTAGAGGGCCCAGGTGCCCGCCGCCGCGAGCAGCGTGACGGCGATCAGAGCGATCAGGACGGTGCGCCGCCCCGGCAGGGTGAGCCGGGGACGACGCCCGCCGCCTCCCGCCGGCAGGCTGGCCGCCTGACCCTCCCGGGTGGGCGGGCGGCCCGTGCCGAGCGCTCCGGCTTCCGTTCCGGTCACCTCGGCCTCCCACGTCGACGGTTGTCTGCACGCACTATCGTGCCAGCTCGGCGCCGTGGCACCGCGGGACACGCCCCGGATGCGCGGACGCCGTGGCCGGCCGGGCCGGGGCGCGGTTTCCCCGGGCCGAGCCCGGGAACCCCGCGCCCCGGAGAGGGCGCTGCGCGCCCTCCCGGGGGCCGGGCTCAGCGGCGGGCTGAGGACACGGCTTCGTAGACCATGCGGACCAGGAGGTCGTCGGCGTCGCGGCGGCCGAACTCGGCGGCGGCGCGGGACATGTCGTAGAGCCGGTGCGGGTCGGTGAGCACCGGCAGGACGTTGCCGAGCAGCCAGTCCGCGGTCAGCTCCGCGTCGTCGACCAGGAGTCCGCCGCCGGCCTTGACCACCGGCTGGGCGTTGAGCCGCTGTTCGCCGTTGCCGATGGGCAGCGGCACGTACGCGGCCGGCAGGCCCACCGCGGACAGCTCGGCGACCGTCATCGCGCCGGCCCGGCACAGCATCATGTCGGCGGCCGCGTAGGCCAGGTCCATCCGGTCGATGTACGGCACCGGCCGGTACGGCGGCATGCCGGGCATGTTGTCGGACTGCGGCAGTTCGTTCTTGGGGCCGACCGCGTGCAGGATCTGGACGCCGGACTGCTGCAGGCGCGGCGCGACCGCGGCGGTCACCTCGTTGAGCCGGCGGGCGCCCTGGGAGCCGCCGGAGACCAGCAGCGTGGGCAGGTTCTGGTCCAGGCCGAAGGCGTGCCGCGCCTCGGGCCGGGCCGCGGCGCGGTCCAGGGTGGCGATGGTGCGGCGCAGCGGGATGCCGATGTAGCGGGCGTCGCGCAGCTTGCTGTCGGGGGTGGAGACGGCGACGGCGTGGGCGTAGCGGGAGCCGATCTTGTTGGCCAGGCCCGGCCGCGCGTTGGCCTCGTGGATGACGATCGGCACCCCGAGGCGCTTGGCCGCGAGGTAGCCGGGCAGGGCGACGTAGCCGCCGAAGCCGACCACGCAGTCCGCCTTGGTGCGCTCGATGACCTGCTCGGCGGCCTTGATGGTGCCGCGCAGCCGGCCGGGCACGGTGATCAGTTCTGCGGTGGGCCGGCGCGGCAGCGGAACGGCCGGGATCAGGGCCAGTTCGTAGCCGCGTTCGGGCACCAGCCTGGTCTCCAGGCCCTTCTCGGTGCCGAGCGCGGTGATTCCCACGGTCGGGTCCTGCCTGCGCAGGGCATCGGCGAGCGCGAGCGCCGGCTCGATGTGGCCGGCGGTCCCCCCACCGGCGAGTACGACATGCACCGAAATTCACCGCTCTCCCGACGGCCGCCGCCCGGCGGACCGTCGCATCATCCTTCTCATCGCCCCGGTCAGGGAGTTGTTCCGGCCCCGCACGGCCAGTGCCGCTCGCGCCGCGGGCTCGTTCCTGGCGAAGGAGATCAGCAGCCCGATCGCGAACATGGTCGGCAGGATGGCAGATCCCCCGTAGGAGAACAGCGGGAGCGGGACGCCGGCGATCGGCAGCAGACCGAGCACCGCACCGATGTTGATCACGGCCTGCACCGTGATCCAGGTGGTCACGCCACCCGCTGCGAACCTGACGAAGGGGTCCTCCGTACGACCGGCCACGCGGATACCCGCGTAGCCTAGTGCCGCGAAGAGGGCCAGCACCGACAGCGTGCCCGCCAGGCCCAGTTCCTCCCCGGTCACGGCGAAGATGAAGTCGGTGTGCGGCTCGGGGAGTTCACCCCATTTCTCCACGCTCGCGCCGAGGCCGGAGCCGAACCAGCCGCCGGAGGCCAGGGCGTAGATGCCGTGCACCGCCTGCCAGCACTGGTCGCCGGCGCCCGGCGAGGTGGCGGCGATGCAGTGCAGCCGGCCCATCCGGTTGGGGCTGGTGGCCACGAACAGCACGGCCAGCGAGCCGGCCGCGGTCAGCACGCCGGCGAACAGCCGGGTGGGCGCGCCGGCCAGCCACAGCATGCCGAACAGGATCGCGGTGAGGATCACCGTGGTGCCCATGTCGCCGCCGAGCATGATCAGCCCGAGCAGCATGACCGCGACCGGGACCAGCGGCACCAGCAGGTGCTTCCACTGGGTCAGCAGGTTCTTGTCGTTCTTGCGGGCCAGCAGGTCGGCGCCCCACATGACCAGCGCGAGCTTGCCGAACTCGCTGGGCTGCAGCTGGAACGGGCCGCCGACCGAGATCCAGTTGGTGTTGCCGTTGACCGTCTGCCCTATCCCCGGCACCTGCACCAGGCACATCAGGAACACCGCGCCCAGCAGCAGCGGGTAGGCCAGTGCCCGGTGCAGCCGGACCGGCGCCCGGGCGGCGAACCACAGCAGCAGCCCGCCGAGCACCACCGCGAGCAACTGCTTGCGGAAGTAGTACGTGGAGGCCAGTCCGTAGCGCAGCGCCTGGATCTGCGAGGCGGAGTACACCATCACCAGGCCGAGCACGGTGATCAGCGCGGTGCCGCCGACGATCACGTAGTACGCGGTGAGCGGCCGGTCCCACGCCTCGCGGACCCGGCCGGGCAGCCGTGCGGCGCCGCGCAGCGCGCTGGGCGCGGCGCCGCGCGGGCGTGCGGGGTACAGGCTCATCCGGCCCCTCCTTCGTGCGCTGCCGCGGCGCCCGCGCGGGAGCGCGCTACCGCCGCTCGTCCGGTCCGGCCGGACCGGACGGTTCGTCCCGCGCGTCCGGTCCGTGCGGCCCGCCGGGCAGGGCGCGCACGGCGTCCGCGAAGGCGTCGCCGCGCGCGTTGTAGTTGGCGAACATGTCCATGGACGCGCACGCCGGGGCGAGCAGCACGGTGTCGCCGGACCGGGCGAGGCCGCGGGCCGCCTCGACGGCCGCGGCCATCGCCCCAGTGTCGGTCCGTTCCAGCTCGACCACCGGGACCTGCGGGGCGTGTCGCGTCAGGGCTTCGCGGATCAGCGCCCGGTCGGCGCCGAAGAGCACCGCGGCGCGCAGCCGGGGGCCCGCCGCGGCGGCCAGTTCGTCGAACTCGGCGCCCTTGGCGAGCCCGCCGGCCAGCCACACCACCGGCTCGTAGGCGGCCAGCGAGGCCGCCGCGGCGTGGGTGTTGGTGGCCTTGGAGTCGTCCACCCAGCGCACCCCGTCGACCACGGCGACCTCGGCGATGCGGTGGGCGTCGGGTCGGAAGGCGCGCAGCCCCTCGCGGACCGCGGCGGCCTCGACGCCGTAGGCGCGGGCGAGGGCGGCGGCGGCCAGCGCGTTGGCGATGTTGTGCGGGGCCGGCGGGCGGACGTCCTCGACGGCCGCCAGCTCCTGCGCGGTGCCGGCCCGGTCGGCGACGAACGCCCGGTCGACCAGCAGGCCGTCCACGACGCCCAGTTCGGACATCCGGGGAGCGCCGAGGGTGAAGCCGATCGCCCGGCAGCCCTCCTCGACGTCGGCCTCGCGGACCAGCCGTTCGGTCTCGGGGTCGGCGGCGTTGTAGACGCAGGCGACCTGGTTGCCGTGGTACGCGCGGCCCTTGTCGGCGGCGTAGGCGGCCATCGACCCGTGCCAGTCCAGGTGGTCGGGCGCGAGGTTGAGCACGGCGGCCGAGTGCGGGCGGATGCCGGGCGCCCAGTGCAGCTGGTAGCTGGACAGTTCCACGGCGAGCACGTCGTACTCCGGCCGGCCGGGGCCGGGCAGGACCACGTCGAAGAGCGAGACGCCGATGTTGCCGACCGCGGCGGTGCGCAGGCCGGCCGCGCTGAGGATGGCGGCGAGCATCCGGGTGGTGGTGGTCTTGCCGTTGGTGCCGGTGACCACCAGCCAGGGCGCGGCGCCGGGGCCGCGCAGCCGCCAGGCCAGCTCGACGTCGCCCCACACCGGCACGCCGGCCGCGGCGGCGGCCGCGAACAGCGGGCTGGCGGGCTTCCAGCCGGGCGTGGTGACGACCAGCTCGGTGCCGTCCGGCAGCGTGTCGCCGTCGCCGAGGCGCACGGCGATGCCGAGCGCCTCCAGCTCCGCGGCCTCGGCCTGCTGGCGTTCGCCCGCGCCGGCGTTGACGACGGTGACGCGGGCGCCCAGGCCGTGCAGCGCCTTGGCGGCGGGCACGCCCGAGACGCCGAGCCCGGCGACGGTGACCGCGGCGTCCTTCAGCCGGGCCGCGGTCTCCTCGGCGCTCCCGGTCGCCTCGGCGCCGGTCTCCTGGGCGCCGGTCTCCTGGGCGCCGGCGGGCCGCTGCCCGCCGGCGGTGTCCCGCAGCGGACCGGTCACGACGCCGCCACCCACGCGGCGTAGAAGATGCCGAGGCCGACGGCCATGCACATGCCCTGGATGATCCAGAACCTGACCACGACCAGGACCTCGCTCCACCCCTTGAGCTCGAAGTGGTGCTGCAGTGGCGCCATCCGGAAGACGCGCTTGCCGGTGAGCCGGAACGAGCCGACCTGGATGATCACCGACAGGGTGATCAGCACGAACAGGCCGCCGAGGATGGCGAGCAGCATCTCGGTGCGCGAGCAGATCGCCAGGCCGGCCAGCGCGCCGCCCAGGGCCAGCGAGCCGGTGTCGCCCATGAAGATCTTGGCCGGCGAGGTGTTCCACCACAGGAAGCCGAAGCACGCGCCCATCAGGGCCGCCGCGACCACCGCCAGGTCCAGTGGGTTGCGCACCTCGTAACAGGCGTTGTTGGCGCTGACCGGGGTGCCGCACCACTGGCCGTACTGCCACACGCCGATGACGGTGTACGCGGCGAAGACCATCACCGAGGCGCCGGTGGCCAGGCCGTCCAGGCCGTCGGTGAGGTTCACGCCGTTGGACATCGCCAGGATCATGAACAGCGCCCAGATCACGAAGATCACCGGGCCGATGGACCAGCCGAAGTCGCTGGTGAAGGAGAGCTTGGTGGACGCCGGGGTCTGGCCGCGAGAGTCCTTGAAGTTCAGCGCCAGCACCGCGAAGGCGATGCCGACGGTGAGCTGGCCGCCCATCTTCGCCTTGGCCCGCAGGCCCAGGCTGCGCTGCTTGACGATCTTGATGTAGTCGTCGAGGAAGCCGACCAGGCCGAGGCCGGTGGTCAAGAAGAGCACCAGCACCCCGGACGCGGACGGCTTGTCGCCGGTGATGAGCTTGGTCGCCGCGTACGCGATCAGCGTCGCCAGGATGAAGGCGATGCCGCCCATGGTGGGCGTGCCGCGCTTGCTGTGGTGGGCCTTGGGGCCGTCGTCCCGGATCATCTGACCGTAGCCCTTGCGGGCCAGCAGGCGGATCAGCAGCGGCGTGCCGATCAGCGAGAGGAACAGGCCGAGCACACCGGAGACGAGGATCTGCTTCATCGGGCGGCGACCTCGCTGCCCCCGGCGCCCGCGGCGCCCTCGGTCAGCGCCATGGCGACGGCTTCGAGCCCCACCGACCTCGATGCCTTCACCAGCACGACGTCACCGGGCCGCACTTGACTGCGCAACAGCTCGACCGCCGCTTCCGCGTCGGACACGTGCACCGACTCCTCACCCCACGAACCCTCGTTATAGGCGCCCATTTGCAGCCAGGCGGCTTCGGTACCGCCCACGGCCACGAGCTTGCTGACGTTGAGTCGGACGACCAGCCGCCCCACCGCGTCGTGCTCGGCCAGCGACCGCTCGCCGAGTTCGGCCATCGTGCCCAGCACCGCCCACGTCCGGCCCCCCCTGGCCTGTGCGGACCTGCCCATCGCGACAAGTGCGCGCAGGGCCGCCCTCATGGACTCGGGGTTCGCGTTGTAGGCGTCGTTGATGACCGTGACGCCGTCGGGCAGCTCGGTGACCTCCATCCGCCAGTGCGAGAGCGAGTCCGCCTCGCAGAGCGCGGTGGCGATCTCCGAAGCGGGCATGCCGAGTTCACTGGCGACGGCGGCCGCGGCGAGCGCGTTCGACACGTGGTGCTCACCGTACAGGCGCAAGGTCACCTCGGCGCACCCGGAGGGTGTTCGCAGCAGGAACACGGGCTGACCGCGGTCGTTGAGCCGGACCTGCTCGGCCCGGATCGCCGCGTCCTCGCCCTCCCCGAACAGCACCACCCGGGCCTTGGTGCGCGAGGCCATCGCCCGTACCAGCGGGTCGTCGGCGTTGAGGATCGCGATGCCGCCCTCGGCCTCGGCCGGCAGCGCCTCCACCATCTCGCCCTTGGCCTGGGCGATCTGCTCACGGCCGCCGAACTCGCCGATGTGCGCGCTGCCGACGTTGAGCACCAGGCCGATCCGCGGCGGGGTCAGGCCGGTCAGGTAGCGGATGTGGCCGATGCCGCGGGCGCCCATCTCCAGCACCAGGTGCCGGGTCGAGGCGTCGGCGCTGAGCACGGTCAGCGGCAGTCCGATCTCGTTGTTCAGCGAGCCGGGCGTCCACACGGTGGGCGCCCGTCTCTGCAGCAGCTGGGCGATCAGGTCCTTGGTGCTGGTCTTGCCGGCCGAGCCGGTCAGCGCGATCACGGTGGCGTCCAGCCGCTCCAGCACGTGCCGGGCGAGCGCGCCGAGCGCGGCCTGCACGTCGTCGACCACGATCGCGGGCGCGCCGACCGGGCGGGCCGCGAGCACCGCGACCGCGCCGTCGGCGACCGCCTGCGCGGCGAACGCGTGGCCGTCCACCCGCTCGCCGGCGAAGGCCACGAAGAGCGCGCCGGGGACGACCTCGCGGGAGTCCCTGACCACGGGTCCGGAGACCCGCACACCACTGTCCGGTATGTCGTGCATGCTCCCGCCGACCGCAGTTGCGACCTCGGCGAGGGTAAGGGGGATCACGGCTGGTTCTGGTCCTTCTCGATTGCGGCGCGCAGCACCTCGCGGTCGTCGAAGGGGCGTACCACTCCGGCGATGTCCTGGCCCTGCTCATGGCCCTTCCCGGCGACCAGCACGACGTCACCGGGCCGCGCGCGGGCGACGGCGGCGGCGACGGCGGCGGCCCGGTCGGGCTCGACGACGACGTGCCCGCGTTCGGCGGGCGGCACCTCCACCGCGCCCTGGAGCATCGCGGCGAGGATCGCCAGCGGGTCCTCCGAGCGCGGGTTGTCGGAGGTGAGGACGGCGGTGTCGGCGAGCCGGGCGAGCGCGGCGCCCATCGGCCCGCGCTTGGTGCGGTCCCGGTCGCCGCCGCAGCCCAGCACGGCGTGCACCCGGCCGCGGGTGGTGGTGCGCAGGGCGCGCAGCACCGACTCGACCGCGTCGGTCTTGTGCGCGTAGTCCACCACGGCCAGGTACGGCTGTCCGGCGTCCACCCGCTCCAGCCGGCCCGGCACCCCCGGCACCTCGGCGATGCCGTCCGCGGCCGCCTGCGGGTCCAGGCCGGCCGCGGCCAGCGCGGCGATCGCGGCGAGGGTGTTGGCGACGTTGAACGGTCCGGGCAGCGGCGCCACCGCCCGCACCCGCTCGCCCTTGGGGCCGAGCACGGTGAAGCGGCTGTCCAGCGGCCCGGCCTCGACGTCCTCGGCCCGCCAGTCGGCGTCCAGCCGGCCCTCGGCGGAGAACGTCACCAGCGGCACCCCGGCCTCGGCGACCAGCCGGCGGCCGTACGCGTCGTCCAGGTTCACCACCCCCAGCCGGCTGCGGCGCGGGGTGAACAGCTGCGCCTTGGCCTGGAAGTAGTCCTCCATGCCCGAGTGGAACTCCATGTGCTCGGGGCTGAGGTTGGTGAAGACGGCCACGTCGAAGACCGCGCCGTCGACCCGGCCGAGCACCAGCGCGTGGCTGGAGACCTCCATCACCACCGACTCCACGCCGCGCTCGCGCATCACCGCGAACAGCGCCTGCAGGTCGGTGGCCTCGGGGGTGGTGCGCTCGCTCTTGATCCGCTCGTCGCCGATCCGGGTCTCGACGGTGCCGATCAGGCCGGTGGCGCCGTTGCGGGCCGCCCGCAGGCCCCCCTCGATGAGATACGAGGTGGTGGTCTTGCCGGAGGTGCCGGTGATGCCGATGCGCAGCAGGCCCTCGCCGGGCTCGCCGTAGACCGCCGCGGCCAGGCCCCCCGTCACCGCCCGGGGGTCGGCGACGGTGAGCACGGGCAGACCGGCGCCGACCGCCCGGCGGGCGCCGTCGGCGTCGGTGAGCAGCGCGACCGCGCCGGCCGCCGCGGCGTCGGCGGCGAAGTCCGCGCCGTGGAAGCGGGCCCCGGGCAGCGCCGCGTACAGGTCGCCGGGCCGCACCGCGCGCGAGTCGTGGGTGATGCCGGTGACCTGCGCGTCGCCGCCGGGGTCCGGCGCCGCCACGCCGAGCCGCGCGGCGAGGTCGGCCAGCGGCGTCGGGCGGGGGTGCGCCGGGCGCGGCGCGCCCGGCTGTCCCGGCGGCGGCCCGCCGGGGGTGGGTTCGAGGGTGGAGTGATCAGCTGTGGGCACGGCGGTGAGGTTACCGGCCCGGCCGGTCTCCGGGCCAAAACGCCCCGGCGGCGGCTGCCGCGGGTCGCGGCCGTCCGGGCGGGCGGCAGCGCCGTCCGCCGCGGGCCGGTACGGGCGGGCGCCGGGCGCGCCCGCGGCGGCGCTCACTGGCCCCTGCCGCCGGCCGGCACGGCCGGCTGCGACGGGTCGAAGGTGACGGGGAGCCGGGGCGCGGGCGCGCCGGTGGGCGGCACGCCCAGGGTCTTGAGGGCGAACTCGGTCACCTGTTTGAAGACCGGGCCGCAGATGTCGCCGCCGAAGTAGCTGCCCTTGGTCGGGTTCTGGATGACGCAGGAGACAGTCACCCGGGGCGCGTCGGCGGGCGCGAATCCCATGAAGGAGGAGGTGTAGCCCTTGTAGCGGCCGGTCGTCGGGTCCACCCGGTTGGCCGTACCGGTCTTGCCCGCGACCCGGTAGCCGTCGATCCGCGCGTTCATGCCGGTGCCCTGTTCGCTGCCGACCACCGACTCCAGCATCTCGGAGAGGGTCTTGGCGGTGGCGGCGCTGACCACCCGGGTCTTCTTCGGCGGGTCGGCCGGCACGAAGCGGCCGTCCGGCCCGGTGACGCCCTGGATCAGCGAGGGCTCGACCCGCACCCCGCCGTTGGCGATGGTCGCGTACACCGAGGTGGCCTGCAGCGCGTTCAGCGACAGGCCCTGGCCGAAGGGGATGGTGAACTGCTGCGAGGCGTTCCAGTCCTGCGGCTTGGCCAGGATGCCGGGCGTCTCGCCGGGGAAGCCGATGCCGGACGGCTCGCCGATGCCGAACTTCTTCAGGTACGAGTAGAGCACCTGGTTGGCCTGCGCCTGGGTCCTGCCGAGCTGCTGGCTGGCCAGGATGGTGCCGATGTTGCTGGACTTGGCGAGCACGCCGTTGAGCGTGAGATACCAGGTGCCGTGGTCGACGTCGTCGTGGAAGATCCGGTCGGCGCGCGGCAGGGTGCCGGGCACGGTGACGTGGGTCAGCGGGGTGGCGGTGCCGGTGTCGAGGATCGCCGCCATGGACATCAGCTTGCTGACGCTGCCGGGCTCGTACGCGTCCTGCATCGCCGCGTTGCCGAGCGCGGCGGGGTCGGCGTGCGCGAGGTCGCCGGGGTCGTAGCCGGGCGCGTCGGCCATCGCCAGCACCTGGCCGGTCCTGTTGTCCATCACCACCACGTAGCCGCGGTCGGCGCGGGACTTGGCGACCTGGGCGCTGATCGCGCTCTGCGCGGCCCACTGGATGTCCCGGTCGAGGGTGAGCCGGACGTCGTCGCCGGGCACCGCGGGCTGCTCCTGGCTGCCGGCGGTCGGCACCTGGCGGCCGTTGGACTGGGCGTAACGGATCTTGCCGTTGGTGCCGGACAGCTTCTTGTCGAGCATCGCCTCCAGGCCGCCGGCGCCCTGGCCCTCGGCGTCGACGAAGCCCAGCACGCCGGCCGCGAGGTCGCCGTTGGGATAGACCCGCTTGGAGTGCGGCTCGTCGAAGATGCCGGCCAGCACGTCGGCGCCCTGGCCCTTGACGGCCTTGTCGGCGAACGCGGCCTTCAGGTCCTTGATCTGGTTCCACACCTGTGGCGGCTGCTGGGTGGCGATGACCTGGTAGCGCGAGCCGGGCTTGGCCAGTTGCGCGGCGATCTTCGTCGCGTCGCCGCCGACGATCGGCGCGAGCAGTTCGGCGGCCTGCTGCGGGGCGTCCCTGACCTTCGTCTGCGCGGGCGTGAAGAGGTACGGGTCCGCGGTGATGTCGAACGCGTTCACGGTGGACGCGAGGTCCGCGCCGTCGCGGTCGGTGATCGTGCCGCGGTCGGCGACGACCTCGTGGGTCACCCAGCGGTTCACCGCGGCCTTCGCGGCGTACGCGGACGCGTCGACCGCCTGCACCTGGAGCAGGCGGACCACGAAGACGGCCAGCACGAGGGTGAGCACCAGTCCGACCAGGCGCAGCCGCGGCCGGGGCCGCCCCAGCCGTACGGTCCGCGCGGTCGGACGTCCAGGCGGCCGCGGATACGGCGGCCTCCCGCCGGTTCCGCCCTGGGCCCGCGCGGCGCCGCGCGGTACGCCGCGCGCCGCGGGTTCCGGCCGCCGCGCCCGCGGCGGCACGTGTCCTGCCCGCCTGGGGTCACGCGTGGTCATGGCCGCCTCACCTCGGGGAAGCCGACGACGTCGGAGTGCTGGTCACGGCACCGGGGGACGGGGTGTCCGAGGGCGACGGGGAGGACGAAGGCGCCGTCGCGGACGGCGAGGGGGGCGCCGGAGGCCGGGTCGCCGGGGACGGGCTGCCCTGGACGCCGCCGCTGGGCTTGAGGAACGCCGGATCGCCGCCCGGCACCATCCCCAGCCGCCGCGCCCGGTCCGCCAGCGATCCCGGCGCGGAGTATCCGTCGACCTCCTGCTGCAACTGCTGCTGCTCGTCGGTGTATCCCGTGGTCTCCTTCTGCAGCTTGTTCAGCTCGAAGGAGTCCTGGTTGACCGCCGAGTTCAGCAGCAGCAGCGAGATCAGGCCACCGGCGAGCAGGGTCACGACGAGTACGACGAACGGCGTGCGCGCCGCGGTTGCGCTCCCCCGGCCGGGCAGCCGGGCCCCGGGCACGCGCACCCGCAGCCGTACCCCCTCCGGCCGGCGCGCCGTGCCCGCGCCGCCCGCGCCCGCCTCCCGCGGGCTACCGCCCACGGCTCGGCGACCGCCCACGGCCCGGCGGTCGTCACCGGCACGGCCCTCGCGGCCCCCGCCGCCACCGGCGTTCTGCCTCGGCGTCATCGCGCGTCCTCCCTGATCCGCTCGGCGCCGCGCAGCCTGGCGGGTGCGGCGCGGCGGTTCTCGGCGATCTCGTCCTCGGTGGGCAGCTCCGCGCCGCGGGTGAGCAGCTTCAGCCGGGGCTGGTAGCGCTCGGGCACCACCGGCAGGCCGGGCGGCGCGGTGTTCGCCGCGCCGGCCGCGAAGACCTGCTTGACCAGCCGGTCCTCCAGCGAGTGGTAGGAGAGCACGGCGATCCGGCCGCCGACCGCCAGGGCCGCGACGGCCGCGGGGACCGCCCGCTCCAGGACGGCCAGCTCGCCGTTGACCTCGATGCGCAGCGCCTGGAAGGTGCGCTTGGCCGGGTTGCCGCCGGTGCGCTTGGCGGCCTGCGGCAGCGCGTTCCTGATCAGGTCGACCAGCCGGGCGCTGCTGGTGAACGGCTCGCGTTCGCGTTCGCGCACCACCGCGTCCACGATCTTGCGGGCGAACTTCTCCTCGCCGTAGCTGCGCAGCACCCGTACCAGCTCGCCGGGCGGATAGGTGTTGAGGACCTCCGCCGCGCTGATCCCCGTCGACTGGTCCATCCGCATGTCCAGCGGGGCGTCCTGGGCGTAGGCGAAGCCGCGGTCGGCCTCGTCGAGCTGCATGGAGGACACGCCGAGGTCGAACAGGACGCCCTGGACGCGGGGGACGCCGAGCCGGCCGAGCACCTCGGGCAGTTCGTCGTAGACCGCGTGCACCAGGGTGGCGCGGTCGCCGAAGGGCGCCAGCCGCTCGGCGGACAGCTTCAGCGCCTGCGGGTCGCGGTCCAGGGCGATCAGCCGGGCGGCCGGGAAGGCCGCGAGCAGCGCCTCGCTGTGCCCGCCGAGTCCCAGCGTCGCGTCCACCACCACGGCGCCCGGCGCGGCGAGGGCCGGCGCCAGCAGGTCGAGGCAGCGCCGCAGCATCACCGGGACGTGCCGCTCGTGCGCGGCCGGGGTCGGGGACGGATCGCTCATGGGGGTGTTCCTGGGACTTTCGTGGAGTGGTGGGACGTAGGACCGGGTCCCCGCCCGCTCGCAGGAGATCGTTCCCCTGGCGCCGGGGAAGTGGTGCCAGGGAACCGGGAGCGGGAGGAGGCCGGGCCGTACGTCCGCGGGGGCGGCGGCGCGCGGCGGGGTCCGGCCGCGCTCACAGTAATCCGGGCGGAACCTCCTGTGACAGGGCCGAAAAGGTGTCTTCCTGCGCGGACAGGTAGCTCGCCCAGGCGTCGGCCGCCCAGATCTCCACGCGGGTGTCGGCGCCGATCACCGCGCAGTCGCGGACCAGGCCCGCGTACTCCCGCAGCGGCTGCGGGACGGTGACCCGGCCCTGCTTGTCCGGGACCTCGTCGTGGGCGCCGGCGAACAGCACCCGCTGGTAGTCGCGGACCGCGCGGGAGGTCATCGGGGCCTCGGCGAGCCGCCGGGTGGCCTGGCGGAAGCCCTCCACCGGCCACACGCACAGGCAGCGCTCCTGGCCGCGGGTCATCACCAGGCCCTCGGCCAGCTGCTCCCGGAACCGGGCCGGCAGCACCAGGCGGTTCTTGTCGTCCAGGCGAGGGGTGTAGGTCCCGAGAAAGCCCTGGAACACGGTCCACCTCCCGCAGCCGGCACCACTTCGCGCCACTTTACTCCACCGCCCTCCACCGGCAACGACGTCACCGTGTGGCGCGCCACTGCCGAAAGGCCAGGCAGGCGATACCGTCATAGGCATGTCGATAGCCGCCAACGGTTCCGCCGGACAGTCCGAGCCCGCCCAGCAGCAGGGGGGTTCGACGCGGTCCGGGGCCGCCACCGCCACCGCCACCGTCACCGACCGCCTCGTGGAGGCGAACAAGCGCTACGCCGCCGAGTTCACCGACCCGGGCATGGGCGCCGCGCCGGTGCTCAAGGTCGCCGTCGTCGCCTGCATGGACGCCCGGATCGACCTGCACCGGGCGCTCGGCCTGCAACTGGGCGACTGCCACACCATCCGCAACGCCGGCGGCGTGGTCACCGACGACACCATCCGCTCGCTGGCCATCAGCCAGCGCGCGCTGGGCACCCGGTCCGTCGTGCTGATCCACCACACCCAGTGCGGCATGCAGACCATCACCGAGGACTTCCGCACCGAACTGGAGGCCGAGGTGGGCCAGCGGCCGACCTGGGCGGTCGAGGCGTTCACCGACGCCGACCAGGACGTGCGCCAGTCGATGGCCCGGGTCCGCACCTCGCCGTTCCTGCCGGCCAGGGACGACGTGCGAGGCTTCGTCTTCGACGTGCACACCGGCCTGCTGCGGGAAATCACGGATCTGTAACGGCAGCCGAGTGACGTGGGCCGTCCCGAAAGGGAAGAATGCAGTGCAGGGTGCGGCACGTCTCGTCGGACGCGAGCGTTGCGCACACGGGGAGGGCCGGTCCAGGAATGACCGTGACCCTGCGGTCCCCTGGAACAGGCCGAGGAGTACCGGGTGACGACCTTCGACGCACGAGCAAGCCTGAGTGATCTGACCACGACCGCGGATCGCGTGCGCCGCAGCGTGGAGAACGTGATCGAGGGCAAGCCCGAGGTCGTACGCATTGCACTGACCGTCCTGCTGGCCGAGGGCCACCTGCTGATCGAGGACGTGCCGGGCGTCGGGAAGACGATGCTCTCCAAGGCGCTGGCACGTTCCATCGACTGCTCGGTCCGGCGTATCCAGTTCACGCCGGACCTGCTGCCCTCGGACATCACCGGGGTCAGCGTCTTCGACCAGCAGCAGCGGGACTTCGAGTTCAAGCCGGGCGCGATCTTCGCGCAGATCGTGGTGGGCGACGAGATCAACCGCGCCTCGCCCAAGACGCAGTCCGCGCTCCTGGAGTCCATGGAGGAGCGGCAGGTCACCATCGACGGCACCACGTACGAACTGCCCAGCCCCTTCATGGTGATCGCCACCCAGAACCCGGTGGAGATGGAGGGCACCTACCCGCTGCCGGAGGCGCAGCGGGACCGCTTCACCGCCCGGGTGTCCATCGGCTACCCCAGCCCGGACGCCGAGTTGAAGATGCTCGACGTGCACGGCGGGATCTCGCCGCTGGACGACCTCCAGCCGGTGGCGCACGCGCACGAGATCACCAAGCTCATCGAGGCGGTGCGCCAGGTGCACGTCGCCGACCCGGTGCGGCGCTACGCGGTGACGCTGGTCGGGGCCACCCGCAACCACCCGGACCTGCGGCTCGGCGCGTCACCGCGGGCCACCCTGCACCTGGTCAGGGCGGCCCGCGCGTCCGCGGCGCTGGACGGCCGGGAGTACGTGCTGCCGGACGACGTGCAGTCGCTCGCGGTGTCGGTGCTGGCGCACCGGCTGCTGCCCACCGCGCAGGCGCAGTTGAACCGGCGCACGCCCGAGCAGGTGGTGGCCGAGATCGTGCAGCGGGTGCCGGTGCCCGATGCCGCCGCCGGCGCCTGGCCGCCTCCGCCGGCCTGGCCGCAGGGCGCCCCGGACGGTCTGTGATGGCCTCGCCGCCCCCGGCCGCCGGGCCCGCGGCGGGCGGCCCGGGGCCGGGAGCGCAGCAGCGCGGGCCCGGCCCGGTCGGCGGCCCCGCGCAGCAGCAGGGCGACCAGCGCCCGGCCGGCGGGGTCCGCACCGCGCTGGGCGGACTGACCACCCGCGGCCGTTCCTTCGTGGCGGCCGGCGTCGCCGCCGCGGTGTGCAGCTACGTGCTCGGCCAGGACGACCTGCTGCGGGTCGGCTTGCTGCTCGCGGTGCTGCCCCTGGTGTGCGTGGCGGTGCTCTACCGCACCCGCTACCGGGTGGCCGGCAGCCGCCGGCTCGCGCCCTCGCGGGTGCCGGCGATGTCCGAGGCCCGGGTGCACCTGCGGATCGACAACGTCTCGCGCATCCCCACCGGACTGCTGATGCTCCAGGACCGGGTGCCGTACGTCCTGGGGCCGCGGCCGCGGTTCGTGCTGGACCGGGTGGAGCCGGGCGGCCACCGCGAGGTGTCCTACCGGGTCCGCTCGGACCTGCGCGGCCGCTACCCGCTGGGCCCCCTGCAGTTGCGGCTGACCGACCCGTTCGGGATGGTCGAGCTGACCCGCTCGTTCAGCGCCTACGACACCCTGACCGTGGTGCCGAAGGTGGAGCCGCTGCCCGCGGTCCGGCTGGCCGGCGAGTCCTCCGGCTACGGCGAGAGCCGCACCCGGGCGCTGGCGCTGGCCGGCGACGACGACGTGATCCCGCGCGGCTACCGGCACGGCGACGACCTGCGCCGGGTGCACTGGCGGTCCACCGCGAAGTACGGCGAGCTGATGGTGCGCCGCGAGGAGCAGCCCAACCGGGCGCGCTGCACGGTCCTGCTGGACACCCGCAAGGACGCCTACTTCGGCACCGGCCCCGACTCGGCCTTCGAGTGGGCGGTCTGCGGCGCCGCCTCGGTCGCCACCCACATGCTCGAACGCGGCTTCGGCGTCCGGCTGTTGACCGACACCGGCGCCAGCGTGCCCGGCCCGGCGGAGGGCGGCGGCTTCACCGGCGACTCCTCGGACATGGCCGGGGTGCTGCTCGACACGCTCGCGGTGGTCGACCACTCCGACGGCGAGAACCTGTCCGCGGCCTACGAGGTGCTGCGCACCGGCACCGAGGGCCTGCTCGTCGCCTTCGTCGGCGACGTCTACGAGGAACAGGCCGCGGTGCTCGGCCGGATGCGGCAGCGCGCGGGCGGCGCGGTGGCGTTCGTCCTGGACAGCGACGACTGGCTGGTCCGCGAGGCGGCCGGCCGGCAGGACCTCCAGTCCGCGCCGGACGCCGGGGTCGCGGCGCCGGGCGCGGGGTCCGGCGCGGGACCGGGCGGCTCCGGCGTGGACGAGGACACCACCGAACGGGCGGTGCGGATGCTGCGCGAGTCGGGCTGGACCGTGGTGGAGGTGCGACCGGGCGACAAACTGCCGGAACTGTGGCAGCAGGCCGACCGTTACCGCTCTCGGGAGGAGAACGAGGCGCGGCAGCGCGGAGCGGGGGTGGACCGATGAGCGGACGGGCACGGCTGACCGTGTGCGCGGCTCTCGCCACGATGATGGCCGCCTTCTCGCTGCTGCCGCTGACCGACGGCTCGGGCTGGTACGGCCGGGCGCTGTTCGTGGTGGTGCTGCAGTCCGCGGTGGGCGCGGGCGCGCGGCGCGTCCCGCTCGCCCGGCCGCTGACGGTGCTGGTGCAGGCGGTGGTCTCGCTGCTGGTGCTGACCGTCATGTTCGCCTCCGACCAGGCGCTGGGCGGACTGCTGCCGGGGCCCGGGGCGCTGCGGCACCTCGGCCAGGTGCTGCAGGACGGCATGAACGACGTCAGCGACTTCTCCATCCCCGCGCCGGTCACCCCCGGCATCCGGCTGCTGCTGGTCGGCGGGGTGCTGGTGGTCGGCCTCGCGGTGGACGCGATCGCCGTCACCTACAACACCTCGGCGCCCGCGGGCCTGCCGCTGCTGGCCCTGTACTCGGTGGCCGGCGGCCTCTACGACGGCGGCACCGCGTGGCCGTACTTCCTGGTCGCCGCGGCGGGCTATCTGATCCTGCTGCTGGCCGAGGGCCGGGACCGGCTGTCGCGCTGGGGCCGGGTGTTCGGCGGTCCCGCGGGGCGGCCGGGCGGGGGCGGCGGGGCGTCCGCGCCGGTGCGCACCGGCCGCCGGATCGGGGTGATGGCGCTGGGCATCGCGCTGGTCGCGCCGGCCGCGCTGCCGTCGCTGGGCAGCGGCCTGCTGGACACCTCGGGATCGGGTTCGGGCTCCGGCTCCGGCCGGGGCGGCGGCGGGTCGGTGAATCTGGTGGCCGCGCTGCAGGACAACCTCAACCAGCCGGACGACCGCGAGGTGCTGACGTACCGCACCGACTCCACCGACGCGTCGGGGATGTACCTGCGGATCGCCGCGCTGGACAAGTTCGACGGCAAGGCGTGGACCCCCTCGGACTTCGACACCGAGGACATCCCGGCCCGGCTGCCGCAGCCGCAGGGGCAGTCGCCGGACGTGAAGTACACCGTCGTCAGCACCCAGGTGCGCGCCGACCGGGACTACGTCCAGGGGCTGCTGCCGATGCCGTACCCGGCGCTGAGCGTGCAGACCCCCGGCAACTGGAAGTACCAGCCCGAGGGGCGGATGGTGATCGGCCAGGGCGGCCAGACCACCTCCGACCTGCGCTACGTGGTGACGAGCGAGCAGATCGCGCCCACCGCCGCGCAGTTGGCCGCCGCGCCGCCGGCCACCGGCCGGATCGCCCGTGAGTACGAGCAGGTGCCCGGCTCGCTGCCGCCGGTCGTCGCCCAGACGGCGCTGAACGTCACCCGGGACGCGACGAACGACTACCAGCGCGCGGTGGACCTCCAGCGGTACTTCACCTCCGGCGAGTTCGTCTACAACACCCAGGCCAAGGCCGGCACCGGGGTCGACGCGATAGCCCGCTTCCTGCAGACGAAGGAGGGCTTCTGCGTCCACTTCGCCTTCACCATGGCGGCGATGGCCCGCACCCTGCACATCCCGGCCCGGGTGGCGATCGGCTTCACCACCGGCGCGCAGCAGGCGGACGGCACGATGTCGGTGGGGCTGAAGGACGCGCACGCCTGGCCGGAGCTGTACTTCGAAGGCATCGGCTGGACCCGTTTCGAGCCGACGCCCTACCGCGGCACGGCGCCCTCCTACACGCAGGACTCCGTGACCGGCGGCGGCAGCGACACCCCGGACGTCGCGCCGAAGGGCAGCACCGCGACGCCGTCGGCCGCGCCGCAGACCACCGACAGCTGCGCCCCGGTCGACCGCGGCGTCGGCGACTGCGGCCAGGCCGCGGCGGCCGGCGGCGGCAGCTCCGGCGGGGGCTTCGGCTCGGCCGGGAAGATCGCGCTGTGGGTGCTGCTCGCGCTGCTGGTGCTGGCGATCCCGGCGGGGCCGCCGCTGTGGCGCTCCCGGGTCAGGGCCCGCCGCCTGGGCGGCGGCCGGGGCCGGGCCGAGGGGCCGACGCTGTCCGCGTGGCGCGAGGTGCTCGACACCGGCTGGGACTACGGCGTGCTGCCGGACGATGCGCAGACGCCGCGGCGGGCGATGGCCCGGCTGGTGGCCGAGGGACGCCTCACCGGTGAGGCGGCGGCCTCGGCGTCGGCGCTGGCCACGGCGGTGGAGCAGACCCTGTACGCGCCGCACCCGCGGCCGGTCGCCGGTCTGGCCGCGGAGGTCCACCGGGTGCGCGAGGGGCTGCGCGCGGCGGCGTCGCGGCGGACCCGGCTGCGGGCGGTCTTCCTGCCGCGCTCGGCCGCGCGGGTGGGCTGGGCGGTGTCGGCGCGGTGGTCCGCGTTCACCGCTCGGGCGTCGGCCCGCGTCCAGCGGGTGACGGCGCGGCTGCCGCGGACGTCGTCCTGAGTCGGGGCGTCCTGGGCTGAGGCGTGCCGGGGTGAGGGCCGGTGCGGAGGCCCGGGGCGAGGGCCGGTGCGGAGACTCGGAGCGAGGGCCGGTGCGGGGGTCGGCGCCGGGCCCGGGGCGGCGTGGCGGTCGGCGTCAGACGGTTCTGACCGCGGTGCCCGCGGCCTCGATCGCGGCGACCTCGGCGGCGGGCGCGGCCGCGTCGGTGACCAGGGTGTGCAGCAGCGCGGACGGGCCGACGTGGGCGAAGGCGGTACGGCCGAGCTTCCCGCCGTCGGTGGCGACCACCGCGCGGCGGGCCGAGGCGATGCTCGCCTTCTTCACGGCGGCGTCGTCGAGGTCGTAGGCGGTCAGGCCGTCGGCGGCGCTCAGGCCGCAGCAGCCGATGACCGCGGTGTCGAAGCGCAGCGCGGCCAGTGACGCGAGGGTGAGCGGACCGGTCAGCGCGCCCTCGGCGGCGCGCGGCCTGCCGCCGGGCACCACCAGTTCGGCCGCGCCGCCCGCCTCGGAGAGCACCTGGACGGCTTGCAGCGACAGCGGCATCACCGTCACCGGGCGGGCGTGCAGCAGCCGGGCCACCTCCAGGCAGGTGGTGCCGCTGTCGAGGACGACGGTCTCGCCGTCGGCGATCATCGCGCAGACCTCGGCGGCGATCTTCCGCTTGGCCTCGACGGCCTCGTGGGCGCGCAGCGCGAAGGGCGGTTCCTCCCCCTCAGCAGCAGGGTGCGCGCGCCGCCGCGGACCCGTTCGAGCACTCCCTGCGCGGCGAGCGCGTCCAGGTCCCGCCGGATCGTCATCTCCGAGGCGCCGGTCAGCTCGGCGAGTTCCTGCACGGTCGCGCCGCCCGCGTCCCTGACCGCCTGGGCGATCAGTCCGTGCCGGTCTGCGTTGGTCATACCGCGATTGAACCGCACTCCGGAGCGAACAAGCAACGTGTTCGATCTGGAGGATTTTGAACATCACAGATGTTCGTTATGGTGAGCCGCATGGAACGGTCGCTCCGGGCCGCCCGCGTGGCGACCTATGTCTACTTCGTCCTCAACGGCACGCTGATGGGCGCGTGGGTGGTGCACATCCCCGCGGTCGAGACGCGCGTGGGCATCAGCCACGCGGCGCTGGGCGGCCTGCTGGTCTTGCTGGGACTGGGGGCGTTCCTCGGCATGCAGGTGGCCGGACGGCTGGCCGACCGGCTCGGCACCCGCGCCGTGGTGCCGGCCGCCGGGGTGCTGTGCGGTGCGGCCCTCGTCCTGCCGGGCCTCCCCCGCGACCCGTGGACGCTGGCCGGCGCCCTGCTGGTCTTCGGCTTCGCCAACGGCAGCCTCGACGTGAGCATGAACGCGCACGCGGTGCACGTGGAGAAGGCGTACCGGCGGCCGGTGATGTCCGGCTTCCACGCGACGTTCTCGGTCGGCGGCGTCCTCGCGGCGCTCGTCGCCGCCGCGGCGTCGGGCGCGGGGGTCGGCACGGCGACGACGCTGGGCGCCCTGGGCTCGGTGGGCGTGCTGGTCGCGCTGGGCGCGGGGCGGTTCCTGCTGCCGGGAGCGGCGGCAGCGACGGGTGCGGAGATCGCGGTGGTCAAGGAGGTCACGGGGGTCGCGGAGGTCACGGGGGTCGGCGCGGCGGTGCGGGCCGAGGAAGGCGACGGCGAGGGGGACGACCCGCGTACGGGCGCGGGGGCGGTCGGCGGCGCGCGGGGGCGGATCTGGGTGCTCGCCGTCCTGGCGCTGATGGTCATGCTGTCCGAGGGCGCGGCCAACGACTGGAGTGCGCTGCACCTGAAGGACGTGCTGGGCGCGCCGGCGAGCACCGCGGCGTTCGCGTACGGCACCTACGCCGCGGCCATGACCGCGGGCCGGCTGCTCGCCGACCGGATTGCGGCCCGCTTCGGGCCGACCGCGGTGCTGCGCCGGGGCGCGGCGACGGCCGCCGCCGGGATCACGGTCGTCGCCGTGGCGCCGTGGATCTGGGCGGCGTTCGCGGGCTGGGCGCTGTTCGGGCTGGGGCTGTCCGGCTGCGTCCCGCAGCTGTTCAGCGCGGCCGGCCACGCCGATCCGGCAGCCGCCGGCGCCAACGTCTCCCGCGTCGCCGGCGTCGGCTACCTCGGCATGCTCGCCGGCCCCGCGGTCATCGGCTGGCTGACGCATGTCGTGGCGCTGAACCACGCGTTCGTGCTGCTGACCGTGCTGTGCGCCGCGACCGCGGTGTCCGCGGGAGTCCTCCGCGCCGCGCCGCCCGGCGGCACTGAGGACGACGCCGCCGCCGGCGTGGCGGCCCAGGACGAGCGCCCGCTCGGCGCCGGGCGCTGACCCTTCCGAGGCGCGGGAGTGCGCGCCACCAGCACATCCCCGAGCCGACGGGCCGGACACGACAGCGACAGCCCCCTCGGCCGGTGACGAGTCGCCGCACCACGCCAACTGGTCGCGCAGTTCCCCGCGCCCCCGGAAGGCTTGACCTCCGGCGCCAGGCGAACGCCCCCTGGGCCGGCGCGACGCTGGACGTGCGTTCCTAGGGGCGCGGGGCTGCGCCGGGGCGCGGGCTGCGCCGGGGCGCGGGCTGCGCCTGATATGCGGCTGACGCCGCGTGGGCGCGACCAGCCAACCACCGGCCAGGGGTCCTGGGGGGGCACCTCCCTGCGGAGCTCGGGGGGGGGAGGACCGAGCAACCCCCTCGGGGCGGGGGTGGCGTCAGGAGACGGGCGCCAGGAGGTCGAACTCGCGGAGGCTCTCCGCGGTCTCCACGATCGTGGTCTCCGCCGGGCGCGGCGCGAAGCCCAGCTCGCGCTTGGCCCGCTCGTTGTGGATGACGAGCGGCGCCGGCTCCTCGCCGGGAGCCTCCGCCGTGGGAACCCGCCGCCCCAGTTCGCCGAGGCGCTCCCGCAGCACCCGCGCGACCTCCAGGAACGTCATGGTCGGCCCGTCCGCGAGCGCGAGGTACCGCTTCCCCGCGGCCTGCGGCGTACCCATCGCCGCGATGTGCAGCGCCGCCACGTCGCGCACGTCGGCGATGCCGAACCGCTGCCGCGGCACCGCGCTCATCGTCCCGTCGAGCATCGCCTTGAAGAACTGCAGCGAGGACCGCGCCGCCGCGGTGAGCGTCGGCCCGGCGATCCACGTCGGGTTCACGGACACCAGCTCCAGCTCGGGCGCCTCGTCCGCGACGAAGTCCCACGCGGCGCGCTCGGCCACGGCCTTGGACAGCGGGTAGGGCGCGAGCCCGGGCGTGTCCGGGTCGGTCCAGTCGTCCTCGGTGTAGTCGCGCACCGGCTTCGGCGAGTACCCGATCGCCGCGAACGACGAGGTGAGCACCACCCGCCGGGCGCCGGCGCCACGGGCCGCGCGCAGCACCCGCAGCGTCCCGTCCCGCGCCGGGACCACGACCTCCCGCGGGTCCTGGGCCGTGATCATCGGCGACGCCACGTGGTAGACGTCGCGGATGCCGGCCGCCGCCGCGGCCCAGCCCTCGTCGTCGGTCAGGCTCGCGCGGACGAACTCGATCCCGGAGTCGTCGGCGCCCGCGCGGCGTACCGCCTCGCGCACCGCGTCCTCGCTCTCGCGGGTCCTGACGGTGGTCCGCACCTCGGTCCCGCCGTGCAGCAGGTCGGCGATGAGCCGGGTGGCCAGGTAGCCGGAGCCGCCGGTCACCAGCACCCGGCCGGCCCCGCCGCCCCGCCCGCGCCGTTCGCGCCATTCGCTCCGTTCACGCTGTTCGTGTCGTTCACGCCGTTCACATCATTCGTGTCGCTCATGTCCGCAGCCAAACAAACCTCAAGCGCTTGAGGTCAAGCGACACTGCCGACAGGGCGACACGACCCCCGGAAAGCACATCGGCGCGGGCCCGTGACAGACGGGCGCGCGCCGAACCTCGCGTCGTGGGAAACCGGGGCGGCCGTTACCGGCCCTGCTCGTCGCGGCGGCGCTGCCACCGCTCCTCGATGCGGTCCATGACCTTGCCCCGCTTGGGCTGCTGCTGGCGACGTCCCCCGCGGACGCGGCCACCGCGGATGCGGGACTGCCGGACCGCCGGTCCGCGCCCGCCGACGGGCACCGGCTCGGCCGCGCGGCTGCCACGGCGCCACGCGGTCACCGCGGCGACCGCGCAGGCGAGCATGACCAGGAAGCCCACCACGCTGACCCAGGTCTGCTTCGCGACGATTCCCCCATGAGCAGACCGATGCCGACCAGGAAACCGGCCCCGGCAAGATACACGCGGCGACGGGTGAACGTGCGCAGCCCGCTGCCCTCGAGCGCCGACGCGAACTTGGGATCTTCGGCGTACAGCGCTCGCTCCATCTGCTCGAGCATGCGCTGCTCGTGCTCCGAGAGCGGCACGGAGACCTCCTACTCGTCGGTCGCGCGAGACGACCGGTCCGACCCTTTCAAGGATAGGCAGGGAATCGTCCCGGTGAAACCCGCCCCACTGCGCCTGTCCCGACGGGGCTCTCCTTCCCCGTCCGCCTTTACGTCATGCCAGCATACGGTCAGGAATGCGGCTGCGGGCGGCCTGTGACGGACTCCCCTTCGCGGCGGTGCGCGTGGGTCCTGGCGAGCCGTCCCGCGGGGAGGTCCGCGCGGGCTTTTCGCCGTCCCGTACCGCCGTTGCGGGTAAAGACCGGGCAATGGCCGGGCAAAGCCGCCGGGGGAAAGGTTTGGAACCGCGCGAGGCCGGCGGAAACCTCCGTTCAGCCCCGCTCGGCCAGCACGTGCAGCTGCGTCGCGACCGAGTGGAACCCGGGCTCGGCCGCGGCCGCCAGCTCCAGCCGCAGCAGCGCCTCCAGCGCGCCCGGCTCGGTGTCCACCAGCACGCCCGGCACCAGATCGGCGAAGACCCGTACGCCGTGCACCGCGACGGCCCGCAGACCCGCCTCGCCGACCAGCCGGGTCAGCTCGTCGGCGGTGAAGCGGCGGGGCAGCGAATCCCCCTCGCCCCATCGGCCGTCCGGGTCACCGAGGGCGTGCTGCGCCTCGGCGAAGTGGCCGGCCAGCGCGCGGGCCAGCACCGCGCCGCCGCGGCCGGCCGCGAGCAGGCTGAGGCTGCCGGCCTCGCGCAGCGCGGCCACCGCGTTGCGCACGCCTTCGGCGGGGTCGTCCACGTACTCCAGCACGCCGTGGCACAGCACCATGTCGTAGCCGCCGGGCTCGACCACGCCCAGCAGCCCGTGGGCGTCGCCCTGCACGCCCCTGACCCGGTCGGTGACGCCGGCCTCGGCGGCGCGGCGCTCCAGCGCGAAGAGCGCGTCCGGGCTGGGGTCCACCACGGTGACGCGGTGGCCCAGCCGGGCGACGGGCACGGCGAAGTTGCCGGTGCCGCCGCCGGTGTCCAGCACGTCGAGCCCGGACCGGTCCGCGGTCTTCGCACGGCCTTCGAGCGCCTCGCGCAGCACCTCCCACACCACGGCGGTACGGAGGCTGGCACGGGGACGGATCGGCTCCACCCCTCCTGGACGGGACATGGCGGGCGGCTCTCCTCGCGGGCGGGCGGTCAGCTTCGGGCGGCTCCAACTCTAGGGCCTGACAGGGCCGCCGAAGTCGTACGCCGGGCCAGGGCAGGGCCGGGGCCCGGCCATGCCCCGGGCCGGGCCGCACGGCCGCGCACCGCGGCCCCGCGCCGGGGTCAGCCCGCCGGGGCCGCGGCCGGGCCGTCCTCCTCGAACGCGGGCCTGAGCAGCAGCATCCGCTCGACCAGACGCAGGAACATCCCGCAGTCGCGGACCAGGTCGTCGGCGTCGCGTGCGGTCGCCGCGCCGGCGATGCCCGCCTCGGCCCGTGCCCTGCGCTCCGCGCCGGCCGCGAACAGGGCGCTCCACTCGGCGAGTTCGGGCGCGACCTCGGGCAGCACCTCCCACGCGGTGCGTATCCTGCGGCGGCGCCGCGCGGTCTGCTCGGGCCGGCCGCGCACCGCCAGCACCGCGGCGGCGGTGCGCAGCGCGGCCAGGTGCGCCGCGGCGTACCGCTCGTGCGGAGCCTGGAGCAGCGCGGCCTCCTCCAGGCCGACGTGCGCCTGGGTGAGCAGGTCGAGGGCGGCGGGGGTCGCGCCGGCACGGCGCAGTACGGGGTGGATGTCGCCGACCGGAGATGCCATGACGAGCCTCCGTTTCCGTTGCTTTCCCGTTGCCCCCCATAGTGGGACCGACCACTGACAATCCCCCTGACACAATCGGCATATGACCACCGCACGACGCAGGGCAACCCGGCAGCGGTTGTACGACGCCGCCGTCACCCTCATCGCCGAGCAGGGCTTCTCCGCCACCACCGTCGACGAGATCGCGGAACGCGCCGGGGTCGCCAAGGGGACCGTCTACTACAACTTCGCCAGCAAGAACGACCTGTTCGAGGAGCTGATGCGGCACGGCGTGGGCCTGCTCACCGCCTCCCTGCGGCAGGCCGCCGAGGACGCGGCGGCGCGCGGCGGCAGCCGGGTGGACGGGCTGGACGCGATGATCCGGGCGGGGCTGGGGTTCATCGTCCGCTACCCGTCCTTCACCCAGCTGTACGTGGCCGAGCTGTGGCGGACCAACCGGACCTGGCAGGAGACCCTCGCGGTGGTCCGTCAGGAGGCGGTCGCGGTGGTGGAGAAGGTGCTGGGCGAGGCGGTCGAGGCGGGTGAGGTGAGCGGGGAGATCGACGTGCCGCTGACCGCGTCGGCGCTGTTCGGCATGGTCCTCGTCGCGGCGCTGGACTGGCAGGCGTTCCAGCCGGAGCGGAGCATCGACGAGGTGCACGCGGCGCTGTCCCGGCTGCTCCAGGGGCGGGTGGGCGGCACAGCGGCGAGGCCGTAGCCGCACCACCCGTCGGTCCCCGCGGGTCCCCCGCTCCCGCGGTCCCCTGTGGCGGTCCCCCGTTGACCCCCGTTGCGGACGGGTCCGGTGTCCGGTCCGCCGCCCCGTGCCGGCGGTCCCCTCCGTGCCCCTCCGCGTCCGCCACTCTTCCGTTTCCGCTGGTCGCGGCCATCCGCGCGGCTACTCAAACCCGTACCTGAGTACGCGTACCCAGACGCCGCGCGGGGTGCTCACGCTAGGGTGCGCGCATGTCCGTGCTCCCGCTCGTGTTCACCAGCGGCTGGGCCAGCGGGATCAACGCCTATGCCGTGGTCCTGCTGCTCGGTCTGTCCGGTGCGACCGGGGTGACCGACCAGGTCCCCGGGTCGCTGCAGCGCGCCGACGTGCTCGTGGTGGCAGGCGTGCTGTTCCTGTGCGAGGCGGTCGCCGACAAGATCCCCTACGCGGACACCGCGTGGGACGTGGCGCACACCGTGGTCCGCCCGGTGGCGGGCGCGGTGGTGGCGGCGCTGCTCGCCGGACACCAGGGGTCGCTGTCGCATCTGGCGGCGGGCGCGATCGGCGGGTCGGCGGCGCTGGCCAGTCATCTGGTCAAGGCGGGCACGCGGATGGCGGTGAACACCTCGCCCGAGCCGGTCAGCAACATCGTGCTGAGTCTGGTGGAGGACCTCGGGGTCGCCGCGATCGTGGTCTTCGCGCTGTTCCACCCGGTGGCCGCGGCGGTGATCGCCGGGGCGCTGCTCGCGGCGGGGCTGTGCGTGGTGGTGTTCGCCTTCTCCCGCATCCGGCGGTACTGGCGGCGCCGCCGCGAGCGCGGGGCCGGCCGCACGGGCGGTCCCGCGGGTGGTTCGGGTGGCGCGGGCGGCTCCGGCGGCGCGACGAGGTGGCCCGCGGCGACCTGACGCGGCGGGCCGCGGGTCCGGGCCCGGGGTACGGACCGGGGCCGCATACGGACCGGGCCCGGGGTACGGACCGGGGCCTCGCGTACGGACCGGGCCCGCGCACGGCCGCGCGCCGGGGTGCGGCGCACGGGTCCGGGCCGGGTGCGGCGCACGGGTCCGGGCCGGGGACCCGGGGCCGCGTACCGTCCTCTACAGTCCTGGTCATGGCACGGATTGCGGTGATCGGCGCCGGCATGGCGTCCATGGCGGCGGCGGCCCGGCTGGCGACCGGCGGCCACCGGGTGGTCGTCCACGAACGCGCCGGGACGTACGGCGGCGGCGTCGGCCGCGTCGCGCGGGACGGCTTCGCCTTCGACACCGGTCCCGGCCTGCTGACGCTCCCCGCGGTCTACCGCGACCTGTTCGTGAAGACCGGCAAGGAGTCCCTGGAGGACCGGGTCGACCTGGTCCAGGTGGACCCGGCGGGGCGCCACCTCTTCGCCGACGGCACGTCCGTGACGCTGCCCAACGCCTCCCGGTCCGGCGTGATCGCCGCGCTCGACGCGGCCTTCGGCGCGGGCAGCGGCGAGCGTTGGAGCGAGGTGCTGGTCAAGGCGCGGGCGACGTGGGAGGCGGTGCGTCGGCCGATGCTGGAGGAGGTGCTGCGGGACCCCGCGCTCGCGGCCCGCGACCCGTATCCGGCGCCGGCCATACGCGGGCTGTTCCGGCGGGCCGCGCCGCCGACGCTCGCCGGGGTGGCGGCGGCCGAGTTGGGCGATCCGCGGCTCGCCGCGGTGCTGGAGAGCTGGGCGCTGGGCGCCGGCCTGGACCCGCGGACCGCGCCCGCGTCGGCGACCGTACTGCCGTACCTGGAGGCGACGTTCGGACTGTGGTACGCGCGCGGCGGGATGCGGGCGCTGGCCGACGCGCTGTACGAGCGGTGCCTGGCGCGCGGGGTCGAGTTCCGCTTCGACGCGGAGGTGACCGGCCTGCTCACGTCCGAGAAGGGCGCGGCGGCCGGCGTCGAACTGGCCGACGGCACGCGCTGTGAGGCGGACGTCGTGGTCGCGGGGGCGCCGCTGCCGGCGCTCTACCGCGACCAGGTGGTGCCGTGGGAGCGCCAGGACGCGTGGCCGCCGATGGGTCCGGTCGGCGAACCGGGGCGCTGCACGGTCCACTTGGCGCTGCGCGGCGCGCGGCCCGCGGACGCGGCGCACCGCGCGGTGGTGCACGCGGCGGACCGGGGGGCGGCGCTGGACTGGCTGTTCAGGCCGCGCCGCGAGGCGCTGCCGCGGCCCGGGGCGCTGACGGTCGGCGTGCTGCGGCCGGACGATCCCGCGGTACGGCCGGACGACGGGCACGAGGCGGTGACCGTGGTCGCGACGGTGCCCGCGCACCAGGCCGGCGGGGTCGACTGGGACGCGCCGGGGGTCGCGGAGGGGGTCGCGGCGCGGATGGTCGAGGCGGCGGAGGCGGCCGTGCCGGGGCTGCGCGAGCGGGAGTTGTGGCGCGAGGTGCGGACGCCCGCGGACGCCGAGCGCGCCACCGGAGCGCCTGGCGGGTCGGTCCCCGCGCCGACGCTGCCGGGGATCGACGGTGCGCTCGTGCGGGCGCCCAACCGGGCGGCGCCGCCCGGGCTCTACGTGGTCGGCGGCTGGGCGCATCCCGGTGGGGGCCTGCCCCACGCGGGCATGTCCGCGGCCATCACCGCGGATCTCGTCGCCGGAGGCCCGGGCGGCAGCACATGACGCCGGGGCGCCGCGCCCCGATCGGCCCAACGCCGCGCGTCGTCCCCCGGCCGCCCCCCAAGGCCGGCGCAGCGTCGGGCGTCAACCCGCCCAGGGGGCGCGAGGAACGGCGCGACCAGCCACCCACCCGCTCGGTGATCCGGACACGACGGCGACAGCCCCTCCCGGCCGGTGACGACCCGCAGCACCGCGGTGGCTCGTCGCGCCCACGCGGCGCCAGCCGCACAGAAACCACAGCGCGGCGTCCCGCGCTGAAACCGCCCGGGAGGGGGTTATGCCTCGGGGCGGGCGGATTCAGCAGATCGAGGGGAAAGGCCGCCCGTTCGCCGCACGCCGAGCGCGAGCGACCTAGCGTGGGCGCGACCGACCGTGCAGGCCCGATGGGGAGGCATCACGCCGTGGGACAACCCTTCGTACTTCCGGACTTCTACATGCCGTACCCCGCGCGGCTGAACCCGCATCTGGAGCGGGCCCGCGCGCACACGCGGGAGTGGGCGCGCGGGATGGGAATGCTGGAGGGCTCGGGGATCTGGACGGCCGCCGACCTGGAGGCGCACGACTACGCGCTGCTGTGCGCGTACACGCACCCCGACGCCTCGGGCCCGGAACTCGACCTGGTCACCGACTGGTACGTGTGGGTGTTCTTCTTCGACGACCACTTCCTGGACATCTTCAAGCGGAGCCAGGACATGGCGGGCGCCAAGGCGTACCTGGACCGGCTGCCGGCGTTCATGCCGGTGGACCCGGCGCGGGAGGCGCCGGAGCCGACCAACCAGGTCGAGGCCGGCCTCGCCGACCTGTGGGCCAGGACCGTGCCCTCGACGTCGCACGACTTCCGCCGCCGCTTCCACGAGAGCACCCGGCATCTGCTGGAGGAGTCGCTGTGGGAGCTGTCCAACATCAACGCGGGCCGGGTGTCGAACCCGATCGAGTACATCGAGATGCGCCGCAAGGTCGGCGGCGCCCCCTGGTCGGCGAACCTGATCGAGCACGCGGCGAACGCCGAGGTCCCCGCGCGCATCGCGGCCTCCCGCCCGATGCGGGTGCTGCGCGACTGCTTCGCCGACGGCGTCCACCTGCGCAACGACCTGTTCTCGTACCAGCGGGAGATCGAGGACGAGGGCGAGCTGTCCAACGCCGTGCTGGTGCTGGAACGCTTCCTCGGCCTGGACCCGCAGCAGGCCGCCGAGCGGGTCAACGAGCTGCTGACCTCGCGGCTGCACCAGTTCGAGCACACCGCGCTCACCGAGGTCGAGCCGCTGGCCGAGCAGTTCGCGCTGACCCCGGCCGAGCGGCTGGCGGTGTTCGGCTACGTCAAGGGGCTGCAGGACTGGCAGTCCGGCGGCCACGAGTGGCACATGCGCTCCAGCCGGTACATGAACGGCGCGGACGCCGGCGCCCGCGAGGTCGGCGTGCGGGCGGCGGGGGCGCCGGGCGGGCCGACCGGGCTGGGCACCTCGGCCGCGCAGGTCGCGCAGATCCTCGGGTCGCTCGCCACCACGCTCCCGCAGCGCGCCCGCGCCTTCTCGCACGCCCCGCACCGGCCGACCGGCCAGGTGCGCAGGGCCGAGGTGCCGATGCCGTTCCCGACCACGCTCAGCCCGCACCTGGACGCGGCCCGGGCGCACGGCGTGGGCTGGGCGCGGGAGATGGGCATGCTCGGCCCCGAGCCGGGCTTCCCGCTGCCGGGCGGGCTGTGGGACGAACGCAAGCTGGTGGACTACGACTTCGCGCTGTGCGCGGCCGGCATCCACCCGGCGGCCACCGCGCAGGAGCTGGCGCTGACCACCAACTGGCTCACCTGGGGCACCTACGGCGACGACTACTACCCGATCGTCTTCGGCCGGGGCGCCCCTGACCTGACCGCGGCGCGGGCCGCCACCGAGCGGTTCAAGCTGTTCATGCCGCTGGACGCCGGGCCCGTGCCGCCGCCGCTCACCGCGCTGGAGCGGGGGCTCGCCGACCTGTGGCGGCGCACCGCGGGTCCGATGGACGCCCAGGCGCGGCGGCGCTTCCGCACCGCGGTCGAGGACATGTGCGAGAGCTGGGTCTGGGAGATCGGCAACCAGAAGCTGAACCGGGTGCCCGACCCGGTGGACTACATCGAGATGCGCCGCGCCACCTTCGGCTCCGACCTGACGATGAGCCTGTCCAGGATCGGCCACGGCGGCGCGCTGCCCGACGAGATCTACCGCTCCCGGCCGGTGCGCGGCATGGAGACCGCGGCCGCGGACGTCGGCTGCCTGATCAACGACGTGTTCTCCTACCGCAAGGAGATCGAGTTCGAGGGCGAGATCCACAACGCGGTGCTGGTGGTGCAGAACTTCCTGGACTGCGAGCCGCAGCAGGCGATGGACGTGGTCGGCGATCTGCTGGCCGCCAGGATGGCCGAGTTCCAGCACATCACCGGCGAGCAACTTCCCGCGCTGTACGAGGAGTTCGACCTCGACGATGCCGCGCGCGGGGTGCTGGAGGGCTATGTGCAGGAGCTGCGCGACTGGATGGCCGGCATCCTCACCTGGCACGAGGGCTGCCACCGCTACGAGGAGGCGACGCTGCTGCGGGACTTCCCGCACCCGGCGGCGCGTCCGGTCCGGCCGTGGGGCGTGCCCGCCGGCCTCGGCACCTCGGCGGCGTCCTGGATGACGCGGCGGGCCGCCGGTCAGTAGCGGTAGGGGTCGTACGGATCGGCGTACTGCTCGCGGGCCTGGTGCGGCTGCTGCTCGTGGCCGGCCTGCTCGGAGGAGGGCTGGTGCTGCTGCGGGATGTAGGGCTGCTGCTGGTCCTGGCCGTAGGCCGCGTAGGGGTCGGCGGCGGGCTGGTCGCCGTAGGAGGGGGCGGCGTAGCCGGTCCAGTCGCCGGCGCCCGCGGCCGTCCCGCCGCCGTAGCCGTAGCCGCCGCTGCCGTCGGCGTAGCCCGGTCCGGCGTCCTGGCCGCCGTAACCGGCGTACCCGCCGCCGTAGGAGGCGTCGTAGCCGGCCGCCGCGGGCTGCTCCTGCGGGTAGCCGTAGCCGCCGCCCTGGGCGTACTGCTCGCCGTACCCCGGACCCCAGCCCTGCTCCTGGCCGCCGCCCCAGCCGCCGGAGGCGTCGTAGCCGCCCTGCTGGGCGCCGCCGTCGTACGAGGCGGTGGCCGCGGCCGGCTGCGGCTCGCCGTCCCAGCCGCCGTAGCCCTGCGCGCCGTAGCCCTCGTAGCCGCCGCTGGTGTACGGGTCGGGGGTGTACGAGGAGCGGCTGTTGAACAGCGGGTACTCACCGCTGTCGTCGTGCATCGGGACCGGCTGGTAGACCTGCTCGTCCAGCTCCGCGTCGTCGCGGGCCAGTACGTCGTCGCCCGCGGGGGCCGCCGCCGCGGGGTCGTACTCCGGCTCCACGGGCGTGACTTCGAGCACCGGCTCGGCCGGGCGGGCGCCGCCGACCCTGCGGCGGCGGCTGGAGCCGGGCCGGCCGCCGAGCGCCCAGCCGGTGGAGAAGCCGCGCTTGTAGGACAGGGTGACGAAGCTCTGCCCGGTGCCGAAGGCGAGCGCGCCGAGCACGATCACCGCGATCTGCTTGCCGGCCACGCCGCCGACCACGCACATGAACCCGGCGAAGGCCAGCACCCGCCAGCGCAGCCGCGCCTTGTACTGCAGCAGCACCTCGCCGAGCAGCCAGAGCGCGACGACGCCGAAGGCGACGTAGAGCACCGAGTAGCCCATGTGCCCACTTCCTCACCGTTTAAGGGGTCACGCCGTCCGCTGGTGCAGCCCGAGGTTCTCGTAGATCTCCAGCGAAGCGGTGGAGTGGTTAAGCGTAATGAAGTGGAGCCCGGGGATGTCCTCCGCGAGCAGACGGCGGCACATCTCGGTGGTGAACTCGATGCCGATCGCCCGGACCGCGGCCGGGTCGTCCTGCACCGCGAGGATGCGGTCGGCCAGGTCGGCGGGGAAGGGGGCGTTGCCGAGCTGCGCGAAGCGCTCGATCTGCCGGACGTTGGTGACCGGCATGACCTCGGGGATGATCGGGATGGTGCAGCCGGCGCGGTCGACCCGGTCGCGCAGCCGCAGGTAGTCGTCGGCGTCGAAGAACATCTGGGTGATCGCGAAGTCGGCGCCGGCCCGGCACTTGTCGATGAAGTGCCGGGTGTCCTCGGCCGGGTCGGTGGACCGCGGGTGCATCTCGGTGAACGCGGCGACGCCCACGCAGAAGTCGCCGGAGTCCTTGATCAGCCGGACCAGTTCGGCGGCGTAGGTCAGCCCCTGGGGGTGCGGGACCCAGGGGGCCATCGGGTCGCCGGGCGGGTCGCCGCGGACGGCGAGCATGTTGCGGATGCCGGCGTCGGCGTACTGTCCGATGATGTTGCGCAGCTCGGCGACGGAGTGGTTGACCGCGGTCAGGTGCGCGCAGGGCGTCAGCGTGGTCTCCGAGACGATGCGGTCGGTGGCGCGGACGGTCCCCTCGCGGGAGGAGCCGCCGGCGCCGTACGTCACGGAGACGAAGGTGGGGGCGACCGCCTCGATGCGGCGGATCGCGTTCCACAGCGTCCGCTCGCCCTTCTCCGTCCGCGGGGCGGCGAACTCGAAGGAGTACGAGCGGCCGCCGCCGGCCAGCAGGTCACGGATCGTGAGCGCGCGGTCGGTGCGGGTGGATGCGGTGCCCAGGGCCATGCGGCCCAGGCTAGCCCGGAACGCCCCCTCGGCGTCCCCCCGCCGCCCACTTTGCCCTTCTTGCCCCGCCCTGCGCCGCCTCAGCGCCGGACGCCGCGCCTGCCGGGGGCGCGGCCCCGGTATGCGCCGCCTCGACGCGGGAAGGCCGACCGGCCCGGCCCGGAGCGTCAGGCGAGCGCGGCTCGGAGCGCGGTCGCCGCCGCAGCGGGGTCCGCCGCCTCGGTGAGCGCGCGGACGACGACGACACGCCGCGCGCCCGCCGCGACGACCTCGGAGACGTTCGCGACGTCGATCCCGCCGATCGCGAACCAGGGCCGCGCAGGGCCGAGCGCCGCCGCGTACCGCACGAGGGACAGACCGGGCGCCGGGCGCCCCGGCTTGGTCGGCGTGGGCCAGACCGGCCCGGTGCAGAAGTAGTCCACACCGGGCTCCACCGCCGCCGCGTCGACCTCCGCCGCCGCGTGGCAGGACCGCCCGATGATCACATCGGGCCCCAGGATCGCCCGCGCCGCCGCGACCGGCAGGTCGCCCTGCCCGAGGTGCAGGACGTCCGCGCCGGCCGCGTGGGCGACGTCCGCCCGGTCGTTGACCGCGAGCAGCGGGCCGTGCCGGCGGCACGCCTGAGCCAGCACGGCGAGCGCGGCCAGCTCCTCGCCGGCCTCGATGCCTTTCTGGCGGAGCTGGATGACGTCGACGCCCGCGCTGAGCACCGCGTCGGCGAACTCCGCGAGGTCGCCGCGCCCGGCCCGTGCGTCGGTGCACAGGTACAGCCGGGCCTCGGCGAGCTTCGCCCGCGCCGCGGCCCCGCGCGCGGACACCGGGCCGGGCGCGGGACCCGCGTCGCGACCGGGAGCGTGGCCGGAGGCGTGTCCGGAAGCGGAGTGGGAGTCGGCGGCGGTCATCGGGCCCCCCGGGGTCGGGTTACACGGCGAGCGCCTGCGCCCGGCGCTTCACCTCGGTCCCGCGATTCTCGCGCAGCGCCTGTACCGGGGTGCCCGGCAGGGTCGGGTCCGGGGTGAAGAGCCACTCCAGGGCCTCGTCGTCCGTGAACCCGTCGTCCTTCAGGACGGTCAGCGTGCCGGTCAGACCCTTGACGATCTTGCCGTCCCCGATGAAGTCGGCCGGCACCATGAGCACCTTGTTCTCCCCGCGGCGTACCGCGAGCAGCTGGCCCTCCTTGATCAGCGGGCGGATCCTGGTCACTTCGAGTCCGAGACGCTCGGCCACCTCCGGCAGGGTCAGCCAGGAGGGCACGAGAGCGTCGATGTGTGCGTCAACCGACGAGAAAACAGTCACGGGACAAGCCTGCCACCTGCCGCCGACAACCGCTGCGGCACGCCGCCGTACGGGCGTCAGACCACCGCGGACTTCAGCGGGACGGCGGGGTCCGCGACCAGCGCGGGGTCCACCGCGGCGCCGCGCGGGATCAGCTTGCGGGCCTGCGCCATGTCGCGCGGCCTGCCCACCGCGAGCACCGCGGCCAGGGTCCCGCCGCGCAGCCACACCGCCGACCAGGCCGGCGCCGCCGGGTCGCCGCGCAGCAGCATCGCGTCGGCCGCGCCGTGGTGGCCGGCGTACTGCACGAACCGGCCGAACTGCTCGGACCAGAAGTACGGCACCGGGTCGTAGCGCTCGTCGCCGCCGAGGAGGTTGGCCGCGGCGGTCCGCGGGCCCTGGACGGCGTTGTCCCAGTGGTGCACCAGGAGCCGCTCGCCGTAGCGGGCGGACGGGAAGGACGCGCAGTCGCCGACCGCGTAGACGTCCTGGGCCGTGGTGCGCAGCCGGTCGTCGGCGCGGACCGCGCCGCGGTCGTCCAGCGCGACGCCGGAGCCGCCGAGCCAGCCGGTGGCCGGGCGCGCGCCGATGCCGACGACCACGGCCGCGGCGGACAGCCTGCTGCCGTCGCCGAGCACGACGGCGCCGGGTTCGAGCGCCGCGACGGGGGAGCCGGTGAGCAGGTCGACGCCGGCCTCCTCGTACCAGTGCCGCATCGGGGCGGTGACCTCGGGCGGCAGCGCCCCGGCCAGCGGGCGGTCCGCGGCCTCCACGACGGTCACCGGGCAGCCGGCCTGGCGGGCCGCGGTGGCGAACTCCGCGCCGATCCAGCCGGCGCCGACCACCACGACGTGCCGCTGCCCGGCGAGCACCGGGCGCAGCGCGGCGGCGTCGTCCAGGGTGCGCAGCGGGTAGACCCCGGGCAGGCCCGCGGTGCCGGGCAGCGCGGTGGCGTAGGCGCCGGTGGCCAGCACCAGGCGGTCGTACGGGACCGGTCCCGCGTCGGTGGCCAGCTCGTGGCCGGCCGCGTCCAGTCTCTGGGCGCGGACGCCGAGGCGGAGGTCGACGTCCAGCGCGGCGAAGTCGACGTCGAAGCGGACGTCCACCGGGCCGGTCTCCGGGCCGGTCTCCGACCCGGCCACCGGTCCGGCCTCCCCCTGTGCGGCGCCCGCGCCCGCGGTGGCGGCCGAGGCCGCGAGGAGGACCGCCTTCGACAGCGGCGGGCGGTCGTACGGGGGATGCGGCTCGTCGCCCAGGAGGGTGAGGGCGCCGCGCCAGCCCTGGCCTCGCAGCTCGACCGCGGTCTGCACCCCGGCCATCCCGGCCCCGACGATCACGACGCGTCCGCTCACCCCTTCACGTTAACCCCTCCCCCTCGCCGCGGGACGCCGCGCTGCACAGCGGGCGCGGGGAACGGCCGCGCGGCCGGCGAGGGGCGGTGTCCGGTGCGTCGCCCGCCGGCCGATTTCGGGAACGGTCGTTCTTGACTGATCGTTCCTCAACTGCGTACCGTGGCGGTCATGGGCAGACCGAGGGCGTTCGACGAGGACGAGGTGGTGCGGGCGGCCGTGCGGCTGTTCGGCGGGCGGGCGTACGACGGGGTGTCCGTCGACGACCTCGTCACCCACCTGGGCGTGCACCGCAACAGCCTGTACAAGACGTTCGGCAGCAAGCGTGGCCTCTATCTGGCGGCTCTGCGCCGCCACGTCGCCGACGACGTCCGCCCGCTGGTCGACGCCCTCGCCGGTGCGAGGGAGGCGACGGACGTCGCGGCCGTGCTGCGGCTCGTCACGTCGGCCGACCTCGGCCTGCTCCTCCTCGCGGCGGTCGACCGCGCACGGGTCGACGCGGAGGTCGCCTCCGAGGTGACGGCCGCGTTGGCCGCCGTCGACCGGGCGATCGCCGACGCGCTCGGTGCTCGCGCCGACCTGGCCGCCGCGCTCACGGCCGCCGCGCTGGGCATGCTCGTGCGCGGCAGCCCCGGCGACGTCGCGACCGCGCTGGCCCGCCGCCTCGGCCCTTCCGCCTGACGGCCCGACAACTAGACAGCCCGACCACCCGACCACCCGACCAAGGAGCCCGGACATGGCACAGATACGTATCGTCGGCGACGACCTCGTCGTCGTGATGGAGGGGCTCGACAAGCTCTGGGCCTTCAAGGGCCGCCTGACCGTTCCGCTGGCCAACGTCCGCGGCGCGACCGCCGATCCCGGCATCGCCGCCGCGCCGAAGGGGATCCGCGCGCCGGGCTCCCACGTACCCCGCGTGATCACCGCGGGCACGTTCCACCAGGACGGCGACAAGGTCTTCTGGGACGTCAGGGACCCCTCGAAGGCCGTCGTGGTCGAACTCGCCGACGAGGAGTACGCACGGCTGGTCGTGCAGGTCGACGACCCCCGCGCGACCGTCGCCCTGGTCGAGGACGCCCTGGCCTGACGCGGCAGGCGCCCGGCGCCCGTCTGTGCGCTCGGAGCGCTAGAAGGCGGGGCGCTCCAGGTCGGGCAGGCCGTGGGCGGGAGAGGAGGCGAGGGCGTGGTGGCGGCGGGGGATGCGGCCGGCGAGGTGGGCCAGCCGCCCCGCGCGGACGGCCGCGCGCATCGCCTCCGCCATGAGGACCGGACGCTGCGCCCGGGTGACCGCGGACGCGAGCATGACCGCCGCGCACCCCAGTTCCATCGCCAGCGCCGCGTCGGACGCCGTCCCCGCCCCCGCGTCGAGGATCACCGGCACCGACGCGCGCTCCACGATCAGCTGGAAGTTGTGCGGATTGCGGATGCCGAGCCCGGAGCCGATCGGCGACCCCAGCGGCATCACCGCCGCGCATCCCACGTCCTCCAACTTCCGCGCCAGCACCGGATCGTCGTTGGTGTACGGCAGCACGGTGAACCCGTCGTCCACCAGCGTCTCCGCCGCGTCGAGCAGTTCGACCGGATCGGGCAGCAACGTCCGCTCGTCGGCGATCACTTCGAGCTTGACCCAGTCCGTGCCGAGCGCCTCGCGCGCCAGCCGCGCGGTGAGCACGGCCTCGCCCGCGGTGAAGCAGCCCGCGGTGTTCGGCAGCGCGCGGATGCCGTGCCGGGCCAGCACCGAGAGCACCGACCCCTTGGTCCGCGGGTCCAGCCGCCGCATCGCGACGGTGGTCAGCTCGGTGCCCGAGGCCAGCAGCGCCTGCTCCAGGACCTCCAGGCTGGGCGCGCCGCCGGTTCCCATGATCAGCCGGGAGGAGAAGGTGACGCCCGCGACGGTCAGCGCGTCGTCCGCGCCGGGGGCCGCCTGCGCGGAGGACGCCGCGGGCGCGGTCCCGTTCGTCGCCGGCTTCGGGGTCGGCTGCGGCGTCGGCTGCGGCATGGGTTTCGTCGTGGTCATCGCTCAGCCTCCCTGGACCGCGGTGAGGATCTCGATCCGGTCGCCCTCGGCGAGCGCCGTGTCCGACCAGCGGGCACGCGGCACCACGGTCTCGTTGAGCGCGGCGGCGACGCCGGAGGGCGCCGAGGTGACGGCGGCGACCAGGGCGTCCAGCGCCACCGGGGCGGCCAGCGTCCTGCGTTCGCCGTTGACCTGGACGGTGATGGCCGCGCTCATGCGTGCTGCTCCTGCCGTGCGGGGGCGGGCGGTACCGGGCCCGTCCCAGTCGTGGTGAACCGGTTGGCGCCGAACGCCCGTGCGTACTGCGGCAGTTCACCGGTGGACGAGGTGAGGACCTCGGCGAGGACGTCGCCGGTGACCGGGGTCAGCAGCACGCCGTTGCGGTGGTGGCCGGTGGCCAGCAGCAGCCCGTCCAGCGCGGTGGCGCCGAGCAGCGGCGCGTTGTCCGGGGAGCCGGGCCGCAGCCCGGCCAGCGTCTCGGTGAGCGCCAGTTCGGTGATGCCCGGCAGCAACTCGTGTGCGTCGCGCAGCAGTTCGTAGACCCCGCCGGCGGTCACCGTGGTGTCCCAGCCGAACTCCTCGCTGGTCGCGCCGAGTACGAGTTCGCCGTTGTCGCGCGGCACCAGGTAGACGTGGCTGCCGCGGACCACCGCCCGGACCGTGCGGGTGAGGAACGGCGGCTGTCCGGCCGGCATCCGCAGCCGCAGGATCTGCCCCTTGACCGGGCGCACCGGCGGCAGCGCGTCGTCGGGCAGCCCGGCGATCCGGCCGCTCTCGCTGCCCGCGGCCAGCACCGTCCGCGCCGCCGCGACCACCGTGCCGTCGGCGAGCACCGCGCCGGTCACCCGGTCGCCGTCCGCGGTCACCCGCGCGACGGCCGAGCGCAGGAACACCACGCCCGCCAGGTCCGCGGCCCGCAGCAGCGCGGTGGACAGCCGCCGCGGGTCCACCTGGTGGTCGCCGTCGACGCGCAGGCCGCCGCGGACGCCCGGCGCCAGCATCGGCTCCAGCCGGCGGCACTCGCGGCCGCTGAGCCACTGGGACTCCAGGCCCAGCGAGGTCTGGAACGCGTGCAACTCCCGCAGGTGCGCGCGGTCGTCCGCGTCCAGCGCCACCGCGAGGGTGCCGCAGCGGCGGTAACCGGTGTCCAGGCCCGTCAGTTCGGTCAGCTCCGCGGCGAAGTCCGGGTAGCGGGCGGCCGAGGCGAGGTTGAGGTCGAGCAACGCCTGCTCGCCGTACTGCAGTTCGGTGACCGCGGCGAGCATGCCGGCGGCGACGTGCGCCGCGCCGCCGCCGGGCGCGGGGTCCGCGACGGCTGTCGCGAGCCCGCGCTGGGCCGCGCGCCAGGCGGTGACGAGTCCGATGACGCCGCCGCCCACGACGAGGACGTCGGTGGTGTGGTGCAGGCCGTGTTCGCGCATCAGGTGGCGCGCTCCCTTCGCCGGCATGACCCGGATCAGGTTCGTACGGTCGGCGGCCGTCCAGCCGCCCTCTCAGCCCGGTCGTCCGGGCTCCCGCGTCTTCCTTTGGCCCCGCCAGCTTAGCCCCGGTCCCCGGCCGCGCGGCGCGGCAGGTCCGCGCCCGGCCCCGCGAGGGCGGCCGGCCGTCCCGGCCGGCGGGGCGGTCGCACGGCGCGGACCCGGGGACGGCTCGGCGTCCGAAAGGGCGGGCAGGTCACGGGTGTGTCCCGGAATGCCACGCGTTGGGCACAAGGACCACGCGTCGACCCGAATGGACCGAGCCGCCCTCGTAGAATCGGACGTCGTGGACATCACCGTGGAAGACCCGCTCGTCGGGCAGACGCTCGACCGGCGCTACCGGGTCGACAGCCGCATCGCCGTCGGCGGGATGGCGACGGTGTACCGGGCCGTGGACCTGCGCCTGGACCGCGAGCTCGCGCTGAAGGTGATGCACCCGGCCCTCGCCGCGGACACCGGCTTCGTGGAGCGCTTCATCCGCGAGGCCAAGGCGGTCGCGCGGCTGTCCCACCCGAACGTGGTCGGGGTGTTCGACCAGGGCACCGACGGGCCGTACGTCTACCTCGCGATGGAGTACGTCGCCGGCTGCACGCTGCGCGACGTGCTGCGTGCGCGCGGCGCCCTCCCGCCGCGCGCCGCGCTGGACATCCTGGAGCCGGTCCTCGCCGCGCTGGGCGCCGCCCACCGCGCGGGCCTGGTGCACCGGGACATGAAGCCGGAGAACGTCCTGATAGGGGACTCCGGCGGGGTCAAGGTCGCCGACTTCGGGCTGGTCAGGGCGGTCGACACGCAGACCAGCGCGAGCACCGGCGCGCTGCTCGGCACGGTCTCCTACCTCGCGCCCGAGCAGATCGGCCACGGCACCGTCGACCAGCGCACCGACGTGTACGCGTGCGGGATCGTGCTCTACGAGATGCTGACCGGCCGCAAGCCGTACGACGGCGACACGCCGATGAAGGTGATCTACCAGCACGTCAACGACGACGTCCCGGCGCCCTCCGCGACCGTGCCGGGCCTGGCGCCGCGGCTGGACGCGCTGGTGGCGCGGGCCGCCGCGCGCGATCCGCGGGACCGGCCCGCCGACGCCGTGCGCCTGCTGGCCGAGGTGCGCGAGGCGCGCGCCGCGCTGAGCCCGGCGGAGCTGGACCTCCAGCCGCGCGGCGCCGCACCCGCCGACGCGCCGCCGGCCGATCCCCGCTCCCCCGGCTCCGCACCCGCCGATCCCCGCTCCCCCGGCTCCGCACCCGCCGATCCGCGGACCGGCGCCGCTGTCCCCGTCGCCCCCGCCGCCGCGCTGGACGCGACGACCGTCCTCCCCCGGCTCCCGCGACCGCCGCCGCCTCCGGCTCTGCCACCGCCCCCGACGAGCTGCACCGCACCACCCGCCTGCTGCTGCCGCCCGCGACCGTCGACGAGGCTCCGCACGCCACCGTGCCGCACGCCCGCCGCGGGCCGCTGGCCGTGCTGGTCGCGCTGCTGGTGCTGCTCGGCGTCGGCGCCGGCGTGTGGTACATCACCGACGGCCAGTTCACGAAGGTGCCCGCGGTGCTGTCGCTCCCGCAGGCCGACGCCGAGCGCAAACTGCACGCCGCGGGGCTCGACTCGACGGTGCGGCAGGACTGGTCGCTCACCGTGCCGCGCGGCAGCGTGGTCGCCACCGACCCGGCGCCGGGCAAGCGCATCCGTTCCAACGGCTCGGTGACGCTGACGGTGTCCAAGGGCCCGCGGCTGGTGACGGTGCCGCCGGTCGCCGGGAAAACGCTCTCCGACGCGCGCGAGGCACTGCGCGCGGCCGGGCTGACCCCCGGCACCGTCACCCAGGACTTCAGCGACGACGTGCCGCGCGGCGCGGTGGTCGCCACCGACCCCGCGGACGGCACGAACCGCTCCCCCGGCACCCCGGTGGCGATCACGGTCTCCCGCGGCGCCCCGGTGGACGTGCCGGACGTGATCGGCGAGAGCGTGCCGGAGGCGCAGCAGGACCTGGAGGACGCCGGGCTGGACGTGGTGCTCGCGCCGGACAAGGTGTTCTCCGACGACGCCGACAAGGACACCGTCGCGCTGGAGTCGCCGAAGGCCGGTGAGCAGGCCGGCGAGGGCGAGACCGTGACGATCACGGTGTCCAAGGGCCGGCAGAAGTTCGACGTGCCGGACGTGACGGGCAAGAGCGCGGACGACGCCAAGCAGATCCTCCAGGACGCGGGCTTCGACGTACGGGTGATCAACCTGTTCTTCGGCGACACGGTCTTCAGCCAGTCCCCGGACGGCGGCGGCCAGGCGCCCAAGGGCGCGACGATCACCTTGTGGGTGCGCTGACCCGTGCCGCAGCCCGTGCCCGCGCCGTCCGTGCCACCCGCGCCGCCCGTGCCACTCACGCCGCCCGCGCCGCCGCGCAACCCCGTCGGCGGCCACGTCCCGGTCGCCGGCGGCCTCGCCGCCAAGGGGCTGGCGTACGCCGAGCGGATCGGCGCGGAGGCCGTGCAGGTCTTCGTGGCCAACCCGCGCGGCTGGGCGACCGGGCCGGGCGATCCGGCGGAGGACGAGCGGTTCAGGGCGCGCTGCGCCGCCTCCGGCATCCCCGCGTACGTGCACACGCCCTACCTGATCAACGTCGGCTCGCACACCGCCGCGACCGCCGAGCTGTCGGTGGCCTCGCTGCGGCACTCGCTGCGGCGCGGGCGGGCGATCGGCGCGCGCGGGGTGGTGGTGCACACCGGCTCAGCGACCGGCGGCCGTACCCGCGCGGCGGCGCTGGCGCAGGTACGGGAGCGGATGCTGCCGCTGCTGGAGGAGCTGACGCACGACGACGACCCGTGGCTGCTGCTGGAGCCGACCGCCGGTCAGGGCTTCTCGCTGTGCTCGCTGGCCGAGGACCTGGGCCCGTACCTCGACGCGCTGGACCGGCATCCGCGGGTGGGGGTGTGCCTGGACACCTGTCACGCCTTCGCGGCCGGCCACGACCTGGACGCGCCGGGCGGCGCCGAGCGGCTGCTGGACGAGCTGACCGCGGTGGCCGGGCCCGGCCGGCTGCGGCTGGTGCACGCCAACGACTCGGTCGGCGCGCGCGGCTCCCGGCGCGACCGGCACGCGAACATCGGGCCCGGTCTGATCGGCGCGGACGCGTTCGCCGGTCTGCTGCGGCACCCCGCGACGCGCGACGTGCCGTTCGTGATCGAGACCCCCGGCGGCCCCGAGGGCCACGCCGCGGACGTGAAGCTGCTGAAGTCGCTGCGCGAGGCTCCCGACGGCGCGGCGGCCGGACCCGGCGAACCCGCCGCGCACCCCGCCGGGCCGGCGGACCCGGCGGGCCCGACCGGCCCCTAGAGCTCCGGGCCGTCGCCCGGTTCCTCCTGGTAGGAGTAGCGCTGCTCGCTCCACGGGTCGCCGATGTTGTGGTAGCCGCGCTCCTCCCAGAAGCCGCGGCGGTCGGCGGTCATGTACTCCACGCCCCGCACCCACTTGGGGCCCTTCCAGGCGTAGAGGCGGGGGACGACGAGGCGGACCGGGAAGCCGTGCTCGGCGGTGAGGGGCTGGCCGCCCTGGTGGGTCGCGAAGATCGACGAGTCGTCGAGGAAGTCCTCGATCCGCAGGTTCGAGGAGAAGCCGTACTCGGCCCAGACCATGACGTGCGTGACGTTCTCGGCCGGCGGGGCGAGCTTGACGACGGTGGACGCGGAGACGCCGCCCCACTCCATGCCGACCATGGAGAACTTGGTGACGCAGTGGAAGTCGGCGACCACCGTGGCATAGGGCAGCGCGGCGAACTCCTCGTGGTTCCAGCAGGTCTTGTCGCCGTCGGCGGTCGCGCCGAAGACCCGGAACTCCCAGCGGTCGGGGCGGAACCGCGGCACCGGCCCGTAGTGGGTCACCGGCCAGCCGTGCTGGAGCCGCTGCCCCGGGGGAGCTGCTCCCCCTCGCGACGCTGCACCTGGCCCATGCGTCCATGGTGACAGACCGGGCGCAGTGCTTCGGACCAGGGCATCCCGGCCGCGTCCGGACAGCGCCCCAGCCGCGTCCCGGACAGCGCCCCAGCCACGTCCCGGCCGCAACTGAATGTAAGCCTCCGCTTACTGGAAGACCGGCACCGCCGGTGCGAGGATGCGGGCGACCATTGCGCGCGGTCGCGCGGACCGGACCGCCCGCAGGACTCCCAGGGAAGGACGGCGTTGCCATGCAGGGCGACCCCGAGGTGCTCGAGTTCCTCAACGAACAGTTGACCGCCGAGCTGACCGCGATCAACCAGTACTTCCTGCACGCGAAGATGCAGGAGAACTTCGGCTGGGTGAAGCTCGCGAAGTACACCCGGTCGGAGTCCTTCGACGAGATGCGGCACGCCGAGCTGATCACCGACCGCATCCTGCTGCTGGAGGGCCTGCCCAACTACCAGCGGCTGTTCCACGTGCGGGTCGGGCAGACCGTCACCGAGATGTTCCAGGCCGACAAGCAGGTCGAGGTGGAGGCGATCGACCGGCTGCGGCGCGGCATCGAGCTGATGCGGAGCAAGAGCGACATCACCTCGGCGCGGCTGTTCGAGGCGATCCTGGAGGACGAGGAGCACCACATCGACTACCTCGACACGCAGCTGGAGCTGGTGGAGAAGCTCGGCGAGCCGCTGTACATCGCGCAGTTGGTGGCGCAGCCCGACAGCGAGGACTGAGCGGCGAGGACTGAGCGGGGAGGGCTGAGCGGGGAGGGCTGAGCGGGGAGGGCTGAGCGGGGAGGGCTGAGCGGCGAGGACTGAGCGGCGAGGGCTGAGCGAGCGGGCTGAGCGGCGAGGACCGGACCGCGCGCTCAGGCGGCCCGCGTGTCCGGGAGCGCCGGAGCCGCCGCCGGGGTCTGCTCCAGCCGGGTGGCCGTCGCGCAGCCGGCGCCTCGGCCCAGCAGCGCCTGGATGCGCTTGACGCACGACCCGCAGTCCGTGCCCGCCTTGCAGGCCGAGGCGATCTGCCGGGGGGTGCAGCGGCCGCTGTCGGAGTGCTGCTTGACCTGCTGCTCGGTGATGCCGAAGCAGGAGCAGACGTACACGCGGTCACCGCCATCCGGGGCCCGAGGGACTGAGGTAAACCTCACCTTACCCGGCGTCCCCGGTACGGAAAAGCGACAAGGGGCGCGGACCGGTGTGATCCGCGCCCCTTCTCGGGCGGGTGCGCGCCCGGCCGCGGGTCCGCGCCCGCCGCCGGGCCGCCGCCCCGCCGCCGGGGTCACCGCGCCGGGGTCACTGCCCCCGGTACATCTCCGCGACCAGGAACGCCAGGTCCAGCGACTGGCTGCGGTTCAGCCGCGGGTCGCACGCGGTCTCGTAGCGCTGGTGCAGGTCGTCGACGAAGATCTCGTCGCCGCCGCCGACGCACTCGGTCACGTCGTCGCCGGTCAGCTCCACGTGGATGCCGCCGGGGTGGGTGCCCAGCGCGTGGTGCACCTCGAAGAAGCCCTTGACCTCGTCGAGCACGTCGTCGAAGCGGCGGGTCTTGTGCCCGGAGGCGGCCTCGAAGGTGTTGCCGTGCATCGGGTCCGACACCCAGACGACCTGCGCGCCGGACGCGGTGACCTTCTCCACCAGCGTCGGCAGCTTGTCCCTGACCTTGTCCGCGCCCATCCGCACGATGAAGGTCAGCCGGCCGGGCTCCCGGTCCGGGTCCAGGCGCTCGATGTACGTCAGCGCCTCCTCCGGGGTGGTGCCGGGGCCGAGCTTCACGCCGATCGGGTTGCGGATGCGGGAGGCGAACTCGATGTGCGCGCCGTCCAGCTGCCGGGTGCGCTCGCCGATCCACAGCATGTGGCCGGAGACGTCGTACAGCTCGCCGGTGCGCGAGTCGGTGCGGGTCAGCGCCGACTCGTAGTCCAGCAGCAGCGCCTCGTGGGAGGCGTAGAACTCCACGGTGCGGAACTCCGCGGGGTCGGTGCCGCAGGCCGCCATGAAGTTGAGCGCGTTGTCGATCTCGCGGGCCAGCGCTTCGTACCGCTGACCGGACGGCGAGGACTTGACGAAGTCCTGGTTCCAGGCGTGCACCTGGCGCAGGTCGGCGTAGCCGCCGGTGGTGAAGGCGCGCACCAGGTTCAGCGTGGAGGCGGAGGCGTGGTACATCCGCTTCAGCCGCTCGGGGTCGGGGATGCGGGCCTGCTCGGTGAACTCGAAGCCGTTCACCGAGTCGCCGCGGTAGGTCGGCAGCGTCACGCCGTCGCGGGTCTCGGTGGGCTTGGAGCGCGGCTTGCTGTACTGGCCGGCGATGCGGCCGACCTTGACCACCGGCACCGAGGCGGCGTACGTGAGCACCGCCCCCATCTGCAGCAGCGTCTTGAGCTTGTTGCGGATCTGGTCGGCGCCCACGGCGTCGAACGCCTCGGCGCAGTCGCCGCCCTGGAGCAGGAACGCCTCGCCCTTGGCGACCGCGCCCAGCCGGGCGCGCAACTGGTCGCACTCGCCCGCGAACACCAGCGGCGGATACGAGGCGAGGTCGGCGATCACATCGCGCAGCGCCTCGGGGTCGGGCCACTCGGGCTGCTGCGCCGCGGGGAGAGCGTGCCAGGTGTTGCCACCGGTCTGGGTGGGTGCGTTCACGGTCACGGTCACCAGGTTAAGGGGTCCGGTCGCCCGATCCGCCGTCCGCCCAGAGGGTGAGACATCGGGGACGCGCGAGGCCGGTCCCGGGAACCGGTGGGGTCACTGCTAACGTCTGCGGCTTCGGGGGCGGTCTCCGACCGGGGGGCTGCCGCAGGGGAGGGTGCGCCTGCGGGCGTGCCGGAAAGCCGGGGTCTCACCCGTGTCACGCAGCAGGAACCGCAACAGACACCGCAGGCGTACGTCGCTGATCGCGTACGGCGCCGGCGCCGCCGTGCTGGCCACGCTGGCCACGTACGGCACGCTCGCCATGGCGTCGCCGGGAGGGGGCGGCGCCGACGCCGAGGCCGCTTCGGCATCCTCCGCGCTGCAGGCCGACTTCGCGTCGGCCGCGCAGGAGTTCAAGGTCCCGCAGAGCGTGCTGATGGCGGTCTCGTACCGGCAGACGCTGTGGGACGCGCACGCCGGGAAGCCGAGCGCCACCGGCAACTACAACGTGATGGGCCTGACCCAGGTCCGCCCGCAGGACCTGGAGCAGCCGGCCGCCGCGGACCGGCTGGCCGAGATGAACCTCAGCGGCGACCCGGCGATCAGCCTGGCACTTCGACGCCGCCCGGGCGCTCAAGGCGGACCCGGCGCAGGTCGACACCTCCGACCCGCGGCTGCACACCCTGGACGCGGCGGCCGACCTGATCGGCGCGTCCGCCGACGAGCTGCGCAGCGACAGCCGGCAGAGCGTGCGCGGCGCCGCGGCCCTGCTCGCGCAGTGGGAGAAGGAGGCGTACGGGTCGCTGCCCGCGGACGCCGGCCGCTGGTACCCGGCGGTCGCCCGCTACAGCCAGTCCCCCGACGCCGGCGCGGCCGACCGCTTCGCGCAGCGCGTGTTCGCCTCGATCAGGACCGGCGAGTCCCGGGTCACCGACGACGGCCAGCAGGTCGTGCTGCCGGCCGACCCGTCGGTGAAGCCGGTCAAGGTCGGCAGGCAGGCGCTGACGGTGAAGGCCGCCGACGCCACGACCGCTGCGGTGACCGCGGACTGCCCGAGCACGCTGAGCTGCGCCTGGGTGCCGGCCGCGTTCAAGCTGAACGGCTCGGCCACGGACGACTGGGGCAACTACAACCCGGCCAACCGGGTCGCCGGGCCGCCCGCCGCGGGCGCCGAGGACATCCGCTACATCGTCGTGCACGACATGGAGGGCTCGTACGAGGGCTCCATCCAGGAGTTCCAGAACCCCGCGGTCTACGCCAGCGCCCACTACCTGGTGGCCGACGACGGCCGGGTCACGCAGATGGTCCAGAACAAGGACGAGGCGTGGCACGCGGCCAACAAGACGGTCAACATGCACTCCATCGGCGTGGAGGACGAGGGCTACGCGATGAAGGCGGGCTCCTGGTACTCCGAGCAGGAGTACGAGACGTCCGCGACGCTGGTGAAGTACCTGGCCCAGAAGTTCCACGTGCCGCTGGACCGCCAGCACATCATCGGCCACGACGAGGTCCCGGGCGTGCTGGACCCGAACGTCGCCTCGCAGCACTGGGACCCGGGACCGTACTGGGACTGGAACCACTACATGGCGCTGATGGGCGTCCCGCAGGGCGACCAGGGCGCCGGCGGGGTGCTCAAGACCGGGCAGCTGGTGCGGATCGTGCCGCCGTACACCACGGCCAACCAGCCCACGCTGACCAACGGCGGGACCGCGTTCGCCGCGCACCCGGCGAACTTCGTCTACCTCTACACCTCGGCCTCCACCTCCGGCGCGAAGAACACCGACCCGTATCTGGGCACCGGCCCGGCGTGGAGCGAGGGCTCGAACTGGGCGGACAAGGCGGTGACCGGCAGCGAGTACGTGGTCGCCGGCACGTCCGGCAACGACTGGACGGCCATCTGGTACGCCGGCAAGAAGCTGTGGTTCTACAACCCCGGCGGCCAGTGGACGGCGCCGGTCGGCACCACCGGCCAGACCGTCGTCAAGCCCAAGGCCGGCACCAGCGGCTACATCCCCGTCTACGGCCGGGCCTACCCCGAGCAGGCCGCGTACTCCGGCACCGGCGTGCCCGTGCAGGCCAAGAACGACGACCCGCTGACCAAGTACGGCGTCCCGCTCGGCCAGGGCCAGGCGTACGCGCTCGCCGGGCCCGAGGCGGCCGGCGACTACTACTACGCCGGCACCTACGCGGGCACCGCGGCCGGCGACCGCACGCTGGTCTCCGGGACGCAGCAGTTCTACCCGATCCAGTTCAACCACCGGATCGCCTGGGTGAAGGCGAGCGATGTGGTGCTGTCCACCAGCACCACGCCGGACAGCGGCGCCACCCGCAGCGACCTGATGGTGCGCGACTCCTCGGGCAACCTGTGGCAGTACCAGGGCACGGGCAAGTCCGCGGCGCCGTTCCTGAGCCGCTACAAGGTCGGGCCCGGTTGGAACACCTACAACCAGGTGACCCGGACCACGCCGCTGCGCGCGAACGGCACCGGCAACCTGGTGGGCCGCGACTCCACCGGCACCCTCTGGTACTACACGGCGTCGGGGAACATATCGAAGCCCTTCACCGGCCGCAGCAAGGTCGGCACGGGCTGGAACCAGTACAACCTGATCCTCGGCGGCGGTGACGTCAACGGCGACGGCAAGGGCGACCTGCTGGTCCGCGACTCCACCGGCACGCTGTACTACCACCCGGGCGCGGACACCGCGACGCACTTCAGCGCCCGCACCAAGATCGGCACCGGCTGGCAGCAGTACAACGCCCTGATCAGCCCCGGTGACATGACCGGCGACGGCAAGGCCGACCTGCTGGTCCGCGACGCGTCCGGCACCCTGTGGCTCTACCAGGGCACCGGCAAGCCCGCCTCGCCGTACCTGACCCGCACCAAGGCGGGCACCGGCTGGCAGTCGTACACCAAGATCCTCGGCGTCGGCGACATCACCGGCGACGGCAAGCCGGACATCCTGGCCCGCACCTCGGACGGCACGCTCTACGTCCACCCGGGCACCGGCAGCGCGACCGCTCCGTACGGCTCCCGGCTGAAGATCGGCACGGGCTGGAACCAGTACAACCTGTTCAGCTGAGCCGGCCGGCTGCGGTAGGGTCGGCGGCATGAACGCGCTGCCGGCCCCGCAGGCCGATCCGATCTCGCACCAGAACTGGTGGTGGACCGCTCCCCGGGCGGCCCACTGAGCATCGCGCGTATCCATCTCCCGCGAAGGCCGCCCCCCAAGGGGCGGCCTTCGGCGTTTCCCGGCCCGGCCGCCCCTTCCCCGCCCAGGAAGGACCACCGCCCGTGTCACGGACCACCGATCCCGCCGCGCCCGCCGAGCCCGCGGAGCCCGCCGCACCTGCCGCTCCCACCGAGGCCGCCGCTCTCGTCGAGCGGCTGCTGGCCGCCGACCGCACGCCGTTCGCGCTGCTGCACCGCCGCTCCCCCGGCCGCCCCGAGGGCGTGGTCGAGGTGCTGGTCGGGCCGGTCGGCGAGGTGGACCTGCTGGCGGACATCCCGCTGCCGGCCGGGGTCCCGGACGGCGGCCGGGCGGCCGTGGACGCGCTGGCCGTGGTGCCCTACCGGCAGATCCGCGAACGCGGCTTCGAGGTGCCCGACGACGGCGCGCCGCTGCTGGTGCTGCGGCCCGAGGAGGTCCTCGACGTGCCGCTGGCCGGGCTGCTGGACGCGCTGCCGCGGCGCGAGGTGCGGGTGGAGGGCGGCGCGTTCGACGTGACCGACGAGGCGTACGCGCGGGTGGTGCGGCGGGTGCTGGAGGAGGAGATCGGCAGCGGCGAGGGCGCGAACTTCGTCATCCGCCGCACCTTCCGCGGCGTCGTGCCGGACCACGGGCCGGACGCGGCGCTCGCACTGTTCGGCCGGCTGCTGCGCGGCGAGCGCGGCGCGTACTGGACGTACGTGGTGCACGTGCCCGGCCGCCGCACGCTGGTCGGCGCGAGCCCCGAGGTCCATGTGCGGGTCAGCGGCGGCACGGTGGTGATGAACCCGATCAGCGGGACCTACCGCTATCCGCCGCAGGGCCCGGACCCGGACGGCCTGCTGGCGTTCCTGCACGACCCGAAGGAGGTGGAGGAGCTGACCATGGTGGTGGACGAGGAGCTGAAGATGATGTCCGCGATCTGCCCGCTGGGCGGTGTCGTGGTCGGCCCGCGGCTGAAGGAGATGGCCCATCTCGCCCACACCGAGTACGAGTTGCGCGGGCGCACCGAGCTGGACGTGCGCGAGGTGCTGCGCGAGACGATGTTCGCCGCGACCGTCACGGGGTCGCCGCTGCAGAACGCCTGCCGGGTGATCGAGCGGCACGAGCCGCGCGGCCCCGGCGACGCCGGGCGCGGGTACTACGCGGGCGCGCTGGCGCTGATCGGCCGGGACGGCGCGGGCGCGCAGACGCTGGACTCGCCGATCCTCATCCGCACCGCGGACATCGCGCCGGACGGCGCCCTGAAGGTGCCGGTGGGCGCGACGCTGGTGCGCCACTCCGACCCGGCCTCGGAGGTGGCCGAGACGCACGCCAAGGCGGCGGGCGTGCTGACCGCGCTGGGCGTGCGTCCGGCGCCCGCGGCACGGCCGGCCGGGCCGCGCGGGCGGCTGGCCGACGACGTGCGGGTGCGGGCCGCGCTGGACGCCCGCCGGGCCCGCCTCGCGCCGTTCTGGCTGCGGATGCAGGCCGCCCCGGAGCGTCCGGGCGATGCCGGGCACGCGCTGGTGGTGGACGGCGAGGACACCTTCACCGCGATGCTCGCGCACGTGCTGCGCTCGGCCGGCCTGGAAGTCTCGGTGCGGCGCTACGACGAGCCGGGGCTGCGGCGGGCGGCGCTGGCGCACCGCGGGCCGGTGGTGCTGGGACCCGGCCCCGGCGACCCGGCGGACACCTCGGACCCCAAGATGCGGCTGCTGCGCTCGCTCGCCGCGGACCTGCTGGCGGCCCGCGCGCCGGCCCGGGCGGACGGCGAGCCGGGGGCGTCCGGGCCGGCGGGCGCCGCGGTCGGCGCGGGCCGCGGCGGGCTGCTCGGGGTGTGCCTGGGCCATGAGCTGATCGCCGCGGAACTCGGCCTCGACCTGGTCCGCAAGGCCGAGCCGCACCAGGGCGCGCAGCACACGATCGATCTGTTCGGGCGGCCGGAGACGGTCGGCTTCTACAACTCCTTCACCGCGCGCTGCGACGACGCGGTGACCGCCGAACTCGCCCTGCACGGCATCGAGGTGAGCCGCGACCCGGCCACCGGGGACGTGCACGCGCTGCGCGGGCCGCACTTCGCGGGCGTGCAGTTCCACCCGGAGTCGGTGCTGACGCTGGGCGGCGCGGCGATCGTCGCCGACCTGCTGGCGGCGGTGGCGGTCCCGGCCGGGCCGGTCGCCGACCGCGCGTAGCGGGCCCGTCCGCACCTGGCGCGGGACTGACCGCGCGCGGGTCCCGCGCCGGTCCGCGGGGCCCGCGCCGGTCCGCGGGGCCCGCGGCGGCTACGCGGTCTCGCCGAACTGGCCCGCGTGCACCGGCAGTTCCGCGCCGACGGGCTCGGCGAGCACCGGACCGATGAGCGCGAGCACCTCGGCGATCATCGTGAACTCGTCGGCGGTGCCGTCGACCACCAGGTCGGCCAGCGAGCGGGAGGGGGCGACGTGCGCGGCGTGCCGCTCCCGCCCGCTGGACAGGTAGTTCAGCAGCGAGATCCGCGGGTCCTGCCGTTGGACCTCGATCTTGCGGAGGATCTTCCGGGCCAGCCGGATGTCGTCCGGCGTGTCCACGTAGACCCGCCAGGAGGCTCGGCCGGTCACCGCCGCGAGGGTGAGGGCGAACAGGCCCTCGACGACGACCAGCCGGTGCCGTCCGGCCCGGGTCATCGCGTCGACGGCTTCGGCGACCGCGGCCTCGTCGATGGACCCCGGGTGGTTCCAGTCGAGCGTCTCGGCGCCGGTGGCGCTGAGGGTGCGCACCCCCCGCCGCGGATCGTGCGCGGGGGCGTAGAAGTCGTCCAGGTGCAGGAGGCCGACGGCCTCCGGATGGTGCCGCGCCAGCGCGTCGGCAAGGGTGGACTTGCCGGACGCGGTGCCGCCTGCGACCGCCAGTACGGGCACGTGCTGCCCTGCTGCCACACCCGCCATACCGGGCGCTCCTTCGAGGTGCTCAAGGAAAAACGAAGCGGCCGGACGAGCCGGGTGCAGGGATGGTAGGGCGAGGAGATCGACTGCGGCAAGCGCCGGTTCCGGCGTGGCTATCCGAAGAACACCCCGGCCTCGGCGTACAGGCCCGGGTCGACGGTCTTGATGGCGGCCGTGGCGTCGCCGATCGGCACCCGCACGATGTCGGTGCCGCGCAGGGCGACCATGGTGCCGAAGTCGCCGTCGCGGACCGCCTCGATGGCGTGCAGCCCGAAGCGGGTGGCCAGCCAGCGGTCGAAGGCGCTGGGGGTGCCGCCGCGCTGGACGTGGCCCAGCACGGTGGTGCGCGCCTCCTTGCCGGTGCGCTTCTCGATCTGCTTGGCCAGCCACTCCCCGATGCCCGACAGCCGGACGTGGCCGAAGGAGTCCAGGGTGCCGTCCTTGAGGACCATGTCGCCGTCGACCGGCATCGCGCCCTCGGCGACCACGACGATCGGCGCGTAGCGGATCTTGAAGCGGCTCTCCACCCAGGCGCACACCTGCTCCAGGTCGAAGCGCTGCTCGGGGATGAGGATGACGTTGGCGCCGCCGGCCAGGCCCGAGTGCAGCGCGATCCACCCGGCGTGCCGGCCCATCACCTCCACCACCAGGACCCGCATGTGGGACTCGGCGGTGGTGTGCAGGCGGTCGATGGCCTCGGTGGCGATGTTGACCGCCGTGTCGAAGCCGAAGGTGTAGTCGGTGGCGGACAGGTCGTTGTCGATGGTCTTGGGGACGCCGACGCACCTCACGCCGTGATCCCGCGAGAGCCGCGCGGCCACCCCGAGGGTGTCCTCGCCGCCGATCACGATGAGCGCGTCGACGCCGTCGGCCGCCAGGTTCTCCTGGACCCGCGGCGCCCCGCCCTCGACCTTGAGCGGATTGGTGCGCGAGGAGCCGAGTATGGTGCCGCCGCGCGGGAGTATGCCGCGGACGGCGGGGATGTCGAGACGGACGGTGTCCCCGTCGAGAGGGCCGCGCCAGCCGTCCCGGTAGCCGATGAAGTCGTAGCCGTATTCCTGGACGCCTTTACGGACGATGCCGCGGATGACCGCGTTGAGGCCGGGGCAGTCTCCGCCGCCGGTCAGAACTCCGACCCGCATGGACTCTTCCCTTCGTCGCAAGCCAGCTGTGCCGGATGTGCAACCTCCGCCAAGCTAGCGTGACTTGGGTCACATGTCGCCGCCCTGGTCGCCGTCCTCGCCGGCGCCCGGCCGGTCCAGGCCGCGTTCGATCGCGTACCGGACGAGCTCCACGCGGTTGTGCAGCTGGAGCTTGCCGAGGGTGTTCTGCACGTGGTTCTGCACGGTGCGGTGCGAGATGACCAGGCGCTGCGCGATCTGCTTGTAGCTCAGGCCCTTGGCGACCAGGCGCAGCACCTCGGTCTCGCGCTCGGTCAGCCGGGGCGCGGCCGGGCCGTCCTTCGCGGCGGCCGGCGGCGGCTCGGTGGCCAGCCTGCGGTACTCGCCGAGGACGAGTCCGGCCAGGCCAGGGGTGAACACCGGGTCCCCCGCCGCGGTCCTGCGCACCGCGTCCACCAGCTCGTCGCGGCCCGCGGACTTCAGCAGGTAGCCGGTCGCCCCGGATTTGACCGCTTCCAGTACGTCCTGGTGCTCGCCGCTGGCCGACAGCACCAGCACCCGCAGCGCCGGGTCGTGGCCGACGACCTCCTTGCACACCTGGACCCCGGAGGCGCCGGGCAGGTTGAGGTCGAGCACCATCACCTGCGGGCGGGCCGCGCGGGCCCGGCGCACCGCCTCGGGGCCGTCGCCGGCGCCGGCCACCACGTGGAAGCCGGCCTCGGACAGGTCGCGGGAGACCGCGTCCCGCCACATCGGATGGTCGTCGACGACCATGACCGTCACCGGCGGCTCGCCGCCCTCCCCCGGTGTCGCGCTGCCGAGCGTCATCGCCCTGTTCTCCCGTTCGAGTCGCCGAAAGCCGCCGCGGCGTCCGCGGCGGGGGTGGTGCCGGTGGTCTTCGTACGCCCGGTCCGGCCGGTCCGGCCGGTGTGCCCGGTGTGCCCGGTATGCCCGGTGCGGTCCGCGGGGCGGGGCAGCCGCAGCTCGACCTCGGCGCCCTGGCCCGGTACGGAGACCAGGTCCGCGCTGCCGCCGAGGTCGCGCAGCCGGCCGCGGATGGACTGCGCGACGCCGAGCCGGCCCTCGTGCTCGGCCGCGGCCAGCCGGCCCTCCGGGATGCCGGGGCCGTCGTCCCTGACCGACACCAGCACCGCGTCCGGCTCGTCCTCGACCAGCACCCACGCGTGCGCGCCGTCCCCGGCGTGCCGCCGTACGTTGTCCAGCGCCGCGCCGACCGCGGCGGTCAGCTCCGCCGCGTCCCGCGCGTCCAGCCACACCGGCGTGCCGGGCGCGGAGAGCGTCACACGCGAGGACGCCGCGTACGGCGCGAGCAGGACGCGCAGGTCCTGCGGGCCGTCGGCCGCGTCCAGGGCGCCGACGCCGCTGACGACGCCGGAGCCGCCTGAGCCGCCTGAGCCGTCGCGGCCGTGCGCACCGTCCGCGCCGTCCCGGCGGGCCGAGGCGCCCCCGCCGGCCGGGCCGCCCGGAGCGCCCGGGTGCGGCGGGATGCCGGTGATCAGCGCCCGCAGCGCCGCCTCCTGCTCGCCGGCCAGCCGGCCCAGCTCGGCCGCCTCGCCGCCGGCCCGCACCCCGCGCCGCTGGACCATCGCCAGCACCTGGAGGACTCCGTCGTGGATGTCGCGGGCCAGCCGCTCGCGCTCGCGGGTGGCGGCCTCGATCTGGAGCGCGCGGGCCAGGGTGCGCTCACTGGCCCGGGCCACCTCGACCACGTAGCCGATCGCGACGCCCGCCACCCACACCAGGATGACGTTGTGCACGGTGTCGCGGCTGGGGGTGCCGCGCTCGGCCAGGTCGGCGACGGCCACCAGCGTCGAGGCCAGCGCCGCCCAGCGCCAGCCGCCCTTGAGGGCGTACGCGAGCACCGCGCCCGCCGTCCAGATCGACGGCAGCGTGAAGGCGCCCGACTCGATCCGGCCGGCGGTGTCGACCCAGCCGGTGAGCAGGATGCCGCCGACCGCCACGGCCATGTCCGCCGCCAGGAACGGCCGGGTGCACCGCTCGGCGTTCCTGACCCGGCCGAGCGTGGCCAGCGTCCACACCGCGAGCAGCGCCATGTAGCAGCCGCCGGGCAGCGGGTGCCGCAGCGCGCGGTAGGAGTGGACGTAGAGCACCACCGCGTAGCCCATGGTGAGCACGCGGTAGGCGGTCAGCGCCCGCCACAGCGGCTGCTCGACCGACATCCGCGCGGCCACGCCTCACCCCTCCGCGGCGCGCTTGGCCGCCTCGGCGATCTGGCGCTTGGCGGCGGTGGCGTAGATGTCCACGTACTCCTGGCCGGAGAGCTTCATGATCTCGTACATCACCTCGTCGGTGACCGAGCGCAGGATGAAGCGGTCGCTCTCCATGCCGTGGTAGCGGCTGAAGTCCAGCGGGCGGCCGATCCTGATGCCGGGGCGGACGCTGAACTTGGGCATCACCTGGCCGACCGGCTGCACCTTCTCGGTGTCGATCATCGCCACCGGGATCACCGGCGCCCCCGAGGCGAGCGCCACCCGGGCCAGGCCGCCGGGCTTGCCCCGGTAGAGCCGGCCGTCGGGCGAGCGGGTGCCCTCGGGGTAGATGCCGAACAGCTCGCCGCGCTCCAGCACGGCCAGGCCGTCCTTGACCGCGGCCTCGCCCGCGCCGCGCACCCCCGAACGGTCCACCGGCAGCTGCCCGACGCCCTTGAAGAACGCGGCGGTCAGCCTGCCCTTGATGCCGGGCGAGGTGAAGTACTCGGCCTTGGCGATGAAGGTGACCTTGCGGTCGAGCACCGCCGGCAGGAAGAAGGAGTCGGAGAACGACAGGTGGTTGCTCGCCAGGATCGCCGGGCCGTGGGCGGGGATGTTCTCCAGACCCTCGACCCACGGGCGGAAGGCCGCCTTGATGGGCTGGCCGATCACGATCTTCATCGCGCCGTAGAACAACCGTGCCTCCTGTTTCCGACGCAATGACCTTAACGCCCCGGAGGGCCGGTGGGGCTTACCCCTGCGTGTGACGGCCGCGTACGCTGAACTGTCCGACCATGCAACGCCTCGCGTCGGCGCCTTGGCGCCCCGGAACGCCCGGAACAGGAGAATCCACGGTGCCGCTCATCCCCGGAGCCGAGCCGTACCGCCACGAAGGCGGCGAGACCGGCGTCCTGCTCTGCCACGGCTTCACCGGCAGCCCGCAGTCCCTGCGGCCCTGGGCCGAGTACCTGGCAGAACGCGGTCTGACGGTCTCCGTCCCGCTGCTGCCCGGCCACGGCACCCGCTGGCAGGACATGCAGGTCACCGGCTGGCAGGACTGGTACGCCGAGGTGGACCGCGAGCTGGCGCGGCTGTCGGCGCAGTGCTCCCGGGTGTTCGTCGCGGGCCTGTCGATGGGCGGCGCGCTGGCGCTGCGGCTGGCGCAGAAGCACGGCACCGCGATCAGCGGGCTGATCCTGGTCAACCCGTCGGTCAAAGCGGACAGTCCGCTGCTGAAGGCGGTGCCGGTGCTGCGCCACCTGGTGCCGTCGGTGGCGGGCATCGCCAGCGACATCGCGCTGGAGGGCTCCACCGAGATCGGCTACGACCGCACGCCGCTGCACGCGGTCCACTCGCTGACCTCCCTGTGGCGCACGGTACGTCCCGCGCTGCCGCAGGTCACGCAGCCGCTGCTGCTCCTGCACAGCAGGGTCGACCACGTCGTGCACCCGTCGAACTCGGCGGTGGTGCTCGCCAGGGTCTCGTCCCTGGACGTCACCGAGCGGGTGCTGGAGCGCAGCCACCACGTGGCGACGCTCGACCACGACGCCGAGCGGATCTTCACGGAGTCCTACGACTTCGTCCGCCGGCTGTCGCGGGACGTGGCGCCGGCGGCGGGCGTCAGACAGAACGGTAGGCACGAGGAGGGCACGGCCGTCGCCGAGGAGGGCACAGGTGGCTGACCCCGACCGCGAGGACGAGGGCGCCGCGCCGCTGGACGAGGACGCGGCGTGGGCGGCGCTGGTCGCGGGCTTCGACGAGGAGCCCGAGCCGGGCACGGAGCCGTCCTGGCCGGAGGCGGAGAACGTCCCGGAGGGCCGGGACCCGGTGCCGCCGCTGCCCGAGCCGAAGCCGCTGCCCCCGCCGCCCACCCGGAGCATCGTGATCCACCCGGTGATCCAGGGGCCGCGCGACTTCGAGCTGGAGGAGGACGAGGACGCGCACTACGAGCCGCCCGAGCCGCCCCCGCTGCCGGACGCGGACGTCACCACCAAGTTCGCGTGGATCGCGGTGCTCGGCGGGCCGCTGCTGCTGCTGGCGTTCGTGCTCTTCCAGCTCGACCTGACGTGGTGGGCCGTGGTGGTCGGCGTCGGCGGGTTCCTGGGCGGGTTCGCGACGCTGGTTGCGCGGATGCGCACGGACGAGGACGACGACGACCTCCCCGGCGGCGGCGCCGTCGTCTAGCCCCACCCGCCGGCTCCGCGCTGAGCGTTGCCCCGCTTTTCAGGGGGCGCGGGGCTCAGCGCCGAGCTGACGAGGAGGGGACGCGGACCGCGGCGAGGACCGGGAGGTGGTCGGTCGCGGCGGCGAAGTCCGCGGGGGCGACGCCGGCCGCCGCGGTGGGCACACCGCACCCCAGGACCTCGACGGCGCCCGAGGCGAAGACCGCGTCGATCCGCTGCCGCGGCGCCGCCGCCTCGGACGTGAACTCCCCGCCCCACGGCGCGGCCGCGTACGCGTCGGTGAGCGTCCCGGCGATGCGCCGGAACGCCGCCCCGCCCGGCCCTTCGTTGATGTCGCCGCCGACGACCGTGTGCGGCGTGCCCAGCGCGGCCACGCGCTCCAGCAGCAGCCCGGCCTGGGCGAGGCGCTCGCCCGCGTCGAGCGAGAGGTGCGCGGAGACGGCGCCGAGCCGCGCACCCCCGATCCGCAGCACGGCCGTGGCGAACCCCCTGCGGTGCAGGCCGGGAGTGTGCGGCAGCAGGACGTCCTCGGTGCGCTCGACGTGCGCGCGCGGCGACACCAGGATCATCGGACCGGTGGCCGGCGCGCCACCGGTGGCGTAGAACAGGCCGGTCGCGCTCGCCAGCCGGGCCGCGGACTTGCGCCAGCGGAAGAACCGCGGCGCCTCCTGGACCAGGACGAGGTCGGGGGCGCAGGCGCGGATCACCCGGGCCAGCGCCGCCGTGTCGTCCCGCATGGAGCGGATGTTGTAGCTGAGGACGCGGACGACGGCCGAGCCGTCCGGCTCCGTCGCCGACTCCGGCAGTTCCTCCACGCGCTCCCCGCTCCCCGCTCCTCGTTCTACCGTGCCTGCCGTACGCCCGCGCCCGCGGTGCCGCGCCGTGCGGACGCCGCGCGCCCGCGCCGTGCCCGCGGTCAGCCCTGGCGGGCCAGGTCCGCCGCGCCGACCAGTCCGGCCTTGCCGCCCAGCTGCGCGGCCAGCACCTGCGCGTGCGGGCGCCACTCGCCGCCGATCAGCCAGCGCCGGAAGGACTTGCGGATCGGGTCGAGGACCAGCTCGCCCTCGTCCGAGACGCCGCCGCCGACGATGAACGCCGAGGGGTCGAAGAGCGAGGCCAGGTCGGCCAGGCCCGCGCCGGCCCAGCGGGCCAGCTCGCGGAAGGAGTCGACGGCGACCGGGTCGCCCTGCCGGGCGGCGGCGCTGACGTGCCAGGCCCTCGATGCCGTCCGGGGTGCCGTCGCCGAGCGCCAGCAGCACCGCGGCGTTCTCGGGAGTGGCGGCGGCGCGCTGCCGGGCGTAGCGGACCAGGGCGCGGCCGGAGGCGTACTGCTCCCAGCAGCCCTGGCTGCCGCAGCCGCACAGCAGGCCGTCGGGGACCACCCGGATGTGGCCGAACTCGGCGGCGACGCCGAACCGGCCGCGGCGCAGCTTGTTGCCGATGATGATGCCGCCGCCCAGACCCGTACCGAGTGTGATGCAGATCACATCGGAGTGCCCCTGGCCGGCGCCGAAGCGGTACTCGCCCCACGCCGCGGCGTTGGCGTCGTTCTCGACCACCACCGGCAGGCCGACGCGCTGCTCGACCTTGTCCTTGAGCGCTTCGTGCCGCCAGTTGATGTTGGGCGCGAAGAGGACGGTGGCGCGCTTGTCGTCGACGTCGCCGGCGGCGCCGATGCCGACGGCCTCGATCTGATGACCCGTGCTGACCTGGCGTACGGCCTCGACGATCGCGTCCACGACGCCTTCGGGAGTCGACGGTGTCGGCACCTTCACGGTTTCGAGGATCGAGCCTTCCTCGTCGACCACTCCGGCCGCGATCTTGGTGCCGCCGATGTCGACGCCGATGGTGAGTCCCATGTGTCCCTCGGTTTTCGGTCGTTCCCCGCTAAGAGAACCGTACCGGAGTGAGGGTCAGTCGAGGTCGATGTGTTCAGCCGTTGAACGCTTGGACCCCTCACCGGCGGTCCAGCGGGCCTCCGCGCCGGCCACGGCGGAGCGGTAGGCCGCCAGGAGTTCGGCTCCGGCGGCCGCGAGGTGGTCGAAGAGGTCGGGGTTGCGGTCCACGATGGGTTCGACAACAGAACGCATCTGGGAGACGACGCCCTGGGCCGTCATCCGCACCGCGGGGTTGTCGAGGGCGGCCAGCTTGTCGGTCACCGCGGCCCCCACGGCCGAGGCGAGCCGGCGCAGCTCCTCCGCGGCGCTGCCCGTGTCGGCGCCCGCCTCCGCACGCCTGCGGGCCCGCTCGGCCGCGATGTCCTCGGCGCTGGCCTTCGCCCACGCGTCGGGCTCGGGCCGGTCCGTCGCTTCGCTCATCCTCGGCTCCCCACGGAACGTCATGTCGCCTTCTCGCCGCGTTTGCCCCGGCTCCCCTTCGACGGTACCCGAACTCCCGCGGGAGCAGAGGTGGTCGCGGGGCCGGCCGCGCGGGTCCGCCGGGTCCGCCGGGTCCCCGGGTCCCGCGCGGCACCGGAGACGGTCGGCGATCCGTCGGCCGGTCCGGCAGCGGGTCCGCCGCCAGATCCGTCGGCCGGTCCGGCAGCGGGTCCGCCGCCAGATCCGTCGGTCGGTCCGCCGACGGGTCTGTCGGCAGATCCTGACGGCCGGTGCGCCGGCCGGTTCGTCAGCGGGGCCAGAGGCCGGGGTCGGGGGTGAAGCGGACCCGCAGCGCGCCGTCGCGCAGCGCCGCGCCGGCGACCGTGCAACGGCGCAGCGCCGAGGGCAGCGGCACGATACGGCGGAAACCGCCCGCGTCGACCACGAGTTCGTCGCCGCGGCGCACCAGGTCGAGTCCCTCGCGGCCGGCGCCGGGCAGCGGCAGCGTCCAGACGAGGTGGCCCTCGGCGGCGAGGCGGTCCGCCACGTGCCAGGGGTCGGGACGAGGGGCGTCGGGCTCGGCGGCCCCGCCCGTGACCCCGCCTTCGGCAGGGCCGTGCCCGAACCCCGGCGCGGCGCCGGCGGGCCACCCCGCGGCGTCGAGCGCGTCCGCGAGCGCGGCCAGATCCGCGGGGGTGCGCGGCGCGCGGCCGAAATGCGGGATCTCGTGGTGCGGGACCTCGCGGGCGCCGTGGCCGTCGTCGACCGCACGGGCCTCGCGGTCCGCGTGGGGGGCATGGCCATCGCGGCCCGCGCGGGGGTCGTGGCCGGTGCGGCCCGCGCGGGGGTCGTGGCCGGTACGGTCCGCACGAACGTCGTGGCCATCGCGGCCCGCGCGCACGTCGTGGCCGGCACGCTCCGCGCACTGCGCGGCGAGCGACGTGAGCACGTCCTGCTGCTCCGCGGACAGGGCCGCGAGGAAAGGGTCGGCGGACCCGGTGGGCAGCACCCGGTCCGCGAGGACGCCCGCGAGCCGGTGGCCGTGGAGGGCCAGACCCGTGCGCGCGGTGCTCAGGACGTCCGCGGCGGACGGCCCGGAGGGGTCGAGGACCACCGCGACGGCGGTGCCCGCGGCGTCGATCACCCGCTGTACGGCGGCCAGTTCGCGGTCGGCGCGGGTCGCCGCGTCGTACGCCCACTCCGCCGGCATCGGGACGCCGGCGAGCTGGGCGAGCACCGGGCGCAGCGCGCGGGCTGCCTGGCGGTCGGCGGGCAGCAGCCGGCGCAGGTAGCGGCGCAGCTGCTCGGGCAGCGCGAGCAGCGCGACCGCCTCGCGGACCGGCGGCAGGTCGACCACGACCAGGTCCCAGCCCGCGCCGGGCAGCGGCGCGCCGGGGCCGTCGGCCGGGTCGCCGCCCGCACCGCCGCCCTCGGCGGGCACCGCGCGGGCCTCGCGCAGCGCCCGCAGCAGCGCGAACGCCTCGGCGCCGGGCAGTTCGGTCAGCTCCTCGGGATCCAGCGGCGGCGCCCCGAGCATCGCCAGCAGGCTGCCGATCCGGGCCTGCACGTCCAGCGCGCCGGCCCGGTAGGAGGCCGCGGGGTCGACGCGGGCCACGTAGAGGAGGTCGACGTCGGCGACCGGCGACGGCAGCGGCAGTCTGGTCGCGGTGACCTCGCCGCGCCGCCCGCTTCCGTCACCGTTCCCGTGCCCGCCGGGGGCGCCGGGCACGGCGGGCGGCAGCAGCGGGTCGACCACGGCGCGGTCGCCGGTCAGCAACAGCGTGCGCGCGCCACGGCGCGCGGCGGCCAGCGCCGTCGCGGCGGCGGCCGTCGTCCGTCCGGCGCCGCCCGCCCCGGTGACGAGCAGCGTCCGCACGGGCACGCCGCCGCCGGGCACGGCAGAGCCCGGCGAGGTCTCGTCACCCGGCCGCACGGGCCTCGCGTCGTGTTCCCCTTGCACCGGTCAGGCCGACCCGCCGGACGTCTTGGTCGGGCTGACCTCGTCGCGGCCCGCCGTCGTGGCGTCGGCGACCGCTGCGTCGGCCGTCGAGGCGTTCGCGGCGTCGGCCGTGGAGGCGTTCGCGGCGTCGGCGTTCGCGGCGTCCGGCGCTCCGGACTCGACGCGCTTCTTCAGCCCGGCCAGCGCGCGGTCGATGATGACCTTCTCCGCCTTGCGCTTGATCATCCCGAGCATCGGAATCTTGACGTCGACGGTGAGCTGGTAGGTGACCTCGGTGCGGCTGCCGCCGTCCAGCGGCGCGAGCGCGTACGAGCCGTCCAGGGTGCGCAGCATCTGCGACTTGACCAGCGACCAGCGCACCTCGTGGTCGCCGACCCAGGTGTACGCGAGGGTGTGGTCGTCGCGGATCGCGCCCGCGTCCAGCAGCAGCCGGACCTGCTCGGCGCGGCCGGCCGCGTCGGTGGCCAGCACCTCGGCCTCCTTGACCTCGCCGGTCCACTCCGGGTAGCGGCCGAAGTCGGCGATGACGCCCATGACCGCGGCCGGGGCCGCTTCGATCGTGATGCTCGACCTCGTGTGTTCCGCCATGGCCGTGGCCCTCCTGAACGGTGCTGCCAGTGCTGCCGGCTGCCGGACGCCGACCCGTCTGAAGGCTATCGCGCCGGAGTCCGCGCCACGCCTACCCGGGACGCCCGCTCCACCGCCCGCCCCGGCAACCGGGGAGAACCGACCCGCGGCGTAGCGCGGCGTACCGTGTGTGATGCTGAAAACATCTGTACAGCCCCCCTATCCCCGGAGCTTTACCGATGGGTAACGTCCAGCCCGTCCATCGTCCCTCCGGGTGCGCCGTGGCACCGATGAGGAGCAGTCGCCTTGCGTGAGTTCAGCCTTCCGGCACTGTACGAGGTCCCGGCGGACGGCAATCTGACGGATCTCGTCCGCCGCAACGCCGCGCAGCACCCGGACATCCCCGTGATCGCCCGCAAGGATCCGGCGGGAGGCTGGCAGGACGTGACCGCGAGCGCGTTCCTCGCCGAGGTGCGCGCCGCGGCCAAGGGGCTGATCGCCTCCGGGGTGGAGCCGGGCGACCGCGTCGCGCTGATGTCGCGCACCCGGTACGAGTGGACGCTGCTGGACTTCGCCGTGTGGAGTGCCGGCGCGGTGACCGTGCCGGTCTACGAGACCTCCTCGCCGTCCCAGATCGAGTGGATCCTCGCCGACTCCGGCGCCGTCGCGGTGGTGGTCGAGTCGGCCGCGCACGAGGACGCGGTGGAGTCCGTGCGGGTGCGGCTGCCGCGGCTGAAGCACGTGTGGCGGATCGACGCGGGCGGCGACGGCGCGAACGCGGTGGAGGCGCTGGCCGCGGCCGGCACGGACGTCTCCGACGCGGCGGCCGAGGAGCGGGCCGGCGCGGCCCGCGCGGACTCGCCGGCCACCATCGTCTACACCTCGGGCACCACCGGCCGGCCCAAGGGCTGCGTGCTCAGCCACCGCAGCTTCTTCGCCGAGTGCGGCAACGTGGTGGAGCGGCTGGCGCCGCTGTTCCGCACCGGCGACTCCTCGGTGCTGCTGTTCCTGCCGCTCGCCCACGTCTTCGGCCGGCTGGTGGAGGTGGCGAGCGTGATGGCGCCGATCCGGCTCGGCCTGGTGCCGGACGTCAAGACGCTCACCGACGACCTCCAGGGCTTCCGGCCGACCCTGATCCTGGGCGTGCCGCGGGTGTTCGAGAAGGTCTACAACACCGCGCGGGCCACCGCCCAGGCCGGCGGCAAGGGCCGGATCTTCGACCGGGCCGCGGCGACGGCGATCGACTACAGCCTGGCGCTGGACACCCCGTCCGGCCCCTCGCTGAAGCTGCGGCTGGCGCACCGCGTCTTCGACCGGCTGGTGTACGCCAAGCTGCGCGCGGTGCTGGGCGGCCGGGCCACCCACGCGATCTCCGGCGGCGCGCCGCTCGGCGAGCGCCTGGGCCACTTCTACCGCGGCATCGGCTTCACCGTGCTGGAGGGCTACGGGCTGACCGAGTCGTGCGCGGCGACCGCGTTCAACCCCTGGGACCGTACGAAGATCGGCACGGTCGGCCAGCCGCTGCCCGGCTCCACGGTCCGCATCGCCGACGACGGCGAGGTGCTGCTGTACGGCGAGCACCTGTTCACCGGCTACTGGAACAACGACGCGGCGACCGCGGAGGCGATGGCCGACGGCTGGTTCCACACCGGCGACCTGGGCGCGCTGGACGAGGACGGCTACCTGTCGATCACCGGCCGCAAGAAGGAGATCATCGTGACGGCCGGCGGCAAGAACGTCGCGCCCGCGGTGATCGAGGACCGGATCAGGGCGGACGCGCTGGTCGCCGAGTGCATGGTGGTCGGCGACGGCCGGCCGTTCGTGGGCGCGCTGGTCACCCTGGACGAGGAGTTCCTGCCGCACTGGGCGGAGCAGCACGGCAAGACCGGCCGCACGGTCGCCGAACTGGCCGCGGACCCGGACCTGCTGGCCGCGGTGCAGCAGGCGGTGGACGTGGGCAACGCGGCGGTCTCCAAGGCGGAGTCGGTGCGCAGGTTCCGCATCCTGCCCGGCCAGTTCACCGAGGAGTCCGGCCACCTCACGCCGTCGCTGAAGCTCAAGCGGAACGTGGTGGCCAGCGATTTCGCGGACGAGATCGAGGCGCTGTACGCGGCGCCGCGCGGGTAGCCCCACCGCGACACCGCGCGTGAACCCCTACAGCAGGGACGTCAGCCGGGTCGCCAGCAGGTCCCAGCGCCAGGACTCCTCGACCCAGGCGCGGCCGCGTTCGCCCATGCGGGCGCGCAGTTCGGGGTCGCGCAGCAGCGTCAGCACCCGCTCGGCGGTCTGCTCGCCGGAGCCGCCGCGGACCACCCAGCCGGTCTCGCCGTCCAGCACCGCGTCCGGCGCGCCCCCGGAGTCGCCGGCGACGACCGGCAGGCCGGTGGCGGACGCCTCCAGGTAGACGATGCCGAGGCCCTCGACGTCCAGGCCGCCGCGGCGGGTGCGGCAGGGCATCGCGAAGACGTCGCCGGCGCCGAAGTGCGCGGGCAGGTCCTTCCACGGCACCGGGCCGGTGAAGCGGACCGACGCGGCCACGCCGGTGCGTTCGGCCAGCCGCTCCAGGTCGCGGCGGTACGGCCCGCCGCCGACGATCAGCAGCACGGCGTCGGGGAACTCGCGCAGGACGCGCGGCAGCGCGAGGATCAGCGTGTCCTGGCCCTTGCGCGGCACCAGCCGCGACACGCACACCACCACCGGCCGGTCGGACAGGCCCAGCGCGGCCCGCACCGCCGCGCCGCCGGAGCCGGGGTGGAAGGTCTTCTCGTCGACGCCGGGCGGCAGTTGGACCATCCGCTTAGCCGCCCGCGGACCGAGCGCGGGCGCGATCCGCGAGCGGGTGTACTCGCCCAGGTAGGTCACGGTGTCGACGCCGTCGCCGATCCGCCGCAACAGCCGCCTGCTGCCGGGCAGTTGCGCCCAGCCGGCCTCGTGCCCGTGGGTGGTGGCCACCAGTCGCCGGGCGCCGGCCGCGCGCAGCGCGGGGGCCATCAGCCCGAGCGGCGCGGCGGCGCCGAACCACACCGAGGTGCAGCCGTGCTCGCGCAGCAGGGCCGCGGCCCGCCGGTTCACCCGCGGCACCGGCAGCAGCATCTGGGTGCGGTCCCTGATCACGGGGAACGGCTGCTCCGCGTCGAACCGCGCGACCTCCTCGCGGTCCTTCCACGTCGAGCAGTACACCACCACCCGGCCGGGGTCGAGCCGCAGCGCCATGCTGTGCACGAAGGACTGGATGCCCCCGGGCCTGGGCGGGAAGTCGTTGGTGACGATCAGCGTCTTGTCCATCCCGGCCGACAGTACCCGCTTCCCCGCGCCGGGTGGCGTGGGGCGTTCACCCGGGTGGGGGCGGGGGTCGCGTTCGTGCGGGCATCGGGGCGGGGCGCGACGCATGATGCGTTGCGTGACAAAAGCTGACAAAAGTGTGGAACGGCCGTCGGCGAGGCGGCCGTCGGCCGGACGGATCCTCGCGGTGTGGGCGGTGACCAGGGCCGCGATGCTGGTGTTCGTCTTCAAGGTGTTCCGCCTGCCCAAGCAGGTGATCCTCAACGACGTGTCGCACGTGTACGAGCCGTGGTTCGCGGTGCTGCGGCACGGGACGTTCCCCGCGCACGACGTGACGTGGCAGTACCCGCCGGGCGCCGCCGCGGTGATGGCCGCGCCGGCCGCGCTGCCGCTGGTGTCGTACACCACCGGCTTCTTCTGCCTGGCGTTCCTCGCGGACGCGGGCGTGCTCGCGGCGTTGCTGCGCGACGCGCGCCGGTCGGGGCGGGCCGCGGGGGCGTGGGTGTGGACGGCGGGCGTCGCGCTGCTCGGGCCGCTGGTGTACGCGCGCTACGACGTGCTGGTCACCGCGGTGGCGGTGGCCGCGATGCTGGCGCTGCCCCGGCGACCGCGGCTGGGCGGGGCGCTGGCCGCGGTGGGCGCGCTGCTGAAGGTGTGGCCGGTGCTGCTGCTGGTCGGCACCCCGCCGGGCCGGCCGACCCGGCGTGCGTGGACCGCGGCGGCCGGCACGGCGGCCGGGCTGCTGACGCTGTTCGCGCTGACCATGTCCGGCTCGCTGTCGTTCCTGACCATGCAGCGCGACCGCGGCACCGAGGTCGAGTCGCTGGGCGCGCTGGTCTTCCACCTCGGGCGGCACGCCGGCTGGCACGGCACGGTGCGGATGAACTACGGCTCGATGGAGTTCCTCGGCCCGCACGTGCACGCGGTGAGCCTGGCCGCGCTGGGCCTGAGCGTGGCCGGCTTCGGCTGGCTGCTGTGGTGGCGGCTGCGCGCCCGTACGTTCACCGCGGCGACGCCCTACGACGCGGCGTTCACCGCGCTGCTGGTGTTCACCACCACCAGCCGGGTGATCAGCCCGCAGTACATGGTGTGGCTGATCGGCGCGGGCGCGGTGTGCGTGACCGTGCGCGGCAGCTGCCAGCGGCTCCCGGTGCTGCTGACCCTGGCCGCGACGCTCTTCACCACGCTGGAGTTCCCGCTGTTCTTCCAGGAGGTGACGGCGAGCACCGCGTGGGGCGTGCTGCTCATCGCGGTCCGCAACGCGCTGCTGGTCGCCGCGTCGCTGCTGGCCTGCCGCCGGCTGTGGCGGGCGACCGGGCCGGGCGCGGCGGCCGACCGGTCCGCGTCGGCGACGCCGCTGCCGGCCCCGCCTCGGCGTCCGCGCTCAGCACCTCGCGCTGAGCGGCGATTCGTGCGGTGACCGCGGGCCGCGCCGCGACCGCGAACCGCGCCGCGACCGCGGGCCGCGCCGCTACCGCGGGCCGCCCGGTGACCGCGGGCCGCGCCGCTACGGCCGTCCGGCCGGCTGGGTCCTGGCCATCGCGATCCGCGCGGCCGGCGCGGGGTGCGTGGACAGCAGCAGGTGCAGCAGCCGCGGCGGATCGGGATCGGCGACGTTGGCGACCGTCAGCCGCCGCTGCATCGCGATGAACTCCTCGGGCGCGCCGGTCAGGTGCAGCGCGTGCAGGTCGGCGCGGCGCTCCACCCGGCGGCTCAGCGCCCGGCCGAGCGGCCCGAACAGCGCGCCGCCGAGCGCGGCGACCGCGGCGAGCAGCCACGCCGAGCGCGGGTCGGCGAACCGGTCCACGCCCGCCGCGTCCAGCAGCGGCCCCCATGTGACCACCGCGGCCAGGACGCACACCCCGAGCCCGGCGCCGAGCGCGCCCAGCAGGGTGCCGCGCGGCACGTCCCGGTGCACCACGTGCCCCAGCTCGTGCGCCACGACCAGTTCGACCTCGCGCGGCGCCGCGGTGGTCAGCAGCGTGTCGTAGGCGACGATGCGGCGGGTCCTGCCGAAGCCGGAGACGTACGCGTTCAAGGCGGTGGTACGGCGGGAGGCGTCGGCCACCAGCACGTCGCGGACCGCGACGCCGTCCCGCGCGGCGAGCGCGAGCAGGGCGTCGCGCAGCTCCCCCGGCGGCATCGGCGTGAAGCGGTTGAACAACGGCTCGAAGAGCAGCGGCGCGAGGAAGGACAGCACGACCGTCACGACCGCCGCGCCGAGCGCCGCCCACAGCCACCACAGCCGGGTGGCGCTGGCCAGCGCGTAGACCGCGAAGAGCGCTCCGAGCAGCAGCGGCAGCGAGATCAGCAGGCCGCGCAGCTGGTCGACGGCCCAGCCCCGCCAGCCCTGCGTGACCAGGCCGAACCGGGCCCGTACCACCCGGCCGCGGGCCGCGAACGGCAGGCCGAGCACGAACGGCAGCAGCACCAGCGTCACCGCCGCGCCCACCACCCGCGCCCACCAGGCCCCGCCGAACGCCCCGACCAGCCCGGCGCCGCCCGGCGTCAGCCCGAGGGCCGCGGTCAGCGCGAAGCCGGCCGCCGAGTCCGCGAGCGCCACCGGCACGACGCCGCGCCGCAGCGCCCGCCCCCGCGCCACCTCCTCGGCGCTGAAGTCGCCGGCGGCGTCCCGGGGTTCGTCCCGGACTTCGGAGTCGTCCGGGACCGCGGAGTCGTCCGGGACCGCGGAGTCGTCCCGGACCGCGGGGTCCTGCGGGGTCGCGGAGTCCTGCGGGGTCGCGGAATCGTCGTCGGGGAGCGGGGACTCAGCCGGGGGCAAGGTCACGCCAGCTCCTCCTTGAGGTAGGTGTGCCAGCGCGCGGTGAACTCGGTGAGGCCGATGCCGAGCGCCGCGCGCAGCCGCGCGTCCAGGTCGCCGCCGCGGGCGACGGCCCGGTAGAAGGCGACGAGGGTCTGCGGCGACCACTGGTCGGCGACCATCCGGCAGGCGAGCCAGCCGCCCTCGTACGCCTGGGCGAGATCCGCCGCCCGCGGGCGGAAGTCGGCGGCGCCGGGGAGCGCCGCCGGCAGGCGTCCGGCACGGACGTCCGCGGCCAGCTCCGGGGCGATCTCGCGCGCGGTGCGACCGGCGTCGCGGTAGGCGACCCAGTCGGCGATGCCCTCGGAGAGCCACAGCGGGGTGTGCGCGGTGGTCGCGGCGCGCGTGGCCACGTGGGTGGTCTCATGGGTCAGCACGGCCTGCCGGCCGAACGCCGACAGCTCGCCGAACGCGGCGGGGTTGACCACCACCCGGTCGGCCGGCGCGCCCGGGCCGACGCCCGCCTCGCCTGTGGTGACCGCGGCGATGTCCTGGTACGTGTCCGCGCCCCCGCCCAGCAGCGCGGTCAGCTGCGCCTCGGTCTCCGGCGCCTCGACGACCACCGTGCCGGGCCAGTCCGCGCCCCACGCGTGGGTGACCTCCGGCACCGCGCGGTCCGCGTCGGCGGCGTACTCGCGCAGCCGCGCGGGGTCGCCGAGGCCCAGCACCAGGCTGTGCGCGCCGCGGACGACCCGGACGCGGCCCTGGTCCCACAGCTGGACGTCGGTGCGGTGGCCGGAGGCGTTCCCGTCGTCGTCGGCGGCGAGGTACCACCGGCCGCCGCGCCGGTCGAACGTCAGGTACGCGGTGGAGACCACCGGCTGGGCGTCGTAGCCGCGCAGCCGGTAGCTCAGCCGGACCTCGGCGGCGGTGCGGTGGGCGCCGTCCACGGCGGCGGGCAGCCGGAAAGCGGCCGGACCGGTCCGCACCACGCGGTACGACCACGACGCGAGGGGTACGTCGGCGAGGTCGGCGAAGACCTGGCGCTGCGCGGCGGTGAAGCGAGTCGCCCTCGGGTCCAGGCCGCGGTCGAACGCGGCGCTGTCGTGCGTCACGACGGCGTGGGACCTGGCGGTCAGCAGGCGCTCGATCGCGGCGGTGTCCGAGCGCTGGGCCGCGCTCTTTCCGGGGGTTGCGCCGCCCCCGGTGCAGCCTGCCGCCACGCTTGCGGCGAGCGCCGCGCCGACCACCCACCGCGTCCCGCGGCGCACCCCACGCATCCCCCGATCCTACGCTCGGCGCTGCCCTCAGCCCGGCGCTGCCCTCAGCCCGGCGCTGCACCTCCCCCCGGGGCGCACCCCCAGCCCCTCAGCTCGGCGCTGAACCTCACCCCGGGGCGCACCCCTGCCCGCCCGCTCGGCGCTGGACCTTAATCCCAGGAGCGCGGCCACTTGCCCGCCGGCTCGGCGCTGGACTTCAACCCCAGGGGCGCGGGGAACTGCGCGAGCAACCACCCACCGGCTGGGGGTGCCTCCCAGGCGAAGCTCTGGGGGAGGTCCGGATCGGACCGATCTGCCCCTTCGGGACGGTGACGACCTGCGGGCCGCAGATGGCTGGTCGCGCAGTTCCCCGCGCCCCTGAAAAACAGGCCCAGCGCCAAGCTGACGGGCGGGGGGTGCACCCCGGGTTAAGGTCCAGCGCCCAGCTGACGGGCAGGGGCCGCGGCCCTGGTCTGGGCGCCCGGCGTCGGGCTGACGCACGGGAGCTGACGTCCGGCGCGGGGGGCGGGCTCAGGGGCGGGTCACGGCGGTGACGGGCATCATGTCGACCCGGTCGACGCGGACCCGGGCGCCCGGGTAGGGCGCGTGGATGACCCGCCCGCCGCCGATGTACATCGCGACGTGGCTCGCGTCGGCCCGGTAGATGACCAGATCGCCGGGCCGCGCCTGGCTCAAAGGCACCCGCACCCCCGCGTTCATCTGCTCCTGCGACGTCCGCGGCAGCGACACCCCCGCCCGCCGGTAGGCGTACTGCATCAGCCCGGAGCAGTCGAACGCGTTGGGCCCGGTCGCCCCCCAGACGTAGGGCGCGCCGATCGCCCGGCGGGCCGCGGCGACCGCGAGGGCCGCCCGCCCGGACGGCGCCGGCAGGTCCCCGAGGTGCGCGAGGTCGGGAAGGCCCGCGCCCCGGTCGCGGGAGGCGCGCGGGTCCCCGTAGGGATCGCCCGCCGCGTAGGCGGCGCGCTGCGCGGGCGGCAGCGTGCGCAGGAGCGCCCGCGCGGCCACCAGCGCCCGCTGGACGTCCCGCTTGCGCGCGGCCAGCTGCGCGCCGGTCCGGCGGAGGTCCGCGAGCTTCTGCGTGGCCTGGCCGCGCTGCTGGCGCAGTCCGCGCTCGGCCTCCTGGAGCTGTCGCAGCCGCTCGCCCTGCTGCCCGCCGAGCCGGTCGATCGCGGACGCCCGGTCGAGGAAGTCCGCCGGGTCGTCGGAGAGCAGCAGCGCGAGCGTCGGGTCGATCGCGCCCTCGCGGTACTGCGAGGCGGCCAGCACGCCCATCTCGTCGCGCAGTTCGTTGACGCGCTGCTGCGTGGCGGCGGCGCGGTCCTCCAGCGCGGTGAGGTCGGCGCGCAGCTGGCGGGTGCGCTCCTGGGCGGCGTCGTAGCGCTGGGTGGCCTGCTCGGCCTGCTGGTAGAGGCCGTCGATGCGCGTCGCGGTGTCCTGGGGAGCGGCGCCGGGGTCGGCGGCGGCCCGCTGGGCGGCGGTGCCGGCCAGCGCCGCGGAGGCGGCCGCGGCGGACAGCACGGTCACGCGGGTGGTGCGGGCGGCCAGCCCGGGCTGAGGGGTACGTCGATGCGAGACCACGGCAGCAGACAGTAGCCATGCCGTGGCACGCTGTACAAAGACCTGCCCGCTCGTACATCCGGACGGTGCGTCCCCGCCGCAGGTCACACGCGGGCGCGGGGCCCTGCGGGGCGCCCCCGCGTCACCCGTACGCCGTACCCCGCCCGGGCGTGCCGCGGACCGTCACGCCGCCGGACGCCGACCAGGGTTCGGACGGGGCCGGATGGGGCCGGACGGGGTCAGATGCGGACGCCGAACTCGAAGGGCATGTCGCTCATGGCCTCGTACCGCACCGACGCGCCGGGCTTCGGCGCGTGCAGGACCATGCCGTTGCCGGCGTAGAGGCCGACATGGTGGTAGTCGCCGTAGAAGATCACCAGGTCGCCGACGCCGAGCTGGGAGGCGTTGTAGATGCGGGTGCCGGCGTTGGCCTGCTCCTGCGAGGTGCGCGGGATGGACACGCCCGCCTGGCTGTAGGCCCAGGAGGTGAGGCCGGAGCAGTCGAACGAGCCGGGTCCGGTGGCGCCGTAGACGTACGGGTCGCCGATCTTGGACTGCGCGGCGGTGAACGCGGCCTGGGCGCGCGCGGTGGCGGCCTTCGCGTCGCCGAGGTCGACCCGGGAGCTGGCCCGGCTGGCGGCTATCGCGTCCTGCCGGTCCATCTCGGCGCGCTGGGCGGCGGTCAGCGAGTTCAGCACGGCCCGCGCCTGCGAGAGCTTGGTCTTGGCCTCGGCCTTGCGCTTGGCCAACTCCGCGCGGGTGCTCTGGAGTTCGGTGAGCTTCGCGGTGGCCTCGGCGCGCTCCTGGTCCAGCGTGCGCTTGGCGTCCTGGAGCTGGTCGAGCGAGCTGGCCTGCAGGGACGTCAACTGGTCCAGCGCGGTGGCCTTGTCCAGGTAGCTGTCCGGGTTCGAGGAGAGGAAGAGCTGGATCGTCGGGTCGACGCCGCCGCTGCGGTACTGCGAGGCGGCGATCGTGCCGAGGCTGTCCCGCAGCGCGTTGAGGTGCTGCTGCTGCCGCGCCACCTGGTCCTGAAGGGTTGATGCGTCCTTCTGGAGGGTAGAAAGCTTCTCGTTGGCCGCGTCGTACTTCTCGGTCGCCTGCTCCGCCTGCGTGTAGAGGGCGTCCACCTTGGCCTTGGCGTCCTTGACGGACTGCTTGGCGGGGGCCGCGTTGGCGGCCTGGGCGGAGAGGGCGACGGCCGCCGCAGCGGTCGCGGTCAGCACGGTCACGCGCGTGCGGCTTGCCGGCTTGGGACGACGGTGGGACGCCACGAAGGCGATCTCCTTCTTCCTTCAGCCGCCTACCGGTTCACTGGCGGGCGGCCCCCGAGCGTCATCCGGGTTGGATGATCGACTGCGCGGAGGTTCGACGCCTGACCCTAGTGACCCATCTGTGATCGGTTCAAATCCTTGTAGGCAAAATCTCGACCGGTTCGCACATTATTTACGGCAGCCGTACGGGCGGTGAGCCGATCGCGACGCACAGTGCCGTACGAAGCCCGAACAGCCGTGTCATCCACGGGCGTTCGCACCGAATCGGACGATGAGCGGACATCGTGGGTCAGCCGCGGGCGAGGCGCTTGAGCAGCAGCGTGGAGGCGACCGGGCGGGCGCCGGCGCGGGCGACGCCGTCGGCGACCTCGCGGTCCGCGGAGACCACCACGATCTGCCGGCCGGGCGGCTCGGCGCGCACCAGCCGGCGGATCAGCTCGTCCGCGGTCTCGCCGGCCTTGGAGAACAGCACCCGCACCCCGCGCGGCGGCGCGAGCAGCACCGGCGCGTCCAGGTCCGCGCCGTCGAAGACGCAAGTGACCTCGGCGCGGGTCTGCGCGGCCAGCACGGCCAGGCCCCCGAGCAGCCGCAGCCGCTGCTTCTCCAGCGGCAGCGCGGGATAGCCGGTCTTGGTGACGTTGTAGCCGTCGACCACCAGGTGGGCCTGCGGCAGCGCGAGCAGCTGGTCGAGCAGCGCCGGATCGGTCTCGGACAGCGCGCGGGTGGCGATGTCGCGGGCGCTGAACTGGCCGGGGGCCACCGCGTCGACGGTGTCGGCGGGGCGCACCGCCATGGAGTCGCGCGGCGGCAGGGCCAGTTCGCGGCGCAGCCCGGAGGCGGCGTCCAGCACCGTGTCCAGCAGCAGCCGCAGCCGTACGTCGGCGACGCCGCGGCCCTCCCTGGCCGAGCGGCGGCCGGCCTCGACCGCGGCCTCGGCCTCGGCGAGCCGGGTGCGCAGTCTGCGGGCCTCGCTCTCGGCCGCGGCGCGCTCGTGGGCGGCGGCGGCGCGCAGCTCGTCCAGTTCGGTCTGCACCTTGCGCTGGGCGGCCTCGGCGCGCTTCATGTCGCTGAGCGCGGCGCGCAGTTTGCGGTGCAGCGCGTCGCCGTCCTTGCGGGCGGCGTCGAGTTCGGCGCGGGCCCGGGCGGCGTCGCCGCGCGCCTGCTCCTGCAAGGACTCGACCTCGGCGCGCAGCCGGGCGACCTCGCGCAGCGTCTCCTCGTCGGCGCGTTCGGCGTCGGCGCGCTGCGCCTCCTCGCCGGCGGTGGCCACGAGCTTGGCCCAGCCGCCGGCCGCAGCAGGTAGGCGGCGGCGGCCACGTCCAGCGGGTCGGCGGCCGGCGGCGGGGTGCCCGCGTCGAGCGCGCCGGTCAGCTCCGGCTGCGCCTCGCGCAGCCGGGAGGCGACCTTCTGCCGGAAGGCGGCGTCGGACTCCAGCGCCGCGGCGAGCGCGGTCGCGGCGTACTTCACCCGCCGCGAGGGCGTGAAGCGGGCGTAGGGGCGCAGCGAGACGGGCAGTTCGGGGAAGGTGAAGCCGCCGAAGGCGTCGGCGGCGATCGTCACGACGCGGTGGCGCACGCCTTCGGGCAGCGGGCGGTCGAGCACCGGCTCGCTGTCGCCCGCCGCCCGCGGTGCGCCCGCCTCGGCGGCCGGCTCGCCGTCGCTGTCGTCCACGCGTCACTCCTGTCGCTTCCCGGCGTCCTCCCGGCCCCCTTCGATCCTCCGGCCGCCGCCCGTCGGTCCCCCCTAGGGCCTGTCGTGCGGGTCTCCGCGGAGACCCGTACGACGAGCCGTCGCCTCCATTGTCCCCGCAAGAGGTGTGAAACCTGCCTCGAACCGCACGTTCGGTCACCCTACGGCCTCGGAGGCCCGCGCGGTGCGGCGAGGCGGTTTTTGCCCGTTGTGCCCGGTCCGTCATGATCGGTGCATGGTCATCCCGGTGCACGACAAGAACCCGGTCCGCCGCACGCCGGTGGTGACGTACACGCTGATCGGCCTGTGCACCGCGGTGTTCCTGCTCGGCCCGCTGTCCGGCTTCATCCCCGCCTACGGCGGCGGGCATGCGCTGGCCTGCCGGCAGGCGGTGTACTTCGACCGGTGGGGGGTGATCCCCGCCGAGCTGTTCCACGGCCGGCTGCCGGTGTCGAGGCTGCCGCTGCCGCCGGCTGCCCGGCGCCGCACGACGGCTGGAAGTCGCCGTTCTTCTCGGTGCTCACCGCGATGTTCCTGCACGGCGGCTGGCTGCACCTGATCGGCAACATGCTCTTCCTCTACGTCTTCGGCGACAACGTGGAGAACCGCATGGGCCGCACCCGGTTCGCGCTGTTCTACCTGGCCGCGGGGTATCTGGCGACGTACGGCTTCGCGCTCGGGCACCCGGGCGACACACAGAGCCTGGTCGGCGCGTCCGGCGCGATCTCCGGGGCGCTGGGCGCGTACCTCTACCTCTATCCGAGGGCCCGGGTGACCAGCCTGTTCCCGTTCCTGTTCTTCATCCCGCTGCGGTTCCCCGCGTGGGTGGTGCTGGGCTTCTGGTTCGTGCTGCAGTGGCTGGCGGCGCAGACCGCGAAGGGCGGCCCGGGCGTCGCGTACCTGGCGCACGTGGTGGGCTTCGCCTTCGGCTTCCTGTGCGCGTGGGCCTGCTACCGGCCACGGCGTAAGGTGAGCGTCGTCATCGGGCCGACCCAAGGAGACATCCAGCCGTGATCACCGCGATCGTGCTCATCAAGACGTCTGTCGACCGCATCCCGGAGATCGCCGAGGCGATCGCGGCGCTCGACCATGTGAGCGAGGTCTACTCGGTGACCGGCGGATACGACCTGATCGCGCTGGTGCGGGTGGCCCGGCACGACGACCTCGCGGACATCATCCCGGGCCGGATCAGCAAGATCCCCGGCGTCGAGGCCACCGACACCCACGTCGCGTTCCGCACCTACAGCCAGCACGACCTGGAGGCGGCGTTCGCGATCGGCCTCGACTCCTGACCGGTCCCACCGGCTCCGAAGAGCCCGGGGACCCCGCCCGCCCGCCGGGCCCGACGACCGGGATCCCCGCAGCCGCTCAGTCCTTCTGCGGCACGCAGCGCCCGCCCTCGGTGGTGTAGCGCCACGCCGCGCCGTCCCTGACCAGGGTGCGCACCGCGGCCACGAAGCGGTCGACGTGCTCGACCGGGGTGCCGGCGCCGAAGCTGACCCGGATCGCGTTCAGCGAGCGCTCGCCGGGCGCCGCGTCGGGCGCCCCGCACTCCCCCGGCTCGCCCGGGTCGGAGTCCAGCAGCACGCGCACCAGCGGGTGCGCGCAGAACAGGCCGTCACGCACCCCGATGCCGTGCTCGGCGGACAGCGCGGCGGCGAAGTGCGAGCTGTTCCAGCCGTCCACGACGAACGAGACCACGCCGACCCGGGGCGCGCCGGGACCGAACAGCGACAGCACCCGCACCGCGCCGATCTCCCCGAGCCCGTCCAGCAGCCGTGCCAGCAGCGCCCGTTCGCGTTCCACCAGCGCCTCGAAGCCGGCGTCGCGCAGCGCCCGGCAGGCCGAGGCGATGGCGTACGCGCCGATGACGTTGGGCGAGCCGGCCTCGTGGCGGGCGGCGCCGTCGTGCCACTCGACGTCGACCCGGCCGTCCGCGCCGCGCGTGACGGTACGGGTGGCGCCGCCGCCGGCCAGGTACGGCTCCGCCTCGCGCAGCCAGTCCGGGCGGCCGGCCAGCACGCCGGAGCCGAACGGCGCGTAGAGCTTGTGGCCGGAGAAGGCGACCCAGTCCACGTCCAGCGCGGCCACGTCCACCGGGTGGTGCGGGGCCAGCTGGGCCGCGTCCAGCACGATCCGGGCGCCGTGCCGGTGCGCGGCGGCGGCCAGTTCGCGCACCGGCCACAGCTCGCCGGTGACGTTGGACGCGCCGGTGACGCACACCAGCTTCGGGCCCTTGGGCGCACCGTGCAGGGCCACGTCGAGCGCGGCCACCGCCTGCTCCGGGGTACGCGGCGCGGCCAGGCACACCACCTCGGCGTCGGTCGCCCGCTGCCAGGGCAGCAGCGCGGCGTGGTGCTCGGTCTCGAAGACGTAGACGCGGGTGCCGGCCGGGAGAGCGGCGGCCAGCAGGTTCAGCGAGTCGGTGGTGGAGCGGGTGAAGAGCACCTGGTCGCCGGGGCGGCAGCCGAGGAACTCCGCGACGGTGGCCCGGCTCTGCTCGAACAGGTCGGTGGACAGCTGCGAGAGGTAGCCGGCGCCGCGGTGGACGCTGCCGTAGTACGGCGCGTAGGCGGCCACGTCGTCCCAGACCCGCTGGAGGGCGGGGGCGCTGGCGGCGTAGTCGAGCGCGGCGTACGTGACGGTGCCGCCGGTCACCAGCGGCACGGACACGTCCCGGCCGAGCACCGGCAGCGGGGCCCGGCAGGCGGGGTCGGAGACGTCGCGGCAGGGGTCGGAACAGGCGGGTTCGGCGGCGCCGGCGGGCGCGGCGGCGGAGGCCGCGGCCGGCGCCGCGGGGGCGGACAGCGCGGCGGGCACGGCGGCGGTGCTGGAGACGGTGCCGGAGACGGTGGCGGCGGAGGGGGTGGCGGTGGTGGTGACGGTCACGGCGGAACTCCCGGAGGAAGGCATGCGAGGGTGCGCCCGCCGGCGCTACGGCGCGGCACAGCGGGGCGGTGCGGAATCGAGTCGACGGACGGAAGTGCGGAGAAGACGCAGAACCGGGGCCTGAAGGCCCTATCGCATTCGCTTGCTCATGAAAGAACTCCCCATGTCCGGCTTGCTGCGAGCCTTGCTGCTCACAGCCTGGTCATCACCCGGGGCACCCCGCCTCGGACGGAGGGTTGCCGGACAGCGAGCCGGGGCCTTTGCGCTGTCACTCGTGACCTGCAAGGAATTGTGCCACACCGTCCGCCCGGCGCAAGACGCCGTCCGATCGGTGGACGCCGTCGTGCGCCGGGCTCGTCTCGCGCCGGACGCCGAGCGCCGCGGAAAAAGCCGCGGAAAAAGGGGACAACGCGGCGACAAGGGCATCAGGCGTGGGTGGCCGCGGCCCAGCGCTCCAGGACCGCCGCCGCGGCGCCGGAGTCGATGGACCGCGCGGCCTGCTCCAGGCCGGCCGTGATCTGCTCCTGGAGGGTGCCGTCGGTGGGCGTGAGAGCCGCCAGCGCGGCAGCGGAGTTGAGCAGCACCGCGTCCCGTACCGGACCGGTCTCGCCGGCCAGCAGCCGGCGCGCCACATCGGCGTTGTGGGCGGCGTCCGCGCCGCGCAGCGCCTCCACCGGGACCAGCGGCAGCCCGACGTCCCGCGGGTCGAAGGACGTCCGCTCGACCCTGCCGTCGCGCACCACCCACACCTGCGAGGTCGCGGTGGTGGTCAGCTCGTCCAGGCCGTCGTCGCCGCGGAACACCAGTGCGGAGGAGCCGCGTTCGGCCAGCACCCCGGCCAGGATCGGCGCCATCCGCGGATCGGCGACGCCGGTGGCCTGGGCGCGCACCCGGGCCGGGTTGGTCAGCGGGCCGAGGAAGTTGAAGGTGGTGCCCACCCCCAACTCGGCGCGGGCCTTGGCGACATGGCGCAGCGCCGGATGGAAGCGGATGGCGAAGCAGAAGGTGATGCCGGCCTCCTCGGCGACCTCGGCCACCCGCTCCGGGGCCAGCTCCAGATTGACGCCGAGCTTCTCCAGCACGTCGGAGGCGCCGCTGGCGGAGGAGGAGGCGCGGTTGCCGTGCTTGACCACCTTGGCGCCGGTGCCGGCCACCACGATCGCGGACATCGTGGAGATGTTGACGGTCCTGGCCCGGTCGCCGCCGGTGCCGACGATGTCCACCGTACGGCCGGGCACCTCGATGGTGTTGGCGTGCTCGTACATCGCGCGGACCATGCCGGAGACCTCGTCGACGGTCTCGCCCTTGGCGCGCAGCGCCACCGCGAAGCCGGCGATCTGCACGTCGGTGGCCTCGCCGCGCATGATCCGGTCCATCGCCCAGGCCGTGTCGTCCACCGACAGGTCCCGCCCGGCGAGCAGCGCGCTCAGCAGGTCGGGCCAGGACCGGGGGGCCGTCGTCTCGCCCCCGCCGGTGTTCACAACGCTCATGCCCCACGCTCCCGCAACGGCTCCCTGAGTGGACCCTCACCCTATCGGCAGCGGCCGTGGACGCGGGTCGGCCCGGTGGGTCCGAAGCGGGACCCACCGGGCCGACCCGGTGTGTGGCGACGCCCAGCGCGGCGTCAGGGGCGGTCAGTGGTGACCGTGGCCCGAGGTGATCTCCTCGTACTCCTCCGCCGTCGGCTTCGGGATCTGGCTGTGCTCGCCGTAGAACCCGCGGGACAGCTTCGCCTGGAACTTCGCGACCGGGTTGGCCTTGCGCTCCACGCCGTTCTCGTCGACCTCCGGGCCGACCTCGATCGGCTTGGGCTGGACGTGCGCGGTGAGCACGTGCAGCTGCTGCTGCGACAGCGGCTCGTGCACCTCGATGAACTCACCGTGCGGCAGCCGCTTGATGATGCCGGTCTCCCGGCCGTGCAGCACCTTGTCGCGGTCCCGCCGCTGCAGGCCGAGGCAGATCCGCTTGGTCACCCAGAAGGCGAGGACCGGGGCCACGAAGAAGCTGACCCGTACGAACCAGGTGATCGCGTTGATCGACAAGTGGAAGTGGGTGGCGAAGATGTCGTTGCCGCCACCGATCAGCAGCACGAAGTACAGCGTCAGCCAGGCCACGCCGAAGCCGGTGCGCACCGGGCGGTTGCGCGGCCGGTCCAGCAGGTGGTGCTCCCGCTTGTCGCCGGTGACCCACGCCTCGATGAACGGGTACACCGCGATCGCGACCATCACCAGCGGGAAGATCATCAGCGGGATGAAGACGCCGAGCACCAGGGTGTGGCCCCAGGCCCTGATCTCCCAGCCGGGCATCACCCGGATCAGGCCCTCGGAGAAGCCCATGTACCAGTCCGGCTGGGCTCCGGTGGACACCTGGTCGGGCCGGTACGGACCCATCGTCCAGATCGGGTTGATCGTCGCGATCGCCGCGATGGCCGAGATGATGCCGAACACCAGGAAGAAGAAGCCGCCCGCCTTGGCGGTGTAGATCGGCAGCAGCGGCGAGCCGACGACGTTCTTCTCGGTCTTGCCGGCGCCCGGGAACTGGGTGTGCTTGTGGAAGAACACCAGGATCAGGTGTGCCACCAGCAGACCGGCCATCAGGCCGGGCAGCAGCAGGATGTGCACCGAGTAGAACCGGCCCACGAAGTCGTGGCCCGGGAACTCCCCGCCGAACAGGAACATCGACAGGTACGTGCCGACGATCGGCGTGGAGAGCACCGCGCCTTCCATGAACCGCACACCGGTGCCGGACAGCAGGTCGTCCGGGAGCGAGTAGCCGGTGAAGCCGGTGAACATGCCGAGGAACAGCAGGGTCCAGCCGAACAGCCAGTTGATCTCGCGCGGGCGGCGGAACGCGCCGGTGAAGAAGACGCGCATCATGTGCACGATCATCGCGGCGATGAAGATCAGCGCGGACCAGTGGTGGATCTGCCGGATCAGCAGACCGCCGCGGACCTCGAAGCTGATGTGCATCGTGGAGGCGTACGCCTCGGACATCCGCACGCCCTGCAGCGGCGCGTACGGGCCGTGGTACACGACCTCGTTCATGCTCGGGTGGAAGAACAGCGTCAGATAGACACCCGTGAGGATGAGGATCGTGAAGCTGTAGAGGCAGATCTCGCCGAGCATGAAGGACCAGTGGTCCGGGAAGATCTTGCGCAGGTTGGACTTGGCCAGCTTGTACAGCCCGAGCCGGCCGTCGGTCCACTGCGCGACCCGCTCGCCGGGGTTGGTCGGCCTGCGGCGGCTCGGCGTTTCGGTCGTGGTACTCATGAGCGCTCCCAGAAGGCCGGGCCGACGGGCTCTTCGAAGTCACCGAGGGCGACCAGGTTGCCGTCGCCGTTGACGCTGATCCGCAGCTGCGGCAGCGGGTGTCCCGCCGGGCCGAACAGCACCCGGGCGCCGTCGGAGAGGTCGAACGTCGACTGGTGGCACGGGCACAGCACGTGGTGCGTCTGCTGCTCGTAGAGGCTGATCGGGCAGCCGACGTGGGTGCAGATCTTGGAGAAGGCGACGATGCCCTCGTGCGCCCAGTCGCGCTCGCGCTTGTCCTTGATGTCCTCCGGCTTGAGCCGGACGATCATCAGGGCGGCCTTGGCGATCTGCTCCTGGAAGTCCTCGTCGGTCTCCTCCAGGCCCTCGGGCTTGGCGAAGGTCAGCGAGCCGACCACCACGTCCTCGGGCCGCAGCGGCTTGTCGGTGTTGGTGTTGACCAGCACCTTGCCGCGCGACCACATGGTGTGGTCGAGCTTCTTCTCCGGCAGCGGGCCGAGGTCACGCAGGATCACCAGGCCGGACAGCGGCACCAGGGTGAGCGCGCCGAACATGGTGTTGCGGATCAGCTTGCGGCGGCCGAAGCCGCTCTCCTTGGCGCCGGTGATCCACTGCTGGCGGACGTTCTCGCGCAGCTCGTCGTCGGCGTCGACGGGGTGCCGCTCGTCGGCGACCTCCTCGTCGGACATCAGCGTGCGGGCCCAGTGCACGGCGCCGGCGCCGATCGCGAAGAGCGCGACGCCCAGCGTCAGACCGAGCGAGAAGTTCAGCGCGCTGACATGGCCGATCGGGAAGATGTAGACGATCTTGTCGATCGGGAAGATGACGAAGCTGGCGATGAAGCCCAGCGTGCCCAGCATCGACAGGGTGAACAGCCCGGCGACCACGCGCTCGGAGTGCTTGGCGGCCTTCTCGTCGATGTCCTGGCGCCGGTACTCGTGGGGCGGCAGCCCGGGGTTGGCGAACGGGTCGGACGTGACCGCTACGTCGCCGCCGTGGGCGCCGTGTTCGCTCGGCAGGTTCTCTGACACGTCGTTGTGGGGTCCGGTTTCGCTCATGACTTCTTGGCCTTGGTCGTCCGGGCGGCAACCCAGGTGGCGGTGGCGAGCATCGCGCCGAGTCCGAAGACCCAGGCGAACAGGCCCTCGGGCACCGGGCCGAGCGCGCCCAGCGTGAAGCCGCCGGGGTTCTCGGACTTCGCCGTGTCGACCGCGTTCAGGTACGCGATGATGTCGGCCTTGGAGTCCTGCGGCATCGTGGTGTCCGGGAAGGACGGCATGTTCTGCGGGCCGGTCTGCATGGCCTCGTAGATGTGCTTGGGGTCCACGCCCTTCAGGCTCGGCGCGAACTTGCCCTCGCTCAGCGCGCCGCCCTTGCCGACGAAGTTGTGGCACTGCGAGCAGTTGGTGCGGAACAGCTCGCCGCCCTTGGCGGCGTCCGCGCCGGCCGGGCTGTACTGGTCCTTGGTCGGGATGCTGGGACCGGGGCCGAGGGAGGCGATGTACGCGGCGAGCTGGTCGATCTGCGCCTGGTCGTAGATGACCTTCTTCTTCGGGATCTGCGCGCCGGGCTGCTGGGCCGGCATGCGGCCGGTGCCGACCTGGAAGTCCACCGCGGCGGAGCCGACGCCGACCAGGGTCGGGCCGTCGGAGCTGCCCTGGCCCGAGGTGCCGTGGCAGCTGGCGCAGCCGACCGAGTACAGCTTCTTGCCCTGCTCGATGGCCAGGGACTGCGCTGAGTCGTCGGCCTGCGCCTTGGGCGCGGGCGCGAGCGCGGCGTACAGCCCCCCGGAGGCCACGAGCGCGAAGAGTAGGACGACGAGCGCCGCCAGCGGATGGCGCCGTCGTGCGGAGAGCTTTTTCACGGATTACCCCGGTGTCAGGATCTCTTGTGTCGATGCTGCTGGATGGTTCGGTCCCCGCACCGTCGTGGGGCGGTGCGCAGCCGGGCTACTTGATCAGGTAGATCGTGGCGAAGAGGCCGATCCAGACGACATCGACGAAGTGCCAGTAGTAGGACACGACGATGGCGGCGGTGGCTTGCTGGTGGGTGAACCGCTTGGCCGCGTAGGTGCGGCCGAGTACCAGCAGGAACGCGATCAGACCGCCGGTCACGTGCAGGCCGTGGAACCCGGTCGTCAGGTAGAACACCGAGCCGTACGGGTCGGAGCTGAGCGAGATCCCGTCCTTCTTGACCAGGTTCGTGTACTCGAAGATCTGCCCGCCGATGAAGATCGCGCCCATGACGAACGTCACGATGAACCAGGAGCGCAGCTTCTTCACGTCGCCGCGCTCGGCGGCGAACACGCCCATCTGGCAGGTGAAGGAGGAGAGCACCAGGATCGTGGTGTTGGTCGCGGAGAACGGCACGTTCAGCGCGTCTGCGTGTTCCTTCCAGAAGTCGGCACCCGTGACCGACCGGAGGGTGAAGTACATCGCGAAGAGGGCCGCGAAGAACATCAGCTCGGAACTCAGCCAGATGATGGTTCCGACGCTGGTCATGTTCGGCCGGTTGACCGACGGGTGCGCGTGCCCGGTTTCTACTGCTGTTGCTGTCGCCACGTCCGACATTATGTCGGTCGCTTATCCGGCGCTCACTCCGGGGGTCCCCTTCGGTGTGTCAAGGCCCCTGGGCTGGCAGCGAGTCGCCCTGGGGCGACGCGCCGGGCGATCACCCGCACGGGCGAACCCTTCTGGGGAAGCCGCTGGCGGGAGTAGCATCCGAGACACCTTGAGAAAACCTTCACGAGGAGGATCCAGGATGCAGGCGACCGCCACGGTGCTGGTCTACAGCGACGACGCGAACACCCGGGAGCAGGTCCGGCTCGCCGTCGGCCGCCGGCCTGCCGCAGACCTGCCGCCGGTGGAGTTCGTGGAGTGCGCCACGATGCCGGCCGTCCTCACCGAGCTGGAGCGCGGCGGCATCGACGCGTGCGTGCTGGACGGGGAGGCCAACCCGGCCGGCGGCATGGGCGTGTGCCGCCAGATCAAGGACGAGATCTTCCACTGCCCGCCGGTGATGGTGCTGATCGCCCGCCCGCAGGACGCCTGGCTGGCCACCTGGAGCCGGGCGGACGCGGCGGCGACGCTCCCGGTGGACCCGGTGGCGCTGAGCGAGGCGCTGGTGACGCTGCTGCGCCGCCGGGTCGCTCCGGCCTCCTCGGCCGTCGCGACCCGGTAGGGACCCGCAGCGGTCACAGGGTCTGCGGGCGCAGCCGCGCGGGGTGGGTGGCCGGGACGGTGGCGTCCACGGCGGTCTGGTCCTGGTCCGGCGCGGCGGCGGCCGGGCCGCCCGACAGGGCGCTGCCCTGCTGCCACTTCGACCAGCTCATGTTCCAGTCGCCGAAGCCGTTGTCGAAGGCCGTCATCATCGGGCCCTGGCTGTTGACGACCTGGACCAGGTCGCCGGGCCGCACGTGCTCGAAGAACCACTCGGCGTTCTCGGTGCTCATGCCGGTGCAGCCGTGGCTGACGTTGGCGTACCCCTGGGAGCCGACCGACCAGGGCGCGGCGTGCACGTACTCGCCGCTCCACGTCACCCGGGTGGCCCAGTAGACGGGCAGGTCGTACGAGTCGGAGCTGCCGGCGGCTATGCCGACCGTCTCGCTCTTCATCTGGACGAACTGCTGCTTCTCCAGCACGACCTTGATGCCGTTGCGGGTGTCGAAACCGGGCTTGCCGGTGGTGACCGGCATGGTCCTGATCACCTTGCCGTTGTCCTTGAAGGTCATCTGGTCGGTGCCGGCGTCGGTGATCGCCTCGATGCGGTCGCCGGTGTGCAGGGTGAGCGGCTTGTCGGCGCCGCCGTAGAGCTTGCCCTGGACGTGGACGCCGCTCAGGCCGCTGCTGACGGTGATGGTGGCGTCGGCCGGCCAGTACGTCTGCGGCCGGTAGTGCAGTGTCTTGTCGTCGACCCAGTACCAGGAGCCCTTGGCGGCCTGGGGGGTCGAGGAGACCCGCAGGTGGCCCTCCACGGCGGCCCTGGCGGCCTTGTCGTGCACGGGCTTGCTGAGCACGGCGGTGATGGGCTGGCCCACGCCGTAGGTGCCGGCGTCGGGGCCGAAGGCGACGTGCAGTCCGGCGTCGGCGGAGGTGGTGTCGAAGGAGACGACCTTGCGGCCGGGGTGGCCGTCGGAGTCCTCGGTGCTCACCCGGACGGTGTAGTGGACGCCCGCGGCGAGCGGGGCGGTGGACTGCCAGGCGGTGTCGTCCGCGCTGCGCCGGCCGGCTATGTAGCGCCCGGCGGAGTCGGTGGCCGTCACGTCGGTGATCCGGCTGCCGTCCTTGACGGCGACCTTGAGGGGCTTGTTCGGGTCGGCCTTGCCGCCCGCCGCGGTGCCGAAGGAGACGGCGGCGGCGGCCTCGTGCGGTGACGCGGCCAGCGGGTTGCCCCCGCTGCCGCAGGCGGTGAGCCCCACCGCGAGGGGGGCTATGAGAAGTGCGCAGCTCAGCGCCGTACGGCGCAGCGCCCGGTAACGGGGCGTGTCGGTAGCGTGGCTCATACCGCCACGCTAGGAACGCGCCCGGTTTTCCGCTCGGTGGGCGCGTGCAAACGAGCGGCGCCGGCCCGGGTCCGGGCTGGCGCTGCTCGTCGTCGCGCCGGGGCCGTCGCGGTGCGCGCACCGCGACGGCCGGGGAGGGCCGTACGCCCCTTACTGGGTGCGGTTCTCGCCCTTGTAGTACTCGAAGACCCAGCCGTACACACCGAACAGGATCACCGGCAGCGAGAAGAACAGCAGCCACCAGCCGAAGATGATGCCGAGGAAGGCGAGCGAGCCGCCGACCCCCAGCGCCAGCGGCTGCCAGCTGTGCGGGCTGAAGAAGCCCAGTTCGCCCGCGTCGTCGGCGACGTCCGCGTCCTCCCGGTCCTGCGCGCCGGTGTCGGCGCGCCGGGCGGTGAAGGACAGGTAGAAGCCGATCATCGTGCACAGGCAGAAGGACAGCAGCAGCGCCGTGGTGCCCACCGGCTCCTTGGACCAGAAGCCGTAGACGATGCCGGCGGCCAGGATGAAGACGGCGAAGCCCAGGAACATCTTGCCTTGGACCTTCACGACCGGCCCTCCTTGTCGTCGGCGCCGGTCAGCGGAGCGGTCGTGGCGCCCTGTGCCGCAAGGGCGTCGACAGCCGCGATCTCCGGGTGGTGCAGGTCGAACGCCGGGGATTCGGAGCGGATGCGCGGCAGCGTGAGGAAGTTGTGCCGCGGCGGCGGGCACGAGGTGGCCCACTCCAGCGAACGGCCGTAGCCCCAGGGGTCGTCGACCTCGACCTTCTTGCCGTACTTGGCGGTCTTCCACACGTTGTAGAGGAACGGCAGTATCGACAGCCCGAGCAGGAAGGAGCTGATCGTGGAGACGGTGTTCAGCGTGGTGAAGCCGTCGGCGGCCAGGTAGTCGGCGTAGCGGCGCGGCATGCCCTCGGCGCCCAGCCAGTGCTGGACCAGGAAGGTGCCGTGGAAGCCGAAGAACAGCGTCCAGAAGGTGATCTTCCCGAGCCGCTCGTCGAGCATCTTGCCGGTCATCTTCGGCCACCAGAAGTGGAATCCGGCGAACATCGCGAAGACGACGGTGCCGAAGACCACGTAGTGGAAGTGCGCCACCACGAAGTACGAGTCCGAGACGTGGAAGTCCAGCGGCGGCGCCGCGAGGATGACACCGGTCAGACCGCCGAAGGTGAAGGTGATCAGGAAGCCGATCGCCCACAGCATCGGTGTCTCGAAACTCAGGCTTCCCTTCCACATGGTGCCGATCCAGTTGAAGAACTTCACACCGGTCGGTACCGCGATCAGGAAGGTCATGAAGGAGAAGAACGGCAGCAGCACACCGCCGGTGACGTACATGTGGTGCGCCCACACCGTCACCGACAGGCCGGCGATGGAGATCGTCGCGGCGACCAGGCCGATGTAGCCGAACATCGGCTTGCGGCTGAAGACCGGGATGACCTCGGAGATGATGCCGAAGAACGGCAGGGCGATGATGTACACCTCTGGGTGGCCGAAGAACCAGAAGAGGTGTTGCCACAGCAGCGCGCCGCCGTTGGCCGCGTCGAAGACGTGCGCCCCGAACTTGCGGTCCGCCTCCAGGCAGAGCAGCGCGGCGGCCAGCACCGGGAAGGCCAGCAGCACCAGCACGGCGGTCAGCAGCACGTTCCACACGAAGATCGGCATGCGGAACATGGTCATGCCCGGCGCGCGCATGCAGATGATGGTGGTGATGAAGTTGACCGCGCCGAGGATGGTGCCGAAGCCGGAGAGCGCCAGGCCCATGATCCACATGTCGGCGCCGGCGCCCGGCGAGTGCACCGCGTCGGACAGCGGCGAGTAGGCGAACCAGCCGAAGTCCGCCGCGCCCTGCGGGGTGACGAAGCCGCCGACCGCGATGAGCGAGCCGAACAGGTAGAGCCAGTAGGCGAACATGTTCAGCCGCGGGAACGCCACGTCGGGCGCGCCGATCTGCAGCGGCATGATCCAGTTGGTGAACCCGGCGAACAGCGGCGTCGCGAACATCAGCAGCATCACGGTGCCGTGCATCGTGAACGCCTGGTTGAACTGCTCGTTGGACAGGAACTGGTTGCCGGGGCGGGCGAGCTCGGCGCGCATCATCAGCGCCATGACGCCGCCGATGAGGAAGAACGCGAACGACGTCACCAGGTAGAGCGAGCCGATCGTCTTGTGGTCGGTGGTGCTCAGCCACTTGATGACGACGGAGCCGGGGCTCTTGGTACGGACGGGCAGCTCGTCCTCGTAGCTGTCGTCGGCGGGCGCCGCGCCCTGGGGTTCGTTGAGAATGCTCATGTGGTCTTGGGCTCCGAGTTCTTCGCGTTGCCCGTGGTGGCAATGCCGGCCGGGATGTAGCCGGTCTGACCCGCCTTGGCCAGGTCCTTCAGGTGCTGCTGGTACTGGTCGGGCGTGACGACCTTGACGTTGAACAGCATCCGGGAGTGGTCCTGGCCGCACAGCTCGGCGCACTTGCCGCGGAACAGGCCGATCTTGTTCGGCGTGACCTCGAAGACGTTGGTGTGGCCGGGGATGACGTCCATCTTCATCAGGAAGGGCACCACCCAGAAGGAGTGGATGACGTCACGGGAGGTCAGGACGAAGCGGACGGTCTGTCCCTCGGGAAGCCACAGCGTCGGGCCGGGGTTCTCCTCGGTGCCGCTGGAGGGGGTGCCGACGTCGTAGACGCCCTCGGCGCCCTTGGGCATCAGCAGCTTGTTCGCCGGGATCTCGTCCAGCTGCTCGGGCACCTTGGCGGGGGTGGCCGGGTCGCCGTCGACGTTCTCGACGTAGTTGAAGCCCCAGCTCCACTGGAAGCCCACCACGTTGATGACGTGCTGCGGCTTCTTGGAGGTGTCGAGGAGCTTGTTCTCGTCCCGGGCGGTGAAGTAGAAGAGCACCGCGATGACCAGGATCGGGACGATCGTGTAGAACGCCTCGATCGGCATGTTGTACCGGGTCTGCGGAGGAACCTCGACCTTGGTCCGGCTGCGCCGGTGGAAGATCACGCTCCACAGGATCAGGCCCCAGACGAGGCACCCCGTCGCCAGCGCGGCGGCCCAGGAGCCCTGCCACAGCGAGAGGATCCTGGGGGCCTGTTCGGTTGCCGGACTTGGCATGCCGAGACGGGGATAGTCCTTGTACGAGCAGCCAGTGGCGGTCGCCAGGACCAAGCCCGCGGCCAGCACCCGCGGCAGCCATCGCCGTACCGGGCGCCGCGACATGGGGGTTCCGCCCACGCCCTTCTGGCCGTGGGGGAGGTCGGAGCCGTTGGGACTCACGTAGCGCCTTCCCGAGAGTCTCGCCCGCGCGTCCGAGTGTTCCGGCCGTCTGCTGGTCGGTCGGCCCGGTGCGCGGGCACTAGGTGTGGATGTTTATGCGGACCAAACCCTACTGGACGCCCTTCCGGCTCTCGCGGGGAGGGGGTCCAACGCGCCGGACCTCACCCCCAAGGGGCTGCCGATGAGGTCCGGGACGGTGCGCGGCGCGCCGCGAGCCGGTGTCCGCGGGGCCCGGAGTGCACGTCGGGGCAGGCGTTCTGACGCCTCGCCCGGGCCGCGCTGTACGGTGCGGAGGTGTCCTATTTCGACATGGCTTCGGCCGCTCCGCTGCACCCCGTGGCGCGCCAGGCGCTGCTGGCCGCGCTCGACGACGGGTGGGCCGACCCGGCCCGGCTGTACCGCGAGGGGCGGCGGGCCCGGCTGCTGCTGGACGCGGCGCGGGAGTCGGCCGCGGAGGCGGTCGGCTGCCGGCCGGACGAGCTGACATTCACTCCTTCGGGGACACGGGCGCTGCACTCGGCGGTGGCCGGCGCGGCGGCGGGCCGCCGCAGGACCGGCCTGGCACGTGCTGGTCTCCGCGGTCGAGCACTCCGCGGTGCTGCACGCGGCCGACGCCTACGACGCCGAGCGAGTGGGGGTGGACCGGACCGGGCGGGTGGACCCGGCGGCCTTCGCGGCGGCGCTGCGATCGGACACCGCGCTGGCCTGCCTGCAGTCGGCCAACCACGAGGTGGGCACGGTGCAGCCGGTCGCCGAGGTGGCCGAGGCGTGCCGGGCGGCCGGGGTGCCGCTGCTGGTGGACGCGGCGCAGTCGCTGCCCTGGGGCCGGCGCCGGACGGCTGGTCGCTGCTGGCGGGCAGCGCGCACAAGTGGGGCGGTCCGGCGGGCGTGGGCCTGCTCGCGGTGCGCAAGGGGACCCGGTACGCGCCGCAGGAGCCCGCCGACGAGCGGGAGTCGGGACGGGCGCCGGGCGCGCTGAACCTGCCCGCGGTGGTCGCCGCGGCGGCGTCGCTGCGCGCGGTGCGCGCGGCGGCGGCCGAGGAGGCGGCGCGGCTGGGCGCGCTGGTGGAGCTGATCAGGGCGCGGGTGCCGGATCTGGTGCCGGACACCGAGGTGGTCGGCCACGCCCGGCTGCGGCTGCCGCACCTGGTCACCTTCTCCTGCCTCTACGTGGACGGCGAGGCGCTGTTGACCGCGCTGGACCGGGCCGGCTTCGCGGTCTCCTCGGGTTCCTCGTGCACCTCCAGCACGCTGACGCCGAGCCATGTGCTCAAGGCGATGGGCGTGCTGTCGGAGGGGAACGTGCGGGTGTCGCTGCCGCCGGGGACGACGCGGGAGGAGGTGGAGCGCTTCCTGCGGGTGCTGCCGGAGGTGGTCGCGCGGGTGCGGGCCCAGGTGGGCGCGCCGGGCGCGTCGGGCGCGGGGGCGACGGCGGACGCCTCGGCGGGTGCCGGGGCGGGGGCGGGCGCGGGGGCGGACGGAACGGCGGGCGCGGGGGCCGGGGAGCCGGCGGCGCCGGCGGCGGAGAGCACCGAGCCGGGGGCCGGGCTGGTCGTGGACTCGCTGGGCAAGCGCTGCCCGATCCCGGTGATCGAGCTGGCCAAGGTGATCGGCGAGGTCCCGGTCGGCGGCCTGGTCACGGTGCTGTCCGACGACGAGGCCGCGCGCCTGGACATCCCGGCGTGGTGCGCGATGCGCGGCCAGGAGTACGTGGGCGAGCGGCCGGCCGAGCGCGGCGCCGCGTACGTGGTGCGGCGCCGCGACTGAACGTCAGGCCGGCAGGTGGGCCTGCACCTCGGCCGCGGCGGTGTCGCCGTACGCCTTGGTGAAGCGCTCGATGAAGTGGCCGCGGCGCAGCTCGTACTCCTGGGTGCCGACGGTCTCGATGACCAGCGTGGCGAGCATGTTGCCGATCTGCGCGGCGCGTTCGAGGCCGACGTTCCAGGCCAGGCCGGACAGGAAGCCGGCCCGGAAGGCGTCGCCGACACCGGTCGGGTCGGCCTTGCGCCGCTCCTCGGCGCAGTGCACGACGATCGGCTCCTCGCCCTTGCGGTCGATCCGCACGCCCTGCGCGCCGAGCGTGGTGACGCGGGTGCCGACCCGGTCCAGGATCTCCTCCGCGGTCCAGCCGGTCTTGGTCTCGATCAGGCCCTTCTCGTACTCGTTGTTGAACAGGTACGCCGCGCCGTCCATCAGCACCCGGATGTCCTCGCCCTCCATCCGGGCGATCTGCTGGGAGAAGTCGGCGGCGAAGGGGATGCCGCGGCTCCGGCACTCCTCGGTGTGCCGGATCATCGCCTCCGGGTCGTCCGCGCCGATGGACACCAGGTCCAGGCCGCCGACCCGCTCGGCCACCGCCTGCAGCTCGATCAGCCGGGCCTCGCTCATCGCGCCGGTGTAGAAGGAGCCGATCTGGTTGTGGTCGGCGTCGGTGGTGCAGATGAACCGCGCGGTGTGCAGCACCTCGGAGATCCGCACCGAGGAGGTGTCCACGCCGTGCCGCTCCAGCCAGGAGCGGTACTCGGCGAAGTCGTTGCCGGCCGCGCCGACCAGCAGCGGGCGGGTGCCGAGCTGGCCCATCCCGAAGCAGATGTTCGCGGCGACCCCGCCGCGGCGCACCTCCAGCGCGTCGACCAGGAAGGACAGCGAGACCGTGTGCAGCTGGTCGGCGACGAGCTGGTCGGCGAACCGGCCGGGGAAGGTCATCAGGTGGTCGGTGGCGATGGATCCGGTGACGGCGATGCGCACGGCGACGGGCTCCTGGGAGGTGAGGTGACGGCGGACGGACCCGGCGGACAGGTCCGGCGGACGGGGCTGGCGGGCGGGCGGCTGACGGGCGGCAGGCGGCCGGGGACGCCCGCGCGCCACGGAGAAACTACCCGATAGTAGGGCTTTCTCCTTCGGCACCCTCTGCCTAGGGTCGCATTATGAGCACCGACGCGCCTGCCGTTCTGCCCTCATCCCCCCTCGGCGAACCCGAAACGCTGCAGCAGCTGCTCGGCGACTGCCACCGGATGGCCCTGCACTGGAAGACGCCGGCCCCGCACGAGGAGGCGGTGGTCCTCCCGGCCGGCCTGCACGGCATCACCGTGCCGGCCGCGTCCGCGCACGTGGTGAGCGCGATGGCGGAGTACGGCGACTGACCGTCCGCGCCGCCTGCCGCGCCGCGGTGGAACCGGACGGCGGGGCGCCGCGTCACATCGGCACCTGACCGTTACGGAGCCGAAGGAGCACGCGGTGAGCACGGAACAGCACGACCACCCCGGCGACGGCCATCTCGGCGACGGACGTCCGGGAGCGGGACACCCGGGTGGCGCCGACCGGGGCGACGACGGGACCGACGGCGCGGGCGGCGCGGGCGCCACGGATGACGCGGGCGCCACGGTTGACGCGGGCGGCCCCGGCGCCTCGGGCCCGGACGGCGGCGCCCGGCGTGGGCCGCGGCTGACCGTCCTGGCCGTCGCGGTCGCGGTGCTGCTGGCCGGCGGCGGCGGTGCGTACTGGGCCGCCTCGTCGGGCGGCGACCACGGCGACGGCAAGGCGTCGGCGTCCCAGCCGCTGCGGTTCGACGGACCCGACCCGGTGAGCGGTGCGCCCGGAGCGGGGACCAACAGCATGCCGGTGACCGGCGGCGACACGTACAAGCTGACCGGCACGCTGCCGCAGGGGCCGGAGTCGGCGGCGGTCTACCGCGCGGCGCGCGGTCCCGACGAGGCCGCGGTGAAGAAGCTGGCCGAGCGGCTCGGGGTGACCGGGCCGGTCCGGCGGGTGAACGGGTCCTACGTGGTCGGCGGCGGCAAGGACGGCGGCGTGCCCACGCTGATGGTCGGCACGGACGCCCCGGGCGCGTGGTCCTACACGCGTTTCGGGCCGCCCGCGGTGGCGCAGCCGGACGGCGCCGATTCCTCGTCGTCTTCCTCGTCGTCGTCGTCCTCGTCCGACGACTCGGGCGCGTCCGCGCAGGGCTCCGACTCAGGGCCGGTGAGCGAGCAGCGGGCGCGGTCGGTCGCGCAGCCGCTGCTGGACGGCCTCGGCCTGTCCGGCGCGCATGTCGACGCGAGCCAGACGGTGGGCGCGCTGCGGACCGTCACCGCCGACCCGGAGTTCGGCGGCCTGCCGACGCACGGCTGGTCGACCACCGTGCAGGTCGGCGCGGACGGCGTGGTCGCCTCGGCGTTCGGGCGGCTGTCGGAGCCGGTCAAGGGCGCGTCGTATCCGGTGGTGAGCGCGGCGGCGGCGCTGAAGGAGCTGAACTCGCGGGCAGTGGCCTACCCGCAGATCTGCGCGATGCCGCTCCCCCAGCCCCGGCTGCCCGCACCCGGCGCCCGGTCCGACGGCGACGCGAAGGGCACGACCGGCGCGAGCGGCTCGGGCAGCGCGAACGCGTCAGGCAGCGGGAACGGGTCGAGCGCGGCGAAGGGCACGACCGGCGCGGGATCGACGCCGGGCGGCTCCAAGCCGTGCGTCCCCGCGGGCCCGCACGAGGTGCAGGTGCGCGGCGCGACCTTCGGGTTGGCGCTGCAGTTCGTCTCCGGCGTGCAGAGCCTGGTGCCGGCGTGGCTGTTCGACACCGCGCAGGCGGGCGTGGCGCGGACCGCGGTGGTGGCGCAGACCGCCGTGGACCCCGCGTACGTCACCGGCGGCGGCAGCGGCAACGGCTCGGCGTCGCCCACTCCGGTGCCGCCCGGCACGGTGAGCCCGGCCCCGGCGAACCCCGGCGGCCCGCGCCGCCCGGTGCCGCCCGCACCGTCCGGCCCCTCGGCGCACACCGTCGACGTGACCGCGTACCACGCGGCGGGCAGCACGCTCACCGTCACGTTCGAGGGCGGGCTCTGCCCCTCCTACACCGCGTCGGCCGACGAGAGCGCGGGCCAGGTCCGGGTCCGCGTCACCGAGACCCCGGCGCAGCCGGGCAAGATGTGCCCGATGATCATCAAGACGCTCACCCGCACGGTCACGCTGGACACGCCGCTCGGCACGCGGACCGTGGTGGACGCATCGGACGGGCAGCCGGTCAGGGGACAGTGACCGCTGCCGCACAACAGACCGGCGGCACCTGGTGGGGGTGCCGCCGGTCTGCTGTCCTGTCGCCGGCTTCACGCCGGCGACGACTCGGTCAGTGGAAGGAGTCGCCGCAGGCGCAGGAGCCCGTCGCGTTCGGGTTGTCGATCGTGAAGCCCTGCTTCTCGATCGTGTCCACGAAGTCGATCGAGGCACCGCCCAGGTACGGCGCGCTCATCCGGTCGGTCACGACCTTGACGCCGCCGAAGTCCTTCACCACGTCGCCGTCGAGCGAGCGCTCGTCGAAGAAGAGCTGGTAGCGCAGGCCGGAGCAGCCGCCGGGCTGGACGGCGACGCGCAGCGCGAGGTCCTCGCGGCCCTCCTGCTCCAGCAGGCTCTTCACCTTCGCGGCAGCGGCGTCGGACAGGAGGACGCCCTCGCTCGTGGTGGTGGTCTCGTCCTGAACCGTCATGTGCTTCACTCCCGGGTTGTACGGACGCTCAATGACTACCGATGCCTAACCGGTGCCCGCCCGGATTCATTCCGCACCTCCCGCGGCACGGCGAATCCGACCCGTCCGATGTGACGTCTTGCCGTCCATGCTCGCACACGACGCCCGCCGCCGGACCGTCCACGGGGAATGCGTCACACTGACGCACCCGGCAGCGTCAAACTGACGCGAACGGGTTATGATAGATAGCGTCAAGTAGACGAAAAGTCTGCGCTGCTGCGAAGAAAGGGCTACGGGCCCGTGACCACCACACAAACGCTGGACGTACAGCCCACCCCGCTCGCGCTGCTGCTGCTCGGCCGCGCGTCCGACCCCGCCAGCGAACGCGGCGTCGACTGCCCCGGCGACCTGCCCGCGCCGTCCGACCCGGACCTGGTGGAGCGCGCCCGCGCCGCCAAGGCGAAGCTCGGCGACCGGGTGTTCGTGCTGGGCCACCACTACCAGCGGGACGAGGTCATCGAGTTCGCCGACGTGACCGGCGACTCCTTCAAGCTGGCCCGGGACGCGGCGGCCCGCCCCGAGGCGGAGTACATCGTCTTCTGCGGTGTGCACTTCATGGCCGAGTCCGCCGACATCCTCACCTCCGAGCGGCAGCAGGTGATCCTCCCGGACCTGGCGGCCGGCTGCTCGATGGCCGACATGGCCACCGCCGAGCAGGTCGCCGAGTGCTGGGACGTGCTCACCGACGCGGGCGTCGCGGACACCACCGTCCCGGTCTCGTACATGAACTCCTCCGCGGACATCAAGGCGTTCACCGGCCGGCACGGCGGCACCATCTGCACCTCCTCCAACGCGCGGCGGGCCCTGGAGTGGGCGTTCGGCCAGGGTGAGAAGGTGCTGTTCCTGCCCGACCAGCACCTGGGCCGCAACACCGCGGTGCTGGAGATGGGCCTGGCGCTGGAGGACTGCGTCGTCTACAACCCGCACAAGCCGGGCGGCGGCGTGACCGCCGAGCAGCTGCGCGCGGCCAAGATGATCCTGTGGCGCGGCCACTGCTCGGTGCACGGCCGCTTCGCGCTGGACTGCGTCGAGGACGTCCGCGCCCGCATACCGGAAGTCAACGTGCTGGTGCACCCCGAGTGCCGGCACGAGGTGGTCACCGCCGCGGACTACGTCGGCTCGACCGAGTACATCATCAAGACGCTGGACGAGGCGCCGGCGGGCTCGGCGTGGGCGATCGGCACCGAGCTGAACCTGGTGCGGCGGCTGGCCGCGGCGCACCCCGACAAGCAGATCGTCTTCCTGGACAAGACGGTGTGCTTCTGCTCGACCATGAACCGCATCGACCTGCCGCACCTGGTCTGGGCGCTGGAGTCGCTGGCGGACGGCAAGGTCGTCAACCGCATCCAGGTCGACCCGGAGACCGAGCACTACGCCAAGGCCGCGCTGGAGCAGATGCTGGCGCTGCCGTAAGGCGGGGGCAAAGATGGATCGGTGATTCTTCGATCCGTCCGTGACGACGAGGAGGACGCGGAGGCGGTCCGCGAGATCGCTGCGGCCGCCTTCGGGGGCACGCGCGCGCTGCGGCCGGCGGCCGGCGCCGCGCCGGTGCCCGGTGAGCGGGGGTTCGGCGGGCCGGGACCCGGCGGCCGGGGTCCCGGCGCCGGCCGCGCCGCCGCCGGCCCCGACGCCGAGCGGATCACCCGGCAGGAGGGCCGGATACGGCACCTGGCGCGGACCGACCCCGAGGGCTGCTGGCTGCTGGAGGACGAGCACGCCGGGCCGGTCGGCGCGGTGCTGTCCTCGCGGCGCGAGGGCACCTGGGCGCTGTCGCTGCTGGCCGTGCTGCCCGAGGCGCAGGGCAAGGGCGTCGGCAAGGCGCTGTTGGCCCGCGCGCTGCTGTACGGCAGGGCCTGCCTGCGCGGCGTGGCCTGCCTGCCCGACGACCCGGTCCCGGCCCGTACGCTGCGCCGGGCCGGCTTCACCCTGCACCCGACGATGCGGCTGTCCGGCCTGCCCGACCCGGGCCGGCTGCCCGCGCCGGACGGTCCGGTGCACCAGGGCACGGAGCGGCACCGCGACCTGATGGACTCCGTCGACCGCCGCACCCGCGGCGGCGCGCACCGCGCCGACCACGAGGAACTGCTGCGCCACCACCGGCTGTTCGTGGTGGACGACCTGGCCGGCAGCGGCTACTGCTATGTCCGGCGGGGCCGGGTGGAGACGCTCGCGGCCACCTCCCGCCGGCTGGCCACCCGGCTGCTCACCGCGGCGCTGCTGGCCGCGCCCCCGGGCGAGCCGGTCCGCGTCGACCACGTCACCGCGCAGGCCGAGTGGGCGGTGGACGTGGCGGTGGCGGCGGGGCTGCGGATCACCACCTCCGGCTACGTGGCGCTGCGCGGGATGCGCCCGCCGGAACTGGCCCTGCCGTCCACGGCGTTGCCCTGACAGGCGCCGAGGGGGCGCGGCGGAAGCCGGGGTGGGCGCGGGGCCGTGGCGAGCGCGCCGGCCGGGCCGCGGGCCGCTGACCTCGCGAGCAGCCGTACGAGCGGCTAGCGGTGCGGGCGGACCAGGCCCGACTCGTAGGCGGCGACGACCAGTTGGGCCCGGTCGCGGGCGCCGAGCTTGGCCAGCGTGTGGTTGATGTGCGTCTTGACGGTGAGCGGGCTGACGCCGAGGCGCTCGGCTATCGCGTCGTTGGACAGCCCGGCCGCGACCTCCACGAGCACCTCGCGTTCGCGCGCGGTCAGCGTGTCCAGGCCGGTGACCGGCGTCGGCTCCGCGCTGTCGGCCGCCGCCTGCTGCTGCGCCACGAACCGGGCGATCAGGCTCTTGGTGGCGGCCGGCGACAGCAGCGCCTCGCCGCGGGCCACCGTCCTGATGGCGGCGAGCAGTTCGGCGGGTTCCGCGCCCTTGCCGAGGAAGCCGGCCGCGCCGGCCAGGATGGCCCGCACCACGTACTCGTCCGCCTCGAAGGTGGTCAGCACCAGCACCGCGCAGCCGGTCAGCGCCGGGTCCGCGGTGATCGCTCGGGTCGCCGCGATGCCGTCGACGCCCGGCATCCGGATGTCCATCAGCACCACGTCCGGCCGCTCCGCCCGCACCAGCGCGACCGCCTCCGCGCCGTCCGCGGCCTCCCCCACCACCACGAGGTCCGCCTCGGACTCCACCAGCATCCGCAACGCGCCGCGCATCAGCGCCTGGTCGTCCGCGAGCACCACCCGCAACGCGGCCTCCACCGGCGCCTCCACGCCCCCCGGCCCGGCCGCCCGCTCCCCGGCGGCCCCGCCGGAACCGCCCTCGCGGCCCGCCTGGCCCCGCGCCACGGCGACGGACCGCGCCCCGCCCCGGCCCGAGCGCGTCCCGACCGCCTCGGCGGCCGACGCGTCGTGGGCACCGGCACCGCGCCCGGCCGTCGACCGGGAGCCCTGCGCGGAGGCGGGTCGAGGTGCCGGAGCCTCCGCGCCGGCCCGCGGCCCGCCGGGGCCGGCGCGGCGCGCGGTGGCACCCTCGGCCGCCCCTGCGTCGTGGGCGGCCGGCGGGCGGGGGTCCCGCGCGGACGCGGTGTGCCGCCCGCGCGCGGTGGGGTCGAGCCGGGTCATCCGGCGGCCTCCTGGCCGGAGGCGGGGAAGTGGCGGGTACGCGGCGGGGCGGACAGCGGCAGCCGGACGTGGACCCGGAAACCGCCGCCGGGGCGCGCGCCGGTGCGGCAGACGCCGCCGAGCGCGGAGGCGCGCTCGTGCATGCCGAGCAGGCCGTGCCCGCCGCCCGGCGCGGAGTCCGCGTCCCGGCCCGCTCCTGCGAACACCGCGTCCTGCTCGGTGCCGCTCGCGGCGGACCGCGGGCCGGGTCCGGCCGCCGGGCGGCCGCGCCGCGCGGACGGCAGCAGGGCCGCCGCTGCGTTCGGATCGGGCGCGCCGGGACCACCGGGCGCGCCGTCGTCGTCCACCACCAGGTCGAGCACACCGGACTCGCGGCTGATCCGCACCACCGCGCCCGCGTCGGGCCCGGCGTGCTTCTGCACGTTCGTCAGCGACTCCTGGATGATCCGGTACGCGGTCAGGTCGATGCTCGCCGGCAGCTTCGGCGTGGCCGCCCCCGCGCACTCCACCGCGACGTGCAGCCCGGCCCGCCGGAACCCGTCGATGAGCTGGTCGAGCACGCCGAGCCCGGGCGCCGGCTCCATCGGCGCCTCCGGCTCGCCCGACTGCCGCAACAGCCCGACGGTGGCGCGCAGTTCGTCGAGCGCGGACCGGCTCGCCTCGCGCACGTGGGCGAGCGCCTGCTTGGCCTGGTCCGGCCGGCTGTCCATGACGTGCGCGGCCACCCCGGCCTGCACGTTGACCAGCGCGATGTGGTGCGCGACCACGTCGTGCAGCTCGCGGGCGATGCGCATCCGCTCCTCGGCCACCCGCCGCCTGGCCTCCTCCTCGCGGCTGCGCTCGGCGCGCACCGCGCGCTCCTCGATCGCCGCGACGTAGGCGCGCCGGCTGCGGGCCGCGTCGCCGACCGCGGCGGCGAGGCCGGTCCAGGCGAAGACCGCGAAGTTGGACTGGCGGTACCACGGCCCCGGGCCGAACGACATGGCCAGCACGGTCAGGCCGACGCACACCGCGAGCCCGGTGGTCCTGGTGGTCGGCCGGTCGGAGCGGGCCGCCACCGTGCACAGCGCCACCGCGACCGCGACCACCAGCGGGATGCGGCCGTCGACCGGCCGCAGCGTCAGGAAGAGCGCGGCCAGCAGCACGGTGAAGCCGAGCACCGTCCACGGCAGCCGGCGCCGCAGCATCAGCGAGCCGCAGGCCAGCGCGGCGAGCGCGGTGTCCAGCACGCCCGGCCGGTAGGAGTCGATGCCGACCACCGCGCCGATCAGCATGAGTGCGAACGCGGCCGCCGCGAGCGCGGCGTCCGCCGTGCTCTGGTGCGCGCGCAGCCACCGCCGGGGCGCTGCGAGGAGACCGGATGCGTACTGCACGGTAAGCAACGGTAAGGGACGCGGGGACGCCCCGCGCCGCCCGCACCCGAACCGGCCCCGGAACAGCGCCGGATCAGCCCCGGATCGGCCCCGGATCGCCCCGACGGCGCGGGACCCGGGCGGGACCCGGGCGGGACCCGGGCGGGACCCGGGCGGGATCAGCCCGGGATCAGCCCGTCGTCCCTGAGCATCGCCCTGACCTCCTCCAGCGTCGCGTCCGGCGACGGCAGGATCAGCCCGGACGGCTCCAGCGCGTCGTCGGGCAGCGGCTCGCCGCGGCTGCGCACCCCGTCCAGGAGCGCGCCCAGCGTGCGCCGGAAGCCCTCCTCGTCGGCCGCCTCGATCGCCGCGAGCAGGGCGTCGTCCAGCGTGTTCAGCTCAGGGAGATGGGCGTCGTCCAGCACCAGCTGGCCCTCGCCCATGATCCGTACGATCACAGCGGCCTCCTCCGTAGCCGTGCGCGCCGCGGTCGTGCCCGTGCCCGCGGCGGCGCGTCCTGCCGGTTCCGCGCGTTCCTACTGCTTGTCGAACCGCGGGGTGTCCTGGGGCTGCGCCTGGGCGGACTGGCCGCCCTGCCCCTGGCCGCTCTCGATCGCCTGCTGCGTGCCGCCGCCGGCCAGCTCCGCCTTCATCCGCTGCAGCTCCAGCTCGACGTCGCTGCCGCCCGACAGCCGGTCCAGCTCCGCCTGGATGTCGTCCTTGGCCAGGCCGCTGGGGTCGTCCAGGGCGCCGGAGGCCAGCAGCTCGTCCAGCGCGCCGGCCCTGGCCCGCAGCTGCTCGGTCTTGTCCTCGGCCCGCTGGATCGCCATGCCGACGTCGCCCATCTCCTCGGAGATGCCGGAGAAGGCCTCGCCGATCTGGGTCTGCGCCTGGGCGGCGGTGTAGGTGGCCTTGATGGTCTCCTTCTTGGTGCGGAAGGCGTCCACCTTGGCCTGCAGGCGCTGGGAGGCGAGCGTCAGCTTCTCCTCCTCGCCCTGGAGCTGGGTGTGCTGGGTCTCCAGATCGGCGACCTGCTGCTGCAGCGCCGCCCGGCGGGACAGCGCCTCGCGGGCCAGGTCCTCGCGGCCCAGGGCGAGCGCCTTGCGGCCCTGGTCCTCGTACGTCGACGACTTCTTCTGCAGCTCGGACAGCTGCAGCTCCAGGCGCTTGCGGGACGTCGCGACGTCGGCCACGCCCCTGCGCACCTTCTGCAGCAGCTCCAGCTGCTTCTGGTACGAGTAGTCGAGGGTCTCGCGCGGGTCCTCCGCCCTGTCCAGGGCCTTGTTGGCCTTCGCGCGGAAAATCAGTCCCATCCGCTTCATGACACCGCTCATGGGCCTCGCGCGCCCCCTTCTCGGCAAAAGCTCCAGCACCTCTACAGACCCCAGCCTACGGGCCCTGGTTCCATTACCGCACTGTTCGGGCGTCGATGCGGTCATCCGCAAGGACGATCACGCGGCGTCGGCGTAGGGCCCAGGGAGTAGGTGGGGGTCCCGGGGCCGGTGTTCCGTACGGGTCCGGCGCGGAACCGCGCGCGGGGGCGGTGTCCGGCCGGCGGACCGTGGTCTAGGGGCTGCGGCCGGGAACACGTAACCTTGGGGTTGTGTTCCGACGTCGCTCCCACGATTCCGACGACCGGTCCTCGGCCACCACCGCGGTGCTCGACGAGGACCAGGTCCGCGACCCGCAGGCTCCCAAGGGTCGCCCCACCCCCAAGCGCAGCGAGGCGCAGGGCGCCCGCCGCAAGGCGATGACCGTGCCCACGGACCGCAAGGCCGCGGCCCGGCAGGCCCGCGACGCGCGCAGGGCCCAGATGGCCAAGCAGCGCGAGGCGCTGCAGAGCGGCGACGACCGCTACCTGCCGGCCCGCGACAAGGGCCCGGTGCGCACGTTCGTCCGCGACTACGTGGACTCGCGGTTCCGCGTCGCGGAGTTCTTCCTGCCGATCGCGGTGCTCATCCTGGTGCTCAGCATCGTGCGGGTGGGCTCGCTGCAGACGGTCTCGCTGCTGCTGTGGCTGATCGTGATCGTGATGATCGTCGGCGACTCGTTCGTCACCGGGTTCCGGCTGCGCGGCCAGCTGCGGCAGCGGTTCCCCGACCGGAACACCAAGGGCGCGGTCGCCTACGGGCTGATGCGCACCCTCCAGATGCGCCGGCTGCGCCTGCCCAAGCCGCAGGTCGGCCGCGGCACCAAGCTCTGAACGGCGGGACGGGAGCCGTTCCCGGGGCCCAGGGGTTCGCCGGGGGCGCGGAGAACTGGCTGGCCGGTCTCGGCGGCCTGCGCAACACCGTGCGGCAGGAGCTGGTCGCCCGGCAGCTCGACGAGCAGCTCGCCGGGCTCGACGCGCTGGACGCGGGTCCGCTGCGGGTGCTGGACATCGGCCCCGGCCAGGGCACCCAGGCGCTGCGGCTGGCCCGCGCCGGCCACCTGGTGACCGGCCTGGAGCAGGACGTGCAGATGCTGCGGGCGCTGCGCGCGCAGGTCGCCGCCGAGCCGCCCGAGGTGCGCAACCGCTTCGTGGTGCTGCGCGGCGACGGCCGTGAGACCGGCCGGCACTTCGGCCCGGCCTGCTTCGACGTGGTGCTGTGCCACGGCGTCCTGATGTACGTGCCCGACCCCGAGCCGATGCTGGCCGCGCTGGCCCGCGTGCTGGCCCCCGGCGGCCTGCTCTCGCTGCTGGTGCGCAACGGCGACGCGCTGGCCATGCGGCCCGGACTGCTGGGCGACTGGGCGGGCGCGGCCGGCGCGTTCGACGCCGAGGGCTACACCAACCGGCTGGGCCTGGCCACCCGCGCGGACCGGCGCGGGCCGCTGACCACGGTGCTGACCGGCATCGGCGTGCCGCTGCGCGCCTGGTACGGGGTGCGGGTCTTCACCGACGCCGCCTCCGACCTGGCGCGCGTCCCGCAGGACCCGCACGAGCTGGCGCTGCTGCTGGACGCGGAGGAGCGGGCGGGGCGCACCGACCCCTACCGCGGGGTGGCGGCGCTGACCCATCTGTGCGGCGTTCGGACGTAGTGCCGGCGGCCCGGCTCCCGCCCGCGGCGCGCGGCCCGGGTGCGGACCGCCGGTGCGCGGCTGCCGGGCGCGGTCCGCTCGCGCGCCGGAGCGGGTAACCCGGGTGCGGTCCGCTCGCGTACCGGAGCGGGTAACCCGGGTGGGTGCGCGGGCCGGGCCGCGGGCGCGGCCGGACGTGATGATGCGGACATGAGCCGATCGCCGTACGCCCGTATCCGCCTCCTGCTCCCCGTCGCCGCGGCCACCGCCGCCGTCACCGCGACCGCGCTGCTGGCCGCCGGCTGCAGTTCGTCGGACTCCGGCTCCACCGGGACCCGGGCGAGCGGGGGCGCCAGCCGCAGCGCCGCGCAGCAGGCCGCGGCCGACACCGCGGTCTCCGACAGCGGCGCGCAGGGCCTGCAGAGCGCCTACCAGGACGCGGTGAAGAAGGTCCTGCCGTCCGTCGTGCAGATCACCACCGGCCAGGACCTGGGCTCCGGCGTCGTGTACGACGACAAGGGCGACGTGGTGACCAACGCGCACGTGGTCGGCGACGCCAAGACGTTCCAGGTGTCCCTGGCCACCGGCGGCAAGCCGCTCACCGCCAGGCTGGTGTCCTCGTTCCCGGCGAACGACCTCGCGGTGATCCGGCTGGAATCGCCGCCGAGCAAGCTCAAGCCGGCGTCGTTCGCGGACTCTTCCAAGGTGGCGGTCGGCCAGATCGTGCTGGCGATGGGCAGTCCGCTGGGCCTGTCCAGCAGCGTCACCCAGGGGATCGTGTCGGCCACCGGGCGCACGGTCAGCGAGGGCGCGTCCGGCGGCGGCACCGGCGCGACCATCCCCGACATGGTGCAGACGTCCGCGGCGATCAACCCCGGCAACAGCGGCGGCGCGCTGGTCGATCTGGACGACCAGGTGATCGGCATCCCCACGCTCGCCGCCACCGACCCACAGCTGGGCAGCGGCGCGGCCCCGGGCATCGGGTTCGCGATCCCGTCGTCCGCGGTGAAGCGGATCGCCGACCAGATCATCGACCACGGCAAGGTCACCGACTCCGGGCGGGCCGCGCTGGACGTGGCGGTCCGCGGCGTCGTCGGCCAGGACTTCCAGCCGGCCGGCGCGGCGATCGTCTCGGTCGCCAAGGGCGGCGCAGCGCAGAAGGCCGGGCTGCAGGCCGGCGACGTCATCACCAAGCTCGGCGGCACGCCCGTGACGACCGTGCAGTCCCTGACCGAGGCGCTCGCCGACGACAAGCCGGGCCAGAAGGTCCCGGTCACCTATCTGCGCAACGGCGCCACCAGGACCGTCCAGGTCACGCTGGGCTCCCTCTAGGAGCGGTGACGGGTCAGGCTGGGAGCGGTGGCGGGTCAGGGCCGGGCGCCCGCGCCGCCGTCCGCGAGGGCGACCGCGCCGCCGTCCGCGAGGGCGACCGCGCGCGCCTCGGGCACTCCCAGCATCAGCAGGCTCGTGACCGCCGCCGCCCGGGCGCCGTGGGTCCCGTCCGGCAGGTCGCTGTCGGCGATGGCGAACACGGCGCCGTAGGCGACCTGGCTGAGCAGGCCGGCAGGTACCGGGCGAACACGTCGGCGTCCTGGCCGCGCCGCACCAGGTCGGCGAGGAGTGCGTCGACCGGCCCGAGCAGTCCGTGGATCGCCTCGCCGTACTCGCCGCGGCGCAGCGCCAGCAGCACGCGGTACCGGTGCGCCACCGGCCACAGGCGGGCGACGAACGCCGCCCACGCCGCGTCCGCGTCCGCGACGGCGGCGGTGACGTCGGTGAGCACGGCCGTCATCTCGGTGACGGCCCGGTCGGTGAGCGTCTGGATCAGGTCCAGGCGCGAGGGGAAGTGGCCGTAGACCGTCCGGCGGACGACGCCGGCGGCGGCGGCGATGTCGCCCATGCCGGCGTCGGGGTTCTCCCCCAGTACGTCGAGGGCGACGTCGAGAATGCGGTCGCGTGTCTCGCTGGTCGAGCGCGCGCGGGAGGACTCGGTGGGCACGCGGCCATTTTTGCACACCGGTGTGCAGTGACGTACATTGCACACCGGTGTGCAATGAAGGGTCGCACCGTGCTCCGGCACTGTTCCGGCGCCGTTCCGGCACTGCTTCGGCATGTTCCGGCACCCGCCCAGGCACTGTTCCGGCGCTGCTTCGACGTACAGGAGAAAAGACGATGACCGCACCGACGCCGCACCTCTCGGACCTCGTCCGCCCGTTCACCGTCTCGATCCCGGACGCGGCGATCGACGACCTGAAACAGCGGCTGGCCGGGACCCGCTGGCCGGACCCGGAGACGGTGGGCGACTGGTCGCAAGGGGTCCGGGTGGAGAACGCGCGGGCCCTGGCCGACCACTGGCAGCACCGCTACGACTGGCGGCGGCTGGAGTCCGCGCTCAACCGCCACCCCCAGTTCGTGACCGAGATCGACGGTCTCGACATCCACTTCGTCCACGTCAGGTCCGAGCATCCCGACGCGATGCCGCTGATCCTCACGCACGGCTGGCCGGGGTCGGTCCTCGAATTCCTGAAGCTGATCGGCCCGCTGACCGATCCGGTCGCCTACGGCGGGGACGCCGCCGACGCGTTCGACGTCGTCATCCCCTCGCTCCCCGGGTTCGGTTTCTCCCAGAAGCCCACGCGGACCGGGTGGACCGCGTCGCGCGTCGCGAGCGCGTGGGCGGAGCTGATGACGCGTCTCGGCTACTCACGATGGGCCGCGCAGGGCGGCGACTGGGGCGCCGTCGTCACCACCGCGCTCGGGGCGATGCGGCCCGAGGGGCTCGTCGGGATCCACCTGAACACCCAGTACGCCTTCCCCGACCCGATCCCCGCCACCTTGTCCCCCGAGGAGCGCCGCGCGGTGGAGACCGCCGCCCTTTACGCCGGCGAACTCGGCGGGTCGAACCACCTCCAGCGCACCAAGCCCGAGACCGTCGGGTTCGCGCTCGCCGACTCCCCCGTGGGTCAGGCGGCCTGGATCTACGAGAAGTTCCAGTCCAAGAGCGACAACGACGGGCTCGCCGAGGACGCGCTCGACACGGACGACATGCTCGACGTGATCTCCCTCTACTGGTTCACCAACAGCGCGGCGTCCTCCGGCCGCATCTACTGGGAGAACGCGTCGGCCACCCTCGCCGGCCCGAAACTGACGCTCCCGGTCGGCGTGACCGTCTTCCCCAAGGACATCCCCCTCCCCCCGCGCAGCTGGATCGAGGACACGTACAGCGATCTGATCCACTACGGCGAGGCCGAGAAGGGCGGCCACTTCGCGGCCATGGAACAGCCCGAGACCCTGACCGCCGAAATCCGCACCACCTTCCGCCCCCTCCGCGCATAGCATCCGCCGAGCGCCAGCCGCTCAGGGGCGCGGGGCCGCATCCCATGTGCGGCTGGCGCCGCGTGCGCGCGACCAGCCCCCGGCGGCCCGCGGTAACGCCGAGCGCCAGCCCATCAGGGGCGCGGGGAACTGCGCGACGAGCCCACCACTCACCGGTGGTCCGGAGACAACAGCGCCACCCCACCGGCCCGGTGACGACCCGCGGGCCGCATGGGCCGAAGGCGAAGCGACGCGGCGTCGCTACGCCTCCTCGGGTGTGGACGAGGCTTCAACGTCAACGGAACCCGCGCCGGAGTCGGAGGCGGAGTCAGAGTCCGAGGCGGCCTCGGATCCCGCGTCCGCGCCGGAGGCGAGACTCATCGGCCCGTACACCCGCTTCTCCCCCTCGAAGAGGACGACCTGATCCGCGCCGCCCTCCGCGAGGTCCTTCCACACCTCGCCGATCCACGACTCCGCGTCGCCCTGCGTGGTGAACTCCTCCGGCTCCACCGCCGGGGCCACCTCCGTGCCGTCCGCCTTCTCGAACCGCCACGTCCACGCCATGTAACGTCTCCTCGCTCGTTCGCCGGATGGTCGGCAGGTGCTGCTCCGCAGCGTATCGGCCCGGTCCGCGGCTGTGACCGGCACCCGTACGACGCCCCGCCGGCGGCGTACCGGCGGGGTACTGGCGGCGTACCGGCGCGCGGGGCCGCCCCGCGCGCCGTCGGCGCTGACGCGAGACGATCGTCCCGTGGAACTGACCCTGCTCGGCACCGGCGCCCCCGCGGGCCTGCCGCTGCCCGACTGCCCCTGCGCGGCCTGCGCGGCGGCCACCGGCGCGGGCGCGCGGGCCGCGACCTCCGTCCTGGTCGACGGCGTGGTGCTGCTCGACCTGACACCGGGCGCCGCGCTGGCCGCCGCCCGGGCCGGGCAGACGCTCGCCGGGCTGCGCCTGGTGCTGCTGTCGCACCCGCACGACGGGCCCGCGGTGGAGATCCCGGCCGGGCTGCCGGCCCCGCGCGGGTGCCCGACGGGCGCAGGCTGCCGCTGACCACCGGCCACCGGGTGCGCGCGGTGCCGGTGGACGCGCCGGGCACCGGGTACGCGGTCGAGTCGCCGGACGGCCTGCGCGCGCTCTACCTGCCGCCGGGCTGCGCTCCCGCCGGGCTCGCCGAGGACGGCGCGGCGCCGTACGACCTGGCGCTGCTCGACGTGCTGGGCCGCCCGGACGCGCTCGGGCGGCTGCGCGCGGCCGGCGCGGTCACGTCCACCACGGACGTGGTCGCCGTCCACGTCGGACACGCGGCGCCGCCCGAGCCGGAGCTGGGCCGGCGGCTGGCCGCGCTCGGCGCCCGCGCGGTGCCCGACGGCACGACGCTGACCGCGGGCGACTACCAGCAGGTGCCGGACGTGCCGCGGCGCACCCTGGTGCTCGGCGGGGCGCGCTCGGGCAAGTCGGCGGAGGCGGAGCGGCGCATGGCCGCGTACCCGGAGGTCGTCTACGTCGCGACGGGCGGCCTGCGCGAGGGCGACCGCGAGTGGGCGCGGCGGGTGGCCGCGCACCGCGAGCGGCGGCCGACGAGGTGGCGCACGGAGGAGACCTGCGACCTGGTGCCGCTGCTCGCGGACGCGCAGGGGCCGCCGCTGCTGGTGGACTGCCTCGCGCTGTGGCTGACGCACGTCATGGACGAGGCGGGCGCGTGGGACGACGCGGCGTGGCACGAGGGCGGGGCACTGCGCGCGGTACGGGACCGGGCGGACGAGCTGGTCGCGGCGTGGCGCGGCACCCGGCGCACCGCGGTCGCCGTCTCCAATGAGGTCGGCTCCGGCGTCGTCCCCGCGACGGCGTCGGGCCGCCGCTTCCAGGACGAGCTGGGCCGCCTCAACGCCGCGATGGCCGCGGAGTCCGAGCACGTCCTCCTCGTCACCGCCGGCTGCCCCGCTCCCTGAAGCCCTGAGTCCGGCTCGACGCTGGACGTCATTCCCAGGGGCGCGGGGAACCGCTCCCCCGGACTCCGTCCGGGAGGTGCCCCCCACCAGCCCGTCTGCGGCCCGCAGGTCGTCACCGGCCCGAAGGGGCAGTTTCGTTCGGTCCGGACCACCGGCGGATGGGCCACGTCCGGCGGACCGGGGCAGCCGGGAGGGGATGCGCAACCCCAGCGGGAGCGGACCGGTAGGGTTCCGGGCGTGGACCGTATTGACTTGGACGCGTTCGGAACGCTGGTGGAACGCCCCGACGCGAGCATGCGTCGCGACTCGCAGGACCGATGGCGCGACCTGGTCCGCCCCGCCGCGGGCCTCGGCAAGCCCGCCGAACTCGCGGACTGGCTCGCCGCCGTCCAGGGCCAGGTCCCGGCCCGCCCGATCACCCGCCCCCGCGCCCTGGTCTTCGCCGCCGACCACGGCGTCTCCGCGCTGGGCGTCTCGGCCCGTCCCGCCGGCACCGCGTCCGCGCTGGCCCGCGCGGTCGTCGACGGCACCGCGCCGGTCGCCGTACTGGCCCGGCTGTACGGCGCGAGCATCCGCCTGGTGGACATGGCGCTGGACTGCGATCCCGCGGAGCTGCCCGCCGAGGCGACCGCGCACCGGGTACGCCGCGGCTCCGGCCGGGTCGACGTCGAGGACGCGCTGACGCTGGAGGAGGCCGACCAGGCGTTCCGCGCCGGCGTCGCGATCGCCGACGAGGAGGCCGACTCCGGCACCGACCTGGTGCTGCTCGGCGACCTGAGCGTGGGCGGCACCACCGTGGCCGGCATCCTGATCGCCGCGCTGTGCGGCACCGACGCCTCCGTGGTCACCGGCCGCGGCTCCGGCATCGACGACCTCACCTGGATGCGCAAGTGCGCGGCGATCCGCGACGGTCTGCGCCGCGCCCGGCCCGTCCTGGGCGACCAGCTCGCGCTGCTGGCCGCGGTGGGCGGCGCCGACTTCGCGGCGATCACCGGCTTCCTGCTGCAGGCCGCGGTCCGCAAGCTGCCGGTCGTGCTGGACGGCGTGGTCAGCGCGGCCTGCGCGCTGGTGGCGCAGCGCATCGCGTTCCGCGCGCCGGACTGGTGGGTGGCCGGGGTGGCCACCGGCGAGGCCGGGCAGGACAAGGCGCTGGACCGCGTCTCGCTGGAGCCGCTGCTGGACCGCGGGGTGAGCACGGGCGGCGGCGCCGGTTCCGTACTGGCGCTTCCCCTGCTCCAGGCCGCGGCCGCGCTCTCCGCCGAGCTGCGCCCGGAGACGCCGGAGCGGTCGGAGGCCGAGCCCACCCCTGACGTCACGGCATAACGGGCACAAGCCGCTTACCGGATAATCCGGTCATCAGCGCATATGCTTCCCGTTCATGGGAACCGCCCGGCGCGCCGCCGCCCTCACGGTGTGGTACCTCCGCATCGTCACCGCGGTGAACCTGCTGGGCGCGGTCTGGGTGAGCTTCGGGGCCGACATCCGCCGGCACAACGCGCAGGACTACTTCACGCCCTACCTGCTCACCGCCGGCTTCACCTCCACCGCGTTCGCGCTGTTCCTCGCGGTCGTGATGGGCCGCCGCAAGCGCGCCGCGTGGATTCTCAACCTGGTGCTGTGCGGCCTGTTCTTCGCGGCGCTGGCGCTGAGCATGGTGTGGCCCGACATCCACCGGCACCCGCAGAACTGGGTGTCGCTCGGCGTGACCACCGCGTTCCTGGTCGCCCTGCTGCTCGGCCGGTCCGAGTTCCGCGCCAAGGGCGACCCGGCGAACCCGTGGACCGCCGCGGTGGTCGCCGCGGTCGGCCTGGTGCTGGCCGCGCTGGTCGGCACCGGCCTGGTCGCCGTCACCAACGCCGCGCACGGCGCCGGCTTCGGCGACACCTTCGGCTACGCGCTGGTCCGGCTGGTCTCGCTGGTGCCCAGCGACGCGGACTTCATGACCATCTCCACGCCCGGCTGGGTGGACGTGGTGATCAACATCATGACCACCCTGCTGTTCCTGCTGGTCCTCTTCGTCGCCTTCCGCTCCCCGCGCGGCCGCGAACTGCTCGGCGCGCAGGACGAGGAGCGGCTGCGCTCGCTGCTCGCCGCGTACGGCGAACGCGACTCGCTCGGCTATTTCGCGCTGCGCCGCGACAAGAGCGTCATCTGGTCGCCCAGCGGCAAGTCCGCGATCGCCTACCGGGTGCTCGGCGGCGTCACCCTCGCCTCGGGCGACCCGATCGGCGACCCCGAGGCATGGCCCGGCGCTATCGACGCGTGGCTGGCCGAGGCCCGCCGGCACGCGTGGGTGCCCGCGGTGATGGGCGCGAGCGAGGAGGCCGGCACCGTCTACGCCCGGCACGGCCTGGACGCCCTGGAACTGGGCGACGAGGCGATCGTCGAGACCGGGGACTTCACCCTGGACGGCCGTGCGATGCGGACCGTCCGGCAGGCGTACAACCGGGTGAAGCGCTCGGGCTGCACGGTCCGCGTCCGGCGGCACGCGGAGATCCCCGCGGACGAGATGGACGCGCTGGTGGAGCGCGCCGACCACTGGCGCGACGGCGGCACCGAGCGCGGCTTCTCGATGGCGCTCGGCCGACTCGGCGACCCCGCGGACGGCGACTGCGTGATGGTCGAGTGCCACGACGGCGACGGCCGGCCGGTGGCGATGCTGAGCTTCGTGCCGTGGGGGCCGCACGGGCTGTCGCTGGACCTGATGCGGCGTGACCGCGGCGCGGACAACGGGCTGATCGAGTTCATGGTGATCGAGCTGATCCAGCGGGCCGACGAGGTGGGGGTGGCGCAGATCTCGCTGAACTTCGCGATGTTCCGGTCGGTGTTCGAGCGCGGCTCGCGGCTGGGCGCGGGCCCGGTGCTGCGGCTGTGGCACTCGCTGCTGACGTTCTTCTCGCGGTGGTGGCAGATCGAGTCGCTGTACCGCGCCAACGCCAAGTTCCGGCCGATCTGGGAGCCGCGGTATGTGCTGTTCGGGAAGTCGAGCGAGCTGCCCAGGATCGGCATCGCGGGAGCGCGGGCCGAGGGCTTCCTCGGCGTCCCCCGCATCCCGGTGCCGCTGCGGCGGCGGCGTGAGACGCCGTGAGGGGGCGTGGGTCCCGGGCCCGCTGCGGCGGTTCGCGCGCGCCGAGTGGGGCGTCGTCTTCCCCGACGTGTGGCGCCGGCTGCGCAGCGCGCGGCTGCGGGCGGTGCCGCTGACGCTCGCCTCCTGCGCGGGCGTCCTGGTGTTGCAACTGGTCCAGCACGACGAGGAGTCGAGCGACTGGGTCGAGCGGCTGGGCGGCGTCTACGCCACGCTGCCCTGGTGGATCGCGGCGCTGCGCACACCACTCTCGCTGTTCGTGCCCGACCCCTCGCTGCCGGTGTGGGGACTGCTGCTCCAGGTGGCCGTGGTGTTCGGCATCGCCGAGACCACGCTGGGCGCGCGGCGCACGCTCGTGCTGGCGCTGCTGGCCACGGTCGCGGGCACGTGGTTCGCGCGCTGGTCGCTGTGGACGGGCGCGGACCCGCTGCTGGGCCTCGCGCCCCGCGCCCTGCGGGTCCGCGACACCGGGCCGTCGGCGGCGGTGGTCGCCCTCGGCGTCCACACCGCGTGCCGCTACCGCGCGTGGACCACGGCGGCGGTGATCGCCTCGGCGATGGCGCTCGAAGCACTCTGGGACCCCAACCTCGCGGGCTACGAGCACCTTGCGGGCATCACCGCGATCCTCGTCGTGACCTTCGCCGAACTGCGCACGCCGGCGCTGCGCCGGGCGTGGCGCTTGTAGGCGCGGGGCGGGCGCGGAACCGGCAGGACGCGGAGCCGGCAGGCGCCGGGCTGGACCGAGTGGGCGTCAGCCGGAGACTTGGGTGCGGGTATCGCGGGCGCCGCGTGCTCCGGTGCGGGCGCCGCGTGCTCCGGTCCGGGTATCGCGGGCTCCGGTGCGGCCGGTGAACTCCCGTGGCACTGACCCCATGAGTCGCGGGAGTGCCCTGGAATCCCTTGACGCGAGGACCGTGCGCACCTGAGACTGAGCACGTCTCGGAGAGCGCTCTCCAACCACCGATCTGCGCCTGCCCCGCTCGCTCGCGACCGTCGTCGGCCGGGGTGAGCCGCCCGGCCGGGCGACCGCGCACCCGTAGCGCCGCGCATGCGTAGCACCGCGCGCCCGCACACCCACACCGGACCTGGGAGAAACGCATGACCGTTCGTCCGAGCCCGAACCTGAGTCCGCGCGGGGGCAGCAGCCCACGCCGAAGCCGACGCACGAGCCGTCGTCCCGTGTCCGCGTGGGCGCGGACGGCCGCCGCCGCGACCCTCGTCCTGGGCACGGCACTGGGCGGGCTCACCGCCGCGGGCTCCGCCCACGCCGACACGCCGGACGGGGTGTCGATCGACCTCGGCGGCGCGGGCGGTGACGGCTTCATCGCCGACGCCTACGGCACCGGGGGCCGCCCTGACACCATCCCCGCGGGGACGCCCAGCCTGCCCAACTTCGGCCGCACCGTCGCCCATCCGATCCCCGCCTCGATCTGGGACACCTCGCGCGTCGGCGAGTCCCATTACACGATCCCCGGGCTCACCGCGGGCGCCACGTACCAGGCCCGGCTGTACTTCATGGACTGGTACTACAGCCGGCCGGGCGAGCGGAAGTTCGACGTCTCCGTCAACGGCACGCGGGTCCTCACCGACTTCGACATCATCGGCACCGCGGTCGCCGCGGGCGCCGACGGGCAGGAGGCGTTCGGCGTCGAGGAGGACGTCACCGCGACGGCCGACAGCAGCGGCGTCGTCACCCTCGACTTCGACCGCGGCTCGGCGAACCAGCCGCAGGTCAACGCCATCGTGCTGGCGCCCGGGGAGTGAGGGCGCGGTAGCCTCGCGGGATGGCCGAGGCGGAGACGGGAGCGGGTCCGGGAGCGGGGACAGGCGCAGGGACGGAGACGGATGCGGGGCCGGGAGCCGGAGCCGAGACGGGAGCCGGAGCCGAGACGGGAGCCGGAGCCGGGCCGGGAGCCGGAGCCGAGACGGGAGCCGGAGCCGAGACGGGAGCCGAGCACGAGCCCGCACCCGCACCCGCACCCGCACCCGCACCCGCACCCGCACCCGCACCCGCACCCGCACCCGGCGGGGGACGTGCGACCGTCGCGCAGGGGTTGCGCTTCGCGTTCGGCACGCTGACCGCCGTTCCCGTCCGGCTGACCCGCTGGGACCGGCCCGCCGCCCGCGCGGGCATGGCGGCCGCGCCCTTGGTCGGCGCGGCGGTCGGCCTGTGCGCGGCGGTCGCCGGGGCCGCTCTGTTGCGGCTGGGCGCGAGTCCGTTGCTCGCGGCGGTCGCCGCGGTCGCGGTCCCGGCCGCGCTGACCCGCGGCCTGCACCTGGACGGCCTGGCCGACACCGCCGACGGCCTGGGCAGCGGCAAGCCCGCGCCCGACGCGCTGCGGATCATGAAGCAGTCGGACGTCGGGCCGTTCGGCGTGGTCGTGCTGGTGCTCGTGCTGCTCGGCCAGGTCGCGGCGCTGGCCGGCTGTTACGGGCACGGGTGGCGTGACGGCGGCGCGGCCGCGGTGGTGGCGGGGGTCGCGGGGCGTACGGCGATGACGCTCGCGTGCCGCCGCGGCGTCCCCGCGGCCCGCCCCGACGGCCTCGGCGCGGCGGTCGCCTCCTGCGTGCCGCCCCCGCTGGCCGTCGCCGCCGCGGCCGTCACCCTCGCCCTCGGCGCCGCCCTCGCGACCTGGCACGGCGCACTGGCCGCGGCCGCCGCCCTCCTGGCCGCCGAACTCCTCCTCCGCCGCTGCACCCGCCGCTTCGGAGGCGTCACCGGAGACGTCTTCGGCGCCCTGGAGGAGACAGCCTGCACCTGCGCCTACCTGATCCTCACCCTCCGCTGACCCCGCCGGGCCGCCGTCGACCGAACACGCCGTACCCGAACTCGGGGAGGCGCCCAGGCAGTCGTTCGTCGCCCGCGGCGCCGGCGCGGTGATGCCCGGTCAGGGCGGTGGCGCGTGCGTCTGTTGTGCCGATCGCGCGGAGAACCGGCGGGAGTCCGGTCCGGCTGGCCACACTGGTCGGGACGGTCGTGTCGGGACGGTCTGGTCGGGACCGTCTGGGCCGGGACCGTCTGGCCGACGACGGCCCGTGTCGCGGGTCGGCGTGGCCGGCACGGGAGTCGGGGTGGGCGCTGAGGGGGCGACGTGAGGACGGGAACGTACGCGCGGCTGCACGCCGAGATCGTGAGCACGCGCCTCGAACGCGAGCCGCTGCCCGCACGCCTGCACCGTACGCTTCGCGCGGTGTCCGGGGAGATGTCGCTGCTGCGGGCCGGCACGCTGGTGTGGCCGTCGATGACGGAGGACGCGTACCACCGCTACGGCCGCGTGCTGGCCGCTCAACTGGCCGAACTCGCCGTACGGGGACACCTGTGGCTCAGCTACGGCCGCGACCTGCCGGGACCCGCCGGTCTTGAGGTCGCCCGGCACTCGGGCGCCCCGCCGCCGGCGAGGGAGGAAGAGGCCATGCTGATGCGCGTCGTCCTCGGCGGTGAGGACAGCGTGCGCCTGGCGAGCCGGACCGACGGGCAGGCGTGGGACCGGCTGGCCGCGACGCTCCACAAGGCGCTCAAGGACGACGGCCTGGGCTGGAGCCGGCTGGACCGCTACCGGACCTGGAAGATCCTGTTGACGCTGAGACGGTGGATGGCCGAGTACGCCCGCCGGGAACCCGCCTGGCGGACGGACCCCGCCCTGCACCTGGCCGGCTCTCCCTACGCCGTCCTGTTCGGCATCGAGAACGGCTCCATGAGCTGGCCGCACCCTCCGGAGGAGGTCGTGTACCTGCCTTCCCTCCTGCCCCAGGCGTGCGACATGGCGGTCAACGGCACGGGGAGAAGCGCGTGGTGACCTCGTACGGCGGCCCGGGCGAGGAGGAGACCACGCTGGACGACACCGGCGGTGACCACGAGGACGCGTGGCCCCCCGGCACCCGCCTTCTGGACACCTACGAGATCACCGGCGCCCCCAGGCACGGCGGCATGGGCGTCGTCCACCCGGCCCGCCACCTCGGCTGGAACACCACCCTCGCCGTCAAGAGCCCGCGGCGGCGCCTGCTGAGCAGCCCGGCCGACCGGGAGGACTTCGTCCGCGAGGCCCGGACCTGGGCCGACCTCGGACTGCACCCGAACATCTGCGCCTGTCACTACGTCCGCACGGTGGACGGGTTCCCCCGGGTGTTCGCCGAGTGGGTCGGCCGAGGCAGCCTGGAGGACTGGATGCGCGGCGCGCAGGCGCCGTTGTACCAGGGCGGGCCGCGGGCAGCCGTGCCCCGCGCCCTCGACATCGCGATACAGACCGCGTGGGGTCTGGAGCACGCCCACGCCCAGGGCGTGGTCCACCGGGACGTGAAGCCGGGGAACATCCTGGTGGGTGACGAACAGCAGGTGAAAGTCACCGACTTCGGGCTGGCCCAGGCGGCGCGAAGCCACCGGGGCACACCCCGGTACCGCTCGCCGGAGCAGACCGCAGGGCAGCGGACGGGCCCCGCGACGGATGTGTGGAGCCTGGCGGTGGTCGTCCTGGAGATGTTCACCGGCGAGTGCACCTGGCTCGACGGATCGGCGGCCGGGGAAGCCCTGGCCGACCGCGTCGAGTCCGGCGCACCGATGGCCCTGCCCCTGCCGGAGGGGCTGCGCGAACTCCTGGACCACTGCCTGGCCCACGAGAGCGCGCAGCGCCCGGCCCGCATGGCGGACGTCGCCGCCGCGCTGGTGGCCGTCCACACCCGGGCGACCGGAGAGCCGTACGGCCGACAGCCGCCGGCCGCCTCCCGGCCGCGCGCCGCCGAACTCAACAACCTGGCCCTGTCGCGGCGCGACCTCGGCCAGGACGAGGAGGAGGTGCGGGGTCTGCTGCGCCAGGCCCTGGCGGCCGACCCCCGGCATCCTGAGGCGTCCTACAACCTGGGCATGATCAGCTGGCGGGCCGGCGAGACCACCCCCACCCAGGTGCCGGACGAACTGCGGGCGGCACTCACCGCCGGCAAGGACCTCCCCGGCTCCGCCGGCGCCGAGTACGACCTGCGGGTACGGCGCCTGATGGCGCTGGTCGACGCCGAACGCGGACAGTCCGCGCCGGCCGTCACGATCCCCGTCGTCGGCGATGCGATGGCCGCCGTGATGCGTCCGCTGCCCGACGGGACGCATGTGCTCGTCGGCCACGACGACGGACGGCTCACCCTGCACGCCACGGCCACCGGCGTCCGCGTCCGCACGTTTCCCGGCCACGCCCCCCACCAGGTGAACGCGCTGCACGTCTCCCGCGACGGGCGGCACGCCGTCAGTTCGGGCAGCGACCGCGTCGTCCGGCTGTGGGACCTGGCCACCGGAGCCCGCCTGGGGGCGAAGAAGCGCCGCGGCCCCACCGCGTATCTGACGGTGGCCGCGGACCTGCGGGTGATGGCCCTGCAGCCGTTGGCCGAGGAGGCCGACCGGATACGGATCTGGCGGCTCGGCACCCGCCGGCCGCGTCCGTACGTCCTCCCTCTTGCCGGCGAGGCCACCGCCGGCCCCTCTTCCTCGACGAGAACACGGTGCTGGTCGCCGAGCAGGGCGGCGCCGTCGACATCTGGGACTGGCGGCGGGGCCGGCGGCACGGCGCCTTGTCGGGGCACACCGGATCGGTACGGCACATGGCCGCCGACCGGACCGGACGGCTGGTGGTCACCGCCGCCGAGGAGAGCGATCTCGCCGTCCGGGTCTGGGACGTCCGCGCGGGACGCTGCCTGCACCGCCTCGAAGGGTGCATCGGGCCCCGGTGAGCGCCCTCGCCGTGAGCGCGGACGGGCGGCTCGCGCTGACCGGGGACGGCGGCCAGTCGGCACGCCTGTGGGACCTGGACGCCGGCGCCGGCCTCGGGGAGCTGGCCGGACACACCGGAGTGGTGGGTCGCGTCGCTCTCGCGGCGAACCGGGCGCTCACCGTCGAACTGGGCGGCGCGGCCAGGGTCTGGGACCTCGCCACGGGCCGCTGTCTGAACGCCTACGACCAGGTCGACGCCCTCGGGGCGCACGCGGAACTCACCGCGGACGGCCGCTACCTGCTCCAGGCCGGGCTGGGCCGGGTCGTCGTGCGGGACCTGGCCCGGCGCCCGGACGCGTCCCCGCTCCAGATCTGCCGTCCCCGCTCCACCGACGCCGTCTTCAGCGCGGACACGCGCAGCACGGCGCTGCTGCGGCGGGCAGCGCGCGAACGGGACGAGAGCAACACCGCCGCCGCGCTCGGCCTGCTGCGCGTCGCCCGGTCGCTGCCCGGTCACGAGCGATCGCCGGAGGCCATGGCCACGTGGCGGCAGATGGCGTCGACCACCCGGCCGACGGGATTCCGCGCCGCGTGGCTCAGCCGCCGCCTCGAAGCCGGTGACCAGCCCGTCCACGACGTGTGCAGCACCCCTGACGGGCGGCTCGCCCTCACCAGCGGCCACCGTGACCACTGCGTGTGGATCTGGGACCTGCCGGCCGGCCGCCGGGTGGGACGGCTCACCGGGCACACCGGCCCCGTGCACGCGCTGTGCGTGACGCCCGACGGCCGCCACGTCGTGACCGCGAGTTCAGACCGCACCGCACGGGTGTGGGACCTCACCGCGCTCGCCCACGGCCCGGCCGACCTGGGCGCGGGCGCCACGCTGGCCGGGCACGGCGACGCGGTGCTCGCCGTCGACGTGACGCCGGACGGCGGCCACGCGGTGACCGGGGACAGGGACGGCGCGGTACGGGTCTGGGACCTGCGGACCGGCGCCCGCGTCCACACGATGACCGGGCACCGCGGACCGGTCGACACGCTGTGCGTGACCGCTGACGGCCGCCATGTCCTGTCGGCCTGGCCGCTGGACGCGGGCGTCCGCCAGTGGGACCTGGGCACCGGTCGCTGCGTGCGGGTCCCGGAGACCTACCCCGCCGGCGGGCCCGTCTCCATGTGCCTCACCCCCGACGACCACCTGGTGACGGCCACCTGGCTGCGGAGCCAGGGCGGCGTACGGGTCCGGCACCTGCCCACCGGCAGGTTCCTGCACCGCCTCGGCACCGGCGACGCGGCCACGGCCCTGCGGGCGGTGCACTCCGTGCCCGTCGGCGGCTTCGTCCTCACCGCCGGCTCCGACCACGTCCTGCGGCTGTGGGACGTGGCCTCGGGCCGGAACGTGGGGCGGCTGGAAGGCCACCGGTGCGACGTGAACGCCGTGCACATGACCGCCGACTGGCAGCACGTCCTGGCCGCGGGAAAGGACGGCAACGTCCACATCTGGGACGTCGACTGGGAGCTTGCGGAACACCGGCCGCAGTGACGGCGCCGGTCCCCGCCCCGGCGTCCGGGCGCGTCACGGAGGTCTGCGCGCGCTCCCGAGGTGAACGGGGCCGGGCGGGTGGATGGCCATGGGTGGGACGGGGGCGCATACCATGCGAGGGGCCGGGCCGGCCCATCCACCGGCCGCTCGCACCAGGACCTCCGACCGAATAGGACCTCATCCACCGTGACTGCTCTGACACTCAGTACCTCCTCCGCCGCGGCGCTGCGCGCGGACGCCGTCGTCGTGGGAGTGACGAAGGGGGCCAAGGGCCCGCGTCTCGCCCCGGGAGCGGAAACCGTGGACGCCGCCTTCGACGGCGGCCTCGCCGGCGTGCTGGAGACGCTGGGCGCCTCGGGCGCCGAGGGCGAGACGACGAAGCTGCCCGCGCCGGCCGGCGTCAAGGCCGCGGTCGTGCTCGCGGTCGGCCTCGGCGAGGCCCCCGAGGACGGCGACGCCTTCGACCCGGAGGCGCTGCGCAAGGCCGCCGGCGTGGCCGCGCGCACCCTGGCCGGAGCGAAGAAGGCCGCGTTCGCGCTGCCCGCCGGCGCCCCCGAGGACGTCGAGGCGGTGGCCACCGGCGCGCTGCTGGGCGCGTACGCCTTCACCGCGTACCAGTCGCAGAACAGCGGCGGCAAGGCCCCGCTCGGCGAGGTCGCCGTGGTCGGCGCGAAGCCGCGGGACAAGGCGCACAAGGCCGCCGCGGAGCGCGCCACCGCGGTGGCCGCGGAGGTCAACCGGGCCCGCGATCTGATCAACACCCCCTCCAACGACCTGAACCCGACCGTGTTCGCCACCACCGTGCAGGCCGCGGCCAAGGAGTTCGGCCTGAAGGTCGAGGTGCTGGACGAGAAGGCGCTCGCCAAGGGCGGCTACGGCGGCCTGATCGGCGTGGGCCGCGGCTCGGCCACCCCGCCGCGGCTGGTCCGGCTGGCGTACACGCACCCCAAGGCGACGCGGACGCTGGCCTTCGTCGGCAAGGGCATCACGTACGACTCGGGCGGCATCTCGCTGAAGCCGGCCGGCCACAACGAGACCATGAAGTGCGACATGAGCGGCGCGGCCGCGGTCTTCGGCGCGGTCGTGGCGAGCGCCAAGCTGGGCCTGAAGGTCAACGTCACCGGCTGGCTGGCGCTGGCCGAGAACATGCCCGGCGGCAACGCGACCCGCCCCGGTGACGTGCTGAGGATGTACAGCGGCAAGACCGTCGAGGTGCTGAACACCGACGCCGAGGGCCGCCTGGTGCTGGCCGACGCGCTGGCCAGGGCCTCGGAGGAGTCTCCCGACGCGATCGTGGACGTGGCCACGCTGACCGGCGCGATGGTGCTGGCGCTGGGCGAGGGCCGGTTCGGCATCATGTCCAACGACGACGAGTTCCGCACCAAGGTGCACACCACGGCGCTGGCGGCCGGCGAGGACTCCTGGCCGATGCCGCTGCCGCAGCAGCTGCGCAAGACCTTCGACTCCCCCACCGCGGACATCGCGAACATGGGCGTGCGGATGGGCGGCGGCCTGATCGCCGGCCTGTTCCTGCGCGAGTTCGTCGGCGAGGGCATCACCTGGGCGCACCTGGACATCGCCGGTCCCGCGTTCCACGAGGGCGCGCCGTTCGGCTACACCCCCAAGGGCGGCACCGGCTCCGCGGTGCGCACCCTGGTCGGCCTGGCCCGGCAGGCCGCGGACGGCACCCTGCTCTGATCGGGTGAGGCGCGTCGGCCACGGCCCCGGGTCCCGCCGGCCGGGGCCGTACGCGCCTTCCGCGTCCCGTCGGCCGGGGGGCCGCACGGGTCCCCGCGCCGCCGCCTCCCGCCGTCCGGCCCGGGTATCTCGTTCGTCTCACACCGGCGGCCCGGTGACCCGCCGGGCGCGAAGAAGTGCGAGGATGTTGTCTCGGCACGACAGGGCCCCCTTTGAGACAAAGCGGCCGAACCAAAGCCGCCGACCGGTCATGGAGGCCGGACCCGGCGTACATGCATGGAGGACGTGACGTGGCGAACGACGCCAGCACTGTTTTCGACCTAGTGATCCTCGGCGGCGGCAGCGGCGGCTACGCAGCCGCTCTGCGTGCCGCACAGCTCGGGCTCGACGTCGCCCTGATCGAGAAGAACAAGCTCGGGGGCACCTGTCTGCACAACGGCTGCATTCCCACCAAGGCGCTGCTGCACGCCGGTGAGATCGCGGACCAGGCTCGCGAGAGCGAGCAGTTCGGCGTGAAGGCCACCTTCGAGGGCATCGACATCGCGGCCGTCCACAAGTACAAGGACGACGTGATCTCCGGCCTGTACAAGGGCCTGCAGGGCCTGGTGGCCTCGCGCAAGGTGACGTACATCGAGGGCGAGGGCCGGTTGTCCTCGCCGACCTCGGTCGACGTGAACGGCCAGCGGATCGAGGGCCTGGCACGTCCTGCTGGCGACCGGCTCGGTGCCGCGCTCGCTGCCGGGCCTGACCATCGACGGCAACCGGATCATCTCCTCCGACCACGCGCTGGTGCTCGACCGGGTCCCGCAGTCCGCGGTGATCCTCGGCGGCGGCGTGATCGGCGTGGAGTTCGCCTCCGCGTGGAAGTCCTTCGGCACCGACGTGACGATCGTCGAGGGTCTGCCGCACCTGGTGCCGGTGGAGGACGAGAACAGCTCCAAGCTGCTGGAGCGCTCCTTCCGCCGCCGCGGCATCAAGTTCAACCTGGGCACCTTCTTCCAGAGCGCGGAGTACACCGACAGCGGGGTCAAGGTCACCCTCGCCGACGGCAAGACCTTCGAGGCCGAGGTGCTGCTGGTGGCGATCGGCCGCGGCCCGGTCTCGCAGGGCCTGGGCTACGAGGAGCAGGGCGTCGCGATGGACCGCGGCTACGTCCTGGTCGACGAGTACATGCGCACCAACGTGCCGACGATCTCCGCGGTCGGCGACCTGGTGCCCACCCTGCAGCTCGCGCACGTCGGCTTCGCCGAGGGCATCCTGGTGGCGGAGCGGCTGGCCGGTCTGAAGACCGTGCCGATCGACTACGACGGCGTGCCGCGGGTGACGTACTGCCACCCGGAGGTGGCCTCCGTGGGCATCACCGAGGCCAAGGCCAAGGAGGTCTACGGCGCGGACAAGGTGGTCACGCTCAAGTACAGTCTGGCCGGCAACGGCCGCAGCAAGATCCTGAAGACCCAGGGCGAGGTCAAGCTCGTCCAGGTGCGGGACGGGGCCGTCGTGGGCGTCCACATGGTCGGCGACCGGATGGGCGAGCAGGTCGGCGAGGCGCAGCTGATCTACAACTGGGAGGCGCTGCCCGCCGAGGTCGCCCAGCTCATCCACGCGCACCCGACGCAGAGCGAGGCGCTGGGCGAGGCCCACCTCGCGCTGGCCGGCAAGCCGCTGCACGCCCACGACTGACACCCTCCGTAACGCCACCCCATCCGCACTGATCCGTTAGGAGCAACCGCAACCATGGCGGTTTCCGTAACCCTCCCGGCGCTCGGCGAGAGCGTGACCGAGGGCACCGTCACCCGCTGGCTGAAGGCCGAGGGTGAGCACGTCGAGGCCGACGAGCCGCTGCTCGAGGTCTCGACCGACAAGGTCGACACCGAGATCCCCTCCCCGGCGTCGGGCGTGCTCGCGTCCATCAAGGTCGCCGAGGACGAGACGGTCGAGGTCGGCGCCGAGCTGGCCGTCATCGACGACGGCTCGGGCGCCCCGGCCGCGGCGCCCGCCCCGGCCGCCGAGTCCGCGCCCGCCGCCCCGGCGCCCGCGCCCGCCGCCGAGCCCGCTCCGCAGCCGGCCGCGGCCGCGCCCTCCACCGAGCAGGCCGCCCCGGCGCCCGCGCCGACCGCGCAGGCCGCGGCCGGCGGCAGCGGCGCCTCCGGCACCGACGTGGTGCTGCCGGCGCTCGGCGAGTCCGTCACCGAGGGCACCGTCACCCGCTGGCTGAAGGCGGTCGGCGAGTCGGTCGAGGCGGACGAGCCGCTGCTGGAGGTGTCGACGGACAAGGTCGACACCGAGATCCCGTCGCCGGTGTCCGGCACGGTCCTGGAGATCCTGGTCCAGGAGGACGAGACGGCCGAGGTCGGCGCGAAGCTGGCGGTCATCGGGGCGGCCGGCGCCGCTCCGGCGCAGGCTCCCGCTCCCGCCGCGCCCGCGCCCGCCCCGGCGGCCCAGGCGCCCGCGCCGCAGGCTCCCCCGGCTCCGGCTCCGGCCGCTCCGGCGCCCGCGCCCGCCCCCGCCGCGCCCGCCCCCGCCCCGCAGCAGGCGGCTCCGGCGCCCGCCCCCGCCGCGCCCGCTCCCGCGGCTCCGGCCCCCGCGCCGCAGGCTCCGGCGCCGCAGGCTCCGGCGCCTGCCGCCGCGTCCTCCTCCGCCGCGGACGACGGCGCCTACGTGACGCCGCTGGTCCGCAAGCTGGCCGCGGAGAACGGCGTCAGCCTCGCCTCGGTGCGCGGCACCGGCGTCGGCGGCCGCATCCGCAAGCAGGACGTGCTCGCCGCCGCCGAGGCCGCGAAGGCCGCGGCTCCGGCCGCCGCCGCGCCCGCGGCCAAGGCCGGGAAGGCCGCCCCCGCGGCGTCCCCGCTGCGCGGCCAGACGGTCAAGATGACGCGGATGCGCAAGCTCATCGGCGACAACATGATGAAGGCGCTGCACTCGCAGGCGCAGCTGACCACCGTGGTCGAGGTGGACGTCACCCGCATCATGCGGCTGCGCGCGCAGGCGAAGGACGCGTTCGCGGCCCGCGAGGGCGTGAAGCTGTCGCCGATGCCGTTCTTCGTCAAGGCCGCGGCGCAGGCGCTCAAGGCCCACCCGGTGGTCAACGCCCGGATCAACGAGGACGAGGGCACGATCACCTACTTCGACACCGAGAACATCGGGATCGCGGTGGACTCCGAGAAGGGCCTGATGACCCCGGTCATCAAGGGCGCGGGCGACCTGAACATCGCCGGCATCGCCAAGAAGACCGCGGAGCTGGCCGGCAACGTGCGGGCCAGCAAGATCACGCCCGACGACCTGGCGGGCGCGACCTTCACGGTCAGCAACACCGGTTCGCGCGGCGCGCTGTTCGACACGGTCATCGTGCCGCCGAACCAGGCCGCGATCCTCGGCATCGGCGCGACCGTCAAGCGCCCGGTGGTCGTGGAGACCGCCGAGGGCACGGTCATCGGCGTCCGGGACATGACGTACCTGTCGCTCTCCTACGACCACCGGCTGGTGGACGGCGCCGACGCGGCCCGCTACCTGACCGAGGTCAAGGAGATCCTGGAGGCCGGCGAGTTCGAGGTCGAGCTGGGTCTGTGACCGGCTGAGCGCACGGTGACCGGCGCCCCCGCACCCCACGGGGTACGGGGGCGCCGTCCGTTCGGGGCGCCCGCCGTTCAGGGCGCCGTCCGTTCAAGGCCGTCCGTTCGGGGCGCCGCGCGTCCCGCGAGGCGCGGCCCGCGCCGCCCGGTCCCGCGTCGGGGGCGGGCGCGGCACGGCGGGAGGCATCCTTGCGCCATGCCCGTATCGTCTAAGGCACGCAACACGTGAAGGAGTGCGCACGATGGTCTCTGCCGCCACCTCTCCCCACCTGGTCGTGCACAGCCTCCGCGAGCAGATCCGCGAGCACATCCTGGAGGGCATCGTCAGCGGCCGGTGGCAGCCCGGCGAGCGCATCGTGGAGCGCAGGATCGCGGTGGAGCTGCAGGTCAGCCAGACGCCGGTGCGCGAGGCGCTGCGCGAGCTGGAGTCGCTGCGGCTGATCGAGGCGGAGCCGAACAAGGGCGTGCGGGTGCGCAACCTGACGGCGGCCGACCTCAAGGAGAGCTACCCGGTGCGGGCCGGCCTGGAGCAGGTCGCGGCGGAGCTGGCGGCCGAGCGGCTGGCCGCGGACCCCTCGGCGCTGGAGCGGGAGGTCGCCGCGCTGCACGCGGCGGACGCCGAGCTGGACGGCGAGGAGCAGGTGCGGCACACCGTGGCCTTCCACCACGAGCTGGTGCGGGCGGCCGGGAACGCGGTGCTGCTGCACGCCTGGGAGGCGCTGGGCATCGAGGTGTGGACGACGCTGTCGATCCGCTGGCTGAGCCCGGCGCCGCGCGCGTACGCCGCCGAGCACCAGGACATCGTGGACGCCTTCACCCGGCGCGATCCGGCGATCTGCGCGCTGATCAAGGCGCACGTCCTGAGCTGTGCGCCCCAGGTCTGAGGTTCCGCCACCGATTCGAAGGCGACAGCCATCGGGCACTGGGTGCCCTTAAGGCTGGCACCGCGTGCCGACTTGGAAGATATGGCCGTCCACCATTGATCGATCATCGATCGAGGACGTATCGTCGACCGTGGGGAGCGAAGCCCTGTCGTGCCGACACCGCATTCGACCCCTGAAGACCCTCCCTCCGTTCGGAAGGCGGCCACCCATGCCCGACGCCGTACGCAAGCACCGGCCGAGCCAGCTCGACCAGATCCCCGACCGGGACTCCGAGGAGACCGCCGAGTGGCGCGCGTCCCTGGACGCCGTCGCCGCGGCCGCCGGCCCGCACCGTGCCGCGTACCTGATGCGCCGCACCCTGGAGGCCGCGGCCGACAGCGGCGGCATCGCACTGCCCTCGCTGCTGGAGACCGAGTACATCAACACCATCCCGACCTCCGCCGAGCCCGCCTACCCGGGCGACGAGGCGATGGAGGCCAGGATCACCGCGTGGAACCGGTGGAACGCCGCCGCGATGGTCACCCGCGGCAGCCGCCAGGGCCTCGGCGGCCACATCGCCACCTTCGCCTCCGCGGCCTGGCTCTACGAGACCGGGTTCCAGCACTTCTTCCGCGGCAAGGAGGGCTCGGGCTCCGGCGACCAGCTGTACCTCCAGGGCCACGCCTCCCCGGGCATATACGCGCGCGCGTTCCTGGACGGCCGGCTCACCGAGGCGCACCTGGACCGGTTCCGGCAGGAGGCCGGCGGCGACGGCCTGCCCTCGTACCCGCACCCGCGGCGGCTGCCCTGGCTGTGGGAGTTCCCCACCGTCTCGATGGGCCTCGGCCCGCTCTCCGCGATCTACCAGGCCCGCTTCAACCGCTACCTGGAGCACCGCGGCATCAAGGACACCTCGGACTCGCACGTGTGGGCGTTCCTCGGCGACGGCGAGATGGACGAGCCGGAGTCGACCGCCGCGCTGGCGCTGGCCGGCCGCGAGGGCCTGGACAACCTGACCTTCGTCATCAACTGCAACCTGCAGCGGCTGGACGGCCCGGTCCGCCCCAACTTCAAGATCGTGCAGGAGCTGGAGGCGCAGTTCCGCGCCGCCGGCTGGAACGTGATCAAGTCGCTGTGGGGCGCCGCCTGGGACGAGGTCCTCGCGCTCGACACCGACGGCGCGCTGCTCCAGCGGCTGCGGGAGACCCCGGACGCCCAGTTCCAGACCTACGCCACCCGCGACGCGGGCTATGTGCGCGAGCACTTCTTCGGCGCGAACCCCTCGCTGCGCCCGATCGGCGCGCGGCTGGACGACGCGAAGATCACCGAGCTGTTCCGCGCCTCGCGCGGCGGCCACGAGCCGCGCAAGGTGTACGCGGCCTACCGCGCCGCCGTCGACCACAAGGGCGCGCCGACGGTGATCCTGGCGCAGACCGTCAAGGGCTGGACGCTCGGCGAGGGCTTCGAGTCGCGCAACGCCAACCACCAGATGAAGAAGCTCACCGGCGCGCAGTTCCGCGCCATGCGCGACCTGCTGGAGCTGCCCATCCCGGACAGCGCGCTGGACGCGGACGTGGTGCCGTACTGGCACCCGGGCGAGAACTCCCCCGAGGTGCGGTACCTGCGCGAGCGCCGCGCGGCCCTCGGCGGCCCGGCGCCGGCCCGCAAGGTCGTCGCCAAACCGCTGCCGCAGCCGGCCGACAAGGCGTTCAAGGCGCTGGAGAAGGGCTCGGGCAGCCAGGAGATCGCCACCACGATGGCCTTCGTCCGGCTGGTGAAGGACCTGATGCGGGAGAAGGAGACCGGCCGCCGCTGGGTGCCGATCGTCCCCGACGAGGCCCGCACCTTCGGCATGGAGTCGCTGTTCCCCTCGGCCGGCCTGTACTCGCCCAAGGGCCAGACGTACGACCCGGTGGACCGCGACCAGCTGCTGTACTACAAGGAGGCGAAGGACGGCCAGATCCTCAACGAGGGGATCACCGAGGCCGGTTCGCTCGCCGACTTCACCGCCGCCGCCACCGCGTACGCCACGCACGGCGAGCCGATGATCCCGTTCTACATCTTCTACTCGATGTTCGGCTGGCAGCGCACCGCCGACCAGTTCTGGGCGCTCGCCGACCAGCTGGGCCGCGGCTTCGTGATCGGCGCGACCGCCGGCAAGACCACGATGACCGGCGAGGGCCTGCAGCACGCCGACGGCCACTCGCACCTGACCGCCTCCACCAACCCGGCGGCGATCTCCTACGACCCGGCGTTCGCGTACGAGGTCGCGGTGATCGTCCGCGAGGGCCTGCGCCGGATGTACGGCCCCGGGCGCGACGGCGAGGACCAGGACGTCTTCTACTACCTGACGGTCTACAACGAGCCGAAGGTGCAGCCCGCCATGCCCGAGGGCGTGGAGGAGGGCATCATCAAGGGCCTCTACCGCTACCGGCAGGCCGAGGCCCCCGCGGCCGGCGCGCCCCGGCTCCAGCTGCTGGCCTCCGGCACCGCGATCCACTGGGCGCTGGACGCGCAGAAGCTGCTCGCGCAGGACTGGGGCGTGGCCGCCGACGTGTGGTCCGCGCCGTCCTGGACCGAGCTGCGCCGCGAGGCGCTGGAGTGCGACGCGGCCCGGCTGCGCGGCGAGGAGCGGGTGCCGTACGTGACTCGCGCGCTGGAGGGCGCGCCCGGTCCGGTCGTCGCGGTCAGCGACTGGATGCGGGCGGTGCCCGACCAGATCGCGCCGTGGGTGGAGCAGGACTGGACCTCGGTGGGCACCGACGGGTTCGGCCTGTCGGACACCCGCGCGGCGGCCCGCCGGCACTTCGGCGTCGACCCCGAGTCGGTCACCGTGCAGGCGCTGGCCGCGCTCGCCCGGCGCGGCGACATCGAGCCGGCGAAGGTCAAGGAGGCGGCGGAGCGCTACGGGCTCTGACGCGGGTGACGCCACGGCGGGCGGCCGGGCGGGTGGCGGATCTGCGCCGCCGCCCGGCCGCCCGTCCGGCGTGCGGCGGACGGCCGGCTGCCACCCGGAGGGCGTCCGCGAACGGCCGCCGTCCGCGCCCGGCCGCCGTCCGCCGCCTGCCGTTGCCGTCTTCCGTCCCGGCGGGCGTCCCGGTGGGTGGCCTGGCGGGAAACGGGCGGCGAACGGGCAGTGGCCGGGCGGAACCGGGCCGCAGCCGGGCCCGGTGGGCATCGGCGGTCGTAGCCGGTGCGTAGACGCGCCGTCGTCCATCACACGTAGGGCCTGGCGTATCCGGCGGGCGTCCCGGGCGCCGGGTGCGCCGGCCCGCGACGCCCGGGGCGGCAGCCGCGGGCCGGATCGGAGCTGAGAGACGCGCGTAGCCCCCGGGGCCGCCGCGACAGGCGGAGCGTCCACCGACGGGTGGGGCGCGTGCGCCGGCCGGGGCGGCGCCGCGGCGGCGGTGAATCGTTCTTGCGGGCGCCGTCACCGGCCGCTACGGTCCCCCGGTGCCTGCCAATCCCGCCCCCTTGACGGCGCCCACCGCCGACGACCTCCGCGCCTGGCACCGCGTGCAGTCCGCCGCTCTCGCCCACGACCGGCCCGGCGAGCCGGTGCCCGACCAGGAGGCCGTACGGGGCGAGCTGACCGTCCCCGGCGTGGACAGCCGGCGGGTGCTGTGGCTGGTGCGCGGGCGCAACGGCGACGCGGTCGCCACCGCCTCCTTACAGCTGTTCTCCGACCCGGAGCGCGCCCGCACCGCGGACGTCGGGCTGACCGTCCACCCCGCGCACCGGCGGCTGGGCGCGGGCTCCCGGCTGCTGGCCACCGTGGTCGAGGCCGCGGCCCGGGCCGGCTGCCGCACCCTGGTCGCGAACGCGGCGGCCGGCACGACCGTCGAGGCGTTCCTCGGCGCGCGCGGCTTCTCGCCGGCGCTGCGGCTGACCCACCAGCGGCTGCTGCTCGACGAGGTGCCCGAGCGTGTGCGGGACCGCCCGGACGCGCCGGACAGCGGTTACCACCTGGTCTTCTGGCCCGGCGCCGCTCCCGAGCACCTGATCGCCGGCTTCGCCCGGGCCCGCGGCGAGGCGGCCGCGACCGCCACCGGCCGCCTGGACCTCGGCCCGCGGTGCTGGGACCCGGCCCGGCTGCGCAAGGCCGCGGAGGTGGTGGCCCGCCGCGGCGAGCGGTTGCTGACGGTCGCGGCGCTCTGCGGCCCGCCGGACGGCGACGCCGGGGAGGGCGCGGGGTCCGCCGACGGCGGGATCGCGGGGTTCACCGAACTCGTCGTGCCCGCGCCGGGCGCCGGACACACCGCGCGGCAGTACGCCACCGCGGTGCTGCCCGCACACCGCGGCAACGGCCTCGGGCTGCGGCTGAAGGCCGAGATGCTGCGCCGGCTGGCCGCGGACCACCCCGGGATCACTGAGGTGCGCACCGACACCGCCGACGACGACCGGCACATGCTGGCGGTCAACGCGGCGCTGGGCTTCCGCGCGCAGCGCCGTACGGTGGTCTACCGGATGCGGCTGCCGGCGCGCTGAGCCCGCCCCCGGGTTTCGGTAACGAGACGGGTGCCATCCGGCGCGCTGGGCGTGCGTGGGACGGCCGCAACCGGGAAGCTTGACGCGTGATGGACGAGACCGAGTTCTGGGAGATCGTCGACGGCACGCGGGAGGCGGCCGAGGGCGATCCGGAGGAACACGCGGACCTGCTGGTCGAGCGCCTCACCCAGCTCGACCCGGAGGCCGTGCTGGACTTCGCCCGGCACTTCGAGACGCGCTTCGCGCGGGCGAACACCTGGGAGCTGTGGGGCGCGGCGGACATCATGCTCAGCGGCGCGGACGAGGAGTCGTTCGACTACTTCCGCTGCTGGCTGATCGGGCAGGGCCGGCACGTCTTCGAGGGCGCGCTGCACGCGCCGGACGAGCTGGCGGAGCTGGTCCCCGAGTTCGATCCCGAGACGGACGGGGACGCGGAGGATCTCGGCTACGCGGCGGACGAGGCGTACGAGCAGCTCACCGGTGTCCGCCTGCCCGAGCTGGGCCTGCCGGCCGCGGCCGGCGACGCGCCCGAGGGCGCGCCCCTCGACTTCGAGGACGAGGCCGCGATGTCCGCGCGCTACCCCCGCCTCTGGCTCCGCTTCAACTGAGCCCCCCACCGGGCCGGTGGTCCGCCCCCGACCTCATCCGCCCCTCGGGACGGTGACGCCCCTCCCCGCCGCGACGGCTGATCGGGGCACCCCCCGGACGGGGTCCGGGGGGTGCCGTTCCCCGCGCCCCGATGTGCTCGCGTCGAGCGCCGGCGGGTCGGCTCGACATTGGGCGTCGGCTCCCCAGAGGCGCGGGGAACGGCGCGAGCAACCGCCCACGGGCCGGTGGTCCGGAACAAGCCGCACAGCCCCCTCGGGGCGGTGGCGACCTGCGGGTCGCGGATGGTCCCTGATCGGCGCAGTGCCCGGCGTTTTGTGTGGGGGTCCGGGAGGATGGGGGCATGCGGATCGTGGTGAGTGGAAGCTCGGGGCTGATCGGGAGCGCGCTGGCGCGCACGCTGCGCGCGGACGGGCACGACGTCGTCAAGCTGGTGCGGCGCCGGCCGAAAGCCCCGGACGAGGCCGGCTGGGACCCGATCGCCGGCACCGTGGACAGCGCCCGGCTGGAGCACGCCGACGCGATCGTCCACCTGGCCGGCGCCCCCGTGGGCACCCGCCGCTGGACCCCCGCCCGCAAACGCGAGCTGCGCGACAGCCGTATCGCGGGAACCCGCACGATCGCCCGCGCGGCGGCGGCGCTCACGTCCCCGCCCCGCACCCTGCTGTGCGCGAGCGCGATCGGCTACTACGGCGACACCGGCGCCGACTGGGCCGACGAGCGGAGCCCCGCGGGCGCCGGCTTCCTGGCCGACCTGGTCCGCGGCTGGGAGGCCGCCGCCGACCCGGCCAGGGACGCCGGCATCCGCACCCTGCACGCCCGCACGGGCCTGGTCGTCTCCGCGGCCGGCGGCGCGTGGGGCCCGCTGTTCCCGCTGTTCCGCGCCGGCCTCGGCGGCCGGCTCGGCAGCGGACGCCAGTTCTGGAGCTTCATCGCGCTGCACGACGAGATCGCCGCGCTGCGCTTCCTGCTGGACACGCCGTCCCTGTCCGGCCCGGTCAACCTGACCGCCCCCGAGCCGCTGACGAACCGTGAGATCACCAAGGCGATGGGCCGCGTGCTGCACCGGCCGACGGTGGCCACCGTGCCCGCGCCGGTACTGCGCCTGGCGCTCGGCGAGTTCGCCGGCGACGTGCTGGGCAGTCAGCGGGTGCGCCCCAAGGTGCTGCTGGACGCCGGCTTCACGTTCACGTACCCCGAGATCGAGCAGGCGATCAGGGCGGCGCTCGACGCGCGCTCCCCCGTACCGCACGAGCCCGGCACACCGGACGCCGAGGGTGCGCAGGGGCCCGGGGGTGCGGAGGGCGCCGGGAGTGCGCAGGGTTCCGGGGACGCCGGGGACGCAGGCGACGCCGCCCCCGGCGCGGAGCGCGGCGAGCGCCCCGAGCCTCCCGGCAAGGGGTGATCCTCGGCCGGACGCGGGCCCGATCGTCCGGAAAGGGAACGTTCATCCCGCATCGATTGCCCTCGTCCGGGGCATGACCTCTACCAGCGTTCGCGCGACAGCGGCCACCCCCCGTGCCGGGGGGCGCGGGGTCGGGACCCCCGTGTGTCCGCACGCCTGCCCGACCGGCCCGTCGCCGTACGCGAGCGGGGAACGGACCCGATCTCCGGGAGGGGCATCGTGCTCGCACCAGCACGCCGGCAAGGGGCAGCCGCAACGGCGGACGTGATCGTGATCGGGGCGGGGCCGGCCTCGCCGCGGCGCGCCATCTCATCGACGGCGGCCTGCGGGTCACCGTCCTGGAGCGCTCGGACCGCGTCGGCGGCCGCAGCGCCACCGACACCGTGGACGGCTTCCGGCTCGACCGCGGGCCGCACCTGCTCAACACCGCCTACCCCGAGCTGCGCCGCCTGCCCGCGCTGCGCGGACTGCCGCTGGCGCCGCTCGCGCCCGGCGCGGTGCTGCGCTCGGCCGGCCGCGGCTACCGGGTCGGCGATCCGCGCGGGGCCCGCGCGGCGTTCAACTCCGCCCGTGCGCCCATCGGTTCGACGCTGGACAAGGCGCGGCTGGGCACCACGCTCAACCGTCTCGCCGCGACGCCGGTCGCGCGGCTGACCGCGCGCCCGGAGACCACCGCGGCGCTCGCGCTCGGCGCGCGCGGCTTCGCGCCGCGCACCGTCGAGGGGTTCCTGCGGCCGCTGCTGGCCGCGTTGCTGTGCGACCCGGAGCTGGGCACGTCCAGCAGGGTCGCGGACGTGGTGCTGCGCGGCTTCGCGCTGGGCCGCGCGTGCCTGGCCGTGGGCGGCGCGGCGACCGTGCCGGAGCGGCTCGCGGCGGCGCTGCCGCCGGGCACGGTACGGCTGGGGGTCGGCGCGGCGCGCGTCGCGGTCGACTCGGTGCTCACCGAGGACGGCGAGGAACTCCCCTGCCGCGCGGTGCTCGTGGCCACCGACGCGCGCGTGGCGGCCGAGCTGCTGCCGGGGCTGCGGGTGCCGGGCTTCCACCAGGTGACGGTGGTGCACCACGCCGCGCCCGAGCCGCCGCTGCGCGAGCCCGCGCTCGTGCTGGACGCGGACCGGCTGGGTCCGGTGTCGCACACGTTCCCGGCGAGCCTGGTGGACCCCACCCGGGCGCCGCGGGGGCGGGCGCTGGTCACGTCCGTGGTGCTCGGGCCGCCGCCGGACGGGGACGACGACAAGGCGGTGCGGGCGCACCTGGCGGAGCTGTACGAGGTGTCGACGGACCGGTGGGAGCTGCTGGGGATGCGTACGGACGCGGAGGCCCTGCCGGCCATGGCCGCGCCGCACGATCTGCGGCGGCCGGTGCGGGTGCTGTCCGGCCTCTACGTCTGCGGCGACCACCGCGGCACCAGTACGGTCCAGGGCGCGCTCCTGTCCGCGCGCCGCGCCGCGCGGGCCGCCCTCCGCGACATCCCCTCGCGGGGAGCCCGCCCCACCCCCGGCCGCCGCGCCGCATAACGCTGGGCGCTTTGCCCCCGGCCACGACACCAACTGCCCCTCCCGGGCCGGTGACGCCCCGCGGGCCCACCGTAGCTCGCCCCCCGGGGGTGACCCGACGCCCGACGTCACCCCCAGGGGACCATCCACGCCGCGACAGCTGATGGGGGTACCTCCCGGACGGAGTCCGGGGAGCAGTCCCCCGCGCCCCCGACAAGCCACGCCCGCACAACGGCCAACGTCACCCCCGGGGGCGCGGGGAACGGCGCGAGCAACCACCCACCGGACCGGCGGTCCGGGCACGACAGCAACAGCCCCCTCGGGCCGGTGACGACCATCCACGCCACGACAGCTGACGGGGGTACCTCCCGGACGGAGTCTGGGGGGAACAGTTCCCCGCTCCCCCGACAAGCCACGCCCGCGCAACGCCCGACGTCACCCCCCAGGGGCGCGGGGAACGGCGCGAGCAACCACCCACCGGACCGGTGGTCCGGGCACGACAGCAACAGCCCCCTCGGGCCGGTGACGACCATCCACGCCACGACAGCTGACGGGGGTACCTCCCGGACGGAGTCTGGGGGGAGCAGTTCCCCGCTCCCCCTCCAGGTGCTCGACGCCCAGCGCCACGCTGGCCGCCACCGCCGGGGGCCGGAAGTGGGCGCCACGCTCAGCGTGGGGGAAGCGCGGCGAGGCGATCGCGGAAAGCCCGAGCGGGCGCGGCGTCGCGGTAGGGATCGAGCCGCCGGGCGAAGTCCCGGACGTACTCCGCCGCACGGGCGGACCGCATGTCGGCCGCCGCGCGGACCACGTCGAACCCCAGCGCGCACGCCGCGTCGACCTCCCCGAGCCCCAGCCTCGCGCACGCCAGGACCGTACGGCAGAAGAGCCGGCTGCGCGCGTACGCCGGCGCGCGCAGCGCGAGGGACCGCTCGGCGTGCTGCGCCGCGGCCCGCCACTGCCGCAGGTCCCGGTGGCAGTGCCCGAACTCGTCCGCGAGCTGCGCCTCGTCGAAGAACCGCGCCCACCCGGGCACCTCGTCGCCGCCGCGCGCGGCGCCCAGCGACCGCTCGGCCCGCGCCAGCGCCGCCGCGCACGCCCGCGCCTCACCGAGCAGCCCGTGCCCGCGGGCCTCCGCCGCGTGCAGCAGCGCCTGCACCGCGTGCGGCGCCGCCGTGCCGACGCCCTGCTGAGCGACCCGCGCGAGCTGCACCGCCTCGCGCCCGTGCCCGAGGTACACGGCCTGCCGGCTCATCGTCACCAGGACGTAGCCGCCGAACACCCGGTCCCCCGCGGCCTGCGCCAGCCGCAGCGCCTGCACGAAGTAGCGCTGCGCGAGCCCGTGCGCGCCGATGTCGTACGACGTCCAGCCCGCCAGCCTGGTCAGGTCCGCGACCGCGCCGAACAGCTTGCGGCCGAGCGTCTCGCCGTAGCTGCCGCGCAGCATCGGCTCGGCCTCGTGCTCCAGGTAGCGGACCAGCGCCTGGCGCGCGTGGCCGCCGCCGTACGCGTGGTCGAGGGTGCGGAAGAGGTCCGCGACGGCCCGTACCGCGCTGATGTCGCCGGGGCCGACCGTGCCGGGCTCGGCGGGGACGGGCCACGGCACGCTCCCCCGGCTCTGGGCCGGCACCCGCGGCCCCGCGGTACCGGCCGCCCGCCCGCCCGCCGCCTCGGCCGCCCCCGCGGCGGCGGCAGCGAACGCCGCGCCCACCGCCACGGACCCGGGCCCCGCGCCCACGGACCCGGGCCCCGCGCCCAGGGAACCGGGCCCCGCGCCCACGGCCCCGGGCGCGACCGGCCGCGGCACGGACGCCACCGACTCGTCGGCCCGCCCGATCAGCCAGTCCCGGCTGGGCACCACCAGCCCCGCCGGCGTGAACGCGATCTTCCGCACCTCGGGCTGGTTCCCGGTGTCCTTGCGCCACAGCCCGCTGACGATGTCCACCGCCTCGCCGGGCGTCGAGGCGTACTCAAGGCCCGCGTAGACCGGCGCCGCCGCGTCCATGCCCAGGTCCTGCGCGGAAAGCCTGCGGCCCAGCCGCTGGGTGAAGACCTCGGCGATCAGCGCGGGCGTCGCGCCGCGCGGCTGCTGGCCGCGCAGCCAGCGGGTGACGGACGTCTTGTCGTACCGCAGGTCCAGGCCGTGCTCGGTGCCGAGCTGGTCGACCCTGCGGGCCAGCCCCGCGTTGGAGAAGCCGGCCTCCGCGATCAGCTCGGCGAGCCTGCTGTTGGGGCGGGTCGCGCGGCCCTCGGAGGGCTCCCCCGAGGCAGCCGGGCTCCCGGCCCCGGCTGCCTCGGGGGCCGCCGGGGCCTCCCGGACGGGCGGCGCGGCGAGCGCCGGCGGGCGGTCGGGCTCTGACTGGGGGGCACGGTCCGTCATCGGCAGGGCGGTCCACTTCCGCTGGGCGGGTCTTGGAGTCGGCGTGAATGTAACGGTCGGTGCCGAGGAGCTCACCGGAAGAACCTCATATTCCCCCGAACGAATGACCACCCGGCCCATTTCCGGGTAAACCGACCGGCGCGCTCCGGTGCTCGCTGCTACGCCCTCCGGGACCCGTGGGAGCCCCGCGGAGCCTTTCACCGGGCGTCCGCGGAGCCCCTCGCCGAGCCTTCGGCCGGCCCCGGCCGACGCGCCCGCCGCCGCCCGCATCGACCGCCGTACAGTGAGAGGGGCATTGCGACCACGAGCAGAGCCACAGCAGAAGGAGTCGTCGTGAGCGAGCTGCACTTCGTGCACCTGGGGTTCGGGGCCGACGCGGTGGAGTACACCGAGGCATGGCAGGAACAGCGCCGCGTGCACGGCGCGCGCTTCGCCGACGAGATCGAGGACACCTGCCTGCTGCTGGAGCACCCGCCGGTCTACACCGCGGGCCGCCGCACCGCCGACGACGAACGCCCGCTGGACGGCACCCCCGTGGTCGACGTGGACCGCGGCGGCAAGATCACCTGGCACGGCCCCGGCCAGCTGGTCGGCTACCCGATCCTGAAGCTGCCCCGGCCGGTCGACGTGGTCGCCCACGTGCGGCGCCTGGAGGAGGCGCTGATCCGTACCGCCGCGGACTTCGGGCTGGAGACCACCCGGGTGGAGGGCCGCAGCGGGGTGTGGGTGCTCGGCGACCCGGTCGAGGAGCGCGCCGCCAGGGGCCTGACGCTGGACTTCGACCCCCGCCTGGTGGGCCCCTCCTGGCCGAAGGCGGGCAAGGAGGGAGAGGAGTTCGACCCGCGGCTCAACGGCCCGGAGTACGCGCCGTCCAACGCCGGCCAGCGCCGCGAGGACCGCAAGCTCGCCGCGATCGGCATCCGGGTCGCCAAGGGCGTGACGATGCACGGCTTCGCCCTCAACTGCAACCCGGACAACACCTGGTTCGACCGGATCGTGCCGTGCGGGATCAGGGACGCGGGCGTCACCTCGCTCTCCGCGGAGCTGGGCCGCGAGGTCACCGTCGCCGAGGTGCTGCCGGTGGTGGAGAAGCACCTGACCGCGGTGCTGACGACCGCGGTGCCGCTGCCGCGGGCGGTGTAGCGGGCCGCGGTGCCGGTGTGACCTGCCAGGCATCCGCCGCCGCCCAGGAATGCGAGGGCGTACCCTGGCGTTCACCGAAGAATTGAAGCCGTAGGCAGAATCTCAGCTTAGGGAGCCGGCCGTGTCCGCAGTCTCACCCGACGGACGCAAGATGCTGCGCCTGGAGGTCCGCAACAGCCAGACCCCCATCGAGCGCAAGCCCGAGTGGATCAAGACCCGGGCGAAAATGGGCCCCGAATACACCCAGATGCAGAAACTCGTGAAGAGCGAGGGCCTGCACACCGTGTGCCAGGAGGCCGGCTGCCCCAATATCTACGAGTGCTGGGAGGACCGCGAGGCCACCTTCCTCATCGGCGGCGACCAGTGCACCCGGCGCTGCGACTTCTGCCAGATCGACACCGGCCGGCCGCAGCCGCTGGACCGCGACGAGCCGCGCCGCGTCGGCGAGTCGGTGCTCACCATGGACCTGAACTACGCCACCATCACCGGCGTCGCCCGCGACGACCTGCCCGACGGCGGCGCGTGGCTGTACGCCGAGACGGTCCGCCAGATCCACGCGATGACCGCGGACCGCCCGGCCGGCCGTACGAAGGTCGAGCTGCTCATCCCCGACTTCAACGCCGAGCCGGCCCAGCTCGCCGAGGTCTTCGGCGCCCGCCCCGAGGTGCTCGCGCACAACGTGGAGACGGTGCCGCGGATCTTCAAGCGGATCCGCCCGGCCTTCCGCTACGAGCGCTCCCTCGACGTCATCACCCGCGCGCGCGAGGCGGGCCTGGTCACCAAGTCCAACCTGATCCTCGGCATGGGCGAGGAGCGCGAGGAGATCAGCCAGGCGCTGCACGACCTGCACGACGCGGGCTGCGAGCTGATCACCATCACCCAGTACCTGCGGCCCTCGGTCCGCCACCACCCGGTGGAGCGCTGGGTGAAGCCCGCGGAGTTCGTGGAGCTGAAGGAGGAGGCCGAGGAGATCGGCTTCGCCGGCGTGATGTCCGGGCCGCTGGTGCGGTCGTCCTACCGCGCGGGTCGGCTGTTCCAGCAGGCCGTCGAGCGCCGGGAGCAGCTCCAGGCCGCCGCGGCCCGCTGACCTCGGCGCCGCGGTTGCGATCGGCTGCACCCGGGTGGCGCGCGGCCGCCGGCCACCCGTATCCGGCCCCTCCCGGCGCGGGCGCGGCGGCTTTCATCCGCGATTGACCGAGTGGTCACTGCCTGGTAACACGGAGTGGCCAGGCTGGTTCGGGCAGGGCCCGGCATCCCGTGCCGCGTCCGCACCGGGCGGCGCACCGCCGCGCCGCGCGGGCCGTGCCGCGGCCGTGTCCCGGCCGGCCGCTCACGCACCGCAGCCGTACCCGCCCCGTACCTTCCGCGCTGACGAGCCCAGGAGCACGCGATGCCGTCCCAGCCCCAGCAGGCGCACCCCCGTCCGCGCCCGTACGCGCCGGTGGCCGGCGCGCTGCGGGTCGTCGAAACGTTCCTGCTCAGCGGGGGCCAGCAGACCGCCCGCCGGAACGCCTGGGCGGCCGTGGTGGCCGACCGGCAGCGGGCCAGGGACCGCCGGGAAGCCGAGCGGGCGATGGCGGGCCTGACCGGTCCGCAGGCCCCCTCCCTGCCGCGGTGACGCGGGCCGCCGGGGCCGCCGCGCCGACGCCGCCGCGATGACCCGGTCGCGGTGACGGTGTCCCGCCAGGCCACGTATCCTTTGCGGCATGGCGAGGAAGGAAACATCCGAGAACGCTGGGCGGCTGGCACAGATCGCCCAGACCTACAAGATGACCCGGCAGGCCGACTCCACGATCGGTCTTGTCCTTGCGGCTGTGGGAATCGTCACCTTCGGTGTCATCCTCGCCCTCGGCTTCTTGATCGGTCACCCCATCTACGCGGGCATCCTGGGTCTGCTGCTCGCCCTGCTCGCGACGGCGGTCGTCTTCGGCCGGCGCGCGGAGCGGGCGGCCTTCGGCCAGCTGGAGGGCAAGCCCGGCGCGGCCGCCGCGGTGCTCCAGAACGTGGGGCGCGGCTGGACCGTCACCCCCGCGGTCGCGATGAACAAGAGCCAGGACGTGGTGCACCGCGCGGTGGGCCGCGCGGGCGTCGTGCTCATCGGCGAGGGCAACCCCAACCGGGTCAAGGGCCTGCTGGCGGCGGAGAAGCGCAAGGTCGGCCGGGTCGTCTTCGACGTGCCGGTGCACGACTACATCGTCGGCGACGGCGAGGGCGAGCTGCCGCTGAAGAAGATCAGGTCCACGCTGCTGCGGCTGCCGCGGGCGCTGAGCGGCCCGAAGACCACCGAGGTCAACGACCGGCTGCGGGCGCTCGGCGATCTGATGTCGAACATGCCGATTCCCAAGGGTCCGATGCCGAGGGGCATGCGGATGCCGAAGGGCCGCTAGCCGCTAGTTCCGGGGGCGACCCGGTTCCGGGTGACGGGGACGGCGGGCGGGACGACTCACGGGGGCGCGGACGACCGCGCCCCCGTTCGCGTACCGCGTCCGGATCGCGTACCGCCCCCGGATCGCGCGCCGGCGGGCTCCCGCACGGGACCGCGTCCACGTACGGCGCCCCGCTCGCGCACCGCGCGGGTCAGATGCGGACCTCGACCGACTTGGCCGCCTTGTCGTGCAGGCCCCGGGTGTCGCGGTCCCAGACGACGGCCGGGATGACGATCAGCAGCAGGACCGTGCGCACCAGCGCGGCCAGCGGGCTGAGCCGGCTGCCGTCGACGCCGACCACGCGCAGTCGCATGATCAGCTTGCCGGGCGTGGCGCCGACCAGCGCGAGGCCGATCAGGCTGACCGCGCCGAACACCGCGAGCGCCCAGTTGTTGGCGAGGTGGACGTCACGGCCCGCGATCAAGCCGTATGCGATCACCACGCAGAGGATCCAGTCGATGAAGACGGCCGCGACGCGGCGGCCGATCGACGCGATGGACCCCGGCCCCGACTCGGGGAGCCCGAGGCGCTCGCCACGGTAACCGAACTCCACGCCCATCTGCTCGGCGGCGGCCCGGGGCCCCGAGAGCCACGAACCGATGACATCCCTGTTGTCCACCCGTCCACGGTAACCCCCCGCGGATCCCGCCCGAACCGGGCTCCCCGCCGGCCCGCCCGCCCCCTCGCTCCCCCACTGCTTCCCCACTGGTCCCACGGGTGCGCCCCGGCCGCGCACCGCCCTCCCCGACGTGGCGGTTAACGTCCACGAAACAAATGGGTCATGCTGGAGAAATCCCTGATCCCTACTGTCGGGGTCAGCGTGCGCCACCGCACTGGCCGCGTCTCGATCGCCCACCCGACCGCGCTCCGGCCGGGCCTAGGAGGAGTTGGATGTTCCAGAACGCCGACGACGTCAAGAAGTTCATCGCGGACGAGGGCGTCAAGTTCGTCGACGTCCGGTTCTGTGACCTGCCCGGCGTCATGCAGCACTTCACGGTCCCGGTCTCGACGTTCGACCCGACCGAGGAACTGGCCTTCGACGGCTCGTCCATCCGCGGCTTCCAGGCCATCCACGAGTCGGACATGGCGCTGCGCGCGGACCTGACGACCGCGCGGGTGGACCCGTTCCGCAAGGACAAGACGCTCAACATCAACTTCTTCATCCACGACCCGATCACCGGCGAGGCGTACAGCCGCGACCCGCGGAACGTGGCGAAGAAGGCCGAGGCGTACCTGGCCTCCACGGGCATCGCCGACACCGCGTACTTCGGCCCCGAGGCCGAGTTCTACGTCTTCGACAGCGCGCGCTTCGCCACCCGGTCGAACGAGTCCTTCTACCACATCGACTCCGAGGCGGGCGCCTGGAACACCGGTGCGCTGGAGGACAACCGCGGCTACAAGGTCCGCTACAAGGGCGGTTACTTCCCGGCCCCGCCGGTCGACCACTTCGCCGACCTGCGCGCCGAGATCACCCTGGAGCTGGAGGCGGCCGGGCTGCAGGTCGAGCGCCAGCACCACGAGGTCGGCACCGCGGGCCAGGCGGAGATCAACTACAAGTTCAACACGCTGCTGGCCGCGGCCGACGACCTGATGCTCTTCAAGTACATCGTGAAGAACGTCGCGTGGCGCAACAACAAGACCGCGACCTTCATGCCCAAGCCGATCTTCGGTGACAACGGCTCCGGCATGCACGTCCACCAGTCGCTGTGGCAGAGCGGCTCGCCGCTGTTCTACGACGAGCAGGGCTACGCGGGCCTGTCCGACACCGCCCGCTACTACATCGGCGGCATCCTGCGGCACGCGCCGTCGCTGCTGGCCTTCACCAACCCGACGGTGAACTCCTACCACCGTCTGGTGCCGGGCTTCGAGGCGCCGGTGAACCTGGTGTACTCGCAGCGCAACCGGTCCGCGGCGATGCGCATCCCGATCACCGGCTCGAACCCGAAGGCCAAGCGCGTCGAGTTCCGCGCGCCCGACCCGTCCTCCAACCCGTACCTGGCCTTCTCCGCGCTGCTGCTGGCGGGCCTGGACGGCGTGAAGAACAAGATCGAGCCGGCCGAGCCGATCGACAAGGACCTCTACGAGCTGGCCCCCGAGGAGCACGCGGGCGTCCCCCAGGTCCCGACCTCCCTCCCCGCGGTCCTGGACGCGCTGGAGTCCGACAACGACTACCTCCAGGCCGGCGGCGTCTTCACCGCGGACCTGATCGAGACGTGGATCGACTACAAGCGCACCAACGAGATCGCCCCGATCCAGCTCCGCCCGCACCCGCACGAGTTCGAGCTGTACTTCGACATCTAAGCCGCCGGCTCGCCTCTGACGAGCGCCGCCGCCCCTGGGGGCGGCGGCGCTCGTCGGTGTTCGCGGACGAGGTGGCGAACGAGCCGGTGCTTTCGTGCCTTGGCGGCACGCCGTCTTCGTGGTCTGCAGCTTCACGCGAGCGGCTTCACGCGGGCGACCCACCTCTCGGGGTCGGCGATCTCGTCCCGGGTCGGCATCAGCGAGGGGTCCGCCCACGCCAGGTTGAGCGTGTCGACTCCGGCCAAGGTGACGACGTCGACGGCCCACACCGCGCCCGCGTCCTGGATGGCCTGGCGCGTCTCGGTGTCCGTGCCCTTGTCCACAACCGCCATGAGCGTCTTCATGTCCACCGACTCCCGGCCGGTCCGCGCACCGATCTTCCGCCCGATCAGCCGCGTGGTGACCTCGCCGTCCGCCCACCGCGCATGCCCGTGGAGAGCGTGGGCCGGCGCGATGTCAGGCCATCCCCGGACCTCCCGGAGAAGCGTCGTGTGCGCCAGGAACGCCCGCCCGTCGCTTGCCCGGTGCTGTGCCACACGGGCCAGATGGTGAGCGAGGACCTTCGTCAGCCCGTCGTCCTCCACACCCCATGCCGACAGTGCGTCCGGTACCAGAAGAATCTCCGGCTCCCACTCCTCCGTCTCGATCACCGTTCCCTCGATGAGCTGCCACAGGAGGTCGTGCTGGCTCGGCCCTGCCAGAGGGGACCTTCGGATCACGTCGACCGCGGATTCCGGCAGCCCGAAGTCCCGTACGTCGCGCGTGATGACGCGTTCGGTGTACGCGGCGCGGGCCTCGTGCCAGGACTCCGGCGTCACCAGGCGGATGACGGGAGATTCGCCCACCGGCAGGTGCGTGACCTCTTCCACGACCGGCAGCACCGCATCGGCGAGTTCACTCACCACCCCGCCCAACGAGATTCTGCGGGGTGCTTCCACTCGGACATCGCAAAGCGGCACGGTTCCTCTTCCTCGTGAAAAAACAGGGAAGGCCCTCAGCGGATGGTCAGCCACCCTGCCCGCTGAGGGCCCCGGTGCCCCGCGACGGGGGAGAACGCTGGGACACCGACCCACGCCACTCACGGCGCGGGGATTGAATGCCGCCCTTACCCGGATGCGGCGGCCATCGGGGAGCGGTGAAGCGTTTGCGACGGGCCTGCGCTCACAGCGGCGCAGCGCGGGAAACGACGGCCCAGACGATCTTTCCCGGACCCTCCCGGTCCTTCACGCCCCACTGCCCATCGGTCAGGGCGTCGACCAAGAGGAGACCGCGGCCTGATTCGGCGTCGTCCGGCGCAACAGCTCGGAACTCCGGGCTGCGCTCAGTGATGTCGTGCACCTCGATGCGCACGCCGCGCTCCAACCGCTCGAACCGCGTCCCGATCACGTGCCCGTACGGCGGATGCGCGTGCGTGATCGCATTGGTCACCAACTCCGAGACCACCAACCCGGCATCGTCCGCAAGAGCGGACAGGCCCCACAGGTCGAGGCGCAACAGCAGCAGCCGCCGCGCCTTGGCCACCGAGCGGGGCGCAGGCGGCCACGTCCTCATGACGTCCCCCGCCGACCCCGCCGACCCGGCCGGGGACAGAGCGCCGATCACCGGAGACCTCCCCGCAGTTCCGGAAGTGCCGCGGCCACGCGTGGATGAACGATCGTTCCGGACACTTCCCAGGGCTGCGGCAGGATGTACGCGCCCTGCTCCACGGTTGCGGCCCGTCGTGAATCGGTTCGCCGGAACGAGCGTCAGACGGCGCCGGGGCACCCCCGCGGCGAACCGCCTGCACGGCTCGCTCGGACCGCCGGCCGAATAACACGACCAGTAGGCAGAACAGTTGGACGATAGGCTTGCTCACGTCGACGCTCCTCTGAAGCGTTGGCCACGCCCCGGGGCCGCTAGCACGGTCGCCGGGGTCTTACCTGCGGCGATGTGTTCAGCGGGGCTGCGCGGGGTACGGCCGTCTATGCGCCGCTAGCACGACGCCTTGCATGAGCCCATCGTTCAGAAGGCAGCGCCTACAGGGGAGTTGACGAGCCTTGACTATGCTGGAAGTAGCTTCAGTCAACCCCTAGAGGTTCACGATGAGTGACTTTGCTGATCTTGCCCGCAAGGCACTGCGGGATAGCGGCTACTCCATGAGCGCCGCGGCCCGTGCACTGAACTACGACCTTGCGTATTTGAGCAGGGTTCTCAACCGGAAGCAGGCGCCCTCGCGCGCTCTCGCCCGCGCCCTGGATGAATTAACGGGTATGCAGAGCACACTTGTTGAGAGTCTGGAGCCACGCACCATCGACGGCGAACGCGTGTCACACGCCGCCGCACATCCGTTCCGCCTCGACGGTGCGGCTGTAAGCGCTCTGGCGGGGGCTCTGGCCGCCCAGCGCCACGCGGATGATGTAGTTGGACCGGAACCGCTCATCGGGGCGGCGGAAGCCCAGAGGGAAGCCCTTCTGGCCATGCTGCGGGAGGCGCGCGGTAGTCATCGGGATGCACTGGGCGCTGTCGTTTCGGAATCCGTGCAATTCGTGGGATGGCTGAACATCGAGCTCGGCCGGTACGCGCGCGCCGACAATTTTCTCAATGAAGCAATCGCGCTGGCAGATGACATCGGCGACGGATCTCTTATCGCCCAGGCGTACAACCTCAAGGGCAACATTGCGCGGCAGCGCGGGCAATTCCAGGCGGTACACCGAAACTTTGTGGCCGCCTACGTCAGCGAATCGACAAAAAGGCAGCGCGTGGTGAATGGTGCGCAAGCCGCTTCGGCTCTGGCTCTTCTCGGCAGGCGCAGCGAAGCTGAACGAATGCTCAACGAGATCGAAATGCTGCGAGACAAAGCGGCTGACGAGAATCCACCGGGTACGGCATACTGGCTCACCCCAGAGTGGCTGTCCATCCCTATCGGACACGTGCATTTCCACCTTGGCAGGCCACAACAGGCAGCCGCATACATCAGCCATGGGCTGGACAGCCTACCCCCGGAACACAGGCAGGCCCTGTGGACTCGTGAAGCACGGGCCGCGCTGGAGCAGGCAGAAAACGCATAAACACCTGCCCCGCCTTGACGCATCCCCGGGCAGGTCATGCCGTTCGCGCAAGTACGCGCTCGTTTGACAGCGCCTCTCTTCGTTTCCGTCCGGTGGACGGCCGGGGGCGGGGCGCGCGGCGGATCGGCGGGGGGTGGGTCAGACTGGGGGCATGCCTGAAATGCCGGAAGTCGAGGCCCTGCGGCAGTTCCTCGGGGAGCACCTGGCCGGGCGCACCGCCGGGGCGGTGTTCCCTGTGGCCGTGCATGCGCTCAAGACGTACGACCCGCCGGTCACCGCGCTGGTCGGGGAGCCGTTCGGGGAGGTCGCGCGGCACGGGAAGTTCCTCGACGTCGGGGTCGGGGACGCTCACCTGGTGCTGCACCTCGCGCGCGGCGGGTGGGTGCGGTGGAGCGACAAGCTGCCCGCCGCGCCGCCCAAGCCCGGCCGCGGGCCGCTCGCGCTGCGGATCAGGCTCGGCGAGCCGGACGACGGCGCCGGCCTGGACGTCACCGAGGCGGGCACGCAGAAGCGCCTGGCCGTCTACGTGGTGCGCGACCCCGCGCAGGTGCCCGGCATCGCGCGGCTCGGCCCCGACCCGCTGGACCCGGACTTCACCCTCGACGCCTTCGCCGCACTGCTCGGCGGCGAGCGCCGCCAGATCAAGGGCGTGCTGCGCGACCAGGGCGTGATCGCCGGCATCGGCAACGCGTACTCCGACGAGATCCTGCACGCGGCGAAGATGTCGCCGTTCAAGCTCGCCGCCAAGCTCACGCCGGAGGAGACCGCCCGGCTGTACGCGGCGATGGGCACGACGCTGACCGACGCGATCGAGCGCTCCCGCGGGCTGCCGATGCGCGAGCTGAAGGCCGAGAAGAAGTCCGGCCTACGGGTGCACGGCCGCAAGGGCGAGCCGTGCCCGGTGTGCGGCGACACCATCCGCGAGGTGTCCTTCAGCGACTCGGCGCTGCAGTACTGCCCCACCTGCCAGACCGGCGGCAAGCCGCTGGCCGACCGCAGGATGTCGCGCCTGCTGAAGTGAGGGCCCGGCCCGGGCTGGGCTGGCCCGGGCTGGGTCGCGGCCCCGTGCATACGGTCCGGCCCCGTACGCACGGGGTCGCTCGCGGTGCGCCGCCGCTACGATGCCGGTGCTCCTGCACGGTTCGCACCTCGCATCCCGGGGTCGCCGACGGCCCCGGACGTCGTCTCGGAGGTAGGCATGCGCACCAGGCACCGCGATCCGGCGCGCCGCAGGCACATCCCGCACCGCAGGCACATCCCGCACCGTATGCACGACGCCGCCCGGCGGCGCACCCGGTTGCGCCCGCCGACCGGCCGCGCCCTGCTCGCTGCGGCCGGGCTGGCCGCCGCCGCTGCCCTGGGCATGGCCGTGGCGCCGACGGCCTCGGCGACCGCCGCCCCCGCGGCCTCGGCGGATGCGATCGAGGCGATCGGCCCGCAGCAGTGGTTCACCGGGGACGTGAACGGGACGGCCGCCGGCGCCGTCATCAAGGTCGGCTGCTTCGGGCCGGTCACGCCGGCGTCCACCGGCCATCCGCTGGCCGGCCAGACCGTGGCCGTGCACCACGTCGCGGCGTCGACCGCCACGTCGGCCGGATACACCGGGGATTCGGCCGACCGCGTCGTCGTCGGCTTCGAGGACGCGGGCCCGGTCGTCGGGCTGCCCGTGTCGATCGGCGCCTACGACACGGCGGTGGCCATCCCCACCGACCTCCAACTGCCGTGCTACGGACCGGGGAAGGTGAACTTCGTGCCGGCGCCGACGAGTTCCACGGCGCGGTCCACGACCGTGCCGGTCACGTACGTGAGCATCGGCGACTGAAGGGACGCGCGCGTCGGCGCGACGGCTGCCGCGGGGGCGGTTCGCGCGGGTCGCGAACCGCCCCTGTGCGTAGGCAAGTTGGACGACCGGCACGCAGGGCGCGACGCTCAGGACCCGTAGACCTGGAGGCCGGAGAGCTGGCCAGGCCAGCCGGTGTTGGCGGTGAAGGTGAGCCGGACGTAGCGCGCGGTCGCGGCCGAGGACAGGGTGACCGTGGCGGTGTTGCCGGTGGCCGGGTCGAACAGGCGGCCCGCCGGGGCGGCGAGCTGGCTGAACGTCCCGCCGTCCACGCTGCCTTGGACCGACAGGGTCTGCGTGCGCGCGCCCCACGCGGCGGACGGCGGCAGCGTCAGCACGAGCCGCCGGACCGTCGCGGCCGAGCCCAGATCGACCTGGATCCACTGCGGGAAGGCGTTGTTGGCCGACTCCCAGTACGTGTTCGGGTCGCCGTCCACCGCGTTGCCCGACCCGTAGACCTGGGTGTGGCTGCTCTCCGAGGTCGGGCGGCGCAGGGCGAGGTCGGTGGCGGGCGGGGTGCCGCCGCCCCCGTCGCCGGTCATGGGCTGGGTCGGGCGGACCGCGGTGAGCGCGATCTGTCCCTTGAGCATCCGGCCGCCGTCGCCGGTCAGCCGCAGATAGTAGTCCGAGGAGCAGGCCGTGCCGTCCTCGTCCAGCGCGAGGAAACCGGAGTCGACCGGCGTCCAGGCCTGCGACTCGGCGGTCTTGGCGATCTGGTTGCCCTCGTTGTACTCGTCGAACATCGAGATGTAGATGCCCTGCACGCCGGCCCGGCACATGTTGTAGAACTGCCGCCACATGAAGTCGCCGTGCGCGCGCTGGCGTGCGGAGACGTCGCCGGGCAGCACGCAGGGCTGGTAGTCGATGCCGTGCGCCGCGCAGTCCGCCTCGTCGCCGACGGTGTACGTGGTGTAGGCGTTGTCGGAGTCCGCCGCGGTGCCGATCGCGCCGACCATCCACGGCGAGAGCATGTCGAACGCGTGGTAGACGTCGGTGTATCCGGTACGGGTGCCCGCGCCGCCGGTACGCCACTCGCGCGGCACTCCGCCGATGACGTAACAGCCCTGGGCCTTGAACCAGTTGATCACGTCGAGGCAGGCGTCGGCGGTGAACGGGTGGTTGGCGTCGTTGAAGCCGAAGCCCCAGACGCACACGACCGGCTTGCCGTTCTGCGTCGCGTACTGCGGCGAGGCGGTGTGCGCCTTCATCTTCTGCGTCCAGTCGGTCTTGATCTCCGACTGCATGCCGGTCCAGCCGGTGACGTCGTACATGAGGTAGAACTTCACGCCCTTCGACTCCGCGGCGCTGCGCACCTTCTGCGCCATGGCGTCGCGGGTCGGGCCCTCGCCGCCGGTGGGGTTGAAGCGCTGGAGCGCGGCGGTGTCGATGCCGTAGGTCTTCATCCACTGGAAGTGGGTGTCGACGGTCTGCTGGTCGTAGGAGGAGAAGAGGGTGGCGGGCTGGCCGTTGCCGAGGTTGCCGTACCCGGTCTGGTAGCCGTGCGTGTAGTCGCGCATGTCGGGCCAGCACTTGATGCCGGTGTTCGACGGGGACGGCGGCCGGCCCAGTCCTGCGTCCAGTGCCACCAGCCGGCGATGGGGGCGCCGTCGCCGGCGCAGGCGAACCAGCCCTGGTAGCCGACGGTGATCTTGCCGACGACGTCGCCGGGCGGGCTGGCGGCGGGGACGGCGGACGCGGCGGGGGACGCGGTCGCGGACGGGGCGGCGGTCGCGGCCGCCGCGGTGAGGGGCCGGCCGCGGTGGCCGCGACGGCGGCCTGCAGGAAGGTCCGGCGTGTGACGCCCATGGGTCTCCTCCGGTGGTGTGGGGGCGGGAGGTGCGTGGGGCTGGCGGGGCGGGGCGCACGGAGTGGGCGGTGCGCGGGGCTGGGGGCGCGAGGCGGGGGTTCAGGGGCGGGGTTTCACGGGTGCGAGTCCACGGGTGGGGGTGCCGGTGGATCGTAATCACACGGATACGCGGACGCAATAGTGCGCGCACAGAGTGAAATAATGTACGGGCGTACCGCAAGAAACCCCCAGAATGGGTCCTGGGGGTCGGTGTGGGGCCGGGCGGGCGCGGCTCGGGAGCGCCTCGCGGGGTTCGCGGCGCGCGGGTCCGCCGAGGTCGGGCGTACTTTCATGCGGATCTCAGACGACCGGCGGCCGGCTCTCAGGGGAACCCCAGAATGCGTGCCTAGCGTCGCGGCCATGGAACGGGAGCAGGCGCCGCAGGGGGACGGCGAGGACGCGATACGCGAGGACGCGGGGGCGGCCCGGGAGGTCGCAGCGCCGGCGGACGTTGCCGCGACGGCGCCGGGGGTCGCGCAGACGGCAGGGGTCGCCGGCATCTCCCCGGAGGTCGCCGCAGCGCCAGGAGACGCAGCGCCGGCGGACGTTGCCGGGACGGCGCCGGGGGTCGCGCAGTCCGCTGGAGTCGGGGACACGGCGCCGCGGGTCGCGGGCAGCGTGTTCGGGAGCGTCGCCGCGCTGCTGGGGCGGCTGCGGGGCCGGCCGCTGGCCGTCTCGGTGACGGCGCTGGCCGCGATGGCGGTCCTGACGGTGGCCACGATCGCCCAGTCGCCGGACAACGCGGCCGGCTCCGACGCGCGCCCGGCCGCGGGCACGGCGTCGCCGACCAGCGCTCCGGCGGCGACTGACTCGGCCACCGACGCGACGGCGACGCCCAGCACCTCGGCGACCACGCCCACCGCGTCGTCCGACCCGACCGGCGCCCCGACCTCGGCCGCTGCCTCGGCCCGGGCCTCCGCCTCCCCCGCCGCGGCGTCCGACGCCGCCGCGACCGCCGCAGCCCGGGTGCGGGCCGCGATCGACGCGCTGCCCGGGACCGGGGACCTGGCGGTCGCGGTCACCGACCTGGACGGCGACGGCGCGGACGCCGGCACCGCGTACGACACCAGCGACGAGGCCGGCAACACGTACGACACCGCGAGCATCGTCAAGGTCGACATCCTGGCGGCGCTGCTGCTGCGGCACCAGGACGCCGGCACCCACCTGACCGACGCCGAACGCGGCCTGGCCACCGCGATGATCGAGCGCAGCGACAACGACGCGGCGACCGCGCTGTGGGACACCGTCGGCGGCGCCGCCGGACTGGCAGCGGCGAACCGTACGCTCGGCCTGACCGCGACCGACGGCGGCGCCGGCGAGTTGTGGGGTCTCACCCAGACCACACCCGGCGACCAACTCACCTTGCTGCGTGCCGTGTTCGGCGACGGCGACGCCTCTCCGCTGTCCACCGCGTCCCGCGCCTACGTGCGGTCCCTGATGGGCGCGGTGACCGCGGGCCAGCGCTGGGGTGTCTCCGCCGCGGACTCCGACGACGCCGGCTTCGCCCTCAAGAACGGCTGGCTGCAGCGCACCGCGACCGGCCTGTGGGACATCAACAGCATCGGCGAGGTCACCTACCGCGGCCACCGCCTCCTGATCGCCGTCCTGTCCTCCGCCCAGCCCACCGAGTCAGCCGGCATCACCCTCGCGGAATCCGCCGCCCGCGCCACCGCCGAGGCGTACACCGCTTCCTGACCACCGCGGCACGCCACGGCCTCCCCGACCTGTCAGCGTCAGCCGTACCACCGGACCGCCCGAGCCGACGGGCTACTGGCGGGTGAGCCCAGCGGGGTCGATGGCGAGGGGGAACGGATCGTCCAACCGCGTGGTCACACCGGAGAGCGCCGTCGTCCGCTCCACATAGCGGCCGTCCTTCAGCTCGTACACCGCGAGCATCGGGGCGGGATCGAATTCGAGCCGCCAGAAGTGCGGGATGGCGGCCTCCGCGTACAGCATGGGCTTGACCTTGCGGTCCATGGTGCTGTTGCCCGGGGAGACCAGTTCGACGACGAGCTGAACCGCTTCGATGTCGACGGTGACGGGATCCGCGGCGGTCGCTCCGGCATCGGCCACGACCAGGTCGGGTACGACAAGTCCCGACGGCAGGACGACGTTGACGCCTTCCAGGATCTCCACCGGCGCGCCGACGGCCCGAGCGGCCGCGTCCAGGGCGACGTGGAGGCGGAACGAGGCCCGCTGGTGGCGGACACCGGGCGCGGGGGACATCACGAGGGACTCCCCCAGCAGTTCGTACCGGTTGCTGCGGTCCTCGGGCAGGGCGAGGACGTCGGCGACGGTCCAGGGCCCGGTGTGGTCGATGGCAACGCTCATTCCCTTTCACCTCCTCGTCCGCCCGACAGCCGCGGCGTCACCCGAGCAGGCGGTACACGGCCAGCATAAGGCGGAGCGACGGCGTACGGCCGACCCACCGCGCTGCTCGGGGCGACACCGGCGGGGTTGCTCGGCGGGTCACTCGGGGACGTCGATCAGGACCTTGCCGACCGTTCCGGACTGGACCGCGTTGTGGGCGTCGGCGGTTCGGGCGAGGGGGAAGCGGTGGAGGGGGAGGCCGGCGGACTCGCCGGTGCGCAGGGCGCGGGCGGCCACGGCCGCCGAGACCGCGGCGACGGCGCGGTCCTTGGCGGCCTGGGTGATGGTGTAGACGAGCAGGCCCTGCCAGCGCAGGTTCGCGGTCATCGAGGGCCGCACGGGGATGGCGGCGTCACCGCCGTCGTCAGCGTAGAAGGCGATGGTCGCGCCGGGCGCGGCGACCTCCGTGTCGAGCCGCGCGTTGGCCGCGGGGGCGACCTCGACGACCAGGTGGACGCCCTCGGGGGCCAGCCGGCGGATCTCCGCGGCGGCGTCCTGCGCGCGGTAGTCCACCACGTGGTGCGCCCCGGCCCGGGTGGCGAGCGCGGCCTTCTCGGGGCTGCTCACGGTCGCGATGACCGTGGCGCCCGCCCAGCGCGCCAGCTGCACCGCCGCGTTGCCCACCGCGCCCGCGCCGCCGGCGACCAGCACGGTGCGGCCGTCCAGCGCGCCGGGGGCCAGCTGCTCCGGGCCGTCCTCGGCGACGGTCAGCGCGCGGTGCGCGGTCAGCGCCGGGATGCCGAGGCTCGCGCCGAGGTCGAAGGAGGCGTGGTCGGGGAGCGCGACGGCCTGCCGGGAGGGCAGCGTCACATACTCCTGCGCGGTGCCGTCGGCGCGCTGCCACGCGGCCTCCCACAGCCATACCCGCTCCCCGACGCGCTCGGCCGGCACGCCCTCGCCGACCGCGTCGACGGTGCCGGCGCCGTCCTGGTTGGGGACCTGCTCGCCGTCCGGGTCGGTGGTCGAACGCCGCTTCCAGTCCGTGGGGTTGACGCCGGAGACCGCGACCTTGACCCGCACCTCGCCGGGGCCGGGCTCGGGCACCGGCCGTTCGGTGAGCGTGAGGACGTCGTGGCTGCCGCTGGTGCTGTACGTGATCGCTTTCATGGGCAGTGAAAGCCCGCGGACCGGCCCGTTTCTTCCCGGGCGCGGCACACATCACACGTTCGGCCCAGCGGCGCCACGCGTCCTGCGGTTCAGCCCGCCGCGAGCAGCGCGCTGAGCGCCGACGCCTGGGTGCGCCAGTCCGCCACGCCGCCGCCGGCCCAGCGCTCGCCGAGCCGGTTGAGGCTGTCCCGGTCGGAGTTCCACACGCTGGCGGCCTGGGTCTGCGCGAAGGAGTTGTACGCGCCGCCGGTCGCGCCGTTCAGGTCCTGGAGGTAGCGCATGAACACGCCCTTGAACTGCTTGCCGTTGTCGTCGCAGGAGTTGGAGCCGGTGTCGCAGGACTCGGTGAGGATGCCGCCGGAGGTGAGCGCGGGCGAGGAGACCGCCGCGTCCGCGAGCCGCCGCGCGGTGGCCAGCGCCGAGGAGTCGCCGGTCGCCCTCCAGATCTCCACGCCGGCGCCGATCGCCAGGCCCTGGTTGTAACTCCACACCGTCTGGCCGTTGTTGGCGCAGGAGGAGGTGAGTCCGTCGTTGACCAGGCCGGAGGAGTTAATCAGGCCGCTCGCGGTGAACCAGTGCCACGCGGTGGTGGCGCGGCCCAGCCACAGCGAGTCGCCGGACAGCCGCTGGTGCAGCTCGGCGGTGATGGTCACCCACAGCCCGTTGGTGACCGCGTTCTTGTACGTGCGCTCGCGGTCCCACCACACGCCGCCGCCGCAGGTGCTGGTGTCCCACAGGCCGTTGACGTAATTGGCGATCGTGACGGCCTCGTTGAGGTACGCGGTGTTGCCGGTCAGGTCGTACGCGTCGATCCAGGCCAGCGCCCACCACTCGGCGTCGTCGGTGGCGCGGCTGATGAAGTCGCCGTCGATGGGGTCGGAACTGCGCGCGCCGGCCGGGAAGGACGCCTTGTCGATCTGGTAGGTACGGTCCACGACCCAGCGGTAGCGGGTGTCGCCGGTCTGCCGCATGTAGTCGATGACGGTGGTGAGCGCCACCGCGCTGTTCCACCAGCTCGACGGCCAGTAGGCGGTGTTGGGGTCGTAGGAGTACATCAGCGCGTCGGCCGCCGCGGCGTCGCGGGTGACCGCGGGCCGCGCCCAGGCGGTGCAGCTGCCGTTCTGGCCCTCGACCGCGCGCCCGCAGGCACGCACCGCTCCGCCGTACAACCGGCCCAGCGGGTCACTGGTGTTGAAGGCCGCGGTACGGGTCCCGGTGGCGCCGGACGGCACGCTGGTGCGGCCCTTGGAGGAGCCGTCGGGCCAGCTCGCGCCGCTGTCCCAGGAGCGGTCCAGCCAGATCTCGTCGCCCGCCTTGCCGCCGGAGATGGTGCCCCAGGCCAGGCCCCCGGAGTCGGTGTGCAGGGCGATGGTGCGGCCGTTGAGCGTGGTCGGGGCGACCGGCTGGACGTCGCCGGAGCCCGGAGCCGCGCCGTCGCACACGGTCGCGCAGACCGACAGGTGCGCCCAGTTGGTGCAGGTCACTCCCCCGGCGTCGCCGCACGCGCGGAGCACCGCGCGGCGGTGGTTCGTGGGGTCGTAGAGGTTGTACATCAGGGTGCGGGTACCGGTCCACGAGGAGGGGATCCACGCCTTGCCGAGCAGCCCGTCCCAGGTGGAGCCGCCGTCCCAGGAACGGTCCAGCCACACCGAGTCGTTGAGCACGCCCTTGTCGATGCTGGCCCACGCCATGCCGTCGACGTCGTCCACGTGGAGTTCCAGCAGCCGGCCGTTGAGGTTGACGTTCGGCACCGGGAAGGTCTCCTGCGCGGCCTGCGACGGATCGCGGGTGTCGCAGTACAGCGCGCAGACGGTGGTGCTCGCCGCGGGGGACGCGGAGGTCGCGGACCTCGCGGATCCCGCGGTCGCCGCCGGGGACGCCGAGGCCGCGGATGCCGCCGACGACGCTGACGCCGCCGACGACGCGGATGCCGCGGCCGACGGGCCGCCGGGTTCTGCGCCCCATGCCGCGGCGGGCGTCCAGCCCGCGGCGACGAGCGCCAGGAGGAGCAGCAGCACGGCCGGCAGAGCAGGCCGCGGGAACGCCTTGCGCACGGGTGGCCCCTTCCTCGTCCACCGCTCTTCAACGTGGTAAATGAGAGCGGTTTCAAGGGCATGACAGCACGGCCTTGATGTCATGTCCATAGCGGAAGCCGAAGTGGCCAGTGTGTCAGCAGAAGCCGGACGAGGCCCGATTGAGGCACCTCGCCCGGTCTGCCGCACCACCACCGGGCGTCACCGTGGTGGAGGCCCGACCCGTATAACGTTGTAAAGCAGAGGGTCCGCGACCTCCGCCGGCGCTACTCCCCGCGGTCCCCGCGGCGAAGTAGTGGTCGAGGGCGAGGTCCGCGAGCAGGTCGGGGTGTTCCGGGCGCCAGTCCAGCAGCTCGCGGGTGCGGGCGGCGGTGGCCGGGATGTCCAGGCCGACCAGGCCGGCGAGGAAGCCGAAGCGGGCCTCGGCCTGATCGGGCGCGACCGCGGCGACCGGCACGTCCAGCCGGCGGCCGATCTCCTCGGCGATCGCCCGCAGCGGCACGCCGTCGTCGCCCACCGCGTGCAGCCGCGAGCCGCCGGGCGCCTTCTCCAGCGCCAGCCGGTAGACGCGGGCGGCGTCCCGGGTGTGCACGGCGGGCCAGCGGTTGGCGCCGTCGCCGAGGTAGCCGGACTCGCCGGCCCGGCGGGCGGCGGCGATCAGCGTCGGCACGAAGCCGTGGTGGTCCAGGTCGCTGTGCACGACCGGGGGCAGCCGCACCACCGAGGACCTGACGCCGCGCGCGGACAGCCCGACGACCTCGTTCTCCGCCTCGACGCGGGGGCCGGCCGTGCGCACCTGGTCCTCCGTGCTGGGCGTGCCGGGGACGTCCGAGCCGCCGGTGCCGGAGGTGCCGACCAGCGGCTTGCCGCTGCCGGCCAGCGCGTCGCCGAGCGCGCGCACCACGGCCAGGTCGTCGGCGATCGCGCCCTGGTAGTTCCCCGAGCGCATGGCCTCGTGCTTGAAGGCGAGGTGGATCACCCCGTCGGCCTCGGCGGCGGCCTCGCGCAGGCCGTCCAGATCGTCCAGGTCGCCGGTCCGCACCCGGGCGCCGAGCGCCTTGAGCGCGGCGGCGCCGGACTCGGACCGGGTCAGGCCGGTCACCTCGTGGCCGGCGGCGAGCAGGTCGGGGAGGAGGGCCGAGCCGATGTGGCCGGTCGCTCCGGTGACGAAGACGTGCATGGGGAGCCTCCTGGCGTCCTTCCGCGCTCCGGGCGGGTCGTCCGGAACGGTGACAGGACTCTGTCTTGTCACCACCGTAACATCTGATGCGACAGAGTCCTGTCACGTAGACTTCCGGCATGGCGAGGTGGGAACCCAATGCGCGGGAGCGACTGGAACGCGCCGCGCTGGAGCTGTTCCTGCAGCGCGGCTACGAGAGCACGACGGTGGCGGAGATCGCCGAGCGCGCGGGGCTGGTGCGGAGCACGTTCTTCCGGCACTTCGCGGACAAGCGGGAGGTGCTCTTCGGGCGCGACGAGCTGAAGCTGCTGCTCCTCGACGGGATCGCGGGCGCGCCGGACGGCGCGTCGCCGATCGAGACGGTCGGGGCGGCGCTCCAGTCCGCGGCGGCGGCGTTCAGCCCGCAACGACGCGCTTTTGTGCGGCAGCGGCAGCAGGCCGTCGCCGCCAACAGCAACCTGCTCGAACGCGAGCTGCTCAAGCGCGCGGGGCTGGCCGCGGCGATGGCGGAGGCGCTGCGCGGACGCGGCGTCGCGGAGCCGACGGCGAGCCTGGCCGCGGAGGTGGCCTCGCTCGCGCTGCGGACGACGCTCGCGCGCTGGGTGGAGGTGGAGGTGGGGGCGGAGGCAGAGGAGGCAGCACCGGCGGGTGCGGCGGGGTCGACGGGTACGGAGGAGCCCTCGGCGGCGGAGTCCACGGATGCGGCGGACGGCGCGACGGACGGCGCCTGGGCGGACCCGCGGGACTTCGGCGCGATCGCGCGCGACCAGCTGGCCGCGCTGCGGGCGGCGGGCGCGGCGCTGGGCTGACGGGCGGCCCGGCGGCCGGGCGTCACGGAACGGCTGCTACGCATCGGGCGCCACGTGTCCCGGCGTCGCGGACGGTCCGCGTGGACGCGCTTGGCGCGCGGGCGCCTCGGCGGTCGCGGCGTCCCCGCTTCCCCGGCGGGAGCCGTCAGGCGGGGTCGGGGAGGGCGACGCGGTCGGCGGCCGGGGGGACGCGCGGCGGGGCCGGGACGTAGCTGCCGGAGGCGCCGCCGTGGCCGCGGTGGACCAGTAGGCCGGAGAGCGGGTCGGGCACCGCGTCCAGCGCGGCCCGGGTGCCGGGCAGCGACTTCCAGTCCAGCCAGGCGCGTTCCTCGGCGAAGGCCACTTCGAGCACCACGCCCCAGTTGTGCGCGAACCACTGCCAGGACGACGCGCCGTTGGTGACCAGCGACTCGGCGAGCGCCTGCGCATGGGCGTCGCGCCAGCCGGCGGCGGAGACCCCCGCGCGCTCGGCGTCCAGGACCTCGATCGACCACCAGTCCGCTGCAGTCATGCCATCGACGATAGACACGTGCCGACTCCGCCGGAAGGGTCCCAGCGCGTCCGGGCCGTGATCCTTTGTCCGGATGCGCCGGAGATCACCGCGGCGGCACGGCGCGAGGCCCGCCACCGGCCGACGACCACCGCCCGGCGCAGGGCCCGTTCACGCGAGGCCCACCGGGCAGCGCCTGACGCCGAGTCAGCCGCCCGACAACGACCAAGCGCCGGTCGGGCAGGCTCGCCTGTACAGCCGTCGTACCCGCCGACGACGCCTGGGCCGGCCCCGGGCATCCACCTCCGAGCCGCTCAGCGTCGGCGCTGGTGCTCGCGTCCATGAACCTCGGCTTCAGCGCACGGGATGGTCGTTCTACGTCCCCGAAGGACCGTCGCGCTCACAGACCGGGCGAGGACGACCCGGCGTCGTCACTCCACCCACGACAGCCTCTCGTCCGATGTGGGACAGGGTCACAGGAGCCCGCGGAGTGCCGCATCGGCCTGGTCCACGGCCGCGGTGAGGGTTTGGGCGTGGGCTGCTGGGAGTTTTCCCGCGTCGAGCCCCGACTTCTCGATCGCAGCTTGGAGCTTCTGTTCCTGCTCGCTGGTGAGGTGGGTGCTCACCGTGTGGTGCAGGACTTCCCGTGCAGCGTGGGCGTCGAGAGTGGCCGCTTCGGCGACGGCCTCTTTGAGGAGGGCGGCATCGGGGGCGGCGTGGTCCCGGACCAGTTCGAGGGCAGTCAGTCCGGCCCGGGTCTGGAACACGGCGGTCATGGGGTCGGGCGGGGTGATCAACGCGCGGACGTCTTGTAGGACGAGATCCTGGTCTGGTTGCGGCGCGGGCCAGCAGCAGACGCGTAGGAGGGCCGCGATGGTGTTCTCCCACGGTTCAGTGGGGACGGTGGAGTCGATCGTGGCGCGGGCTTCCTGGTCGAGACCGCGTTCCAGCAGGGACATGATCTTGATTTGGCGTCCGTCGAGGAGGCGGTTGCCGATGCCGCGGTGTGCGGTCATGGCGTCAGCGGCTTCGGTCCAGCGCCCGATCCTCGCCAGGGCTCTCGCCCCGTCCACGAGCACGGTGATCCATAACTCCTCGCAGACTTTCCGGTGGCTGGCCTCGGTGTCGATCAGCATCGACAGATCAACGGTGTTGCCGCGGATCTCTGCTGTGCCGCGTTTCTGGGCGGCGTGGTACAGCCGGGTGAGTACGTCGTAGGCGGCTTCGGCGTCGCCTTCGCGGGTCAGCAGCCGGGAGACGTTGATCAGGGGCATGAGCGCCATCACGGCGATGCCCCCCGTGAGGTGTCTGGCGTCGGCGAAGACCTTGTGCTGCCTCCAGCACAGCTCGGCGGCCAGGTCGGGCATCCCGACATCGGAGGCGATCAGAGCGGCGTAGTTGAGGACCCCGCTGGCGCGGACCACCAGATCATGGTGGCTCGCGCCGGCGGGCTCGACGGTCAGCCCGGTGAGGTGGGCGATGCGCTCGTCCAGTGGTAGCGCGGGTGCCTTGGGGCGGCGGACCAGGGGGATGCGGCTGGCTATCGCGGGGACCATCGGGTCATCCCTTGCGGGGCCAGTCGATGACGAGTCGGCTGAAGGTCTTGTCGATGACGAAGCGCGGATCGGCAGCCGTGAGCTGGTCGCGGGCATCGCCGACGGCCATGCGGAAGGCGGGTTCCGGCGCGTGGTTGCCCCAGCCCTCGTCCCAGTCGCGGATCTCGCCCGCGACCCGGTCGGCGAGCTCGGCGGCGCGGGGCCCATGGCCGATGACGCCGATCTCCCAGAACCTGCCGTGCTCGTCCTCGCCCTGGCGCACGGTCAGGTAGGCCAGGGTGTCGCCGTGGAGTGCGGCCATGGAGCCCCAGCCGAAGTGCGGGGTGAAGCCGGGGCGGGTCCCGGGCATGCGGGACAGGCCGTTGGGCAGCACCGAGGTGAGGTACAGGTACAGCCACTCCCAGGGGTCGCCCTGGCGGAACTTCACGCCGGTGTAGACCTTGGCCTGGTTCTGGTCCAGGACGGTGCGGATCGCGTCGCGGTCCACCTGCTGCTCGCTGAAGGTCTCCAGCCGGACGGTCCCCTCACCGTCCATGGGTACCAGCGTGTAGATGTCGTCCATGACGCCCTTGCGCAGCGGCACGAACGTCGCCATCTCGCAGGACACCGTCCGCCAGTGGTCGCCGTCCCGCTCGAAGGCGAAGGACCGCGAGATGCTGCCCCGAATACGCATCGGCAGAACCAGGCGCCCGCCGGGGGCGAGCTGGTCGAGCAGCTTCACCGGCACGTCGCCGGCGCCGACGGTGAACTGGATACGGTCGAAGGGGGCGTGCTCGGGGAGGCCGGCCGCACCGTCGCCCAGCACGACCGTCACGTTGGTGGTCCCGGCCTGCGCGAGGTTTTTGCGGGCGCCGTCCACGAGGTCCTGGTCCACGTCGAGGGTCCACACGTGACCGCCGGGGGCGACGAGTCGGCCGAGGAGCGCGGCGTTGTAGCCGGTGGCGGCTCCGGCTTCCAGGATCTTGTGGCCGGGCTCGGCTCCCATCTGCTCCAGCTGGGTGGCGACGATCGAGGGTGCGGAGATGCAGGAGATCATCTCGCCGGTTTCGTCGTGCTTGGTGGGCACCGCGTCGTTGATGTACGCGGTCGGCAGGTCGACGCCGGGGAGGAACTGGTGGCGCTCGGTGTCGCGGAAGGCGGTGATGACTTCGGGAGTGCGCAGGTTGTGGTTGTCGATGAGGCGGCTGACGAGTGCTTCGCGCAGGTCAGAGGGGTCGGTGGCGGGGCTCACAGTGGTCTCCATTCCAGTGAGGCTAGAGGTCGGATGGGTGGTCGGGCGGCTGGACACGTCCGCTGACTCCCCGTCGGCGAAGGCGACTTGGCGGCCAAGCCAGGCCGTGGCAGCTTGCTCGGGAGTGGGCACCCCGGCACGGTTGAAGGTGAAGATCGCGTGATGGGCGAGTACGGCGCGCAGGCCCCGGGTCAGCCTCCCGTTCGCGGCCAGCTGCCTCAGTTGGCGCCCGGTGCTCTCGAACGCCGCGACGCGTTCGGCCCAGTAGGGTTCGGCGTCCGGCCGCAGGGCTGCGTCGGCGTTCATCAGACGCCGCATGGCCGCGATCGCCTGCTCGCGCCGCGGGCCGGTGGGCGGAGTGACGGGGGGTCGCAGCTGACCGAGCTTCGCCCAGACGTCACCGGTCTCGAACGGGTCCAGTCCTGCCGCCCGGAACATGGCGGAAAGGAGCAGGACGCAGCGTTCGCGGGCTCGGCCATCCGGGAGGGCGGATTCGGCCAGGGCGGCACGGCTGTCCGCACAGAACAGGTCGTGCGCGATGATCAAGCCCTCGGGGCCGCCGAACGCTTCGGTCTCCGGCTCGTAGAGGCCGATCACCCAGCCCGTGGCCCTCTGCTCGGCGACGAGGCGGTCCAGCAATTCGGCTGCGGGTTGCGTGGTGCGCAGTCGCAGACCCCCGTCCTTGCGCAGGAAGTGGAACGGCTGCCCGCTCAGAGCGGACGACAGCGCGCCTGCGGCCTCGGGGGTTAGCCCGGCTCCGCCGGGAAAGGACACGCGGGCGTGCCACCAGTCTTTCTCGGCCGGGGTGGAAAGGTTCTCGTCGTCGAAAATCATGGCGCTGGGCGCTCCTTGTGTGCTCGGTTCGGTTGGCGGTGGGCTCAGGTGATCAGTAGGGCGCGGGTCCAGCCGGTGGTGTCCGCGCCGTCCAGCGCCAGTTGCGCACCGGCTCGGCCTTCCAAGAAACCGGGTTTGGTCAGCCGGTCCAGGCCGGTGGCCAGGCGCTGCTTCAGGTCTGTGACCAGCAGTACGAAGCGGTCCGGGGCACTGCTGTCGGTGGCGACGGCGCGGGCGACGGTCACCAGGCCGACCCAGCCGTGGCAGAGGGAGGCGTCGGTGATCCGGCCAAGACAGGCAGGGTCGGCCAGCGCGCGCACGATGGCTTCCTCTGCCGCGCGCCGGCGTACCGGATCGCCCAGAGCGAGGGCGGCCAGTTGCTGGGCGCGAGCGATACCGATCTCGCCGTAGCACCAGGACGGGCGGGAGGGCTCCGGCTCGGGCTTTTCGGCGGCCGACAGTTCACCGTGAGTGGTCCAGTAACGGCAGCCGTACACGTCCAGCCAACGAGCGAACGCCCCGATGGCGTCCTGCTGACCGGGTACCGTCACATCGTGCTGAGCGGCGAGGGACAGTAGCGCCAGCGGACCGGCGATGCCGTGCGCTACTCCGTTGTTGCCGTGGCCGCCGTCCATCTGCTCGCCGGCAGGACCGACCGCCGACCACCACCCCGGCAGCTCCCGACTTCCGACGCGCACCGGCTGCGACAGAGACACCAGATAGGCCAGAACCTCTCGCAGCAGTGGTGAGGCCGTGCCGCGCATCAGCAGCAGCGCGGCCAGCCCGGTCAGACCTCGGATGAGGTCGAACTCTGCGAGGTGGGGTAAGTCCCCGGACACCTGCCGCCGACGCGCCGCTGCCAGCCGGACGGCCACGACGCGGTCCACCGCATCGCGGACTTCCCGGCCGGCACGCCCGGCACGGCCGAGCACGAATTCCAGAGCTGGGGCGCCGTGGTACAACGACGCGTTGCCGCCGGCGCTGACCCCGCCGGCCACTGCCTGCGCCAGACTGCTCCGCCCGGCCACGAGGTCGCCTCGCTCGATGTGCAGCAGCGTGATGCCCAGCGCGCCTTCCGACAGATCCTGCGTCCGGGGCAGGGGCGCCGCCGTCATGAGCGCGTCCGCAGTGGGACGACGATGCTGTGGGCACGGCCGCCGAGCCATCCGTCGGCATCCGGCGGCGGAGCGTCGTGCAGTTGCGCGACACCGGTCGGGCTGGCATCCAGGTGGGCACGCAGCAGGTCCAGGTGCATAGCCTGGTCGAGGTCGAGGGGGAGCCGTTGGTCGTCCTCCGCCAACAGCACGCGGCTCGGCGCATGGAACCGGCCCAGCCAGGCGTGCAGCCCTTCGGCCCACTCGTCCAGGCTGGCCGTATGGCTGGGCAGGTCCTGGGCGCGCAGCTTCCACCGCGCGGACGCCAGGATCGACCGCCGGTAGTGCAGCGCCGGCGTGAACGGCAACGTCCATGCGGCGCCCCAGTCGAACCAGGTCACCTGCGGCGCCGCGGCCCGGCTGATCTCGGCGAGGAATCGTGGCAGGGCAGGTGTGTAGTTGTTCCACAGGAAGTTGATCGCGGTGGGTGCGAGAACTTCCAGGTGCGTGCCGGTGGCGGCCTCGGTGAGGTAGAGGCGGCCGTCGCGTAGGCCGACGGCAAGGTCGGACGGGAGCAGCACCTCCTCCGTGCGGTGCCGGAACTCTCCGACGCTGATCACCCGCGGCAGCGCCTGGGGGGCGCGCGTCAGCAGGTCCGCGTGGACGCGGGCGGCGTGGAAGGAGAGTTGGACCAGTTCCGCGCCGGGCTCGACTGCGGGCAGTCCGGTGTACGCCGCGCCGGCCTCTGGGAACAGGTGCCAGAACCGTCCCGTCATCGAGCCGGCAGCGCGGGAGACAGCGGACACCTGGAGTCGGAAGTCCCCGCGGTCCAGAGCATCTGTCGAGCCGGCCCGAACCTGCATGCTCAGCTCCAGGTGGGGCGGACGAAGAGCGGCCTTGCCCGCAGCGGCCTCCAACTGCTCGATCATCGCGCCGGACAGGCCCACCGACCTGTTGCCCTCGACGCCCGCGATACCCGCCCACTCCAGAAGGAGCCTGTCCCGCCGGGTCATCGGACGGGGCGCCTCGGACACCTTGCCGAACCCCTCGGGAAAGCCCAGGCCCCGCTCGCTGTCGGTCACCAGCTCCAGCGGCACCTCGACGCCCTCGCCGTACCGCTCGGCGAACTGCTCGGCGTACCGGCGCCACACCCTGGTTCCCATCGGGTGCGCGGCAAGCCGGGTCAGGACCGTCGCAGTGGTCTCCGCCTCCGTCAAGACCGCCTCAGGTAACCGCACCGCGGCGTCCAGCCGCAGATCCGACGCCGTCGAACTGCTGCGGATGTCCTCGCGCAGAGCGGCCGGCAGGCAGACGGTCGGATCGACCACGGTGGCGGGTGCTCGCAGTGAGGAACGCAGCAGCCGTACCCTCAGGAGCTGCGCGAGCAGCCCGGCCCGGTGGTGCGGGGCCGTGTTCGGGAACTCGGCAGCGAGCTTGCCCAACAGGGCCGAGTACCGGAGCGGTGACCGGGCCGCGTCGAGTACCAGCGCCACTGCGGGCGTCAACGCGAGAGAGAACTCCGAGGCGCCCTCGGAGGGGACGTAGACGCGCCCGCCTCGCCGTTGCGCGAGGTTGTTGAGACACACGTCGATGTCGGCCATCCGCTCGGCGTCCGCCTCCCAGGCGCTGATCGCCGCGTCCACCACCACTGGGTCCGGCCGGACGACCGCCTGGTGCCGGTCGCCGACACGAGCTTCGGTCGTACCGCCGAACTCGATTGCGGCGACGCCCGCGAACAGGCCGTACGGGGTGGAGCGGCCCGTGTACCTGATGGCGTATCGCGCGGTGGCCAGCGCCGCTCGCCGTACCCGACGTAGCTTCGGGGATCGTCCGTCGAGGATCGACCGGACTTGGCGGGCAAGGTCCGGGCTCGCGCCGGCCACGGCCTGACCGAAGGTGTCATCGGCCCACGCCGCGGTCAGCCACGAACGCCATCGTTCGAGTGAGGCGTCAGACCCCGGCCAGGGCGGCACGTCCGGTCCGGTGAGGTTCACGGCGGCGCGTAGCATCCCGCCGTCGACGCCGCGATACCAGCTATGGCGTGATCGTGTCATCATCCACACTCCGTTCCTGGCAGAGGGCGCGGGCTGGACGGGGAACCCCGTCCAGCCCGCCGTGACGAACCGACCTGGCTACGAGGTGGTGCAGGCGCTCGGGCAGGAGCTACCGCAGTTGTCGCCGGTGCCGCACATCAGCACCGTCTCGGTTGCCGGAGTGCCCTCGATGAAGCTGATGTCGAGCCCGAACGGATCGTCGTCCACGACCTCGGCGACCGACGGCATGGCAGCCGCCGGCTCACCCAGTTGAACGGTCATACGAACCTCCTTGTGTAGTGGCGGAGTAGTGCAGGTGCCGGGCCCTGCTGAGCCCGGGATCTCATCGCCAAATGACCGCGATGGCACTGCGTGACGGGGACACAGTTCCCACGGCGGGGTCAGAGCGGCGAAGTCCTGTGAGGACGGTCGTCATGAGGCCGTGCCCGCGAGAGCTTCCTCAGTCACGGCGAGCACCAGATGCACCGAGTGGTCATGTGTGGTCACCCTGTGCTCGATGCCTTTCGGATCAGGTCGCTCCGGGGCGTTTGCGCTCCAGGATCACGAGGGGGCAGTTGAGGGCGTCGGCGATCTTCTTGAGGTTCGCGGGGGTGGCGCTGCGCCAGCCGGACTCGATCTCTCCCATCAGCTGTTCGGAGACTCCGATCTCCCTGGCGAGGGCCCGTTTGGTCAGCCCGGCCTTCTCCCGGGCCCAGCGCACGGCCTCGGGTTCCTGGTGCAGGCGCCGGGGAGCCGTCCTCGTGCGGTGGACCGTGGGGCGTTCCACGGCATCTCCCTTCAGGGAATTCATGGCGGTACGGGTTCGCGCGGTGCGCGGGCTCCGGTCCCGTCGCGCTCTGGACCGCGTTCGACCCCGCTCCGCCTCACGGGGGAGGGAAGGCGGAGCGGGGAGTTCAGGGGGTGGTGTGATGGTGGTTCCGGGCGCGGGGTGGGTCCGCGGCGTGTTCGGGTGTTTAGGATCTGCCGGCGGCCGGTGTGGCTATGCGGGGGTGGGCTCGGGGTGGGCGGGGCTGGGACGGGGGTTCCAGCGGTCGTGGAGTTCCCAGGTGTGGCCGCCGGGGTGGCCCTCATATTCGCCGCAGCCGCCGAGGTCGGGGTGGGAGGCGGGGCAGTCGGGGAGAACGAGCAGCGTGTCGGGGGTGTCGTCCTGGGGCCATCGGCTCCAGACGGCGGTGTTGTCGTCGACGTCGTGGACCAGGGCGTAGTGATGGCCGGCGGCGTGGTGTTCGAGGGTGCAGCGCAGGTCGCGGATGTCCGCGGGCCTGCAGTAGTCGTCCGCCGACCATGCCAGGGCGGTGAGTGCGAGCCGGTCGGGCAGGACCGTCATGGTCGAGCAGACGGCCCGGCGGGTGGGCCTGGGGAGGGGGCTGGTGCTGAGCGTGTGGTTCACGGCGTGTTCCTGGAGTGAGTGAATGCGTACGAGTTCGTCTGCGGCGGGGTGAGGTGAGTTCGGGAGAACTGGTCGGGGGTGGTGCTCGGGTGAGGGGGTCTACGGCAGGCGGCGATGCCGCCCGCTCGGAGGGGAGAGCGCGTGCGGCCTGATCGCGCCGACGGTGGTCAGGCCCAGTTCGGGGCCGGTGTCGCGGGCCATCTGCGTGTCGAGGATCTGGTCGGCCAGCGACTGCGTACACGCCGCGCATGCGAACACGTCCGCGCTGACACCAAGCACCGTGGCCGGCCCCAGCCACACCACCCGCGCCGATTCACGCCCGCACCACAACCAACAACGCCCGGTCACCCAGAGGTTGTCGTCGTCCCTCTCGGCGACGGGAGGCAGCCGCCACGGTGCGGCACGGCGGAACCGGTCGAGCGGGGATTCCGTAGATCGGGTGGCGTGCAACGCTTCGTCACCGCGGGCCTCGGCCTTCCCCGTGCGAGCGGAGGGTCGAGCGTGCTTGTCCAGTCGGGCGTCGTTCTCCTCCGGCGCCTCCGTGCGGCGCAGCAGTGCGCACTGGGCCTCGGTCATCGACCCGCACCCCCGAGGGTCAGCGTGCACCAGGTCGTCGTGCCGTCGGGGCTGACACCCCACTCGTCGGCGATCGAGGCCACGAGGAACAGCCCGCGGCCGGACTCGCTGTCGGCGTCGGCAACGGTCAACTGCGGCCGGTGATGCGATCCGTCGTCGACCGCAATCAACAGCCCCTGCAGAGTGATCAACAGACGGAACCCGATCTCGCCGTGCTGGCCGTACTGCAGGGCGTTCGTGACGAGTTCGCTGACCAGCAGCCTCGCATCGTCCGCGAGCGAGCCCAATCCCCAAGCAGACAACTTGGCTTCGGTGAGGTGGCGAAGCCGACCCACCCACTTGACCACGGGAGTTCCTTCGCTTCCACCATCTGTGGCGTTGGCGAAAATCCGCACGTCCAGCTCGTCGCAGGTCGGTTCGCCGACGTCGGGAACCTCGGCGTTGGGTGTGGCGGTGTTCGTCGACGGATGCGTTGCCCGGGTCATGAGTCCGACCCCCCTCTCCGGGGGCGGACGAGACGCGGCACTTTCACGGCCGGAGCACGTTGCGCAGCGGCCACGGCCGTGCTTGCCGAGTGCAGGCCGGCGGCAGCCGAGAGAAGGTTCTCGCGGCGCTCCGAGTTCGCGGTGGTCAGCAGAAACGCGCTCACGACGCCGCCTCCTGGCCGCCGCCCGGGCGCAGCAGAGCCGCCAAGTCAACGCAGAGCGCGTCAGCTTCCTCAGCGGTGAGGACCAGCACGGTCGTCGTTCCGGAAAGGCGCCTCCCGAGCCGGCGGAGCCGGACCGGGATGGCGACACGTCCGGCCTGGGTCAGCTCTGGCGCCCCGGGGGCGCGTTCGACGCGCCAAGATCGCAGCGCCCCGTTCGGCAGCAGGTGACGTTCTGTCATGTCACTCACCGTAGGAGCGCAGTCGCCCTGCGACCCTGAGAAAAAATCAGGGCAGACTAACGGTCAGGGAGTACCGCTTTCTAGGCGGTCATGCCGATGTGCTGAGCAACGGCCCGAAGATCCTCTCTCCACATGGGCTTTTCGCGCTTGAGGAGGTCCGCGACTGCCTCCCGAACCAGCGGCGAGAAGCCCACCTCTTCCGGGGACTGCTCCGTGATTCGCTTGAGCATGAAAACCGTGCCGAAGTCGTCACGTTGGATGCGGTTGCAGTTCATGACCTCGATCAGGTACCGGGTTCGTCGCTCAAGGGGCAGCTCGGGGTTGTCCTCGACGCTGTCGGCCACGCGTAGAGCCTCCACCGTGTCGCCCTCTTCGGCCCGCAGGTGTACCGCGTGCATGGCCACGTTCGTCGGGCCGAAGCTGGTGTGCCAATCGTTGCGGTCCTTGCCAAGCCGTGCCGCTACCTGCTCGGCGCCGTGATACAGGTCCCAGGCCACCGGGCCCTGGTGGTCGCGGACGGCGGCGACGGCCGCCGACAAGTGGAGTGCTCCGTACGCGGACAGGTGCTCCGAGGTGGCGTCTTCGCCAGGGCGGCAGCTCTCGATGGTCTCGCGCGCCAGGGCAACGCTGTCGGCCACGTCTCCCGACGACGTGAGTACGCACGCCAGGCTCCACGTAGCCGCGGCGAGGAGAGCCGGGTCGCCGACCTGGTCGGCCAGGGCGACACCGCGATCGGCCGCGATGCGAGCCTGCATTGGTTCACCCACGCGTCGCAGCCATACTTGAGCCATGCCGTACACGGAGATCAGCAGCGCCACCGCCTGCCGCTCTTGCTGCTCGCCGTCGGCGTCGCGCACGGCTGCATAGCCCTGCCGTAGGAGATTCGGAAGTCGGCCACCGATGTCGGCGTACCGGTTCCGGGTCTGCGTCTCGTACACCCGCCAGGCGTCGTTCACAGCAGCGCGGTACTCCTCGATGCGCACCTCGCCGATCCCGGACGGGAGCAGCGAAGAGGGCAAGGACAGAGTCCGGCGGATCGCCGGCACGGCCTCGTGGCCGGCGCGCGGCCCGGAAACCGCACTCGTCAGGACGCCGCCGGTCAAGTCCCTCAGATCACGGACGTGGAGCACCCGCGCGAGGTCGATCAGTACCGACAAGCGGTCGATGGGCAGGAAGCCTTTCTCGACCTTGTACGCCCAGTTCTCCGACTTACCGACCAACTCGGCCATGGCCTTCTGCGACAGGCCCCGGCGCTCGCGGTAGTAACGGATGCGGTCACCGATACCGAAGTCCTCTACGACGGCCATGGCCTGACGTCCCCTCAATCGGTCGAGTCAGTAGTCGCTATGCCTCCCGGCCAGGGTACGGCCCAGCGCTGGGAAGGCCGCAACCTTCGCCAACGGTTACCATCCGAACGACAGCGCACCCACGCGCCGCCCTCGGCGCGAATATCGTCCGTACGGAGCGATCAATGACCTACCGTGGCCTGATTCTCGACTTCGGCGGGGTTCTCACCGTCCACATGCGGCTGAACCGGGAGGCGTTCGAGCGCAGCGAGGGGCTGGAGCCCGGCGCCTACTACCGCGCGTTGAACGAGCATCCGGACGGGGTGGCGGTCTACGCAGCTTTGGAGGTGGGCGAGGCCACGCAGGAGGACTGGAACCGCGTCATCGGCGGCATCCTCGGTATCGATCCCACGGACCTGATGCGGCGCGCGCTGGCCAACCTCCACCTGGAGCCGGCCATGGTCGACGCCGCCCGTCGCGCCCGCGCCGCGGGCATCAAGGTCGCCATGCTCTCCAACAGCTTCGGCCTCACGCCCTTCAACCCCTACGCAGCGCTCGGCACGTGGGACGGAGAGTGGGACACGATCGTCCTGTCCGAGCAGCTCGGCGTACGCAAGCCCGACCCGGCCATCTACGCGCACACACTGAAGCAGCTCGACCTTCCCGGCGAGGACTGCGTGTTCGTCGACGACCGCGCGGCCAACCTGCCGCCGGCCGAAGCGCTCGGCATCCGCACGATCCACCACACGCAGGTGGCCGACACGATCGCACAGCTCGACGCGCTGCTAGATCGCGCCACGCTGGCGACCTGATCACGCGGCATCCGCGTCTGGGCGCGGGCCGCGGCTCGCCCGCACCGAGGGTGTGAGATCGGCCAGGTCGCGCATCCTCGACTGTGCACAGCACCCCGCCGGCCCCGCCCGGGTCTTGGTGACTGGTCCAGCCACAGCCAGGCTCGTCGAAGACCGGCCGTTCGGTCGACAACCTCAACCGCCGTGCGGCGCCGGGGTGTTCAGTCCAGCGCTGCCTCCGCCGCCGCGAGGATCTCCGTCACCCTCGCGCCGAACCGCGCGTCGCACGCGTGGGGTTCGCCCGAGACCAGCGCGTCCACCGCCGCGGTCAGCGCGTCGGTCGCCGATCCGCCCAGGTCCTGCGGGTAGGCGGCCACGCCGTGCGCACCGCGGAACTCGACCGTCACACCGGCGGCTTGGGGCGGCGCGGAGAGCGTCAGCAGGGCCGTGCTGGACGCGCCGCTCTCATGACGCAGCGTCAGGTGGACGGTGTCACGCGGCCCGCGGGCGGCGTGCACCTCGACGGCGTCGCCGAGCACGGGCAGCAGCACGGACAGCGCGTGCGGGCCGACGTCCCACAGGCCGCCCTTGTCCCTGCGCCACGGCGAGTCGGCGAACGGGCTGGTGGCCGTCGTGCCGTCGTCCGGCGGGAACACCGCGCCGTACCAGTCGGCGCGCGCGGTGAACCAGTCGCCCGTGGCGGCCTGTTCGGCGATCCAGCGCGCGGCGGCTGGTGCGAAGCGCAGCGTGAAGAACACCAGCGAGCGCACGCCCGCCGCCTCGACCGCGTCGGCGACCTCGCGGGCCGCCTCGACCGTGGTGGCCAGCGGCTTGTCCAGCAGCAGGTGCCGGCCGGCCCGGGCGGCGCGCGCGGCGAGCGGCGCCTGGACCGCGGGCGGCAGGGCGACGGCCACCGCGTCCACGTCGGCGATCAGCGCGTCGGCGTCGGCGTAGGGGCGGGTGTCCAGCAGCCGGGCCGCCTCCGCGGCGGCCTCGGGCCTGCGGCCCCACACGCCGACGAGGTCGACGCCGGGGTGCGCGGCCAGCGCGGGCCCGTGCGTCGCGCGCGCCCAGGGCCCGGTGCCGAGCAGACCGACGCGCAGCCGCCCGCCCCCGCCGCCGGACACCGCGCCAGCCTCGGCGTCCGCGGATCTGCCGGCGCCGACGCCCGCCGACGTAGCGGCCGCACCCGCACCCGCCGACGCACCGGCACCCGCGCCTGCCGACGCACCCGCACCCGCACCCGCACCCGCCGACGCACCGGCCGCACCCGTGCCCGCGCTCGTGTTCACCTCCGCGTCCCCCTTCACGCCCGGGTCCGCGGCTCCTCGTGGCGGACGTACGCCTCGCGGTCCAGGTCCCGCAGGTCCACCGAGAACTGCACCTCCAGGTGCGGCAGCGGCGCGATGTGCCAGGCGCAGCAGGTCGAGGGCCGCCTCGGTCACCTCCCGCTTGACCTCGGGGGTGCGGCCGGCCAGCAGCGCGATCTCGGCGTGCACCAGGGCGTAGTGCGGCGAGCCGTCACCGATGAAGGTGTCGTCGAGCCGGACGAACCGGGTCTTGCAGCCCTCGGTCTTCGCGCCGGCGGCCCGGACCAGCACCTCGTGCAGGTCCTTGCCGAAGGCGGGCCGGTCGAAGGCGTCGGCCACGGCGGCGGAGTATTCAACGATGGTGTGCGGCATGCGCCCGAGCATAGAGCGTGTCCGCCAGGTCGCGCCGCACCTCAGCGGGCCGGGTTCACACACGGTTAACACCTGGGCAACGGTCGGGAAAAACGTTCCTGGGACTCTGCACCCGGCCCGACCAGCGCGGCTCGGCGCCGGCACCCGCGACCACGTTCGCCAAGGATTTCGTTAAGGACGGCGTCACCGTGACCTACAAGGCTGAGTACATCTGGACCGACGGCACCCGCCCGACCGCCAAGCTGCGCTCGAAGACCAAGATCCTGGCCGACGGGGTCGAGCCGCCGGTCTGGGGCTTCGACGGTTCGAGCACCAACCAGGCCGAGGGCCACGCCTCCGACCGCGTGCTGCAGCCGGTCGCCACCTTCCCCGACCCGATCCGCGGCGGCGCGAACATCCTGGTGCTGTGCGAGGTCCTCAACATCGACGGCACCCCGCACGAGTCCAACACGCGTGCGGCGCTGCGCGAGGTGGCCGAGCGGTTCGCGGACCAGGAGTCGCTGTTCGGGATCGAGCAGGAGTACACCTTCTTCCAGGGCTCGCGCCCGCTGGGCTTCCCCGAGAACGGCTTCCCGGCCCCGCAGGGCGGTTACTACTGCGGCGTCGGCGCCGACGAGATCTTCGGCCGCCCGGTGGTCGAGAAGCACCTCGACAACTGCCTGGCCGCCGGCCTCGGCATCTCCGGCATCAACGCCGAAGTCATGCCGGGCCAGTGGGAGTTCCAGGTCGGGCCGCTGAGCCCGCTGGAGGTCGCCGACCACCTGTGGGTGGCGCGCTGGCTGCTCTACCGCACCGCCGAGGAGTTCGGCGTCTCGGCGACGCTCGACCCCAAGCCGGTCAAGGGCGACTGGAACGGCGCCGGCGCGCACACCAACTTCTCCACCAAGCGGATGCGCGAGAGCTACGAGGCGGTGGTCGAGGCCGCCGAGGCGCTGGGCCGCGACGGCAAGCCGCTGGAGCACATCAGCAACTACGGCGCGGGCGTCGAGGCGCGGCTGACCGGCGCGCACGAGACCGCGCCGTGGAACGAGTACAGCTACGGCGTCTCCGACCGCGGCGCGTCGGTGCGCATCCCGTGGCAGGTCGAGGTGGACCAGAAGGGCTACATCGAGGACCGCCGGCCGAACGCCAACGTGGACCCGTACGTCGTGACGCGGCTGATCGTGGACACCTGCGGCAGCGCGCTGGAGAAGGCCGGCCTGGTCTGAGCCGTCCGCGACAAGGGGCGTCCGTCGGTGGGACGGGCGCCCCTTTCGCATGTGACCATCGCACCAATGGCTCGTTTGACACCGCGTGAACACGCGAGCGCAGACAGCGAATTCACCCGTCGCCGTGCCGCAGCAGGGCGGGCATCCGGACGCCCCGGTCGCGGTGGAGGAAGCCGAGGCGGCGCTCGTCGAGCACTATCCGCGGCTGGTGCGGCTGGCGTATCTGACGCTGCCGGCCGGGCTCGGCAGGCACCGCCGTGTGATCACCGCCCACCGGCTGGCGCAGCGCGCGCTGCCGCGGTCCGCGCGGACCGCGCGCGGCGGCGCGTACGGGCTGCTGCGCCGCGAGGTGCTGCGCGAGGCGATGGCGTACGGCGAGGGCGGCCGGCTGCGGGCGGCGGCGCGGACCGCGCTGGACGCGCTGCGGCCCCCGGCGGTGCTGGGCCTGCGGGTGCATCCGCAGGTCGGCGGTGACGCCGAACTCGCCCTGGAGCGCGCCTTGTCGGCGCTGCCCGCGGCGGCCCGCGCGGCCTATGCGCTGCAGCGCCTGGAGGGGCTCGGCGAGCGCGTCGCGCGGTCGGTGCTGGAGTCGGCGGGCGCGGCGGACCCGGTCGGCGCGCTGCGGGCCGCGGCGGGCGTGGCAGCGGGCGGGACGGGCGCGGGAGCGGGCGGCGTCGGCGCGGGCGGCGCGGGCCTCGGCATGGGCGCGGACCCGGGCGCGGGCGGCGCGGGGGCGGGCGGCGCGGGGGCGGGCGCGGCGGGCGGCTCGGGCGCCGGCTCGTCCGGCGCGGGCGGCGGCGCCGAGCTGCTGCGGGCGCCGCAGTTCGACCCGTGCACCGTGCAGGCGCGGCCCACCGACCTGCTGCGCCGCCGTCAGCGCAGCCGCGTCGCGCTGGTCGCCGCGGCCGTGCTGGGCGTGGGCGCGCTGCTGCTCGCGGTGGACGACGGGGGCCACGGCGGCGCCCGTTACACCGCCGCGGGCACGCCGGGCGCGGACCCGCGGGCGCTGGACCCGGCCGCGCTGGTGCGGGTCGCGCCCACGCTGTGGCGCTCGACCGGCCGGCTGGACTTCTCCGCCTGGCCGGCCCGCGGCGACCGCGCCTCCGACACCGCGCTGCTCGGCCGGGCCCTCGCGGTGTGGGCGCGCCCGGGCTCCTCGGTGGACGTCGGCGCCACCCCCGGCACCCCGCGCTCGGGCCCGGCGCAGCCGCCGCAGCTGCTGTTCGCGGGCGACGTGGACGAGGCGACGGTGGTGGTCTTCTACGACGGGCTGCGGGTGGTGCGGTATGCGCAGCCGCGGCACGGCGGCGGACGGGCGGCGCTGGACCTCGCGCAGGCCGCGAACGCCGATCTGACCAGTTCGGCGGCGGTGCTGCTGGACCGGGTGGACGGCAACGCCCGTTATCTGACCGCCCCTTGGGTGGCCGCCGCGCAGAGCCGCGACCTGCTGGCGCCGGACCGCCCGGCCGCCTCGGTGCACCGGTCAGGCGACGGCGTGACCGACCCGGTGCGGATGCCCGCCGCGCTGACCGGCGCGGCCTGCGGGTCCTCCTGGCCGGTGCTCCAACTGCGGTCCTCCGCGGCGGTCGTGGAGCACCACAGCTTCCTCGTCACCGACCTCGGCGACATCCTGCCGACCCATCTGACGTACACCGCGCCGCCGTCCGCCGGGGTGCCCGCGGGCGCGCCGCGCGAGGCCACCGGCACGCGGGCGCTGGCCAGTTGGGCGCACGACGCCTGCGGGCTCGCCCAACTGCGGGGCCAGAGCGTGAAGTCGGTCAACGACTGGGAGTTCGCCCGCACTCCGCTGCCCGAGGGGCCGGCACCGCGTCGTGGACCTGCGATCGGGCGGACACCTGGCGCGGCCCGGGGCTGGCCACCGTACGGTTCGTGCCGCCGGACGCCGCCGCGTCGGCCGCGGGTTCCGTGGTCGGGCAGCAGGCCGACGGCAGCGCGTGCGGCCGGTTCGGGCGGGACGTGATGGCCGGGGTGATGTGGCGGGCGCCGTCCGCGGACTGGTATCTGGTGGCCGCGGGCAGCCGCGGCGTCACCCGGATCACCGCCTCGCACGGCGTCGACGCGCGGGCCGACGGGCCGTTCCTCGCGGTGCGGGCGCCGCGCGGCGCCCGCGCGACGCTCACGGGACGGCTGGCCTCGGGCGGTTCGCTCGCGCCCCTCGGCCAGCGCTGAGCCGCCCCGGCCGCGGCGGCCGGGTCGGTTCGGGGGCCGGGGCGGCCGGGGCCGGGGTGGCCGGTCCTCCCGCGACGCCGCCCCGGCCGCCGCCCCTCAGCGGGTCCGCTCGAAGACCGCCGCGGTCCGCGCCGGGACGCTGAACGTGCCGGTCGCCGCCGCGTAGGACGCGGTCCGCACGACCGGGTCGGCGCCCGCCGCCTGGACCGGGTGGAGGGCGTACCGGGTGCCGGCGAGCGCGTCGATCCGCTGGTCCTGGCGCCGCGGCGTGGCGTTGAGCACCACGACCAGATCTCCCGCGCGCATGGTGATCACGCCGGGCGTCTCGCCCGTCCCCGACAGCGGGAACGACACCTGCCGCTGGACCTGCGCGGCAGTGGTGAGGTGGAAGGCCGGCTCGGTGCCGCGGATGCGCAGCAGATCCTGGTACGCCGCCGACGCGCCGGCGATCTGCGCGCAGCTGGGGGTGATCGCCGGATCGTTCAACAGGGGCGTGGCGTAGGGCCACTTGTCCCGGTTGTCGGCGGCCGGCGGCAGTCCGCGGCCGAAGCCGTCGGTGCTGCCGCCGTCCCGGCAGGTCCAGTGCACCGCGTTGAACCAGTCGCCGGAGTCGAAGGAGTTGCGGTCCAGCGACTTCGAGCGCAGCAGGTCCGAGCCGGCCTGGTAGAGCGCGGGCCCCTGGGAGAGCGCCGCGGTCGCCTCGGCGACGACCTGCATGCGCGCCCGGTCGGCCGCCGGGGTGCCGGCCGGCAGCTTGTAGGCGAGCGCGTCGTACAGCGACTCGTTGTCGTGCGCGTCGACGTAGGCGAGCGCGTCGCCGGGCGCGTCGGCGTATCCGGCGGGTGCGCCGTTGTAGTCGACCTCGCCGCCGGTGACCTGCCGGCCGGTGGAGTCGGTGAAGCGGAACTCCCTGAGATTTCCGGTCAGTCCGACCTCGATGAGGTCCTGGTAGTGCAGCAGCCGGGCCCTCTGCTCGGCTACGGTGCCCTGCGACGTCGAGGAGTTGGGGTCGGTGTACAGGCCCGAGGCGAAGCCCTGGACGCCGGGGTCGGCGTCGAAGGGGCTGCCGCCGCGCACCGCGTCGCGGGCCCGGTCGGAGAAGGTGGCGATGCCGGTGCCGGCCATGTTGGCCTGGGTGGCCTGCACGAAGCGGGAGTCGTCGGCGACCTCGCCGAAGTTCCAGCCCTCGCCGTAGAGGATGACGTTCTTGCCGTCCACGCCGTCCTTGGCGAGGGTCAGCCGGTCCAGGGCGTGCCGCACGGCGAGGATGTTCGCCTTGGGGTGGTGACCCATGAGGTCGAAGCGGAAGCCGTCGACCTTGTACTCCTTGGCCCAGGTGACGACCGAGTCGACGACGAGCCTGCCCATCATGGCGTTCTCGGGCGCGGTGTCGGCGCAGCAGGTGGAGGTCGCGACCGAGCCGTCCGGCATCAGCCGCTGGTAGTAGCCGGGCACGATCTCGTCGAGCACCGAGGTGGGGGCCTCGCCCGCGGCGGAGGTGTGGTTGTAGACGACGTCCATCACCACGCGCAGCCCGGCGTCGTTGAGCCCCTGCACCATCTGCCGGAACTGCACGGTGCGGGCGGGGCCTCGGGGATCGGTGGCGTACGAGCCCTCGGGCACGGTGTAGTGGTAGGGGTCGTAGCCCCAGTTGTAGGCGTCGGTGGCCTGCTGCGCGGTGACGCACGCCTGCTGCCGGTCGCTGGCCGGGCCGTACGAGCCCAGGTCGCAGTCCGGCGTGGTCTGTTCGGCGGCCTGTTCGGGGACGGTCGCGAAGTCGAACGCGGGCAGCAGGTGCACATGCGTGATGCCGGCCCGCGCCAACTGCCGCAGGTGCGTCATGCCGGCCGAGGAGCGGTCGGTGAACGCGGTGTACGTGCCGCGGTCGCGGACCGGCACGGTGGGGTCGTCCGCGGAGAAGTCGCGGATGTGCAGTTCCTGGATCTGCGCGCGGCTCATCGGCACGGCGGCGGGTTTGCGCTGCCGCGCCCAGCCCTTCGGCGCGAGCCGCGGGTCGTCCAGGTCCACCAGCAGGCTCTGCCGCGAGTCGGCGGTCAGCGCGGTCGAGTACGGATCGGTGACCTCGTTGACCACGACCTTCCGGACGCTGGGCGCCCAGACGGTGACGTCGTAGCGGTACGGCCTGCCGGTCCAGGAGCGTTCGCCGCGCACCGACCACACGCCGTCCGCCGGGTCCTGCCGCATCGATACGGTCCTGCCGCCGATCGTGAGCCCGACGTGCTGCGCGGTGGGCGCCCACACCGACAGCGTCGGCGTGCCGTCGCGGCCGAACACCGGCCCGAGCGGGGCGTGTTCGGCCCGGGCGGCGTAGAGGTCGTCCAGCACGCCCTGCGTCTGCACGCCGGTCGCGTCCAGCAGGGCGCCGTGGGCGTCGCGTTGCACAGCGACGAGCTGGCCGCGCAGCGCCTCCTTCTCCCGGGCGCGGTCGCGCGGGTCGACGGTGAAGGCCGCGTACCCCTTGAGCTGCGGGAATCTGGCGAGCTGCGCGGCGCTGAGGCCGTCGGGGTCCCTGGTCAGCCGGATCGTCCGGCTCCGGCCGGTCAGCTCGCCGCCGGCGAGGGCGAGGCCGCCGTCCGCGGCGTACCGCAGCTCCTGGGCGGCGGACGGCGCGTCGGTCTGCCAGGCGAGGGTGCCGGCGTCGATCCACTGCGCCCTCGCGGCGCCGAGGTCCGGTTCCGCCGCCGCGGTCCGCGTCGGCGGGTCCGACGCGGCGGGCCGGGCGGACGCGGCCGGCGCGGTGAGGGCGGCCAGCGCGGTCAGCGCCGTCAGCGTGGCGAGCAGGGGCAGCCTGAAGAGAGGGGCCACGGGCGGTTCTCCTTGTGTTTCCCCGTCCCGGGAGGACGAGAACGGCCTCGCGCGCCCGTCCTCACGCGCCTGATTCCGGGAGCCGCCCCGGCCACGGCGCCGGAGCTGTCCGGGACCGTATCCCCCTCCAGCGGATTGCTGCAATACCCCGCAACGCCTTGCAGAAAATTTCTTGCAGAGGCTTTCGCAACGTGTTGCAGCCCTGTTAACGTCCGGTCCAGCCCGAGCGAGGGGGCCGGACCGGGGACGGGGCGGCTGTCCACGGATCAGGGTGTTCGGGCACTTCCCTCATCAAGGAGTCAGGTATGCGACGCGGCATATCCGCCGTGGCGATGGCCGCGGCCATCGTCCTCGGGGTCACCGCCTGTGGCGGCGGCAGCGACAGCGGGAGCGGCAGCAAGGGCGGCGCGGCGAAGGACCCGGCCGCGGTGTCGGGGACCATCACCTACTGGGACACCTCCGACGCCAAGAACGAGGCCCCCGCGTACCAGGCGCTGATCAAGGACTTCGAGGCGAAGTACCCGAAGATCAAGGTGAACTACCAGAACGTGGACTTCACGACCGTGGAGCAGAAGTTCAAGGCCGCCGCGCAGAGCGGCAAGGGCGCGCCTGACGTCGTGCGCACCGACGTGGGCCTGATCCCGGAGTACGCGTCGCTGCACTACATCGCGCCGCTGGACGGCACCGCCGCCCTCCAGGACACGCAGGACTTCGTGACCGGACCGCTCGACACCACGAAGTACGACGGCAAGACGTACGGCGTGCCGTCGGTCACCGACACCCTGGGCCTGCTCTACAACAAGGAGATCTTCGCCAAGGCGGGCATCGCCCAGCCGCCGGCCACCTGGGACGAGCTGATCGCCGACTCCGCGACGATCAAGCAGAAGGTGCCGGGCGTCGCGGGCACGTACGTCAACCCGGACTCGTACTTCCTGTTCCCGCTGCTGTTCGGCGAGGGCGCGGACCTGGCCGACCCGGCGGCGAAGAAGATCACCATCAACTCCCCCGCGGCCGTCAAGGCGGTCACCGAGGCGAAGAAGATCTACGACACCTCCTCGCTGAAGGTCGACTTCGCCAGCGCGTACGACAACATGCAGACCTCCTTCAAGACCGGCAAGGTCGCCATGCTGATCCAGGGCCCGTGGTCGGTCGGCGACGACCTGACCGGCTCCGCCTTCAAGGGCAAGGAGTCCAACCTCGGGTACGCGCCGGTGCCAGGCTCCTCGGGCAAGGCGCTGGCCCCGACCGGCGGTCACGACCTGGCGGTGTACCAGGGCTCGCGCAACCTCGACGCGGCGTACCTGTTCACGCAGTTCATGACGTCCAGCAGCAGCCAGCAGCAGATCGCGCTGAAGAACGGCACCCTGCCCACCCGCACCTCCGCGTACACCCCCGAGGTGCTGAAGAACCCGACCATCGCCGGCTTCAAGCCGATCATGGACACCGCCCGGCCGCGCGTCGCGCTGCCGCAGGTCGGCAGCCTCTTCACGCCGCTGCAGCAGGAGTACATCAAGATCCTCCAGGGGCAGACCTCGGTCCGGTCCGGGCTGGACGCCGCCGCGAAGGACTTCGGCAAGCTGCTGCCCGGCTACACCGTCCAGTAGCCCGACCGGCGCGCGGCCCGGCCGGACCGCGCGCCCGCCGAACCCCGGACCGGCCGGCCGGAGTCCCGTGCGCCGAACGGGGGGCACGGGACCACGCGCCCGGCAGGCCGGTCCGGCCCTCGCCGCGGACGGACCCGAGGCGGACCGTCCGCGCGGCCGCGACGACAAGCCCGCCGACAACAAGCCCACCGACGACAAGCCCACCTGATCAGAAGCCGAGGAGCGATGACCACCGCCACCATGGACGACCGCACCCGGGACGCCGGCGCCGCGCCGCGCGCCCCGCGCGGTGCGTGGACGTCGGTCAAACGGTCGTGGGACAAGCACTGGTACGCGTGGGCGATGGTCGCCCCGGTGGTCATCGTGATCGGCGTGCTGGTGCTGTACCCGCTGTGCTACGGCCTGTACCTGTCCTTCACCAACGCCAACGAGCGCAACGTCGCCCAGAACATCGGGCCCGTCCACATCGGCGCCAGCTACCACTTCGTCGGCCTGCACAACTACGGGCAGATCCTCTCCGGCCGCGACGGCGACTTCTACCCGCGCCTGGAGTGGACGGTGGTCTGGACGGTGTCCTGCGTCGCGGTCACCTACGCCATCGGCCTGGCCATGGCGCTGCTGCTCAACCGGCCGATGCGGTTCCGGCTGTTCTACCGGCTCGCGCTGATCCTGCCGTGGGCGGTGCCCGCGTTCATCGGCGTGTTCGCCTGGCGGCTGATGTTCAACTCGCAGTACGGCGTGTTCAACGACATCATCACCAAGGTGGGGCTGCCGGCCCAGGACTGGCTGGGCACGCCGACCGCGCAGAAGGTCGCGGTGGTCCTGGTCAACATCTGGTGTGGCGTGCCGTTCATGATGGTCGCCCTGCTCGGCGGCCTGCAGGCGATCCCCGGCGAGCTGTACGAGGCCGCGGAGATGGACGGCGCGAGCCCGTTGCAGCGCTTCGCCAATGTGACGGTGCCGGGGCTGCGTCCGGTGACCAACACGGTGATCCTGCTGTCGACCGTGTGGACGTTCAACATGTTCCCGATCATCTACCTGCTGCTCGGCAACAACACCACCGGCGACACCGACATCCTCGTCACGCACGCCTACGAGCTGGCCTTCTCCGGCGGGGCCGCCGACTACGCCGGCTCGGCGACCTACGGGATCGTCATCCTGCTGATCCTCGTGGCCTTCTCCACCTTCTACCGCCGACAGCTGAAGCCGCAGGACTAGGAGCCGCCGCCATGAGCACCACCACCCACCGCGGCTCCGCCGCCGGCACCGCCGCCGCCACCGCCGCCCCCCGCTCCGGCCGGCCCCGCGGCCGCGGCCGGCGCGGCGTCGGCGCGTCGATCGCCCTGCACGCGACGCTGCTGGCCGCCAGCGCCGTCGCCGTCTTCCCGGTGCTGTGGATCGTCTTCATCTCGCTGGGTCCCAGCAGCGCGTGGCAGCAGCCGCACGAGGTGTTCAGCCACCTGGGCCTGGGCAACTACCGGTTCGTGCTGCTGCACAGCCACTTCCCGCGCTGGTTCCTCAACTCCGTGGTGGTGGCCGCCGCCACGACCGTCCTGGGCGTGCTCATCGCGGCCAGCGCCGGTTACGCGGTCTCCCGGATGCGCTTCCCCGGCCACCGCTCGCTGATGTGGACCTTCCTGATCACCCAGATGTTCCCGGTGGCCGTGCTGATCGTGCCGCTGTACAACCTGCTGGTCCGGCTGGACCTGCTGGACACCTACCTCGGCCTGGTGCTGGTCTACTGCACCATCTCGGTGCCGTTCTGCGCCTGGATGCTCAAGGGTTACTTCGACACCATCCCGCGCGAGATCGACGAGGCCGGGCGGGTCGACGGGCTCACCCCGTTCGGCACCTTCTGGCGGCTGATCATGCCGCTGGCCAAGCCGGGCCTGGCGGTCACCGCGTTCTACAGCTTCCTCACCGCCTGGGGCGAGGTCGCCTACTCCAACCAGTTCATGCGCGAGCCGCACGTCACCCTCGCGGTCGGCATCCGCACCTTCGCCTCCGACCAGCGCGCCGACTGGGGCAGCATGACCGCCGCGTCGGTGGTCATCGCGATACCCGCGGCCGTCGTCTTCATGCTCGTCCAGAAGCACCTGGTGACCGGTCTGACGGCCGGCGGCACCAAGGGCTGACCCTCCCCGAACTCTCAAAGGGAATCCATGAGCCAGCACCTCGCCGACACGCCCAGCTCCGCCACCGACCCGGCGGCAGCCGACGCAGCCGACGCCGCCGCGGGGCGCAGAGACTGGTGGCGGGACGCGGTCATCTACCAGGTGTACCCGCGCAGTTTCGCCGACGGCAACGGCGACGGCATGGGCGACCTGCCCGGCGTCACGGCCCGGCTGCCGTACCTGCGGGACCTCGGGGTGGACGCGGTGTGGCTGTCGCCGTTCTACGCCTCCCCGCAGGCCGACGCCGGCTACGACGTCGCCGACTACCGCGCGGTCGACCCGATGTTCGGCAGCCTGCCGGACGCCGACGACCTGGTGCGGGCGGCGCACGCGCTGGGCCTGCGGGTCATCGTGGACGTCGTGCCCAACCACTGCTCGGACCAGCACGAGTGGTTCCGGCAGGCGCTGCGCGAGGGCCCCGGCTCGGCGCTGCGGGACCGCTTCCACTTCCGTCCCGGCCGCGGGGCCGACGGCGAACTGCCGCCCAACGACTGGGAGTCCATCTTCGGCGGGCCGGCCTGGACGCGCACCGTCGACCCCGACGGCACGCCCGGCGAGTGGTACCTGCACCTGTTCGCGCCCGAGCAGCCGGACTTCAACTGGGAACACCCCGCGGTGCACGAGGAGTTCGCCTCGGTGCTGCGCTTCTGGCTGGACCTGGGCGTCGACGGCTTCCGCGTCGACGTCGCGCACGGCCTGGTCAAGGCCGAGGGGCTGCCCGACATCGGCCACAGCGAGCAACTGGCCCTGCTGGGCACGGCCGCGATGCCGTACTTCGACCAGGACGGCGTGCACGAGATCTACCGCGACTGGCGCGCCATCCTCGACGAGTACCCCGGCGAGCGGATCGCCGTCGCCGAGGCGTGGACGCCGACCATCGAGCGGGCCGCGCTGTACCTGCGCCCGGACGAGCTGCACCAGGCGTTCAACTTCGAGTACCTGTCGACGGGTTGGGACGCGGCCGAGCTGCGCGCGGTGATCGACCGGTCGCTGGCCGCGATGGGCGCGGTGGGCGCGCCCGCCACCTGGGTGCTGTCCAACCACGACGTGACCCGGCACACCACGCGCTTCGCCAACCCCCCTGGCGGCGGCACCCAGTTGCGCACGCCGGGCGACCGCGCGCTGGGCCTGCGCAGGGCGCGCGCCGCGACGCTGCTGATGCTGGCGCTGCCCGGCTCGGCGTACCTGTACCAGGGCGAGGAGCTGGGCCTGCCGGACGTCACCGACCTGCCCGACGAGGTGCGGCAGGACCCGTCGTTCTTCCGCGCGGCCGGCCAGGACGGCTACCGCGACGGCTGCCGGGTGCCGATCCCGTGGTCGGGGACCGCCGCGCCGTACGGTTTCGGCCCGGTCGAGGGCGGCCCGAGCTGGCTGCCGCAGCCGCGCGAGTGGGCGGCGCTGAGCGTCGAGGCGCAGACCGGCGACCCGCAGTCCACGCTGGAGTTGTACCGCGCCGCGCTGCGGCTGCGCCGCGAACTGCCGGCGCTCGGCGCGGGGACCGCGGTGACGTGGCTGGACGCGCCGCAGGGCGTGCTGGCGTTCCGCAGGGACGCGGCGGACGGTACGGGCGAGGCCGCGGGCACGCGTGCGGGTGCCGGCACGGGTGCGGGTGCCGGCGCGGGGGCGGGCACGGACGCCGGTACAGGCACGGGTGCGGGCGCCGGCTCCGGTTCCGGTTCGGGCTCCGGCGGCTTCGTCTGCACGGTCAACACCACCGGCGCGCCCGTGACGTTGCCCGCGCCCGGCCGCGCGCTGCTGTCCAGCGGCCCCGCGCCGCGGCCGGCGGACGACGGCGCCGGCGCCGCCCCCGGCGCGGCCGGCGCGGCCGGCGAGAGCGCCGGCGCACGCACCGGCGGCGATTCGGCCGCCCTTGTCACGATCGCCGCGGACACGGCAATTTGGTGGGCGATCTGACGTGGTGGCGTTCCGTCCCCTAGGCTCCGTGGGTGTGACCGCACGGCTCGCTGACATCGCAGCCCAGGCGGGGGTCAGTGAGGCGACGGTCAGCCGGGTGCTCAACGGCAAGCCAGGGGTCTCCCCGGCCACCCGCGAATCCGTCCTCGCCGCGCTCGACCTGCTCGGCTACGAGCGGCCGGTACGGCTGCGGCAGCGCAGCGCCGGGCTGGTCGGCCTGATCACCCCGGAGCTGCTCAACCCGATCTTCCCGGCCTTCGCCCAGATCATCGGGCAGGCGCTGACCCGGCAGGGCTACACCCCGGTGCTGGCCACCCAGACGCCCGGCGGCTCCACCGAGGACGAGCTGGTCGAGATGCTGGTCGAGCGCGGGGTGGCCGGCATCATCTTCGCCTCCGGCCTGCACGCCGACTCCACCGCCGACATGGAGCGCTACGCCCGCCTGCACGGCCAGGGCGTGCCGTTCGTGCTGATCAACGGCTTCTCGGAGAAGATCGACGCGCCCTTCGTGTCCCCGGACGACCGCGCGGCGGTGCGTCTGGCGGTCACCCACCTCGCGGCGCTCGGCCACCGCAGGATCGGCCTGGCGGTCGGCCAGCAGCGCTACGTCCCCGTGCAGCGCAAGATCGAGGGGTTCCTCGCCTCCATGGGCGACGTGCTGGGCATGCCGGAGGGCGAGGCCAGCACCCTCGTCCGGCACTCCCTGTACACGCTGGAGGGCGGCCAGGCCGCCGCCGCGGCGCTGATCGCCTCCGGCTGCACCGCGATCGTCTGCGCGTCCGACATGATGGCGCTGGGCGCGATCCGCGCCGCCCGCCAGGAGGGCCTGGCGGTGCCCGAGGACGTCTCGGTGGTCGGCTACGACGACTCGCCGCTGATCGCCTTCACCGACCCGCCGCTGACCACGATCCGGCAGCCGGTGGCCGCGATGAGCCAGGCCGCGGTGAACGCGCTGCTGGAGGAGATAGGCGGCACCCCGGCCCCGCACAGCGAGTTCGTCTTCATGCCGGAGCTGGTGGTGCGGGGCTCCACCGCGGCGGGCCCCGCCGACCGCGGGGAGGCGCCGGGCCAGCCGCAGGGCCGGACGCCCGGCCGGACGGCGGGCCGGACCGATCCCGCGCCGCCGCCCACGGCCGGCCAGGGGCACGGGGTGTCCGGTTCCAGGGGGGTGTGACTGCGAGGCAGACGGCATCTGGCAGACTGGTGTCCTATGGGGGAACCTTCCGCTAAGACGACCAAGACGCTGAACGGCGGCGGCACCGACGCACCCCGCTCCGACCAGCGGGAATCCACGGAACCGTCCCCCGCCGCCGGTGCCACCGGCGTCACCGCTACGGCTCCGGCGCGCTCCTGGCTGGCCCGCCTGCGCACACCGCGCAGCCCGCGGCTGTGGGTCGAGATCGTCCTGATCGGCGTCAGTTACTACGCGTACTCACTGGTCCGCAACGCGGTGCCGACCAAACGCCACCTCGCGATGCAGCACGCGGACTGGGTGTGGTCCTTCGAGCACCACGTCGGGCTCGCCGTGGAGCACTCGATCAACCACACGATGAACCAGGTCACCTGGCTGATCGTCGGGATGAACTACTACTACGCCACGCTGCACTTCATCATCACGATCGGTGTGCTGGTGTGGCTGTACATCTACCACCCCGGGCGCTACGGACCGGCCCGGCTGGTGCTGTTCGTCACCACCTGGCTGGCGCTGGTCGGCTTCTTCGCCTTCCCGCTCGCGCCGCCGCGGCTGATGGTGGGCGGCGGGTTCATCGACACGGTCGAGGTGCACCACACCTGGGGCTCGATGTCGCAGGGCGACCTGGCCGAGGTGTCCAACCCGTACGCGGCGATGCCGTCGATGCACATCGGCTGGTCGCTGTGGTGCGGCATCACCATCGCGACGCTGGCCAAGCCGCTGTGGGTGAAGATCCTCGGCGCGCTCTACCCGGTGCTCACGCTGACCGTGATCATCTCCACCGCCAACCACTTCTGGCTGGACGGCGTCGGCGGCGTGTTCTGCCTCGCGATCGGCTTCACGGTCGCCTACCTGATCTACGGCAAGTGGGTGTACCGCCTGCCGCGGGTGCCGGCGCGGGTGCCGGCGCGGGTGACGACGTCGCCCCCGGCGACGGCGGCGACGGCTTCCTCCCGGAAGTAGCTCCGCCCGACCGACGTTCCCGGCGCCCCGGGAGGCCGCGAGCCTCCCGGGGCGCCGGCGTGTGCGGGGGGCGCCGCACCGGCGGGTGCGCGGGCGTGCCGCGCCCGACCCCGGGCCGGTCGTGGTGGAAGCGGCTCAGTCCTCGTAGAAGAGACGCTCCACCACCGCGCGGGCCCGGCGGGTGCGGCGGCGGTAGTCCTCCAGCATGTCGCCGACGTGACCGGCCGGGTACCCGAGGTAGCGGCCGACCGCGGCCAGCTCGCGCGGGTCGGCGGGGAAGGTGTGGCCGGGCCGGCCGCGTACCAGCATCACCGCGTTGCGCACCCGGGTGGCCAGCACCCACGCGTCGTCCAGCACCGCGGCGTCCGCGGCGCCGATCAGGCCCTCGGCCCGGGCGGCGGCCAGCGCGGGCCGGGTGCCGGTGGTCCGCAGGGCCGGCAGCTCGGCGGCGTGCCGGAGCTGGAGCAGCTGGACGGTCCACTCGACGTCGGACAGCCCGCCGCGGCCCAGCTTGGCGTGGGTGGTCGGGTCGGAGCCCCGGGGCAGCCGCTCGGACTCCATCCGGGCCTTGAGCCGGCGGATCTCGCGGACCGCCTCGTCGTCCAGCCCGCCCGCGGGGTAGCGCAGCGGGTCGATCAGCTCCACGAACCGCCGGCCGAGCCCGGGGTCGCCGGCCACCGGGGAGGCCCGCAGCAGCGCGTGCCGCTCCCACACCAGCGACCAGCGCCGGTAGTACGCCTCGTACGAGGCCAGGCTGCGGACCAGCGGGCCGCTCTTGCCCTCCGGGCGCAGGTCGGCGTCGATCAGCAGCGGCGGGTCGGCGCTGGGCACCGCGAGCAGCCGGCGCAGCTCGTCGGCGACCGCGAGGGCCGCCCGGCTCGCCTCGGCCGGCTCCGCGCCCTCCAGCGGGTCGTGGACGAACAGCACGTCCGCGTCCGAGCCGTAGCCCAGCTCCCGGCCGCCGAAGCGGCCCATGGCGATCACGGAGAAGCGGGTGGGCAGCGGGCGGGCGTCGCTGTCGGTCACCGCGGCGACCGCGGCGCGCAGGGCGCCGGCCAGCGTGGCCGAGGTCAGGCCGTAGACCGCGGTGCCGACGCGGTCGACGAGGTCCGCGGGGGCGACGGCGGAGTGGGCGGCGGGGCCGCTGCCGGGCCGGGCGGGCGCGGTGTCGTCCGCGCCGGCGCGGGGCCGGCGCCGCCCACGGCCGGACCCGGGCCGCCCGCTCCGTTGCCGTTGCCGGCGGCGGAGGCGCGCGGGGAGCCGGCCCCGCGCCGTGGACCGGCCCGGCACCGTGGACCGGAGCGGCGCCGTGGACCGCAGCCGCGCCGTGGACCGGCCCGGCACCGTGGACCGCAGCTGCGCCGTGGACCGGAGCGGCGCCGGAGCCGGAGGTCGAGCCGGAGCCGGCCCGGGCCGGCCGCGCCGCGCGGGAGCGGGCCCACGCCCTGGACCGCCGCCGCGGCGTCCGGCGCGGGCTCGACGTCGTCGCCGTACGTGTCGATGAGGTCGGCCGCCGCGGTGCGGAACAGCTCGCGTCTGCGCACCCCGCGCACCGCGTCGACCGCCTGCTCGGGGGTGTCGGCGCGGCCCACCGCGGCCAGCACCTCCTGCTCCAGCGCGGCGTGCTCGCGCGGCGCGAGACCGTCCGGTGAGCCGAGCAGCGCGACCGCCTCGGGCGCGCGCATCAGCAGGTCCGGCGCGAGCCGGCCGGAGGACAGCACGCGGGCCAGCCGCTGCGCCGCCGCTCCCTCGTCCCGCAGCAGCCGCAGGTACCAGGGCGTCCTGCCGAGCGCGTCGGAGACCTTGCGGAAGCCGAGCAGCCCGGCGTCGGGGTCGGCGGAGTCGGCGAACCAGCCGAGCAGCACCGGCAGCAGCGTGCGCTGGATCGCGGCCTTGCGGCTGACCCCGCTGGCCAGCGCCTCCAGATGGCGGATGGCCGCGGCGGGGTCGGCGTAGCCCAGCGCCTGCAGCCGCTCGCGGGCCGCGCCGGGGCCGAGCCGCGCGCCGTCGCCGCCCAGTTGGGCGACCGCGTCGAGCAGCGGGCGGTAGAAGAGCTTCTCGTGCAGCCTGCGCACCTCGACGGCGTGCCGCCGCCACTCGCGGTTCAGGTTCGCCACCGGGTCGGCGCGGAAGCCCAGACCGCGGCCGAGCCGGCGCAGGTCGGCCTCGGTGTCGGGCACGAGGTGGGTGCGGCGCAGCCGGAAGAGCTGGATGCGGTGCTCCATCAGCCGCAGGAAGCGGTAGGCGGCGTCCAGCGAGGCGGCGTCGGCGCGGCCGACGTAGCCGCCGGCGGCGAGGTCGGCGAGGGCGGTCAGGGTGGTGCCGCTGCGCAGCGAGGGGTCGGAGCGGCCGTGCACCAGTTGCAGCAGCTGCACCGCGAACTCCACGTCGCGCAGGCCGCCGGGGCCGAGCTTCAGCTCGCGGTCGACGTGCGCGACCGGGATGTTGTCCACCACGCGGCGGCGCATCTCCTGCACGTCGGTGACGAAGTGGTCGCGGTCGGCGGCCTGCCAGACCAGCGGGCGGATGGCCGCGACGTACTCCTCGCCGAGCGCCGCGTCGCCGGCCACCGGTCGGGCCTTCAGCAGCGCCTGGAACTCCCAGGTCTTGGCCCAGCGGCGGTAGTAGGCCAGGTGCGAGGAGAGGGTGCGGACCAGCGGCCCGTTCTTGCCCTCGGGCCGCAGGTTGGCGTCGACCGGCCAGATCGTGCCCTCGGCGGTGGTGTCGGAGCAGATCCGCATCATGCGCGCGGCCAGTCGGGTGGCGGCCTGGACGGCCCGGCGGGCGGCGTCGGCGGGGTCGGGAGGATTGGGGGCGGGTGCGGGCAGGCGGCGCCCGGAGCGGACGCGGCGCCGGAGGTGCCCGGAGCGGACGCCGCGCCGGAGGTACGGCCGTCGGGCGCCGCGGACGGCCCCGCGCCCCGGCGCCCCGCCGAACCCTCGGGCGGCCCCGACAACCCCGACGCCTCCAGCGGCTCCGACGCCTCGGCCAGCTCCGACGCCTCCGGCGGCTCCGCGACGAAGATGACGTCCACGTCGGAGACGTAGTTCAGCTCGTGGCCGCCGCACTTGCCCATGCCGATCACCGCCAGCCGGCACGCCGCCGCGTCCTGCGGCTGCTCGGCCGCCGCCATGGCCAGCGCGGCGCGCAGCGTCGCGGTCGCCAGGTCCGCCAGCTCGGCCGCGGTGCGCGCCAGGTCGCTGGTGCCGCACACGTCGCGGGCCGCTATCCCCAGCAGGCAGCGGCGGTACGCGCGACGCAGGGCGTCCGGCGAGTCGGCGGCGGCCAGACCGTGGACGAACTCGGCGACGCCCGGATGGAGGTCCGCCGCCTCGTACGTGACCAGGGCGTGCCAGTCCGCCGGGTGCCTGGCCAGGTGGTCGCCGAGCGCCTCGGACGCGCCGAGCACGCCGAGCAGCCGGTCGCGCAGCGGCTTGGCGGTGGTGACGGTGTCCAGCAGCGCCCGCCGCTCGGCCGGCTCCAGCGCCTCGGCCAGCCGCACCAGGCCGCGCAGCGCCTGGTCGGGGTCGGCGGTCGCGCCGAGCGCCTCCAGCAGCACGGGATCGGTGCGGACGCCGCTGAGCACGTCCAGGTCGAGCAGCCGCTCGGCCGCGCCGGGGTCGGTGAAGCCGTGCCGCAGCAGCCGCGAGAACGTACTGCTGCGTCGCCCCTGCATGCGCCCTCCCGGCGGGTTGGCCCGTCCCGTGACCACGTCGTGTCCCCAAACCTACCCACCACGGCCGCGGCCCCCCACTCCACGGTCCCCCGCACCCGGCGAGCCACACGTTTGCTGAACGTTCACGCGCGGACGGGGTGCGACAGAGGGGCGTGAGCCCTACGGTTTGGCATGCACACCGCACACCGCACACCGTATTCACCCCCTCACCGGAGGTAACCCGTGCGCACGCGCCGCGTGACCCGCACCCGCACCCGCACCGCACTGCTGACCGCCGGCGGCCTGGCCGCCGCCTCCGCCGGGCTGTGGGCGGGCCTCGGCGCCGACGCCCAGGCGGCGGGCTCGGTGCCGACCCCCGACCACACCGTGGTCGTGGTGATGGAGAACCACGCGTACAGCCAGGTGATCGGCAGCTCCAGCGCCCCGTACATCAACTCGCTGAAGTCCGGCGGCGGCAACCTCACCCAGAGCCACGCCATCACGCACCCCAGCCAGCCCAACTACTACGCGCTCTTCTCCGGCTCCACGCAGGGCGTCACCGACGACAGCTGCGTCACGCCGGGCTTCAGCTCCGCGGCCAACCTCGGCTCCGAGGTGATCGCGGCCGGCAAGACCTGGGCCAGCTACAACGAGACGCTGCCCAGCGCCGGTTCGACCGTGTGCAAGAGCGGCGACTACGCGCAGAAGCACAACCCGTGGTTCGGCTTCAGCAACGTGCCGACGTCGACCGCGAAGACCTTCGCGCAGTTCCCGACCGACTACTCGACGCTGCCGCGGGTCTCCTTCGTCACGCCGAACCTGTGCAGCGACATGCACGACTGCTCGGTGTCCACCGGCGACACCTGGATCAAGAACAACCTCGGCGGCTACGCGACCTGGGCCAAGACCCACAACAGCCTGCTCGTCATCACCTTCGACGAGGACAACTCGCTGAGCGGCAACCGGATCCCGACGGTGTTCTACGGCCAGCCGGTGACCGCGGGCAGCTCCACCGCCACCACGTACAACCACTACAACCTCCTGCGCACCCTGGAGGACCTGGCGGGCGTCTCCTCGCACGCCGGCCAGGCCGCCTCCGCGTCCGACATCACCGGGATCTGGGCCGGCTGACGGATGTACCTCAGCGAGAGCCGCCGCGGCACTCCCGCGGCGCCCGCGCCGGAGGCGGCGTCCCCGTCCCCGGTCACGCCCGCGGCCACGCCCCCGGCGGCGGGCACGGGCACGGCCGCGGACACGGGCACGGCCGCGGGCGGGCGCCGCGCGGGCACGGCCGTCGGCGCCACCGTGCTGGCGCTGGGCACGGTCAGCCTGGTCACCGACATCTCCTCGGAGATGGTCACCGCGGTGCTGCCGCTGTACCTGGTGACCGGGCTCGGCCTGTCCCCGCTCGGCTTCGGCCTGCTGGACGGCGTGTACAACGGTTTCAGCGCGCTGGTCCGGCTGGTCGGCGGCCACCTCGCCGACCGCGGCGGCCGGCACAAGGCGGTGGCCGCGGCCGGCTACGGCCTGTCGGCGCTGTGCAAGCCGCTGCTGCTGGCCGTGCACACCCTGCCGCTGATCGGCGCGGTGCTCGCGGCGGACCGCACCGGCAAGGGGCTGCGCACCGCGCCGCGCGACGCCATGATCTCCCTGTCCGCCCCGCCCGAGCGGCGCGGCCGCGCCTTCGGCGTGCACCGTGCGATGGACACCACCGGCGCCCTGCTCGGCCCGCTCGCCGCCTTCCTGATCCTGCGTCAGGCGGCGGACGGCTACGACGCGGTGTTCACGGTGAGCTTCTGCGTCGCGGCTGCGGGCGTGGTGGTGCTGCTGCTCTTCGTCCCGGCGCGGGCGTCCGGCCTCGGGTCCGCCCGGCGGGAGGCCGAACGCCCGTCGCTGCGGGCCGCGGCGGCCCTGCTGAACCGGCGCGAGCTGCGCGGACTCACGCTGTGCGCGGTGGCGTTGGGCCTGGCGACGGTCAGTGACTCGTTCGTCTACCTACTGCTGCAGCGCCGGCTCGGCGTGCCCGACCGCTGGTTCGCGCTGCTGCCGCTCGGCACCGCGGCGGCCTTCCTGCTGCTGGCCGTGCCGCTCGGCCGCTGGGCGGACCGGGTGGGCCGCTGGCGGGTCTTCGTCGGCGGCCATGTCGCGCTGCTGCTCGCGTACGGGCTGCTGCTGTCGTCGCTGCGCGCGGGCGTGCTCCCGTACGCCGTGCTGGCGCTGCACGGCGCCTTCTACGCCGCGACGGACGGCGTGCTGATGGCCGCGGCGGCCGGTTCCGTGCCGGCGGCGCTGCGGTCCAGCGGGCTCGCGCTGGTGCAGACCGGTCAGGCGGCGGCCCGTTTCGTCTGCTCGCTCGGCTTCGGCGCGGCGTGGACGGCGTGGGGCGACCGCTCGGCGCTGAGCGGGGCCGCGGTCGCGCTGGTGGTGAGCGTGGCGCTGGCGCTGGCGCTGCGGCCGCGCGAGGGCGGGGGCGCGCCGGGGACGATCCGGGGGGCTGCGCGCACATGACCGTACGCGGCAAGGTGCTCGTGCTGCTCGCCTGCGTGGTGGTGCTGGTCTGCGTGGCGGGCGCGGCGGTGTGGCACGCGGCGGAGCGGGCCGACCGGAAGAACCAGGTGCAGGCGGGCGGGCCGGTGGTGCGCCCGGGGGCGGTGTCCCTGGCGCCGGACGGCGGGGCCGCGGCGGCGCGATCACAAGGACAAGAACGATCACAAGGACAGGAACAGGGTCAGGCAGCGGCGAGCGGTACGTCCGGCCCGCGGATCGTCTTCCGGTCGATGGCCTGGGGCCCGCACCGCGACGAGCTGACCAGCGTCCCCGCGGGCGCCCCGAACGGCCCGCGCACCGCGTCCGGCGTGAGGTGCCTGCGCTTCTACGCGGCCGGCGGCACCGGCATCTGCCTGCAGGCGGTGCGGGGGCCGGTCAGCGACACGTACCGCGCGGTGGTGCTGGACGCGCGGCTGCGCCCGGTGCGCACCGTCGCGCTGGCCGGCATCCCGACCCGGGCCCGGGTCTCGCCCAGCGGCCGGATGGTCGCCTGGACGGTGTTCGTCGGCGGCGACTCGTACGCGGGCACGAACTTCTCCACCCGGACCTCGATCCTCGACACCCGCACCGGCGTCCTCCAGCCGACCCTGGAGGACTACGCGGTGACGCGCGGCGGCCACCGCGTCAGGGCCGCCGACGTCAACTTCTGGGGCGTCACCTTCGCCGACGACACCACCTTCTACGCGACGCTGGCCACCGGCGGCCGCACGTACCTGATCCGCGGCGACACCGCGACGCGCACGGCGGTCACGCTGCGCACCAACGTCGAGTGCCCCTCGCTCTCCCCCGACGGCACCCGCATCGCCTTCAAGAAGCGGGTCCCCGGCCTGTCCTCCGACGCTCCCTGGCGGCTGTACGTCCTGGACCTGGCCACCCTGCGCGACCACCCCACCGCCGAGACCCGCGACGTCGACGACCAGGCCGTCTGGTCCGACGACCACACCCTCGTCTACGCCCTCCCCGGCGACTACGGCTCCGACCTCTACGCCGTCCCCGCCGCCGGCCCGGCCACCCGCGCCTGCTGACCCCCTCCGCCCTCTCCCCCGCCTGGATCCCCTGACCGCCCGCCGGCCCTACAGCACCGGCAGGTTCTTCCGCAGCTCGAAGGCCGTGACCTCGGAGCGGTACTCCTCCCACTCCTGCTTCTTGTTGCGCAGGAAGAAGTCGAAGACGTGCTCCCCGAGGGTCTCGGCGACCAGTTCGCTGCGCTCCATCAGGGCGATCGCCTCGCCGAGGTTCTGCGGGAGGGGCTCGATGCCCAGGGCGCGGCGCTCCGCGTCGGACAGGGCCCACACGTCGTCGTCGGCGCCGGCGGGCAGTTCCAGGCCCTCCTGGATGCCCTTCATGCCGGCCGCGAGGAGGACGGCGTAGGACAGGTAGGGGTTGGCGCCGGAGTCCAGCGAGCGGACCTCGACGCGGGTCGAGCCGGTCTTGCCGGGCTTGTACATCGGCACCCGAATCAGCGCCGAGCGGTTGTTGTGGCCCCAGCAGATGTACGAGGGGGCCTCGCCGCCCGCGCCGGCGGTGCGCTGCGAACCGCCCCAGATCCGCTTGTAGGAGTTCACCCACTGGTTGGTGACCGCGGAGATCTCGCCCGCGTAGCGCAGCAGTCCCGCGATGAAGGAGCGGCCGACCTTGGAGAGCTGGAACTCCGCGCCGGACTCGTAGAACGCGTTGCGATCGCCCTCGAAGAGCGACAGGTGCGAGTGCATGCCGGAGCCGGGGTGCTCGGAGAACGGCTTGGGCATGAACGTCGCGTGCACCCCCTGCTCCAGCGCGACCTGCTTCATGACCAGGCGGAACGTCATGATGTTGTCGGCGGTGGACAGCGCGTCGGCGTACCGCAGGTCGATCTCCTGCTGGCCGGGCGCGCCCTCGTGGTGCGAGAACTCCACCGAGATGCCCATCGACTCCAGCATCGTGATGGCCTGGCGGCGGAAGTCCATGCCGACGTTCTGCGGGGTGTGGTCGAAGTAGCCGGAGTTGTCCGCAGGGGTCGGCCGGCCGCTGTCCAGCGGCTTGTCCTTGAGCAGGTAGAACTCGATCTCCGGGTGCGTGTAGAAGGTGAAGCCCAGGTCGGAGGTCTTGGCCAGGGCCCGCTTGAGGACGTAGCGCGGGTCGGCGTAGGAGGGCGAGCCGTCGGGCATCAGGATGTCGCAGAACATCCGCGCGGTGCCGGGCGCCTCGGCGCGCCAGGGCAGCACCTGGAACGTGCCCGGGTCCGGCTTGGCGATCATGTCCGACTCGTACACCCGGGCGAAGCCCTCGATCGCCGAGCCGTCGAAGCCGATCCCCTCGTCGAACGCCTGCTCCAGCTCGGCGGGGGCGACCGCGACCGACTTCAGATAGCCGAGCACGTCGGTGAACCACAGCCGAACGAAGCGGATGTCGCGCTCCTCCAGGGTGCGGAGAACGAACTCCTGCTGCTTGTCCATATCCATCCATCCTTGCGAGCTCGGCCTGCCCCGCGGACGGCCGCGGCGGGGGTCACGAGCATTGCACCACACCGTTTCGGCCGCGTTGCCGTCCCCGCTCCCCCATAGGGCTCATCGTGCCCATAGTGCACGGGGGAATCCCCATCGTGCCCCGGGGAGGGCCCGCGACGCCCGCGGGGGCGGGCTCAGCCGAAGGTGTCGATGGACGCGATCTTCCAGGAGCCGCCCTGCCGTACGGCGTCCACGGCGAACATCGCCGCCGCGTAGGTGCTGCCGCCGGCGCTGGCCGAGGACGCGGTGCTGGTGTTGCGCTGGTCGGCGTAGACCAGCACCCGGGCCCGGTCGCCGTCGATGGTGACCACGCCGGTGTCGGTGACGGTCGTGGTCAGCACGAGCTTCTTCGCCGGGGCCTGGGCGCGCACCTGGGCCAGCATCGTGGCGTACTGCCGCACGGCTCGGCCGGTCAGCACCCGCGCGGCGGCGGCGTCGGTGCGGGCGGTGTCGGCGTAGTCGTACGAGAAGACCGCGTCGACGTCCTGCGCGATCGCGCCCTTGACCTCGCTGGTACGGGCGGTGTCGGTCAGCGCGGTGTTGCCGGTGGCGGAGGAGTCGCGCAGGTCCGAGGCGCGGTGCGCGGCCCACGCGGCGAAGCCGCCGAGCAGCACGGTGAGCAGCGCGAGGGCGCCGGCCAGGACGGCGGTGCGGGAGAGGCGGCGCAGGGCGGTCCGGGCGGCCGACGCGGCGGGCTCGGGCGACGCGGTGGACTCGGCCGACGCGGCGGGCTCGGCGGCGTGCGCGTCGTCGGCTTCCGCGGTACGCGGCTGGGCCGGCCGTACGGTCCGGGGTCGGGCGACCGTGGCGGCGGACGCGGCGGCGAGGCGGCGCTGCCGGTTGATCAGGTGGCGGGTGGTCGACATGGCGGCTGGCGGTCCTCTCGCGGTACGCGGTACGGCGGCGGTGCGGTGGGCGGTGCGGCGCTACCGGCCCGGGGACGGCTGACCTGTTCCGGAATCGGCACCGGAGCCGGCGCTGGAGTCGGCTGCGGTGTCCGCGCTGTCGCCGAGGGGGGCCTGGCCCAGGGCGCTGAGCTTCCAGCCCGCCGGGGTGCGGGTCAGCTCGCCGAGCATCCGGCTCTCCTTCACCGACGGCCCGCCCTTCGGCGCCCGCACGGTGATCCGCAGCGCTACCATCACGCTGGCCTTGCCCGCCCTCGTGTCCAGCTCGGTGACCGCGCCGGACAGCACCTTCGCGGTGCTCACCGTCTGCGCCTGCCGCACTTCCTTGACGAAGTCGGCGCGGCCCTGGACGAGTTGGGAGTGCAGTTCGCCGGTAGTGCTGGACTCCCACACGTCCAGGCCGTGGTCGACGTCGCCGTGGTCGAGGGTGTTCATGTTCTGCACGGCCTGTTCGCCCGCGGCCAGCACGGTGTCCCGGGCGCGGGCGAACGCCGCGTCGTCGTCGTGCGCGGCCGAGTACCACGCCCAGCCGCCCCACGCGGCGGCGACCGCGGCGGCCACGACGAGGGCGAGGGCGGCCAGCACGAGGGGCGTGACCCGGCCGAGCGGGCCCCCGCGATGCTCCGTGCCGGCCGCGGTGTCCTCGCGACCCTCCTGACCGTCCGCCGTTACCTCGCGGCCCTCGCGGCCCTCGCGGTCGTTGCGGTCCTCGCGGTCGTCGCGGTCCTCGCCGTCCTCCCGGGCCGCCTCGTCCGGGTCCTGCGGCCTCGCGGACGGTGTGTCCGGCGTGCTCGCGCGCATGTCGTGTCTCCCCCTAGCGTGCGGTGAGTTCGGTGATCCGCCAGTGGCCGCCGCTGTACTGCGCGGTCACCGAGAGCTGGGCGGCGGCGCTGGTCGCGGCGCCGCCGGCGCGCTGGGCGGTCTGGTCGAGGAAGACCAGCAGCCGGGCGCGGTGGCCGGTGAGCGAGACGACGCCCGCCCGGACCACCCGCGTGGTCAGCGTCAGCCGCTGGCTCGCGACCTGCTCTCTGATCTGCGCGAACAGCGACTGGTACTGCGTCGCCGCGTGGCCCGCGAGCACGTCGCGCGCGGCCTGCGCGGTGGACTGGGTGTCGTCGGGCGTGTAGGCGAAGACGCGGGTCAGCGCGTTGCTGACGTCGCCGGTCACCTGGTCGGTGGCCGCGGTGTCGGTCAGCGCGCGGTTGCCGGTGGCCGCGGGGTCCCGCAGCTGCGCCGCCGCGTACAGCAGCCAACCGGACGCGAGCACCGCGGCCAGCAGCACGGCGACCGCGGCGACCCGCCGCCGCGGCCACCGCGCGGCGCGCCGCAGGAGCCGCCGGAGGCGGCCGGGAGCGGCGGGAGCCGCGGCCTCGACGCCGACGGCGGTCTCGGCCTCGGCCTCGGCATCGGCGGCCTCGACGCCGACGGCTTCCGCGGTCGCGCCCACAGCGGTCGCGCCCACAGCGGCTTCGGCGTCGGCGACCTCAGCCGTCGCGGCCTCCGTCGCCTCCGCGTCCGTCGCCTCCGCGTCCGTCGCCTCGGGCGGGTGGTGGGTCGTGGTCATGCCCGGGTCCTTCCGTCAGCTCGCGCCGAGGGGCACGGCGGTGAGCGCGGTGAGCTTCCAGGTGCCGCCGGTGCGGGACAGGGCGGCCTCGAAGCGTTTGCGGTCGGAGGTGGCCGCGCCCGAGGCCAGGGTGGTGCGTACGGACACGGTGGCGATGAGCCGCGCGGTGCCGGCGCGGGTGTCGAGTTCGGTGACCGCGGCGTCGGTGACGTCGCCGCTCGCGGTGGTGTCCGCGGCCTTGAGCCGTCCGGCGTCGGAGGTGTGGCTGCGGGTGAGCTGGTCGTGCAGCGGTCCCGACGTCACGTCGAGCCAGGCCGCCAGGTCGCGGTCGACGTGGCCGCGCTCGACGCTGGTCACCCGGGCGATGTCCGCCCGGCCCGCGTCGAGGGCGGCGTCGCGCGCCTTGCCGTAGCCGAGCGCGCCGTCGCCGCGGGTGTCGGCGTAGACCCAGCCGGAGACGCCGAGCAACACCGCGGCGGCCGTCCACGCCGCGGCCCAGGCGAGCGTACGTCCCCCGGGCCGCCGTCCCCTGCGGGCCGCCTTCGCCGCGGGCGGGTCCACGACGACGGCGGAGGCCGTGGAGGCAGCGGCGGAGGAGGCCGTGGAAGCACCGGCAGCCGCAGCAGCACCGGCAGCCGCGGCGGCCGGCTCGTCGTGCGTCGTCATGGCGTGTCCCCCAGACCGAGGAGGCCCGCGAGCGTGGTCGGGGCGGCGGACGGCAGCGCGGGAAGGCCCAGCGCGCCGGGGAGTGCGGGTGCGGCGGCGGACCGCGCCGCCTGCGCGCCGGACGCGTTGGACGTACCGGATGTACCGGATGTGCCGGCGGCGCTGGAGGACGTGCCCGTCGTCGCCGTGGTGGACGTCGGCAGGACCGAGCCGGGCTGCGCCGGTTCCGGCACCCCGCCGCCGCTCGGTGCGTGCGCCGAGCCGCGGACGTCGCGGCCGGAGGAGGCCGGGGAGGTGCAGCGCGCGGCGGTGTTGAGGGCCGTGGCCGGCGCGCTGGTGTCCAGCCCGTTGCGGTAGACGGTGCCGCCGTAGCCGGAGGTGCACGGCAGCGGTGAGAAGAAGGTGACGGCCATCCCGAAGTTGACGCCCTGCGCGGTGACCGCGGTGGAGCCTGCCGCGACCACGGCGGGCACCTTGACCAGGAACTCCTGGATGCCGTGCTGCCGGGTGACCGCGACGTCGGAGGTGGTGAGCAGGTTGGCGAGCACCACGCTCAGGTCGGGGCCGACGTCCCGCAGCAGCGCGCTGACCTGGCCCGCGGCCTCGGGCGTCGCGGCGATCAGCCGGCGCAGGTCGGCGTCGGAGGAGTCGAGTCGCGCGGCCAGCTGACTGGCGTTGGCGGCGAAGGACCTGATCGCGTCGCCCTCCTCGGCCTGGGTGCGCAGCACGGTCTGCCCGTCGACCATCAGCTGGGTGTCGACGGGCAGGTTGGCGTCGGCGGCGGAGACGAACGCGCTGCTGTTGTCCAGCAGCGACTGGAGGTTGGTCGCCTGCCCGTCGAAGGCCTGGCCGAACTCGTCGACGACCGTGCGCAGGCTGTCCAGCGGCACCGAACCGGCCAGGCTGTCGACGCTGGTGAGCAGGTCGGTGACGGGCGCGGGCACGCTCGCGTCGGCCGCGGCGATCCGTGAGCCGTCGTGCAGGAAGGGGCCCTGGTCGGTGCTCGGCCGCAGGTCGACGTACTCCTCGCCGACCGCGGACAGGTCGGCGACCACGGCCTTGAGGCGGCTGGGGATGCGTGGCGCGGAGTCGTCGATCCGCAAGGTGGCCTCGACGCCCCGGTCGGTGAGCGACACATCGCCGACGCGGCCCACCGAGACGCCGCGGTAGGTGACGTCGGCGTGCTTGAACAGGCCGCCCGCCTCGGGGAGTTCGACCTTCACGTCGTAGTAGCCGCTGAGCCCGACGTAGCGGCCGAGGTCGGCGTAGCGCACCCCGATGTAGCCGAGCACGAGGACGGCGACGAGCAGGAAGGCGATGTTCTTGGCGACGGTGGTCCTCGTCAGCATCAGCGGCCCTCCGTGGTGGTGACCGAGGGCAGCGGCAGCGGCAGCCCGCCCTGTTTCTTCGCCGCGGGGGCGTCGGTGGGCGTGGGGGTGGGGCCGACGCCGGGGTAGGTGCTGTCGTCGGGTTGCAGCGCCGGGACGATCCGGGTGCCGGGCGCGGCGGTCATGTCGAGGTAGACGTTGAGGTAGTCGCCCTTGACGCCGTTGAGGACCTCGTCGGTGAAGGGGTAGGTGACCAGGACCTGGAGGGAGTCGGGCAGGTCCTTGCCGGAGTCGGCGAGCCGCTGGAGCGTGGGCGCCAGCGCCTTGAGGTCGGCGACCATGTCGTCCTTGCTGCGGTTGACGGTGTCGACCGCGACGCCGGACAGCGTGTCGAGCGAGCGCAGCATGGTGACGAGCGAACCGCGCTGCTGCTCCAGCACTTTGAGGCCGGGGCTGAGTCCGGTGAGCACGGTGCCGATCTGCCGGTCGCGGGCGGCGAGCGTCGCGGAGAGCTGGTTGACGCCGTCGAGGGCGTCGGTGATGTCCTGCTTGTGCGTGTCGAGGTCGCCGACCAGCGTGTTCACCTGGGTGAGCATGTCGCGGATCTGCGGCTCGTTGCCGGTGAGCGCCGCGTTCAGCTGGGTACTGATGGTCTTCAACTGCTGGATGCCGCCGCCGTTGAGCAGCATGGACAGCGCGCCGAAGACCTCCTCGACCTCGGGGTTGCGGTTGGTCCGCGCGATCGGGATGACGTCGCCGGCGCGCAGCCGCCCGCCGGCGCTCTCGCCGGTCGGCGGCCCGGACAGCTCGATGTACTTCTCGCCGAGCAGGCTGGACTGCTCCAGGTGCGCGTAGGCGTTGGCCGGCAGCACCACCTTGCCGTTGACCTTCATGGTCACCACGGCCTGCCAACCCGCCCGGTCCGCCGTCCCCTTGCCGTGGTCGTCGGCCAGGCTGATGCCGGTGACCCGGCCGACCGCGACGTCGTTGACGCGTACCGACGCCTGCGGGACCAGGTCCAGCACGTCGGCGAACCGGGCCTTGACGGTGTAGGGGTGGGCGCCGAGGTCGGCGCCGCCGGGCAGCGGGATGTCCTGCACGCCGCCGAAACCGCAGCCGGTCAGGGCGAGTCCGAGGGCCGCGGCGCCGGCGGCGGCGGTCGCGATACGGGCCCGGGCCGTCGTGCGCGTCATCGGTCGGCTCCGTTCGCGGCGTGGGCGGGGCCGACCGCGGGCAGCGGCAGCGGCAGGTCGGCCGGCGGGGACGCGGCGTTCGGCGTACCGGTGGAGGCGCCGGTCCCGGCCGGCGTGGAGCCGCCCGCGGTGGCCGCCTTCCTCGGGGTGGTCAGCGGTCCGCCCATGCTCAGCTCGTTGATGTCCGCGCGGCCGTCGAGAGCCCCGGTCCTCGGGTTGTACGCGTTGAGCACGTTGTCCGCGGCCAGCGGCGCGGTGTCGAGGAGTTCGGCGAGCGAGGCGCGCTGGTCGACCAGGGTCTGCGTGATGGGTTCGAGCTTGGTGACGCTGGTCTTCAGGCGGGCGCGGTTGTCCTGGACGAAGGTCTTCACCTGGCCGAGGGCGGTGGACAGTTGCCGCAGCGCGCCGGCGAGGTTCTCCTTGTCGTCGGCCAGGAAGCCGCTGACGGTGGAGAGTTGGTCGGTGGCGGCCTTCACCTTGCCGTCGTTGGCCTTCAGCATCGCGGTGAAGGACTGGAGGTAGGACAGCGTGGCGAACAGGTCGTCGCTGCGGCCGTTGAGCGTCTTGGAGGCCGCGCCGAGCTGGGCGATGCTGTCGCCGATGGCCTTGCCGTTGCCGTCGAGGTTGGCCGCGCCGGTGTCCAGCAGGTCGGACAGGGCGCCGGTGGCGTTGGCGCCGTTCGGGCCGAGGGCCTTGCTGAGCTGCGTGACGCTGTCGTAGAGCTGGTCGACCTCGACCGGGGTGGCGGTGCGGGTGGCGGGGATGACCGCGTGGTCCTTCAGCCGCGGGCCGCCGGTGTAGGCGGGGGTGAGCTGGACGTAGCGGTCGGCGACGACGCTGGGCGCGACGACGACCGCGCCCGCGCCGGCCGGCACCTTGACGCCGTGGTCGAGGGTGAGGGTGACCTTCACCTGGGTGCCCTGGGGCGTCACCGCGTCGACCGTGCCCACCTTGACGCCGAGGACGCGCAGGTCGGAGCCGGGGTAGACGCCCACGGCGTGGTCGAAGTAGGCGGTGACGCGGGTGCCGCCGGGGCCGCCGAAGGCCAGCAGGCCGGCGGTGACGGCGCCGGCCGCGATCACGGCGAGCACGATGGCCAGGGACAGCGCGCGCCGTCCCAGGAGCGCGGTCATGAGGCGCCTCCGGTCGCCTTGGGGGGCATGCAGCCGGTGGTCGGCGGGGTGCCCTTCGGCAGGTAGTTCCTGGGCACCAGGCCGCACAGGTAGCTGTCGAACCAGCGGCCGTTGCCGAGGGTGTTGCCGACCAGCCGGTAGTACGGCCCGGCGAGCGCCAGCGCCTTGTCCAGGCCGGCCTGGTTGGCGTCCAGCACGGTGGTGACGCGGTCCAACGCGTCGAGGGTGGGCGCGAGTTGCCGGTTGTTGTCGGCGACCAGGCCGCTGAGCTGGGTGCCCAGGTTCTGGGTGCCGACGAGCAGGTCGTGGATGGCGTCGCGGCGCTTGTTCAGCTCGTCGAGCAGCAGGTTGCCGTCCGAGACGAGCGCCTGGAAGCGGCCGTTCTGGTCCGACAGCGTCTTGGTGAGCTGCTTGCTGCCGGAGAGCAGGTCGGCGAGTTCGGCGTCGCGGCTGGAGACCGTCTTGGACAGCGCGGCCAGGCCGGTGGCGGCGCTGCGCACCGAGGCGGGGGTGTCCTTGAACGTCTCGGAGATCGTCTCGAAGCTCGCGGCGAGCTGCGCGGTGTCGATCGCGCCGAAGGTGCGGCCGAGGCCGTTGAACGCCTCGGTGACGTCGTACGGCGAGGTGGTGCGGGTCTTGGGGATGCGCTGGGCGGGGTCCTGCGGGCGGCTGCCGAGCGGGTCGACGGCCAGGTACTTCTCGCCGAGCAGCGTCTTGATGCCGATCGCGGCGGTGCTGGCGTCGCCGATCCAGGTGTGCCGGACCCGGAAGGTGACCTTGACCTTGTCGCCGTCCAGCGAGACGCCGGTGACCTTGCCGACCTTGACGCCGGCCACCCTGACCTCGTTGCCCGGGCGCAGCCCCGCGGCCTCGCTGAAGTCCGCGGAGTAGGAGGTGCCGCCGCCGATCACCGGCAGCGCGTCGGCGTTGTACGCGACCAGGCCGGCCAGCACCAGCAGCGCCAGGCCGATCGCGCCGACCAGGACGGGGTTGCGGTGCCGCAGCGGTGTGAACAGCGGGCGGCCGCGGCGAGCGGGGGCGCGCAGCCGCAGCCGGCGCGGCGCGCGGAACCTGGGCCTCATGACCGGCACCTCGCTTCGGTGATGGCGATGCCGGTGGGCGGCGCGCTGCCGTCGGAGGTGCGGACCCCGGAGACGGTGGCCTGGCAGAGGTAGAGGTTGAGCCAGGAGCCGTAGGAGGCGGTCCGGCCCACCGCCTCGAACTTGCGCGGCGTCTGCTTCAGGAAGTCCTCCAGCTGCGGGCTGTTGTCGGCGAGGTTGGTGGACAGCCGGCCGAGCTGGGCGATGGAGTCCTTCAGCGGCGCCCGGCCGTCGTCGAGCAGTCCGGCGGTGCTGGTGGTGAGCTGGGAGATCGCGGTGATCGACTGACCGATCGGCTCGCGGTCCTGGGAGAAGCCGGTGACCAGCTGCTGGAGCGAGGCCACCAGGTCGTCGAAGCCGGCCTCGCGGGTGTTGACGGTGGTCAGCACCGAGTTGAGGTTGTCGATGACCTGGCCGATCACCTGGTCCTTGGCGGCGAGCGTGGTGGTGACCGAGCCGACGTCGCTGATCAGGCTGTCGACGGTGCCGCCCTCGCCCTGGAGCACCTCGACGATCTCCCCGGCCAGTTTGTTGACCTCGGTGGGCGACAGGCCCTGGAAGAGCGGCTGGAAGCCGTTGAACAGCTGGGTGAGGTCCAGGGCGGGGGTGGTGCGGTCCAGCGGGATGGTGGCGCCGGGGCGCAGCACCCCGCCGACCGGTCCGGTGCCCTGGGCGAGGTCGATGTAGCGCTGGCCGACCATGTTGAGGTACTTGATGGTCGCGGTCGCCGACGCGGGCAGCACCCGGCCCTTCTGCACCGAGAAGTGCACCTGGGCGTAGCGGCGGTCGACGACCTTGATCGAGTCGACCTGGCCGACCTTGACGCCGGCGATGCGCACGCTGTCGCCGGAGACCAGTCCCGTGGTGTCGGTGAACCGGGCGTTGTAGCCGGTGGTGTCGCCGACTCCCGCGCCGGCGATGCTGACCGCGAGCACGGCGGTGGCGAAGGCGGTGACCAGCACGAAGATCAGCGATTTGACGATCGGCCCGGTCAGGCTGCGGCGCTTCACCGCACCGTCACCTCCGTCCCGCGGAAGACCGGCCCGGTCAGCAGGCTGCTCCAGTCCGGCAGTGACTGCGGCGCGGCGTCCATGGAGGGCGCGAGGAGTTCGTTGACCAGTTCGTTCTCCTGCGGGGAGTTGGCCAGCGGCGCGGTGCCGCGGCCGGTGTACGGGACGGGGTAGCACTGCGGGCCGCCGGTCGCGTCGTAGACCGGGGTGTCCTTGCCCGGGGTGTACTTGCCGCGGGAGGGCTCGGTGCTGACGTCCACGTGCAGACCGGGCTGCCCGGTGCCCTTGCCGAGCGCCTTGTCCATGACCGGCACGAAGTCGGCGAGGGTGCGCAGCGTGCAGGGGAAGGACGGGGCGTACCGCGCGAGCAGGCCGAGGGTGCCGCGGCTGTCGGCGGACAGCCGGATGAGGTTGTCCCTGTTCTGCCGCAGGTAGGTGGTCAGGTCCTGCGCGGTGGCGGTGGCCGTGCCGTACAGGGTGCTGAGGTTCGCCTGCTCCTGGGCGATGGTGCCGCTGGTCCTGGTGAAGTCGGTCAGGGCCTGCACGATGTCGGGCGCGGCGTCGTCGTAGACGTGGCTGACGGTCACGAGCTGCTCGATGTCGTCGTTGAGGGCCGGCAGTTGGGGGTTGAGCCCCCGCAGGTAGCGGTCCAGCTGGACGAGGGTGGTGCCGAGCTCGGCGCCGCGGCCGTCGAGGGCGGTGGCCACCGCGTTGAGGGTGGCCGACAGCTTCTGCGGCTGGACGGCGGTCAGCAGCGGCATCACGTGGTCCAGGACCTGCTGGAGCTCGATGGCGTCGCCGGAGCGGTCCTGCGGGATGAGCGCGTGCGCGCGGAGCGTGGGTCCGCCGGGAGCGCTGCCGGCCGGCGGCACCAGCGCGACGAAGCGGGCGCCGAAGAGGGTGGTGGGCAGCATCTGGGCGGTGACGCCGGCCGGGATGCGGTGCAGCTGCCCGGGGTCGAGGGCCAGGGTCAGCCGGGCGCCGTCGCCGTCGGCGTGGATGGCCTCGACCCGGCCGACGACGACGCCGCGGACCTTCACGTCGGCGCCCAGGTGCATCTCGTTGCCGGCGCTGCCGGTGACCACGGTGACGGTGGCCTCGTCGCTGAAGTCCTTGTCGTAGACGGCGACGGCGAGCCACGCCAGCAGCGCGGGGATCAGCAGGAAGACGATGCCGGCGGTGCGGCGGCGGGCGGTGGCCGCGCGCGTCCCGCGCGGTGCGGGCGGCGGCGGGGGCGAGGGCGCGGCGGCGGGCTGCGGCAGCGTGTCGGCGGCGGTCATCCGGCCACCCGCACGGTGGTGGTGGCGCCCCAGATCGCCAGCGACAGGAAGAAGTCGGTGATCGAGATGATCACGATGGCGTTGCGCACCGAGCGGCCCACCGCGATGCCGACGCCGGCCGGGCCGCCCTTGGCGGTGTAGCCGTAGTAGCAGTGCGCGAGGATCACCACGACGCTGAAGATCAGCACCTTCAGCGTGGACAGCAGCACGTCCTCGGGGGCCAGGAACAGGGTGAAGTAGTGGTCGTAGGTGCCCTTGGACTGGCCGTTGACCCACACCGTGACCAGCCGGGAGGCGGCGTAGCTGCTGAGCAGGCCGATGCCGTAGAGCGGCACGATCGCCACCACGCCGGCGATGATCCGGGTGGTGACCAGGTACGGCATGGAGCGGATGCCCATGCCCTCCAGCGCGTCGACCTCCTCGTTGATGCGCATCGCGCCGAGCTGTGCGGTGAAGCCGGCGCCGACGGTCGCCGACAGCGCCAGGCCGGCCACCAGCGGGGCGATCTCACGGGTGTTGAAGTAGGCGGAGATGAAGCCGGTGAACGCGGTGGTGCCCAGCTCGTTCATCGCCGCGTAGCCCTGGAGGCCGACGACGGTTCCGGTGGCGAGCGTCATGCCGATCATCACGCCGACGGTGCCGCCGATCACGCCGAGGCCGCCGCTGCCGAAGGCGACCTCGGCCAGCAGCCGCTGCACCTCTTTGATGTAGCGGCGCAGGGTGCGCGGGATCCACAGCACGGCGGTGATGTGGAAGATCAGGTGGTCGCCGGTCTCGTCCAGCCAGCGCAGCCAGCGGGTGGCCGAGCGCCGGGGGCGGGGCCGCGGGCCGGGGGGCGGCGGCTCGGCCGGCGGTGCGTCCTTGTCGAGCAGGGCCATCGCTCAGGCTCCCTTCTGCGGGACGAGCTGCAGATAGATCGCCGTGAGCACGACGTTGACCAGGAACAGCAGCAGGAAGGTGATGACCACGGACTGGTTGACCGCGTCGCCGACGCCCTTTGGGCCGCCCTTGGGGTGCAGGCCGCGGTAGGCGGCGACGATGCCGGCGATGAAGCCGAAGACCAGCGCCTTGATCTCGCTGATGTACAGGTCGGGCAGCTGGGCCAGCGCCGAGAAGCTGGACAGGTACGCGCCGGGCGTGCCGTGCTGCATGATCACGTTGAAGAAGTAGCCGCCGAGGGTGCCGACCACCGAGACCAGGCCGTTGAGGAAGACCGCGACGAGCATGGTGGCCAGCACCCGCGGCACGATCAGCCGCTGCACCGGCGAGACGCCCATCACCTCCATCGCGTCCAGTTCCTCGCGGATCTTGCGGGAGCCGAGGTCGGCGCAGATGGCGCTGCCGCCCGCGCCGGCGATGAGCAGCGCCACGATCAGCGGGCTGGCCTGCTGGATGACGGCCAGCACGCTGGCCCCGCCGGTGAACGACTGCGCGCCCAACTGCTGGGTGAGCGAGCCGACTTGCAGAGCGATGACGGCGCCGAACGGGATGGACACCAGTGCCGCGGGCAGGATCGTGACGCTGGCGACGAACCAGAACTGCTCGATCAGCTCGCGTACTTGGAACGGACGGCGGAAGGTGTCGCGCACGGTGGTGGCGGCCAGCGTCATCAACTGGCCGGTCTCGCGCAGCGCTCCGGTGCCCGGCACGGACCTGCGGGGGCGGGCGGCCGGCACGGCGGCGGGCGGGCGCGGCGGCGCGGTCATGCGGGCTCCCCCTGCGGGGTGTGCGGGGCCAGCCCGGTCTTGATCGCCTCGCGGGCGGCGGCGGGCAGCGTGTCCCACATGGACAGCACCCGGGCGCGGTGCCGCTGGACGGCGCGCCGGGCCGGCAGCCCGGGGCTGGGTTCGAGCTGCGGCACGATCCGCGGCGGGCCGCCGGGGCCGATGCCGCCGAGACCGCCGGGGCCGCCGTCGAGCTGCTCGCGGGCGATGAGCGCCTCGTCCTTCTCCTCGGACATGCCGATCGGGCCGGACCTGCGCCCGGACAGGAACTGCCGGACCACCGGCTCCTGACTGGTCAGCAGCAGCTCGCGGGGGCCGAAGGCGACCAGCTCGCGGCGGAAGAGCATGCCCATGTTGTCCGGCACGGTCGCGGCGATGTCGAGGTTGTGGGTGACGATCAGCATCGTCGCGTCGATCTGCGCGTTGAGGTCGATGAGCAGTTGGGAGATGTAGGAGGTGCGCACCGGGTCCAGGCCGGAGTCCGGCTCGTCGCACAGGATGATCTGCGGGTCGAGCACCAGCGCGCGGGCCAGCCCGGCGCGTTTGCGCATGCCGCCGGAGATCTCGCCGGGCAGCTTGCCCTCGGCGCCGAGCAGGCCGACCATGTCGATCCGCTCCATGACGATGCGGCGGATCTCCGACTCCTTCTTGCGGGTGTGCTCGCGCAGCGGGAAGGCGATGTTGTCGAAGAGGTTCATCGAGCCGAACAGCGCGCCGTCCTGGAACATCAGGCCGAAGAGCTTGCGGGCCTCGTAGATGTCGCGCTCGGGGCTGTTCACCATGTCGACGCCGTCGACGAGCACCCGGCCGCGCTCGGGTTTGAGCAGGCCGATGACGGACTTGAGGAAGACCGTCTTGCCGGTCCCGGAGGGGCCGAGCATCACGCTGACCTCGCCGGCCGGCAGCGTGAGCGTCACGTCCTGCCAGACGTTCTGTGTGCCGAACGACTTCGTCAGTCCCTCGACGGTCACTTCGATTCCCATGGCACCTCCCTGGGGGCGACGTTGGTGCGGCGGTGGTGCGGCGGTGGTACGGCGGCGGTACGGATCGGTGCGGGTGCGGATCGGTGGCGGGCGCGGTCGGTGGCGGGTGCGATCAGTGGCGGCGCTGCGGCAGTTGCGGGATCTGGATCTCCGGCTGGCAGGTGGTCTCGGGGACGTTGACCGGGTCGCACAGCCGGCCCTGGGAGAGGTTGAGGGTGTTGCCGGGGCCGGACAGCGACGCGGTGAACAGCGCGTCGAGGTCCTCCCCGTGCGAGCGGCAGCCGGTGAAGGGCGGGACGACGAGGTTCTCGTCGATCAGCGGGCCGCCGTTGACGATGTCGTAGTCGGGCTTGCCGTCGCCGCCGGGCAGGTAGTCGTCCTCGCGGCCCTTGAGCTCGACGTCGACGGGGGTGGCGGTGCGGCAGTTCGGACCGACGTCCAGCGGGGTGCCGTTGATCCGCACGTCGTGCACCCGGATCTCCTGGTAGCCGCCGATGGTGGTGAGGATCGGCTGGTCGAAGAAGGTGTCGCCGCTCTGCACGACCGTCATCAGGCCCTTGGGCACGAACTCCACCGACGCGGTGGTCGGCATGAAGCCGTAGGTGAGGAAGGTGGCCTTCGACGGCGGCAGCGTCAGGTCGAGGACCGAGTCGACCTCGACGTACTCGTTGGTGAAGTCCAGCACCTTGCGGCGGCCGCCGTTGACCTCGGCCATCACCGGGTGGGCGTGCGGGTCGTTGACGATCATCGCGCCGTTGAGCTTGTTGACGTTGGAGAAGCCGACCGCGAAGCCGCACATCGGGGCGTCGGGGAAGGCCGGCTGGCCGGGCATCGGCAGGACGATCGCGGTGGAGCCGGTGGGCGGCAGCCGCTTGGGGTCCGGGTCGCCGGTGGGCGTCTTGCCGCAGGTGGTCAGGCCCGAGTGGACCGTGCCGTCCTGCGGGAGGATGGCGCCGGGCCGGCCGGCCGCGGTGTTGGCGCCCGTGGCGCCGGGCGCGCCCGGGGAGGTGCCGCCGGCGGTGGGGGTGCGTCCGGCGGACGCCGAACCGCCGGGGCCGGGTGTGCCGGGCGCGGCGCCGGACACCGGGACGGTGGCCAGCGCGGTGTCCTGGCCGGGGGCGGGGGCGCAGTCGCCGAGGAGGTCGGCGCCGCCGCCGGAGCCCGAGCCGGTGGTGCCGCCGGAGCCGGAGCCCGCGGCGTCCCCGGAGCCGGAACCGGAGCCGGCGCCGAGCCGGCGGTGCCGGCCGTGCCTGCTGTGCCGGTGGCGCCCGCGGTGTCCGCCGCGTCCGCGGACAGGGCGGCCGCGTGGCTGCCGGTGCCGGTGCCGGTGCCCGAGGCACTGTCCGAGCCGGCGGCCGTACCGCTGTCCGTACCGCTGCCCGCACCGCCGTCCGAGGCCGTACCCGTGCCGGAGCCCGTGGAGCCGCCGCTCGCGCCGGCCGAGTCCGTCGACCCGGTCGAACCCGCCGAGCCCGCCGAGCCCGCCGAGCCGCCGCCCGTGCCGCCCGCGGAACCGCCGGAGGCCGATCCGCCGGCCGGCGGCGTACCGCCCGGACTCCCCCGGAGGACGCCGCGGCCTGCGGGTGCAGCGTCAGCGCGAGCGCCGCCGGGTGGAAGACCACGTCGCCCCCGGCGCTGACGGTGACCGCGGGGACCGTGCCGGTGAGCTTCAGCGCCAGGTCGCCGGTGCCGGACACCGGCGTGGCGCCGGCGGTCAGGCCCGGCCAGTCCGCGTCGGCGGCCGAGCCGCCCTGGGTGATGTGCGCGGTGAGATCGCCTGTCGCGGTGACCGCGATCGTGCCCGCGGGCAGCATCGCGGTGACGCCCGCGCGCGGAATGGTGACGGTCATGGCGAGGTCGCCGGGCTGAATCGGTTTTCCGCTCCGTCCGGCCGCCGGGAATTCCTGCCGGAATGCCACGGTGACGTCCTGCGCCCCCGAAGCGAAACGGCACGCGTACGCCATGGACAGCTCTCCCCCGCCCCCGCTCGCCACCGAGTCCGTCCCGGGGAGCAACCCTGCCACCAGCGCGGCCGTGGCGACGGCGGCGAGCCGCACCGTTCGGCGCGCTCCCAGGCCACCCCTCATCTAGGACTCCTCACGGCAGGCTCGGCGCCAGGACATTACGTGCGGGTAATAAATCCGGGCAAGTGATCGAACAGCCGAAGCTGCGACGGGTTGTGCGCGGTCGGATTTCTTGTCATTCGATGACAAGGGAAAAGCGGAATTTTGTCGTCCAGTGAGTACGGCGGAGTGACCGCGTACTCACGTCGCAGCGCACGCGCCTCCGCCGCCGGACGCCGGACGCCGGGCGCCGGGCGCCGGGCGCCGGGCGCCGGATGTCGGATGTCGGATGCCGCTCCATCGGGACAGGGACCCGGCCCCGGGTCACGGGGCGGGGTCCCTGCCGATGCGGTCCGGCCGCGGCGGCCGCGGCCGGTGGGGGTGCGTCAGATCACGGGGAGGTGATCTGCAGGGTGGCCGGGCTCAGGGCGTAGTCGCCCTTGTACGAGACCGCGTCACCGGAGTTGATCAGGCCCAGGCAGATGCCCGAGACGTTCCACGCGTGCAGGTTGCCGGTGCCGAGCAGCGACAGCACGTGGGTGGTGTTGTTGTACTTGACGTCGAGCGTGGCGGTGCTGCCGCTGGTCGCGCCGCCGAAGTCGGCGGTGCAGCCGGCACCGCTGATGTGCGCCTTGACGCCGGTGATCGTGCCGGTGGTGACCGGGCTGGCGTAGCTGACCGCGTTGATCGCCCACGGCAGGTTCTGCGCGGCGACGCTGAAGGTGATGCCCAGCGGGCCGGAGCAGCTGGTCCAGGTGACGGCGGAGATGGACCCGATGCCGGTGCCGGACGCGCCGCTGGCGTTGGCCGCGGAGCCGGTGGCGGTCGAGGTGGTGCACTTGAGCTGGGTGCCGGTGGAGCTGTCGGTCAGCGTGGAGTTGGTGGATTTGCCGGTGAAGCTGCCTCCTCCGGTGACGGTCCACGTGCCGGCGGCGGACGCCGGAGAGGCCGCCAGACCCACCGCCGCGGCGAGCGCGGCGCCGGTGACGAGACTGCTCTTGGTGAGGGTGGAGAGCTTGCGCACGGGCTGGTCCTTCCTGGGAGTTTGCGTGCCGGTCAAACCGCGAGTCCTCGCAGCTGAGCGGGAATTCGGTTGCGACTCACTGGCTGGGACGCCGGGTACCGATTCCGGTCGGTCGCCCTTGCGCTGCTGGACGTTACGCACGGGTAACCGAGGCGCGCAATAATCGAGTCGAAGATTCTCGGCCGCACCCTACCGGCGGGTATTTTTCTGTCACCCGGGCAACAGTCCCGACCGGTTTTTTGTGAAGAAGTGAGCAATGTAGCCCCGGCCGGGTCCGCACTCCCGGCCAACTCCGCCGGCCGCGGCCCGGCCACTTTTCCGGCCCTTCCCGGGCGCTTTCCGGCACATCCCCCGCGCCTGCCGGCTTCGCCCCGCACAGCCCCCGCGCGGCGCGGTACGGTCTGCCCACGGACGCCGCGGAGCCCAGTGCCCGCACGGGCCGACAACGTTTGCGTGTTCGGGGTGCTGCGCTCCGTGCACGATTGGTCTATCTTGCAGCAAGGTCACCGACGCGACGCTGCGTGGGGGGAAGGGGGACGTGGATGACCGTCATGCGGCAGACCCCGGATCAGACGGAAGCCATGGGACCCATGGGTCCGATACCGCGCGAGTTCGCCGCCGTGATGCGCCCGGAACTCCCCAGTCTTTTAGAAGAGATGGCCGCTGAAATCGTCGCCGCGATCCCCGAATACGGACCGCTGCTCGAAGGCCCCAACGGCCGCGTGATCAAAATCGGGATCGAGCAGAGCATCGCCACATTCGTGGACCGGGTGGCGGCGCCCACGGCGACCACCGCGCTGCGCGACGACCTGTGCCGGCAGTTCGGCCGCTTCGAGGCGTACGAGGGCCGCAGCCTGGACAGCCTGCAGTCGGCGTACCGGATCGGCTGCCAGGTGGCGCTGCGCCGGGTGCGCACCGTCGGCCGCCGCTACAGCCTCTCCGCCTCCTTCATGCTCACCTTCGCCGACGCGCTCTTCGCGTACATGGGCGATCTCGCCGAACTCTCCCGCGAGGGCTACGTCCAGGCGCTGGAGGAGCTGGGCGAGGAGCCGGACAACCGGCGCAGGCGGCTGCTGCGGCGCATCCTCGGCGGCGCCGCGGTGGCCCGCGGCGCGCTCGCCGAACTCGCCGACCACTCCGGCTGGCCGCTGCCCGAGGAGGTGACGCTGGTCGCGCTCGCCCCGGGCAGCCGCCCCTCGCGCGCCGCGCTCGACCGGGACCTGCTGGTGGACTTCGCCGACCCCGAGCCGCACCTGCTGATCCCCGGGCCGCTGACCCCGGCGCGGCGCGAGAGCCTGGCCGCCGCGCTCGACGGCTGCCGCGCCGCGGTGGGCCTGACCACCGCGCTCGGCGAGGCCGCCGACTCGCTGCGCTGGGCCCGGCACACGCTGGCGCTCGCCGAGTCGGGCATCATCTCCCCCGCCGGCGGCGCGAACGGGACGGGCGGCGCGAACGGGATGGGCGGCGCGAACGGAACCGGCGGGACCGCGACCGGCGCCGCCACCGAGGCCAGGACCACGGCCATGACCGAAGCCGGGACCGGGGCCGCCTCCGCGGACGGGGGCGGCGTCCTGCTCAGCGAGGACCACCTGCTGCCGCTGTGGCTGCTCGGAGACTCGGCGCTGGCCGACCAGATCGCCACGAAGTACCTCGCCCCGCTGGTCGGGCTGACCCCGGCCCAGCGCAGCCGGCTGATCGACACCCTGCGCATCCGGCTCACCACCCGCGGCACCGCCGCCCAGGTTGCCGAGTTGCTCGGGGTGCACCCGCAGACCGTCCGCTACCGGCTGCGCATCCTGGACCGGGCCTTCGGCGACCAGCTCGCCGACCCCGATGACCGGTTCGCCACCGAGATCGCCCTGCGCGCGCTGCACCTGCGCGAGCACGGCGAGGGCGGCGGCGCCCGCACGAGTCCCCCGCGGGGCCCCGCGCCGGCAACCGCCGCCCCTGAGCGGGCGGGCGCGCGGGCGTCGCGCGCCGTCCGGCGACGCCCGCCGCCGCCCGGACCGTTACGAGGCGTACGCCTCCAGCTCGGAGAGCCGACCGGCCTGGCCCGTGTTCCCGGTGAACGTCAGCCGCAGGTAGCGGGTGCTCGCAGGCCGTAGGCGACGTCGACGGCGTTCCGTGAGAAGGGAACCCGGTCGCTCAAGAGGTTCCGCACACGCTAGGGAGGGTGGACACATCCCAGCAATATGTCGATCAGATTTCGCAAAATCTGGATGACTTGCAGAGATCACGCAAATTGACCGCAAGAAACTTGCGCCTCCTGTACTAGAATCGACGCCATGACACGACGACTTGCCGAGGTGGCAAAGAAGGTCGGGGTGAGCGAGGCCACCGTCAGCCGGGTGCTGAACGGGAAGCCGGGAGTCTCCGACGCCACACGGGCCGCGGTGCTCACCGCCCTTGACGTGCTCGGATACGAACGGCCCACCCAGCTGCGCGGGGAACGCGCCCGCCTGGTCGGCATGGTCATGCCCGAGCTGCAGAACCCGATCTTCCCGGCCTTCGCGGAGGTGGTCGGGGGGCGCTCGCCCAGCAGGGCTTCACACCGGTGCTGTGCACCCAGACCGCCGGCGGGGTCTCGGAGGCCGACTACGTGGAGCTGCTGCTCCAGCAGCACGTCTCCGGCGTGGTCTTCTTCGGCGGCCTCTACGCCCAGGCCGAGTCCCCGCACGACCACTACGCGCGGCTGGCCGAGCGCAACCTGCCGACCGTGCTGATGAACGCCGCCATCGACCACCTGGACTTCCCGCGGGTCTCCTGCGACGACGCGGTGGCGGTGGAGCAGGCGATGAACCATCTGATCTCGCTGGGCCACCAGCGGATCGCCCTGGTGCTGGGCCCGCCGGACCACGTGCCGTCGCGGCGCAAGCTCGCCGCCGCCCGCCGGGTCGACCCCTCGGTGACCGTCGAGCACGCGCTGTTCACCCTGGAGGGCGGCCAGGCCGCCGCCAGCCGGCTGCTGTCCCGCGGCATCACCGCGTTCATCTGCGCCTCCGACCTGCTGGCGCTGGGCACCATCAGAGCCGCGCGCCGCCGCAGGCTGTCGGTTCCCGAGGACGTGTCGGTGATCGGCTACGACGACTCCTCGCTGATGAACTGCACCGAGCCGCCGCTGACCACGGTCCGCCAGCCGATCGAGGCGATGGGCCGGGCCGCGGTGGACCTGCTGGCCGGCGAGATCAGCGGCGCCTCGGTCGACCACGACGAGCTGTTCTTCGAGCCGGAGCTGGTGGTGCGCGGCTCCACCGGACCGGTCCGCGACGCCGCCCGCATCCCGCACCCGGAGGCTCGCGCGAACGCCTGACCCGGGGTCCGCGACCTGCGGCGACGGCGGCGCCGGGGGTCGGGAGAGCGCTCTCCCGACCCCCGGCGCCGCCGCGCGTCCGCCCCCGGAGCCATCGAGCGACCGGTCCCCCATCGCCCCACTGTCACCGCCGCCCCCGTGACCAAGTCGTGTCTTTGCGAAATTCACGCGACATCTTGCGGACATCTATCGGGTTAAGTACGTTGAGCCAACCCGGGACGGCGGCGCAGCACCTGCGCCGGACATCATGGCCGCCATGTGCCACGGGGGTCCCAGAGTGCAGTCCAACGACGCGCAGTGGTTCAGGGGAAGGGTTTGCGAAATGAGCAGAATCGGCTACCGCAGACTGGTGGCGGTCGCGCTGGTCACAGGCATCGGCCTGGCCGGCGCGGCGTGTTCCAGCGACAAGAAGGACGACTCCGGCAGCAAGGCCAGCAGCGCTTCGGCCGGGACCCCCTTGGACCCCAAGACCAAGGTCACCATCAGCGTCGACTGTGAGCCGCCGACCACCAAGAAGGCCGAGCGCAAGCAGTGGATCGACGACGTCGCCGAGTTCAACAAGACGTACCCGAACGTGACGATCAAGAGCAAGGACACGTTCCCCTGCGAGGACCCGGACAAGTTCACCGCCCAGCTCCAGGGCCAGTCCGAGACCGACGTCTTCTACAGCTACGTCACCGACCTCAACCAGGTCCTCGACGCCGGCCAGGCCGCCGACATCAGCGCGTACGTCAACGACAAGACGGTGCCGAACCTCAAGGACATCGACCCCAACGTCCTGAACATCCTCAAGGACGACGGCAAGCTCTACGGCCTGCCCACCACGAACTACTCGATGGGCCTGATCTACAACCGCAAGATCTTCAAGGAGGCCGGCCTCGACCCCGACCGGCCGCCGACCACCTGGGACGAGATCCGGCAGGACGCCAAGGTCATCCAGGACAAGCTGGGCAGCAAGGGCATCCACGGCTTCTTCGAGTACGGCGCCGGCAACCAGGGCGGCTGGCACCTGACATCCGCGCTCTACGGCGCCGGCAACAACGTGGTCAGCCAGGACGGCACCAAGGCCGCGTTCAACGGCCCCGAGGCCACCCAGATCCTGCAGACCATCCACGACATGCGCTGGGTCGACAACAGCATGCCGGCCAGCCCCGGCAAGGCGTGGGGCGAGAGCCAGAAGGCGATGGGCGCCGGGCAGATCGGCATGTACCTCGCCGCCCCCGACGACATCCAGCTGATGGTCCAGCAGTACGGCGCGAACTACGACGACCTCGGCATGGCGCCGATCCCCGGCGGCAAGACCTCGCTGATGGGCGGCAACGACTACTTCTTCAAGAAGTCGGACAGCCCGGACCAGATCAAGGCCGGCATCGCCTGGATCAACTTCAAGTTCCTGACCCTGAAGAAGGGCCAGTTCAACTACGCCCGCAACAAGGCGGACGGCATCCCGGTCGGCCTGCCGCAGCCGTTCTTCTTCACCGGCCAGGCCAAGGCCACCGACACCGCGGACAAGACCCAGTACGCCACCGTCCCGGTCGCCAACTACAAGAGCTACGTGGACGCGCAGGTGCCGGTGAAGGCCGAGCCGCCGAACGCGCAGAAGCTCTACACCGTGCTGGACACCGTGATGTCCGGTGTGCTGACCGACAAGAACGCCAACATCGGCAAGCTCCTGTCCACCGCCTCCAGCCAGGCGGACCAGCTGCTGGCCGCCGGCCAGTAGCAGCGCAGCCCGCGGGGGCCGGTCGGCGACCGGCCCCCGCGGGCGCGACACGGACGCGCCCCGCGCACCGCGCCCGGGCCCCGTGCGCCCTGTCCGCACCGTTCCCAGCCGAGGAGCCCCCATGGCGGCGACGACCGTCCCCGAGAAAACGACCAAGCGCCACGCCGGGCGCGCATCGGGCCCGCAGCCCGCAGGCGGCCGCCGGGGCCTGAGCCGCACGGTGGCCCACAACCTCCAGGCCTACGGGTTCCTGATCGGCGCGATCCTCTGCTTCGGCCTGTTCTCCTGGTACCCGATGGTCCGGGAGTTCATCATGAGCTTCCAGCAGACCAGGCGCGGCGTGACCAGCTGGGTCGGCCTGCACAACATCAAGACCGTCTACCACGACCCGTACTTCTGGACGGCGTGGAAGAACACCGCCGAATTCACCCTCTACGCGCTGGTGATCGGTTTCGCGGTGCCGTTCTTCGTGGCCATCCTGCTCAACGAGCTGCGGCACGCGCGGGCTTATCTGCGCATTCTGGTCTACCTGCCGGTGATGCTCCCGCCGGTGGCCGGCGCGCTGCTGTTCAAGTACTTCTACAACCCCGAGTACGGGCTGTTCAACCACATCCTGTCGTTCTTCCACCTGCCGACGTCGCAATGGCTGGACTCCTCGCACACGGCGATGATCTCGGTGGTGATCGCGGCGACCTGGATGAGCATGGGCAGCGCCACGCTGATCTACCTGGCCGCGCTGCAGAACATCCCCGGTGAGCTGTACGAGGCCGCCGACCTGGACGGGGCAGGCCTGTGGAGCAAGATCTGGCACGTCACGATCCCGCAGACCCGGCTGGTGCTGTCGCTGATGCTGCTGCTGCAGATCGTGGCGACGATGCAGGAATTCACCAACGTGTACCTGATGGCCGGCGGAAACGGCCCGGAGAACTCCACGATGACCGTGGTCTACATGGTCTACCAGTACGGATACCGCTACAACAACTTCGGCGGCGCCGCAGCGCTCGGCCTCTTCCTGCTCCTCGTACTCGCCGGATTCTCCGCCCTGTACGCACGGCTGAGCCGGAACAGCGACTAGGAGGGATCGCGTCATGGCAGAATTCACCCCCCAGAACCGGACGCTGATCTCCTCGGCGTCGCTGGCCCGGCGCAAGGGCAAGATCGTCTACTGGACCGTGCTGTCGGTGGTGCTGGTCGTCTTCACGCTGGTCTTCGTCGGCCCGCTGTACTGGATGGCGACCAGCGGCTTCAAGTCGGTGCACGAGGTGCTGCACAACCCGCCGACGCTCTTCCCGCACCACGCCCAGCCGTCCAACTACAAGACGGCCTGGACGCAGCTCAAGCTCGCCCGGCTGCTGTGGAACACCCTGTACTACGCCTTCGGCGCGCTCGCCTTCCAGCTGGTCTTCGACGTCTCCGCGGCCTACGCGCTGTCCAAGCTCCGCCCGGTGCTGGGCAACGTGATCCTGGGCGCGATGCTCGCGACGCTGATGATCCCGGCCGCGGTGCTGATCATCCCGCAGTACATGACCGTGCTCGACCTGCCGCTGCTGCACGTCAACCTGATCAACCACCCGTGGGCGATCTGGCTGCCGACGGTCGCCAACGGCTTCAACATCTTCCTGCTCAAACGCTTCTTCGACTCGATCCCGAACGACCTGATGGCGGCCGCCGCGATCGACGGCGCGGGCCCGACCCGCACGCTGGTGTCCATCGTGCTGCCGATGTCCCGGCCGATCCTCGGCGTGGTGTCGATCTTCGCGGTGGTGAACGTCTGGAAGGACTTCCTCTGGCCGATGCTGGTGGAGCCCGACCCGACGAAGCAGCCGATCAACATCGGCATCAACTCGCTGTCCCAGGGCGTGCCGCAGAACGTGCTCATCGCGGCGCTGGCGATCTCCGCGGTGCCGACGCTGCTGATCTTCCTGCTCTTCCAGCGCAACATCATGTCCGGCCTGACGGCGGGCAGCCTCAAGGGCTGACCGCCCGCGCGTCCCGCACCCGCGCACCCCGCACGACGTACGCACCACCCATCAGCACTCCGCCGCCGGTCCCTCCATCCGATCCCCGCCAACCGGGGCCGGCGGCGGGGTCCCACCTGCCCGAAAGGACGTTGACGTGGCAGACACCCCTCAGCCCGAGGCCGACGAGAACTGGTGGCGCGGCGCGGTCATCTACCAGGTCTATCCGCGTAGCTTCGCCGACAGCAACGGCGACGGGACCGGCGACCTCGCCGGGGTGCGGTCCCGCCTCCCGTACCTGGCCGAGCTGGGCGTCGACGCCCTGTGGTTCAACCCCTGGTACCCCTCGCCGATGGCCGACGGCGGCTACGACGTCGCCGACTACCGGGACGTCGAACCGGTCTTCGGCACCCTCGCCGAGGCCGAGAAGCTGATCTCCGAGGCCCTGGCGCTGGGCATCAGGACGATCATCGACATCGTGCCCAACCACATCTCGGCCGCGCACCCGTGGTTCCGCGAGGCGCTGGCCGGCGGGCCCGGCCACCCGGCCAGGGAACGGTTCTGGTTCCGGCCCGGGCGCGGCGAGCACGGCGAACTGCCCCCGAACAACTGGCCCTCGCAGTTCGGCGGGCCAGCCTGGACCCGCACCACCGACCCGGACGGCACGCCCGGCGACTGGTTCCTGAACCTCTTCGACTCCGAGCAGCCCGACCTCAACTGGAACCACCCGCAGGTGCGGGCCGAGCACGAGGACATCCTGCGGTTCTGGTTCGACCGCGGCGCCGGCGGGGTGCGCATCGACTCGGCCGCGATGGTCTGCAAGGACCCGCTGCTGCCCGACCTGACCGACGACCCGGCCGCGCCGCACCCGTACATCGACCGCGACGAGCTGCACGACATCTACCGCTCCTGGCGGCGGGTGGCCGACGCGTACTCGGCCGGCTCGGGGACGGCTGCCGACAACAATGTCCGGCCCGGTGGGGCGCCGCGCACCCGCATCCTGGTCGGCGAGGTGTGGCTGCCGGACGCCGAGCGGTTCGCCCGCTACCTGCGGCCCGACGAGATGCACACCGCGTTCAACTTCGACTTCCTGTCCTGCCCGTGGGAGCCGGAGCGGCTGCGCGCCTCGATCGACGTGACGCTGGCCGCGCACGCGCCGGTGAGGGCGCCGGCCACCTGGGTGCTGTGCAACCACGACGTGACGCGCACCGTCACCCGCTACGGCCGCGCGGACACCGGCTTCGACTTCGCCACCAAGGCGTTCGGGGTGCCCACCGACCTGGAGCTGGGCACCCGGCGGGCCCGGGCGGCCGCGCTGCTGACGCTCGCGCTGCCCGGCTCGGTCTACCTCTACCAGGGCGAGGAGCTGGGCCTGCCGGAGGTCGAGGACATCCCGGTGGAGCGGCTGCAGGACCCGATGTACCTGCGCTCGGGCGGCGCCAACCCGGGCCGCGACGGCTGCCGGGTGCCGCTGCCGTGGTCCGGCGACCGCGCGCCGTTCGGGTTCGGTCCCGCCGGGTCGGCCGAGCCGTGGCTGCCGCAGCCGGCGGACTGGGCGGCGCGCACCGCCGAGGTGCAGGCCGCGGACCCGGCGTCGATGCTGTCGCTGTACCGGGCGGCCATCGCGCTGCGCAAGGCGGAGCCGGGCCTCGGCGACGGGCCGCTGGAGTGGCTGGCCGCGGCGCCGGGCGTGCTCGCCTTCCGCCGCGGCGAGCGCTTCTCCTGCGTGGTCAACCTCTCCCCCGAGGCCGTGGAGCTGCCGCCGCACGGCGAGCTGCTGCTCACCTCCGGGCCGCTCACGCCCGAGGGGAGGCTGCCGCGGGACACCGCGGTCTGGCTGCGCGACTGAGCCGCCGCCGATCCCGCGTCCGCTCCGGGGCCCGCGATCCGTCGCGGGCCCCTTCGCCGTGCCCGGGCCCGCGTCCCGAGCCCGCGTCCCGAGCCCGAGTCCCGAGCCCGAGTCCCGGCCCGCGTCCGGACCCGCGGCCCAGGCCCAGGCCCGCCGTCCAGGCTTTGCCGGATCTTTACGATACGAGACGGGGCCGTATCGAAAATCACCGTACGCTTGTTCTCATGGCTGCTACCTCGACGACTCCGGGCCCCGCCGCGGGCTCCACCGTTCCGGAGGCGATCCACCGACGCCGGTGGGCGATCCTCACCGTGCTGCTGTTCAGCCTGCTCGTAGTGGTGCTGGACAACTCCATCCTCAATGTGGCGATGAAGACGATCGCCCAGCCCTCCCCCACCGGCCTGGGCGCGACCCAGAGCGAGCTGGAGTGGGCGATCAACTCCTACACCCTGGTCTTCGCCGGCCTGCTGTTCACCGCGGGCCTGCTCGGCGACCGGCTCGGACGCAAGAAGGTGCTGCTCTTCGGCATGTTCGTGTTCGGCGCGGGCTCCGCGCTGTCCGCGTTCGCCGGCTCGGCGGGCGAACTCATCGCCTGGCGCGGAGTGATGGGCCTCGGCGGCGCGTTCATCATGCCCGCCACCCTCGCCATCATCATGAACGTCTTCGAGCGCGAGGAGCAGCCGCGCGCGATCGGCATCTGGGCCGGTGTAGTCGGCCTCGCGATCGCGGTCGGCCCGATCACCGGCGGCGTGCTGCTGCAGCACTTCTGGTGGGGCTCGGTCTTCCTGGTCAACGTCCCGATCGTGATCGCCGGTCTGATAGCGATGTTCGTCATCGTTCCGGACTCCAAGGACCCCAGGCCCGGCAAGCTCGACCCGGTCGGCGTGCTCACCTCGATCGCCGGCCTGGTGCTGCTGATCTACGGCATCATCAAGGGCGGCCAGTACGGCGACTTCACCCGCCCCGAGGTGTGGGTCACCTCCCTGGCCGGCGTGCTCGTGCTGGCCGGCTTCGTCTGGTACGAGTCGCGCAGCGACCACCCGGCGCTGGACGTCCGGTACTTCAAGAAGCGGCAGTTCTCCGCCTCCGTGGCGGCGATCGGCCTGGTCTTCTTCGCGCTGATGGGCGTGACGTTCTTCATCGTCTTCTACACCCAGTCCGTCCGCGGCTACAGCGCCCTGCAGTCCGGCCTGCTGCTGCTCCCGCTGGCCGCCGCGCAGATGGTCTTCGCGCCGCGCGCCCGGATACTCGTGGACCGGATCGGCGCCCGGCTGGTGTGCGCCGGCGGCATGGCGCTGACCGGCATCGCCTTCCTCGGCTTCCTGCTGCTCGGCCAGAGCACCCCGATCTGGGTGCTGGAGGTCCTGTTCTTCCTGATGGGCACGGCCATGGCGCACGTCATGCCGCCGGCCACCGTGATGATCATGTCCTCGCTGCCGCGGGAGAAGGCGGGCTCCGGCTCGGCGGTCAACAACACCTTCCGTCAGGTCGGCGGTGCGCTGGGCGTCGCGGTGCTCGGCTCGCTGATGTCCACGCTGTACCGCAACGGGATCGACGACCACCTGAACGCGCTGCCCCCGTCCGCCCGGCACGCCGCGGGCGAGTCGATCGAGGCCACGCTCGGCGTCGCGGACCGGCTCGGCCCGCGCGGCCAGTCGCTGGTGCAGCCCGCCAACGACGCGTTCCTGCACGCCATGCACATCACCGCGGCGGCCTCGGCCGGCGTGGCGCTCTTCGGCGCGCTGGTCGCGCTGCTCTTCCTGCCGCCCAAGGCCGCGCCCGAGAAGGCCGCGCCGCGCGACACCGAGGAACGCGACATGGTGGGTGCAGAGCAGTGACCTCTCCGCACCACCCGCACCACCCCGCTCAGGAGCAGGAGTCCGGCGCCAGGGACACCAAGGACGCCGCCGCGGCCCAGGTCATCGCGGCGGGGCCGGGCACGGGGCCGGACGCGGACGCCGGGTGCGCAGCCCTCTCGGTGTCCGCGTCCCGGCGCGGCCGACCCCGGGACGCCGGCGTCGAGCAGAGCGTCGTGGACACCGTGCTGCGGCTGGTCTCGGAGGGGACGAGCTTCGCCGAGCTGTCGATGGAGCGCATCGCCCGCGAGGCCGGCGTCGGCAAGGCGACGGTCTACCGACGCTGGCCCAACAAGGACGCGCTGCTGCTCGACGTGATCGCCGTCGCGGAGACCGCGCCGCCCCACAAGAAGCGGACCGGCGTGCTGCGCACGGACCTGATCTCGGCCGTGGAGTACATCCGGCAGCGCAGCCTGGCCAAGCGGGAGTCGGCGCTGCTGCGGTCGATACTCGCGCAGGTGCACAGCAACAGCGTGCTCTGGCAGCGCTATCACGACACCGTGGTGGCCAAGCGCCGCCACCTGCTGATGGACCTGCTGGAGGACGGCATCGCCTCCGGGGAGATCCGCCCCGACCTGGGCGACGACGTGGACCTGCTGTGCGACATGGTGGTCGGCCCGGTCCTCGCCCGCGCCACCCTGCGTCCCGGCGCGGCCCTGCCCGAGGACCTGGCCGAACGCGTCGTGGACACGCTGCTCACCGGAATGAGGCCGCGCCCCTGAGTATGTGATGGTCTTGTCACAGGCCACCCGAACGCAGCACATCGCGGAACCCATGACCCCCCGCGGCCCGTCGGTTCACATATCGACCCCGTAGGGTCGGGAGCACATCCGGCACGGCAGCGAGGTTGGCTCATGACGCAGGCGTACGGCGGCACGGAAGCGACTCAGGACGGCGAGCCCGTGTCGCATCCGGCCCCTGCGCCGGGGCCGCGCGGCGCACGCACCCGTTTTCTGCGCTGGTGGCGCCCGGAGGGCATGTGGCGGCGCGGCATCGTCACCGCGGCCCTGGCCGTGGTGCTGACGCTGCTGCTGTTCCTGCACTCCGACATCCCCAACCGGATAGGGAATCTGGGCAGTCTGCTGGAGACGTTCCTGCCCTGGGTGGGGCTGGCGATCCCGGTGCTGCTGGCGGTCGCCGTGGCGCGCCGCTCGGCGACCGCGCTGATCGCGCTGCTGCTGCCGATCGCGGTGTGGCTGAACCTCTTCGGCGGTCTGGTCGCACCCAAGTCTGCCTCCGGCGGCGACCTCATGGTGCTGACGCACAACGTCAACGCCGAGAACCCCGACCCGGACGGCACCGCCCGCGACGTGGCCGCGGCGGGTGCGGACGTGGTGGCGCTGGAGGAGCTGGCGGTCAGCGAACAGCCGCGTTACGTCAGGGATCTCAAGGCGGCGTACCCGTACCACTCGGTGCAGGGCACGGTCGGGCTGTGGAGCAAGTACCCGATCAGTGGGGTGCGGGCGGTGGATATCCGGATGGGCTGGACCCGGGCGATGCGCGCCGCGGTCGCCACCCCGCACGGCACGGTCGCGGTCTATGTGGCCCATCTGCCGTCGGTACGGGTGAAGTTCGACGCCGGGTTCACCGCGAATCAGCGGGACCGGGCCGCGGACGCGCTCGGGCACGCCATAGCGTCCGAGCCGCTGCACAGCGTGGTGCTGCTCGGCGACCTCAACGGCACCATGAACGACCGGGCGCTGGCGTCGGTGACCTCGCAGCTGCGCTCGACCCAGGGCGCGGCGGGCAACGGCTTCGGCTTCAGCTGGCCGGCGTCCTTCCCGATGGCCAGGATCGACCAGATCCTGGTCAAGGGCGTCGACCCGCGGTCCTCGTGGACCCTGCCGAGGACGGGCAGCGACCACCTCCCGGTCGCCGCCCGCCTGCAACTGCCGTAGCCTGCCGACCGCTACGAGCGCTGCGGGCCCTCGCCCTCGCGCCACAGGTCGGTGATCGGCAGCCGGCGGTCCTTGCCGAAGCCCTTCGGCGAGATCTTGGTGCCCGGCGGGTACTGCCGCCGCTTGTACTCGGCGGTGTCGGTGAGCTTCAGCACCCGCGTCACCAGCTCCGGGTCGAAGCCGGCCGCGACGATCGCCTCGCGGCCCTGGTCGCGGTCCACGTACAGCTCCAGCACCCGGTCCAGCACGTCGTAGTCCGGCAGCGAGTCGGTGTCGACCTGGCCGGGGCGCAGTTCGGCGCTCGGCGGCTTGGAGATGGAGTTCTCCGGGATCGGCGGGACCTGGCCGCGGGCCGCCGCGTCGTCGTTGCGCCAGCGGGCCAGCCGGTAGACCAGCGTCTTGTAGACGTCCTTGATCGGCCCGTACGCGCCGACCGAGTCGCCGTAGAGGGTGGAGTAGCCCACCGCCAGCTCGCTCTTGTTGCCCGGCGCGAGCACGATGTGGCCCTCCTGGTTGGAGATGGCCATCAGCGTCACGCCGCGCAGCCGCGACTGGAGGTTCTCCTCGGCCAGCCCGGTCAGCTTCAGCGCGTCCATGTAGGCGTCGAACATCGGCGCGATGGGCACGGTGCGCAGGTGCAGGCCGGTGCGGTGGGCGAGTTCCGCCGCGTCGCCCTTGGAGTGCTCGGAGGAGTAGGCGGAGGGCATCGACACGCCGTGGACGTTGTCGGCGCCGATCGCGTCGCAGGCGATGGCGGCGACCAGCGCGGAGTCGATGCCGCCGGACAGGCCGATCAGCACCGAGCGGAAGCCGTTCTTGCGGACGTAGGCGCGCAGGCCGGTGACCAGCGCGCCGTAGACCTCGGCCTCGTAGCCCAGCGGTTCGGCCTGCCGGCCGGGGAACTCCTTCTTGTGCTGCTTGACCGGCTTGTCGGAGAGCGTGACGTGCTGGACCCGCATCCCGTCGGCGACCTGGCCGCTGGGGGCGGTGCCCTTCGCCGCCGGCAGGTCGAGGTCGAGGACCACGCTCTCCTCGTGGAACTGCGCGGCGCGCGCGATCACGCCGCCCTCCCGGTCGACCACGATCGTGTCGCCGTCGAAGACCAGCTCGTCCTGGCCGCCGACCATGGCCAGGTAGGCGAGCGTGCAGCCGGCCTCGGCGGCCCGCCGGCGGACCAGCTCCAGCCGGGTGTCGTCCTTGTCCCGCTCGTACGGGGAGGCGTTGATCGACAGCAGCAGCCCGGCGCCGGCCTCGCGGGCGCCGGGCACCCGGCCGCCGTCCTGCCACAGGTCCTCGCAGATCGCCAGCGCCACGTCGACGCCGCGGACCCGGACCACCGGCATGGTGTCGCCGGGCACGAAGTAGCGGAACTCGTCGAAGACGCCGTAGTTGGGCAGGTGGTGCTTGGCGAAGCGCAGCGCGACGCGGCCCTGGTGCAGCACGGCGGCGCAGTTCTGCGGCGCGCGGCTGGCTGGCCGTAGGTCGGGCGGGCGCTCTCGCTGCGGCCGAGGTAGCCGACCACCACCGGCAGCTCCCCCAGGCCCTCGGCGGCCAGCCGTTCGGCCAGCGCCACCAGCGCGGAGCGGCTGGCCTCGACGAAGGAGGCGCGCAGCGCCAGGTCCTCCACCGGGTAGCCGGTCAGCATCATCTCCGGGAAGGCCGTCAGGTGGGCCCCCTGCTCGGCGGCGCGCCGCGACCACGTGACCACCGCCTCGGCGTTCCCGGCGATGTCGCCGACGGTGGAGTCGATCTGATTCAGGACGATCCGTAGGTGAGCCACCCCGCCATCATAATCGTCACACCGACGCGATGTCGCGTGCGGGCGTCCCCGCGCCGCTGTCTGCCGCGTCACGCCGCGCACGGCTTTCCGCGGCCGGGGCGGCGTGCCAGCATGGAAGTGGTCCGGGGACGCCGTCAGGGCGCCTCGAGATGACATGAAGGAGCCGTCACCATGACGCAACTTCCTGCTGCCCAGAAGACGCCCGCGGCGTCCTCCGGCACGGACAACCCCAAGGCGCTCTACGGGGGCTCGGGAACCCGCCGCATCACCGTGCGGGACCTGGCGCTGGCCAAGGAGCGCGGCGAGAAGTGGCCGATGCTCACCGCCTACGACGCGATGACCGCCTCGGTGTTCGACGAGGCCGGCATCCCGGTGCTGCTCGTCGGCGACTCGATGGGCAACTGTCACCTGGGCTTCGACACCACCGTCCCGGTGACGCTGGACCACATGGCGATGCTGGCCGCCGCCGTGGTCCGCGGCACCAGCCGGGCGCTGATCGTGGGCGACCTGACCTTCGGGTCGTACCAGGAGGGCCCGGTCCAGGCGCTGCGCAGCGCGACCCGGCTGGTCAAGGAGGCCGGGGTCGGCGCGGTGAAGCTGGAGGGCGGCGAGCGCTCGCTGGCCCAGACCGAGGCGATCGTGCAGGCCGGCATCCCGGTCATGGCGCACTTGGGCCTGACCCCGCAGTCCGTCAACACGCTCGGCTACCGGGTGCAGGGCCGCGGCGACGAGGCGGCGCACCAGCTGATCCGCGACGCCAAGGCGGCGCAGGAGGCCGGCGCGTTCGCGGTGGTGCTGGAGCTGGTGCCGGCCGAGGTGGCGGCCGAGGTCACCGCCTCGCTGCACATCCCGACGATCGGCATCGGCGCGGGTCCCCACACCGACGCGCAGGTCCTGGTGTGGACGGACATGGCCGGGATGACGTCGGGGAAGGTGCCGCGCTTCACCAAGCAGTACGCCGACCTGCGGCGGGTGCTCGGCGACGCGGCGAAGGCGTACGCGGACGAGGTGGTCGGCGGGGCGTTCCCCGCGGAGCAGCACACGTTCCACTGACGTCCGCGGGCGGTCGGCGGCAGGTCGGGCGGACCCCGCGCTCCCGGCGGGGCGGTCCCGCGCTGCCGGCAGGTCCGGCGGCGTCCGGCGGTTTCCGCGCGTCCCCGCGGTTTCGTCGGGTCCGGCGCATCTGGTGCGAGACTTCCGGGTTGCTTCCGTTTTGCCGCCGTGACGTTTGAGACATCCCGGCCTTCCGTGCGTACAAGGGGGTGGCGCCGCCGACGGGCGGCGCCGCTCCCGGAACCACAGGAACCGCCATGACCGTCCGGACCGCCCGCGTCCACCAGCTTGCGCCGACCGCCGCCGAGGGCCGCTGATGGCCCGGTCCGCGCCACCCGAACTCGACCGGCGGCGGTCCGTACGGCAGGATGCCGCCGTGGACGGACCACCCCTGGAGCCTCCCGACCCGGCCGGCCCGCCGTCCGGGCCCTCGTCGGGTCCGCAGCCCGAGGAAGAGCTCATGCGGGCCCTGTACCGGGAGCATGCGGGCGCGCTGTTCGCGTATGTGCTGCGCCTGGTCGCCGGCGACCGCTTCCTCGCCGAGGACGTGGTGCAGGAGACGCTACTGCGCGCCTGGAAGAGCGCCGCGAGCCTGGACCCGTCGGCGCGCTCGCTGCGCCCGTGGCTGGTGACGGTGGCCCGCAGGATCGTGATCGACACCCACCGCAGCCGCAGCGCCCGCCCCCAGGAGACGTCGCCCGCCGCCTTGGAGCAGATGCCGGCGCACGACGAGATCGAGCGCTCGCTGCGGCTGATGACCATCTCCGACGCGTTCCAGGATCTCACCGCCGCCCACCGCCAGGCGCTGGTCGAGACGTACTTCCGCGGCCGTACGGTCAGCGAGGCGGCGCAGGAGCTCGGGCTGCCGCCGGGGACCGTCAGGTCCCGGGTGTTCTACGCACTGCGCGCGCTGCGGAACGCGCTGGAGGAGAGAGGGGTGACGACCTCGTGAACCCGCATGTGGACGTGGGCGCCTACCTGCTCGGCGCGCTGGACGACGCGGAGATGACGGCGTTCGAGGAGCACCTCGCCGAGTGCGACGCGTGCGGGCGGGAACTGGACGAGCTGAGCGGCGTGCTGCCGGCGCTCCAGGAGCTGCGCGAGGACGGCGTCGGCCCGGTCGCGGGCACCTTCGCCGGTGCGGGCGGCGGTACGGGCGGCCGTACGGGCGGGCCGGGCGCCGCGGGCGGCTTCGCCGCGGCGGTCGCGGACGGCTCGGCGTTCGCCGGCCCGCCCAGCGGCGACGGCCTGCTGGAGCGGCTGCTGGCCACCGTCGCGAACGAGCGCAGGACCCGCAGGCGCCGCCGCCTGGTCGCGATGGCCGCGGCCGCGGTGCTGGTGGTCGGCGGCCCGGCGATCGCGGTCGTGGCGACCTCGGACGACGGCCACGGCACGCCCGCGGCCTCGGCGGACTGGAAGGCCAGCGACCGCGGCACCGGCGTCTCCGCGGACGTCGCGATCAGCGACCGCGCCTGGGGATCGGCGGTGGACCTGAAGCTGACCGGCGTCTACGGGCCGAAGATCTGCCGCCTGGAGGCCGTCGGCTTCGACGGCGGCAAGCAGACCGCGGCCACCTGGTCGGTGCCTCCGGACGGCTACGGCACCCGGCACCACCCCCTGCCGCTGACCGTGCACGGCGCGTCCGGGCTGCACAAGGACGCGATCAGCCGGTTCGACGTGCGCGCCTCGGACGGCACGCTGCTGGTGAGCATCCCGGACCGCAGCTCGCCGCCGAGCGACGAGCCGCGCCGCCAGACCGGGGAGTGACCCCGGGCCGCCGACAGGCCGCCGACACCGCCCGCGCGGCCGTGTCGGCGGCGGTGTCAGCGCCGTGTCGGCGCCGTGTCGGCGGGGTCCGCCATCGTGGTGGACATGACGACGCGACGTACTGACGACAGTAGGACCGCCGCCGTCGAGGTGCGGGGTCTGGTCAAGCACTACGGCGAGACCAAGGCCCTCGACGGGGTGGATCTGGAAGTGCGCCAGGGCACGGTCCTGGGCGTGCTGGGCCCCAACGGGGCGGGCAAGACCACGCTGGTGCGGGTGCTGTCCACGCTGGTGCAGCCCGACGCGGGCAGCGCCCGGGTGGCCGGCTACGACGTGCTGACCCAGCCTCGGCAGCTGCGCCGGGTGATCGGCCTGACCGGGCAGTACGCCTCGGTGGACGAGAAGCTCTCCGGCCGCGAGAACCTCTATATGATCGGCCGGCTGCTCGACCTGTCCCGCAAGGACGCCAGGGCCCGGGCCGACGAGCTGCTGGAGCGCTTCTCGCTGACCGAGGCGGCCCGCCGCCCGGCGATGCAGTACTCCGGCGGGATGCGCCGCCGCCTGGACCTGGCGGCGAGCATGATCGGCCGGCCCGCGGTGCTCTACCTGGACGAGCCGACCACCGGCCTGGACCCGCGCACCCGCAACGAGGTGTGGGACGAGGTGCAGCGGATGGTCGCCGAGGGCGCGACCGTGCTGCTGACCACCCAGTACATGGAGGAGGCCGAGCAGCTCGCCGACGAGCTGACGGTCATCGACCGCGGCCGGGTGATCGCCCGGGGCGAGGTGGCCGAGCTGAAGGCGAAGGTCGGCGGTCGCACGCTGGAGATCCGCCCGGCCGACCCCGCGCAGGCCGCGGCGATGGCCGCGGCGATCGCGGAAGCGGGTCTGGACGGCGTGGCCGGCGCGACCGCCGACCCGGCCGAGGGCCTGGTCAGCGTGCCGATCCTCAGCGACGACCAGCTCACCGCGGTGGTCTCGCTGCTGGGGACGCGGGGCTTCGCGCTGGCGGGCATCGGCACGCATCTGCCGAGCCTGGACGAGGTGTTCCTGGCGATCACCGGCCAGAAGACGCCGCCGCAGTCCGGCGACGCCGCGCCCGCACGGGAGCAGGGCGACGGCGACGGCAAGGGCGGTGTCCCCGGCAGCGGCGGCAGCGGCAGCGGCAGCAGCGGCAAGGGCGACAGCAACGACAACGACGACAACGCGAAGGTGGAGGTGTCGGTATGAGCACGGCGACCGCGACGACGGCCGCCGTCCCGCCGAGGACGGGCGCCGCGGACGGCAGGATCGGCCTGCGGGCCAACCTGCGGCACATCGGCGCCCTGGCGCGCCGCAACATGCTGCAGATCAAGCAGGACCCGGAGTCCATGATGGACGCCCTGCTGATGCCGGTGATCTTCACGCTGCTGTTCGTGTACGTCTTCGGCGGCTCGATCACCGGCAAGGGCCACCAGCACGAGTACGTGAACTACGTGATCCCCGGCCTGATGGCGATGATGGGCATGAACATCGCCATGGCGGTGGGCACCGGGGTCAACGACGACTTCAAGAAGGGGGTCATGGACCGGTTCCGCACGATGCCCATCGCGCGGTCCTCGGTGCTGATCGCCAAGATCGTGGTCGAGCTCGGCCGCATGCTCATCGCCATCGCGATCCTGCTCGGCATGGGGTTCGCGCTGGGGCTGAGCATCGAGACCGACGTGCCGCACCTGCTGGCGGCCGTGGCGCTGTCCGGGGTGTTCGGCGCCTCACTGATGTGGATCTTCATCCTGCTGGGGCTGACCATGAAGTCGCCCCAGGCGGTCCAGGGGGTCGCGATGCTGGTGCTGATGCCGTTGCAGTTCGGAAGCTCGATCTTCGCCAAGCCGACCACCATGCCGGGCTGGCTGGAGAACTTCACCAAGGTGAACCCGCTGTCCAACCTGGCGGACGCCTCGCGCGCGCTGATCAACGGCGGCGCGGTCGCGCACTCGGTGTGGGTGACGCTGGCGTGGGCGGTCGGCATCACGCTGGTCACCATGCCGCTGGCGGTCGCGCAGTTCCGCAAGAAGACCTGACCGGGAGCGGTACGGCCGCCGGGTCCGTCCGCGCGGGTCTATCCGCGCGGGGCCGCCCGTCGCGGTGCCGCCCGCCGCGGTGCCGCCCGCCGCGGTGCCGCCCGCCGCGGTGCCGACGGCCCGCGACCGCTCAGTCCACGTCGCGCATCAGGGCGACGGCCTCCTCCACCGAGGGGCCGTCGCCCTCGGCGTACGCGGCCGCGTACTCCTGCTCGCCGAGCAGGGCCCGCAGCCGCGCCCGCAGCTCCTCCAGCCGCTCGGCCTCGGCGGGAGGGACGACCGAGGGGCGCAGCCGGTCGTGCATTCCTGTCAGCGTGGCCGCGCGCCGCGCCCGCCGCCGGGCCGTGTCCTCCCCCGGGGCCTGCTCCGCGAGGAGCGTCAGCAGTTCCACCGTGCCGGGCGCCAGCATGATCGGCAGCCGGGGGTTGATCAGATGGGCCAGCGGGTGCCGGGCCAGGACGTCGATACCCTCGGCGATCATGCCCAGACCGCCCTGCGGGTCGCCGGACCGGCCGGTCAGATAGCCCTTGAGGGACTGGATCACCCCCGCGACGAAGCCGTGCGCGCCGTCCGGGGACAGCTCGGCCGCGGTGGCGTCGCTCAGCGCCTGCTCGACGATCTCCATCGCCTCGTCGACCCGGTCGCCGCGGCCCAGGTGCAGGGCGAGCAGCATCCGGCCGAAGAACGCCGCGCCGTCGCTGTGGGCGCCGAACCGCTCGGCCTGAGCCACGCCCTCGCGCAACAGGCGTTCGCCCTCCTCGGGCCGGCCCGCGCTGATGGTCGCGTCGCCCATCCGCACGGTCAGCACCGGGACGTACTGCTCGGAGCCGATCTTGCGGACCAGCGCGATGCCCTCGCGGCAGCACTCGATCGCGTGCTCCCACTGGCCGCCGTTGATCGACGCCTCGGCCTCCGCCACGAGCGTCTCGGCGGCGCCCCACTCGTCGCCGATCCGCTGGAACAGCCGGCGGCTCTCGCCGATGTCGCGCAGCGAGTCCGCGAGCAGGTCGCCGACGTCGTTGTTGATCTTCGCCCGCATCTGCAGCGAGAACGCCAGCTCCCAGGGCCGGTCGTGGGTCCGGCACGCCTGCACGGTCTCGTCGATCATCTCGCGCAGCCGGGTGTAGTCGCCGGTGAAGAAGGCGCCGAAGGGGCGCATGATGCCCGGCTGCCGGGCGGACTGCGGCAGGTGCGGCGGGTAGGCCCGGACGAGTTCGGCGCCGAGGCTGCTGAGGTCGGGGTCGCCGAACCACTGCCCGTCGCCCTCGCGCGCCGAGACGTCGATCAGCCGCACCCAGCGGCGGGCCTCGCGCAGCCGCTCGCCCTCCATCGGCGGCGGGTCGTCCAGCGGTCCGCGCTCCAGCGGCTGCGGGTCGGACAGCGGGTCGGCGAACGGGTCGGGGCCGAGCGCCGCCACCGCGGCCGGCCAGGTCCTGCGCTCCGAGACGTAGTTGCGCACCTCCCAGAACCACGAGCAGCCGAGCACCAGTTGCAGCGCCTGCTGCTCGTCGCCCGCCGCGACCGCGCGGCGCAGCGCGGCGCGCAGGTTCTCGTGCTCGCGCTCCAGCCGCTCGAACCACAGGAGTTGGCCCGCGCCGCGCAGCCTGGGGTCGGCGGTGCGGACGTACTCCCGGAAGTACGCGGTGTGCCGCGCCTCGACCGCGGCACGCTCGCCGGACTCGGTGAGCCGCTCGGCGGCGTACTCCGCGATGGTCTCCAGCATCCGGTGGCGCACGCCGTCCTCGCCCTGCTCGGCGAGCACCAGCGACTTGTCGACCAGGGAGGCGAGCAGCGCGGCGGTGTCGGGGGCGGCTATGCGCTCGCCCGCGGCGCTCCGGCCGGCGGCCGTGGCGGACCCGGCGGCCGTGGGGTGCGCGGTCGCCGCGTCCCCGGTCGCCGCCTCCCCGGTCCCGGGGTGCCCGGCCGTGGCGTGCCCGGTCGCCGCGTGCGCGTCCCCGGGCTCCGGGTCGGCGCAGACCGCCTCGGCCGCCTCCAGGGTCCAGCCGCCGCGGAAGACGGCGAGGCGGCGCAGCAGCACCCGCTCGGGGCGTTCCATCAGGTCCCAGGACCAGTCCACGACCGCGCGCAGGGTCTGCTGGCGCGGCAGCAGCGTACGGCTGCCGCCGGTCAGCAGCCGGAAGCGGTCGTCCAGGCGGTCGGCGAGCTGGCGCGGGGAGAGGCTGCGCAGCCGGGCCGCGGCCAGCTCGATGGCCAGCGGCAGCCCGTCGAGCCTGCGGCACAGCTCGGCGCAGGCCGCGGGGTCCTCCTCGATCGTGAAGCCGGGGCGGGCGGCGGCCCCGCGGTCGGCGAGCAGCCGCAGCGCGGTGGGGTCCGGCAGCGGGTCGAGCGGGCGTACCAACTCGCCCGGCACGCCCAGCGGTTCACGGCTGGTGGCGAGGACGGCCAGGCCCGGGCAGTCGGCGAGGAGCTGCTCGGCGAGGGACGCGGCGGCGTCGATGACGTGCTCGCAGTTGTCCAGGACCAGCAGCAGGCTGCGGCCGGCGCAGTAGTCGGCGAGCTGCCGGGCGGCGTCCCTGGGCTTGGTCTCTGCGGCGATCGCGGCCTCCGCGGCGCTGCCCGAGTGCAGCAGCGTCTCGCGCAGGCCGAGCGAGCTGATCACCGCCTCGGGGACGGTCGCCGGGTCGCTCACCGGGGCCAGTTCCGCGTACCACACGCCGTCCGGCCAGCGGTCCGCCACCAGGTCGCCGGCCTCCTGCGACAGCCGCGTCTTGCCGGTGCCGCCGGGCCCGGTGATCGTCACCAGGCGGGCCCGCGCGAGGTCCCCGCGCACCGTCTCCAGGTCGCGCTCGCGGCCGACGAAGCTGGTCAGGCGGGCCCGCGCGTTGCCCCTTCCCGCGCGGACGCCGCGGCGGCCGCCCGCGGGGCGGCCCGCCCGCGCGGCGTCCGCGGCGCGGTGTCCCCGGCCGCCGGCCGGGTCGCCGTAGCCGCCCTGGCCGCCCTGGCCGCCGTGGCCGGAGCCGCCCACCGCGGCCCCGGACCCCGCGTACGCGTACGCGCCGTCGCCGTGGTCCACACCGCCGGCGGGGCCCTGGCGGGACCGAGAGCGGGGCCGCGAGCGGGGCCGGGTTGAGGAGTTCGGCGTGCAGGGCGCGCAGTTCGGCGCTCGGGTCGGCGCCCAGTTCGTCGGCGAGGGTGCGGCGCAGACTCTCGTACGCGCCGAGCGCGTCCGCGGTGCGCCCGGTGTCCCGCAGCGCGCGGATCCACAGCGCGTGGACCGGCTCGTCCAGCGGATGGGCCGCGGCCAGCTCGGCCAGCTCCGGCAGCACCTGGCCGGCCCGGCCGAGCGCCAGCTCCGCGGTCAGCCGCTGCCGCAGCGCGCCCAGCCGCAGCGCCTCCGCGCGCACCGCCGCCGTGCCCCGGTCCGGCAGGTCGGCGAGCGCCGGCCCGTGCCACAGCGCCAGCGCCTCGCCGAGCAGCCCGGCCGCCTTGACCGGGTCGCCGTCGGCCAGCGCCCGGCCGCCCTCCTCGGCGATCCGCTCGAAGCGGTAGAGGTCGACGTCGTCGCGGGCCGCCTCCAGCCGGTAGCCGCCCTCGACCGACCCGACCGCGGCGTGCCCGAGCGCCCGCCGCAGCCGCCCGACCAGCGCCTGCAGCGCGCCGGTCGCCCCGGCGGGCGGGTCGCCGTCCCACACCTCGTCGATCAGCGCGTCCGCGCCGACCACCCGGCCGGGCCGCAGCGCGAGCGCGGTCAGCAGCGCGCGCAGCCGCCCGCCGGCGAGCGGCACGGGCGTGCCGTCGTCGCGCAGGGCCTGGGTGGTGCCTAGGATCACGTAGCGCACGGGCCCATTGTTACGGAGTGCGGGCCCCGGGCGCGCCCGGCGTCGCGGGCGCGCGGGGCGGGAGCGCGACGCGGCCGCGGCCCGGTGGCCGCGCCGCCCGCCCGTACCGCCTCCCTCGGCAGGAACCCGACGCCGCCCGTGCGCGTTGGTGAGGGCAGAGCCGGTACGGCCTGTGCCGCGTCCGCGGCGGATGGCATGATCGGGCGGCCAGGCCGCGTCCCGCGTGCCGGGTCCGCGCCGCACCCCGTCCGCAGGAGAGCCCGTCCCATGAGCGTCACCCCGATCCGCCGCGTGCAGCGCGGCAGCGAGACCAGGGTCAGCCCGGTGTTCCTCGGCATCGCCGCGGTGATGGCCGTGTCCGGCTGGGCGGTGTGGACCGGGTTCGCCTCCGACGCCCGGTTCGCGATCTTCCTGTTCGTGGTCTCCGGCTGGCTGGTCTCGCTGTGCCTGCACGAGTACGCGCACGCCCGCACCGCGCTGCACAGCGGCGACCTGAGCATCGGCGCCAAGGGCTATCTGACGCTGAACCCGCTGAAGTACGCCAACGCGGCGCTGTCCGTCGTGCTCCCGGTGATCTTCGTGATCATGGGCGGCATCGGCCTGCCCGGCGGCGCGGTGTACATCGAGCGCGGACGTATCCGCGGCCGGCTGCGGCACAGCCTGATCTCGGCGGCCGGGCCGCTGACCAACGTGGTCTTCGCGGTCGCGCTGATGGTGCCGTTCTGGACCGGCGCCGCCGACACCTGGCCGACGAACTTCCTGGCCGCGCTCGCGTTCCTGGCGATGCTCCAGGTGACCGCGGCGCTGCTGAATCTGCTGCCGGTGCCCGGCCTGGACGGCTACGGCATATGGGAGCCGTGGCTGTCGCCCTCGTTCAAGCGGCAGGTCGAGCCGTTCGCGCAGTTCGGGCTGCTGTTCGTGTTCGGCGTGCTGTGGATCCCGTCGGTGAACGTGACGTTCTTCGACGCGATCTACCACGTGCTGGGCTGGTTCGACGTGCCCGGTTCGTACGCGGACTACGGCTACGCGCTGTTCCGGTTCTGGAAGAACTGACCGGGCGGGGATCGGCGGGGCGCGGCCGAACCGCCTACGCCTGACTGGCCCTCGTGTCGCCCTACGCCTGACCGGCCCGCGCGTCGGCCTACGCCTGACGGGCCCGCGCGACGCCCTACGCCTGACCGGCCCGCGCGTCGGCCGCCGCCGCGTCCGCCTTGGCCTTGCGGCGGTAGTACCACCACATGTTGCTGGTGACGCCCGCCAGCAGCACCCACACGATGCCGAGCCAGCTGCCCTTCGCGAAGGACACCGCCGCGGCGGCGACGGCCAGCAGGCACATGACGAGGGCGTAGAGGGCGAGGCGGGGCATCGGCGGGGGCTCCCAGGGGGTACGGGCGGTACGGCGTGTCGTGCCGCCATTGTCCCCCATCGCCGGGCGCCCCCGCACGGGGCACGGTGTTCGGGCCCTGTTCGGTGGCGCCCCGCCGGAGCGGCACGGCAGGATGCCGCAATGGACGCGTTACGGGTGGCGCGGCTGCGCGAGGCGCTCACCGGCACCGAATGGCCGCAGGCCACGCGGGAGTTCGGGGCGGCGCTGCGGGGCGCCGCGCGGCGGGGCGGCGGCGGGCTGCTGCTGGTGGGCACGCACGCGTACGAGCCGTGGCACATGGCGGCGCACCTGGAGGAGGAGGCGGCCTGGGCGTCGGCTCCGGAGCTGGCGCCCACGCTGGTGCGCCACCGGGTGCCGGAGGGGGCGCGGCCGCACCTGTCGGTGGGCCTGGCGCGGCTGGCGGCGGCGCGGCGCGGTGAGACCGTCCTCGTGGTGGCGCCCGCGGCGGTCGAGGACGCGTTCCTCGACCGTTTGGCGTCGGTGCGGCGGGCCGGGGCGCGGGTGCTCGCCCTCGACGCGACGGACGGCGCCGACCTGCGCGGGGTCGCCCACGAGTCGCTGGTCCTCCCGCGCGCCCTGTCCCTGGACGCCGCCCAGCACCTCGTCGCCGCGGGCGCGGCGCACGCGCCCCGATCGCGCTCCCGGCTGGCCCGCCTCGCCGACCGCCTCACCACCCCGCCCCCGCGCTGGTAGCGCCGAGGCCGCCACCGCCGGTCCCGGTCTCCACGACATGCTCGGCGAGGGCACGCCGCACACCCTGCTCAACCGGTTCACCGGCGACGGGTCCCGGGAGCCGCGGTAGCCCGCGGTGTGCGGCTCCCCGGCGTCCGGGGCGGCCGGCGGGGCGGTAACGTAGCGGGTGGCGGGGCGAGGGAAGGAGCTCGATGGCAGGCAGGAACAGGGTCTCCGGCTGGATGCGACGCCGCTCGCAGGACACTGGCTCTTCCGCCCCCCTCGACCGGGACGCCCTGACGCTGGCCGCCGCGCGGGCCGGCTTCCCGGTCGCCCCGGCCGCCCACCCCGAGGGCTTCGGGTGTTCGTGCGACCGCATCGGCTGTCCCTCGCCGGGCCAGCACCCGCTGTCGATGGCCTGGCAGACCCAGGCGAGCACCGACCCGCAGACGGTCGCTGCCTGGCTGGCCTCCCATCCGCTGGCCAACTTCGTCACCGCCACCGGCATCGACCACGACGTGCTCGACGTGCCCGCGGAGGCCGGCCACCTCGCGCTGGAACGTCTCACCGCCGACGCCGCCGCGTTCGGACCGGTCGCGCTGCTCGGCGACGCGCGCATGCTGTTCTTCACCGCCACCCGCGGCACCCCCGCCGACGAGGACGAGTGGTGGCCGTGCGCCCTGGACTGCCACCCGGAGACCGCCGACGAGCACCCCGGCATCCGCTGGCACTGCCGCGGCAGCTACGTCCTGCTGCCGCCGTCCCGGCTCGCCTCCGGCGGCGCGGTCGGCTGGCTCCCCGGCCACGGCCCCGACCTGCCGCTGCCCGACCCGCTGCTGGTCCTGGACATCCTCAGCGACGCGTGCGCGCGCTTCGGGTACGAGCCGGAGCCCGCGCAGCTGGTCTGGGACCGCTGAGCCCGCCGCGCTTCACCCGCCGTTTCACTCGCCCTTCGCGGACACCAGCCCGGTGCGCCGGCTGAGGAAGTCCACCCGGGCCGACGGCCCGCCGGACCCGCCGCCGCTCCCCGCGTCCTTGCCGCCCGGCGCCAGGGGGACCGTCGCGAGCTGCTGCCCGACCCGCGCGAGCGTCACCGCCGTCTTCGGCGTCCCGGTCATCAACGCGCGGGTGCTCGCGTCGACGGACAGGTTGAAGCCGGCCCGGTAGGTGGACCTGGACTGGTGGCGGGTGGCGAAGAAGACCAGCGCGCCGCCGTCCTTGGTGCGCAGCGCGGCCGGCGCGAAGTCGCCCGCGGTGTCGGCCTGGTCGGCGTACTGGGTGACCGAGTCGGGCGTTCGGGCCTTGGCCGCGCGGTCGGCGCGCAGCTGGGTGGTCGAGGGGCCGGGCGCGAAGTCCGCGGCGCGGGAGCCGGACTGGAGGTAGCCGGCATAGGCGGAGCTGAGCGCGTCGGGCCGTACCAGCAGTCCGGGCTGGTCCGCGGGCACGGGCAGGACGTGGCCGCCCTGGTCGGTGGCGAGCGCCGGCATCGCGCCGTCCGGGACCACCGCGAGGTAGTCGGCCCGCCACGGCTCGGCGGCCGAGCCGCGGCGGAACAGCAGCACCCAGCGCGCGGTGGTGCTGCGGTTGGTCGCGGTGTCCGCGACGAAGAACTTGGGCCAGCCCACCTGCCGGGGTATCAGGTACCTGGTGTCGCTGAGCTTGAGCGGGTCGGCTGCGGCGTTGCCCTCGGGGTGCTGGGTGTGCGCGGCCTTCACCTGCGCGGTGTCGATCTCGCCCAGCGGCCCGGCCTCGATCTGCGCGACGTAGCTCTCGTCGTAGGTCCGCGCGGCCTCGGTGTCGACCTGCGCGAAGTGCGTGAGCACCCGGGCCGCCTCGGCCGGGCTCAGCGAGGGGATGTTCTCCCGCTCGCCGTGCACGGTCACACAGCCGGCCAGCGGCGCGGCCAGCGCGGCGGCCGCGGCCCCCAGCCGCAGCCCGCGGCCCAACCTGCGGCGGATCATGGTGCCTCGGCCCCCCTCGGCGTCACTCGCGTCGGCGTCACCCGCGTCGCCGTCACCGGTGTCGGCGTCACCGGGAAAATCGGCGTCACCCGTGTCGGCGTCACTCGCGGAAATCGCCGCCACCCTATCGGGCCGCGGCGACCCGCCGCGCGGCGGTCACGGCAGCGTGAGGACCTCCGCGCCGTCCGCGGTGACCACCAGGGTGTGCTCGAACTGCGCGGTGCGCTTGCGGTCCTTGGTCACCACGGTCCAGCCGTCGTCCCAGATGTCGTACTCGTGCGTGCCCAGCGTGAGCATCGGCTCGATGGTGAAGGTCATGCCGGGCCGCATCACGGTCGTCGCCCGCGGGTCGTCGTAGTGCGGGATGATCAGCCCGGAGTGGAACGAGGTGTGGATGCCGTGCCCGGTGAAGTCGCGGACCACCCCGTAGCCGAACCGCTTGGCGTACGACTCGATGACGCGGCCGATGACGTTGATCTGCCGGCCCGGGCGCACCGCCTTGATCGCGCGCTCCAGCGACTCGCGGGTCCGCTCGACCAGCAGCCGGGACTCCTCGTCCACGTCGCCGACCAGGTACGTGGCGTTGCAGTCGCCGTGCACGCCGTGGATGTACGCGGTCACGTCGAGGTTCACGATGTCGCCGTCGCGCAGCACCGTGGAGTCGGGGATGCCGTGGCAGATCACCTCGTTGACCGAGGTGCACAGCGACTTGGGGAAGCCGCGGTAGCCCAGGTCGGAGGGGTAGGCGTGGTGGTCGACCATGTACTCGTGGGCGATCCGGTCCAGCTCGTCGGTGGTGACGCCGGGCGCGACCGCCTTGGCGGCCTCCTCCATCGCCCGCGCCGCGATCCGCGAGGCGGTGCGCATCCGCTCGACCGTCTCCTCGTCCTGCACCTCGGGTCCGGTGTACGGCGCGGGGCCGGGCCTGCCCACGTACTCGGGGCGCGGGATCGACGCGGGCACGCGCCGGGTCGGCGAGACGGTGCCGGGGACGAGCAGTGGCTGACCAGACATGCCGACGAGTGTATCGGCGGGTGATCGGGCACGATGGCGCTAGGGCCGCCCTCGGCGGGCGGGCTGTCCCGGGCCGTCGCGGCGGGTCGGGCACGGTGACGACGAGGAGGCCGTCGATGGCGCTGTTCAAGGCGAACAAGCCCGCGGGCAAGCCGGGCGAGTGGTTCTACTGCCTCAAGCACAAGAAGGTCGAGGAGGGCCCGGAGTGCCCGGCCAAGGACCGGTTCGGGCCGTACCCGACACGGGCGGAGGCGGAGCACGCGATGGAGCGGGTGGCCGAGCGCAACGACACGTGGGACGCGCAGGACTGAGGTCCGGGCTGAGGCCCAGGACAGAGGTGCAGGACTGGGGCGGCGGGTGTCGCTACGGCGCGGTCCGCGCCGGGGCCGGGTCCGCGGCGTCGGGCTGGGCGGGGCGCGGCTGAACGGGGTCCGGCTGAACGGCGTCGGGCTGCGCGGGGTCCGGCTGAACGGGGTCGCGGTCCGCGGGGCCGGCCGGCGCCGGGACCGGGCCGGTGTGCCGGCGGTCGTCGTAGCCGATCAGCGCCGGCAGCCACGCGGCGAGCAGGCCGACCGACGCGACGCAGGCCAGGCCGCCGGTCCACACCGACGTCCGCGCGGAGCTGAGCGCGGCCACGCCGCCGGAGCGGACCTGGCCGAGCTGCGGGCCGACCGAGTACGAGAGCACCTCGATCCCGGCCAGGCGTCCGCGCAGCGCGTCGGGGATGGTCTGGTTCCACATGGTGGAGCGGCCGATGCCGCTGATCATGTCGCAGCCACCGGCCGCCGCGAGGAGGACCAGCACCAGCCAGATCCGCCCGGTCCAGCCCGCCGCGGCCATCGCCGCGCCCCAGCCGGCCGCCGCGAGCACCACCATCAGGCCGTGCCGGTGCACCCGCGAGGACCAGCCGCTAATCAGGCTCACCAGCAGGGAGCCGACCGACCCGGCCGCGTACATCAGGCCGAGCGACCAGCGGGCGTGCAGGTCGTCGGCGAGGAAGGGGAAGATCGCCGCGGGGTAGGCGAAGAACATCGCGGCCATGTCGATCACGTACGTGCCCAGCAGCTCCTTGCGGCCCCAGGCGTAGCGCGCGCCCTCGGCGATGCCGCGCAGCGACGGCGGCCTGGCGTCGTGCGCGGCGGGCGAGCGGCGCAGGCCGAGGCCGAGCAGCAGGGACACCGCGAAGGTCACCGCGTCGGCGCCGTACGCCCAGCCGAGGCCGGCCCAGGCGATCACCAGGCCGGCCAGCGAGGGGCCCGCGATGGCGCCGACCTGCCAGCGCAGCGAGTTGAGCGCGGCCGCGGCGGCGAGCTGCTCGCGCGGCACGATACGGGGCACGATCGCGTCGAGGGCCGGCCGCTGCAGGCCGGTCAGCGCGCTGGACAGCGCGGCGGCGGCGTACAGCGGCCAGACCACCGGGTGCGGCAGCAGCGTGTTGACCAGCAGACCCGTCACCAGCAGGCCCTGCGCGGCCTCGGACGCGAGGATCAGCGTCTTGCGGTCGACGGCGTCGGCCAGCGCGCCGCCGTAGAGCCCGAAGACGATCAGCGGCGCCAGTTCGACCGCGCCGATCGCGCCGACGGCCGCGGCGGAGCCGGTCAGGTCCTTCAGCTGCACCGGCAGCGCGACGAAGGTCAGGAAGCTGCCGAAGTTCGTGATGGCGCCGGCCAGCCACAGCAGCCGGAAGTCCCGGGACTCCCGCCACGGCGTCAGGTCCGGCAGCAGTCCCCGGTGACGCCTCCCGCCCGGCGCCCCGCCGCCCCCGCGCGCTCCGCTGCCGCCTCCTCCGCCGCCCGCGCGACCCGCGCCGCCCTCGCCGTCCCCGCCGTCGGAACTCTCCGTGACCACCACGGCCACGCATGCTCCCCGTTCCTCCTCCGCCCGGGCAACGCATTTTCCCGCCCGCCGGACCGGGCGGGTCGGCCCGTCCCGGCCCGGCGGCTCGCGAGCACTCGGGGGCCGTGGACGGGCCGGTGCCCCTAACCTGGTACCTGATGGCGGCGCCGTAGAGCGAAGGAGACGATCATGACCACTGCTCCCGGTGGCGCTCCGGGCCGGCCCGAGCCTGCCGTGCCCGCGCATCCGCTGCGGACCATCCGTGACATCCGGGATTCCCTTCCGGCCGACCAGGCCCGGCACTTCGACGCGGAGCTGGCCGACACGGAGCTGGAGGCACTGCCGGAGATGCTGAGCCGCTGGGTCCGGCTGGCCACCGACGGCTTCGAGGAGTTCCTGCTGTCCCGCCCCTTCGAGGGCCTGGAGTTCGGCGCCCGTTCCTACGACGACGACCAGGCGGGCGATCAGTGATCTATCTGCTCGACACGAACGTCGTCGCCGAGCTGACCACCCGAGTGCGGCCCGACCCCCGCGTCGTTGCCTGGCTCCGCTCGACGCCGCGACCCAACCGTTTCCTGAGCGTCATCACTGTCGCCGAGATCGAAGCAGGCGTGACGGCCACGCCGGACCCCGCGCGACGAGCCCGGTACGCCGAGGTGCTGGCCGCAGCTCGCTGGGAGTACCGGGACCGCATCGCACCCATCGGCGAACGCGAGGCGGCAGCGTATCTCGCCGTTCATAAAACCTTGAAGGCCGCCGGCGCCGGCATCGACCCACCCGACGCTCTCATCGCCGCCACGGCGTTGGCCAACGGCTGGACCGTGGCCAGCCGCAACACCAAGCATCTGAAGCGCACCGGTGCGGCGGTGCTCAACCCTTGGGAGTTCGACCTCTAGTCCTGGTCGCGGGTCGGATCGGCGACGCGCTCGGGGGCGCCGCTCGACGGCGGGCAGGAGCCGGACCGATCGGGCGCGGGGAGGCGCTGCGGACGGCGCCGACGGACGGGTGCCGCCGGGGGGCCGGGGGCGCACAATCACGGTACGCGGACCACACCTTCGCGCCCCGGCGTTCTCAACCACCCCCCGAGGAGCCAGCCTTGCGCAACGCGACACCCCGCCGCTACCTGATGTGCCCACCCGCACACTTCGGCGTCTCGTACTCGATCAACCCGTGGATGGACCCGACCAAGCCCGTCGATCCGGCGCTGGCCATGTTCCAGTGGGAGGACCTGCGCGACCGCTACCGCGCGCTGGGTCACACCGTGGAGATCCTCGATCCGCTGCCGGGCCTGCCGGACATGGTCTTCGCGGCCAACGGCGCGACCGTCGTGGACGGCCGGGTGCTGGGCGCCCGGTTCGCCAATCCCGAGCGCACCGCCGAGGCGCCCGCGCACGTCGCCTGGTTCCGCGCGCACGGCTTCGCCGAGGTGCGCGAGCCCGAGCACGTCAACGAGGCGGAGGGCGACCTCGCGGTGACCGCGACCTGGATCCTGGCCGGCCAGGGCTTCCGCAGCAGCCCGCTGGCGCACGACGAGGCGCAGGAGTTCTTCGGCCGCCCGGTGATCAGCCTGGAGCTGACCGACCCGCGCTACTACCACCTGGACACCGCGCTGGCGGTGCTGGACGACGCGCGCGACGAGATCATGTACTACCCGGGCGCGTTCTCGCCGGGGAGCCGCGCGGTGCTGGCCAGGCTGTTCCCCGACGCGCTGCGGGCCACCGCGCGCGACGCCGCGGCGCTCGGCCTGAACGCGGTGAGCGACGGGCGCCACGTGCTGCTGCCGCGGACCGCCGGCGGCCTGCTGGAGCCGCTGCGCGAGCGCGGTTTCGAACCGGTGCCGGTGGACCTGTCGGAGCTGCACAAGGCGGGCGGCAGCGTGAAGTGCTGCACGATGGAGCTGCGGCCGGCCACGCCGTAGCGGCGGTCCGCCGCCCGGGGCGCGAGCCGCCGCGCCGGGAGCCGCCCACCCCGTAAGGTGCGGCGCATGCATGCTTCGTACGACGCGGTGATCGTCGGCGGCGGCCACAACGGACTGGTGGCCGCCGCGTACCTGGCCCGCGCGGGCCGCCGGGTGCTGGTGCTGGAACGGCTGCCCGCGACCGGCGGCGCCGCCGTGTCGACCCGGGCCTTCGCCGGGGTCGACGCGCGGCTGTCGCGCTACTCCTACCTGGTGAGCCTGCTGCCCCGGAAGATCGTCGACGATCTGGGCCTGCGGTTCGCGGTGCGCCGCCGCCGCATCTCCTCCTACACCCCGCGCGGCGCGTCCGGGCTGCTGGTGGACGCCGAAAACGAGGAGCGCACCCGCGAGCAGTTCGTCCGGCTGACCGGCTCGGACCGGGACTTCGAGGCGTGGCGCCGGTTCTACGGGATGACGCGGCGGGTCGCCGAGGCGGTGTTCCCGACCCTCACCGGCCCGCTGCCGACCCGCGCCGAGCTGCGACGGGCGATCGGCGACCCGGCGGCCTGGGAGGCGCTGTTCGAGCGGCCGATCGGCGAGGCGGTCGAGGCGGCGTTCGAGGACGACACGGTCCGCGGCGTGGTCCTCACCGACGCGCTGATCGGCACCTTCAGCCACGCCCACGACCCGTCGCTGAAGCAGAACCGCTGCTTCCTCTACCACGTCATCGGCGGCGGCACCGGCGACTGGGACGTGCCGGTCGGCGGCATGGGCGCGTTCACCGACGCGCTGGCCGGCGCGGCGCGGGCGGCGGGCGCGCAGATCGTGACCGGCGCGGAGGTCACGGGCATCGCGACCGACGGCGTACGGGCCGAGGTGACGCTCGCCGACGGCCGGACCGTGGGCGCGGCGGACGTGCTGGTGAACGCGGCCCCGTACACCCTGGCCGGGCTGCTCGGCGAGGAGCGGCCGGCCAGGCCGGAGGGCGCGCAGCTGAAGGTGAACATGCTGCTGCGCCGGCTGCCGCGGCTGCGGGACGCCGCGGTCGACCCGCGCGAGGCGTTCGCCGGGACCTTCCACGTCGCGGAGTCCTACGGGCAGTTGCAGACCGCGTACGAGCAGGCCGCGGCGGGCCGGGTGCCGGACGCGCCGCCCTCGGAGATCTACTGCCACAGTCTGACCGACCCGTCGATCCTGGCGCCCGAACTGGCCGAGCGGGGCATGCACACGCTGACGCTGTTCGGGCTGCACGCGCCGGCCCGGCTCTTCGAGCCGCAGGCGGCGGGAGCGGCGGGAGGCGCGGGCTCCGGCGACGCCAAGGCCGCTCTGCTGGAGGCGACCCTCGCGCAGCTGGACGCGGTGCTCGCCGAGCCGCTGGCAGACTGTCTCGCGGTGGACGCGGACGGGCGGCCGTGCCTGGAGGCGAAGTCGCCGCTGGACCTGGAGCGGGAGGTCGGGCTGCCCGGCGGGCACATCTTCCACCGCGACCTGTCCTGGCCGTTCCGCGAGGACGGGGACGACGGCGAGGACGGGGAGGGCGCGAGCGGGGGCGTGGGGGCGGACGCAAGCCCCGGCTCAGGCTCCGGCTCAGGCGCAGGTCCCGGCTCAGGCTCCGGCTCCGGCGGTGTGACCGGCCGCACAGGCCGCTGGGGCGTCGGCACCGCCCACCCGAACGTCTTCCTCTGCGGCGCGGGAGCCGTCCGCGGCGGCGGCGTCAGCGGCGTCCCCGGCCACAACGCGGCGATGGCGGTCCTGGAGCGGACCCACGTACACCCACGGGAGCAGGAACGATGACGAACAGGCCCTCGATCCGCAGGCCCTCGATCCCCCGGCCCGCGCTGCCCCGACGGTCCTCCGGCTCCGGCCGGCGGACCGTCGGCCGCCAGTGGCTGCGCGGCGGCGGCCGCTGGCACAGCCTCGCCGAGGACGGCGAGAGCGCGCCGCAGCGCAGCACCGCCGACGTGGTGGTGGACTGCGCGGTGTACGAGGACGGCTGCCGGGCCGCGTCGATGCCGCCGGAGCAGGCGCTGCGCGAGGCCCGCCGGCGCAAGGGCGGCTTCGCGTGGATCGGCCTGCACCAGCCGGAGGCCGAGCACCTGGCGGAGATCGCCGAGGTGTTCGGGCTGCACCCGCTGGCCGTGGAGGACGCGGTGCAGGCCCACCAGCGGCCGAAGCTGGAGCGCTACGGCGACACGCTGTTCCTGGTGCTGAAGACGATCGTGTTCGTGGAGCACGAGAAGCTCACCGCGACCAGCGAGGTGGTCGACACCGGCGAGCTGATGATCTTCCTGGGCCCGGACTTCGTGGTGGTGGTCCGGCACGGCAGCGCGCCGGGCCTGGCCAAGGTGCGCCGGGCGCTGGAGTGCCGGCCCGACATGCTGGCGCACGGCCCGTCCGCGGTGCTGCACGCCATCGCCGACCAGGTCGTGGACGACTACCTGGACGTGGCCGACGCGGTCGAACTCGACGTGGACCAGATGGAGTCGGACGTCTTCTCGGCCGGCCACGGCGACGACGCGGCACGGATCTACCAGCTCAAGCGGGAGCTGATCGAGTTCAAGCACGCGGTGTACCCGATGGCCCGGCCGCTGGAGCGGCTGACCGACGGCGCGGAGGGTCTGGTGAGCGCGGAGATGGGCCGCTACTTCCGCGACGTCTCGGACCACCTGTCGCACGTGCGTGAGCGGCTCATGGCGGCGGGCGAGCTGGTGGACGGCCTGCTGGCGGCCAATCTCAGCCAACTCGCGGTGCAGCAGAACGTCGACATGCGCCGGATCAGCGCGGGCGCGGCGATCCTGGCGATCCCGACGATGATCGCCGGCTTCTACGGGATGAACTTCCAGCACATGCCGGAGCTGCGCTGGACCTTCGGCTACCCGCTGATGCTGGGGGTGACGGCGACGCTGTCGGCGCTGTGCTACCGGGCGTTCCGCCGGGTCGGCTGGCTCTAGGGGGTGTCCGGCGGCGGCCAGGCGTCGCCCCACTCGGCGCCGCGGGCCGCGCGGTAGGCGTCGCCGTGCCGCTTGGCGACGGTCGCGCGGACCAGTCCGTCGTCCGGTGTGCACAGGTCCAGCAGCACCTGGCCCTTGCGGATCTGCGGGTGCCGCACCACGCGGCCGGGCGCGGGCGTGCCCGGCACCGCGGCGGGCCGGACCGCGGCCACGTAGCCGAACTTTTCGTCCTCGTACGGCAGGGTGCCGCCCTTGACCTGGCGGTGCAGGGAGGTGCGCGGGACGCGGGCGGCGAAGTGGCACCAGTCGCCGCCGGCCACCGGGCAGTGCGCGTCGTGCGGGCAGGGCGCGAGCACGGTCAGGCCGGCCGCGATCAGCCGGTCGCGGGCCTCGGCGATCCGCGCGAAGCCCTCGGGCGTGCCGGGTTCGGCCACCACCACCGCGCCGAGCGCGGCCGCCGCTGCGGCGTCCAGCAGTGATGCCCGGTCGGCGGGGGCGAGTTCGCCGATCACGTACGAGACGGTGACCAGGTCGGCCGCGGGCAGCCGGGGCGCGCCGGCCAGCGGGGCGCGGGTCCACTCGGCGGCGCGCACGGAGGGCTCGGCGGCGTCGGCGGCCAGTGCCCGGCCGAGGGCGAGGGCGGCCTGCGACCAGTCGAGGACGGTGCTGGTGTGCCCGCTGCCCGGCCAGGCGTCGGCGACCGCCCAGGTGGCCGCGCCGGTGCCGCCGCCGAGGTCCAGATGGGTGCGCGGGGCCCAGCCGGCGGTCCTGGCGCGCAGCGCGTCGAGCGCGGAGCGCGCCGCGGCGTAGGTGGCGGGCATCCGGTAGGCGGCGTAGGCCGCGACGTCGGCGGCGTCGCGCAGGATGGGCGCGGCCGGCGCGACGGTCGGCGCGGCCCCGCGGTAGTTGTCGATCAGGCGCTCCACCTGCGCGGACGCGCGGCCGGGCGCGGTTTCGCGCAATTGCCGGGCGAGGGCGTCGCGGAGATCGTCGGGGAGCTGCTGGACGGTGGGCACAAGGGAACACTGTAAGGGGCGGCCGCAGGGTGGTCGGCTTCTTACAGACTGTGGCCGCTCGTTGGCCATAGGTGGGTTAACTCGGTCATAACATCGGCCCGAATATGTGCAATCCGCAGCGCGCGACCACCCGCTTGGCCTAGCGTTCCCCCGTATCAGGGCGACGCCGGCTCTTGGGGAAGTGCCGGAGCGTCCCGTCGGTCGCGATGTGCCAGGGGGGTCCGTGCGGCGTATCGAAGGTGACCCGGCGATGCCGGTGATGTCCGTGGAGAGTGAGCCGAGACACGGGCGGGGCAACGCCGCGCACCTCCTCGGCCCGTCCGCGGGGCCGGACGGGAGCGGGCCGACCGCCGCTTCCGTCGTGTCCACGGCGTCGGCCGGACCCGGTGTACCCGTCCCCACCGTCCCCGTCGTTCCCGTCGTTCCCGCGGCCGAGGACAGAGCGGTCGGCGCGGCCGAGGACAGAGCCGTGGACCGGGCCGTGGACAGACCCGGCCGGACCGGCGGCGGGACGGGGACCAGCATCAAGGCATCGGTGAACGCCGGTGCCTTCGTCATGCCCGGGGCGCCCGGAGCGCCCGTGCCGCGGGTGGGGCCCGTGCCGCACGGGGGCGGCGGTGCGGCGGGGGCGCCGGAGGTGGCGGAGATGTCGCACGTGCGGGGCGTACCAGCCCGGTCGGGCGTACCGGGTGCACCGGACGCGGGGGTTGCGGGCGGCGCAGCGGTTGCGGCGGACCCGGCGCGGGTTCCGGACGCTCCCGGCGACCCCGGCGCTCAGGGCGGCCCGGGCGACCCCGGCGCTCACGGCGGTCCGGGCGCCGGCGGCCGGCACGGCGTGCACCGCTCGCACACCACGTACGGCGACAAGGCTCCCTGGTACCTGCCGCTCGCGGTGGTCGTGGACGCGCTCGGCGTGCTGGTGCCGCTGCTGCTGGTGCTCGGCGACGGCGGCCAGCCGCACCCGCTGGAGTGCGCGCTGGTGGCCGCGGGCTGCTGGGTCGCGATCCGCGCGGTGCGCCGCCGTTACGCCGCCGGCGACCTCGGCGAGCACCGCTCGGTGCTGCCGGTGCTCGGCGACTGGCTGGTGCTGCTCGGGGTGCTGGCCGTGCTGCGCACCGCGTTCGGCGAGATCGCCCGGCCGGCGCTGGTGCTGGCCGGGCTGGCCGCGGGGCCGGTGCTGACGGTGGCGGCGCGCAAGGGCAGCCACCGCCACCTGTGCGCGGCCCGCCGCTCCGCGCAGGCGGTGCGGCGGGTCCTGGTGGCCGGCGAGCCCAGCACCGTGGACCACGTGGTGGAGCACCTGTCCTCTCGCACCGACCACGCGTACGTCGTGGTCGGCGTGGTCCCGGTCGGCGGCGCGAAGCTGGAGTGCGGCGTGCCGGTGGCCTGGCTGGCCGCGCTGGACCCGGACCGGCCCGGCGAGGACGCGGCGACCGTGCTGCGGGCCGCGGGCGCCCAGGGCGCGGAGCTGGTGCTGCTGGCCACCGGGCCGCGGCTGTCCGCCGAGCGCACCAAGCGGCTGTCGTGGGCGCTGCACGACGCGGGGATGCCGCTCGCGCTGCTGCCGGGCCTGGTGGACGTCGCGGTGCGCCGGGTGCAGCTGGACGCGCCGGCCGGGCTGGCGATGCTGCACATAGCGCCGCCGCTGCGGCGCGGCCCGCAGGTGGGCCTGAAGTCGGCGCTCGACCGGTCCGGCGCGGCGCTCGGACTGCTGCTGCTCGCGCCGGTGTTCGGGCTGGTCGCGCTCGCCGTCAAGGCGACGTCGCCGGGCCCGGTCTTCCACCGGCAGACCCGCTACGGGCAGGACAGCACGCCGTTCACCATGTGGAAGTTCCGCACGATGGTGGTGGACGCGGAGGCCCGCAAGGCGGAGCTGGAACGCAGCGGCGCGAACGAGAACGACGGCCTGATGTTCAAGATGCGGCGCGATCCGCGGGTCACGTCGGTCGGCCGGCTGCTGCGCCGGCTCTCCCTCGACGAGCTGCCGCAGCTGATCAACGTGCTGCGCGGCGACATGTCCCTGGTCGGCCCGCGACCGCCGCTGCCGGAGGAGGTCGAGCGGTACGACGAGGTGGAGCGGCGCAGGCTCGCGGTGAAACCCGGGATCACCGGGCTGTGGCAGGTCAGCGGGCGCAGCGATCTGTCCTGGGACGAGACGGTGGCGCTGGACCTGCACTACGTGGACAACTGGTCCTTCACCGGCGACGTCGACGTCATGGCCCGCACCCTCCGGGCCGTCCTCGACGGCCGCGGCGCGTACTAGACGCCGGGCGCTGGGCGCTGGGCCGATCAGTGGCCGGGGCCGCGTTTCCTGTGCAGCCGGCGCCGCGTGGGCACGCTCAGCCGGCGCCGGGCTTCCGCCCGAGGGGCGCGGGGAACTGCGCGGCCGGCCTTCCCCAGAGCTTCGCCTGGGCGGTGCCCCCAGCGGCCCGCAGGTCGTCGCCGTCCGAAAGGGGCAGTTCCCTTCGCTCCGGACCACCGGCGTGTGGTCGGTTGGCCGCGCAGTTCCCCGCGCCCCTAATCCGCGGCGTCCGGCGCCACGGGGGCCGGGGGTTCCGGCGCGGCCGGGGGCTGCTCCGGCACCGGGGGGATGGACGGGGCGGCCGGGGGCGGGGTGGGCCCGGCGGCGGCAGGCGCCACGGGGGCCGGGAGGATCGTCGGGGCGGCCGGGAGCGCGTCGGTGAGGAGGGCGGTGAGGCGGGTCAGCGCCGCGGTCGGCGTGAGGTGCGCGGTCGCGTAGTCGCGCGCGCGGGCCGCCACCGCCTCGTCCGCGGCCAGCGCCCGCACCGCCGCGCGCAGGGCCGCCGGGTCGCCGGGCGGCACGACCGCGCCCGCCTTCGCCCGGTCGACCTCCCGCGCCGTGCCGCTGTCCGCGGCGACCGCCGCCACCACCGGTCGCCCGGCGGCGAAGTACGAGGTCAGCTCGGCCGGCACGGCGGCGTCGGTGACCGCCAGCACGTCCGCGGCCCCGAGCACGTCGGGGAACTCCTCGTCCGCCGCGGTCCGCGCGAAGTCGAGGTTGGGCAGCCCGCCGGACAGCGCCCGCAGCGCCTCCTTGCCCGCGCCCTCCCCCATCAGCACCACCCGCAGCGTCGGGTCCTGCCGCGCCGCCTCCACCAGCACCCGCTGCGCCGGCGTCAGCACGCCCGCGTAGAGCAGCACGGTCTGCCCCGGCCGCCAGCCGAGCAGCGCGCGCATCTGCTCGCGGGGGCGCGAAGGCCCGGGTATCAGCGACCAGTTGGGCACCAGCCGGATGCGTTCGCGGGGCACGCCGAGCGCCGCGACGCCGTCGACCAGCGTCTCGTGGGTGACGCCGACCAGGGCCGCGCGGCGCAGCGCGTACCGCTCGACCGCGCGGGCCGCCGCGGACCGTACGCCGAGCAGGTTGCGCACCAGCGGGACGTAGGGCACGCCGGCCCGGGCGGCCAGCCGGGCGCCGGCCACGCCGGCGGCCAGGCTGGGCAGTTGCGCGGCCACCAGGTCCGGCGGTCCCATCTCGGGGACCCCGGCGAGCCCGCCGCGCAGCAGGGAGAGTTCGAACAGGGCGCGCCGGGGCAGGGTCTGACGGCTCGGCACCCGGTGGGCGCGCCGGTGCACGGTGACGCCGCCGCGCTGCTCGCGCGTGGTGCGCACGCCCGCGTACGCCGGGTCGAGCCGCCAGGCGGGGTAGTGCGGCATGCCGGTCAGGACGTGGACCTCGGCGCCCAGGGCCGCCCAGTGCTCGGCGATCTGCGTCGCGTACCGGCTGGTACCCGCCTGCTCGGGCGCGTAGTTGGTGGACACGAACAGCAGCCGCCGGTGCGCGACGGTTCCGGTCACGGAGCGCTCCCCTTCTCCTCCGGGTTCCCCGGGACCCTGCGGACCCGCCGATCCCCCGATGCGAACACGCGCAACCCTAGCGTTCAGCCGTACGAGCCATCCCGGTGCCGTGGACGCCGACCTGACCGGCAAATCGGTCAAAACACCTTAAAGTGATCGGCGATGTCCGAGTCGATCTCCCGCCGCGACCTGTTCCGGGCGACGGCCTCCGGTGCGCTGCTCACCGGCTGCGCCGCGCCCTCCTCCCCCGCGCCCGGAGCCCCCGAGGAACCCGCGGCGACGCCCGCCGCCCCGGCGTCCGGGGCGCCCGCGTCCCGCGCACCCGCGACGGCGTCCCACCCGCCCGGCCCCGCGCCGCTGCCGCCCGGTCTGCCCGACCAGATCGAGCACGGCCCGGCCGACCGGCCGCTGGTCGCGCTGACCTTCCACGGCCAGGGCGACCCCGCGATGGCCGGCGAGCTGCTCGCCGAGGCCGAGCGGGCCGGCGCGCGGGTGACCGTGCTGGCCGTCGGGACCTGGCTCGACGCGTACCCGAGCGTGGCCCGACGGGTGCTGGACGGCGGCCACGAGCTGGGCAACCACACCCAGACGCACGGCGCGCTGGACGCGATGGACCGGGCGCGGGCCGCCGCCGAGATCGAGGACTGCGCCCGCCGGCTGGAGCGGCTGACCGGCTCGCGGGGGCGCTGGTTCCGGCCGTCGCGGACCCGGCTGGCCACGCCGCTGGTCGTCGAGCTGGCCCGCCGGGCCGGCTACCCGCACCTGCTGTCGTACGACGTCGACCCGCTCGACTACACCGACCCCGGCCCGGCGGCCGTGCGGGCCGCGACGGCCCGGCAGGTGCGGGCCGGCTCGGTGGTCTCCCTGCACTTCGGGCACCGCGGCACCGTCGCCGCGCTGCCCGGGATCCTCGACGACCTGCACCGCCGCGGCCTGCGCGCGGTCACGACCTCGGAGCTGCTGACCTGATGCGCCGACTGCCGACCTCCGCCCGCGTCCTGCTCGTCGCCGCCGCCGCGGCCCTGGCCACCGCCGGCTGCGGCGGCCAGGCGCGGCACACCCCGCACCCGGCGACGAAGGCCGCCGCCGCGCCGGCCCGCCCCGCGGTCGCCCCCGGCCTGCCCGGGATGCCCGCGCCGCTGGACCCGCACGACCTGTACGCGGCCGACCGGCCGAACCGGCTCTCCCCGGTGGTCCGGGACTTCCCGTCGCGGGTGTACGTGCCCAACACGGAGTCCAACACCGTCTCGGTGATCGACCCGCGCACGTACAAGGTGATCGAGACCATCCCGGTCGGGCTGCAGCCGCAGCACGTGGTGCCGTCGTGGGACCTGAGAACGCTGTGGGTCAACAACGACGTCGGCAACTCGCTGACCCCGATCGACCCGGCCACCGGGAAGGCCGGGAAGACCGTGGACGTCCACGACCCGTACAACCTCTACTTCACCCCGGACGGGAAGTACGCGGTGGTGATGGCCTCCCTCGACCGGCAGCTGGTGTTCCGGGACGCGCACACCATGGCGGTGCGCAAGGCCGTGCCGGTCAGCTGCTACGGCGTCAACCACGCCGACTTCTCCCCGGACGGGCGCTACTTCATCGTCTCCTGCGAGTTCTCCGGCGAGCTGCTGAAGGTCGACACCGCGAGGATGGAGGTGGTCGGGCAGCAGAAGCTGCCGTACGACGGCGCGATGCCGCAGGACGTGAAGATCAGCCCCGACGGGAAGACCTGGTACATCGCCGACATGGTCGCCGACGGGGTGTGGGTGATGGACGGCGACAGGTTCTCCCGGCCGACCCTGCTGCGCACCGGCAAGGGCGCGCACGGGCTGTACGTCTCGCGCGACTCGCGCACCCTGTACATCTCCAACCGCGAGGAGGGCTCGGTCTCGCTGCTGGACCTGGCGACCGGCCGGCTGACCGGCAAGTGGCACATCGACGGCGGCGGCAGCCCCGACATGGGCGGCGTCTCGGCGGACGGCAAGGTGCTGTGGCTGTCCGGGCGCTACGACTCCGAGGTGTACGCCCTGGACACCGCGACCGGCCGCACGCTGGCCAAGATCCCGGTCGGCGCGGGCCCGCACGGCCTGTGCGTGTACCCCCAGCCGGGCCGCTACTCGCTGGGGCACACGGGCGTCTTCCGCTGAAGCCGCGCCCCCGGCGCGCGGGGCCCGAGCCGCCGCCGGCCCCGCGCCTGCCGCGTCGGGACCCGTCCCGAGCCGCCCGTGCTGTGCTGAGCGGATGGACGCGGAGGTGTACGGGCGGGTGTGCAGCCGGCACCCGGTGTCGCACAGGGCATGGAGCAGGCTCCTGGCGGGACCGGTGGCGCTGGGGGGCGCGGCGTCCGTCGCCGAGGTGGTGCTGGCCCTGACGCGGCCCGACATGCTGCTGCCCGGTTCCGGGTGGATCGGGCCGGGGGGCGCGGGCGGTCCGCTCACCGCCGTGTGGATGCTGACGCTGGGGCCCGCCGCGGTGCTGATGGCGGCGATGCTGCGCTGGCTGCCGCGCGGATACCTCGACGTCCGCGAGCGCGGCCTGGTGTGGGGGACCGCCTGGCGGGCCCGGGGCCGCCGGTGGGAGGACGTCCGGGCGCTGGACGTGCGGCGCGGGACGGTGTTCACCGCTCCTTCGCCGACGCCGACGGGCCTGTACTACCGCTGCACCGTCGTCTTCGCCGACGGCAGCCGGGTGACCTTCCGCGACAACACCGCCGGGTACGCGGCGCTGGAGAAGCAGCTGTGGCGGCGGTGCCCCGCGGCGGTCGGGCTGCCGCCGGAACAGCAGCGGTGGCGGCGGTGGCGGTGGGCCTGGCCGGCCGGCGCGCTCCTGCTGCTGGCCGCCGACGCCGCGGCGTGGCGGTACGTGTCCAGCGCCCCGGCCGAACGCGAGGTCCGCGAGGAGGGCCGCACCCGGCTGGTCCAGAACATCAGCGACGGCCGACTCGTGGCGATCAGCACCGGCATGCTGATCGTGCTGGCCCTCGCCCTGGTCTGCCTGTTCGTCACCTTGTGGCACCTGTGGGGCCCGACGTCCGGTGACCGCGGCTGAGCGCCCGCCGCGCGGCCGCGTACCCGCGTGACCCGCCCGGCCCCCTGGCCTGGCCGGCCCCTACCCGGCCTTCGCGGCGCGGGCCAGGCGGGTCGCCGCGGCGGCGCGGGGGGCGTTGCCCACGCGCCAGCTGCGGCAGGGGTGGACGGCGTTGGCGAGCAGGACGAGGAAGGCGCCGCCGGCCGGGTCGAGGACCAGGCTCGTACCGGTGAAGCCGGTGTGGCCGACCGCGCCGCGGCCGGCCAACTCGCCCATGAACCACGGCTGGTCGGCCTCGAAGCCGAGCGGGCGGCGCACCCCGTCGGGGTCGGGCACGCCGCCGAGCAGCAGGTCGACGGAGGCGGGCGAGAGCACGCCGGCGCCGCCGTCCAGCAGGGCGCGGGCGAACAGCGCCAGGTCCCAGGCGGTGGAGAACAGCCCGGTGTGGCCGGCGACGCCGCCCATCGCGTACGCGTTCTCGTCGTGCACCTCGCCGTGCACCATGCCCCGGTCGAGCTTGGCCCAGGGCCTGCGCTGGTCCTCGGTGGCGGCGATCCGCGGGCGCCAGGCGGCGGGCGGGGCGAAGCGGGTGTCGGCCATGCCGAGCGGGCCGGTGACGCCCTCGGCGATCAGCCGGTCCAGCGGCCGGCCGGTGAGCTGCTCCAGGACGGTCTGCAGGTGCAGCAGGTTGAGGTCGGAGTAGCAGCGGGCCGCGCCCGGCGGGGTCAACGGCTGCTCGGCGGCGAGCGCCGCGGCGCGCGCGGCGGCGTCCGGCAGCTCGTACAGCGGCAGCTCGGGCCGCAGCCCGGAGGTGTGGGTGAGCAGGTGGCGCGCGGTGATGCCGTGCTCGGCCGCGGCGGTCAGCGCGGGCGCGTAGCGGGCGATCGGGGCGTCGAGGTCCAGCGCGCCGCGTTCGATCTCGCGGACCGCGGCGACGGCGGTGAAGAGCTTGGTCAGCGAGGCGAGGTCGAAGACGGTGTCGGCGCGCATCGGCACCCGCGCGTCCCCGGGCAGTTCCACGCCGCGGTCGGCGTCCTCGTCGTAGCGGGCGTACCGGACGGCCCAGCCGAGCGGCTCGTGCAGTGCGACGGTCCGGCCGCGGCCGGCCAGCACGACCGCGCCGGCGCACCACGGATGCGCCGCGACCTCCGGGCCAGCCTCGGCGGTCCGCGGGCCCGGCGCCGCGGTCCCCGGCGCGGCGGACAGGTGCCCGGCCAGTTCGGGGACGAGCCGGCGCAGCTCGTCGGAGTCGAGCCCCGCCTCACGGCAGGTACCTCTCGACAGCGGCGGGGCCATCTTCCTCCAGTGCTCTGCGGGCCTGCTCGATCAGCTCCGGGGTGCAGTCCCGGCCGGAGGCCATCACCAGGTCCTCCGGGTCCACCGTGTGCTCGGACCCCGTGTGCAGTGTGCTGTCTGCCGCCTTGAACGCCCAGGTGCGCTCGTCGGCGCGCTCCTCGGTGCGTTCGTCCGGAACGTCGGACATCGCTTCCTCCCAGGGGGTGACCCTACGGTCCCTCCACCGTACGCCGCCCGCGCAGGCACAGCCCGACGAAGGCCGCGCAGGCGACCGTGACGCAGCCGAGCTGCGTGACCGCCATCGGCACGGCGGTGCCGTCGCCGGCGATCCCGCCGAGCGGCGAGAGGACCGCGCCGATCAGGAAGGACGACGTGCCGATCAGCGCGGACGCGGAGCCCGCCGCGCGCTTGGTGCGCAGCAGCGCCTGGGTGTTGGTGGTGGGCAGCACCAGGCCCATCGCGGACATCAGCACGAACAGCCCGGCGGCGATCTCGGGCAGCGTGGCCCGCCCGAAGACGCCGGTGGTCAGCAGCACCAGCGCGACGGAGGCGGCGGTGATCAGCGCCAGGCCGACCGCCAGCACCTTGTCCATGTCCACCCGGCCGACCAGCACCTTGCCGCCCAGCTGGCCGACGCCGACGAGGCCGATCGAGTTCAGGCCGAACAGCAGGCTGAAGGTCTGCGCGGAGGCGCCGTAGATGTCCTGGACCACGAACGACGACGCGGACACATAGGTGAACAGCGCCGCGAAGGCGAAGCTGCCGGCGATGACGTAGCCGGTGAACACCCGGTCGGCGAGCAGCCGGCGCATCGATCCGAAGGTGCCGGCCAGCTCGCCGCCGTGCCGGTCCTCCGGCGGCAGCGTCTCGTCGAGCCGCCGCCACACCACGAGGGTGAGCAGCACCCCGATGACCGTGCAGACGACGAAGACGCCGCGCCAGTCGGTCAGCCGCAGGATCTGGCCGCCGATGACCGGCGCGACGATCGGCGCGACGCCGGATATCAGCATCAGCGTGGAGAAGAAGCGGGCCATCTCCACGCCGTCGTACAGGTCGCGCACGACCGCGCGGGAGATCACGATGCCGGCGGCGCCGGCCAGGCCCTGCACCAGCCGGAAGCCGATCAGCAGCCCGGCGGTGGGCGCGAACGCGCAGATCGCGGTGGCCAGCACGTAGATCGCCATGCCGGCCAGCAGCGGCCGGCGCTGGCCCCACCGGTCGCTGAGCGGGCCGACCACGAGCTGCCCGAGCGCCATGCCGGCCAGGCACGCGGTCAGGGTGAGCTGCACGGTGGCCGAGGGCGCGTGCAGCGCGTCGGTGACCTGCGGCAGCGCGGGCAGGTACATGTCCATCGACAGCGGCGGCAGGGCGGTCAGGCCGCCGAGCACGAGGGTGACGAGCAGGCCGGTGCGGCGGGCGGCCGCGCGGCGGACCTCGGCGGAGGGGGCGACGGCCGGGGTCCGGGTGGGTGAGGGGATCGGGGTGGGGGTCTCGTACGCGGGGGTCGTCGGCCCGGCGTCCTGCACGGCGGCACGCTCCATCGGGGGGTAGGTGAACCGCCGCCTATTCTTTCATCCTGCACCGACCCACCGACACCGAATACGAGGGCTGCTGGCGATGACGCGCGACACATCCGTACCGAAGATCCGGTGGGGCGTCCTGGCGACCGGCGGCATCGCCGCGACCTTCACCGAGGCACTGCGGTCGCTCCCGGACGCGGAGGTGGTCGCGGTCGGCTCGCGCAGCCCGGAGGGCGCGAAAGCGTTCGCCGAGCGGCACGGCATCCCGCGCGCGCACGGCAGTTGGGCGGAGCTGGCCGCGGACCCGGAGGTCGACGTGGTCTACGTGGCGACGCCGCACTCCGCGCACCGGGCCGCCGCCGGGCTGTGCCTGGAGGCGGGCAAGCCGGTGCTGTGCGAGAAGGCGTTCACCATCAACGAGCGCGAGGCCCGCGAGCTGGTCGAACTCGCCCAGGAGCGCGGCCTGTTCCTGATGGAGGCCATGTGGACGTACTGCAACCCGCTGATCCGCAACCTGGTCGCGCTGGTCGCCGACGGCGTGATCGGCGAGGTCCGGCAGGTCTCCGCGCACTTCGGCTTCCCCGGCGACTTCGAGCCGGGGCACCGGATGCGCGACCCGAGGCAGGGCGGCGGCGCGCTGCTGGACCTCGGCGTCTACCCGGTAGCGTTCGCGCAGCTGCTGCTCGGCGAGCCGGACGAGGTCCAGGCGTGGGCGCACCTGACCCCGGAGCGGGTCGACGACACCACCGGCATCGTGCTCGGCTGGCACGGCGGCGCGGTCGCCGCGCTCTCCTGCACGTTCGCTGCGGACACCGGCGCGCCCGCCTCGGTCGCCGGGACCGCGGGCCGCATCGACATCCCGGACGGCTTCTTCAACGCCGACCGCTTCACCGTCCACCGGCCGGGCGAGGCCCCGCGCACCGTGCGGCTGGCCGACGTCAGCGACGACCACGACCGCGGCACGATGCGCCACGAGGCCGCGGAGGTCATGCGCTGCCTGCGCGCGGGCGAGACCCAGTCCCCGCTGGTCCCGCTGGAGGGTTCGCTGGCGGTGATGCGGACGCTGGACCGGATCCGCGACAGGATCGGCGTGACCTACCCGGGCGTGGACTCAGCCGGCGGCGGGCGCGGCGTGGGCGTGGGCGTGGGCGGTCTCCGCGGGCGCCGCGGGTGCCGTGTGCGGGCGGCGGGCCGGCGCCGTGTGTGGGCGGCCGGCGGGCGCCGCGGGTGGGCGGTCCGCGCCGGAACAACGTGCGGTCGGCGGAAGTTGAGGCGGGCATGGTGACGAGTACGGGACAGGGTGGCGACAACGGACCGGCCGCGGGGGAGGTCCTGCGGTACACCGCGTTCTCGACCGATCCGGCGGGCGGCAACCCGGCCGGGGTGGTGCTGGACGCCTCCGGGCTCGACGACGCGGCGATGCTCGCCGTCGCGGCCGACGTCGGCTACTCGGAGACGGCGTTCGTGACGGGACGCGCGGATGCGGGCGGGTCCGCGGCCGCGTCGGAAGCCGGCCCCTTGCCGGGAGCCGGGGCTGCGTCGGGAGCCGGGGCCGCGTCCGGAGCCGCAGCCGCGTCGGAAGCCGGAGCCGGGGCCGTTTCGGAAGGCGGAGCCGGGGCCGGGCGAATGCTGGACGTGCGGTACTTCAGCCCCAAGGCCGAGGTCACGTTCTGCGGCCACGCCACCGTGGCGACCGCGGTCGCGCTGGCCGAGCGCATCGGCCCGGGCGACCTGCTGTTCCGTACCCCGGCAGGCGAGGTCCCGGTGCACGTCGCGGCCGGCGCCGACGGTGTCCTGCGGGCGACCCTCACCAGTGTCGAGCCCTCCGTCGAGGAGGCGCGGGACGCCGACGTCGCGGAGGCGCTCGCCGCGCTCGGCTGGGCGGCCGGCGACCTCGACCCCGCGCTGCCGCCGCGCATCGCCTACGCCGGCGCCCGGCACCTCGTGCTCGCCGCCGCCACCCGCGCTCGACTGGCCGACCTGCACTACGACTTCGACCGGCTCGCCGCGCTGATGACCGCGCTCGACCTGACCACGGTGCAACTGGTCTGGCGGGAGAGCGCGACGGTCTACCACGTCCGCGACCCGTTCCCGGTCGGCGGTGTGGTGGAGGACCCGGCGACCGGCGCGGCGGCCCTCGCCTTCGGCGCGTACCTGCGGCGCCTCGGCCCGGTTCCGGCCGTCCTCACCCTCCACCAGGGCGACGACCTCGGCCGCCCCGGCGTCCTCACCGTCGAGCTGCGGCCCGGCGACCCCCGGGTCCGCGTCACCGGCGCCGCGACCGCCATCCCGGCCGGGGTGTAGCCCGCACAGCCGTTGCGAGGTGGGAACCCCGGCCGGGCACGTCATGCCCCGTCCAGCGGGAAGAACGTGGTACGCCACGCGGGCGGTGCGCGCCGACGCGTCGCGCACCGCCCCCACCCGATGCTCGTGCCGGCTCCCGACGGCCCCTCGCCCGGATCACTCGGATCGACGCGGTCGCCGAGCGCCTCGCGGGCGGCGAGCCCCCTCGACGTGACCGCGCCGTGGCTGTTGCGGCCCCACCGCGCGTGCACGGACCCCGGGACGGCTTCCGCGGCGGCCCGCGAACCGGCCCGGACGCAGCACCCGCCGAGACTGCCCCCTACCCCGCCCCCGGCATGCTCGGCGGCCGTGAGGGGGAGGTCGGTTTCGTGCCGCTGCCCGGCGGCGCGGTTCGTTCCCAGAATGTGTCCCTCGTCCGTATTGAAAGGCGGCATCGCGCATAGGAAACTTCCTCGGCAACGTTGTCATACGCTATGGCAACGTTGTCAAAGAGCGCCGCGACCGCAGCGCCTCACCGAAGTCTTCGTGAACGGGAGCGGTGTCCATGCCGAAGAACCCTCCGCACGTGTCAGGACGCGACGCCGCCCCGGGCCGCCTCCGAGGTATGGCGCCGGAGGTGGTCGGCACGCTGCTCGCGGAAGCGCGGCTGGACACGGCGGCCGGGGCCAGGGCGGGAACGGCGTCCTGCGCCGGGTGGGATTTGGTGCTGGACGACCGCGCGGGGGTCGCGGGCGGCGCGGAGCTGTCCGCGGCGGGCGCGGCGGCGCGGGCGGACGCCTCCGATGGGCTGGAGGGACTCGACGGACTCGACGGGCTGGACGAGCTGGACGGGCTGGGCCCATTGGCCGAGCTGGATCGACTCGACGGGCTCGACGCCATGGCCGAGTTGGACGGGCTCGGCGACCTCGGGCGCCTGGACGGCGTGGACGGCTGGGACGGCGTGGACGGCGTGGGCGGCCGGGACGCCTTGGAGGCCCGCGACGTCTTGGGCGGCATGGGCGGCCTCGACGGCGCGGGCGGGGCGGACGACGCTTCCGACGTATCCGGCGGGTCGGCGCGCCACTCGTGGTGGTTCGTGCGCCGGTTCGCGCTCCCGGCCGACGCGGCGAACGGGTTGCTGCTCGACGTCGAAGGGGTCGGCCACGACGCGGAGTTCTGGCTCGACGGCCGACGGGTGGGCGCCCTGCCGCACCCGTTCGCGCGGGCGCGGTTCGACGTGACCGAGGCGGCGCGGGTCGCGGCGACCGGCGCGGGCGCGGCGGACGCCGGCGGCGCGCGGATCGCGGCCGGCGGGACCGCCGCGAGCACCGGAACCGTCCCGGACGGCGAGACCGCCCCGAGCGGCGGATCCCTCGCAGTCGGCGGAACCGTCCCGGCCGGCGGCACCCTCACAGACAGCGGACCCGCCGCGAGCAGCGCGCCCGTCCCGGACGGTGCGACCGCCCCGCACAGTGAGCCCATCCCGCACAGTCAGCCCATCCCGCACAGCGAGCCCGCCCCGCACCGCGAGACCTTCCCGAACCGCGACACCGCCGCAGGCGGCCCCCGCCTGCGGACGCTGGTCGTGCGGCTCGCGCCCGAGCCGCATCTGGCCGGGGCCTGGGCGCAGGCGCCGGCGGTCGCGCCGCGCTGCCCCGACGCGGCCGCGCGGCCGGCTCGACGGGCCACGGCGCAGAGCGTGGCCGCGCTGCTGGCCCCGCGGGTACGGCTCCGGGCGCGGCCGTCCGCCTCCCCCGCCGGTGCGCGCGGCGCGACGGCGTACCGCGACCCGGCGACGCTCGCCGCACTGGACCTCGGGGTCCGCGGCTGGTGGCCCGGGGAGCCCGGGGAGTGGGAGGCGGCGCGGGAGGGCGCGGGGCTGCCCGAGGCGTTCGTGCGCGCGGTGGAGGAGCGGCTGGGCGCCGCGACCTCGGCGGCGGCCTTCCTGCGCAGGGCGCGGATCGTGGACTACGAGAGCCTGCGCGCGGCCGTGGAGGCCGCCGCCGCCCGGCCGTTGCGGCACGCCGGGGTCCGCGGAGGCGGCACGGGACGGCCCGACGCGGGGCCGGAGGTCGTGACGGGGTGGACCGACGCGGGACGCTGCGGGGTGCGCGCGGCGCGGGCGCGGCTGCACGTCCAGGCGGACCCGCGCGACGGCGCGGTGGTCGTGGTCAACCGGGGGCCGGACGCGCTGCGCGGCGCGACGGTCACCGCGCGGTTGTACGACCTGGCCGGCCGGCCGCTGGCCGCGCCGGTGACCGCGGCCGCCGACGTCCCGGCGGCCGGGGCCGCCCGCGTGCTGACCGTGCCCTTCGAACGCGCCCTGCCCGCGGCCCACTTGCTGCGGCTGACCCTCACCGGCCCGGACGGCGTTCCGGCCGCCGCCAACGACTACTGGCGGCACCGCACTCCGACGGATCTTCGCTGCGTCAACGGCCTGCCGTTCACAGGGCTTTCGCTGCGGACGTCCGCGGCCGGGCGCTCGGCGGTGACGGCCGTGGTCACCAACACCGGTGCGTGGCCCGCCGCGTGGGTGCGCGTCGCGGTGCGCGGGCGGGAAACGCCCCTGGACTCCGCCGTTTCGGACGCCGCCGTCCTGAACTCCGCGGCCCTGGACGCCGCGACGCCGGACGCTGTTCCGCAGGACGACGCCGCGCCCGACGCGGCGCACTTCCCGTGCCTGCTGCCCGGCGAGTCGCGCGCGGTGACCCTGGGGTGCGGCGCCGGGCCGGCGGCCTCCGGGTCGGCGGGCGCCGTCCAGGTGGTCGCGGAGGCGTACAACGCGCTTGCGGCGCGGGCTTGTTGAGTTCGTACCGCGTCGAGCGGACGCCGGCGGCGGCCGGATGCCTTCCCGGCCGCCGCCGGCGTCCCCCACCCCGTCCGCGGTGGGCCGTCAACGGCCGCTGAGCGCGGCGGCTTCCGCGGCCAGCGCGGCGACCCGGTCCCAGGCGCGGGCGCGCAGCGCGTCCTGCGGCAGCATCCATGTGCCGCCCACGCAGGCGACGTTGGGCAGGCGCAGGTACGCCGGGGCGCGGTCGGCGTCGATGCCGCCGGTGGGGCAGAAGCGGGCGCGCGGCAGCGGCGAGGCCAGCGAGCGCAGGTAGTCCGGGCCGCCGGCCGCCTCCGCGGGGAAGAACTTCATGTCGGTGACGCCGCGCTCCAGCAGGCCGAGCGCTTCGCCGACGGTGGAGACGCCGGGCAGGAACGGCAGTCCCGAGTCCCGCAGCGCGTCGAGCAGGCGGTCGGTCCAGCCGGGGCTGACCAGGAAGCGGGCGCCGGCCTCGACGGCGGCGGCGGCCTGTTCCCGGCCGAGCACGGTCCCCGCGCCCACGACGGCGCCGGGCACGGCGTGGGCGACGGCCCGGATCGCCTCCAGCGCGGCCGGCGTGCGCAGCGTGATCTCGATCGCGGTCAGGCCGCCGTCGACCAGGGCCCTGGCCAGGGGGACGGCGTCCTCGGCGTCCTCCAGCACCACGACCGGGACGACGGCCGGGGCGAGGTCGAACACGGATTGCATCCGGTCATCCTTGCCCGCACGCCCACCTCCCGCAACGCGCGTTGCACCCCTCGCAACGACCGCGCCCACGCGAGCCGGCGCCCCGTCCGGGCGGCTCCTCCCGTCGCTGCGGGGAGGCGGTGTGCGGCCGCGCGGCGGGCGGCTGTGCGGCTGTGCGGCTGTGCGGCAAGCTCAGACCACCATGACCCTGCGCCCGCGCGTGTGGCCGCTCCGGCTGTCGGTGTGGGCTGCCGCGGCGTCGGCGAGCGGGTACGCCTTGTCGACCGGGATGCGCAGCTTTCCCCGTGTGATGAGGTCGACCGTCTCGGTGAGCGCCTGCGGCACGCTCCCGGCCACGCCGGAGAACCGGACCCCGAGCCCGGGGGCGGCGAGGTCGGCGATGGAGATCACCTTCCGCGGGTCCCCGGTGAGTTCGACGAGTTCACGGATCACGCCCGAGCCGGCCAGGTCGAGGGCCGCGTCGATCCGGCCGAGCGCGCGCACGCGTTCCACCCAGCCGTCGCCGTACGTCGTGGCGACGGCACCCAGGCTCCGCAGGTAGTCCTGGTTCGCGGCCCCGGCGGTGCCGACGACCGCGATGCCGCGGTCGCGGGCGACCTGCAGCACCGCCGACCCGACTCCCCCGGACGCCCCGCTGACCAGCAGCGTCTGTCCCGGCCGCACGCCGACCTCGCGGATGACGCGCAGCGCGGTCTCCATCACCGAGGGGTAGCCGGCCGCCTCCTCGAACGTCAGCCCTTCGGGCATGCGGGCCCAGGCCGACAGCACGGCGAACTCGGCATACGTGCTGGATCCTTCGCCGAACACGCGGTCGCCGACGGCGACCCCTTCGACGCCCTCCCCCACCTCGTCCACCACCCCGGCGGCGTCCTGTCCGACTCCCGACGGCAGGACGAGCGGATGGGCGCCCAGGACCTGGCCCTCACGGAGCCTCCAGTCGACGGGGTTCACACCCGCCGCGCGCACGGCGACGCGTATCCGGCCGGGCCCCGCGTGGGGTTCCTCGGCATCGATCAGTTGCAGGACGTCAGGGCCGCCGAACTCGGCGAAGCTCACCATCTTCATGCCGGGACGGTAACACTAACGGTTCCATTACTGAAACCGTTAGGATTTCGTACCTGCTAGCGTTGGTGCATGACCGTGTCGTCCGGGCGCCGCGAGCGCAAGAAGGCCGCAACCCGCCAGAAGATTGCCGACACCGCCGTACGGCTCTTCCTGGACCGCGGGTACGACGCGGTGGGCATCCGCGACGTGGCCGCCGAGGCCGACGTGGCCGTCACCACCGTCTTCGCGCATTTCGCCTCCAAAGAGGCCCTGGTGTTCGAGCGGGACGCGGACTTCGAGCAGCGCCTGACGCGGGCGGTCACCGACCGGCAGCCGCACGAGCCGCTCCTCCCCGCGCTGCGCCGCGTGATCGAGGCCCTGGTGGACCACTGCACGGCCGACGGCGCGGACCCGGTCTGGCGCATGGTCGACGCCTCACCCGCCCTGCGGGACTACGAGGAGTCGATGAGGCTGCGCCACGCGCAGTCCCTCGCGAACGCCCTCGCCGCCGATCCCCGGCTGCCGCAGACCGCGACGGCGGGCCGGGCCCTCGCGAGGTTCGTGATCGACGCCTACTCGCTGGCCCGTGAGTCCGCCGATCCCCAGGCCGCCCTGGACGAGGTCTTCCCGATGATCGAGGCGGCCTGGGAGGCCGCCGCCCCTGCCCCACGCGCGTGAGGAAGCCGTCGGGACGCTCGGCAAGGAGCGCCCGACCGGGGGTAGACGGGTACGGGTGAGGGACGTACGGGCGAGGGGCGCACAGGACAGTTGCCGTTTGACAATGATGGCCGCGCGGCAACAGAGTGACCCCTGGTCGGGGTGCTCGGGGAAGGACAGGGAACGGTGGCCGAGGACCGCTCTGTGTGCCGCCGGCCCGCGTACGGCGCGCGCCCGGCGGCCGGCCGCTCCCGCGGGCGGTTCAGGCCGTCCGGCTGCCGGCGTCCTGGGCGGCGCCGTGTATCTGCGTAGCCGCGGCGGCGCAGAACGCCTCCAGTCCCTCCAGCAGCGCGACCCGGCGGGCCGCGGGCACCTCCGCGAGCACCGCCCGCAGTTCCCGCTCCCTGCGCGTGCGCAGATCGGCCAGGAAGGCGCGCCCCCGGCTGCTCAGGTGCAGGCGCACCTCGCGCCGGTTCTCCGGACTCGGCACCCGCTCGACGAAGCCCGCGGCCTGGAGCCGGTCGAAGAGCCGGCTGGTGGCCGGCGGGGTGGAGGCGAGGGACTCGGCGAGCGTCCGCAGGTTGATGCCGTCGTGGTGTTCGAGGATGTGCAGCACGCGCAGCTGGGACGCGGAGGTGGGCGTGGTCGAGGCACGGCCCCACACGACCTCCAGCAGCTCGACGGCCGTGGTGGTCACGCGGGCGACCTCATCGGGCTCAGGGCGACGGAAGGCAGTCACGGTCACACTCTCGCAGGCGCTGGGATGCCCGTCAGCGTACTCGCCGCCCGGGCCGGCCCGGCGGCCCGCTGGTCCATGCGGCCGATCGCCGAACCCGCCCCCGGGCGGAACCGCACGTTGTCCGGAAAGGTTGGTGCAGTCCTCCAGTGAACAGATACCAGGCCGCTGAGCGCGCCCTGCGTACAGCGGCCCCGCACGCGTTGCTCGACGCCGTCCGCGCGGTCCTCGCCGAGCACTACGGCGCCGAGGACGTCGAGTTGTTCATGGCCGATTACGGTCTCAGCGTGCTTCAACCGGTGTCAATACTGCCGCACACGCTGGAGCCGGTGTCGGTGCACAACAGCTCGGCCGGCCGCGCCTTCGGCTCGCAGGCGCCCTTCGTCGAGGACCTGCGGGACGGCAGGGCGCGGCTGCACCTGCCGGTGAGCGTGCGCGGCGACCGGCTGGGCGTGCTCTGCGTGACCCTGCCGGGGAAGGACGCGGCCCGCCGGTACGCCGCCGAACTGGCCGACATCGCCGAGGTGCTCGGGCACGAGGTGATCGTGGCCGAGCGCGACACCGACCTGTACCTGCAGGCGCGGCGCAAGGACCGGCTCACGCTGGCCGCCGAGATGCAGTGGCAGCTGCTGCCCGGCCGCTCGTGCGCCCGCCCGGAGTACGAGTTGGGCGCCCAGCTGGAACCGGCCTACGCCATCTTCGGCGACAACTTCGACTGGTCGGCCACCGCGGACCGGCTCACGCTCTACGTCACCAACGGCATGGGCGAGGGCATCGAGGCCGCACTGCTGACGAGCCTGGCCATCAACGCCCTGCGCAACGCCCGCCGGGCCGGCGTCTCCATCGCCGACCAGGCCGCCCTGGCCGACCAGGCCGTCTACGCGCAGTACCGGGGCCGCTGCTACCTGTCCGTCCTGATGCTCGACTTCGACATCGCCACCGGCACGGCGCAGGTGGTGGACGCGGGCTCGCCCCAGGTGCTGCGCCTGCGCGACGGCAAGGTGGAGCGGATCGGGCTGGACGCCCAACTGCCGCTGGGCATGTTCGAGGAGACCGACTACGTGGCGGAGGACGTCCAGGTGCTGCCCGGCGACCGGCTGGTCTTCGTCAGCGACGGCGTCCACGCGGTGGCCTCCCCGAGGGGCGAGACCTACGGCGAAGTGGCCCTGGAGCGCGCCATCCACGCCACCCGGCTGCTGCCCGCCGCCGAGGTCCCGCGCGCCATCCTGCGCGAGTTGACCGGGCACCGCGGCGAAGCGGCCGCGGACGACGACGCCCTGGTCGTGTGCCTGGACTGGCACGGGGCGCCTGCCGGGGACGGGCACGGGGCGGCCCGCTGAGACGGGGCCGGCGGCCGCGCCGGATGCGGAGATCCCGTGTTGGCCGCCTCCGGCACGCGCGCTAACGTTTGCCATGTGGCAACAATTGCCTCATGGTTCGCCGGAGGCGGGCAACCCGTTCCGGAGAGGGAGACGACGCAGGTGACGGAGTTCGACACGGCCGGCGACGCGGCGCGGGAGCTGGGGCGCTTCTTCGAGCGGCGCCGGGAGCAGATCGCCCAGCGGTGGGCCGACGCGGCGCTGTTCCGCACGGTCTTCACCCACTCCAGGGACGAGGCGGTCGAGGCCGCCAAGGCCGTGGTGGACGCGCTGGCCGAGGTGGCGGGCGCCTGGCGGCTGGAGGACGTCGAGGCGGCCGGCTTCGGCGGCGTGCGCGACCGGCTCGGCCGGATGTCCGCGTCGCGCTCCCGGGCCGGGGTCGCCCCGGCGCGGATCGCCGGCGAGGTCGCCGACCTGCGCGAGCCGGTCGCCGCGCTGCTCCGCGGCGAGTTCGACGATCCCGGCGACGAGCACGGCCACGCGTGCCTGCTCGCGCTGACCGTGCTGATGGGAACCCTCCGGGTGGTGGTCATGCAGACCGCGCTGAGCGAGGGCGAGGAGCTGATCGCCCGTCAGCGGCAGCAACTGCTGGAGGTGGCCACCCCGGTCATCCGGCTGTGGGACGGCGTCGTCGCCGTACCGCTGATCGGCACCCTGGACAGCGCGCGCAGCCAGACCGTGATGGAGAACCTGCTCGACGCGATCGTGACCCAGCCGGCCCGCTACGCCATCCTCGACATCACCGGCGTGCCGACCGTCGACTCCCTGGTGGCGCAGCACCTGATGAAGACCGTGGCCGCGGCCCGCCTGATGGGCGCGGAGTGCGTCGTGTCCGGCATCCGGCCGGCCATCGCGCAGACCATCGTCCACCTCGGCATCGACCTCGGCTCGATCGTGACGCGCGCCACCCTCGCCGACGCCCTGGCCTACGCGCTGGCCCGGCAGGGCAGAGCGGTCTCCCCGGCTCCCGTCGCGGGAGCGCCGGCCCGATGACCGATGCCCCCGCTGCCCCCGCCTCCCCCGCCTTTCTCGCGGCCACCGTCCCCGTGCTCGCGCTGGGGGACGTCCTGCTGGTCACCCTGAACGGCGACCTCCCCGACGGGGTCGCCGAACGGCTCCAGCACGACATCACCCACCGGATCGCCCACAGCCCGACCCCGGTCGGCGGCGTGGTGATCGACGTCTCCGGCGTCGGCATCGTCGACTCCTACCTCGGCCGCGTCCTCGCCGACATCGCGGCCGGCGCCCGGCTGCTGGCCGCGCGCACGGTGCTCGTCGGCATGCGCCCGGCCGTGGCCATCACCCTGGTCGAACTCGGGCTGTCCCTGCCCGGCCTGGAGACGGCGCTCACCACCGGCGAGGCCCTGCGCCTGCTGGACCACCCGGCGGCGGCGCCGCCCCCGCGGCCGGAAGAACCGGAAGAGGGCGCGTGATGCACGCCCCACTCGCCCCCACCGCCACCCTCCCGATCGGCTCCGACGCGGACCTGGCCTGGATGCGCCAGCAGGTGCGCCAGATGACCGCCGACCTCGGGTTCACCCTCGTCCAGCAGACGAAACTGGTCACCGCGGCGAGCGAACTGGCGCGCAACACCCTCGTCCACGGCGGTGGAGGGCACGTGGAACTGACGCTCCTGGAGGACGGGCGGCGGCGCGGACTGCGGCTGTCCTTCGTCGACTCCGGCCCCGGCATCCGCGACGTCGCGTCGGCCATGACCGACGGGTACACCACCGGCGGGGGCCTGGGCATGGGCCTGAGCGGGGCCAGACGGCTTGTCCAGGAGTTCGCCCTGGACACCCGCCCCGGCCAGGGCACCAGGGTCACCGTCGCCGACTGGACCTCCGCCCTGCCCGCACCGCGCGGAGGCGGGGCATGAGCAGGGTCTGGGACGTCCCGGTGCTGGAGAGCACCCGGATCAAGGACGTGCAGACCGCCGCGGAGACCGCCTGCCGCCACGCGGGGTTCGACGCGCACGCCACAGCGGTCGCCGCGCTGGTGGCCACCGAACTGGCGACCAACCTCGTCAAGCACGCCGCCGCCGGCCGTATCGTCATCGGCCTGGTGGGCGCCGCCCGCGTCGGCGCGGACGCCGCGCCCGGCGTGCAGATCAGCTCGCTCGACCACGGGCCGGGCATCGGCGACGTCCCGATCGCCCTGCAGGACGGCTACACCACCGCCGTCTCCTCCCTGGGCGCGGGTCTGGGCGCCTGTCTGCGGCTGGCCGACGAGTTCAGCCTGCACAGCCGGCCGGGCCAGGGCACCGTCGCCGTCGCGCGGATCGGCCCGCCGCGCCCGCCGGGAGCACCGCGCGAGCGGTCCGACGCGCCCGGCGGCGGCGCCCGCGCCGGGGGCATCAACGTTCCTCTGGCGTACGCCGAGCACTCCGGGGACGCCTTCGCCTGGACCCGCTCCGGCCCCCGCGTCACCCTGATGCTCGCCGACGGGCTCGGCCACGGCGCGGGGGCGGCCGAGGCGTCCACCGCCGCGGTCGAGGCGCTGCGCCGCCACGCCGACCTGCCCCCCGCCGAGATCCTCCGCCGCCTGAACGACGCGCTGCGCCCCACCCGCGGCGCCGCGGTCAGCGTCGGCCAGGTCGACGAGGACACCGGCCGGCTGTCCTTCGCCGGCGTGGGCAACGTCGGCGCCCGGCTGCGTGCCGGCGGGCGGTGGCGGCACCTGCCCACCCACCCGGGCATCGTGGGCGCCCACTTCCCCGCCTCCGTGCCGGTGCACCAGGCGCCCTGGCGGACCGACAGCCTGCTGGTCGTGCACAGCGACGGCCTGCCCGGCCGCTGGACGCCGCCGGAGGACCCGGAGGTCCTCGCCTGCGAGCCGCCGGTGCTGGCCGCGGTCGTCCTGCGGAACGCCGGCAGCACCGCGAGCCCGCTGCGCGACGACACCAGCGTGGCGGTACTGGCCCCCGGCCGCGGGGCGTGAGCCCATGACCGTCACCCGTGCCGTGAGGAGGATCGGCTCCCTCGCCGACGCCGCCGCGGCCCGCGCCGCCCTGGCGCGGGTCGCCGCGGACGGCGACGCGCCGGCGCTGCCCCGGGCCCGGTTCCTGTCCGCGCTGACCGCACGGCTGCGCCGCTGCCTGGACGAGGGCGGCGAGTGGACGCTCCTGCTGCACCTGCACGCCCCCGCCGACGGACAGGACGGCCGGCTCGACGTCCGCCTCCGGCCGGCCCGCCGAACCCGCCCGCGGCCCGGCGAGGACGAGCCGGAGCCCGTCCCCGCGCGACGGCGCGAGGACGGGCCGGCGCCCGCTTCCGTCCGGCCGGGCGAGGACGAGCCCGTGCTCACCTGCCCGCTGCGCCGCCCGGTGGCCCGGGACAGCCTCCGCGGCGGGATACCGGCGGCCGAGGCCCTGCTGCGGGCCGACGAGGACACCGCGGCGGTGCTGGGCGCGCTGGACCAGCAGGAGCAGGTGGTACGGCTCTACCGCGAGGAGCTGCACCACACCAACCAGGGGGTGCTGGCCCTGCACGCGGAGCTGGACGCCGCGGCGCTCGCCCAGCGCGAACTGCTGGACGCCGAACGCGCCGCCCACGAAGCGGCCGAGCGGGCGCGGCGCCTGCTGACCTTCCTCGCCGACGCGAGCGCGGCCGTCACGGCGTCCCTCAGCCACACCGACGTCCTGCGCTGCCTCTCCGAACTGCTGGTCCCCGACTACGCGCGGCACATCGACGTGTGGATCTTCGAGGAGGAAGCCGACGAACAGCGCCCGCGCGGCTCGGAACAGCACTCGGCGGCCGCGGTGGTGGCCGCCCGCACCGGCCGCCCGCAGCACGCGGCGCCCCACGCCGGCGGCCTGCCCGGGGTCGACGACCTGCCGCCCTCCGCGCTCAGCCCGGACCGCGCGCTGCTGGCCATACCGCTCGTGGCGCAGCGCACGATGGGCGTGGTGACCCTCACCGCGCCCGGCGCCCGCTTCGACGCGGACACCTCGGTGATGCTGGTGGAGCTCGCCCGCCGGGCCGGCGTCGCCCTGGACAACGCCCGCCGCTACGAACAGCACCGCGACACGGCCGAGGCGCTGCAACGCGCCCAGCTCACCGACCTGCCGACGCAGCCGGGCCTGCTTCTGGCCGCCCGCTACCTCCCCGCCACCGGGGGCATGAACATCGGCGGCGACTGGTACGACGCCTTCCGCCAGCCCGACGGGAGCCTGCTCGCCGTCATCGGCGACGTCACCGGCCACGGACTGCGCGCCGCCGTGGTCATGGGCCAGTTGCGCACGGCGCTGCGCGCCTACGCCATCGAGGCCGGCGACAGTCCCGGCCGGATCCTGACACGGCTGCACCGCATGCTCCGGCACCTGCAGCCCGATCTCTACGCCACCGCGCTGATCGCACGGTTCCGGCCGGGCGAGACCCGCGTCGTGTGGGCCTCGGCCGGCCATCCGCCGGCCGTCGCCCGCACGGCGGACGGCGCCGTGCGGACCCTGGACGCCAAGCCCGGCGTGATGCTCGGCATCCCGGTGCCGTACGAGTACCCGGACCACGCCGTCGACCTGCCGCCCGGCTCGTCGCTGGTGCTGTACACCGACGGGCTGGTCGAGCGCAGGGCGCTGGGCATCGACCCCGGCATCGACCGCCTCGTCCGGGCCGTGGCGGGGCTGCGCGCCCCGGACCTGGAGGAGGACGTGGAGGCCGCCGCCGACTCCCTGCTGCGACCGCTCATGGCGGACTGCGAGGGGAACGACGACGTCTGCCTCATGCTGTGCCACGTTTTGGCGTCGGCGCGGGACGGCCACCGCGGCGCCCGGCCGGCCGCCGCCCTCGCGCGCGGCGCGGCGCCGCCGCGCGAGCGGCCCCGGCCGCGGGACGGCCACCGGGCGGCGGTCCAGGGCCGTCCGCGGTGACGCGGCTCAGCTGGTCGGCCGGCGCCGCGGCTCAGCTGGTCGGCCGGCGCCGCGGCGCGGCGCGCGCGTCCTCCCGCGCCACCGCGAAGGCGCGCAGACCGCGGCTGAGCGCCGCCCGCTCGCCCGCCCCCATGGCGGCCAGCGCCGCGACCAGGGCCCGCGCCCGCAGCGCGGCGATCTCGTCCAGGAGGTGCCGGCCGTGCCGGGTGAGGTTCAGCCGCACCTCGCGGCGCCGGCTGGGATGCAGCACGCGTTCCAGCAGACCGGCCGCCTCCAGCCGGTCGCACAGCCTGCTGGCGGTGGGAAGGCCGATGTCCATGCTCGCGGCCAGCCCGGTGAGGTTCAGGCCGGGCGCCGCCTCCATGACCTTCAGCGCCCTCAACTGATGGAGCGACAGCCGCAGGCTCGCGTTCTGGGCGGCCTGCATCCACAGGTGCGACAGGCTCTCCACGGCATCGGCGATCTCCAGCGCGAGGGAACCGGCGTCCTCGCCGGCCCTCTCTGGCTGGTCGTCCCCGAACCCACCGAGACGCGTCACGAACGTGTCACTTCCGGTCTCTGCCCGCCCGTACGGATTCCGCCCTCGTCCGGGTCCCGTTTCCACGCGGTACCCGCAGAGCCGCCGGACGCCGTACGTCCTCACTCGCGCACCGCCTGCCCCACCTGACCCGCCGCACACGCGCCGCGCGCGCCCCGGCGGCGTCCAAGGACCGGCCCCCGCCCGCCTGGTGCGAGGGTCGCCTAGTGCGGCGGCCGTGTCGCGGCGATCTCGGCCGCCGTCCGGACGAACGCGGCGAGCGCGCGGTCGCGGCGCTCCTCGGGCCAGACGGCGAGCAGGGTCGTACGGCGACCGTCGACCGGCACGGCGGCCAGGTCCCGGCCCAGGTGGCGTGCCACGGACTCGGGCAGCACGGCGACCATGCGGCCGAGGGCGATCAGCTCGGCCACCTGCCCGGTGTCCTTGATGACCGGCCCGCTGCCCGGTGAGTCCGCGGTCCACCGCGGCACGGTCTCCCCGGCCAGGTCGTCCATGCGCACGGACGCGCTCCCGGCCAGCGGGTGGGTGCGCGGCAGCACCGCCATCTCGCGTTCGGTCAGCAACTCCTCGGTGGCCAGGCCCTCCAGGTCGTCCTGCGGCAGCCGTAGCAGCGCGACGTCCGCGGTTCCGTCGCGCAGCAGGGCCTTCTCCTCGCCGATCCCGCAGATCGTCACCTCGACGTCGACCGCGTCGGGGTGGGCGGCGAATTCCTCGAGGACGGAGGCGAGCAGGCCGGCGTCGCCGCCCGGCTTCGTCACCAGCGTCAGCCGCCGCGCCTGCCCGGCGCGCCGTGCCAACTGCTCCGCCGCCGCGAGCGTGGAGAGCGCCTTGCGGCCCTCGCTCAGCAGGACCTCGCCGGCCCGGGTGAGCGAGACCTGGCGGCTCGTACGCTCCAGCAGCCTGACGCCCAGCCTCCGTTCCAGCCGGTTGATCGCCCGGGACAGCGGGGGTTGGGCGATACCGAGCCGCGCGGCGGCCCGGGTGAAGTTCCGCTCCTCCGCGACCGCGACGTAATAGGCCAGCTCCCGCGAATCCATACCCCCAGGGTATGGGCGGGCGCACCGATCGGTCTTGGCGCCGTTCGCGGCCGGCTGCTGGACTGAAGCCATGACAGGAAACGTCGACGGCGAATCCAACGCCGACCGCATGCGGCTCTTCGTCGAGCAGGTGCAGCACGAGGGGCGGTTCGAGCTGATCGACAGGCTCGTGCACGCCGACTACCGCAACCACACGACCGAACCGGGGCAGGGAGCCGACCGGGAAGGGCTCCTGGCCACCATGGTCGCCCTGCACGCGGCCTTCTCCGACCTGTCCGTACGGGTCCTGCACTGCGTGGGCGACGGAGATCTCGTGGCCACCCACAAGATCTTCAGCGCCAGGCACACCGGCCCGTGGTTCGGCGTTCCCCCGTCCGGCAACGAGGTCCGGTTCCGCGTGATGGACCTGGTCCGGTACCGGGACGGGCAGATGGCCGAACACTGGGCCGTCGCCGACGCGTTGAGCCTGCTGCGGCAGACCGGCGCGCTCTCCTGAGCCGAGCGGCCAGGCGCTGCGGGCGGGAAGCGCTCACCGTGCGGGCGGCGGGACGGGAGGCGCCGCGCCGTCCGAGCGGCGGGACGGGAAGCGCCGCGCCGTCCGAGCGGCGCGCGCGGGGCGCGGCTCAGCCGATGTGCAGCACGGTCTTGCCGCGCAGCCGCGCCGTCCGGGGTTCGCCGGCCAGGGCTCGCGGCGCGTCGTCGAGGGTCAGCGTCGTGCCGATGACGGGTCGGATGCCGCCGGCGGCGGCGAGTCCCACGAGGTCGCCGAGCCGCTCCGGCTTGCGGTCGAGCGTGTAGCGCGCGGCGCGGACGCGTGCGTCGGCCATCAGCTGGTCGTCGAGGCCGAAGGCGGTCGACAGCAGCGTGCCGCCGTCCTTCACCGCGCCGGCCAGGCCACTGGTGAGGGAACGGTCGCCGACGAGGTCGAGGACCGCGTCGAGGCCGTCGGGGGCGAGCCGGCGCACCGCCTCGTCGAGGGGCCGCGCCCCGCGGACGAGGATCTCGGCGGCGCCGAGTTCGCGCACCTGCTCGGCGTGCTGGGCGGACGCGGTGGCGAGGGTCCGGATGCCGCGGGCCGCCGCTGCCTGCACCGCGAAGGTGCCGACGCCTCCGGTGGCGCCGAGGACGAGCAGGGTGCCGCCTTCGGGCACCCGGGCGTGCTCGATCGCGCCGAGCGCGGTCATCCCGGCGGTCGGCAGCGCGGCGGCCACCTCGCTCGGCATCCCGGCGGGGACGGTCGTCAGCGCGCCGAGCGCCGGCTCCTCCTGGACGACGCAGACCTCGGCGAAGGTCCCGAACTGCAGCGGCCGGCTCCAGAACTGGCCGACGACCCGGTCGCCCACGCGGAATCGCGACACGTCGTCACCGACCGCGGTCACGGTGCCGGCGCCGTCCATCCCGAGCGTGAGGGGGAACCGGTACTCCCCGAGCCGTTCCAGAGCGCCGGACGCGATGGCCGTGTCCAGCGGGTTGAGCGCCGCCGCCTCGACGGTGACCTGGACCTGGCCGGGGCCGGGTTCGGGCACGGGCAGCTTCCTGAGCCGCGGGGTGTCGCCGAAGCGCTCGATGGTGAGGGCGCGCATGTGTCTCTCCGTTCTGCCGCGGAGCCGTTCGCCCGCCGCGACACCAGCGTGGGGTCGAGGTGAGGCCCGGGGGAACGACCGATCCGGCAGCCATCAGGAACAAAAAGGTAGTAATCCCGGTGCCGGGCGGGTCGTAATGTGGTTCCCATGGCAGTGGAGTCCCGGGCCGTGCGTTACTTCGTCGCGGTCGCCGAGGAACGCAGCTTCACCCGCGCCGCGAAGCGGCTCGGCATCGCCGGCCCCGCGCTGTCGCGGGCGATCCGCACCCTGGAGACCGAGCTCGGCGTACGCCTGCTGGAGCGGTCCACCCGCGTGGTGGAGCTGACCGAGCCCGGCGAGGTGCTGCTGACCCACGCGCGGCCCGCCCTGGAGGCTCTCGACGCGGCGGCCCGACGCGCCGTGCGGGCCTCGGCGCCGCAGCGCGGCCTGGTGCTCGCGGTGAAGGCGGACTCGGACGGCGGCCTGCTCGACGCCCTGCTCGCCGCGGTGGCCGCCGATCCCGACACCGGGCCGGTCGCCGTGCGCCTGTGCGGGTGGCGGGAGCACACGCGGCTGCTGCGGACGGGAGAAGCCGACGCGGCGCTCATGTTCGAGCCCTACGATCCGGGCGGCATCGACGCGGACGTCGTCGCGGTCGAGCCGCGCGTGGCGGCGCTGCCGGCCGATCATCCACTCGCCGGAGCCGGCCGGGTACGGCTCGCCGACCTCGGGATCGCCCCGGCGGACGTCCTCGACCGGGTGGAGCACGACATCGGCGAGCACGGCGTCCACGACCTCGCGCAACTGCTCGCGCTCGTCGGCCTCGGCCAGGCGATCACCGTGCTGCCGCAGTCCGTCGCAGCGCAGTACCCGCGACGCGCGGTCTCCTACGTCCCCGTCGAGGACTGCCCGCCGGCCGCGCTGGTCATCGCCTGGCCGGAACATTCCCGCAGCCGCGGCGTGGCCGCGCTGGTACGCGCGGCGGCGGCCGTCGCGCGGTCGCACGGCATCGGTGCCGCGTCGGACGACCTGTCGGCGCCGGGAGTCGGCTCCGGTCGCCATCTCAGCCGATGAGGGTCTGCGCCGGGGCCGCGGCGCCGGCGAGGTGCCGGAAGAGGAATTCGGACGCTCGCCGCAGGGCGGCGTCTGCCTCGTCCAGGAGGGTGGCGACGGCTTGGAAGACGTGGTGGACGCCGGGAGTGACGTCGAGGGTGACCGCCACGTCGTCGGCCGCGGCGCGTCCGGCGAGTCTCACGGCGTCGTCGAGCAGGCACTCGTGCGAGCCGGCCTGGACGAGCAGCGGCGGGAAGCCGTGGAAGTCGCCGAAGACAGGGCTGACGAGCGGGTCGGTGCGGGGTCGGTCGCCCGCGTACTCCCGGGCGCGCAGGTCGAGCGCCGCGCGGTAGAGGACGGGATCGACATCGGCCTTGGTGTCGACGCTCGCGCCGGAGAGGGTGAGGTCCGTCCACGGGGACATCACGAACGCGGCGGCGGGCATCGCCAGACCCTCTCGTCCGGCGGCCAGGAGCGTGGCGAGGGCGAGTCCTCCGCCGGCGGACTCTCCCGCGACGGCCAACCGGGACGGCGCGTAGGCGCCGAGTGCGGCCCGGTAGGCGTCGAGCCCGTCGGTGAGCGCTGCCGGGAAGGGGTTCTCCGGTGCGAGGCGATAGTCCACGGACAGGACCGTGACGCCGTTGCGGGCGGAGATCTGGCCCGGCAGTCCAACGGTCTCGGCCGCGGTTCCGATCGCGTACCCGCCGCCGTGGAAGTACAGCACGGCCAGGCCCGGCTCCGCGGGTCCGGTGGAGATGCGCACGGCCGGCGTGTCGCCGAGTCGGATGTCGTCGACGACGAGATCGGCCGGGCGCGGACGTGAAGCCATCAACTGCGCGAACAGGGCTCGCTGCGCCACCGCCTCGCCCCCGGTGTCGAGGGGTGAGTCTCGCAGCGTCCGAGCGATGGCTTCGGCTTGTTCTCTGCTCATGAGCGTTCTTTCCGGTGGGAGTGGTCGTGGGCCGGCGACGTGCCCCGTCGAGAGGGACCGCGACCCGGATCAGGAGGAGTCAGGAGGCGTCAGGAGGAGTGAGGAGTCAGGAGGAGTCAGGAGGCGTCGTCCTCCCCCAGCAGGGTCCTCTCGACGTTCGCCGCCGTGGCGTGAGCGGCCGGTGTGGTGATCGCGAGCCCTGTGGCGGTGATGGCGATCCCGCAGCCGAGGACGACCCACCAGCCGGAGTGGCTTGCCTGTGCGATGTCGAGGTGCGGGCTCGCTCCTGCCGCGGTGCCGGCGAGCGCGCCGACGATCGCGACGCCGAGCGCTTGGCCGATCTGGCGGCTGGTGGACGCGATCCCGCCGGCGACGCCGGCCTGCGCCCGCGGCATCCCGGACACGGCGGCGTTGCTGATCGGGGCGTTGAGCACCCCGAACCCGGCGCCGAACAGGGCGTAGGCCGGCGCCAGCAGTGCGTAGGAGGTGTGGTCGGTGAGGCCGGTGAGGATCGCGGCCGAGGCGGTGATGCCGAGCCCGCCGACCAGCAGGGGGATACGCGGGCCGCGGGCGGCGACGACCCGGCCCGAGATCGGCGCGACGATGATCGTCAGGACGGCCATCGGGAGCGTGTGCAGGCCGGCGTCCAGCGGCGACATTCCGCGGGTCTCCTGCAGGTAGAGGGTGTTGAGGAACAGGAACCCGCCCAGGGACGCGAACGCGCAGGCCGCGACGACGGTCGCGCCGGCGAACGGCAGACTGGCGAAGAACCGCAGATCGATCAACGGCTCCTGCGGCCGCCGCTCCCACACCAGCAGGGCGCACCCCGAGACCGCGGCCACGGCGAACGCGATGACGATCTTCGCCGAGCCCCACCCGGAGCCGGGTCCCTCGATGATCGCGAAGGTCGAAGCGGCGAACAGGGCGATCACGAGCACCTGGCCGGCCGGGTCCGGGCGGCGTGGCCTGGGCGCCCGCGACTCGGGGACGAACCGGGCGGTCAACGCGATGGCGGCCGCGGCGACCGGGATGTTGACCCAGAAGATCGACCGCCATCCCGCGGAGCTGACCAGCGCGCCGCCGACGATCGGGCCGAGCGCCATGCTGACACCGATGATCGCCGCCCACACGCCCATCGCCCGCGCGCGCTCGCGCCGATCGGTGAAGGTGTTGGTGATGATCGACAGCGCGACCGGGTTGAGCATCGACCCGCCCACCGCCTGAACCGCGCGGAAGGCGACCAGCGGACCGACGCCGGAGGCGAGGCCGCACAGCAGCGACCCGACGCCGAACACCGCGAGGCCGACCTGGAACACGCGGCGGCGGCCGAACCGGTCGGCCGTCGACCCCGACAGCATCAGCAGGCTCGCCAGCACCAGCGTGTAGGCGTCCACGATCCACTGAAGCCCGGAGACCGCGGTGTGCAGATCGTGGCTCATCGCCGGAAGCGCCACGTTGACGATCGTGTTGTCCAGACCCACGATCAGCAGGCTCAGACAGCAGATCGCCAGCACACCCCAGCGCCGCCTCCCGTCCTGCTCGACGGCGGACGCGCGGTCGCCGGTCCTCGCCTCGTCGCTGTCGCTCTTGGTAACCACGATCCCCACCGTAACTAAAAGCCTTGATGAGGATCAAGTTCTTGATATGCCTCAAGCACCTCTAGACTGATGCCATGGACCAGCCGCCGGACGTCATCCCCGAACAAGCGCTCCAGCGGGTCGGCTGGGCGCTACGCCGCGCCGACCTCGCGCTCCAATCCGCGAAGAGCCGGCCCTGCGAGCGGTCGGGCTCTCCACCGCCTCGTACTCGCTGCTGATGCACGTCCACGTCTATCCAGGGCTCAACGGCGCCGAGCTGGGACGCCGCCTCGGCGTCAGCACCCAGGCAGTCGCCCTGCTGGCGACCAAGCTCGAAGCAGGCGGACTGGTCGAACGACGCACCCACCCCCGGCACCGCAACATCCAGGAGCTGTACCTCACCGACGAGGGCCACCGCACGCTTCAGGCCGCCTACCAGCACGTCGGCAGAGTCGAGGACAAGCTCACCGACGCACTCGGCCCCGAGGACGCCCGACACCTGCGCGACCTGCTCGACACGGTGATCGCCGCGCTCGCGGACACCGAGTGAGGCCGCGCCCCCACGGGCAGTTCGTCCGGCTCGCCCGCGTCGACCCGACGCCGGTCAGAGCGGCAACCGCGTCAGGACTTCGGCCATCGCCTGGGCGAGCCGCTTGGACCCGTCGACGTTGGGGTGGGTGCGGTCGGGGGCGGCGTACGCGTCCGCGAGGCGGGAGGGGTCGGCCGGGGAGCGGATCGCCGCGTCGAAGTCGACGTACGCGTGCCCGCAGGTGCGGATCCACGCGTTGACCGCGAGGCGGAACTCCTCCCGGCCGGGCTCGTCCGCGACCTCCGGGCCGAGGGGTGTGACGGTGGCGAGGATCACGGTGAGCCCTCCCTCGCGGGCCCGCTCCACGAACTCCCGGTAGCCGTCGATCAGCTGGGCGACCGTCGGCATCTCGTCCAGCGGCGTGATCCTGCCGGGAAGGCCCCAGTCGTTGCTGTTGTAAGCGATCACCACGTGCGTGACGCCGTGGGTTTCGAGCACGTCCTCGTCGAACCGGGACAGCCCGGCCCTGCCCCACGACGGAGTCCGTCGCGGCGCGTCCAGGCGCATCCGGTTGCCGGCGATGCCGCGGTCGAGGACGGCGATCTGGGCGTCGGCGGGCAGCAGGGCGGCGGTGTACTGCGGCCATCCCATCACGGTGCTGGAGCTCCCGAGGCAGACGACCACCGCCTTCGCGGGGGCTCCGGCGACCTCGACGGTGCGCAGGAACGGGCCTCCCGCCGGCAGCGACCAGCCGGTTCCGTCGGGCGCGGGCGCGAACTCGGTTGCGGTCATGGGGATCTCACGCGATGCGCTGACCCGCGTCGGCGCCGACCCTTCGAGCGGGAACTCGGGTGACCCCGCGAAGTCGCCGGGACGCGACCGGTCGAAGGTGAATCTGTTCGCAGTCGCGTAGGGCGTGGGGTCGGGCAGATACACATCCACGAGAACCTGGTGGCCGTGGCCGACCGCCAGGTCCGCGGGGTCGCTCCAGCGTGACTCGCGGGCCGGGATGTCGGTGGAGGGCTTCCCGTCGAAGAAGACCTCGGCGAACCGCCCGCCGACTCCGACCGCGCACCGTCCGATCCGCACGGGGCCGTCCGCGAAGCGGTTGCTCAGTTCCACCCGTACCCGGCTGCCGCCGATGCTCGCCGGCACCGTCATACGGACGGTGACGTCGTCGAAGGGCGGCTCGTCGTCCTCGCCGCGGAAGTCCGTCATGGCCTGGGTCCAGGTCGGCCGCCAGCCCATGGCGCCCCTGGTCTCGTGTGTACGCATACCGGTCTCGCCTTCTCAACCGCGGATCTCGGGGCATGGAGCTTGTTCCATCACAAGTATGGAACATAGTTCCAGTCGTGTCGACGCGAGGTCGTGCCACGAGCACGGGGAAGAGCACCCGTCGGCCGGGGCGGGCGCCGCGGTCGGACGGCTGTCCCGGTCGTCCCGTCTCGGTCATCCGGTCTCGGGCGTCCCCGGGCCGCGGAACGTCGCGCGGTAGGCGATCGGCGAGACGCCCAGCGCCTCCTGCAGGTGCAGTCTGAGCGATGCGCCGGCGCGAAGCCGGCCTGCTCGGCGATCCGGTCGACCGGCAGGTCGGTGCTCGGACCGGACCCGGCGCCCACCGCGCGTGAGGCCGCACCGGTCACGGGCCGGGCGCCCGCGCGGGACGGGGCGACCCCGCGACCGCGTGCGCGTGACTGCGGCTCTCAGCACAAGGGGCTGCGGGGCAGCAAGCGGTCCGAGATGATCTTCTGCTGGATCTGGCTGGTCCCTTCGAAGACGGTGGTCAGGCGGGCGTCACGCCAATAGCGCTCGACTCGGTGCTCGGTGGTGTAGCCGTTGCCGCCGTGCAGCTGCATGGCCTGGCCGGTGACCTCGACAGCCATCTCGGTGGCGAGGAGTTTGGCCATCGCGGCCTCCCGCTCGCAGGGACGGCCGAGGTCGATCAGGTGGGCGACCTGCTGGTAGAAGGCGCGCGCCTGGTCCACCCGCGCGGCCATCTCGGCGGCCATGAACCGCAGCGCCTGAAAGTCTCCGATGGGGTGGTCGAACTGGTGGCGTTCCTGCAGATAGAGCAGGCACTCCTCGACCGCGGCCCGGGCGAGGCCGACCGCCCGCGCGGCGGTGTGCACGCGCGCCACGTTGAGGTCCTGTTCGACGGCGCGGAAGGCGTCGGCGTCCTTGCCCTCGCCGCCGGCGCCGCGACGGCCCAGATCGGCGACCAGGTTGGCGGCCTGGCACGCGCAAGCCGTCGAACTCGAGGTTCCAGGTGAGGAAGCCGTGGTAGCCGATCTTGTCGATGGGGGTCCCGGTCAGCCCTTCCGGGAATCTGCCGGGCTCCTTCTCGACGATGAGGGCGCCCATGCCCGCTGACCGCCGCTCCCCGGGCTCAGGGTCCCGCACCCGGCACAGGACCTGGATGAAGTCCGCGGCCTTGGCGTTGCCGCACCACCGCTTGGTCCCGGTGACGACGAAGTGGTCTCCGTCGCGCACCGCGCGCGTGCTGACGCCGGCGAGGTCGGAGCCGGCGCCGGGCTCGGACAGGGCGACGGCGCCGATCCACTCACCGCGCGCGCTCTTCTCCAGCAGCCGGCGGCGCTTGGCCTCGTCGTCGAAGCCGGTGCCCAGGCCCTGGGCCCGGCGATGATGCTGGCGACGCTCATCCAGCCGCGGGCCAGCTCTTCGGCGATCAGGCAGTACTCGAACACCCCGAGTCCCATGCCTCCGTACTCGGTGGGGACGAGGATCCCGAAGTAGCCCTGCCTGCCCAGCTTCTCGATCAGCGAGCGCGGCATCTCGCCCTTGAGCTTGTCGAGTTCGTCGGCGACCGGGCGCACCTCCTCCTCCGCGAAGCGGCGCGCCTCGGCCTGGACGGCCGGCCGCGAACCGGTGTCGTACGGAGGAGCCAGGACCGGCACGGGCGGAGCCAGGACGGTGGGAGAACTCATGGGCTACTCCTTCGTATCCCGTATGGCGGCATGGCATGCCGTTCATGCTTCTGGGGAGCATGCGCCCGGCCCCGCCGCCGCGTCAACCCGGCCTACCTCGTGAGATTGGCGCTGATGTCGGCCGCGGCCCGGACCGCCAGGGCCCCCCAGTGCGGCACCTTGCGGTGGTCGAAGCGGATGTCCGGCATGGAGATCGCGATGCCGGCGACGGGCTTGCGGTCGCGGCCGAGCACCGGCGCGCCGACGGCGCACACATTGGCCCGGTTCTCGCCGATGTTGACCGCATAGCCGAGCTCGCGGATCTCGCGGATGTTCTCCCGCAGCCGGGCCGGGTCGGTGATGGTGTTCTCGGTGACCCGCCGCAGGCCGTGGGCGATGACGCGCTCCACGTCCGCGTCGCCCATGGCGGCCAGCATGCTGCGGCCGATCGCGGTGACGTGCAGCGGCCCCGAACTGCCCAGGCGGTTGTAGGTGCGCACGGGCTGGTCGCAGTCCACCCGGTCGATCAGCACGATCCGCTCCAGGCCGTCGAGCACCGAGAGGTGGATGGTCTCCTGGGTGGCGTCGCGCAGCGCGGCCATGGGCTCGGCCGCCGCCTCCCGGACGCCGGTCTCACCCACCGCCCGCCTGCCCACGATCAACGCCCTGGCCGTCAGATTCCACCGGGTCTGCTCCTCCTCGGTGGGCCGCAGCCATCCCGCCTCGGCCAGCGTCACCAGGATGCGCTGCACGGTGGAGGTGGGCAGGCCGACCAGGCGCGAGAGCGCACCCACGCCGATGGGCTGGTGCTCGGAGACGGCCTCCAGCACCCGGAAGCTGCGTAGCACGCTCTGCACAGCGGTTCTCCTTCACTCAACGATCGGCGGCTGACGCGTCACTCGTTCACGCGTCCGCTCATTCACGCGTCCGCTCATTCACGCGTCCGCTCATTGACGCATCGCTCATTGACGCATTGACGCCGCGGACGACCGGGGCCATGCTGAAACCACGACTTTGGAACGGCATGCCGTATCGTGGCATGAATTTTCCTTCGCTTCAACGAAGAGGTGAAGACATTGCTCCAGACCTCGCCCCCACCCCCGCGCTCGACGACCGCGGTGCTGGCCACCGCCGTCTGCCGACTGCGCTTCGAGGATCTTCCGCCGCGGGTGGTCGCCCTCGCCCGGCACTGTCTGCTCGATGTGCTGGGCGCCATGCTCGCCGGGGCCCGCGAGCCGGCGGCGCGCATCCTGGCGGACTTCACCGCCTCCGAGATCCAGGGCGGCCCGTGCACCCTGGTCGGCATGCCGGGCACGGCCGCCGCGTCGTCCGCCGCACTGGTCAACGGCGCGGCCGGCCACGCCCTCGACTTCGACGACGTGATCAGCACCGTGGGCCATCCCTCGGTCGCCGTGGCTCCGGCCGCGCTCGCCGTGGCGGAGCGGACGGGCGCTTCCGGGCGCGCGCTGCTGACGGCGTTCGTGGCCGGAGTGGAGGCCGAAGCGAGAGTCGCCGAGGCGGTCGGCCCGGCGCACTACGCCCGGGGCTTCCACTCCACCGCCACCTTCGGCTCCTTCGGCGCGGCCGCCGCGGTCGCGCACCTCCTGGGCCTCGACGCCGCGCGCACCACCACGGCGCTGGCGATCGCCGGGACCCAGGCCGCCGGGCTGAAGGCGGTCTTCGGCACCATGAGCAAACCCCTGCACGCGGGTCGGGCGGCGGCGAACGGAGTCGTCGCCGGTGAGTTGGCCATGCGGGGTTTCACCAGCGCGGACGACATCCTCGGGCACCCGCAGGGCTTCGCCGCGGCGGAGTCCGACGTCTTCGACCCCCGGGCGCTGTCCCCGCAGTTCGGCGATCCCTGGCGGCTGGAGGAGGTGCGGTTCAAGACCCATGCCTCCTGCTTCCTCACCCACGCTTCCATCAACGCCCTGATCGCCCTGCGCGAGCACGACGGATTCGGGCTCGGCGATGTGGAGCGCATCGCGATCGCGGTCCCGCCGGGCCATCTGGACGTGTGCGGCATCGCCGAACCGCGCACCGGGCTGGAAGCCAAGTTCAGCCTGACCGGCACGGCCGCGCTCGCGCTGATCCACCGGCGTGCCACTCCCGACCTGTTCACCGACGCCGCGACCGCCGATCCGGCCGCCCTGGCGCTGCGCGAGCGGACCGCCGTCGTTCCCGACCCGTCGCTGTCCGGTCCCGTCGCCGCCGTGCGCGTCGCGCTGCGCGACGGACGCGAGCTGCGCTCCGTGTGGGACATGCGAGCGCCCGCCTGGAGCGAGGACCCCGCCGAACGGGACCGCGCCCTGACGGCGAAGTTCACGGGACTGGCCGAACCGGTGATCGGCCCCGAGCGCGCCGCCCTGGCGGCGGACGCCGTCGCCGGACTGGCCGGACTGGACGACGTGCGCGTGCTGTGCCGACAGCTGCGCGCCTGACCCGGAGGTTTTCTCATGTCACACGAACTCGCGGCGATCAGGAAGCTCGCCCGCCTGCTGGACAAGGGCCGGTGCTTCGAGGACTTCGAGGTGGACCAGGTCTTCGAACACCACTGGGGCCGCACCCTGACCGAGGCCGACTCCGTCCTGTTCACCACGTTGACGCTGAGCTACAACCCCGTCTACTTCAACGCCGAGACCGCCCGGGAGCACGGGCACAAGCAGCTGGTGGTGCACCCGAACCTGCTCTTCCTCGCCGTGTTCGGGCTCAGTGTGGAGGATCTCAGCGAGAACGGCGGCCCCTTCCTCGGCGTCGAGCAACTCACCTTCCACCGGCCGGTCCTGGTGGGCGAGACGGTCCGCGGGCGCAGCCGGGTCCGCACCGTCCGGCGCTCCGACAGCCACCCGGGCATGGGCATCGTCGGCTGGCACACCGAGGGCCTGGTCGGCGACGAGGTCGTGGTGGATTTCGTCCGGACCAATTTCGTGCGCACCGCCGACGCGCCCAGCGTCCTGTGAGCGAGGAGACATCGACATGTACTTCGAGGACTTCACCGTCGGCGACGTCTACCGGCACGCCCGCGGCAAGACCGTCACCGAGATGGACGGCGTCCTGATCACCAACCTGGTCATGAACACCGCCCAGGCCCACTTCAACGCCCACTCCCGTGAGGGCAGCGCCTTCCCGCACGTCCTGGTCTTCGGCGGGGTCACCATATCCATGGTGATCGGCTTGGCGACCCAGGACACCGGCGAGCACGCGCTCGCCGAGCTCGGCCTGGACAAGATCCGGCTCCGCGCCCCCGTCACCCACGGGCACACCCTCTACGCCTACACCGAGGTCCTGGACAAGCAGGACGCCGACCGGCCCGACGCCGGTGTGGTCCGCTTCAAGCACTGGGGCGTCAACCAGGACGACGTGCTGGTCTTCGAAGGCGAGCGCACCACGCTCGTCCAGCGGGCGGGGGCACGGCGATGACCGGCCCACTCGACGGAATCGTGGTGGTCGACCTGACCCGCGCCCTGTCCGGTCCCTACGCGACCATGCTCCTCGCCGACCTCGGCGCCGACGTCATCAAGGTCGAGTCCCCGGCCGGCGACTCCTCCCGAAGCACCGGTCCCTTCCCCCGCGACGACGAGACCCGCCACTACGGCGGCTACTTCCAGAGCGTCAACCGCAACAAGCGCAGCGTCGTGGTGGATCTGCGCGCGCCGGAGGGCGCCGCGGCGGTGCGGCGCCTGGCCGCCGGCGCCGACGTGCTGGTGGAGAACTTCCGCGCCGGGATCATGGACCGGATGGGCCTGTCCTACGAGTCCCTGCGGCGCGACAACCCCCGCCTGGTCTACGGCGCGTTGCGCGGGTTCGGCGATCCCCGCACCGGAGCCGGCCCCCATGCGGACCGGCCGGCCTTCGACGTCGTCGCCCAGGCCATGGGGGGCCTGATGGGCATCACCGGCCCCGCGGACCAGCCCACCAAAGTCGGCCCCGGCATCGGCGACATCTTCCCGGCGGCGCTGCTGGCGGTAGGCGTGCTGGCCGCCCTGACCGGCCGCGCGCGCACCGGACGCGGCCGGTTCGTGGACGTCGCGATGTACGACGCCATCGTCTCCCTGTGCGAGCGGACCGTCTACCAGCACTCGTACACCGGCGCCGTTCCCACCGGCGAAGGCAACGACCACCCGCTGCTGTGCCCCTTCGGCCTCTACCGCACCGCGGACGGCTGGGTGACCATCGCCGCCCCCCGCGACCACCAGTGGCAGACGCTGTGCACCGCCCTCGATCGGCCCGACCTCGCGAAGGACCCGCTCTACGCCACCAACAACGCGCGGGTCGCCGTGCGCGACAAGGTCCGCTCCGTCATCGAGGAGTGGACCACGCGGCACACCTCCGCCCAGGTGGTGGCGGCCGTCGCCGCGGACGTGCCCTGCGGTCCGGTGAACACCGCGGCAGACCTGTACGCCGATCCGCATCTTCGGGTCCGGGAGATGCTCGTCGACCTCGAGCACCCCGGCAGTGCGCAGACCGTCACCGTGGCCGGACAGCCCATCAAGTTCGCCGGCTCCGGGACCGTCGTCCATCGCCGCGCTCCGCTGCTGGGCGAGCACACCGCCGAGATTCTCGGCCCCGGCGCCCCGGCGGGCCGCGACCGCTGACCGTCCGCCGCCCCCGTTTCCTTCTCCCGTCGTTCATCGGAAGGCTTGCCATGCGCATGCGCCGCAGCGAACTGTCCACCCCCGGCAGCAACGAGAAGATGCTCGCCAAGGCCGCCGGCAGCGACGCCGACCTGGTCTTCTGCGACCTCGAAGACTCCGTCGCGCCCGCCGAGAAGCCGGCCGCGCGAGGGAAGATCGCGCACGCCCTGATCAACCACGACTGGCGGCCGGCCACCAGGGCCGTGCGGATCAACGACCTGGAGACCCCCTACGCCTACCGTGACATCCTCGACGTCGTCACCGGCGCTCGCGAGGCCCTGGACATCGTCATCGTGCCCAAGGTGAAGTCCGCGCGGGACGTGTGGTGGGTGGACCGCCTGCTCACGCAGATCGAGACGGACCTCGGCCTGACCAAGCGGATCGGCATCGAGGTCCTCATCGAGGAGGTCGAGGCGATGATCGCCGCGGAGGAGATCGCCCATGCCTCGCCCCGCCTGGAGGCGCTGATCTTCGGCCCCGGGGACTATTCCGCCTCCCAGGGCGTCCGGGTCGCGGCGATCGGCGCCGCCGACGGCGGCTACCCCGGCGACCTCTGGCACTACGCCCGCAACAAGATCGCCATCGCGGCCCGCTCCGCCCGGATCGCGGCCGTCGACGGTCCCTTCGCCGACTTCGGCGATCCCGACGGCTACCGGCAGCAGGCCCGCCTCGCCCACACCCTCGGGTTCTCCGGCAAGTGGGCCATCCATCCCAGCCAGATCGCCCCGGCCAACGAGGAGTTCCGCCCCACCGACGAGGAGATCGCCCAGGCCCGCAAGCTGGTCGCCGCTTTCGACGAGGCGCAGGCGCGTGGACTGGGCGCGGTCGCCGTGGACGGAACCATGGTCGACATCGCCTCCGTGCGCCTGCTGCGCAACACTCTCGACGAGGCCGAGGCTCTCGGCCTGTGAGCACCCTGTGAGCACCCTGCGAGGCCACTGCGACGCCCCTGCGAGCATCGGCCTCAGTCGTGCGGTACGGGCAGCAGCAGGTAGGAGGGGGGCTTCGGGCCGTCGTGGCCGGCGCCGGGCCCGACGTGGTCGTGGGCCTGGACGTCGGGCGCGAGCGGGCAGCCGGCGGGCAGTTGAACACGATCTCGGCGTCGTCCGGGGCGAAAGCGCGCAGCACCAGGAACAGGTCGCTGTCGACGGTCGAGGACGCGACGGGGAGCTTCGCGGCCACCGAACCCGTGGGTCCTCCCCCGCAGATGCAGGAACGGCCTGCCTTTGCCGTACGGGCCGCAGGCGAGGAGGACGGTCCCGCGTGAGTCCCGGGTGACCGATGCGAACGAAACTGAGCGGTGACGCCGTCGCTGAAGGGGAACGCGCCGCCCTCGCTCGAAGCGTCGCAGGGCGCTGCGATCGCGGGCTCTGCCATTGACCGGGAGAATTCGTGGGGCGACCGCCCGCCTGGGGCACCATCACGGCGAGGCCGCGAGTCGGCCCGCCGTGCGTCCGCCGCACCGGGCGCACGGGGCATCGAAGGAAGGGCGTGGTCAGCGTGACCGAAGCGGACGACGACTACGAGCGCCTGCGCGCGGAACGGCTCTCCCGCATCCCGGACCGGGAACGCACGGCGATCGAGCGGTGGCCCGATCTCGCGGAGATCGGCGTCTCGGGAGTGCGCGCCCTGATCTCCGGCAGCCCCCGGCGACCGGCGCATCCGGGCGTCGCCGTCCGGGACGTGGAGGTCGAGGGACCGGGCGGTCCGGTTCCGGTGCGGATCCACACCCCACCGCACGAGGACGGCGAACGCCTGCCGGTGGTCGTGCACACGCACGGCGGCGGATTCGTCGCCGGCGGCGGCCTCGACATGTGGGACGCCTCGAACTCGGCCCTGGCCGCGGCCGTGCCCGCGGTGGTGGTGCACCCCGACTTCCGGCTGCCGCCGGAGCACCCCTTCCCCGCGGGCCTGGAGGACAACTGGGCGGTGCTCAACTGGGTTGCCGGCGGTGGTGACCGCGACGCGTGGGACACGAGCCGCATCGCCATCGGCGGCGGCTGCTCGGGCGCCAACATGGCCGCGGCGCTCGCGCTGATGGCCAGGGACGCCGGCGGCCCCGACATCGCGCTGCAGTGGCTCCAGGCGTGGCCGGCGGACCTGCGCAACGACACGCGCTCGCAGGCGGAGTACGCCCGGGGGTACGGCCTGCGGAAGTCGGACAACGACTTCGTCACCGCGCAGTACCTCGACCGTCCGGAGACCCGGTGGGACTGGCGTGCCTCCCCGCTGCTCGCGGAGTCGGTCCGCGGTGTCGCCCCGGCGTTGATCTGGGTCGGCGAGTGGGACATCCTGCGCGACGAGGACGTCCGGTACGCCGACAGACTGCGTGACGCGGGCGTACCGGTCGAACTCCACGTCGACCCGGAGCAGGGCCATGTCGTCGCCGACCCGGGGCCGGCGACCGCCCGGCTGGTGGCCTGCCTGCAACGCGCGTTCGGGCTGCCTGCGAAGGAGGACCACTGAGCGGCCCGCCGCGCGTCTAGAAGATCGCCAGCGGATTGGCCGGGAGCCCGGTGGCGCCGCGTACCGGAAGCGGGCCGAGCGCGAACAGGAAGCTGTACCGCTCGATCTCGGCGCACACCTGCGCGAGTTCGGCCACGTCGACGCAGTCGATCAGTGGCATTCCCAGCCGGGCGAGTGCCGTGTTGTGCAACGCGGGTGCCGGTGCCGACGGTTCGGGGAGCTTGTCGCCGATGTCACCGGCGTACAGGCACACTTCCCGCTCCGCCAGCCACGCGACGGCGCTCGGCGAGGTGGTCGGCAGGGGGCCGAAGGGATCGTCCGCGGCGACCCATCCCCCGCGTACGACGAGCGCGTCGCCGGACTCGACGCGCACGTTCTGGCGCCGCTCGGCCGCCGCCAGGTCGTCCGCGGTCACCACGTGGTTCTCGGCGAGCCGTCCTCCCGGCGCCAGGTCGAGAAGCACACCCCGGGTGACGATCCCGCCGACGAACGCCGACGACGAACTCCGGCTGACCGTCGCCCCGGCGGTGGCGTCCGCGACCGACACGCCGGGGTAGACGGTGTCGTCGACCGGTATGTGCGCCAGGGCGTCGATGTGGGTCGACCGCGCGTGGTGGACGTTGATCAGCAGGACGTCGGTCAGGGCGGGCGTGGGCGAACCGGTGAACGTCAGTGCCTGCAGGACCGCGGACGGCATGCCCTGCTCGGCGAACGCGACGGGTGCGGCCATGGGCACCGGCGTGATCGGATGGGCCAGGGAGACGACCCGGCCCGTCCTGGCTTCGGCCGCGCCGCGGGCGCGTGCCGCGGGCGTGATGAAGTTCAGGGTGCCCCGGTCGTCGTCGGCGCCCCAGCGGCCCCGGTTGGTCGGCGGTTGGTCTCCGTGCGGCCTGGTGACGTCGTCCGTGTCCATCGTCGGTTCCTCGCAGGGTTGTTGTCTGTGGTCGGTCGGTCGAAGGCGGCCGGCTCCGTGCGCGTTCGCGCCGGCTCCGTCTGCCGGGTGTCAGCTCGTGGTCAGGAGCCGCCGGACCCAGGCGGCTCGGGTCGCCGACGCGGTCCGGGACAGCGCGGCCTGTGGCGCCATGCCGTCGGATCCGTGGAAACCGCCCGGCCAGACGTGCAGTTCGCACTGGACCCCGGCCTGGAGCAGCCGGGCGGCGTAGTCGATCGCCTCGTCGCGGAAGGTCTCGACGGAGCCGACGTCGACGAACGCGCTGGGCAGGCCCGCCAGGTCGGTCGCCCGGGCCGGGGCGGCGTAGACGCTCACCTGGTCACCGCCCCTGCGGTCGCCGAGCAGCGCGTTCCACCCGGTCGCGTTGCTGGTGGCGTCCCAGATTCCCTCGCCCCGGAGTTCCCGGCTGCTGGGAGTGAGGAAGCGGTCGTCGAGCATCGGGCACATGAGCACCTGGCCCAGCAGCCGGGGGCCGCCGCGGTCGCGTGCCAGGAGGGCTGTGCCGGCCGCGAGCCCGCCGCCGGCGCTCGCCCCGGCGACGACGATGCGCTCCGGGTCGCCGCCGATCTCGGCGGCATGCTCGTGCGTCCACAGGAGTCCCGCGTAGCAGTCCTCGACCGGGGCCGGGTCGGGGTGTTCCGGCGCCAGGCGGTAGTCCACCGACACCACCACCGCCCCGGTCTCGACGGCCCAGTCCAGCACACCCGTCACCCCGGTGCGGTGGTCGCCGATGATCATGCCGCCGCCGTGCATGTAGTAGAAGACGGGCGCGCCCGGCGCCGTGCCCACCGGCGTGAGGACGAGCAGCGCGATCTCGGGGGCACCGGGCGGGCCGGGCACGGACAGGTTCCGCACCTGGACGGTTCCGTCGCGCGTGAGGGCCTCGTCCGGGACCGCGAACATGGGGTTGGCCCGCAGGCCCTCGATGTCGTCGGCGGTGACGGTCGGCGACACGTACTGGTGGACGACCGCCAGCGCTGCGGCGAGTTCCGGGTCGAGCGGCGGGTGCGTGGGCATCGGTGGTTCCTCGGTCTCAGGGGAAGGTGATCGTGTCGAAGAGCGGGATGATGACGGCGTCGGCGGCCCAGCGGGCGACCGCGGGCGGATAGGGCGCGTGGAGCCCGAGGACGATGTGGCTGAACCCGCCGTCGAGCGCCGCGCGGACGGTGTTGCGGGTGTCCTGGGGACGGTCGTAGGAGACGGGCAGGACGATGGACCGGGTGATCTCGGCCGGGTCGCGGCCGATCTCCTCGCACAGCCGGTCCAGGACGGCGCTGCGTTCGATCGCCTTGTCGATGCTGCCGCCGGGCATGTTCCACCGGTCGGCGTGCTCGGCCGCCACGCGCAGTGTCGCGGTGGCCTGCCCGCCGACGAGGATCGGCGGGCGGGGCCGCTGGACGGGCTTGGGACTGCCGTACGCCCCCGTCAGGCGGTGGTGGTCGCCGTGGAAGTCGAACGGCGCGGTCTCGGTCCACAGTCGGCGGATGATCGTGCACGCTTCGGCGAGGCTCTCCACCGCGTGGGCGCTGTCGTGGAACGGAAGGCCGTGAGCCGCGTACTCACGTCGCGCGTGCGGCACGTCGGGCCGCGAGCCGACACCGATCCCGAATTCGAGTCTGCCGCCGGAGACGACGTCGACGGTGGCGGCGATCTTGGCCAGCAGAGCCGGTGGGCGGAATCTGTTGCTGGTGACCATCACCCCGAGCCGCAGCCGCTCGGTGCGGGCGGCGAGGGCGGACAGCAGCGTCCAGCCCTCGAAGGTGGGACCGTTCGGGTCGCCGCCGAGCGGCATGAGGTGGTCGAACAGCCAGGCGTGTGCGATCTGCGGGATGCCGTCCGCCTCGCGCCAGACCCGGAGGACGTCGTCGTACCCGACCTGCGCGGGGGCGGTCATGATGCCGAAACTGGGCCCGCGGGCCGGGGCGCGGTGGCCGGTCACAAATCGCCGCCGCCGGCAGGTGTGGTGCTGGTCATGGGATGGCGCCTTTCAGGGGACGTCGGGCGTCGGAAAGCGCGCGGCGTCTGAGAGGATGACAAATATGGAGCGCTGCTCCGATTCACCGTACGGAGCATTGCTCCGTTTTGCAAGCGGAGATCCGCGCCGTCAGCGATCGCGTCAGCTCTGGTTCATGGACGGCGCGGGCCGCCTGCGGCACTGGCGGTGGAGCCCCGAGGCGGGCTGGAGCCACGACACCTGGGGCAGCCGGCGGCGTCCGGCGCTCGGGGCCTTCCGCGCTCAGAGACCCGCCGCGTCGATCTCCGCGGCGGAACGTTCCAGCAGCACGTCGGTGGTGTGCTGGATGTGCGCGGCCAGCAGCGCGGCGGCGGCGTCCGCGTCCTGCGCCAGGACGGCGTCGAGCAGCGCGTGGTGCTCACCGGCGATGTCCCGGTGCTCGCGCCCCAGCGGGACCGACCACCGGCGGTACAGCTCGGCGGAGTCCCGCAGCGAGGCGGCCATCGCGAGCAGTCGCGGATTGGGGCAACCGGAGAGCAGGGCCAGGTGGTAGGCGTTGTGCGCCGCGACCCACTCGTCGGCGAGGCGGGCCGGATCGTCGCCGGTCATCTGCGGGGTGCGTTCGAGCCGGTGGTGGGCCGCGAGCACGGACGACTCCCAGGCCACACCGCCCTGGGCGAACGCCTGGCGCAGCACGAGCGTCTCGATCGCGAGCCGCGCCTCGGTGAGGTGCCGGAGATCCTCGACCGACACCGGCGTCACGCGGAAACCGTACTGCGGCTCCGACTCGACCAGCCCCTCGGCCGTGAGCCGGGTGAGGGCCTCGCGGATGACCCCCATGCTCATGCCGTAGCGCGCCGACAGCTCCGCGAACGGCAGGCGCGCCCCCGGAGTCAGCCGTCCGGCCAGGATGTCGGCCCGCAACTCGGCATGGACACGGGCGGCCCGCGTGGGTGCACCGCTGCGACTCATGGGGGCAGTCAACCATCTTCGGCTTGCCGCATCAATTTCGAAAAATGCTTGACCTATCGATAACGAGGTCTCAGGCTTTCCCCCATCGGCCTGGCGGCTGCGGCGCCGCCCCATCTGCCCTCCGCGGCGCCCGGGCGTCCATCAACGCGTCATGTGGAGACACCGAATGAAGCGAACGAGTGGAGAACCCGCGTCCCGCACCAGTCGGCGCACCTTCCTGGGCATGAGCGCCGGAGCGGCCGGACTGCTGGCCGGCACCGCGGGGCTGGCCCGGGCCGAGGGGAGCGGCACCGCCCCCGCGTCCGCCCCGGCCGCGACTCCGGCCGCGAGCGGGGACGAGTCCCTGCTGTGCCTGCCCGGGATCCCGGTCGCGGTGGACTACGACGCCCTGCGCACGCAGCGCATGACGGAGGTCGACCCCGAGATGCGCGCCATCTACGACCAGGTGGCCGCGGGCCCGTCGATCCGCGAGATCGGCATCGACGCGATCCGCAAGAGCGGCCAGACTCCGGCCAACGCGGTCGTCCCGCCCGGTGTGACGGCTCGCAACATCGAGATTCCGGGGCCGGCCGGGCCCATCCCGACGCGGATCTGGATGCCGGAGGGCGTCCGCGAGCCGGTCGGGGTCTATCTCAGCACCCACGGCGGCGGCTGGAACTTCGGCAACGGCATGGAGTACCACGACGCCGAAGAGGGCCAGCACGTCCTGGACTGGGGCTGCGCGGTCGTCCGGCCGGACTACCGCATCGCGCCCGAGCACAAGTTCCCCGCCGCCATCGAGGACTGCTACGCGGCGCTGACGTACCTCGGACGGCACGGCCGTAGCCTGGGCCTCGACCCCACCCGCATCGGCGTCGGCGGCGGCTGCGCGGGCGGCAACATCGGAACGGTCATCTCCCTCATGGCCCGCGACGCCGGTGAGGTGACGCCGGCCATCCAGTTCCTGTGGTCGCCGGCCTGCGACATGCGCAACAACTACCGCTCGCACCTGGAGTTCGGCTCGGGCTACGGGCTGCGCCTGGACGACGCCGACTTCGTCAGCCAGAACTACCTGCCCTCGCGGGAAGCCTCGTACGACTGGAGGGCCTCGCCCATCCTCGCCCCGACGCTCAAGGGCGCGCCCCCGGCCCTGGTGTGGGTCGGCGAATGGGAGATCCTGCACGACGAGACCATGGCGTACGTGGACCGCATGCGCGACGCGGGCGTCAAGGTCCACCTCATCGAGGGACCGCAACAGGGCCACGGCTTCATCTATCTCTACCCGCAGACGGCATACTCGCGGACGACACGACCGAAGATCGACGCGATCATGCGCAGCTACATCGGCCCGAGGCGCCGGTCGCGGGAGAAGCACGCCTGAGCAGGACCGGCGGGAAAGGCGCACCATGTACGACGTCATCGTCATCGGCGCAGGCGTCAACGGCCTGTCCGCGGGGCTGAACCTGGCCGCGTCGGGACTGCGGACGCTGATCCTCGACCGGAGCGGCCGGGCCGGCGGACAGGCGGTCACCCACGAGCCGCTGCTGCCGGGGTTCCTGGTGCACCCGCATGCGAACTACCTGTCGTACCGGGACCTGCACGCCCTGCAGCCCGACCCGGCCTCGCGGGTCGTCGCCGCCCGCGCGGTCAGGCCGGTCGCACAGCACGGTCTGGCCTTCCGCGACGGCGGGCCGCCCGTGGTCCTCCACCGCCGGGACCACCAGGACAGGACCCGCCGATCGCTCGCGCGGCATTCGGTGCGCGACGCCAGGACGTACGCGCGGTGCAAGAAGATCGCCGACCAGCTCACCCCCGCGCTGTCCGCGCTGTTCTTCTCCTCGCCCCGGGCGGAGTCCTTCGCCGGCGACCTCGCCGAGGTCGCGCGGGCCTTCGACGGCGTCGTCGACCCGAAGCTCCTCGGCTCGCGGTCGGCCCGGGCGCTCATCGACGAACTGTTCGAGGCCGACGCCGTACGCACGCTGTTCTACCTCCTCTTCGCGGAGTTCTCCGGAGACCTCGAAGAACCCGGTGGGGACGTCGGCGTCCTCGGCTACGTCTTCTGGCTGCTCGGCCGGCGGGAACTGCCGCTCGGGGGGATGGGCGCGGTCCCGGACGCCCTCGCGCGCGCCGCGGCGGCGGCCGGGGCCGAGATCCGGCTCGACGCCGAGGTGGCGCGCGTCGTGGTGGAGCGGGGGGCCGTCCGCGGCGTCCGGCTGCGCGACGGGAGCCTCCTGCGCGCGCCGATGGTCGCGTCGAGCATCGGCTACGACGTCCACCTCCGCGAGCTGATGGAGCCCGCCGACCTGTCCGCCGCCGAACGCACGGCCCTGGCCCGCTTCGAGAAGGCGAACGCCGGTCTGATCGGCAGCTACGCGGCGTGCCTGACGCAGCCGCCCCGGTACGCCAGCGGCGCGCACGACGCCGACATCGACGCCTGCGCCCAGACCTTCGTCGGGCTGGACAACACGGGCGAGGTGCTCGACCACTTCAGGGGGCTGCGGTCCGGAGAACTGCCGGCGCCCTGCGGCCCGGTGCGCGTGAACACCCTGTGGGACCCCGGCCAGGCGCCGGCCGGGCACCACGTCGCCGGGGCCGACTGCGCGTTCCCCGACGGGCTCGACGACGCCTACCTCTCCGGCGTCGGCCGCTCCTACCCGGCCGCCTTCACCCGCATGTGGAAGCAGTACGCGCCGGGCGTCGAGGACAGCGTCCTGGCCCAGCACATCTCGCTGTCGCGGGAGGTCAACCGCACGATGAGCCTGCGCGAGGGCGACGGCCAGTACCGGGGCCACGCCCGCGGCCTGTACTTCTGCGGCTCGTCCACCCACCCCGGCGGCGGCGTCCACGGCGCCTGCGGCGTCAACGCCTACCGCGTGATGACGGCGGACCGCTCCGCGGGTGTGGCGACGGCCTGACACCGCGTACGACGCGGCCGGCGTCGAGTCGTCTGCTACTTTCATTGAGTGGAAGAGGTGCCCATGCCAGGACCGGCGGCCAGGCCGCCCGCCGCGCGCGGCCGGGGGCACCGGCCGCCGGTCGGAGAACCCGTGCTGGACAAGGCGTTCCGGTTGCTGGAGTCGTTCTCGGACGACGAGCCCGCGCTGACGCTGACCCGGCTGAGCAAGGCCGCCGGTCTGCCGCTGAGCACCACGAGCCGGCTGGCCCAGAGCCTGGTGCGGCTCGGGGCGCTCGAACGCGGCGCGGACGGCGCCTACACGATCGGGCTGCGGCTGCTGGAGCGCGCCGCGCTCGCGCCCCGCGGCCACGGACTGCGCCGCACCGCGCTGCCGTTCATGGAGGACCTGCACCGGGCCACCAGCCAGCACGTCCTGCTCGGCGTGCGCGACGGCGGCGAAGTGGTCCTGACCGAACGCCTGTCCGCGCCCCACGCGGGCAAGGTCGACTACCGGGTGGGAGGCCGGCTGCCGCTGCATCTCACCGGCATCGGCCTGGTGCTGCTGGCGCACGCGCCGGCCGAGTTCCGCGACGCCTATCTGCGCGTCCCGCTCACCGACGACCAGGGGCGCCCGCTGGCGGCGCGGATGCTGCGCCGCCGCCTGGACGGCGTGCTGACCGCCGGAGTGGCCCACCTGCGCCGGGTCCTGCCGGAGCCGGCCTGGTCCGTGGCCGCCCCGATCCGCCAGGGCGGCGAGGTGGTGGCGGCGCTGTCGGTCGTCGCGGCGGACGGGTCCCTCAACCCGCGCGGGATCGAACCGGCCGTGGTGGCCATCGCCCACGCCGTCTCGCGCGAGCTGAGCGCGGGCGCGCGCCGCGAGGCCTGAGCGCGCACCGCCGTCCGCGGCCTGTGCAACGCTCCTTCGGCGAGAGCCTGAGCGCGCGTCGTCCTTCGGGCTCGGCGGCGCGACGTCCTACGGCCGCGAGCGCGTCGGCGACGCGTGGTCGCTCGCGCGGTCGCCCGACCGGTCGGCGAGCACCGACGACAACGCGTCCAGGTCGTCGCGGAAGAGCGTCGGCAGATCCTGGTGCTCCGGATCGGCGTACCACCGGGCGAGCGCGCCGCGGAACACCCACATGGCCGTCTCGGCCGCCAGGGTCGCGGCCTGCTCCGCGGCGCCGCGTTCACGCAGGGCCGCGGCCATCGCGGCGGCGAGCTCGGTGTGCTTGGTCAGGTCGCGCTCGCGCAGTTCGGGATTGGCCGCGAGGAGGTCCTTCCGGACGATCGCGGCGCGCCGGTTGCGCTGGACGGCCTCACAGCGCTGCGCGAAGGCCGCGACGACGGCGTCGATGGGAGACGTCCCCTCGGGAGCGCCCGCGATGACGGCGACGGCCTCGCGCCGCATCGTCTCCATGGAGTGGAAGAAGACGTCGCGCTTGTCCGGGAACAGCCGGAAGAAGGACCGCTCGTGCATGCCGGCCCGGGCCGCGATCTGCGCCCCGGTGGTCCGGTCGAATCCCTGGGCGACGAAGAGCTCCACCGCGGCCTTGGCCAGCCGGCCGCGCGGATCAGGTTCCCATCGCCCCATGGTCACGATTCTAGCGTGATGGCAGTCGCTGCTATCGCATGCTACGTTGATAGCAGTCACTGCTATCACGGAGGTACGCCATGAAGGTGTTCGTCACAGGGGCCAGCGGCGGGATCGGCTCCCTGCTCGTGCCCGAACTGCTCGCCGCGGGTCACGACGTGCTGGGACTGGCCCGTTCCGACGCCTCCGCGCGCATCGTGCGCGCGGCCGGCGGCAGCGTGCTGTCCGGTGAGATGACCGACCCGGACGTCCTGCGCACCGGCGCCGCGGCAGCGGACGCCGTCATCCATGTGGCCTTCAACCACGGCCCGGACCTCGCGCGATCGGTGGACGACGAAGCCCGGGCCGTCGAGACGTTCGGCACGGCGCTGAAGGGGAGCGGCAAAGCGCTGGTGATCGCGTCCGGCACGCCGATCGTGCCCGGCAGGCTCGCCACCGAGCAGGACTCGCCGGTCGCCGACGACCCGATGGCCGCCACTCCCCTGGGACGGCGCGGGCGGACCGCCCGGTACGTCCTCGATCTGGCCGATCAGGGAGTGCGGTCGGTCGTCGTGCGCCTCCCCCGGTCGGTGCACTCCCGCGGCCGCAAGTACGGCCTGGCCGGGGCGCTCATCGCGGCGGCGCGGCGCACCGGGGTCTCCGGTTACGTCGGCGACGGGAGCCAGCGCTGGCCCGCGGTGCACCACCTCGACGCGGTCCGGCTGTTCCGGCTGGCCCTGGAACAGGCCGAGCCGGGCACCTCGGTGCACGCGGTCGCCGACGAGGGCGACCCCATGCGCACGCTCGCCGAGACCATCGGCGGTGTGCTCGGCCTGCCCGCCGAGCCGGTGCCGGCCGGGCACTTCGGCCCGGCCGGCGCCGTCTTCGCCCTCGACCAGCCGGCCTCCAGCGAGCTGACCCGCGAGAAGTTCGGCTGGCAGCCCACTCACCCGAGCCTGATCGAGGATCTCGCCGCCGGGGACTACCCGCCCTCGAACTGACCTCGGGCCGGCGGTTCCGGGGCGCGGAGCGGCGCCGCGCGCCGGCTCCGCACCCGGGCGAGCCCCCTGGTGAGCAGCGGCCACAGGCCCTGGGGCGCGAAGCGGACGATGAGGACCAGCAGGACGCCCTCCACGATGATCCCCGCCGTCTGGTAGCTCTCCAGTTGCTTGGTGAGCAGGTAGTACACGACGACCGCCCCCACCGCCGGGCCGACGACCGTGCCGATGCCGCCGACCACCGTCATGAGCAGCGCGTTGACGGTCCAGTTGAGTCCGAGCATGCCGCCGGGCTCGAAACTGAGCTGCTGGAGGGCGAGGAGCGCCCCGGTCAGTCCGCTGAGGGCGCCGCTCACCGTCAGCGCACCCAGCCGGTGCCGGAACACCGACACCCCGAGGGCCGCGGCCGCCGGTTCGTCGTCGCGGACGGCCTTCAGCCGCATGCCGTAACCGGAACGTGCGACGAGGTGGGTGGTGATCATCGCGGCGGCGCCCACGAAACAGGCCAGCTGGAACACCTCCACCGGCCCGGGGACGCCGGCCGCCGGCAGGTTCAGACCCGTGGACCCCCCGGCGTACGACCAGTTCACCACCCACGCCTGCAGGGCGAGCGCGGCGGCGAGGGTGCCGATGGAGAAGTAGTCGCCGCGCAGGCGCAGCAGGGGCACGGCGAGCAGCCCCGCCAGGACCGCGCCGCCGAGCGCGGCGGCGGCGACGGCGGGCACGTAGCCGACGCCGGCATGGATTTCGAGGAGCCCGGCGCAGTACGCGCCGGTGCCCGCGAACGCGCTGACCCCGAGCGAGACCAGGCCGCCGTAGCCGGCCAGGATGTTCCAGCTCTGGGCGAGGCTGAGGAAGGCCAGCAGCGTGGTGGCGGTGTCGAGTTGGTACGGGGTGAACTGCGAGGTGGCCTGCGACCCGACGACCGCCAGCAGGGCCGGCGCGACGGCGCCGGGCCACATACGGTTCATGACGCCGCCCTCCGGGCCAGCAGCCCCTGCGGCCGGAGCGCGAGGACGACGAAGAACAGCAGGTAGACGGACAGGTCGCGGTATCCGCCGCCGAACTGCGCGGCGGCCAGCGACTGGACCAGCCCGAGGAGGAGCGCGCCCGCGAAGGTGCCGGCCACGCTGCCGACCCCGCCGAGGACGACGACGGCGATGCCGATCAGGAGGTACGAGGTGCCGGTGGTGGGGGTGAAGCTGTAGGTGACGCCGAGCAGCACGCCGCCCACGGCGGTGACGGCGGCGCCGAGTGCGAAGGTGACGGCGTAGACCTGCCGGATGTCGATGCCCATCAGTCCCGAGGTCGTGGGGTCGGCGGCCGCGGCGCGGACGGTGGTGCCGAGCCGGGTGCGGTTGAGCAGCAGGTGAGCGGCCGCGCACAGGACGGCCGCGGCGGCGAAGGCCACGAGATAGGCGGTACGGGTGTGGACTCCGGCCAGCGTCAGACCGGAGGTCGACAGGGAGCTGGACAGTGCCTTCGGCGTCGAGTCGAAGCCCTGCGCGAAGGCCCCCTGGGCCAGGAGGGACAGTCCGAACGTCGCCACCAGGGCGCCGTCGGCGCTGCGGACGAGCAGCCCGGTGAGCAGGAAGCGCTGGAGGAGGTAGGCGAGGGCCGCGGTCACCGCCACCACCAGCGGGAGCGCCGCGAACGGTCCCAGGCCGAGGTGCTCGCCGGCGAGGTACGCCAGGTAGGCCCCGGCCACCAGCAGCTCGCCGTGGGCCAGGTTGATCAGGCGCAGGACTCCGAAGACGATCGACAGTCCGAGCGCCACCAGGGCGTACAGGCCGCCCAGCAGCAGCCCGTTGACCACGGTGTCGGCGTTCATCGCAGCCCCTGGGCGGGCGCCTGGAGGACGACTCCGGGGGCGGCCGGCGCCACCACGGCGACGTCGCCGTGCTGCCACTGGGTCAGCAGGTACGGCGTGACGGACGTGTGGCCGCGGCCGAAGGAGATCCGACCCAGCGGATAGTCCGCGTCGGTCTGCCGCAGTGCGGCGTTGACCTGGTCGGCGTCGGTGCTCGCGGCCTTGCGGAACGCGTCGGCGACGACGCCCGCCACGGTGTATCCCAGCACGGCGATGTTCTCGTCGGGCAGGTTCCCGGGGAACGCCTTGCCCAGGGTGTTCGCCAGTGCGGCGCTGTCGGCCGCGCCCGTGGCGGGCGACCAGAACTCGTCGGACAGCGTCCCCTCCGCCAGGGGTCCCAGGGCCTGGGGCCAGCTCTTGCCGGAGGCCGCCTTGGCGGCGAACGCGGCGGTGGGCTTGTAGTCGAGCGCCTTCATCTGCTTCCACAGGGCGATGCCGTCCGGGGGAACCATCTGGGCGACGACGAGTTGGGCGCCCTTGCGCTTCGCGTCATCGATGAACGACGCGAAGTCGGTGGTGCCGACGGGGAAGGTGTAGTCCCCGACGACGGTCAGGCCCTTGGCCGCGGCCTGCTGCTTGTACAGCGGGCGCTCGGCGACGCCGTCCGGCTCGGTGTCGGTGAACAGCGCGACCTTCTTGTTCGCGCCGACCTCGGCCAGGCCCTCGGCGACGGCGCGGGCCTGGTCCCCCTCGTCGAAGAACAGGTCCCACGCGTACCTCCACCCGGCCTTGTTGCCGGCCTGGAACGCCCGCACCGGGGTGCAGGAGGTGACGTAGGGCACCTTCTGGCGGTCCGCGGCGAGGGCCTGGGGCACGGTGATGGGCGGGGTGCAGGCGCCGAGCAGGGCGCTCGCGCCGTCCTTCAGCACCAGCTCGCGGACCTGCTGCGTGGCGGTGTTGGGGTCGCTGCGGTTGTCCAGGACGGTCAGCTTGACGTGACGTCTGGTGCCGCCGACGTCCAGGCCGCCAGCGGCGTTGATCTGCGAGACCCGCTGTCTGTAGCCGGCCTGCAGGTCCACGCCGAACTGGCCGAGCGCGCCGGTCAGCGACAGGCTCGCCCCCAGCACGAGGTCCTTCCCCGAGGATGCGGCGCCGCCCTTGGCCGTGCCGCCGCAGGCGGACAGCAGGAGCAGCGGTGCGAGGGCGCCGATCGCGGCGGCCCGGCGGAGTGCGGTGGTGCGGCTCATGGGAACACGGTCCTTTCGGGGGCGGCTCAGCCCCGGGAGGGCAGAGCGGATTGCGTGCCGGCGCCGAAGTAGAAGGCGTTGAGGACGTCGGGGTCGGCGAGCGGTCCGGGGGGACCGCTGTAACTGACGCGGCCGCGCTCCAGGACGTAGACGCGGTCCGCCACGGTCAGCGCGCGGTGCACGTTCTGCTCGACCAGCAGGACGGCGACACCTGTCTGACGGATCGTCGACAACGCCTCGTACAGCGCGTCGACGGCCACGGGCGCCAGCCCGAGCGAGATCTCGTCGCAGATCAGCAGTCGGGGGCGGGACATCAGGGCACGGCCGATGGCGAGCATCTGCTGCTGTCCGCCGGAGAGGCCGCCGGCGCGGCGGTCGGCGAAGTCGGCGAGCACGGGGAAGACCGCGTGCACGTCGGCCATGCGGCGGCGGAGTTCCGGTCCGCGCAGGCGCGGCCCGGCCGGCAGCGCGAGATTCTCCCGTACCGTCAGGTCCTTGAAGATCCTGCGCCCTTCCGGGCAGTGGGCGATGCCCTCGCGGTTCCTCGTGTGCGGCCGGTGCCCGGTGATGTCGCGACCGTCGAGGAGGACCTGTCCCGACGCCGGGCGCAGCAGGCCCGACAGGGTGCCGGCCAGGGTCGACTTGCCGGCCCCGTTCGCGCCGAGCACGGCGACGATCTCGCCCTCGGCGACGTCGACGCTCACCTCCCGCAGCGCGGTGATGTCGCCGTAGGCGGTGGTCAGCGCCGAGGCCCGCAACAGGGGCGCGGCGTCGGCGGCGGGACGGCGGGGGGCCTCGGGCGCGGCGGGCCGTGCCGGACGGCCGGCGCCGAGGTAGACCTCCCGCACCCTGGGGTCGGCGGCGATCTGCGCGGGGGTGCCGTCGGCGATGAGCTTGCCCCAGTCGATGACCAGCACCCGGTCGACCAGTGAGGCGACCACGCCCTCGACATGTTCGACGAGCATCAGCGAACGGCCCTGGCCGTGGATGGCGCGGATGAGCGCGATGACGTCCTCCAGTTCGCGACCGTTGAGGCCGGCGGCCACCTCGTCGAGCAGGATCAGCGCCGGGTCCACCGACAGCGCCCTGGCCAGTTCGAGCCGCTTGAGATCCAGCAGCCGCAGGGACGCGGCCGGCAGGTCCGCCTTGCCGGCCAGGCCGCAGGTCTCCAGCACCTCGTCGACGTACGGGTCCCGGTGTCCGGCGCGCCGTCCGCCGCGCCGGGCCATGGCGCCGATCTCGACGTTCTCGCGGACGGTGAGCCCCCTGAAGGGCCGCGGGATCTGGTGGGCGAGCCCGATGCCGTGCCGGGCGATCGCGTGGACCGGCAGCGTCTCCACGGCGGTGCCGCCGACCAGGACGGTCCCCTCGTCCGGCCGGTACACCCCCGACAGGAGTTTGAGGAGGCTGCTCTTGCCCGCGCCGTTGGGTCCGATCACGGCGACGGCCTCACCGGCGGCGATGCTGAAGCTGACGTCGTCGACGGCGGTGACGCCCCCGAAGCGCTTGGTCAGTCCCTGGACGCGGACGTCCGCTCCGCCGGCGGGGCGGAGGGGCGGAGGGCTGGTGCGCGGCCCTGGACCCGGTGGCCCTCAACCTGGTGGCCCTGATCCTGGTGGCCCAGCACCCGGTCCCACAGCGCGTCGGGGTCGCCGGGCTCGGTGCCGCACCACGCGATGTGCTGGTCGGGCCTGACCAGCACCAGCCGGCCGTCCGGCGGTTCCCCGGCGCCGGGGTCCTCGACGCAGCGCAACGGGACTCCCCGGCTCAGGGCCGCATCGCGCAGGCGTCGTGCCGCGGGCCGTTCCTGGTCGCCCAGCAGGGTGTACTCGGGGCCCAGGCGGTCGTACAGGGACTCGGTCGGCGACAGCCAGCGGTGCGGAAGGCGGTGACCGGCCGCGGTGACCGGTACGTACCCCTCGCCGCCGGCGGCCGCCGTGCCGGTCCGGACGCCCGTGCCCGCTGCGGCGTCGGCACCGGACACGGCCGTCCCGTCCCGGTCGGGGACGACGATGGGAGAGCGCGGATAGGCGGTGCCCAGGACCAGGGGGAGGCTGTGGAACTCGGCGTCCTTGGTCCGGAGCACCGCGTCGCGGACCGCGGGCAGCGCCTCGGCGAACTCCTCGTCGGTGCCCGTCAGGCGTGGATCGGCCAACTCGGCGGCGAGAGTCGTCATGTTCGCGGTCGCCGCGGCGATGGTGGCGGCCGCCACCGGGCGCCGCTCGCTCTCGTAGCTGTCCAGGAGCGCGGGCGGCGCCCAGCCGTTCAGCACGGCGGCGAGCTTCCAGCCGATGTTGACCGCGTCGCCGATCCCGGTGTTGTAGCCGTGGCCGCCCCACGGCGGGTTGAGGTGCGCGGCGTCGCCGGCCAGGAACACCCGCCCGGCGCCGAACCGGTCGGCCAGCTGCATCCTGGCCCGCCACGGATCGCCGGCGAGGATCTCCACCGGCACCTCTCCCCGCGGATCGCCGATGAGGCCGCGGACCAGGGAGAGGGGGTCGGCGGCTCCCTCGTCGGCGTCCACGCCCACGGCGATGCCCCACCACAGGTCCGCGAGGTCGAGCCGCCCGAGGACCCCTGGCCGCGCGGGGTCGAGCACCCAGTACTGGACGGCGTTCCCGTGCGCCGTGCGGGCGTCCAGGTCCGGCGCCCGGAAGACGACGTTGTAGTTCGGCCGGCTGTCGTCGCTGCCCTGCAGAGCGGCGCCGATCACCTCGCGCACCATGCTGCGTGCTCCGTCGCAGCCGAGGGCGTAGTCCGCCCGGACGGTCCACGCGTGGCCGTCGGCGTCCTGTACCTCCGCCTCGACACCGGTGTCGTCCTGCGTCAGGGCGGTGACGGTCGTCGCCGGGCGCAGGGTGACGGCGGGATGTCGTTCGGCCGCTTCCCGCAGCACCGACTCCACCAGGGGCTGCGGGACCTGCTGGCCGGCTTCCGCGACGAGGTCGTCGTGCTGGAGGGCCAGCCCGAAGCAGCGGTCGAAGCGGGTGACCTCGCGGCCGAGCAGCGTGGTGCAGAAGACCACCTGGTCCGACCACGCGGGTGCCAGCGGGGCCCGGTCCCGCAGGGCGTCGGCGACTCCCCACCGGCGGAAGTGTTCCATGGTGCGCGCGGACGTCGTCTTCGCCCGGGGGCGTTGCCACGAGACGGCGGGCCGGGTCTCGACCACGGTGCTGGCCACACCGTGGAAGGCCAGTTCGAGCGCGGCGGACAGGCCGACCGGGCCGCCGCCGACGATCAGCACCGGGGTGCGACCGGGCGGTGTGCGTGTCTGGGTGCTCAAGGCGATCCATTCGCGGTGCGGACAGGACGCCCGGAACGTGTCGGCAGGGGGCGCCCTGCGCGGTGCGCGCCGCGGTGGGGGCGACCGCCCTGCGGGCGGCGCTTCGGGGCCGTCCGGCGGCCGAGCCGACTGGTCGGCGTCCGCAACAGCCGGCGAGCTGCCGGTCGGCGACCACAGCATGCGCGGCCGGGCGCGTGCCGTCGCCAGGAATGCCATTGAGCGGAACCCGCCCGGGGTGGACCCCCGCCGGGCGAGGACCGGCCGAGTCGGGCCCGGCCACGTGGGGCCCCGCCGCGTGCACCCCGACCGCGTGCACCCCGGCCGGGTGAGGCCCGGCCACGCGCGGGTCCGGCTGGATGGGGCCCGACCGCGCGCCCCGACCGGGCGAGGCCCGGCCACACGGGACCCGGCCACACGGGACCCGGCCGGACGGGGCCCGGTCGCGGACGGTTCCGGCGGGTGCGACGACAGCCGCGGCTGTCCGCCCCCGGGGTTCCGGGGGGCGGTCGTGCGCGGAGCGCCTACGCGGCGGGCCGCGCCGTCCGGCTCACGGCTGCGCCGGAAGCCGCGCCGGCGGCGCGTCCGCCGCCTCCGGGCTGGTGTTGTGCGCGTGGACCAGGCGCAGCGCCTCGGCGCGGTCCCGGCGGTCAAGGGCGTCGACGAGAGCGCCGTGCAGACGGTGGCGGTCGGCGATGTACTCGCCCAGCGGCCGGTCGCCGAAGGGCTGGACGGCCAGCGTGTGGCTCTCGATCAGGTCCAGCAGGCTGCTGTACAGCGAGCGCAGCAGCGGGTTGGGGCTGATGGCCGCGATGCGCGCGTGCAGCCGCCAGTTCGCGTGGACGAAGGCCACCGGGTCCTCCGTCTCCACCGCCCGGCGCATGTCGGCCAGCTTCTCGCGCAGATCGGCGATGTCGGCCGGCGAGGCGTGCCAGAGCGCGTCCTCGATCAGCAGCGGGTCCAGGGCGTCGCGGATCCTGACGGCCTCGGCCACGTCCGTCTGCTGCGCGTCCAGGGCCAGCACGGAGTTGCCGAGGCGGACCATCGGGGACTGCTCGGCGGTGAACAGGCCGCCGCCGGGACCCGGCCGCACGGTGATCACGCCGCGGGCCTGGAGGAGGCGCAGCGACTCGTTGAACGTCCCGACCGACACGCCGCACTGGGCGCGCAGTTCCTCCTTCGTGCCCAGCCGCACCCCGGCGCCGCGGCCTTCCGCCAGGGCGAGGATGTGGCGCGCCGCGGCCTCCGCCCGGGTCGTCCCCGCGCCGACGCGCCCTGAACGGCCCGACGCGTCCTTGGGTGCGGAGCTCACATGACCCTCCCGAGGGCTCGCCGCGCCCGCTTGCCCGCGACGTGCGGGCAGGCCGCCGCGGCGTTTCTGCAATTGATTATGCACTTTACGCCACCAGGGGCTTGACGTCAGCCGGACCTGGACACAACATCAGAATAATCATCATGCTGAATTAGGCGAGTGACACTCGTCGCTCCGCCGATCCGGCCCGACGGCCCAGAACCCGGGGAGCCCCACGTGCGTATCGCCAACCTCCGTGACCGACTCGTCCTGATCCGCGGGAACGAGGCGATCGACGTCGAGCGGGCCAGCGGCGGCCGGTTCGGGCCCGACCCGCAGGCCGTCTACGAGCGGTGGGCCGAGTTCCGGGCCTGGGCCGCGGCGGCCGAGCGGGCCTCGGCGCCGCCGGCCGGCGAGACCTTCGCGCCCCGCGACCTCGGCTCGCCGGCGCCGGCGCCCCGCCAGGTGCTGGCGATCGGTCTCAACTACCGCGAGCACGCGGCGGAGTCGGGCTTCGAGGCGCCGGAGGGCCTGCCGCCGGTGTTCACCAAGTTCGTCACCTCGATCACCGGCCCGGTCACCGAGGTCACGCTCCCCCAGGGCGGCCACTGCGACTGGGAGGTGGAGCTGGTCGCCGTGATCGGCGAGCGCGCCCGGCACGTCGCCGAACGCGACGCCTGGAACCATGTGGCCGGCCTGGCGGTGGGCCAGGACATCTCCGAGCGGGTCAGCCAGCTCGCCGGCCCCGCGCCGCAGTTCAGCCTGGGCAAGTCCTATCCCGGCTTCGCTCCCGTCGGCCCGTGGCTGGTGACTCCGGACGAGTTCGCCGACCCCGACGACCTGGAGCTGCGCTGCACCCTCAACGGGATGGAGGTGCAGAAGGCCCGCACCCGCGAGCTGATCTTCTCGGTGCCCCGGCTGGTGTCGCGCCTGTCCGCCGTGCTTCCGCTGCTGCCCGGTGACGTCGTCTTCACCGGCACCCCGGCGGGCGTGGGCCTGGGCCGCGACCCGCAGCACTGGCTGGCTCCCGGCGACGAGCTGGTCAGCACCATCGAAGGCATCGGCGAACTGCGCCAGCGCTTCACCGCCTGACCGCCCGGCCGGTCCGGAACGGACGAAGGAGTCCTGTCATGGCACTGCACCGCCTCACCTCGGTCACCATGGGGGTGCCCGATGTCGCCGCCACCGCGGCCTACTACAGCGCGTTCGGACTCACGCCCCAGGACGAGGGGTGGTTCGCCACCCGGGACGGCGGCCGCCAACTGCGGATCGTACGGGCGCCCACCCGCCGCCTGATCGAGGTCCGCGTCGGCGTCGACCACCCCGACGACCTGGCGGCGGCGGCCGACCGGCTCCACCGGCTGGAGATCCCCACCGAGAGCACTCCGGGCGCCGTCACCGCCCACGACGGTCCCACCGGTGTGCGCGCGGTGCTGGAGATCGCGCCGCGGCTCGTCCAGGAGCCGGCGCCGCCCGGCGCCTACAACGGCCCCGGGCGCGTCGACCGCGCGCAGGGGCGCGCCCCGGGCATCCTGCGCGACACGCCCGTCAGCCCGCGCAAGCTGGGCCACGCGGTCGTGGGCACCACCGATCTCGACGCCACGACCGCGTTCTTCCGCGACGGCCTGGGCTTCAAGGCCTCCGACTACATCAAGGACCACGGCGCGTTCCTGCGCTGTTCCACCGACCACCACAACATTCTGGTGCTCGCCGCGCCGGTGACGTTCCTGCACCACACCTCCTGGCAGGTCGACGACATCGACGAGGTCGGCCGCGGCGCGTACGCCATGCTGGAAGGCCACCCCGAACGCCATGTGTGGGGGCTGGGGCGGCACCACGCCGGCTCCAACTTCTTCTGGTACCTCAAGGACCCGGCCGGCAACTTCAGCGAGTACTACTCCGACATGGACTGCGTCGTCGACGACCAGTTGTGGACCCCGGAGGTCCTCGAAGGCGCCAAGGGCCTGTTCTCGTGGGGGCCGCCGCCCCCGCCGTCCTTCCTGCACCCCGAGGACCTCGCCGCCCTCATGACCGGCAGCCACCACGCCGGGTGAACCCGATGGCTCCCCGACTCCTGCCCGCCGCGCGACACGACGTGGCCGTCGTCGGCTTCGGCCCGGTCGGCCAGCTGCTGGCCCTGCAGCTCGGCCGCGCCGGACACGACGTGGTCGTCCTGGAACGCTGGCCCCGCCCCTACGACCTGCCGCGCGCCGTCCACTTCGACGACGAGACCGGCCGCATCCTGCAGAACGCCGGCGTGGGCGACGCGGTACGCGCCGTCACCGACCCGGTCCCCGACCACTACGAATGGCGCAACCGCCACGGTGACCCCCTGGTGCGGATCGACTGGTCCGGCACCGGCCCCAGCGGGTGGCCGGTGGCCAACTTCTTCTCCCAGCCGCAGCTGGAGGCCGTGCTCACCGAAGCCGTCGGCGCGCAGCCCACCGTCACCGTGCTGCGCGGGCACGAGGTCGTCGACGTCAGCGACACCGGTGAGGAGGTCCTGGTCGCCGCCCTCACCCCGCAGGGCGGCACCCGGACGCTGCGGGCCCGCTACGTCGTCGGCGCCGACGGCGCGAACAGCTTCGTCCGCGAACGCATCGGGACCGGCATCCGTGACCTGGGGTTCTTCTACGACTGGCTGATCGTCGACGTCATCCCGCGGGAGAAGACGACCTGGTCCCCGATGAACTGGCAGCTGTGCGACCCCGCCCGGCCCACCACCCTCGTCTCCGGCGGACCCGGCCGGCGGCGCTGGGAGTTCATGCTGCTGCCCGGCGAGACACCGCGGGAGTTCGACACGGCCGACACGGCGTGGCGGCTGCTGGAGCCCTGGGGCCGCACCCCCGACAACACCGCCATCGAGCGTCACGCCGTCTACACCTTCCAGGCCCGCTGGGCGGAGCAGTGGAACGCCGGCCGCATGCTGCTGGCCGGCGACGCCGCGCATCAGATGCCGCCGTTCGCCGGCCAGGGCATGTGCTCGGGCCTGCGCGACGCGGCGAACCTCTCCTGGAAACTCGACCTGGTGCTGCGCGGTCGCGCGGACGCGAGCGTGCTCGACACGTACACGAGCGAACGCATGGATCACCTCCAGCACGCCATCGCGATGTCCATGGAGCTGGGCCGGGTCATCTGCGTACTGGACGAGGAGGAGGCCGCGGCCCGCGACGCCCGGATGACCGCGGCCGGCGCCGACCCGGCCCGCGCGCTGCCGCCGATGCCGGCGCCGCGGCTGGGCGAGGGCATCCTGCACCAGGACCCGGACGGCGCCCGGATGCCCGGCGCCGGTCAGCTCACCCCGCAGCACCGGGTCACCCACGCCGGCCGCACCGCGCTGCTGGACGACCTCACCGGCCACGGCTTCACCCTCCTCGCCGACGGTCACGCGCCGCTCCGCGCCCTCGGCGCGGCCGAGCACGAGCTGCTGCGCGACCTGCGAGCGACGGTCGTCCCGCTCTACCACGCGGCGGACAGCTCCCGCCCGGCCGACGGCTGGACCGACACCGACGGCGCCTATCTGCCCTACCTGCGCGCCCAGCGGCACGCCGCGGCGCTGGTACGCCCCGACTCCTACCTCTTCGGCGCCGCGGTCGACGGCCCCGGACTGCTGCTCCTGGTCCGGCAGCTTCGCGATCGCCTCACCACCGATCCGACGAAGCCGGCCCGCTCCCGGTCCACGGCGGCTGCCGCGACGCTCCCTCCCGGGTGAGGGGATCTCAGTCGGGCAGGGCGGGCGGGAGCCCCGGCCCCGGCCAGGCGGACCCGGGAGCCGCATATACAGTCGTCTTTGTCTACGGGTGTGTTCGTGGGTAAGGGCAGGGGTCCGGCTGTGCAGAGGGAGCCGCGCAGCGTCGTCGACGGCGCGTTTCGCGTATTGCGCGCTCTTCCCGAAGCCGGGCGGGAGCATCAGGTGACGCGTCTGGCGTACCTGACCGGGCTGCCTCGTCCCACCGTGCACCGGCTGCTCGGCCAACTGCGCGACTCCGGCGTGGTGACGTGGGCCGACGGTCACTGGGCCCTTTCGGCCTCGCTGCTGGGCCTCGCGCAGCAGGTGGAACCGCTGTCGGGTCTACGAGCGGCGGCGTCGAGAGTCATCCAGAGTCTTCGGGAGGAGACCGGCGCCGCGGTCTCCCTGGTCGTGCCCTCGGAGGACTCCTTCGTGGCCCTGGAGATGCTTCCGGGCAGCGAGCCGCTGCCGATCGACGCGCGCAGTGGGGCGCGGATGCCCGCGTCGACCGCCGCCGCCCTGGTCCTGACTCCGGGCGCCCCGCCGGCGGCGCGGGGGCGGCCGTTCGGTGCCGCGATCGACGACCAGGACGTGCTCGACGGGTTGACCTGCTACGCCGTGCCGGTCGGCCTGCCCGGTGGGCGGCGGGCGTCGCTCCAGATCGCCACCACGGCGCTGCGGCCCGCGGAGAGGTTCGCGGCGCCGGTTCACCGAGCCGCCGTCGCACTGGAACGCCGGCTCTCCGTGCTGTGACCTGGCAGTTATCCGTCCAGCGGACAACCTTCCGTCCCGGCGGAATGTTTCCTCCATCGTGGGGAGGACCACCCCATCGACGGAGGGACTCTCATGGTGGACCGGAAGATCGCCCTGGTCACCGGCGCCGGACGCGGACTCGGCATGGGCATGGCGAAACACTTGGGGCAGTCGGGCGTCGCGGTTGTCGGCACCTATCTCACCAGTGAGCGCGCGGCCGCCGAGGCCGCTGGACCAGACCTCGTCTTCTGCCGACTCGACGTTTCCCGCATCGACACGTTCGCGGACTTCGTCACCACGGTACGGAGCACGCTGCGGAGCAGTTTCGGCGTGGAGACCTTCGACTACCTGGTCAACAACGCGGGCATCGGCACCTACGCTCCGTACGCCACGACCACCCCGGACCAGTTCGACGAACTGGTCCGCATCAATCTCAAGGCGCCATTCTTCCTCACCCAGGCGCTGCTGCCCCTGATCAACGAGGGCGGCCGTGTCCTCAACGTGTCGACCGCTCTGACACGGGGGGTCGTTCCAGGGATGTCCGCCTATGCCGCGACCAAGGGGGCGATCGAGGTCCTGACCCGCTACCAAGCCGTCGAACTGGCCGATCGGTCCATCCGGGTCAACACCCTCATGGGAGGGGCGGTCCTGACCGACTTCGGCGGGGGCATCATGCGCTCGCCGGAGGTGCAGCAGCTTGCCGCCCACACGATTGCCCAGGGCCGAATCGCCACCTCCGACGACATCACCGCCGCTGTTCCCGCCATCCTCTCCGATGCCTTCCAGTGGGCGACCGGCGCGATCATCGACCTTTCGGGCGGCCAGAGCCTCTGACACGCAGGCTCCGCACGAGGCTTTGAGGCCCCCGGGGGGAACAGCGGCACCTGACCGGGGCGCTCAGCTGCCGGAGTCTCCCAGGGTCTCCCTGAGCGAATCGAGGACCTCGTCGACGACTTGGGGCAGCTCCCGCTCCGGCTGGTCGCCCCAGAGCTCGAACGCGACCCGGAACGCGGCGACCATGGCCTCGGCGGTCACGCGTGCGGCGCGATCCTCGACGCCGCGGGCGCTCAGCGCTTCGGCGATGGTGTCGGCGACCGCCGCGAACATGATCAGCTCGCGTTCCCGCAGCTCCGGAGTGACCGTGATCAGGCGCCGGCGGTCCCTCGCCTCGTCCTGCCGAAGCTGCAGCGCCGCGGCGGCGATGTTGAGACCCGAGGCGGCGGTCCTGGCGGCGGACCACGCGGGCGGCGCCGCCGCGATGGTCTTCGCGACCCGCTCCCGCAGCTCCTCGTGGCCGGTGAAGAGCACGTCGCGCTTGTCGACGAAGTGGCGGAAGAAGGTGCGGGTGGTCACGCCCGCCCGCGCGGTGATCTGCGGGACGGTGGTCCGGGCGAAGCCGTTCTCGAGGTACAGCTCGAGGGCCGCTCGCTCCAAACGGCCGCTGGTGTCCGGCTCCCATCTGCCCATGAGCGGATTCTAGTGCGCGAACGCCCGGGTTCCGGATCCGACGTCGCAGCTCAGGCGGCCCTTCCAGCCGCCCCGGCCCGCGCGCGTCCGATGCCGCTGGTGCTGCCGTGATTGACCGCTCCCCCGACGCCGCATAAGATAGTCACCCGCATCTTATTTAGGGATGGTCGGCCCACGCCAGGTCCGCCACCCCGCTCTCCGGCTCCCGTCATGACGGCCGGCGCCACCCGCACGGGCCGCCCGGGCCACCCGCCGAGCACGAGAGCACCCCAGGATTTCCCGCCTTTGTGCCTGCGCGGCCCGCGGTCGCGTACCCACTGGAGACCTCATGACCGAACACGAACGATCCGAAGAGCCGGGCGACGGGTTCTCCCGCCGCGGCCTTCTCGGCAGGGCGAGCGCCGTGGTCGTCGGCGCCGCCGTCGTGTCGACGGCTCCGCCGGGCGCGGCGTCCGCCTCCGACGCGGCTGCTCCGGCGACGCCCGCTCCCGGAGTACACCCGGTCGACGTACGCCTCACCGTGAACGGCCGCCCGGTACGGCTGAGAGCGGACCCGCGGTGGACGCTGCTGGACACGCTGCGGGAACGTCTGGAGCTCACCGGCACCAAGAAGGGCTGCGACCGGGGACAGTGCGGCGCCTGCACCGTCCACGTGGACGGCCGCCGGGTGCTGTCCTGCCTCACCCTGGCCGCCGCCGCGGACGGCAGCGAGGTCCGGACCATCGAGGGCCTGGCCGACGGCGGTGAACTCCACCCGATGCAGCAGGCGTTCATCGATCATGACGGCTTCCAGTGCGGCGCCTGCACGCCCGGGCAGATCATGTCGGCCGTGGCCCTGGTGGACGAGGGGCGTGCGACGTCCGACGACGAGATCCGCGAGCACATGTCGGGCAACATCTGCCGCTGCAGCGCGTACCCGTTCATCGTCGACGCCGTCACAGCAGGCAGCAAGGTGATGCGCTGATGCGTGCCTACGATTTCGCGGCGCCGCGGTCGCTGCGTTCCGCGCTCGACAAGGCCGACGCTGACTCGGCCTATCTGGCCGGGGGCACCACCCTGGTGGATCTGATGAAGCTGGACGTCATGACGCCGAGCCGGGTCGTCGACATCAACCGGCTGCCGCTGCACGGCGTGCGCCTGGACCGGCAAGGACTGCACATCGGCGCCCTCGACCGGATGAGCGACGTGGCCGACCACCCGCTGGTGCGCACCCGCTACCCGGTCATCAGCCGTGCGCTGGAGCTCAGCGCCTCCCCGCAGCTGCGGAACATGGCCAGCATCGGGGGCAACCTGCTGCAGAGGACCCGGTGCGGCTACTTCCGGGACCTGAGCACCCCGTGCAACAAGCGTGAACCAGGAAGCGGCTGTTCGGCGCTGGACGGCCAGAACCGCACCCACGCCGTCCTCGGCGGCAGCGACGCGTGCGTGGCCACGCACCCCGGCGACCTGGCCGTGGCCCTGATCGCCCTCGACACCGTGGTCCACCTCTACGGATCGGGCGGCGCCCGGGACGTGCCGCTGGCGGACTTCTACCTTCTGCCCGGTCGGACCCCGCACCTGGAGAACACCCTGCGCCCCGGCGAACTCGTCACCGGCATCACGGTGCCGGCGCTGCGGTGGGCCGCCGACTCCACGTACGTCAAGGTCCGGGACCGGGCGTCGTACGAGTTCGCGCTCGCCTCGGCCGCGGTCGCGCTCGACGTGCGCGGCAGGACGATCGTCGAGGCCCGGGTCGCGGTGGGCGGCGTCGGGACCCGGCCCTGGCGCCTGCGCCAGGTGGAACAGGCCCTGGCCGGCCGGCCGCTGGCCGCGGCCACCTACGAGACCGCGGCCGGGCACGCCGCCGACGGCGCCCGGCCGCTGCGCCACAACGCCTTCAAGATCCCCTTGCTGCGCCGCACGCTGGTGCGCGCGCTGACCGAACTGGGAGACGCACGATGACCGCCACCTCCCCGGTAGGACACGAGATCAGCCGGGTGGACGGCCGGGCGAAAGTGACCGGCACCGCTCGTTACGCGGCGGACCAGCGCGTCGACGGCACGGCGTACGGCTACCTCGTCCAGTCCGCCATCGGTCTGGGCAGCATCAGCTCCATGGACACCGCGCGGGCGCTGGCCGCGCCGGGCGTGATCGCCGTGTACACGCCCTTCAACCCGCTCACGCTGTACGCGCGGCAGGGTGATTCGGCCGAGCGCTACGTCCCCCTGCAGGACGACACGGTGCGCTTCCGGGGTCAGATCATCGGGCTGGTCGTCGCCGAAAGCTTCGAACAGGCCCGTGACGCGGCCGTCCTGGTCCGCACCCGGTACCGCGAGGATCTGCGCCCCAGGACATCGGTGGCCGCTGCCGCGCCGGGCAGCACCGTGCCCAGCGACGCCGTCGGCTACCCCGGCCCGCCGAGCCGGAACAGCGTGCTGGCCCCTGGCGTCGCCTCCATCGACGACGCCCTGCGCGACAGCGCGGTCGTCGTGGAGAGCACCTTCTACCAGGATCCGCAGAACCACTGCGCGATGGAACCGCACGCCACGATCGCGGAATGGCGCGACGGCCGACTGACGGTGTACGTGGGCGCGCAGGGGCCGCAGCAGTACGCGGCTGCCCTGGCCGGGCGCCTGGGCGTCGCATCCGACCGGGTCCATGTGGTGAGTCCCTTCGTCGGTGGCGGCTTCGGCGGCAAGTACAAGGTGTGGAACGACGCGCTCGTCACCGCGGCCGCCGCCCGCGACCTGGGACGGCCGGTCAAACTGGTGACCAGCCGCGAGCAGGTGTTCGTCCTGAACGGGCACCGTCCCGCGCTGCTGCAGACCGTCAAGCTGGGAGCGTCCCGCGACGGCGTCCTGAACGCGGTGTGGCACGAGACCGACTCCGAGGACTCGGTGGTGGGCTACTGCCCCAACCTGCCGGCGGAGGTCACCCGCGGCCTGTACAAGACGCCCAACCTCCACTTCGACCAGCGGCAGGTCACCCTCGACCTGCCGCCCGTCTCGTCGATGCGCGCGCCCTGGGCGACACCCGGGACGTTCGCGCTGGAGACGGCGATGGACGAACTCGCCGTCAGGACCGGCGTGGACCCCCTGACGCTGCGCATGCGCAACTACGCCACCACGTCCCCGGAAACGGGCAGGCCGTGGTCGAGCAAACACCTGGACGAGTGCTATCGCGTCGGGGCGGAGCGTTTCGGCTGGGCCGACCGGAGCCCGGTGCCCGGTGCCCACGTCGACGGAGAGTGGCTGGTGGGCATGGGTATGGCGAGCGGGATGCTGACCGCGACGCGCGCTCCCGCGTCGGCACGGGTGCGCTTGTGCGACGACGGCACGGTGACGGTGGCCTCCGCCATCTCCGACCTGGGAACGGGCGCCACGACGATGCTGGCCATCGCCGCCGCCGACGCCCTGGGCGTTCCGCTGACCAACGTCTCCGCCGAACTGGGCGACTCCGCGCTGCCCGCCGGCGTACCCGCGATCGGTTCCATCGTGACGGGCAGCACCGTACCCGCCGTCCAGGCCGCGGCACGCGACGCGATCACCGCGCTGATCGCCCTGGCCGTGCAGGACCCCGCGTCGCCCTTCCACGGCAAGAACAGCGCCGACGTCCACTACCGAGAGGGCCGGCTGGAGGCCGGCGGCCGCTCCATCGGCTTCGCACCGCTCCTGCGCGCCGTCGGCGACCCGGCGGTCGAGGCCGTCGCGACCACCGCTCCCGGGGCGGAGACGAACCGGTACGCCATGGACAGCTTCGCCGCCCACTTCTGCGAGGTGCGCGTCAACCGGTTCACCGGCGAACCCCGCGTCAGCCGCTTCACCACCGTCGTCGACGTCGGCCGGGTCGTCAACGCCAAGGCCCTGCGCAGCCAACTCGTCGGCGGCGTCGTCTTCGGCATCGGCAACGCCCTCCTGGAGGTCAACGCCATCGAGGACAGCGGACGGCTCGCGCACAGCAGCCTCGCCGACTACCTGGTACCGGTGAACGCCGACATCCCGGCCATCGACACCCACTGGCTGGACCACCCCGACACCGTCTTCAGCGCGTTCGGCTCCCGCGGCGCGGGTGAACTCACCGCCGTCGGGTCCTCCGCGGCAGTGGGCAACGCCGTCTACAACGCCACCGGCATCCGCGTCCGGGACCTGCCCATCACCCTGGACAAGCTCATCTCCTGAGGCGCCGCGAGGAAGCGGGAGAACGGGAGGAACCCCAGCGGTGCGGCCACGGAGGAGGACATCATGCGGGATCTCGCAACGGACCTGATCGGCTGGCAGGAAGAGGGAGCCGCTTACGCGGTGGCCACCGTCGTCTCGGCGCACGGCAGTGCGCCGCGGATGCCGGGGGCCGCCATGGCCGTCCACGCGGACGGCCGGGTCGTCGGCAGCGTCTCGGGCGGCTGCGTCGAGGCCGCGGTCTACGACCTGGCACAAGAGGTCCTGGCCACGGGCACGCCTCGGCTGGCCCGCTTCGGCTGGACCGAGGACGACGCCTTCGCGGTCGGCCTCACCTGCGGCGGGACGATCGAGGTCTTCGTCCAGGCGGTCTCCGCAACGGAACCGGTCGCGTGGGCCCTGCGGGCGAGTGCGGCCGGTCGTCCGGTCACCCTCGCGCGGGTGCTCAGCGGCCCGCTCGCCGGGGCCGCGGTGGCCGTGTCCGACGACGCAGTCCGCGGCGGAACCGGCGATCCCGGGCTCGACGCGACGATGACCGCGGACGGGCGGGCCATGCTGGCCGGCGGCGGCACGGACACCAGGGAGTACGGCCCTCACGGGGCATGCGAGGGCGACGAGGTCCGGGTGCTGTACGAGCCGTGGACGGCGCCGCCCCGCCTCCTCGTCTTCGGAGCCCAGGACTACGCCGCGGCCGTCACCCGCGTCGGACGCTTTCTCGGCTACCGCGTGACCCTGTGCGACGCGCGCGCCACCTTCGCCACGCCCAGCCGGTTCCCGGACGCCCACGAGGTCGTCGTCGCCTGGCCGCACCGGTATCTCGCGACGACGCCGACCGACCGCCGTACGGCGGTGTGCGTGCTGACCCATGACGAGAAGTTCGACATCCCGCTGCTCGCGGACGCGCTGACGCGCGACCTCGCGTACGTCGGCGCTCTCGGCTCCCGGGCCACCCACGCCGCCCGGCTGGAGCGTTTGCGGCAGGCGGGTGTGACGGCCCGGCAGCGTGCCCGGCTACGCGCCCCCATCGGCCTCGACCTGGGGGCCAGGACGCCCGAGGAGACCGCCGTCGCGATCGCCGCCGAACTCGTCGCCTGCCGCCGCGGCGGAACGGGCCGACCGCTCTCGACGCTCGAAGGCCCTATCCACGCCCGGCCGGACGGGCGCCAGGACCCGTCCGGCCTGCTGTCGCCAGCGGCAGGATGATGGTGTCGACGATCTCCTCCAGCGTCGCGGACGGGACGGGCCCCATGGTCCGGGTGATCTCGACGGTGAAGAGATCGAAGGGCAGCGAACGGATCCGCGGGGTGAGCGACTCACGGTCGACCTCGCCGCGTTCCACGGCGGCCTCCCAGATCTCGTCCAGATTGCCGGCCATGAGCGTGATCAGCGTCTGGGGGGACGTTCCCGACTCCTTCGCGAACGCCGCGAGACGCGTCTGGAACACGGTCGCCATCTCGCTCCGCGTGCCCCTCTTCTCCTCCAGGTACGCCAGCAGGTCTCCGCGCAGGGTCCCGGTGTCGGGCAGGGCCGGGCGGTTCTGTTCGAGCCAGTGGCGTATGGCGGCGAGCACCAGCTCCCGGCGGTCGTTCCAGCGCCGGGCCAGCACGGGCCGGCTGGTCCCGGCGCGTTCGGCCACCGACTCCAGGCTCAGATTCTCGTAGCCCTTCTCCAGGAGTTCCTCCCAGGCGGCCGACAACAGGGCGCGGTCGAGCACCTCGCCCCTGCGGCGGGTCCGCTTGTCCGGCACTTCGTCCCCCATGAGACCGACCTGCGTACGTGGCTTGTCCAGTGCTGAGCCCTCACTATAAGCAGCCGGCTCCCGGCTCCCGCCTCCCGCCTCCCGCCTCCCGGCGCCCGCCGGGCCGGCGCGGCGCCCCGACGGCGCTCTCCGCCGCTGCGTGGCGCGGCGGCGCTCCGGCGGCGCTCCGGCGGCGCTGCGGCCGGAACCCCAGCGGCAGGGGCGGACCTCGATCTTGCCCGTTTGCTCCCCCGGTGCCCGTACGCCCGGGAAAGCCGCGGTCGCCGCGGTCGGGCCGTTCGCCGGGGCCGAACCATCATGGGCGGTGGCGGCCTGCCCGCAGCCCGCCCGAGGCGGCGGGGGACGGCGTCGGCGGCGGAGCGTCCGTTCGACGGAGCAGGACCCGACGACCCGAGGGGACGATGGACGTGAGCACCGAGCCCGCACACGACGGCACCGCGACGGCAGCGCATCCGGGGCGGCTCGATCTCGCCGACCGCATCGACGACGGCGAGACCTTCGACTACATCGTGTGCGGCGCCGGCTCCGCGGGTTCCGTCGTCGCCGGCAGACTCGCGGCCGACCCCGATGTCACCGTGCTGCTCGTGGAGAGCGGCGGCGACGACGACGCCGACACCGTGCGCGATCCGGACCTGTGGCCGCTCAACCTCGGCGGCGAGCGGACATGGGGCCATGTCACGGAGCCGAACCCGCACCTCGACGACCGCCGGCTGGCCTACGCGACGGGCCGCGGGCTGGGCGGCGGCGGGGCCGTCAACGCCGGCGTGTGGGCCCGCGGGCACCGGAGCGACTGGGACTCCTTCGCCGAGGCGACGGGCGACCCGGGCTGGGACTACGCCCACGTGCTGGAGGTGTACCGCAGGATCGAGGACTGGCAGGGCGCGCCCGATCCCGAACGCCGGGGCAGCGGCGGTCCCCTGCGCGTCCGGCCGGCGCAGGACGTGCACCCGCTGTTCACCGCCTACCTGGACGGCGCCCAGAGCGCGGGGTTCCCCCGCTTCGACAGTTCCAACGGCGCCATGATGGAGAAGGACACCGGCTGCTCCGTCCGTGAGGAGAACATCCACGCGGGGCAGCGCCAGACCCCCTTCCGCGCCTACGTCGCCGGCCTGGTGGGCCGGCCGAACCTGACCGTCCTGCCGCACGCGACCGTCTCCCGCGTCCTGCTCGCCGGCCGCCGCGCCGCAGGCGTCGAGATCGTCCACGACGGGAGGACGCTGCGGGCGAACACGTCGCAGGAGGTGGTCCTCTCCCTCGGCGCGATCGGCACGCCGGCCGTCCTCATGCGGTCCGGGATCGGCGACGAGGCCGAACTGCGCCCCTTCGGCATCCCGACCGTCCAGCACCTGCCGGGCGTCGGCCGCAACCTCGACGACCACATGCGCCTCGGCTGCGTGTGGGAGGCCAAGGACGTGCCGATGCCCCTGCCCACGCGCAGTCAGGCGGTCTGCGTATGGAGCGACGCCACCCGTCCGGGGGCGCCGGAGTTCGTCATGTACCTCTCCCCCACCGCCTCGGTCTCCGCCGAGAGCGCCGACCGGTTCCCGCTGCCGGACCGGAGTTTCACCCTGATGGCGGCCATGCGCCCGCGCGCCGGCAGCCGCGGCCGGGTGCGGCTGGCGAGCACCGATCCGCTGGCCGGGCCGCGTATCGAGACGAACTTCCTCGCCGACCCCGACGACCTGCGGTCCGCCCTGTCCGCCGTCACCATGGCCCGGGAGATCGGCAACTCGGCCGCGCTGCGCCCGTTCGCCGAGCGGGAGGTGTCCCCCGCGACGTCCTCCAGGTTTGTCCGCGAGGAGTTCGTGCGCAGCTCCGTCGAGACCTTCTGGCACCAGAGCGGCACGGCCCGGATGGGACGCGACGGCCTCGCCGTGGTGGACAGCCGCCTCAAGGTGCACGGCGTCGACGGCCTGCGGGTCGCCGACGCCTCGGTCCTCCCCCACGTGACGGTCGCCAACACGATGGCCCCGTCCATGGTCGTGGGCGAGCGCGCCGCCGAGATGATCGCCGCCGACCGCGGCTGACGGACGCGGGGTCCCGCGGGACCGCCCGGAAAGCGGGTGGCCCTCACGACGGAGGGGAGAAGCGACGTGCGTACGGTGCTGGACGACGAAGTCGACGTGTCCTACAGCCAGATCTACGTGGAGAGCCGGCACGCGTCCGAGTTCGACGACGTGAGCGAGGCGTTCGGCGGCCAGCGCAACGGGCTGTGCGGTGCGGCCTGGCCGGGTGTGATGTGGCTGGCGACCGGGCTGTACTACGGCCGGGTCGGTTTCCGGGTCGAAGTGCACCGCAAACGGCCGGCCGTGGACCTGGGGTGGGAGGAGATCGTCGAGGCGTCCTACCGTCCGGCGGGTGACGCCTCGTTGGTGGAGTGGGGCGGCGGGAACTCCTGGGACCTGGGCCTGGCGGACACCGACTACCGGGTCCGGTACTCGGCCTCCGGGATGGACCGCGCGGCGGCGGCGTACCGTCGCGGCGACCGGGAGCCGGTGATCGACCGCTACCTGCTGCAGTTCTGGCCCTGCGCGCCGGAACCGGACGTGGTGGTCAAGCAGACCGCCCGGGCCGCGGTCTACTGGCACGAGCGGGTCAGCACGCTGCCGCCGCCGGTCGTGCCGGATGTGGGCCGGCAGGCCCGTCGTCCATGACCGGGCGCTCGCCGCGCTGAGCCCGGGCCGCAGGCCGGGTGAGCCGGGCCCGCAGGTCGCGCTGAGCCCGGCCAGAAGGCTGGGGTGAGCCGGGCCCGCAGGTCGCGGTGAGCCCGGTCCGAAGCCCGCAGTGAGCCCGGTGCGCGCCCGGCCGCCGGCTACGCGCCCGTGGCCTCCGCAGGGCAGATCTCGATCGCGCTCATCCGGTCGACCCTGACGTAGACGCGGTGGTCCAGCTCGTTGGCGACGACGCGGGACAGGACCACCGCCGCGGCCATGCGGTGCGCGCTTCCCATGCGGAGCTCCAGCCGGAGGTTGGCCGGGTTCCGTCCCTCGGCGGCCCACCGGGAGCGGATGGTCTCGGCCACCTCGGCGCCGAGCCGGTGGGCGAACTCCTCACCCTGGGCCACCAGGCGCGGGTCCGCGCTGCTCAGCACGCCCTGCACCTGTTCCAGCGCCTCGGCGGGCAGGCCGTCGGGCGCGTCGAAGGTGTACGTGTCGGTCGACCGGGGCTGGATCGACAGCGACAGCGACAGCGCGGAGCGGGGCACCGCCGGCTGCTCCTGCGGAGCGGGCGCCGATGCGCCGGAATCCGCGGGACGGACCACCGCCGCTCCGTCCGGCGCCGTGTCGCCGAAGATGTCCGGCAGGGACTCCTCCAGGCCGTCGGCCAGGTGGTACGTGCCGGTCGCGTCGGGCTCCTTCTGCACCGGGAGCATGCCGTAGAGGCCGGCTGGGGCCTGGACCCGCAGGATGCCGCGCGGGCCCCGGAACTGCAGTTCCAGGTCGAAGCTGTAGTAGCGGAACCGGCGGGTCTCGATCCGGTTGTCCATCTCGATCCCGTCGCGGCGTCCTTCGTACTCGGTGGAGTCGTCGAACGAGACCTCGGCAGGCAGCATGGCGAGGAAGGCCTCCTCCCCGGGCTCGCCGCCGGCGGCCTGCGGACCGAGGGAGTAGAAGAAGCCGCCGCTGTTCTTGACCGTGTCGACGGTCTCCTCGTCCATCTGGACGTACCGCCGCGCCTTGAACACCGCGCCGTCCTTCGGCCCGATCACCTCGGCCCTGCGGATGTTCATGCCCACCAGGGCGGTACGGTCGCCGGCTCGGAGGTTGCCCTTGCCGGTGCCGCGGGTGACCACGTCGTCGCGTCCGACCGGCGCCTCGTACACGTGGGCGAGCAGCTCCAGGATGTTGGGGAGCAGCATCGCGGCGCTGGTGAAGTTCTGGTAGCGCAGGCCGCGCACCGTGCTGAAGTCCAGGCCCGGTATCCGCCAGGCGCCGTCCGCCGACAGATCGGCCGGCGGCCTGAACGGCGCGGCGGCCAGCGCCGCCCACCGGTGCACCGCCGCCGCGCCGGGGAAGGCGAACGGGTGCAGCGCGTGCGCCAGCTTCTCCCGCGGGGTGGTGGGAGTCCGGTCGCGGTCCGGGGAGGACAGGTCCGGGGTGATCGGGGCCAGGTGCCAGGCCGCGCCGGTGCCGTGGACCGGTTCGAGGCGGGGCCGGCCCTTCCTGGACCAGGTGGGCGGGCACGAGGACCCGGAGCGCGCCGGCCATGCGCGCCTCGTCCGACCGGGCGAGCGGCCGCGCCTGGTACCAGAGATCGGCCATCTCCCTGCCGTACCGCAGGAGGTCGGCGCCGTGCAGCAGACCGGCCCGGGTGGTTCGCAGTGCGACGGCGACCGCCTCGGGCAGTTCGGTGCTGACCGCCAGGTGCACGGTGAAGACCAGCGGATGCTCGAACTCGTGCGACTCGTCGGGGTTGACGCGGAAGATCTTCTGCACCTTCTCGGCGTCCTCGGCCGAGCGCTCGGTGGCGTGCCGGTAACCGGCGCCGCCTTCCAGGCCCCCGAGCCCGGTGTCCTTGCCGCCCTGGACATGGCCCTCGACGCCCCCGCCGTAGCGAGTCTCCCGGGACTTCGTGCGGGACGGCACGTCCTGCCCGTGGGCCCGCAGGGTCAGCTTCACCTCGGGTCGCGGACGGTCGGAGGTGTGGGGCAGGACCTGTGCGGTGACCTTGATGCCGAGGTAGCGGGTGGAGCCGAACGCCCCCGGCAGCGGCAGCGGCAGCCATCGCACCACACCGGCGTCGCTCAGCAGCATCGTGTACTGGGCGCGCAGCGCCTCGTTGCCGAAGGACGCCTCCAGTTCGTGCAGCGGCAGGTTCGCCCGCTCGACGCCGTCCTTCTTCTCGGTCCGCAGGACTCCGTTGTGACGCAGCGTCGTCTTGATCCAGTCCAGCACGTCGCCGCCGCGCAGCCGCTCGGGGTAGCCGGTGCCGGGCAGCAGGGCGGGGTGGACGTGGCGCGGCATGCGCGGCGACGGCGTCTCCAGCGGTGCGAGCCCTGCCAGTGCGGCCAGCCCCAGGTCGTGGACCAGCCGTTCGGGCACGAGCGTGTCGAGCCCGTGCCCGACCCGCAGGTAGCGACTGGTCGACGTGAGACTGCTGCCCTTCCAGCGCAGCAGGGTCACCTCGAACACCGGGTCCATCCGGAAGCCGTACTCGGCGCCGCCGTACACCGCCCGGGAGACGGAGACTCCGGTCTGTTCCAGCGCCTTCTGCCGCTTCCACGCCCAGTCGGCCCTGGCCTGGGCGTGCACTCCTATGCTCATGAACGGCTTCTCGTGCGACTCGCCCTCCTCGCCGGCGCCGGACTTCTCCTGGTCGCCGCCGGAGCGGCTGAGCAGTCCGTGTCCGACGTGGATCAGCGGTCCGCCGGCCGCCTCCGGGCCGGCGCCCCATCCGTGTCCCCGGCGACGCTTGTGGTCCACGCCGCCCTGGGCGTAGTGCTCCAACTCGATGGACTCGGCGGGGCTGAGAGGACGCGGCCGGTAGCCGCGCAGCCGGAGCCGGACGGCCTGCTTCCTTCCGTCCTCACCCGTGGGCAGATCGATCACCCGGCCGGTGCCGGTCTCGGTGTCGAAGTGCTCGGCGAGTGCGGAGGGAGTTCCCATGTCCTTGAGGGCGTCGGGCCAGTCGAAGCGGTCCTCGGCCCACCGGGCGGGCAGGCCGTTCGCCCGCGCGTACATCTCGGCCGCCATCCGGGGCAGTTCGGGCAGGGCGAAGAAGGCGGGGGTGACCCCCGAGGCGCCGCCGACGCCGAAGTCGACGACGTCGTCGTCCGGCCAGAAGAGGAGTTCCTCGGTGCGGCCGGCCAGTTCGAGGGTCTGCCGGTCGATCGGCTCGGCCGGGACGTGCTCGTGCGGGACGACGACGCGGGCGACGGTGTCGCCCGGCCGCGGGATCCACCAGGCCTCCGCGGGGGCGGGATCCGGCCGGTCGATCCACCAGCGCTCGGTGGGGCCGCCGGCCGGCCGCACCGCGAGTTCGTAGACGACCTCGTAGACGTGCTCGTCGACGTCCCCCGCGTCCTCGCCCGCCAGCCGGACTTCACCGTGCCGCCGAGGTCGTGGCCGTGGTCCTGCTCGTAATTGCCCTCGCCGCGAAGGGAGAAGAACTGGAAGCGGACCGCCTTGCCCAGCGGGCGCTGCAGCGACGCGCCCGCGCCGGCCTTCGTGTCCCACTTCCCGCCGCGGTGCCCCGACACCTGGGCGCTGTACAGGCCGCGGACGTCGACGGTCATCGGGTAGCTCTCGGGTTCGTCACCGATCCGCTCGCGCACGTGGGCCTGTGCGAAGAGCTGGTAGTCCCGCCCACCGACGGTCACGGTGTGGTCGATGCCGTACATCAGCGCCGCCAGGTCGGTCTCCAGCGCGGGCCTGCCGTACCAGTTGACGAGATCCAGGTCGGCCTGCGACCAGTCGGCGCCCCGGCCTCGGGTGCGCGCCGCGTCCAGCTCCACGAGCTTGGCGCGCAACTGGTCGTGCACGAGTTCCGCGCCCGGCAGCGCGATCAGCCGGCCGAAGCCGAGGCCGCGCCGTGTGGCTGGCGCCAGGGGCTCGCGGGGGTGCGGGGCCGGCAGCGGGAGGTCGAGCCGGGCGGGCCGCCGGTAGGCCGAGGCGGGCAGCGGGAGCGCGGCCTCACGCAGCAGCGCCCGCACGTGCGGCTGCGCGCTCACCGGCCCGTCGTCGGACCGGCCGGCCGCGCGCAGCGCCGGCGTGCGGACCGCGCCGAGCAGCCGCCGCTCGAAGTCGGGCGCGTCCGAGCGCGGCACGGCGACCTCGCTGTCGACCTCCTCCCGCACCGGCTCGACCGTGTGCGTGGTGGAACGGATTTCCACGGTGACCGCCTGGCCCGCCAGGTAGCGGCTCAGCAGGCCCTTCTGTTTGAGCACCGTCTGCCCGCCGGACTGCTCGACGAGCCGGTGGCCGGTGTCGCGCCCGTCGCCGAGGGTGACGGTGAGCATGGGAGCACGTGAGGATGCCTTGGAGTGATCCTCCGGGTTGTGCAGCCCGGTCAGGTCGAAGCCGGCGCCGATCGCCGCCTTGCTGGTGCTGTGCCGGCCCTGTGTGATGTGCAGGGTGCTGCCCGAGTCCTCGCGGACCTTCGCCGTGACGTCGCCCAGGTACTGGAGCCGCTCGATCGATCCGCGGATCACGAAGTGGGCTTCGAACGAGCGCGGCAGCCCGGCGGCGTTCCGTCCCGCCGGGACGGACACCTTCTCGGTGACGATGCCGTTGTCACCGAAGGGCCGGCTGCGGTCGAGCACCGCCTCCTCGTTGAGGAGGTCGTGCACCTTGTCCACGGCGGCCAGGACCGCGGGGGCGGGCAGCCCGGCGCCGAGCAGCCGCCGTTGCAGCGAGGCGGCGACGGGGATCAGGTCGATGGCGTTGAGCACCTCGCGGGCCGTGCCGGGCCGACGCCCGCGGGAGCCGCCGCCGGTGAGCGCCGCCCCGGCATCCGGGCGCGGCGCGTCCGCGCTCGCCAGGTCGCTCGGTACGTCGAGGGCGAGGCGGCCGGGGGACACCGGCACGTCCCCCCGCTCCACGCCGTCGACGAACACCAGGACGCGCACCCCGCCGTCGAAGCGGGTCTGCTTCTTCGCTTCGAGCTTGCGGCCGACGACGACGGTGCGCTTCCACCCGGACGACCGGGTGTTGGCGACGCTCGCGGTCAGTCTCGGCACGACGGGCAGGAACGCGCTCGCGACCGACGAGGCGATGGAGAGCACCGACAGCATGGCCGCGTCGACGCCCTTCTCGACCTCGTGCTCGCGCTGGAGACTCGTGGTGGTGGTGGCGTAGCCGCTCCCGTAGACCTCGACGTCGCCCTCCTCCGGCTGCACGGCGGGCACGAGGGCGGCCGGCACCGGGCGCAGCCACACCAGCCTGCCGTCCAGCACCAGCGTCCTGCCGCGGTTGAGCAGTTGCTGCCAGGTCTCCTTGGACTTGGTGGCGAGCACGTCCTTGAGCGCGTCCCGGAGGCCGGTGCGCAGGGCCGGACCGTCCTCCGGCCGGAGCGCCGCGCTCGCGGCCTGCCCGGCCGCCAGGTCGAGGGCGGCCGGGTCCGCCCAGGGATGGACCGCGACGACGGCCGCCGCGCCGAGCGCCCCCCGCTCCATGTACCAGGGCGCCAGATGCGGTGACGGCTCCGGCAGAAGCTCCTGCTCCTGCTCCGCGTCCTGTTCCTGACCCTGCCCCGGCTCCGGGACCTGCTCCGCGTCCTGCTCGGCGCCCCGCCCGGCGTCCTGTTCCGGCGCCGGGTCCTGCGGCGCCACGGCGGTGTCGCCGGGAACAGCCTCCGGCAGGGTCTGCCCGGCGGTGTCGCCGGGAGCCGCCTGCCGCACCGCCGGGCCGGGTCCGAGCCAGAACTCGGGGTCGGGGTAGCTGAGTCCGGCGGGTGCGGGCTCCGCACCGGCGCCGGCCGGCACCGGTGCGGAGGCGCCGGGCACGAACATGCGGTACCCGGCGGGCTTGCCCTGCCCGTCCTCGGCGACGTGGATCTCCGTCCGGCGGCCACCGGGACCGCCCGGAACGAGGGCGAAGCCGCTCGTGAACTGGAGGATCGTCACGCCGGTGCGGTCGGCTGCGCGTTGCAGCACCGGCGCGGTGACGGCCAGGGACGCTGCCGTCGTGCACGCCGCGACCGTCATCGTCGTCAGGTTCTTGGCGGCGACGGTTTCCGCGAACTTCTTCAGCCGCCCTTCGTCGAAGACCGTGTCGCCGTGTCCGACCAGCCAGGCGCCGGTGGCGGGCAGCGGACGGCGGTCCGCCGTCCTGCGGTTCGCCGCGTCGCGGGACCACTGGTTGTAGTGCCTGAAAGCGGGCAGGTGCGGCAGGGCCCCCGCCAGCCGCGCGTAGTCCGTACCGTTGAGGACGCCCCATCCGAACCACTTCCCGTTCCCGTCGGCGAGGTCGCGCCTCACGGCCGCGCCGGACTGCCAGGCGCCGGCGCCGGGCGGGGTCACGCCCATCGCGGTCAGCGCGGGGCCGTTGGCGTACAGCCACACGTGCCCGTCCGCGGCACTCGTCAGCGGCTGCTGCCGGCTGGCCTCGGGCACCTTGGGCCGGTAGACGGGAGTGACTGCGGTGGGGACAGTGGCGCGTACCAGATACCCGGGCGTCCGTGCGCTCTTCGTGCTGCCGCCGCCCTTCCCGGGTCCGGTTTTTTCGGTCACGGCGCCGGGACGGCGGCTGGTGCGGGCGCCCTCGACGGTGAGGCTGGCCATCCCCTCCGTGACCGCGTCGGGCAGCATCCCCGGGAAGGCCGGCTCCTCGGGGAAGGCGGCCAGGCTGTCCGTGACCTCGGTCGTGGCGCCCCGCGCGATCGTGCGGTCGAACGTGGCACCGGTGCCGGAGACCTTGGTGGTGTCGCCGGTGTCGTACACCTTGAGGTCCGACAGGTCCACTGTGACGGTGGCCCCGCTCAACGTCCGGCCGTGCAGGGTGATGTGGTGCCCGTCCGGCGTGAGGGCGAGCACGAAGGCGTGGGTCAGGTGGACCGCGTCGGTCTGGTGCATCAGCGGCTCGGCGCGGCGGGCGCTGACCAGCGGCCGGCCGGCGTGGGCGGGATCGGCGTCCAGCAGGAGGCCGCTGACGTACTCGTGCAGCCGCGGGGCCTGGAAGGGCTTGACGAGGACCAGGGCGTCCGGCGGGAAGCCCGGGGTGGCGCCCTGGCTCCACTGCTCGCGCAGCGACACCGACTGCTCGGCGATGGGATCGGCTCCCGCCGCCGCGTGGTACTCCTCCATGGGCACGGTCAGGCGCAGCACGTCGGTCGCGGCGGTCAGCTGACGCGGCTTGGAGTCCCAGGTGCTTCCTTCGGCCGGCGACCGGCCGAGCGCCTGGGTGACCTTGCCGCGGACGCCTCGATGCGGCCAGGTGTGCACCTGGAACTCCACGGTGACCGCGTGCACGAACCGGTGGGCGCCCCCGGACTGCTCGACGGTGATGGTCTGCTGATCGCCCTGCTCGTGCACCGGCCCCCAGGCGCGGGAGACCGTGCCGGCCGCCGTGGGGTCGAGCGGCAGCTGCCCGGCGAGCTGCTCGGCGACGAAGTCGCCGATCGTGCCGAGGTCGGACACCGCGGGCTCCGCGTCGGCCGACGCGCCGGCGCTCAGCGTGTTCGTCACCGCCTCGCGGGTCCGCGTGCTCGTCGTGTACGTCGTCGTCGTGGTGTAGTCGTCCAGCGTGTAGTCGTGGTGTCCGGCGCCCAGAGTGAGCTTGACCAGAACCGACTGCTCCCAGGTGATTCCCTTGTGCTGTTTCGACGCCTGGGCGAACAGCGGCAGCCCGCCGTTGAGCGCCTGGTTGAGCATCTGCGGCAGCCCGCCCGAGGTCGCCCGGTCGAATACCTGCTGTTCGAGCTGCTGGGCCATGTCGGCGAACAGCTGTTGCGGCGCGCCCTGTGCGAGCTGCGGATGCTGTGCCCGCCAGTCCCGCATCGCCTTGTCGAGGGCGTCGACGACGGCGGTCAGCGCGGCCGGAGGGTGCAGGGCGGGCGTGCCGATGCCGTGCCCGATGTCGGTGGGCGGCTGCCACAGCGGCAGGGTGGGGGCCCTGAGCAGTCCTGGCTTCGGAACCGACCCGGACGGGCGCTGGGCCGCGTGCATACGGTGGTAGCGGTCCTGGTCTTCCGGGTGCAGCTTGACGACCTGCTCGTCCGGCAGGACGCCGAGCGACGCCAGTTCGCTGGCGGGGATCCAGACCGCGACCGCGTCCGGGACGTCCCTGACCTTGGCGTGCGGCGCGCCGGTCGACCCGTGCTCCCCGGTCCGGGGCCCGCTCCAGACGCGGTCGGCCCGCGCCTGGAGGACCCGGGTCGTGTCGAACACCACCCGGTAGGCGCGGTCGGTGAAGGTGGTCTCGGTCCTGGTCTGCACCGTGCTGTCGTCGGAATCCTTGTGTGCGTGCGTGAAGCTGGCCCGGGCCTTGCCCGTAAGGCCCGCCGAGAAGTTTCCCGCCTCAAGCGTGTAACCGGTCTTCGCACTCGCCTCCGCGCTCTTGGACCGCTCGTCCGAGGAGGGCAGTCTGGTGGTGGAGACCTCGGTGACGCGGAAGGTCCGGGACTCGTCACTGTCGGTGATGCGGGGATCGCGCAGGAACTCGCCGAGGCCCACGTGGCCGTAGGCGTCCTGGCCGCCGAGGGGACCGCCGTCGTTGTGGCTCTCCAGCGACAGCCAGTCCGTTCCGGCACGCGGATTCGTCGTCGCCGTGAACCGGGCCTGGCGGACGTCCCGGCGTGCCCACAGTCCCAGGGCCATGGGGCCGGGCAGGCCCCCGCGGTCCTCGCCCAGCGCCTCGGCCTGTTCCCCCAACAGGCCGTGCGCGGCCAGCCGGATGCTCTTGCCGCGCCAGCCGCTGGCCTTCGGCATCTCGTCGAGCATGCCCGCCGCGGTCGACCGCAGAGCCCCGACCGGCTTCATCACCTCCACGTCCGCCACCGCGGGCAGCGCGATGCCGTCGCGGATCAGGTCCTCGGGCCGCGCGGGACGCCAGGGGGTCTCCACGGTCGACGACGCGACGTCCTCGGTGAAGTGCTTGACAGTGTCGGCCGGTCCGGAAACGACGATCCGCACCTGGTACGGGAGGGTGGAATCCTGCTTCAGCTCCTCCCAGTCGTCGCCCTGGGAGGTCTCCCCCGCCCGCGCCTCGACCGTCAGCGGGTAGGAGACACGCTGCGGCACCGTGTCCGGCTGCCACGACCGCTCCTGCGCCACCTCCACGGCGATCTCGTCGGTGTGCTCGGCGTCCATCGACAGCCGCATCGCCGCCGAGGTCTCCAGCGGCCCGGGCAGCCCGTCGACGGTCAGCTCGGCGCTGGCGGACCGGCCGTGGCCGCGGCCGCTGCGGCGGGCGGCCCCGGTGGCGACTCCCCGGCCGAGGCGCAGGTCGCCGGCCGGACCCTCGTAGCGGCCGCGGCCACGGTTCACCGTGCCGCGCAAATAGAGGCGGGGTCCGCCTGCGGACGGAGTGAACATCACTCCTTCGTCGCCGTCCACCAGGGCCGATACGTTTCCCCTGCGCCGCAGGAAGTTCTCCAACTCCTTGGCTGTGCGAGCCTCGGCGGTTGGGCCCAAGCGCAGCAGGCGCACGGCCTTGATGGAGATATGGGCCACCACATCCTCGGGCAGTTCGTGGCGCGCGTCGACGTGATCCGGAATCTCCTTCATGTCCAGACCGGCGGGCAGATCCCCCGGGCTGGCGAGGGTCGAGGGGGACGAGCTGAGCCACAAGGTGACGCCGCCGCCCTCCAGCCGCCACGACTCGCCCGCGGCCGACACCACGTAGGCCAGCGGCGCCTCGTAGTGGTCGAAGTCCCCGTGGTAGGTGTCAAACAGTTCGGTTCGGAAATTGATAACCGCCTCGTCGACCTCCGTGGTGAAGCGGTCACCTTTCAGCTCCAGCGAAACACTGGGCAGCAGGTTCGTCAGCGGGTCGCCGGTCTCCGCGCCCAGCGTGCCGCCCAGGCTGTGCCGGTGGCCGCTGCGGACCGTCTCCGACGCCTCGTCCGTGTGCGTGTACGTCACGCTGCGCTCGCCGCGGTCGGCGAACTCGCCGCGCAGTGCGGCGCTTCCCGGCGCCGCGCTCCGCGGGGGCGCGAGCGCCACCACGACCTCATGCCGGCCGCTGGTGAAGCCGAACGTGGCCCGCGCCGGCTCCCTGAGCATGCCGCGCGCCTCGTGCACCTGGGGCTGGCGCAGGCCCGCCACCCATTGGTCGAACCTCTGCTGCTCCTCCGGCGTCGCGAACGGACCGACGGCTTCGCTGTTCTTCAGCAGGTCCGGCAGGCCCTTCAGACCGTGGAAGAAGGCGTACCGCAGCTTCTCCACGACGCGCTGCGCGGACTTGAACGCGTCGGCGCGTTCACGGTCTCCCGCTCCGGCCCGCACCTGCGGATAGCCCAGGGCGACATCGGCGTGCGAGCCGGCGCCGGTCCGGGGCCGCGCCCAGGACAGCTTCATCGGCACGGTCACCCGGACTTTGTTTTCCTCACCCTTGTCCGCGGACACCTCGAACGTCACCGCGTGGTCGGCGACGTCCGCCGTCACCCGCGACTCGGTCGCCGACACCTTCTCCTGGCCGCCGGCGCGAGCGGTCACCGAGTGCTCCCGGGTGTCCCCGGCCAGGCCCCCCGACAGCGTCACGCCCGGGTGCACCGGCACCTTCACCAGCGACAGGGGGTCCAGGGCCGTACGCTCGGCCGAGTCGCTGAACACCTGTGGCGCCGAGGTGACGTGACCGCCTTGCGCCCGCTCCCCGGTCGACTCCGTGCTGCCGGTCGGCGGCGCGATGCCGACGACCTGGATCGTCACCCGCCTGCTGCTGACCTGACGGGCGGTCCCGTCCAGTGCCCCTGGGAACAGGTCCTTCAGCGCCTCGTCGGAGAACGCGTCGCCCCCATCGGATCCGTTGAGCAGGCCGCTGAGCGCAGTACGAAGAGCCGCACCGTCCGCCTCGGCCACCGTGGGATGCTCCCGGGCGGCCCGGCCCAGCCATCCTTCCGGCTCCACCTGGACCTGACGGCCGACGCCCGCGGCGGACGCCCCCATCTCCGCGAGCGTGCGCTCCAGGAACCCGGCGAAGTCCTCCTGACGCGGTTCGGGGCCCCGCCGCAGGCGCAGCGCCTCCAGGGCGCTGCGCACACTCGAACTCCGGCGGCTGCGCGTGGTGGCCGACTGCGCCGACCCGCTCCGCGGCCTGCGCGCGGCGGCGTCCGCCGGGGACAGCCCGCCCGACGTCGGCCGTTCCGTCGCCGATGCCCTGCTCGGCGACAACCCGCTGGAGCCGGGCCGCTGTTCGGCCGCGGGGGGCACGCTCAGGGAGAGCCTGTGCGAGCCGGGCCGCTGCTGCGAGCCCGGCCGGCGCTCAGGGCGCGGGGCTCCGCCCTTCATGGCCTTCACGGCGATCGCGGCGGTTCCAGCGGTTGCGCTTGTCGCGGCGGCCGGCTGGTGGGGAACCGCGGATTGCTGGGAGGCCGCGGTCATGGGCTGCTGCGAGAGGGCCGGCGCCTGGACGGCGGCCGTCTCGGACCGGGGCACGACGGCCACGAACGACAGATAGGGCTCGCCGTCCTCGGCGAACGCCGTCTTCCGGAAGTCGAGGGCGAAGTCGGCCTGCCAGGGCAGCAGCGCTTGCCGCCGCGTCGGGTCGCCGGCGGCGAAGGACACGTCACGGGCGGCAGAGCCCTCGACCCGCACCACCATGCGGTGCCACCCGGCGGCGGGGGCGGGCCCCATCGCGGCGAGTGCGTCCTCCGCGCTGCGGTAGGCCGTCTGGAACCTCGGCAGGCTCAGCAAGTCGGGCAGTGTCGGCTGCTCCGCACCCGGTTCCGCGGGCGCCCAGGTGGCGACGTACACCGCTTCGTCCTCGGGCAGCCGCGGCAGGGCGACCAGCGCCTCGCCCAGCATGGCCTGGGTCCTGCGGAGGGAGGACCGCAGCAGCGGCGCCCCGTCGGTGAACCAGCGCGTCAGGTCGGCGTGGAGGTCCAGGTAGTCGTCATCGTCGGAATCCGTGTCTGCGAGCGTGCGGGTCAGCCTCACGAACTCCTGATCGCCGGACAGCAGGTAGGAGAAGTCGTGGGAGCCGGTGTCGAACGTCTGAAGAACCGTCTCGCGCAGGCCCTCCGCCAGTTCGCTGTCGCTCCCGCCGGCTCCGGGGTCGTCGAGGTCGACGTGCAGCAGCGCGTGGTCCGGAGCGTGGGTCGCCAGGAACAACGCGGCCAGATGCGCGGGCAGCAGCCCGTCCAGCGATGCGTCCGGGTGCAGCGCGGCCCATTCCCGTAGCACCGCGTGCCGTGCCGCCCAGGTGGGTGCGCCGACCCTCGGGGCCCACGGCGCGGGCACCTGCGGCGGAGCCTTGGCCGAGCCGAGGGTCCGGACGGCCGCGGCCAGCCCCTCGGGCACAGCGAGGCCGCCGGTCTCCTTCTCCCCGACCCGCACGGAGTGCATCCGGTGATGCGGCGGAAGCCAGTTGCGGCCGTACTTCTGCGTCCGCTCGGCCTGGGTGCCCGTGAAGGGCGACAGCTTCGCGCCGACCCAGTGGTACATGTGCAGGGCGCCGGCGGCCAGAACCTCCGTGAGTTCCCCCGCGTCGACGTCCGCGCGGCGGGAAGCGATGTTATGGACGTAGTCGTGGAGGATCTCGGCCAGGGTCCGGGTCGCTGTGGCCAGTCGCCAGCCGATGATCGCCTTCAGCAGCCGCAGGTGACCGCCGGGTTCGCCGACGGCCGCGTGCGCGTCGAACATCGGCGTCACGCCGGCATAGTCGCCGACGCGCAGGAGCATTCCGCGGGTGGCCTCCAGGTCGCTCTGGGCCCTGGCATCGTCCGCCTCGGAGGTCCAGTCCGTCCCGTGAACACGGGTGACCGCCCGGTATATCCCCTTCATCACGTCGGCCACCGACGACGTCACGTCGGGGACGGCCACCTGGTACGTCCCCGAGTCCGCCAACGCCTGGGCGAACCGGCGGGCGAAGGCGAGCAGGTCCGGGTCGCCGTCGAAGGCCGCTCCGATCGCCTCCTCGTGGGCCAGGGCGACCTGCCTCCACCGGCTGTCGGCGTACCAGTGGTGGGCGACCAGTTCCTGGCCGGCCAGCGGCCCGCGAACACCGGGAGGTTCCGGTGCGGCGCCCACCGGCTGCCAGAGAAATGTTTTCCACGGGGACAGGGCCCCGGAGTCCTCTCCGAGCACCACTATCTGTTGCTTCCAGGGTGGCCCGACCTCGGCCAACGCGACCGTATCGGTCGCGCCGATGACATCCCCCTCAGAACGCCGCGAGGCCGCGGACTGCTCTGCGACGGCCTTGACACCGGGTGCGCCGGTGCCGGCCGAGCAGACCAGTAGGAGCTGCGGCGTGGCGCGGTCGAGACCGAGCCGCAGGATCAGTCGATCGGCGCTGCGGGCGGCCACCAGGCCGCTGCCTGCCTTGAGTCCTTCGCGGGTCGGCATCGTGAGGCGGCCGTCCGTGCCGTGGGAGCTCCAGAGGAGGAACGAAGGGGCTCCCACGGAGTTCAGCCCCGTGGTGACCGGCGGCGGAACCGGACGGCCGCCGCTCCACGCCTGGTCCTCGGCCCTGATGAAGTACTCCGTCACGTCCGGCAAGACCCGATAGGTGCTCCGCCATTCGAGCCAGTCCGGACCACTGTCCACGGCCTCGCCGTAGAGCACGCCGCCCGCGGTACGGATTTCCCTGGTGATGAGCTGCCGCTGCCATACGGGTGTCCGCTCCGGTTCCGCGGGCTCCCAGGTGACCAGCACGTACCCACCGCCGGCCGCCATGTCGAGGACGATCTCCCGCGTGACCTCGGAGTACTGGGAGGCGTCGGGGAAGACCACCTGGTCCCGGGGATCGCGGGCGAACGGCGCGAACTCGTAGGCGCCCACCGGCCTTTCGATCCGGTGCACCACCGGGTGCCCGCCGCTCCGTGCGGCGGCCCGAAAGGCAGCGCGCACCGCGGACGCGCTGTCGGTGGTCGCCTGGAACAACGCGGGCAGTTCAAGGGACCCGCCCGCCTCCTGCTTCCCGCCGGTGTCCGCGGGCCGGAGCGACACCCCCGGCTCCTGGCCGCCCCAGAACACCGGCGCCTCGGTCTCGGGCAGACCCGCGATCACCGCCCGGCGCGCCATCTCCGCGTGCTGAGCCAACTCCGCCACCAACGCGTCCGTGGCCACGGCGTCGGCCACCGCCCGCGCGTTCTCCGCTGTCCACCTCCAAGGCTGGTGCACGAACTTCTGCACCGCCTTCTCGCGGAGGAGTACGAGCGGCAACGAGGCGGGGGGCATCCCGTGTCCGAGTCCCTGTTCCAGCCCTTCCAACTGGGACCGGATCGCCTCCCGCAACCCCTCGCGGCCGCCGGCGACGACGTCCGAGCCCATGAGAGCGGCGTCCGCACCTCCCAGCAGGAACAGCGCGGTCGTCCCCGATACGACTGGTGTGATCTGCCCCCGGTGGCTCCGCATCCACCGCAGGCCCGCGGCACGACGGCGCCACGCCGCGTCGCTCCGGCCGGACGGGGACATGAATACACCCGCCCCCGCGAGGTCGTCGGCGAGGCCCTCGATGCCCGTTCCCTGCTGCCCGCCCGGGGAGAGCAGATCCTCCGCCCACTCTTCGTACCGTGCCTGGTGCGGAGGCCGGGACAACACGTCCGCGAGCGTCGCGTCATCGGCCAGCGGCCCTGCCGGGATCTGCCCCAGGGGATCCAGCAGGAACGGCACCAGACCGTACAGTTGGGACGCGTCGGCCTCCACGGCGTCGGCCGTCCGCAGATCCGGCTCCATCCACTGCGGCGGACGCGCATCGTCGACGTCCACGACGCCGACGCGCTGCGCCGCCCCCAGCAACTGCCCCAGAACCGGCGCGTGGGCGGCCTGGGCCAGGGTCCAGCCCAGCACGGCGTTCCGGAAGGCGAGGGTCTCCGAATAGCCGCTCCGGGGGTGCTTGCCGAACGGCACCACGCCGATGTCGCGGTGGACCCGCAGCAACGTCTCCACCTTGCCGATGCGCGCCGCCTTCTCGTCCGCGTGCTCGGCGGTGATCGGATACCCCAGCTCCACCAACCGCTCGGTCAGCGCCGGATCCACCGGAGCCGGTCCCGGCAGGCCGTGCCGAGCGGCATAGAACTCCGCGCCCCTCGCCACCGCCGCCATCACCGACGACAGGCTGGGAGTCTTCCCCGCCGTCTGGTCCAGCAGCGCGTCCAGAGCCGCCTGCGGACTCGCCGCGCCGCCCTGGTCCTGCGGCGGGATGAAGACCGGTGCGTGCTTCCCGGGCCCGACCAGCTCCTCGACCTTCTGGGCGAGACGGGCCAGTGTGGCCTGCGCCGCCAGCCGCCACACCGGATTTTCGACCATCACCCGGCCGAGAGCCCGTTCGTACTCCCCGGCGGTCTCCAGCCACGTGGTCCGGTTGTCCTCATCTCCGAAGTACAGGGACGGGAACAGGGGCCTGGCCTGCTGCGGCTGACCGGCCACCGCGGACGGCAGCGACGACGGGCCCGGCTGCGACGCCGGCGAGGCAGTGTCCTGCTGGGCAGACTGCCCGGCCGTGGCCGAGTGCTGGGCGGCCGGCGCGCCGCCGCGCAGGCGTCGGCCCGCGGGCCGGGTCTCGTCCGCGGTCACCGGGCGGACCAGGATCTCGGAACTCGGGTCCTGGACCAGATCCAGCACGATCTGCTGGGCCAGCAGGTTCAACGTCGCGTTCTTCAGGCCCTGACGCGCCCGCAGATACGGATAGCCCCTCTGCAGGTCCCCGGTCGTGAACGGATTCAGCGGAAGGTGGTTCCGCGCCAATTCCTTGTTCAGCTCGGCGAGCAGTTTTCCGGCGCCGACATCGTCCAGTTCTGGCTCCGGCGGGTACTGCCACCACCAGATGCGGTCCGTCCCCATAGCGGGCTCCCAGGCCGCCTCCGGCTCGAACCAGGCGACCGCACTCTTCCCCTTGCCCTTGCCCGGCGCCGACCAGGGCACCTGCGTCTGCACAGACACCGGCCACCGCGGTGCCACCGCCGCCTTCCCGCCCCGCGGACGCCGGCCGGCGACGCGCGGGCTCCATGGCGCGACCTCCACACGTCCGGCGACCGGTCCTGCCACCGGTGCGGAGGCGGCGGAACGGGTGTCGGCGGTCGGGTCGGCGGCGACGATCCACTCGAACGGCTCATGGCGCGCGTCCTGCGCCCGCAGGTGCGAGGTGACCAGGACTTCGGTGTCCCACGGGAACATCGCCTGCCGCAGACCGGGACGGCCGGAGGCGAAGGACACGTCCCGCGCCGCCGACGCCTGGACCTCGACCACCACCCGCTGGTAGCCGGCCACGGGAGGCACTGTCGCCAGCGCGTCCTGCGGGGTGCGCAGGGCGAGCTGGAACGCCGGGATCACCAGTCTCTGCGGCACCGCGGCCGTGGCCGGGTCCCCCGAGGGCCAGTAGACGCCGACGTAGACCGGCTCGCCCGCGGGCAGGTGCGGCAGCTTGCCCAGCGCCTCGGCCAGCATCCCCGCATGCAACGGAATCCAGGACCGTACGGTGGGCGCCAGTTCCGCGGCGCGCCGGATCAGCCGCTCCCGCGCCTGCCCGTGCCGCGGATCGTTCGGGTTCCGCAGGGCGGGGTCCGCGCTCCACTGCAGGAACGGGGCGTCGTCGGCGAGCAGGTACGGGAAGTCCGCCGATCCGCGGTCGACCAGGTCCTCGACGACGCGCGGCAGCTGCGCATGCGCTTCCGCGCGGGTGAGCAGGTCGTGGTCGGGCTGATGGGTCGCCAGGAACAGCGCGGTCAGGTGGGCGGGCATGAGACGGTCGAGCGGCGATGCGGAGTGCTCCCGGCCCCACGCGTCCACCGCGGTCCGCCGTTCGGCCCAGGTGCCTGCGCCCACCTCGTCCGCCAGGTCCGGCGTGACCGGCGGCAACTGCCCGGTCATCTCCCCGATGGCCAGCACGAGTCCCTCGGGCACCGTCAGATCGCCGGTGGTCCGGATGGTGAGCCCGGGGTGGTACATCTGGTGGTGCGGCGGCAGCCACGCCTCGCCGTACTGTGCGAAGAGGTCGTCCCAGGCGCCGGCGATCGGGACCAGGTTCCTGCGCACCCAGTCGTAGATGTCCACGGCGTCGCCGAGCAGCGCGTCGCGCAGGCCGTCGAAGGCGATGCCCCGGTTGTCGTCGGCCACGGTGCGCGAGTAGTCGTGGAGAACCGCGGCAAGGGTGCGCCCGGTGGACCGTCCCAGGGCGATGGCCGCCAGCAGCAGTTTCCGGTCGTCCAGCGTCTCGTGGTCCGGCCGTTTGAGGACTACTTCCCGATAGGCGTCGAAGAGCGGCGCCATGCTGCGGAACTCACCCCTGCCCACCAGGACGCCGCGCTGCGCGAGGAACTCGGCCTGTTCCTGGCCGTCTTCCGCGAGGGTGTACGTGCGTTCCGCGGGGGCGTCCGTGCGTTCCGCGCGGGCGGCGTGGACGGCGGTGTCGATCGCCGCCATCAGGGTCACGAGCGTCCGCGTGCCCTGCGGCGCGACCACCGAGTAGCCGGAGCGGTTCAGCTCGTCGGCCAACTCCTCGGCGAAAGTGAGCAGTTCGGGGCTGCTGACCGAGGCGTCGAAGATCGCGGCCTCGTGCTTCTCAGCTGTCTGCCGCCAAGCGGGGGTCTGGAACAGCTGGTGACGTCCGGATCGCCGACCGCCGAACGGCAGGCCGACACGCTCGTGAGCGGTCGGAGCGAGCGCTTTCCTCTGGAAGCTCAGCCACGCCGCATCCGGCCCGCCTGGTGTGCTCTCGGCATAGATCTCGGTCCGCAGGCTCCTGCGGACCATCATCCCCGACGTTCCGGTCGCTGCGGTGACCGAGCCTCCCGCACGCCGGTTCGCGGCGTTCTGGGCGAAGGGCGGGACGCCGGCCTCACCGCCCGAGGCGGCGTAGCAGACCAGAAGCAACTGGCGTGTGGCGGGCGCGAGCGTGTCCGCGAGGCGGCCCGCCAGCCCACCGCTTACCCACGTGACCCCCTCCGGGCCGAATACCTGCCCGGTCGCGGGCCGGCCATGGGTGGCGAACACGACGAACGGCGGCTCATCGTCGGTGAACCCTGTTGCGACAGGAGGGTTCACCGGGCGCCTCGTGCCGTCCTTGTCGCGGATGACATAGTTCGTGAGGTCGGGCAGGAGCGGGAAGGTCCACCGCCAGGCGCTCCAGTCGAGGACGCTGAATGCGGAGTGTCCGATGACCGCTCGACTGCCGGTCGTCGTCTCGACGCTGATCGCCCGGAGCATGTACTGCTCCTGCCATGCCGCCTTGGTTTCCTGCTGGACCTGCTCCAGGGAGACCAGGACATATTCCCGGCCCGACGCGAGGTCGCGCGCCCGCTCCCACTGCGTGGGCCGGAACAGGGCGCCGTCGGGGAAGGCCGCCTGCTTGCCAGGATGCCGCGCGAAGGGCCCGAACTCCCGTACCCCCACCGGCTGTTCCACCTGGAACACCACCGGCGCCGCCCCCGACCGGTCGGAGTCCAGGAAAGCCTGCTCCCTCGCGGCCCGGCCATCGGACGTTGCCTGGAACAGCCGCGGAACGCGCACCGGCTCGGACGAAGGCACGAGGGCGGCCGGCGGCTGCGCGGCCCACCACACCCGTCCCTCCGCCTCGGGCAGGGTCAGCAGCGCCCGACGCGCCATCTCCGCGTGCTGTGCCAGCTCCGCCACCAGATCGTCGGTGGCCATCTCATGCGCCAGCTGCACCGGCCGATTCTGTGTATGCGGCTGGGCACCCTCGACGAGCTGACGCACCCGCCGATCGCGGAGCATCACGTAGGGCAGTTCCGCTGCCGGCGCACCCTGGTCCAACCCCTCAAGCAGCGACAGAATCCGTCGTTCCAGCTCCGCCCGGCCCTGGGCGGGGGAACGGCCGTCACCGCCGGGTCCATCAGCACCGCGTCGGCGCCGCCCAGCAGGTGGAGAGCGGCCAGATAACCGGCATAGGGAGCCCTGGGGTAGCGGCGGCGGTGTTCCTGCATCCACTCGATGAAGGCCCAACGACGCTGCTGCCACAGATCCCTGTCCCGCGCCGAACCCGCTGCAATGGACATGGCATCGGAGGCGAGATCCCGCCGCAGGGTGTCCAGGTCCACCTCTGTATCGATGAGGTCGGGGTACAGCAGGTCTTCCGTCCACTCTTCGTATCTGACCTCGTGCGGGAGTCGGCGCAGACGCAGGTCACGGCTCTCGGATTCGAAGAGGAACGGCACCAGACCGTAGAATCCCGCCACGTCGGCCTCCACGGAACCGGCCGTGCTCACGTCCGGCTCCATCCTCCGTGGCGGCACCGCCATGTCGGTGTCGACCACACCGGCTCGCTGCGCCGCGCCGATCCATTCCACGAGTGTCGGCACGTCAGCCCGATCACCGTGCTCGCTCGTCCCGCTCTGCAACAGTTTCGAAGCGATCGCGGCGTTGCGGAACACGACCGCACGCGTGTCCTGTCCGCTGAAGTCGCGGGTCCGCGCGCCGAGGTTGGTGACCCCGATCCGCCCATGGACCAGCAGCAGCCTTTCGAATTCGGCCAAGCGCGCCTTCTTCTCGGCCGACAGGTTCTCGGCGACGGGATACCCCAGGTCGTGCAGTTCCCGGGCCAACTCCGGGTTCATGGGCACCACCTGCAGATTGTTCCGAGCGGCGTAGAACTCCGCACCTCGCTCGACCGCGTCCATCACGGCGGTCAGCGAGGGCAGCTTCTTCCCGCCCTTCTCGTCCTCCTCGTCCTCCTCGTTCGTATCGTCCGTCACCAGCAACGCATCCAGGTCGTCGCGCAGCTGATCCGAGGAACGGCCGTCCTGCGGGAAGAACACCCGCCGCTCCTCACCCTTCGGGACCAGCGCGGCCACCTGCTTGACGAGCGCGTCGAGGGTGGCCTGCGCGGCGTGCAGCAGGTCCGCGGAGCCCGCCATCGAGCGCCCGACCTGCTTCTCGTAGCGCAGCGCCGTCCCGACCCACTCCTCCCAGTCCTCCTCGTCCTCCCCGAAGTACAGGCTGGGGAACAACGCCCTGGCCTGGCGCGACTGGCCGACCCCCGCCGCGGACGGCAGCGACGACGGGCCCGGCTGCGACGCCGGCGAGGCAGTGTCCTGCTGGGCAGACTGCCCGGCCGTGGCCGAGTGCTGGGCGGACGGCGCGCCGCCCTGCAGGCGTCGGCCCGCGGGCCGGGCCTCGCCCGCGGTCTCCTGACGGACCGGGAGCGCGTGGGAACTGAAGGCCGCCCCCGCGAGGGCCGGCTGGGACGGCCCGGGCACCGTCTGCGGCTGCGGGGCCGCGGGCTGCGGACCGTACGTGACGTGGCGGGTGTTCGCGGTGCGGTCGGTGGCGGCGACCGACTCGTACGGCCGGCCGCCGGCGTCCGGCATCCACCCGTAGGAGGTGACCTGGATCTCGGTGTCCCAGGGGAACATCGCCTGCCGCAGGCCGGGACGGCCCGAGGCGAACGACACGTCACGCGCCGCCGAGCCGTCCACCGCGATCACCGTCCGGTGGAAGCCGGGCGGGGAGGCGTCCACCGCGGTCAGCGCGTCCTCCAGCGTGCGCCACGCCGGCTGGAACGCCGGGATCGTCATGACCTCCGGCATGGGGGCGGCCGCCGCCCCCGGAGCATCCGGCCAGTGCACCGCCACGTACACCCGCTCGCCCTCGGGCAGGTGCGGCAGCCTGGCGAGCGCCTCGCCGAGGATGCCCAGATGCAGCGGGATCGAGGGGAGCGCCCGGTCCGCCAGCAGTCGGCCCCGCTGGAGCAACCGGCTGCGCACCTCTTGGTGCCGCAGGTCGCTCGGGTCGCTCAGCGCGGGGTCCTGGCTGAGCTGCGCGAACCGGCTGTCCTGCGTGAGCAGGTACGGGAAGTCCGGCGCGCCGTCCGCGAAAGCGGACAGGGCGTCGGTGTCTCCACGCAGCAGGCGCTGGTCCGGCTCGTGGGTGGCCAGGAACAGCGCGGTCACGTGGGCCGGCCGCAGGAGGTCCAGCGGTGAGCCGCCGTGCGTCCGGATCCACGCGCTCACCGCGGCCTGCCGCTCGGCCCAACTGGCCGCGCCGGCCTGATGCGCCACGCCCTGCGTCCCGGGCGGCATCTGACCGGACATCACGCCGATGGCCCTGACGAGCCCCTCGGGCACCTTCAGGTCGCCGATGGGCTCGGCGGCGAACTTCGCCTGGTGCGTCAGGTACATCCGGTGGTGCGGCGGGAGCGCGCTGTGGCCATGGCGGGCCACGAGGTCCTGCAAGCCGCCGATGTGCCGCGCCAGGTTCCGGCTCACCCAGTCGTACACGTCGGTGACGTCACCGAGCAGGGCGTCGTTCAGGCCCGCCGTGCTGACGGCCTGGTTCGCGGCGGTGGCGATGGCGTAGTCGTCGAAGACCTGGGCGAGGGTGGCCGTCCGGGTGAACAGCCGACGGGCGATGGAGGCGAACGCGGGGTGGGGCATCCGGTGGTGGGCGGGCTGCCACGACTCGTCGTACCGTTTCGGAAGGTCCTCCCAGCTGCCGGTGAACGGCGCCAGGGTCCGGCGTGCCCAGTCGTAGAGATCGACGGCATCCCCGAGCAGGGCGTCGCGCAGTCCGGCCAGGTCGATGCCGTGGTCGTCGCCGCCGACGTTGCGCGCGTAGTCCTCCAAGACGTCGGCGAGAGTGGCGGTGCCGGTGGACAGCCTCCAGCCGATGACGGCTGCCAGCAGCCAGCGGTGGTCGTCGGCCGCCGTGGTGGCGGGCTGCCGGTCGAAGACGACAGCACGCTGCGCCGCGAACAGCGCCGCCGTGCTCGGCTGTTCGCCGGTGCGCACCAGCAGGCCGCGTTCCTCCAGGAAGGCACGGCGCTGTGCGCCGTCGCCGGCCACGACGTACACGCGATCGTCGCGGGTGGCGTCGTCGATCGCCCTCATCACGTTCACAAGCGTCGGCGCGCCCTGCACGAGCACCGGGAAACCGGCGCTCCTCAGCGCGGCGGCCAGTCCGCTCGCGAAACCGGCCAGTCCGGGGTTGCCCGCGAGCGCGGCCCCGAGGAACTTCTCGTGCTGTTCCGCGATGTCCTGCCACCCGCGGGTGCCGTTGCCGAACCACCGGCGGCGGCCCGGCCTGCGGCCGGCGAAGGGCAGAGCGGACCGCAGCTCTGCCGGCACGGGCACCGGCTGCTTGCCGAACTGCTGCCACCGCGGGTCCGGGCCGCCCTTCTCACCCTGGACGTAGACGTCGGGCAGCGATGTGCCGGGGGCTGAAGCCGTCACCACCACGGCGTTCCCCGCGATGACCCTCCCGCCCCGACCCCGGTTGGCCGCCGTCTGACCGGCGGACCGGGCGCCCTGGGCGGCGTAGCAGACCACGAGCAACACGTCCTGGGTGACCGGGTCGCGGCCCGTCAGCCGCATCACCCGGTCGGCGAGCCGGGCGGCCACCGTGCCGCTCCCGCGCGCGAGCCCCTCACGGCTGTACGCGGCCACCACGTCGTTCGGCAGGCCGTGTGTCTCGATGGCAACGGCGTTCGGGCGGCCCACGGAGTCGAAGCCCGAGGCGACAAGGGGCGTGGGCAACGTGTCGAAGCTGCCGTCCTTGTTCTGGAGCATGTAGTCCGTGGCCCCGGGCAGGTGGACCATGTTCCACGAGAAGTGGGGCCAGTCCGCACTGTTGATGGCGGAGTACGCGAAGGGGATTCCGCTGTCGGTGCTGACCAGCCGGACGACGGGGTCCGCTCGCCACACCGGCCCGTCGGTCCGCTCCACCTGTTCCAGCGGGATGCGGAGATACCAGCGCCGCCGCTGCACGTCCCAGACCCACTGCGGCTTCAGCGGGCGGAACTCCACGTCGTCCGGGTAGGCCGCGTGGTCACCCGGTCGCTGGGCGAACGGCCCGAACGCCCGCGCCTTCGACGGCTGCTCCACCCAGTAGACGACCGGCACGCCCGAACCCGACCGGTCGACGGCCTCGAACGCGTCCCGGACCGCGGCCCCGCCGTCCAGCGTCACGCGCGACAGCGCGGGCCTGACGAACCCGCCCGGCTGGACCGACCCATGTGACGGTCCGGGCGCCGACTCGCCCCACCACACCGGCCCCTCGGTCTCGGGCAGAGTCAGCAGCGCCCGCCGCTGCATCTCCGCGTGCTCCGCCAACTCCGCCATCAGCTCGTCCGAGGCCAGGTCGTCAGCCAGCGAGGCGAGGTGCTGCGGCGTGCCCAGCGCCGGGTGCGCGACGAGTTCGGCCACCAGCGGTTCGCGCCGCATCACCAGCGGCAGCTCCGCTTCGTCCGCCCCCTGGACCAGCCGTTCCAGCCACCCCAGGATCCGGCCGCGCAGGACGCTCCTGCGGGCGGCGTGGGGAGCGGCGTCCAGGCCGAGGAGCGTCAGCGTCGCGTCGGGACCTCCCAGCAGGTACAACGCGATCAGATGGCCGGGGGTGGCACCCTGGTAGTGGTGGCGGTGCTCCCGCAGCCATGCGATGAAGGCCTCACGGCGCTGCCGCCAGCGGTCCGGGTCCCGTTGGTCGGGCCGGAACGTCACGGTGCCGGAATCGAGAGCGTCGATCAGGTCCGTCACGGCCCGGCCGTCACCGGAACCGTCGACGTCCAATTCCAGGAGGTCGGCGGCCATCTGCGCGTACCGCTTCTCGTGCGGGAACCGGCGCAGTGTCGGGTCGATGCTCTCGGGGCTCAGGAGGTAGGGCACCAAGCCGTGCAGCTCGGCCACGTCCGCCTGCACCACGGTGGAGTTCCGGAAGTCCGGTTCCATCCACTGCGGCGGCACGGCCATGTCGGTGTCGACCACGCCCGCCCGTTGCGCCGCGCCGAAGAGTTCGGCCAGCGACAGCCGCCCGGCGAACGTGGCGAACACCGCACCGCGGAAGGCGACCGCGTTCGCGTCCACCTCGTCCCCAGCGCCGTACAGGTGGCCGAGGGAGACGACGCCGATCCGCCGGTGGACCAGCAGCAGCCGCTCCACGGACCGGATCAGCGCCGTCCTCCCGCCGTCCGGTGTCTCGGGCACGGGATGGCCCAGCTCCCACAGCCTCCGCGTCAGGCCCGGGTCGACGGGCGGCACCGTCAGGCCCTGGCGGGCGGCGTAGAACCGCGCGCCCGCGCCCACCGCGGCCATCACGGCGCCCAACTGGGGCGCCTTGGCCGGGGCCCACTCCAGGAGCGCGTCGAGCTGGGCGGTCAACTGGTACGAGGGGCGCTTGTCCTGCGGGAAGAACACCCGTGCGGCCCGGCCCGGCGGGACCATCGGGGTCACCTTCGCGACCAGGGCCGCGAGGGTGGCCTGCGCGGCCTGACGGTACGACACGCGCTGCTGCAGGGCACGGAGGACGGCGGCTTCGTACCCCCGCGCGAGCCGCAGCCAGTAATCGCGATGGGTGTCGTCCCCGAAGTACATGCTGGGGAACAGCGGCCTGGCCTGCGTCGGCTGACCGGCCTCCACCGCGGCCGGCGCGCCGCCGCGCAGGCGGGGCGGTTCCGTGCCGGCGATCAGTTGCGCGATGGCCTCGCCGCGGTGGTGGGGGTTGCGGCTCTGCTGCCAGCTCGGCAACCGGTCGTGGAATCGGGCCACTTCCTCCGCGGTCGCGTCCCCGCGTTCGGGCCGCAGCGTGCGCAGCACACTCCGCGCCCGCTCCAGCACCGCCGGATCCCAGGCCGGGCCCTCGCGCGCCTCCTCCGGCTCCCAGTACACGGCCGCGGGATCCGCCGGCTCGATCGCGTCGATCGCGTCCGCCTGCCGCTGACGTGGGCGGGACGGCGCGGGCGCATGCTGCGGGACGGCCGTGTCCGACGGCTGCAGGACGGGCTGCTCCGAAGCCGCCGGCCGCTCGGGCTCGGCGCCGGCCCGCGGTTCGGGTTCGGGTTCGGACCGTGCCGGGGCGGTGGTGGGCCAGTGGGCCGGTTTCTCGAGTTCGGTGAGGACGTCGGTGAGGGTGGCGCGGGGGCCGAGGAGGCCGGTGTCGATGGGCAGGCCGTCGCGGTAGGCGGTCCAGCCGGTGGTCGGCGTGGCGGTGAGGTGGAAGCGGTCGGCGGTGCGCCGGGCGAGGCCGGTGGCTCCGGAAGCGGGGCGGGGGTCGCCGTGGGCGCCGAGGACGTCCACGGTGTAGGGAGCCAGGAGGCGGCTGAGCTCCTGGGCCAGGGCGGTGCCGCGCGGTCCGTAAACGACCAGGCGGCGCGGGGGCGCGACGCCGTCGGCGGTGAGCCGGGCGGTGATCTGCTCGGCGAGTTCCGCGGTGGTGAACGTCTTGCCGCGGACGGTGTACGTGCCCTGCTCGTCGGGGGCGGCAAGGGCCAGCGCGCGGGCACCCGCGGGCAGCGGCTCCAGGCCCAGGGCGTCGGCGTATTCGGTGGTGTCACTGGGGAGGGCGTAGCCGGACGGGGTGGTCTTCCAGGCGAGCGCCGAGTGGGTGGCGGCCGGGGCCGCGCCGCCGAGCAGGCTGGGCCACATACCGGTGCGGAGGTATTGGACGATGGCCAGCCCCAGTGCTTCCGCTTGTTGGTTGCTGGGCTGGGTGTCCTGGCCGTACCGCAGGTTGCGGGGCCGTTGATCGTAGGCCTGGTCAAGCTGCTGCATGGTGAACGTGACGTTCGGGAAATGCGCGGACAGCACGTCGTCCATCGCGGCACGAACCGGTTGGTACCAGAGGTCGTTGCCGCGGTCCACCTCGGCTCCGGCCGGCGCGGGCGGGTTGTCCGCGGCGGTGATGGCATCGACGTCGTAGGGGTCGTTGCCGGGTGGGGCTGGCAGGGCGGTGAGTTGGACGGTTGCGGTGGAGTCGAGGACGGTGCCGTGGGGTTCGTAGTCGAGATCGCCTGCCTGGTCGGGTCCGTTTTGGAGGTCGGCCCAGTGGATGCCGTGGTCGTAGGTGTAGTAGGCGGCGATGGCCCCGCTGGCGCGGGTGGGGTGGTGGAGGAGAACGAGGGCCATGCTGCCGGGGCCGGCCCGGTGGAGGGCGTCTTCGATGTCGAGCCACCCCACGCGGGTGGTGTCGGGAGCGCGCAGGAGCTGGTCGAGGACTTGCCGCGCGGGCACAGGTGCGCCGTCGAGGATGTCTGGGACGCGGATACCGTCGACATGAATGATGTCGGCGAGTCGGCTGAGCAGGTCGACGCTGAGATGACCCGGTTCTGTGCCCATGGGGTCGGGCTCGCCGGACAGCGGGGCGCTGGTGTCTTTGCACCAGCCGACCGTGGTGGTGAAGTCGTCGAGGGAGAGGACGGGACCTGCGAGGAGGTCGGAGCGCATGCGGTGCCAGACGACGATCGCAGCGATCTGTACGGGGTTGTGCCAGATCTTGGGGGAGTATTGCCATCCGCGGAGGTGGCGCTCCAGGGCGGTGCGGAGTTCAACGGCAGTGACGCCGCGAGGGGCGCGGGCAACCCCGGTGAGGGCATGGTCGAGGCTGCGCTGGTTGTCGAGGATCGCGGCGACAATGCCCCATTCGCCGGGGAAGGCGGATGTGACGCGGTCTTGATGGAGGTCGGAAGGCCCGATGGGCGACCAGCGTGCGACATGGTCGCCGCCGACGGCGTAGAGCAGGCCGATGGTCGTGCCGCCCTCACCGATGGTGTAGCTGCCCGCGGGCGTGCTGATCCGCAGGGTCAGGTCGTGCACCCGGGCAACCGCGGCGGCAATGACGCCATCACCGGGAAAACCGAAGATCTCAGGCTGGCGGAACCGGTCGATGACGTCCCGGCGCGCGAGGTCGAGCTGGCCGTCATCGCACAGGACGTCGACGACTCGCTCCCCGATCCATTCAGCGCGGGGAAGTTCGAGATCAGCCGGCCTGGTCTGCCTGCCGGACCACCAGATCAGCGACGATCTGGGCGGTGAGCCAGGGGCTGTCCCACAGCCGGCGATCGTCCCCCGGGCGGTTCAGGTCGTCCTGCAGGACAGCGATCACATACTGGTGGGCCTCCGGACCTGTCAGAGGCCGCCCGCCAGAGTCGGTCAGCACGGTCGCGGCGGCTACGGCATCGAGCAGACCACCGCCGTGATGGGCGAGGGGGAAAACGACGGGTCCATGGCCAGCCGAGACCTCGATATGCGGCGCGAACGGTGCAGAGGAGACCTCCGCGGCGCCCGCCGCACCCGACGAAACATCGGCCTCGGCAGACTCGGGAACCATTCCCCCAGGCCCCGCCCAATTGATGCCCCAGCCCTCTTTCCTCTTGCCGCGTGGCACCAAACGCATCCTCGCCCGCCTCAACGCCGCCGCCTCCAGCGGCCCTGCCACGCTTGCGGGTTTGGTGAGGTCGTGCAGCCGCCTCCTGATCTTGTTCTCCCAGTCCGGCGCTTCCTTCCTGCGCTGGGTCGGCATGCGCCCGGGTTCCGCCTGGGAAACGATCCGCCCGTCCCCCGAGCCGAAGAACAGAAGATCGATATGCCGCGCACGCTGTTCATCAAGCTCTGCATCAGTAGCCGCCGCCGGATTCTCCCGACGCAAACCCTCGGATTTGATGCCCCAGCCATTCCCGCGTGGCACCACAGGCATCCCCGCCCGCCTCAGCGCCTCCGCCTCCAGCTCCCCCGCCACGCTTGCGGGTTTGGTGAGGTGGTGCAGCCGCCTCCTGATCGCGTTCTCCCAGCCCGGCGCTTCCTTCCTGTGCTGGGTCGGCAGGACGCCGGGGTCCGCATGGGAAGCGATCCGCCCGTCCTCCGAGCCGAAGAACAAAAGATTGATATCCCGCGCACGCCTTGCATCAGTAACCGCCGCCGGAGTCTCCAAACCCTCGGATGTAATGCCCCAGCCATTCCCGCGTGGCACCACAGGCAGCCCACACGCCTCCAGCGCCGCCGCCTCCAGCGGCCCCGCCACGTAATCGGGAGAGGTGAGCTGGTGCAGCCGCATCCTGGTCTTATCCTCCCAGGCCGGCGCACCCTTCCTGCTCCAGGTCGGCAGGACACCGGGGTCCGCACGGGAAGCGATCCGCCCGTCCTCCGAGCCGAAGAACAGAAGATTGATATGCCGCGCACGCTGTTCATCAAGCTCTGCATCAATAACCGCCGCCGGAGTCTCCAAACCCTCGGATGTAATGCCCCAGCCATTCCCGCGTGGCACCACAGGCAGCCCACACGCCTCCAGCGCCGCCGCCTCCAGCGGCCCCGCCACGCTTGCGGGTTGGGTGAGGTCATGCAGCCGCTTCCTGATCTCGTCCTCCCAGTGCGGCGCACCGTCCCTTCTACTGGCCGGCAGGACGCCGACTGTCGCGTGCGGGCCGGAGAACAGACGACTTATCCGCTCCGCATTTTGTACATCAGGAGATGCGTACTCCGGCTCCCAGTTCGGGTCGTCTGCTTCGAGGGCCGATGTGTCGTGCTGGTCGGTGACAGAGTGGTCGGTGCCGGCGAGCGCGGCGGTGTCCTGCGCCGATTCCGCCCGGCGCGAGCGGCGCGAGCCCCCGCCGGGCGCCCCGCCGTACAGCCCAGGCGGGGCCAGCAGATTCGCGATCGCCCGGACCTGCGCGGCGGTCCACGGCTGTCCCGGCTCCCCCCGAAGCGCGGGAGGCAACTGCCCATACAGCTCGGCCACCCTCGCCGCGGTCACCGACACCCCGGGCCGGTGCGCGTCGTGGTCCGCCCAGGCAGCATGCACCGCCGCCAGCAGACCCGCGTCCCAACCCGGACCCTCGCCGACCGAGGACTCCTCGGGCGCCGCCACCTCGATGGAGTCCCGCCCGTCCGACCACACCACGCGGCCGGGCGCCAGGTCGTCGACGGTCTGGGCGAGCACGTCCGCGCCCAGGCCGCGCAGCCGTTCTCCCGCAGACAGGACCTCGTCCTGCCGCCCTCCGGCCTGTCCCTGCTGGCCTCGCGCTCCGGCCTGCGGGCGCCGACGCCTGCGGCGCCGGCCGGTGCACCGTACTCGTCGGTCACCGGGTGGTCGACGTGGGGCAGTTCGGGGTGCTCGGACTCGGTGACCCCCGCAGGCGCACCGTTGGAGCCGGCGTAGGTACGGCCGGTGCTCGTCACGACCAGGACCTGGGCCAGCGCGGCAGGCAGGTCGGGCGCCTCGGCGGTCGTCGCCACGGATCGCCCGTCCGACGGCTGCAGGTCGATCCACTGCACCGGGCCCCGGGGCAGGCTGTGGGCGAGGAAGGCATGGCCCAGCTGGTTGGGGCGCTGCACCAGGATGAATGCCGTGGAGTTGGGCCCGGCCTCACGCAGCGCCTGCGTCACCTCTCCCCACGTGGACGGACGCGTCCACCCCTCGCCGGGTGCGATCCGGGCCCGCGAGCCCCTTCCGCCGAGAACCCTGTCGTCAGTGGTCCACGGGGGCGCGATGCCCTGCGGGAAGAAGTCGCGGCCGACCTCTTCGACCAGCGCGAGACACGAGTTGGGAGACAGCGTGCCGCCGCTGCGTGCGGCGACCCGGCGGACCGCGGCACGAAGCCGGCCGAGGAGCTGAGCCGACGTCAGCGACAGCCGGGGGCGGTCCGCCACCGCGCCGCGGACCTCGTCGGCACGCGTCGGTTCCGCGCCTCGCCCCATGCCGGCGACACCGGAGACCGGCTCGGCCTCCCACGCGAGGGCCCCGTTCTCCAGCGCCTCGTCGTCGATGTCGACTCCGAGGAACTCTCCCGTCACAGGCCGGCCCCGCTCGGGCGCGGCGTGTTCGGGCGGCGGCGCATAGCCCGCGCCCCCCGGGCCCTCCGGGGAGTCCGGGGGTGGGTCCCCGAGCACCTCGTCGTACCCGGGCAGCTCGTCGTACCCAGGCGGCTCCTCGTGCACGGTCGACGCCTCGTACCCGGGCGGCTCCTCGTGGTCCTCCACGTCCGAGTGGCCACTCGACGAACCGTCGTCCTGAACGGGCGGCTGGTCGACACGGCGCTGGGGACCGCCCGAACCGTCCGCACCGTACTCGTCGGTCACCGGGCGGTCGATCAGCGCGAGAGCGTCGGACGCGGACTCGGCCAGGGGCAGACCGACGGGGGCGGGGGCGCGGTCCGTTTGCTGCTCCGGCCGGCGATCCGCGTCCGGCGGGCGTACCGCGTGCTGGGCCTCCTCGTAGCCCGGCGGATCGTGCGGCGGCACCTGGGACGGCGGCCGGGCATCCAGCCGACCGTCCAGTCGGCCGTCCAGTCGGCCGTCAGCCGCCGGCCTGGGCCGGGCGGCCAGCCGCCGGGCGATGTCGAACGCCTGCGCCGCGAGCGGGCCGGTGTGCAGACGCTGCGGCAGACCGCTGTCGTAGTGGCCCAGGATGGTCTGCCGGTCCGCGGTGCCGGCGAGGCCCATCGCGGCCAGATCGTGCTCGACGGCGGCGACCAGGACGTCTTCGCCCTGCAGGTTGAGCGCCGGGGCCGGCCGCCGCCGGCGGCGGGAACGTCGCCGCCCGTATCGGCATCCCTCGGCGGTACGTGGAGACGAGGCAGTCCGTACCGGCTCCGCACCGTATTGTGCATGTCGACGGACCAGTGCCCGAGTCGGAAGAAGTCGGCCGCCAGGTCCGCCGGAGATGAGACGGCTGCGGCGAAGTGCGGCGCCTCCAGCCAGACGGCCTGCAGCCGGCGGCCGACGCTCCTCGGGATGTTGAGGTCCTGTCCGCGGAAGCCGGCGCCGCCCCTCGTCACGTCACCGGCCTGGGTGTACGGCCCGCTGTCCAGGAGCAGATCGTCCACGAGCAGACCGTCCAGGAAGTCCCCGATCGTATCGGAGGTGCGACCAGTTCTGACGGGAAGCCGCCAGTCGAGCACGTCGGTGAACTCATCGCCCGCGTACCCGACCAGTGTGTCGGTGAGCTCCTGCCGTATCCGATCCCTCTCGTCCGCCAAGAACGCCCGGGCCACCGGACCGAGGCCGACCCGCACGGCGGCGAGCTCTTCGTGGAGGACCAGCGCGGCGAATGCGGCGGCTGTGCCCGGACCCGACCCGCTCTGCACCGCACGGGCGGCAGCAGCGCTCTGGGAGTAGCCCAGCACCGCCGCGTCCCGCACCACATGCCAGTCTCCGTTGGTGCGGGCGGAACCCGGTCCCCGGTGGCTTTGGGCCCATTCCAGGAAGGAGTGCGCAACCCGGTCGGCGAAGTCGAGCGCGGCATGGCCGTCCGCAGCCTGCTGCGGGGTGTCTGCGGACGCGTCCAGGACCTGACGCATGAAGTCCGCGATCCCGCCGATCTGCACCGACTCGTGGAGGCTGACCGCCATCGTCCCCGTGCCCGACGGGTCCTGCCACACCGGCACGCCCGACGACGCGTCGGCCACCTGGTACCCGGCCGGCGCGGGGAAGATCGCCGCCAACCCCGCGTTGGGCGGTGCGGCGGCCAGCCTGGTCAGGACGTCCTCGAACGCCGCCATCACCTGCGCCCGGTCCACCCCGTCATGGGACCCGCCCGCCAGGGCAGAGGCAGGTTCCGAGATCACCTTCAGAACATGTGTCCCGCCAGAACCTTCGGCGCTGATGCGCAGGACACCGGGCAGTTCCACCAGCGTCCCGCCGTGCGCGACAGGAGCGTCCGGGGGCAGGAAGTACCCGTCCAGGACCGCCTCCCAGCCACCCGCCGGGTCGAACCCGTCGGTTGCCCCGGTGGGCCTGAGCGGATACCGCATGAGCGGACGGTCCATCGTGTTCGTCGGATACGGATCGACCGCGCCGACCATGCGCCGGGGGGTGACCACCGTGTGCAACAGCGACTCGATCGCCCACTCCAGCCGGTCGACGGCGTTCGACCGCATGGCGTCCGACGGCTCGGCCGCGCGCCAGGCCGACACGGCGGCCAGCACCTGCCGCAGATCACCCTCGCCCGGCCACCGCGGCAGGCGCGCCACCGCGCGGTCGATCGCCCTCGTCTCAGCCGACCTGCGCCGCCCGGGGACACCTGACGACCGCCGCCAGCCCTGAACGACCTCACGCGCCACCCGGTCCGCGCGCTGCCCGACGAACTCCCGGGACAGATGACCGATGTAGGAGGGTGCCGCCATCAGCTCGAAGCCGTCCGGATCGCTGTAATCCGGCACAGGCGCCTGCGCCGCCTCGTAACCCTCGGTCGATGGCCGGACGCCCTGCCGCTCCGCCGTGTCCGGCACGGCGGGGGGCAGGGCCCGCAGGAAGGAGGCGCCGGGTGCCCTGACGGTCCGGGCGTCGTCGACGCCGTCGGCTTCGGGGAAGGTACCGATCTGGTGGGCTTGAGAGGTGCGCGGCAGGTAGAGGTAATCGACCCGGAAGAGCGGGAATGCGATCGAACCGCCGAGGTGCTCATCGGTGACCGTGATGTGCACAGGCTGGCCGAGTGCGACGGCCACCGCGTCGGCGAAACTGAACAGTTCCTCCGGTAGGCGGGCGTGGGGATAGACCATCACGACCGGCTGGTCCGGCCTCCTGCCCAGTGCTTCCAGCAGGGCCGCGAACTCCGGCCCGGACGGCCAGAGGCCACCCGACGCCCCGAAGACGTAGGGGATTCCCTGCGAGGTCGCCGTCCGGACGACGAAGGCATCGGAGCGGCCGAACCGGTCACGGACCGCCGCGAAGTCCGGCCGGCCCCGCTGTCGGTCAGTTCGTGCACGTGGGAGGCGAACACCGCGCCGGCGCCGCCCGGTTCGGGAACGACGAGTATCCGGCCCAGCGGCCGGAGCCGGTCCAGGCCGGTCACACCGGCCGGGAGCTCCCAGCCCACGGACCCGGCGGAGACCGTCTCGGACTGGCCTGACGGCGGGGCGCCTTCCGCGGCGGCGGACGCGTCGGCTGCCGCCGGCTCGGTGTCCTGGCCCGCCGCGTCCAGCGCACCGCGCTGCGGATCGGCCGGCCCGTCGGTGGCGTCCTGAAGCGTGTGCGGAGCGACCGGTTCGCTGGCCGCCGACCGCGCCGCGGCCTCGTCGGTCACGCGGCCCGAAGCCTCCGCCGAACCGGACTCCCGGGTTTCGGACCCGGCCTCGCCGGTTCGGGGACCGTCTTCGGCCTGCGGCACCTGTCCGGTGCCCGCGGCCCAGCCCAGGGCGGTCCCGCGCGGCGCCTCCGCTGCGAAGCTCCACATCAGGGGGGCCTCGGGGGTCCGCCAGGCCGGGACCAGCGACGCGCCGAGCGTGTCCAGCGCGGCGCCCAGATCCGGCCCCAGCGGGACGTCCCGCCCGCCCCGCCCGGCCCGCGTCCAGCCCCAGCGCGGGTCGGTGTCCACGGTCATGCCCCCCGCGGCGGACGCTTCCGGCGCACCCGCGGTGATCACGGAGGCAGAGAGCTGCACCGGGTGCCCGGACGGCGCGATCACCACCGCGTCCGGCGAGCCCAGCTCTTCCGCGACCCGGCTCCCGAACGACGGCGTCCTCGCCCCCCGCAGACCGGCACGGCCCGCCTGGCCGGCCACCAGCACCACCGGCACCGGCGCGTCCCGCTCCCACGCGGTGTTCTCCTCGATCCAGCCGGCCACCTCCCGCGCGCCACGCCACCGGCCGTCCAGATAGAACCTGTCGCCGCCTGCCCAGTACAGGCCCGGGACGAGCACGGCACGCTCGGCCCGCGGCAGCCTCGTCCACATACGCTGCCCGTCCGCATGGCCCGACTCCGTCTGCTGCCGGGCCGGCGCCGTACCGTCGGCCTGCGGCAACTCCGTCCAGGTGACCCGGTCGGTGAGAGTCAGGTCGGCCCGGCTCGGGAACCGCGTCACCGGGAGCGCCGAGGCCGCGGCGGTCTGCGCAACGGCGGACGGACCGGCGGACGGACCGGTGGAGGGGACGGCGGACGGGACCGTCCCGAGGTCCTCGGTGGCCTGCCACCTGTGGCTCCACAGCACGGGGGTGTCCGGGGGCGCGGCGGCCGGGGTCAGCCGCACTCCGTGCCTCTCGAGCAGCGCGGCGCCCAGATCCGGCCCCAGCGGGACGTCCCGCCCCTCCGGCCCGGACTCCATCCAGCCCGTGGCCGGTCCTGTGCGCATGGTCACGGCACCCGGACCAGCGGCTTCCAGCGCACCCGCGGTGATCCCGGTGGCAGAGAGCTGCACCGGGTGCCCGTACGGCGCGATCACCACCGCGTCCGGCGAGCCCAGCGCCTGCGCGACCCGGCTCCCGAACGACGGCGTCCCCTCCGCTCGCAGAGCACCACGGCCCGCCAGCCCCGAGACCAGCACCACCGGCATCGGTACCGGCGCGTCCGGCTCCCATGCGGTGTTCCGCCGGATCCAGCGGGCCACACCCGCCGCGTCACGCCAACGACCGCCCACGAGGAAGGTGTCGTCAGCCGGCTGGTAGGGCCCCGGCAACAGCACGGCGCCCTCGGCCGAGGGTCCCGCGTGCCAGCCGTGGTTCGCGGTCGAGAACTCCTCGTCGCGCGGGAATCGCGGCCTGGCCATCACCGTCAGCCCGGCGCCGTGAGCGACGGCGGCCTGGGTGTCGGTGAGGTGGGCGAAGTCGCGGTAGGCGTCCAGCGCGTCCTGGCTCAGCCCAGGGGTGGCGATCGGATTAGCCCGCAGGGGGATCGGCGTGGACCCGAAGAGGGTGGCCAGCAGCTCGATGAGCGGGGCGGGTTCGGTCTCCCGCAGCCGGTCGGCGCCGTTGTTGCGCTGCTGGCCGGTGTAGGGGTCGCGGCCGTGGTTGGTGCCGAGATAGGCGTTGACGGACTGGGCGAAGTACTCCACGGCACTGCGCGAGGAGTAGTTGTCGGCGGGCCTGCGCGTGGAGTCGGCGAGCCTGCGCGTACCGTCGGGCCACTGCGCGTCCGGACCGGCGGCGCGCTTGGCGTCGTACACCGCGCGGATGAGGCCGCGTTGACCCTCCGTCAGGCCCCACTCGTAGATCATGTGCGCCAACTCGTGCGTGGCCGCGGAGTACCCGTCGGGGTAGTGCCCGCCGGGGCGGCCGACACCGGCGGTCTCGCCGACGAGGTTCTCCTCGGGGATGGCGACGAAGGCCTCCTGACCGGGATGGGTGGTCAGCCCGCGCAGGTCGTCGACGGGCCGGTCACCGCCGCTGTCGGGGTGCGCGGTGAGGTTCTGAAGGCCGGCGAACTCGGGCAGGTCCGTGACGCGCAGACCGCGTGGCACGACCACCACCTGGACGCCGTTGTCGCTGAGCCGGCCCACCGTGGCAGGGTCCCGCAGCATCGGTCCGAGCAGCCGACTCGCTTCGACACGGGCGCTGGCGGGCTGCTCCACCTCATCGGGTATGCGGAGCCGGCTCTCGATGAACTCCGCGGCCTCCGGCAGCATTTCGGACCGGACCGCCCGGCCGGAAGAGGTCGGCTGCGGTACTCGGGACGGCCGTTCGCCCTCGTGCGCCATCGGTGGCGCGGCGTACGGCCCCCAGGCGTGCCCCGCTGCCTCAGCTGCCAGCTGCGCGTAGTCCGGCGGGGGTTGGATCTGCTGGAGATGCCGGTCCAGCTCGATCGTCATGAAGAGATCGCCGGCGGGTAGAGGGGCCGGGCGCTGACCCGTCCGAGCTGGGCGTCGACCCAGAAGATCTGGCCCTGGTAGTTGACCGCGTTGTATTCGTGCGCATTCCCGTTCTGGTGCCGGAACGCGATGATCGCCGAAGAGCCGTGGCCGTTGTCCAGCAACCGGTCCGCCAGGGACCGGTACACCTCCGCCGCGCTCGTGTGGTGCGTCCGCCACCGGGCGTTCAGCCACTGCGCCGTCCGGTCGTTCCCGGTGCTCCGGCTCTCAGGATCGTCCGGACGCAGCACCGCGGCGGCGACCGTCGGCCGGCCGTGCCAGGTCGCGATGAAGGCACGCGACGCTTCGACACAGTTGACCAGGCGGCCGCTGGTACGGCGCGCGCCGGAGCGAGGCTGCCGCCCGTTGATCCGCTGGACCCAGCTGGCGGATCCCAGGTCGGTGAGGATACTGTTCCGCGGTTGACGGCGGTTGAGGCTGCGGACCGGTCCGGCCAAACCGTAGGTGAAACCCCGTGGATCCGGAAAGCGCTGATGGCCGCCGCGCCGGTCGAGCGGAAAATCCTCCTCCAAATGCGCCTGCAGAGACGCCTCCTGCTCCGGGGACGGACGCTCCAGCCAGCCCGATGCGTAATCACCTTCCCTGAAACTCCGCAGGGTGTCGGCCGGGGAGCCCGGCTGCGGCGTGTATTCCTGGCCGGCGGGGTATCCGCTGTCCGCGGACGCATGGGAATACTGCATCGGCGGTGCCGCGTAGGGCCCCAGGGAGGCCGTCGGGACCTCCTGCGTGGCCTGCTCAGCTGTCTCCGGGACAGGCGCGACGTCCTGCCGCGAAGCCGACGTCGTGCCGGAACGCTCCCCGGCGGACGACGTCGCGGGCTGCTGCCGGGCCGGGTCCTGCGGTACAGGAGTCCGGGCCGCGGCGCCGCTGCCGTCGTAACGGGCGACGCCGAGCGGCGCCTCGGGGCCGTGGCTCCACACGATGGGGGCGTCGGGCGGCACGGGGCCGGCGACAGCCGCACTCCGTGCGGTTCCAGTGCGGCCTCCGCCTCCGTCGCCTGGACCGACTGCGAACCCTCACCGAGCCCGCCCTCAACAGGAGCACTCGGCTCCGACCCGGACTCGACGGGGACGTGCACGGTCCCGGCGGGTGCCTGTTCCAGACCGTCCTGGTTCTCGGAAGGCGACCCGTCAGCAGAAACAGACGGCTCCCCGCCCGGTCGCGCTCCTTCCCACCACTCGTCGATGGCCCTGTCGATCCGCGACTCGATCTCGCCCGGATCCATCCCCAGGTCCTGCAATCGCTGACGGGCAAGGGCCAACCGCGCCGCCGTGCTGTTGAATTCACCAGGATCAGCAGCCCCGGACCGCATGTTCCGACGTGCCTCGACGTCGTCGTACGGCAGAACATGGTCCAGGCCGAGCCTGGCTGTGTCATGGCTCGTGACCGCGTCGTTGTACTCCTTCCACGCAGCGACACGCTCCGCCGGCGAACCCTGCCCACCGGCGCCGGCGATCGCCTCTTCCATGGCGGAGGTCCAGGTGTCAGGGACCGCCGGCGCATCCGACCGGCCGTTCCTGGCCTCGGGAAGCGACCGGTCGGCGGCGGCACCGGTGGCGCGGGGCTCCGGTTCGGCGTGGGCCGACGCCTGCTCCTGGGGGCGGGCGGACACGGTCTGCTCCAGCGGAACCGGCTCGTGGAGCAGCTCATCGGCGGCGTGGTCCGTGGGGCGGTTGGCGACAGGCGTGGTCCGCGGCGGCGACGGCTGCTGGACCGTTGTCTGGACGGACTGCGGGCCGTCGCCGGGGCCGGCCTCGGCGGGAGAACGCAGTTCCGACGGGGCTCCGGACTCGGGCGCCGGCTCCGGCTCCCGCTCGGACGAGGACTCCGGCTCGGGCGAGGGTCCGGACTCGGGCGAGGACTCCGGCCCTGGCGGACCGGGCGGCGCCGGAGGGGGGTCGGAGGACGGGAGGGAGTCCAGCGTGCTCTGGAAAGTGTTCTCGTGGTCCTTCTCGTGTTCCAGCCATGCGGCGATGTTGTGCTCATGCGGCGCGAAGAGGTTGTCGAAGGTGCGGACGGTCTCCTTGCGGAAATCGTCGGCGGTTTCCTTGTAGAGCACGTCCGCGGGCGAGAGCCTCTCCCCCACGGGGGCTTCCAGCTTCACGTCCTCGTCCCAGCGCAAAGGATGGAAATCCTCGGCGGCGCCCTCCAGGACCTGCCTCAGGTTGAATTCGTGGTCGAACCTCGCCTCGACCGAGGCATCGAGCTGCGCGCGGTTGTCGTCGTAGGAGTGGGCGGGCCGGTTGTCGTCACCGTCCCAACGGGGCTGGACGTGGCCCCGGGTGTCCGGCTGCTTCAGGTGGCCGAACCAGTGCTCGTCCACCATCTTCTCGTTGACGTGGGTGAGTTCGGTGGTCAGGCGGTCCTGGGCGCCCTCGTCGAGGGACCGCAGGTACTCGTCCTCGTAATAGCCGAACGCCTCGTTCAGCCGCTCCTGCAGATCGGCATTGCGGAACTGCCGGAACTCGGCATGCCCGATCCGACTGCCCAAGGTGTCGAACATCCGGCCGACGGTCTGCTGCCAGTTGCGCGCGAACTCCGCCTCCGCGCGAGCTGCTGCCACCTCCGGATCGGCGGCCTCCAGTACCTGCTGGAAGGACCTGCGAAGGTCGTCCTGGAACTCCTGACGGAGCCTGGCGAGCTCCTCCCCCCGAATTCCTCCGTTTCCGTCGACGACCGCCCGGACTCGCTGTCCGTCTCCGTATCCGTCGACGACCACCCGGAGTCGCTCTCCGTCTCCGTATCCGTCGACGACCACCCGGACTCGCTCTCCGTCTCCGTATCCGTCGACGACCACCCGGACTCGTCCCCGCCGAATTCCGGCCGGGGCGGGCCCCAGCAGGCTCGGCCTCCCCCAGGGGCCACTGGAGGGACATGGTGAGGTCATGCTCGAACTCCCGACGGAGCCCGGCAAGGTCTTCCGCGCTGATCCCGGGCCGTGCCGATTGCGCGAGCCGACCGTCCAAAGCGTTGTGCATATCGTGGACGGTCTGCTGCCAGTTGCGCGCGAGCTCCTGCGCGCGGGCGGCTGCCCCGTCGGCGGCCAGCCGTGCGCGCTGGTAGGACATGTGGATGTCGTCCTGGAACTCCTGACGGAGCCTGGCGAGGTTCTCCTCGTCGAGTACGTGCTCCGGCAGCCGCTCCGTGACGGGCTCGGGGTCGACGATCTCGTTCAGCTGCCGCGTGGCCTGCGCGACCTCCCTGGACGAGTCCGCAAGCAGTCCGATCCGCTGGGGCAGGTTCTCGCGCAGCGCCGAGACCTCTGCGTCGATCGCCCCCCTCTGCGCGGCTTGGTCGTCGGGGAACTCTTTGTGGGCGCGGTCGACGATCGAGCGGACCTTCGCGAAGGTGTCGGCGCGCAGGTGGGACAGCGACGTCGGTACGAAGCCGTCCTCGCCGGGACGCGGCTTGCCGTTGTCGGTGTCGTAGGTCGGGTCCTTGTAGTGGTCTGTCTCATAGTCGTCGCGACTGGGCAGGCCCTCCGCCTCCTGGAGGTACCGCCCTCCGAACAGGTCGCTCTGCCGTACCTGCTCGACGGCGTCGGCGAAATCCTTTTCCATGCGGACCAGTTCGGCATGGCGTGAGGACGCGTTGGCGAAGTAGCGGTCGGCGGTCGCCATGTGCTGCGCGTAGGCTTCGTCCCACGCCGCTCTGTGGTAGCCGTCAGGGCCCTTCGCCTGCCACCGCGCCTTGAAGTCGTCGAGGACGGCGCGGAGGAAGTACTCCTCCGCCTGCCGGTGACCGATGCTGTCCTCGGGCAGGTACTGGCCGCTGACCAGGTCCTTCTGGACGAAGTTCCGGTAGCCGTCCTTCAGGGCCACGGCCGCATGACCGGGTTTCTCCTGCTGGAAGTAGTACAGGAACTCATTCGTACGGGCGTCGCGGCCGGCGCGGTAGTCGCTCCACTGGGCCACCGGCTCGAGCGGAGACGGACCGGTATCCGGCGGCGTGAGAATGTCGCCGGACGGATCGCTCCCGGACCCGGGGTGCTCGTTCCCGGACCCGGGGTGCTCGTTCCCGTGCGCCTGGGACGACGTCCCGGTTCCGGCCCCGGTCGGCCCCGTCGGAGCGCCGTCCGGCGTCCGGGCCGGGTGCGGAGACGTGGCGGCCTGGGCGGCATACGACTGCGCGACCTCGCCTTGGTGCGCCTGTCCCCCGGTGGGAGCGGACTCTGCTCTGTCGGAATCCGACGAGGTCACGTCCTGTCCACGGATCGGGGCACGGGCGGGCGGCGGACCCTCGGAGATCGGCTGCGGCCCGCCGGGGGTCAACTCGGGCTGCCGGGGTCCGGTCTCCTGAGCGCCAGGCCCGCGCGGACCACTCCGCCGCGCGTCGGTTTCCTGGACGCCGGGCTCGGACGAACCGTGCTCCTGCGGGCCGGGCTGCTGCGAGCCGGGCTGTCGCGGTCCCGTCTCCGGCGCGCCGTCCTCCGGCGGCCGCGACGCACGAGGGGGCGCGCCTGAACCGCCCGTCGTGGTGGTCCGCGGCGTCGGCTGCGATCCGACGCCGGTGTGCGTCGAGCCGCCGCCCGGCTGCGGCACGATGCCGGCGGGCGGCTCCGGGGAGATGGTCCTGTCCGCGGGCGCGGTGGGCGTCTCGACCTCGCGCGGCTCCGGCGCGGTGGGCGCCCCAGGCTCGCGCGGCTCCGACACGGTGGGCGCCCCGGGTTCGTGCACCGCCCCGCGGGAGGGCGGTGGCACCGCCGACGCCGGGGACTCGTGCGCCGTGGAGGGCGTGCCCTCGTGCGTTCCGGCCGCGGCGGCGCCGGTCGGCGGAAGGTGCGGCGCGGGGACCTCGACCTCCGTGTGCGGGCCGTCCAGGCCTCGCAGGCTCGCGCTCCCCGCCTCCGGAGGCTGCCCGGCGGACGGTTCGAAGGAGCCATGAGGGGATGGCGGGATCGGCCGGTACTCGGCAGGGTGGAACAGGCCGCGCGACTGGCCGCCGGCGGGGGAGCCTCCGAGGGCGGGGGTTCGGACACCCTCACGTCCGGCTGGGGCCCCTGCGGCCCTTCCAGACCGGGCAAGCCACGGTCGGGAGCGGTCCACGGCGTCGACGGCGTGCCGGACGGGGTTCGGGGCCCGTCACCGAACTCCGAGACCCGCGACGGCGATTCCCCGTCATCGATCTCCGAGACGACGACGTTGCTCCCCACCGACCTGTCGTCCAGCGAGGACACCACGCTCGTCGCGTCGCCATTCGCCGGATAGCGCTCGTCGAGCCGATCGGCCACCCGGTCCTTCGGTCCGGGTACCTGGCCGAGCGCCTCGGCGGTCAGCCTCGTCCCCTCCGCGGGGGGCGGGGCGGGCCTGCTCAGGTCGGACGTGATCGGCGGCGTGCCGGACGGGGTTCGGGGCTCGTCACCGAACTCCGAGACCGGCGGCGGCGTACCCTCGTCGTCTTGGAAACCGCCCAGCAGCGGGTCGCGCTCGCCCCCCTCGAGGCCCCCGGCAGACCCCTGGTACGGCTCGTACGGCGCATACCGCTCGACGGACGACGAATCGGCCTCGCTCTCCCAGCCGTCGAACTCACCTCGCCCCTCACCCGCCGCACGCGGCCCACCGCCCGGCCCGTCGACCGAGAGGCCGACACCGCGACCGAAGGGACGGGACCCGCCCCCGCCAGAGAAAGAAGCGGTCTCCGCATCCTCGTCCTGGAAACCGCCCAGCAGCGGGTCGCGCTCGCCCCCCTCGAAGCCCCCGGCAGACCCCTGGTACGGCTCGTACGGCGCATACCGCTCGACGGACGACGAACCGGCCTCACTCTCCCAACCGTCGAACTCACCCCGCCCCTCACCCGCCGCACGCGGCCCGCCGCCCGGCCCGTCGACCGAGAGGCCGATACCGGGGTCGAAGGGGCCGGACCCGCCCGCGCCCTCGGGAGGAGCGGTCTGCGGGCCCGGGGTCTCGGTGGACACGCGCGGAACGGCGCCGCCGAGGTCGGGCGGCGTCTCGTCCATCTCCGGGATCTTGGCGTAGCCCTCGCCCTCCGGGCCGCCCTTGCCGCCGCGCAGCGCCGGAATGTGCCCGATCGCGCCGCCGACCAGGCCCGCGACGAAACCGAGCCCCGGGGAGCCGTCGAGGCCGAACGCCGCGTCCGAGGCCGCCGTCCCGGCCATGCCGCCGAGGCCGCCCAGCGCCATCTTGCCGAGGAGCGAGGAGACGATGGCTTCCCCGGGCTTGCCGAGCGCTCCCACCCCCGCGAACAGCCCGCCGGTGATGGCTCCGGAGATCGCACCGGACCCGACGGCGATGATGAGATCGCCCCAGTCGAACTGGTGCCGGTGTCCCTCGGCGAACTGGATGCCCTGGGCCGCCGCGGACATGAGACCGCCGATTCCCGCGCCGATCGCGGCGGCCAGTGCCACTTCCGCGAGGATTCCCAGGATGATGCTCCGGCCCGCGGCGAGCCATTGGCCGATCAACCAGGGGGCCCACCAGGCGAGGAAGGCGATCTCCGCCGCCAACGAGGCCAAGGTCATCAGGATCATGAGCTTGGCGTACTCGATCTTGACCGCGAACTCATCGATCTTGTCGGCCAGTTGTTCGCAGGCCGACGCCACGTCCTCCAGGTTCGTCTGGAACTTCCGCAGATAGGACTCGAACTGCTCCGCGGTCGCGCCCGACACACCCGCCCGGACGTCGGAGAGCACGTCCCCGAACCGCTCGGAGATCGAGCGCAGTTGTTGCGCGTAGTCCTTGTGCGCCTGGCACAGGGCCCATAGTTTGTCCTCGTCCGCCTTCGGCCAGGTGCCGCCGGCCAGGGCGGCCACCCACTCCAGCTCCGGCGGCATCATGATGCTCATGCGTGCCACCCGCCTTTCCGGGCATGCCGAAGCACGGCGCCCGCCGCGGAACGGGCAGGCGCCGGGACGGCGGACGGGGAGCCGGTCAGAGGAAGTCGCCCCTTTCGACGTCGGCCGCGGCGGCGGAGCCGTCATCAAGCGGGGGTGCGACGGGAGCAGACGGCACGGCGACCCCGGCCGGACCGCCCGGACCGTCGTCGTCGGAGGGGGCAGCGGTGCCGCCTTCCGCCGCCGGCGCGGGCAGCAGGTCGTCCAGGGCGCCGAGCCAGCCGTCCTCGTGGTCCGCGACGCCGGCGGCCTCGACCGCCTCGCGCAGCGGCCCGAGTTCCAGCGTCATGCTCACCGGGCCGGAGGGGTTGAGGAAGAGCAGATGGCCTTCGGGCACCAGGTCGAGCAGTTCCGGGGCCCGCATCGGCCGGAAGGACAGCCGGCCCGCGGTCTGCAGGTGCTGCGGCGAGGTGAACACCGGCACGACCGGGGTCTCGTCGTCCGGCGCCAGGGCGGACAGCGGCGCGCCGCCCGGCGCCATGAACACCGCGACCTCCTGCTCGGCCAGGGCGCGCGCGATGTCCTCGGGCGGTCCGTAGTCGGTGGTGGCCAGCTGGATCGCCGCGTCCACCGGGTCGGTCGGGTCGGCCCAGCCCAGGGCCCTGGGCGAGGGGCGGTAGTCCTCGTTCTCCTGCCACTCCACGATCTCGCCGTGTTCGTCGGAACGCCAGCTGCCGATCATCGCCCACTCCGGCGGCTCGCCCTGCCCCGACCACGTGGGGTCGATCAGGCCGAACCAGTGGTCGGGGGCGAGCCTGGCGGCTTCCACGACGTGGTCGGGCGGCGTCGGCATCTCGTGGGGGGCCTCTTCCCCTCCTTCGGCTTCCTCTCCTGCGCCCCCTTGCGATGCCGTGATCGCCATGTCCTCGGGTCCTTCCGGGGTGCTGCTCATCCGTCACGCACCGTCGGTCGGTTCGATCGCCACCTGCTGGCCGGTGATGACAGCCTGGGCCTCGATGGCGTTCAACGCCGCCACCAGGTCGTTCAGTTGGCCTGCCGCGTCATCGAGCGCCGCGCCGCCGTCGGTTCCTGCCTTCAGCGCGTCGGAGTGGGGCTGCAGGTATTCGCCCGCGAAACTCTTGCCGTTCTTGTCGTCACCCCACGGCTGGCCGAGGGCCTGCGACCGTTCCTCCAGGTCGTGGGCCGCCTGCTTCAGCGTCCACGCCAGTTCGCCCAGTGCCTCGGCGGCCAGATGGATCTTGTCGGTGTCGACGTGCACCGGACCGTCCCCGGAGGACCCGGAGGATTCGGACGACGAAGAGGCACCCCCGTCGTTCCCGCCGCTACTCACGTCCGCCGGCCTTCGTCGCGCCCAGTCCCTGTTCGAGGTACGCCCGGACCGCGTCGGGCATGCGCACGTCCTCGGGGATCAGCACACGCGGGTCGAAGTCGCCCCGTGCCAGCGCGGCCGGCGTCAGGCCGCCGGGCAGGGGTCCGAGGGCTGTCTCCATCACCTGTTCCAGCGCCTTGGCACGGGCCTTCTCCAGGGTGCTGACGATCACCTTCGAGAGTTCCTTCGGCGCCATCGTGCGGTAGGCGTTGGTGGGGAACTCCAAGGCGGTCACCTGGCCCTGTGCGCCGACGGTCACCTTGACCGAACGCCGGGGCGCGGTCGCCGTGGCCTCGATCTCGTTGATGCGGCGGTGGGTGTCCACCGCCTGCTCCCGCGCGGTGCGGTACTCGGTCAGCAGATCCTCGATCTGCTGATCGTAGGGAGACGGCATGGGTGTCCTCCTGCCTGCTGTGGTCCCCACCGGTCGGACGCGGTCGAGTCAAGTCCGGCGGACCTCGGATACCAAGGGACTGCGGCCGTGGTTGACCGCGTGAACAGCCGCTTCTGCCCTCGTGCACACCGGCCGCCGCCGCGCTGCGGCGGCCGGAGGTCAGCCGGGGGTGCCCGTACGGCGCGGGCCGGTCCCCCAGATCTCCTCGCTCTGCCGCAGCAGGTCGGCGACGCTGGACTCGCGGTCGTCCGGCTGCTTGCCCTTGGCGCCCTTCCGGCCGTTGGCTTGAGCGTCGGTATCCTCCGGCCCGCCGGAGTTCTGCGCGGGCGGCGGTTCCTCGGGCCCGGTCGCGCAGGTGAACTCCATGCGCCGCGGGGTTCCGGGCCCCGGCGGCTTCGGCTTCCAGGCGGGCCGTACCGGTTCGCCGAACGGCTCCGCCTCGCCCGCGGTGTTGAGGCGTCCGACCGCGTACGCGGCGCCGGCGGCCCCGATGAGGGCGGCCGTCTCCTGGTCCGCGGTGAGCACGCCGGACCCGGCGGCGTGGGCGGATGCCCCTGCGGCGGGTTCCCCGAGCAGGTGCAGCAGCGAGGTGTCCGGCGCGTCCCAGGAGGACACGTCGTCGACTGCCGGTCCCGCGGCGGCGGTCACGGGGTCAGCGGGTGCGCCCGCACTGATACGCGCGGCGTCGCCTGGGGCAGCGGGAACGTCGGCGCTGGAACCGGCGGCGGGTGTACGCGCCCCGGAGGCCGCGGTCTGCACCGGCCTGCGAAGCGATCCCTCGACCGGCGAGTGCGGAGAGGTGTGCGCCGTAGCCTGAAGCGGACTGCCGCTCGGACCGGCCGAGCTGCCCGATCCGGCCGAGCTACCCGAACCGGCCGTGCCGGCCGCACCGGCGAACTGCCCCCGTACGGGCTGGGCGGGGGCTACGGTGCCGGCCGACGCGGCGACGGTCGCGCCCGCCGGGTGGGTGAGCGTCTCGTACGCCTCCCCGTCCGCCGGGTGGCCGTGCGCCGGGGAGGCGGCCACCTCGGCCGGCTGGGCCTGCGCGGCCGGTTCCCTCTCTGCCTGGGCGATCTGGTCCGCGCCCGCCTCCGCCCCGACGTCGTCCACGCCCGGAGCGCGCGGACCCCGCGCTTCGAGTCGCAGGGGGACTGCCGCGGGCGTGACGGCGGCAGCCTCGGACACGGCGTCGGCCGTCTCCGGAACCCCTGCCTCCGATGCCTGCGTTCCCTCCTGGGGGCCGACTCCCTCATCGGGGGTCGCCGAAGTGGCGTCCGGACGAGCGGCGTCCGGCGCGCCGGAGCCGGCCGGGCCGACCCCCTGCGAGCCGGCGCCCTCCCCAGCGGCCGTCGCTGGAACAGCGCCCGCCGGACTGGGCCCGGCGGGAGCGGCCTCCCACAGTTCGGACCCCGCGTCGACCACGGCGTCCGGCGCGCCGGAGCCCGCAGGAGAAGTCCCGTGCGGGCCGACACCCGGCTGCGCAGCGCCCGCCGGGACCGCCCCCGCCGAAGCGACCTCTTGCGAGGGCGAGCCGGCTCGCGCCTCGTCGGACGTCATGGGGGCATCATCCGCTGACGTGGCGTCCGGCGCACCGGCGCCCTGAGCCGGGGCGGTTTCCCAGAGCGCGTCCTGCCACGCCGTGGACCGCTCGCCGCGGCGGTCGTCCGGGCGGCCGGCCGCGCCCGCCCCGGAACCGGCCGCGGCGCCCCACGCGCCGGCCGCCAGGAAGGACAGCCCCTCCAGCATGGCGGTCGCGGACTCGTCGGCCGGCGATGCGGTGTCACGGGCGGCATCCGGGCCGGCGGGCACGCCGGTCGGCGCGGCGGCGGTCGCGGAGCCGGCGTCATCCGCCCCAACAGCGGGTCCGGCCGCGGGTCCGGCCGCGGGTCCGGCCACGGCCGCGGCGTCGCCGCCGGGCAACCACAGGCGCCCCGCCCCCGGCGCCGCGCCCGGCGAGGAGCCGGCATCGACGCCGTGCCGCACCGGGGTGACCGACCACGGCTCGCGGTCGCCGGCCAGGAGTCCGGACGCGTCGGACGCGGGCCGGTCGCCGTCGCTGTTCCCCCGCCCATGCCGCCCATTCCGCCCATCGGCATCATCGGCGTACTGGCGGCGGTTGCGCCCGGGCCTTGCGCGGGCGTGCCCCCGTCGGCCGCCGAACCGTCCAGACCGACCAGACCGTCCGGACCCGCCGGGGAGGACGGCCCGCCCGGCAGATCGAGGCCCGGAGCACCGGACGTCGGAGCGCCCGACAGACCGCCCGACAGACCGCCGGACCCGGCTACGGACGTGTCCCCGCCCAACAGGTCGTGCGAGGACTGCGGGCCAGGCAGGTCGAGGCCAGGCCCGCCCGGCGCCGTACCGTCCGGCAGACCGCCGGCCCCGCCCAGCGACGTGTCCCCCAGCCACGGCTGCGCACTGCCCTGCAACAGACCCGACGCATCCGACGACGGCACGTCCGAACCGCCCGCACCCGCACCGCCCGCACCCGAACCCATCCCACCCATCGGCATCATCGGCATCGACGAGCCCACAGTGCCGGGACCGCCGACGCCCTGAGCAGGTGTATCCGCTGCGAACGCCAGGGTGTCGAGCCCGTCCAGTCCGCCGAGTCCGCCGAGTCCGTTGCCGACGGACTGCGGGTTTGGCAGGTCGAGGCCAGGACCGCCCGACGCCGTACCGTCCGGCAGACCGCCGGCCCCGCCCAGCGACGTGTCCCCCAGCCACGGCTGCGCACTGCCCTGCAACAGACCCGACGCATCCGACGACGGCACGTCCGAACCGCCCGCACCCGCACCGCCCGCACCCGAACCCATACCGCCCATCGGCATCATCGGCATCGACGAGCCAAGGGTGCCGGGACTGCCGGCGATCTGGCCGGCCGGGTCGGAGGCGAGGGAGGTGTCCGGATAGGGCTGGAACTGCTCGCCGAGGTTCGGCGCGGCGGTTCCGGTCGTGTTCAGGGCGGGCAGGTCGGAGCCGGGGTAACCGGACGCCTCGGACGGTCCGGAGTATCCGGGGAGGTCGACGCTGCCCGGGCTGCCCACGGAGCCGGTGCCGAAGTCGTCGGCACTGTCCGGATACGGCGAGAGACCCTTGCCCGTGTCCTCCGACGCCCCGGTCTTGCCTCCGCCCGTACCCGTGCCGAGCGAGAGGCCGGGATACGGGACCGGGCCGGGCATGTCCCCGGTGACGGGCGCGGTGCCGCCGGGATTCAGGGCCGCGTCCATGGTCGGGTCGAGCGTGCCGTCGCCGGGCAGGCCGTCGCCCGGCAGGCTTCCGCCGTTGCCGAGCGAAGGGTTCCCCTGGTAGTCCTGCACGCCCGGGTAGTCGGAGGGCAGGCCGCCGTCGACGCCGCCCGGCCCGTCGCCGCCGAGGCCCGGAAGGCCGCCGACCGCGCCGGTGTCGCCGCCGGGATACGGCACAGGACTGTCCGCACCCGTGTCGCCGAAGTCCGGCAGGTTCCCGCCGGCGCCATCGGAGCCGCCGCCGGGGTACGGCGCAGGACTCCCCGAAGCCGCGAAGTCCGGCACCTGCCCGCCGCCGGCACCGGAATCGCCACCACCGGGGTAGGGCACCGCGCTTCCCGGACCCGATGAACCGAAGTCCGGCAGATTGCCGCCGTCGCCGGCCGAACCCACATCCGGGTACGACGTAGGATTGTCCGGACCCGACGAGCCGAAGTCCGGCAGATATCCGCCGCCGCCCGAACCCATGTCGGGATACGGGACGGGATCGCCGGAGTCGCCGTAACCGCTGGAGTCTGTGGGGCCCGGGCCTCCCGACCCGTTGGCCGGATTGTCGGGCGGCGTGGAGTAGGCGGCGTTCTCGATGGTCACCCGGTAGTGGTCCGCCAACGAGCTCATCACCGCCCGCATGTCGGCGCTCATCCGGTCCGAGAGCCCCGGGACCTGGCTGACCGCGACACGCCCGTCGTCCATCGTGATGTCCCGGAGGTGAGCATGCGCCCACTGCAGAGCCTTCATGGCGTACCAGCTGTCGATGTCCTCGAGCCTCATGATGGCGTACCTCAAGGTCGCCGCATCATTCGCCAGTTGCTGCGGAACGTCATAGTCACCGGTGATGCCGCCGGACAGCTTGTCAGCCATGTCCTGCGTCTGCTTCACCAACGTCGTCATGACACCGTTCAAAGCCCCGGCAGCAGCACCCTGCCACGGCCCGTCCGGCCCCGTAAGCGCCCCGACCTGATCACCCAGCTTCTCAGCCGCGTCACCAAGCACCTTCTGCACGTACCAGAAAGCATCCGCAGCATCCTGAAGCGTCTGAGGATTGGACACCGCCGAACCGTCCACCGCGGGGTTGTCCGGATCGAAGCCGGTGACATAGCGCATGACGTCTTTCCAGTCCAGATGACTGTAGTCACCATGCTCAGAAGACGCACCACTACCCGAGCCGCCGCTCCCACCATCCGCACCAGAACCAGAACCAGAACCGGAACCAGAGCCGGAACCAGAGCCGGAACCAGAGCCGGAACCAGAGCCGGAACCAGAGCTGTTGTTTCCGCTGTCCGTCCCGGACCCGGAGTCGCCCGACCCGCTGCTGCCCTCGGCCATGCCCTACGCGCTCCCATCCCCCTCGCGGCTTGTGGTTTCGTGACCGCCTAGAACCCAGGCAGTCCGGCCGGCTCCTTCTGATCCGTAAGCGCCACCGGGCCGGGCCCCTCGTCCACCGTCAGCGGATCCACCCGCTCCCGCCTCAAGGTCCGGTAGCCGTCGTCCGGGTCCGACGTCGCGGCGTCGGCGTGGCCCTTCACCAGGGTGCGGTAGGTCTGCGGATCGCTGTCTGACAAGCCGTCACCAGCCTTGTGCAGTACCCGCGTGGTGGGAGCCTTGTGCAGTACCCGCAGGGCGGGCGTGTCGCCGGACGGATCGGACTGACCGGTCGGCGGCACGGTGCCGGGGCCCGGCGTCGCCGCATCGCCGCCCGACGCGGCACCGCCGTCGCCGACCGCCTGCGTACCATCCGGCGGCAGGTACCCGGCCGCCGCGTTCGAAGCGCCCGGTGATGCGCCACCGTCACCGCCCGAACTCGTGTCGGGATACGAGTCAGGAGGTCCGTAGCCGCCGTAGCCGCTGGAGTCGCCGTAACCGGCGGAGTCTGTCGGGCTAGGGCCAGGGCCAGGGCCTCCCGACCCGTTGGCCGGATTGTCGGGCGGCGTGGAATAGGCGGCGTTCTCGATGGTCACCCGGTAGTGGTACCCCAGCGTGCGTATCACCGTCTGCATGTCGGCGGTCATCAGATCCGTGAGCAGCGGTTTGGTGTGCGCCTGGCTGATGGCGACACGCCCGTCGTCCATCGTGATGTCCCGGAGGTGATCATGCGCCCACTGCAGAGCCTTCATGGCGTACCAGCTGTCGATGTCCTCGAGCCTCATGATGGCCCACTTCAACGTCGCCGCATCGTTCGCCAATTGCTGCGGAACGTCATGATCACCGGTGATGCCGCCGGACAGCTTGTCAGCCATGTCCTGCGTCTGCTTCACCAACGTCGTCATGACACCGTTCAAAGCCCCGGCAGCAGCACCCTGCCACGGCCCGTCCGGCCCCGTAAGCGCCCCGACCTGATCACCCAGCTTCTCAGCCGCGTCCTCAAGCACCTTCTGCACGTACCAGAAAGCATCCGCAGCATCCTGAAGCGTCTGAGGATTGGACACCGCCGAACCGTCCACCGCGGGGTTGTCCGGATCGAAGCCGGTGACATAGCGCATGACGTCTTTCCAGTCCAGATGACTGTAGTCACCATGCTCAGAAGACGCACCACTACCCGAGCCGCCGCTCCCACCATCCGCACCAGAACCAGAACCAGAACCAGAACCGTTGCTTCCGCTGTCCGCCCCCGAGCCGGAGTCGGTGTTTCCGCTGTCCGTCCCGGAACCGCCGCTCGCGCTGTCCGTCCCGCTGCCGCTGTCCTCGGCCATGCCCTACGCGCTCCCATACCCCGGCTTGTGCTGTCGTGACCGTCTAGAACCCAGGCAGTCCGGTCGTCCTCTCCCGCACCCAGTCCTCATCCGACGTCGTGCCCGACGTCCCGTCGGTCTTGACCCTCACATCCGGGTCCGACGAACCATCGGCCTTGACCCTCACGTCCGGGTCCGACGAACCGTCCGCCCTGACCCTCACGTCGTCGCCCCTGACCCTCACGTCCGAGTCCGACGAACCATCGGCCTTGACCCTCACATCCGGGTCCGACGAACCGTCCGCCCTCACCCTCACGTCGTCGCCCTTGTCCCTCACGTCCGAATCCGACGGAGCCGACGGATCAAGACGAACCCGCACGGCCTCTCCCGGATGCACCACCGGACCGGGACCTTCAGCCACAGGCGCTGGCTCCCCCGTCAGACCGTCCGGGTTCGACCACGTGGGCGAAGAACCCCCGTACGAGCCGTCCGGCACCCGCGGCGTTACCGCGGACGGGGCGGCGCCGGACGGAGCACCCCACACGCTCGGTGTGGCAGCCGAGCCACCGTACGAAGGGTCGTACGGACTGCCGGACACATCGGACGGGTACGGACTGCCCGACGTACCCGACGTGTCACCCGACCCACCGTACGGATAGCCGTACGGACTGCCCGACGTACCGGACGTGTCCCCCGACCCCGAGGTGCCCGTGTCCGTGCCTTCGGTCGCCGATCGGATGGCCTGGATGTCGCCTTGAGCCTCCCGGATCAGATCGCTCAGCTCGTTCCCCGCCTTCGCATTGACCTCCTCGATCGTCGAGTATTTGGTGGCGATGTCCCTGATTCCTTCGGCCGTGCCCTCCAGCGCCGTGCACAGGGCGTGCAGCGAGTCCAGGTAGTTCTGCTGCAGACCCTCGCCGCCGGACTTGCCGGTGATCGCGGACGTGAGGTTGTGCGCCTCCACGAACCGATCGTCTCCGGCCAGAATGGGGTTGAGGTGGTCCGGGTCCAGCTTCTGCCTGGCCGTCTTGACCACGCTCGCGATGGTGTCCAGGTTGTCGGCGAAGATCTTCAGCGCGGAGGTGTCGACGGACACGTTCCCGGGTCCGTTGCCGACCACGCGAGGAGGATCGGGCATGTCCGGTATCTGCTGGCCCTTGTCGACCGTGCCCGTGACGGGCGGGACGGTCGTGCCGTCCGGGTACCTCAGCGGGCTCGAATCCGAGCTCACTTCCTCTCACTGCTCCCAGAGGCTGGTGCCGTACTTCTCGCCGCTGGCGTAAAACTCACCGACGTTGCCCACTGCCGCCTGGGCGCGGTTCAGCAGATTCTGCATCTGGACGAAGAGGTCCGACCACTCCTGCTGCGTCCGGTTGTAGAGCTGCCTCGGGTCGCTGTTCACCCAGTGCTGGAGGTTCCGGTGGACCTCGTCGTTCAAGTTGGCCAGCGTCTGGCCGAGCCTGTTGCTGATGGCCTGAAACTCACCCTCGACGTACTGCATCTGTTCGAGGCTGACCTGATACGTCGTCATATCCCTGCTCTCCTTGACTTGTTGGTGAGTGCGCCGGCGGGACCGTGCGTCAGAAGCCGGGGAGGCCACCCGCGATCGCGTTCTTGAGGGCGTTCGCCTCGTCGACGGTGTTGCTGTGCACGGCCTGGTAGTTTCCGGTGTCGGCCTCGAACTTCTCGTAGATGGTCTGAAGCTTCGACCGGACGCTTGAGAAGTCCTCCAGCCACTGGCGCATGGCACCCAGGAACACCGACGCCGCTTCGCCTGTCCAGTTGCCCCCCAGGGTCTCGACTTGCGCCTCCAGGCCCGTGTATTGATTGCCGGTCTCGGCCAGCGCCGACTCGAACGCGGGCATCGTGGCCCGCATTCCGTCGATGTCGATACTGGTCAGTCCCGTGTCCGGGAGCGGTGTGCTCATGTCCTGTCCTTCCGGCTACGCGTGCCGCGCCGTCCGACGCCGCACCGAGAACTGTTGCTTCCATGTCAATCGTGGGCTGCCAACCCGCCCGCAAGAAATGCCGCGGGCTCCTTGTTGCCTGCCGGTACAGGAGGAGTTGTCTGCCTGTGCGCGGCCGCCCCGGGCCCGGGAAGGGACGGTTCGGCGGGAGTGGCGGCGGCCGTGGCACGCTCGGGAGAGACCCGCTCCGCCATCCGGTCGGCGAGCCGGTGTGCTCCGCGCGCGCCGTCGGCGAGCGGCCGGTCGGCCAGCCGCGCCACCAGCGCGCCGCGGGTGGCCTCGTCGACCTCGTGTCCGCGGGCGGTGAGTCGCCGGCAGATCAGTTCGGCCACCTCCTCCGCGGTGTACGCGGGGAAGCGCAGGAACAGGTCGAAGCAGCGGGCGACGTCGGGGCGTTCGCGCATGAGGTCGCCGAGCCGGCTCTGGGGGCCGCGCAGCGCCAGCGCGGTCTGCGGGGTGCGCTCCGCGTGAGCGACGAGCGCGTCCCACACGGCGGTGCGCTCGGCCGCGGGGCGCGCGGTGAAGGCGGTGTCGAGGTCGAGTTCCAGGACGCCTCCGTCGGCGTCGGCCAGCAGCGCGGCGGTGTAGGCGCGCGCCTCCCCGGGGCTGCGGGCGAACACCTTGGACAGGGCGATCCGGTGCACCGCCCCGTTGCGCAGCACGCCGGTCTCGGCCAGGCACTTCGCGTACAGCGCGGACACGGCGGTGCGACCGCTTCCGGTGTCGCCCGCCAGGACGACGTTCGCCGCGTGGGCGGGCGGCGCTCCGTCGCGGCTCGCCGAGACCAGGTCGTTGACGCGCTTCAGGAGGGCCGCGCGTACCTCTCCCAGGCCGCACAGCCCGGCGAGGCGGCGCATGGCGGGCGGCGGCTCGGCCGGCGGGCCGGCGGAGCGCTGCGGCGGGCCAGCGCGCTGGCGCGGGCTGCTCCCGGCCGGGCCGGGCGGCGGCCCCGGCCCCGGGCCCCGGCACGTCCCCGGCCCTCGCGGGCGGGACGTCCTCCGCCTCGGACACGTCCGCCGCAGGCACGTCCGCCGCGGGCACATCCGCCGCGGAAAGGCGGTTGAGCGCGGTGCTGTCGTCGGAGGAGGGACCGGCCGCGAGCCGCGACGCCTGATTGCTGATCATGGTCTCGAACAGCGAGCGCGCGACCCGGCCGTTGCCGAAGGTCGGCCCCTTGGGGACGGCCTCCAGGTAGCGGGTGAGGGCGTCCAGCGCCGAGTCGTCCATCTCGTAGTAGTGCTTGCCGCACAGGCCCTGCACGATGGTGACGAGTTCGGAGACCTCGTAGTTGGGGAACTCCACGGTGCGCGCGAAGCGCGAGGCCATGCCGGGGTTGGACTCCAGGAACTGGTCCATCTGCTCGGAGTAGCCGGCGACGATGACGACGATCTCGTCGCGGTGGTCCTCCATCAGCTTCATCAGCGTCTCGACGGCCTCCTGGCCGAAGTCGGGCCCGCTGCCCTTGGACTGGTTGGTGAGCGTGTACGCCTCGTCGATGAACAGCACGCCGCCCAGCGCCTTGTTGAAGACCTCGGTGGTCTTGATGGCGGTGCCGCCGATGATCTGCGCGACCAGGCCGGACCGGGACACCTCGACGATGTGTCCCTGGGCGAGGATGCCGAGTTCGGCCAGCACCGCGCCGTACAGCCGGGCCACGGTGGTCTTGCCGGTGCCGGGCGGCCCGGCGAAGACCAGGTGACGGCTCATCGGCGGCATGGGCAGGCCGAGTTCCAGCCGGCGCTGGGCCATCTTGTTGAGGTTGATCAGCCCGGTGACCTCGCGCTTCACGCTCTCCAGGCCGACCAGGGCGTCGAGTTCGGCCAGCGGGCCTGTGGTGCCGGCCGCCATCCCGCGCCCGTTCGCCGCGGCACTGTCCGGCCCGGGGCCGGCTCGCCGGCGGGCTCTGCCGCGCCGGCGGAGGCCGGTACGCCGTCCTGGCTGCGCAGCCGGTTGACCTGCCCGCCGCCGTTCCCGCTGACGTCGCAGTGCTGGACCAGCACCGGTTCCTCGGAGTTGCTGCGCACGCCGTCGCCGACGTTGCCGGTGATCAGACAGTCGGTGAGGTCGGCGCGCCCGGAGATCTGGACGTTGACGCCGTGTCCCTGCGCCTCGTGCACCCGGCAGCCGGTGGCGATGAGGGTGCCGCCGCCCAGGACCCGGGCGCCGTCTCCGGCGGTGCCGGACACCTCGCTGTCGCGCAGCAGCGCCTCGCCGTCGGTGCCGACCAGGACGCCCGCGCCGGTGACGCTGGAGTCCGCGGCGGCGATGCGGGCGCCGCCCGACACCGCGAGGCCCCAGTCGCCCGTGGCACGCAGCCGAACGTCGGTGAGGAGCACGGTCGCGCCCTCGTTCGCTTCCAGGCCGGTGCCGCGCTCGGCCTCGATCTCGCCGGCCTTCAGGGTGAGCTGCGCGGAGCCGGTCACGCGCAGCCCGGCCGACCCGTCCCCGACCGACAACTCCCGGAATTCCGCAGCGGCTTCGCCCCCCAGCTGCACGGCGGTCCGCTGCGCGCCGCTGATCCGCAGCCGGTGGAACTCGGCCCGGCTGCCGTCCTCGACGATCACCGCCAGCGGGGTGCCGGTGATCGCGCAGTCCTCCAGCCGGGGGGTGGAACCGCCGGTCACCTGGACGCCGCTCGCGGCCGCCGAGTCCAACGTGCAGCCGCGCAGTCGCGGGGACGCGCCGCCGCCAATGTGCAGCGACTGCCCGCCCGAGCCGGTCAGTCGGCAGTCGATGAGCGTGGTCATGCCCTTGCTGGTCAGATACGCGTCGAGGCTCGCGGACGACGTCACGGTGGTCCGCATCAGCTCGGCCCTGGCGTCCTGCTCCACGACGACCGCGGGCTTGCGGCTGTCGGCCACCGTGGTGTTCTCGACGGTGACGGCGCCCTGGCCGTTGACGCAGATGCCGTTGCCGCCGGAGCGTTCGACGGTGCAACCGCGTACGGTCAGGCGGCCGTTCTCGGCGACGACGACCGCCGAGGAGCCGAAGTCGCGGGCGGCGGTGTCCTCCAGGGTGTTGTCGGCGGGCGAGGTCACCACGACGCCGGCGCCGCCGGGGTTGGTGACCGTGCAGTTCCGGGCGGCCAGGTGGCCGGACTGCCAGGCGATGACCGCGGCCCACGCCTGGTCGCCGGCCACGGTGCAGTTCTCGACGGCGGTCTGCCCGCGGCGGATGTCGAGGACGGCCGCGTCGGCGTCGGACCCGTGGAGGGTCAGGCCGGTCAGCCGTACCGCGTCGGCCTCGACCACGACCGTGCTGCCCATCGGCGACTCCAGCCGTACGCTGCCGGGCGTGCCGTCCCCGGACAGCGTGACCGCCCGGCTGATGGTGAGCGACTCGGTGTACGTGCCCGGGGCGACGGCGATCACCGCGCCGTCCGGCGCGGCGGCCAGCGCCTGTGAGACGGTGCGGTAGGTGCCGGTCTCGGTAGCGGAGACGCGCAGGACTTGGCGGATCACGGATTCCCCCTTTGCTGTGGCGTGCTGCCGGGGCCTTGCTGTGGCGTGGTGCCGGGGTCGAGTGCCGGCGTCGGGGCGCCCGGATCGCCGGGCGGTCGCTGGAGCAGCCCGGGGGCGGCGCGGAAGGCGTCCGCGTGCTCCGGCGGGAGGGGCTCGCCCATGGCGTCCTCCTCGGTGCCGTCCTCGGCCTTCTGCCAGCGGGCGTGCAGCTGGTCGAGGCCGGTGAGCGCGATCTCGTCCAGCGGGACGCGTTCCTCGCGCGGCTGTCCCCGCTCGTCCAGCTCGGCCGCGGCCATCTCGCGCATCAGCACGGCCGGGCGGTCGCCGCCGACCGTGCGCAGCACCTTGAACCGGGTGCCGGGCGCGAACAGCAGGCGGTCGGGCAGCTCCGGGACCACGAGCGCGGTCCGCCGGGCCGTCAGCGACCACAGCACGATGTCGGTGTCGCCGGGGAGTCCGGGGCGGACCGAGGACAGGGCGGCGAGGAAGGACCGCTCGACGACGACCGAGCCCTCCCGGTACCAGGCGTGCTCGGCCGGGGTGAGGGCGGCCCGCGCGATGGCGCCGCCCCGGTGCGAGGGCAGGCGCCGCAGTCCGCCGGCGGCGCACCGCGCCAGCGGGACGTGCGGGCCGGTGGCGGCCGACCGGATGGCGGTGTCGATCGCCGAGGTGCTTCCGGTCAGGTACAGGCGGACGGCCGCGAGGTCGGTGAGGGCGTCGCCCACCGAACTGCGCGGCCCGCCGTGCAGTCCCGGCGCCTCCGACAGCACACGTGAGACGAGGGCGGCCGCGGTGTCGTAGCGGGCGCCGAGGTTGCGGCGCAGCCAGTCGCGTTCCCGCTCGACGCCCTTCGCAGGCGGCAGCACGTCGGCGGCGGGGCCGGGCTCGGGCTGCACCCGGACCTGGCCGTCGCCGGGGGGCGCGGGAGCCGCCGCGGACTCCGGCGGCGTCGCGAACCCCGGTGACGTCGGGAAGCCCGGCGGCTGCGCGGCGGGAGCGGCCGGTCCGGCTTCCGGCGGTGCGGCGGAGGTGTCCCCGGCCGCCACCGGTCCCCCGGCCGGAGCGGGCTCCGCCGCGGACCGATGCGGGGCCGGCGACTCCAGACGGATGCGCGGAGCCGAGGCAGGAGTGCCGACCGACGCCGCGGCCGCCGGGTCGTTGTGCGGGACAGCCGAGGTTCCTGCCGGGGCGGGACCGGACGCCGCGCCCCCGGGCGGCGTGGTCACGTCGTGCGGGGCGGAGGGCACGGGGGCACCCCCCGCCCCGCCGCCGACCGGACGCGCGGGGAGTGACGCGGCCGGCGGCGGTCCAAGATCCACCGACGCCTGCGAAGACGCCGGCGGCCGGTCGGCGGCCCACACACCGCCATGCGGGGCGGAGAGCACGGGGGCACCCTCCACCCCGCCGCCAACCGGACCCGCGCCACGGGGGAATTGCGCGGCCGGCGGCGGTCCAAAACCCACCGACGCCTGCGAAGACGCCGGCGGCCGGTCGGCGGCCCACACACCGCCATGCGGGGCGGAGGGCACGGGGGCACCCTCCACCCCGCCGCCAACCGGACCCGCGCCACGGGGGAGTGACGCGGCCGGCGGCGGTCCAAAGTCCACCGACGCCTGTGGAGAAGCTGTCGGTGGCGGGTCGGCGGCCGGTGGTGTCTCGATCACCGGCCGCGCTGGGGAAACGGATGCGGACGGGTCGGCGCCGGGCCAGGGCGGCGCGAGCGGCGCGGGCCTCTGGGGGTCCCAGGACCCGGAGTCCTCCGCGTCGGTCCGCGTGGACGCAGGGAGTGATCCGGACGCCGGCTGGGCCGCGGCGGTCGACGGGCCGCCCTCCAGCGACCAGTCGGCCGGACCGGACTGTCCCGCCGGCCCTGGCTGCACCGGCGGGCCGCCGTTCGCCGAACCGCCGTTCGGCTGCCCGGCGCCGGGCCCCGGAGCGATCGCCGGAACGGGCCCCGCCGCCCCCACCGCCGGAGCGGGCGTCACACGCGCCGCCGGGTACGTCGCGGGCGGGGTGCCCCCGTCCGGCGGTATGGTCCGCGCGGCGCTGGAGGGCAGGACGCGGCCGCTGGTGGCGAACGTCGGGTCGAGCGCGTTCACCAGCTCGTAGGCCACCGTCCGCATGCGGTCGGCGACCGCCGGGTCGTCCTGTTCGTACAGGATCGCGGGGTACGCGGGGTCGGCGGGCGCGGTGCGGACCGCGTAGCCGCCGAAGGGCTCGGCGGGCGGCCGGACCCACAACCCGCTCGGCACGACCTCCAGCAGCACGTCCGGCGCGTACCGGTAGACGCCGGGCGCCACTTCGGCGACGGCGCCCGCCGGCGCCCGGGTGCCCAGCGCCACCGGCGGCGCCGGGTCGCCGCCGCTCTCCGCGCGCGGCGCGTAGCCGAACCCGTCCGCGTACGGGCGCCAGCCGAGGCTGCCGTCGCCGCGCAGGGTGCGCACCTCGCGCGACACGCCGTCCTCGCCGGGGGCCGGCAGGCCCGCCTGCACGATGACCCGGTGGCCGAGCCGGTCGGCCAGCGCCTGGCCCAGCGACTCGCCGCCGGGCACGGCCACCGGGCCGTACGGGACGAACCGCACCAGGTGCCGGGCGCTGCCGGGGACCGTGGCCCAGAACGCCGCGATCTCCTCCAGCTCCAGCACGCCGGACGACCCCGGGCCGCCGAGCACGATGCCCAGCAGCTCCGGGTCGGCGACCAGCAGGTCGATGAGGCGCTGCCGGTCCCGGGCCAGGACGCCGTCGTCCGGGCCGCCGCGGATCCACACGCCGCCCGGCAGTGGTTCGGCGACCGCGCCGACGCCGAGCTGCTGCGGGCGGTCAGGGACCGAGTACTCCCACTGCGGCTTGGGGAAGCGCCGGCTGTCGGGGGCCGCCGACAGTCCGGGGCGGAAGCGCAGCCAGCCGGTGCCGTGGTCGGCGGGCACGAACAGCGCCCCGCCGGCCGCCGGGACGACCGTCCCGTCGGGGGCGAGCACGATCCGGTCGAGACGGTCGGCGAGCCACTGTGCGGCCCGCCGGACGTCCTCGCGGGTGCCGCGGCCGGGCACCAGCCGGAAGCTGACGCCCCTGCGGTCCAGGACCCGGGCGACGCTCTCCCACACCGAGTCCTCCGGGCTGGCCGGCAGGTCCAGCACCACCAGGGTGTGCTGCGGGTCGGCGGCCAGCCGGCGGACGAAGGCCAGCGCCCGGCTGTCGACGAAGCCGCGCGGGTGGACCAGCAGGGCGTTGCCGACGCTCCGGGACTCCACCGCGGGTCCGGCCGCCCGCAGCGCGGCGCGGGCGAACCGGGCCGACAGCCGGTGGGCGAGGTCGCGGCGGGCCGCGGCGCGCTCGTCGGGGGCGCCGGTCACGTCAGTTCTCTCCGGGCACGGCGACGAGCGCCTTGGACCGGCTCAGCTGCGGTCCGGTGGTGATCTGGTCGAGCGTGGCCTGCGGCAGCATCCGCGGGGTCAGGCCGCCGTAGCCGAGCGCGCCGGGCGCGTCGCTGCTCAGGGGGTACTTCACCGCACGGTCGGTGATCAGGTACGGCGTGGGGGACTTCGCGTCGTGCGGGCCCTTGGGCGGTGCGGCCAGCACTCCGGCCTCGGGCGGCAGGAGCACCGCGGCGGTGGTGTCGGCCGCCCTGCCGGTCTCCCGGACCAGCGTGCTGTACAGCGCGGAGCCCTTCATGTTCTGCATCAGGCACAGCGCGGAGCGGTCGGCGGTGGCGTCGGCGCCGGTCAGCAGGTCGGGGACGCGGTGCAGCAGGGAGGTGTCGGCGGAGGACGGCAGGGCCGCGACGGCGCTGGGGCTGACCGTCCGCGGGTCCTTGCCGCTCGCGGCCGCCAGCAGCGCGGACTCGGTGGCGGTCAGGGAGGCGACGCCGTCGCGTTCCAGGACGTAGTAGTGGCTGGTGCCGGAGACGACGGTACGCAGCAAGGCGCCCGTCTTCTCCGCCGTGCCGGCCACGGTGCGTCCCGGGCCGCCGGCCCCGGGATCGTGGCCGCGGCGAGCGCGGTGCCGGTGGGCAGGGCGTTCAGCCACGCCGAGGTGGCCGGGACGGGCTGTTCGGCGTCCATGCCGAGGGCCAGGAGCGCGGAGCGGTCGCCGATGGGGTGCTTGGTGTTCTGCCACAGCACGTACCGCTTGCCGTCCGGGCCGGCCACCAGCACGTAGGTGGAGCCGGACACCGCGTGGACGGTGCCCGGCGCGAAGTCCAGCGTCTCGCTGACGTCCTTGCCGGGCCGCAGGCAGTCCGCCCAGGCGCCGGTCATCAGCAGCCCGGTCGCGTCGGGCACGTCCTCGGGCGCGCCGGGGATGCCGATCGTGGAGCCGCGGGGCACGCCGGCGAGCGCGGACCGGCCGACGTCGTGGACGCCCGCGCCGCCGGACGCCAGCAGCGCGGAGGCGTAGTTGGCGGTGGGGTGGAGCTGTCCGTCGGCGTAGAAGTAGCGGGTGCCGGTGCCGCTCTCGACGATCAGGGCGCCGTTGGTGGCCCAGGAGTGGTCGCCGGCCGGCTTGAGGTAGCCGTAGGCGGCGGCGGCCAGCACCAGCAGGCAGGCCAGCATCACGCCGAACACGGCGCCGAGCCCGGCTCTGCGCATCGGGGTCTCGCCGCTGCCGGGGTCGCTGGAGACCAGCGAGGAGGCCAGCCGCCCGGTGGCGAACTGGTACGCCTGGAGGTGGTCGCGTCGGGTCTGCACAGTCGTCCCTCGGATCTCTCAGATCGCGTGGCGCACGCGGGCGTAGACGTGCAGCAGTTGCAGGAGCAGCGGTAGCAGCGCGATCCCCGACAGCACCTCCAGCACGTCCGCGGTGTGCCCCCACACCGGCAGCAGCCGGGTGTGCGGCAGCCGCCACGCGCCGACCAGCAGCAGCACGGCGGCGACCAGCACTCCGAGCAGGAGGGCGCAGCGGGTGCCGGTGCCGCCCGCCGCGGCGGTCCACGCCAGCAGGACGGAGAGCGCGCCGAGCACGCCGGAGAACGTGGCCGGCACGCGCTGCCAGATACCGTTCAGGCCCTTGGCCCGCAGCAGGACCGCGCCGGAGAACACCAGCGGAAAGGCCCGGGCGGCCCACCCGTCGGCGAAGGCGAGCACCGCGAAGTCGGCCGTGCACAGCAGGGCGACGGACAGGGTGAACACCGTCAGCAGGGCGTCGGCAGCCGCCGCGCGCCGGCTGATCGACCCCTCCGAGTGCGGCTCCACGTCCTCCTGGAGTTCGGCCGCGTTGTGCGGCAGTTGGGGTACCCGCACCCGGGCCAGGCGCAGTGCCGTACGCGGCGCGAGGTGCCCGAAGAGAAAGGCGGCGAGCGCCACGACGCTCAGGCTGCGCACGGCGTCCCAGCCGGTGGCGGCGGCCAGTCCCGCGGTGAGCGCGGCCAGCGCGGGGGCGAACAGCGCGGCCCCGGTCACGGCGAGCGGCACCCGCGGTGTGGGCAGCAGGACGACCGCGGCGACCAGGACGCCGCAGACCGCGCCGAGCGCGATGCCGCCGGGCCGCGGCGCGGTCAGCCCGGAGTGCCGGTCGGCCGCGGTCAGCCCGGCCAGTACGGCGAAGGCGCAGGCGCCCAGGCCGGTGACGATCGCGATCCCCCGGTCGGCCGACCACCGCTGGTCCAGTACGCAGCAGACGCCCAGGCCGACCGCCGCGACGCCGTACAGCACCGGCACGACCGTGCCCTTGCCCGCCAGGGGCACGGCGGCGGCGAGGGCGAGCAGCACCAGGCAGGCCAGCGCCAGGAAGAGCCGGCGGGTGGTCTCCGGGCGCCAGCGGTCGGTGCGCGCGCCGACCACGTGCGCGACGCCCTCGGAGGCGTCGTCGAACTCCAGCTCCGGCATCGGGTCGTCGGCGGGCCGCAGGTACAGGACGTCGCCGTGGCGCAGTCCGGCGGTCTGCGGGGTGGCGTCGAGGTCCAGCGGCGGTTCGCCGAGGCGTTGCAGCGTCCAGGTGCCCACCGGCCGGGCCGGGTCGGCGGGGACGTGGCGCAGCAGCACCGGCAGCAGCGCGGAGACCCGTGCGGTGACCGGCACGGCCAGGTCGGCGCGTCCGGCGGGCCCCGCGATGGTCAGCCGGCACACCTCGGTGCCGTACGGACCCGGGGTGCGGGCGGCCGGGATGGCGGTGGTCATGGTGCTCCTGGGAGGGCGGTCGTGGGACGCGGACGGGGCGACCTGGTGTCTCGACAGGGGGCGCCGTGGGTTGGGTTCGACGCGGAAGACGTCGTCAGGAGCCGACATGTCCCACCTGCATCAGCCGGATGCCGCGGCGCGTGACGAGCTGGGCGCGGCCCGGCGGGAGGGTGCGGGGCCGGGCCTCGCCGATGAACTTGCCCTCCTCCTTGGGGTAGGAGTGCAGCAGCGCGGGGCTGCCGAGTTCCCACATGCGGCGCAGCACCGGGTCCATCATGGCGCGGCTCGCGCCCGAGGTGGACCGGGAGATCACCATGTGCAGGCCGATGGTGGCCGAGTGGGCCAGCATCGGGGCGAGGGCGGTCAGCGGGGAGCCGGCGCCGGGCGTTCCGCCGTACAGGTCGTAGTCGTCGATGACGATGAACAGTTGCGGACCCGTCCACCAGTCGCGGTGCGGCAGCCGTTCGGGGGCGATGTCGGGGCCGGGCACGCGCTTGCCGACCGAGACCGCGGCGCTGGCGGCCAGCGAGGTGAGGCTCTCGCCGTCGACCGCGAAGCCCACCCGGTACTCCTCGGGGACGACGGCCAGCAGGTCGCGCCGGGTGTCGGCGAGCAGGATCTTGGCCTCGTCGGGACGGTAGCGGCGGGTGACGGCGTCGATGACCACGCGCAGCACGTTGGTCTTGCCGGTCTCGGCGTCGCCGAACACCATCAGGTGCGGTGCGGCGGCGAAGTCGTGCCACACCGGGGCCAGTCGCTGCTCGTCCCAGCCGAGGCACACGCGCAGGTCGCCCTCGGGCGCCGGAAGCCGGTCGAGCGGGAGCCGGGCGGGCAGCAGGCGCACGCCGGGCGCCGGGCGGCCGGGCCAGAAGGCGTCGATCTCGGCCACGGCGGACTTGGTCGCCTCGGTGAGGCCGTCGGTGCCGCCGACGCTGTCCAGCCGCGGCAGCGCGCTCATGAAGTGGAGCTTGGCCTTGGTCAGGCCGCGGCCGGCCTGGTGCGGGACGGTCGCGGCCGGCTTGGAGCCGAACTCGGACTCCATGGGGTCGCCGAGCCGCAGTTCGAGTTTGGTGCCGAACAGGTCGCGGGCCCGCGGGCGGATCTCCGACCAGCGCACCGCGGAGGCGACGACGTGCAGCCCGAAGGACAGGCCGCGGGCGGCAAGGTCGGTGATGCGCGGTTCGAGGTCCTCGAAGTCCTGCTTGATCGTGGACCAGTTGTCGACGACGAGGAAGACGTCGCCGTACGGGTCGTCGATCTCGCCGGTGTCGCGCTTGCGGCGGTAGGCGTTCATCGACTCCAGTCCGCGTTCGGTGAAGCGCTGTTCGCGCACCTCCAGCAACTGGGTCAGTTCCTCGACGGTGCGCTGGACGCGGTCGCGCTCCATCCGGGTGGCGATGGAGCCGACATGCGGCAGGCCCGCCGTGGACTGCAGGCCGCCGCCGCCGAAGTCCAGGCAGTAGAACTGCACTTCGCGAGGGGTGTGGGTGAGGGCCAGCGACAGCATGAGGGTGCGCAGGGTGGTGGACTTGCCGGTCTGCGGGGCGCCGGCCACCGCGAAGTGTCCGTCGGCCCCGGACAGATCGGCGATCAGCAGCTCGCGCACCTGCTCGAAGGGCCGGTCGACCATGCCGAGCGGCACCCGCAGCCCGCCGAGCGCCGGGTAGTCGCCGACGGTCATGCCGCGCTGCGGGTCGGGCACGATGCCCGGCAGCAGCTGGTCCAGGCTGGGCGGGGACTCCAGCGGCGGCAGCCACACCTGGCGGGCCGGCGGCTGGCCCCTCCAGCCGGTCGATGAGGACCTCCAGCAGGCTCTCCTCCTCGCCGCCCGCGGGCTCCGGGCGCGGCTCGGCGCCTTGGGCGAGCCGCTGCTCGGCCGATTCCAGCCCGTCGGGGTCGTCCACCGCCGGCCGGGGGTCCGGCAGGCGCTGCTCCATCGAGAACACCGCCACGTCCTCGGCGCCGAGCGCGGCCTCGTCGGGCCGGGCGGCGGTGGCGGTCACCGGGCACGGCCCGGAGACGTAGGCGGCCTTGAAGCGGGCCAGGTTGGTGGTGTCGACCTTCAGATAGCCGTTGCCCGGCGCGGACGGCAGCTCGTAGGCGCTGCCCACGCCGATCACACTGCGGGACTCCATCGAGGAGAAGGTGCGCAGCGCGATCTTGTACGACAGGTGGCCCTCGACGCGGTGGATGCGCCCCTCGTCCAGGCGCTGGGAGGCCAGCAGCAGGTGCACCCCGAGCGAGCGGCCGAGCCGGCCGATGGTGACGAACAGGTCCACGAACTCCGGCTTGTTCGCGAGCAGTTCGGAGAACTCGTCGACGACGATCAGCAGGGAGGGCAGGGGCGTCAGCGGCGCGCCGCCGAGCCGCGCCTTCTCGTACTCGAACAGGGAGGCGTAGCCGCTGTCCCGCAGGAGTTCCTGGCGGCGGATCATCTCGCCGTTGAGCGAGTCGCGCATCCGGTCCACGAGGTGGAGTTCGTCGGCGAGGTTGGTGATGACGGCCGAGGTGTGCGGCAGCCGGTCCATGTCGAGGAACGTCGCGCCGCCCTTGAAGTCCACCAGCACGAAGTTGAGCACGTCGGAGGAGTGGGTGGCCGCGAGGCCGATGACCAGGGTGCGCACCAGCTCGCTCTTGCCGGAGCCGGTCGCGCCGATCAGCAGCCCGTGCGGGCCCATGCCGGTCTGCGCGGACTCCTTCAGGTCCAGCTCCAGCACCTCGTTGTCCTCGGTGATGCCGATCGGCACCCGCAGCCGGGCGCTCTGCGCGGCGCGGGTGCGCCACAGCGCGGCGACGTCGAAGGAGCGCGGGTCGCGGATGCCGAGCAGGGTGCCGAGGTCGAAGTCGGACTCCAGCGGCTGCTCGACGAGTTCGACGCCGCCGCTGGTGCGCATCGGCGCCAGCTGCCGGGCCAGGTCCTCGGCGGCGGTGAGGGTCAGCGCGTCCGCCTGCGCGGTCACGGAGCCGTCGGCCACCGCGTACTCCACCTCGCCGTCGCGCACGGTCAGCCGCAGCACGTGCGGGCCGCCGGTCATCGCCCCGGTGGCGTCCAGCAGCACCACGTTGCGGATCCCGTCGGTGAGCAGCCGGGAGGTGTCCGGGACGAGCACGCGGTAGGCGACGACGACTACCAGGGGTTCGGTGGGCCGTGGCGGCGAGCCGGGATCGTGCTCGGGGCGGTCGGTCACCTCGGCGCCCAGCAGATCGAAGAGCGTGTCGTGGTCCTCCGCCACCAGTCGCAGCGGACCCGCCTGGTCCTCCTGGGACGGATGGGCGTTGTGCGGCAGCCACTTCAGCCAGTCCCACTCCTCGCGGCCGACCGCGTCGGTGAGGACGGCGATCCGCAGCTCGTCCGGAGCGTGCAGGACGGCGAGCTGGCCGAGCATGGCCCGCAGCAGGTCGAGCGCGGCCGGGCCGTCGCCGGCGAACTCCACGCTGGTGAACCGGCGCAGCGGCACCGGCACCGGCACGTGGCCGACGGACTGGAAGGCCTTGGTGAAGCGCCGCAGCGAAACGGCCGTCAGCGGTTCGAGATCCTCGACCGGCTTGGTCTCCGGCGGCACCAGCAGCAGGTCGGCGCGGCTGGTGCCGACGCCGATCCGGATCCGCCCGAAGTCGTCGTGGGCGCCCCTGCGTTCCCACAGCCGGGGCCCGGCGGCGACCGCCCACAGATCCTGCGGGCGCGGGTTGTCCCAGGAGGCCGCGGCCCGCTGCTCGGCCGCGGCCCGCCGGGCCCGCGTGCGCAGCTGGGCGAGGTAGCGCAGGTAGTCGCGGCGCTCCGAGCGCATCTTGCGCTTGCGCTCGGCGCCCCTCCGGCCGATCTGGCTCAGACCCATGCTGATCATGGCCGTGCCCATCATCCCGGACATCATGAAGGTGTACGGAGACCGGGTGCCGACCGTGAACATCATGGCCATGGCGCCCATGCCGAGGGCCATCGGGATGTACATCAGGGCGGAGGTGAAGTCCGCGGTGGCCGGTTCGCCGAGCGCGGGCGGTTCGGCCAGCTCGATCTGCCCTTCCGGGGCCTGCGGGCCGGAGGCACGCGGCGGGCGCTTCACGACCACAGTGCTCATGGGCTGTCCTTCACGTACGTGGGCACCTCCGTGGAGCCGAGTGCCCTTCGACAGGGCCGCGCTTCAGGTTATGGACGGCGCGCCCGCGCCAACGCGCCCGAAGGGGCCGGTTGTCCATGCGGACAGCGGACTCTGCCCGGCCATCCAGCGACGGCGGACTCGCCCCGCCGCCGCGGCCCGCGGCGGTCAGATGAGGCCGGTGCGGATGGCGTACGACACCGCGTGCGTGCGGTTGCGCAGTTCCAGCCGCTTCATCAGCCCGTAGAGCACGTACTTGATGGTGCGTTCGGAGAAGCGCAGCCGGTCCGCTATGTCCGCCAGTTCGCAGCCCTCGGCGAGCAGCCGCAGCACGTCCACCTCACGGGCGCTCACCCCGGAGGCGCTCAGCCCGCGGGGCGCGAGCACCTCGCGCTGGATCACCCGGATCTGCTCCATCAACGCGCCCTGCAACGGCGCGGGGAGGCTGCCACCGCCCTGCGCCACGGAGATCAGCGTCTGGGCGAACTCGGTGGCGGCGAAGGAGCCCCGCGGCAGCACCGCGCGCACTCCGCGGTCGACGGCCGCCGACACGTCGGCCTCCCAGCGCCGGCCGACCACCACCACGAAGTTCAGACCGCCCGGCTCGGCCCCTGCGTCCTCCGCGAGGCGGTGCAGCAGCCCCAGAGTGGAGGCGTTGGCGACCTCGGCAGCCACCACCGTGACGTCCGCCTCTCTCGCGGTTTCCGCGAGCGACAGCCGGCGGTCGTACCGCAGGTAGCTGACCAGCCCGGCACGCGTCAGCTCGTCGGACGAGTGAACCGCCACCCGCACGGTGTCGGTGAGCACTTGCTGTTGCATGTGCACCCTCCTGGTTCAAGGTCTAAACCACAGAACGGGATGCTGCCACGCGCGCATCGGGTCATGACGGACTTGTCCGGCCCCCCTCGCTAGCCGCAGGGAAATGTGGCACCCTCCGGCCGCCCGGCCCTCACCTCACCAGTCCGCCGCCGGCATGCTCCTGCGCAGCACGGCCGTGACCAGTTCGGTACGCGACCGCGCTCCGGTGCGGGCGAACAGCCGGGTCAGCCGGTTGGCGACGGCGTCCGGGCTGAGCCCGAGCGCCGCGGCGATCTGGCGGTTCCTCAGCCCTTCGGAGACCAGGGTGGCCAGCAGTCGGTCGCCCTCCGCCATGGCCTGGTCGTGGTCGGGCACCGGCACTTTGGCCCGCCGCATGTCGGTCCGCGCCTGGAAGCGCCACAACGGGGCGCCGACCTGGCCGAAGAGCTCGTACGCCTCGGTCAGCAGTGATGCCGGCTTCTCGCCGAGCCGCGCGGCGGCCAGCAGCGTCGTCGCGGTCTCGAACGGCTGCTCCCGGCTGCGGGCCAGCGCGACGGCGTCCGTCAGGTGCTTGCCCGCCGCATCCGGGTCGTCCGCCGCGTGCAGCCGGGCGGAGGCCACCAGCCACAGCAGGCGGCTCCGCCCGCTCTCCGTCCGCGCCGCGATCTCCTCCAGCTGTCGCACGCACTGCGCCGCACCCGGAAGGTCCCCCGCCTGGACGAGCAACCCGACCAGTTCGGCCAGGAGTTCGTCGGTCGCGAAGACCTCGCCGTGGGTCCGGGCGGTCTCCAGGCCGCGGCGCAGCACCCGTACGGCCTCCGCCGGGTCGCCGAGGGTCCGCGCCACCTCGGCCTCCGCGCGGTCCAGCAGGTGGCGCGGATCGGCCAGCGGGGCCAGGCCCTCGCGGATGTCGGCGATCAGCCGCCGGGTGGCGCCGATCCGGCCGCGGGCCAGGAGTATCACCGTGGCACGCTCGGGATAGAGATGGATGTGCAGACCGGACGCGACCGGATGGCCGTTCGCCCTCAGCCAGCGCAGATGCCCCATCGCCTCGTCCCAGCGGCCCTCCAGCCGACGCCACTGGAACCTGAGATGGGCCGGCGTCTCCTCGACGGTCATCCCCCGGGCGGCCAGCAGGCCCGCCGCTTCCCGCAGGTCGCCGGAGTTGAGGAGCTGTTGCACCTGGATCAGCGTCACCATCTGCCGGCCCTGCTCGCTCAGGCCGCCGATCTCCGGCAGGGTGAGGCTGCGCCGGAACCTCTCCGGCCGGCCCAGCACCAGTTCGGCCACGCCCCGGCAGACCTCCGCCAGCACGCCGGCCGCACCCGCACTCCACTGTGCTTCCGGCTGCCCGAGGACTTCCTCGGCCGCCCGCCACCGGCCCAGACAGCACAACGCCAGCGCGCGGCCCAGCGCCACGGCCGCCGGCGGCAGCCCGAGCGGCCACCACCAGCGCGCCTCGGTCATGTGCGACAGCTCCGGGAAGAGGCCCGCGCCGGAGGTCGACCCCGCCAGCGCGCAGATGCCCATCTGGAGCTGCTCCTCGCCGGGACCCCCGCGCCCCGCGGCCGACTGCAGCAGTTCCCCGACGGCTCCCCGGACGCTGCGGTGGTCGGCCTCCACGGTGGCGCGCAGGGCCCGTGCGAGCAGCAGCTCGTCGCGGGTGGTGGTCTCGCCGGCCAGCTGCGCGGCCGCCTTGAGCCACTGGAGTGTGAAGCGCCGCCCGGGGCCTCGGCCCATCCGCTCGGTGGCGGCGACGAGTTCCGCCACCGCCCGCTCGGTGTCGATCAGCGGGCCGGCCTTGACGATCCGGTCCGGCAGGTAGGTGCCCGCGTCCGCCTCCGCCACGACATGGGCGGCCGGTTCCGCATCAGCGCTCCCGCCGGCCAGCCCGTCCCCACCGCCGGCCGCGGATTCACCGCCGGACACGGGTTCACCGCCGGCCGCGGATTCACCGCCCGTACGGTCCCCGGCCGCCCACAGCGCCTGCACCGCCGCCGCGGCCAGGCGGCCCCGTTCCAGCGGTCCGAGCCGCTCCCGTACGGCGTGCTTGGTGAGCGGGACCCTGAACGTCCAGCCGCGGGTGGCGCCGTCCTCGCGCACCGGCAGCTCCTCGACGATCCCGGCGTCCAGCAGCTCGCGCAGCCCGGCCCGCACGTCCGCCGCCGGCAGTCCGTAGACCTCGGCGATCAGCGCGCACACCGCCGAGCCCAGCGGCCACAGCACGCTCAGCCCCGACGCCACCTTCTCCGCCGGCTCGCCCAGCGCCCGCAGCGCCTCGGTGAAACGGTTGTCCCGCGGCGCGGCCGGCAGCACCCTGCCGCCGTACAGCAGCGCCGGCCTCCCGGCGGTCAGGACTTCGCCGTGCCGGGCCCACTCGGCCAGCAGGATGTCGACCGCGGCGGGAAGACCCCGGCTCGTGTAGTGCACCAACCTGATCAGCGCGGAGTCGGGGACCGCCGGCAACCGCCGCGCCAGCAGGGCGGCCACCTCGGCCCGGGCCAGCGGCGCCAGCTCGATGACCCGAGCGGCGGGGTGGCAGCCCGGCAGCAGTCCGGCCGCGTCGCCGCCGCCCGGCGCCCGCCTCCGGCCCGCCGCCCCGCCGGGCCGGAGCAGGGACAGCACGAGGCGCACGCCCGGCGCGGCCCGCGCCATGTCGAGCGCGCCGAGCAGATCGACGGACGCGCGGTCCGCGTACTGCACGTCGTCCACGACGACGAGCGCCGGCGCGGCATGAGCGAGCGCCTCGGTGAGCGCCTCGGCCGCCGCCGCCCGGTCGTCGTGCTCGACGGCGGCGGTCATCTCCGCGACCGGGTCACCCGTGCGCCGCGGCCCGCCCGGGGCGGGCCGGTGCTGCTCCAGCGTCCTGACCAGCCGCAGGGCCAGCAGGTAAGGCCGCAGGCCGTCCCCGGGCACGCAGTCCACCGGGAGCACCGTGCCGCCTGCCGCGCCGTGCCTGCGGGCGGCGGCCCGCAGGAAGGCGGTCCGCCCGGCGCCGCGTTCGCCGACCACGAAGACGACGCGTGGCCCGTCAGGATCGGCCAGGCCGCGGTCGATGACGGCCGACTCCCGGTCCCGGCCGATGAGGGTGTCGCCGCTGTCGGCGCCCGCCCCGGCCCACCGCCGGCCGGCGGCTCGACCGCGGCAGTGCTCGTCACCACGCCTCCCCCGGGCGTCGACGGCCGGTCGGGTACGCCCCGGCCGGCGAAGGCCGGGAACCGCCGGGTCACGGCGACCCGTCGAGGTCATCCCATACGAAGGCATGCCGTTCCTCTGATCGTTCGGGCGCGGCCTCCGCGCCGCCGGGCCGGATCTGACGCGGCGCCGGTGCGGAGGCGGTGTCGCGGCGGCGCGACCCGGGAGGCCGATCCGCCGCGTGCACGGCATCGCGGCCGGCCGTGGCGGCGGCAGGACACGCGCGGTCGCAGCGAGCGGACCGGGCTCCTCCGGTTCCGGATTATCGCCACCGACGGCCGCAGGCAGGCAACCGCCGGGCGGCGTGCTGCCTGTCTGTACGGGATCTCCTGTACGGCCGGGAAGAAGGCGGCGCGCAGACCCCGCGGCAGGTCGGGCGCGCCGTCCCGGACGACTAGCATCCGTCACCGGACGAGCCGGTCCCGCGCCTGTTCCGGCCTGCGCCCGGCTGTTCCCGACCCCTTCCCGAGGAGGCGTGCCGTGTCGTCGTCCGAGCAGCGAGAGCCCGTCGGCGGCGCCGAGCCCGCGGGAACCCCGGCCGGCGCGCCGCGTCCGGAGACACCCCGGCAGGGCGGCGACGCGGCGGCCCCGCCCGGCGGCGGTGTCGGCGTCGGCACCGCGGTCCGTTCGCTGTTGCGGCGCCCACGGGCGGAGGTGAGCCGGCGGCCGGACCCCGGCTCGCCCGCGATATGGGACCGCGACGACCACGTCCTGCCCGCCCCGGTCACCGGACCGTCCGGGCCCGGCGGCGGCTCGACACCGCCCGGCCGGCCCACGCGTACCGTCGTATGGGCCGCCGTCTGCGGCGTGGCCCTGCTGTCCGTGCCTTTCGTCGTGGTCGCCGCCGGCTCGCACGGCGACAAGCCGCACGGCGCCGCGCACACCACGCTCGCCGACGACGACCGGCCGGCGCCCGCCGTCCCCGGCACCGTGGCGGCCCCGCTCCCGCCGTCGCCCTCCCCCACGGCCTCGTCCACCCGCAAGCCGCCGCACAAGCCGTCGCGCAAGCCGTCGCTCGCGCCCTCGCCGTCCGTCGCACACGTCGCCGGCCGCGCCGCGCCGCACACCAAGGCGGCCCCGCCCCCGGTGCGGACGCCCGCGCCCCACAAGCCCACCTTCGCCGAGGTGTTCGGCGGCGCGAACCGCGTCCTGCTGAAGAACCTCGCGACCGGCATGTGCGCGGACCTGCCCCAGTACGGCAAGGGCAGCGTCGGCGGGGTGATCGACCAGTACGACTGCCAGGCCGGCGCCGCCGACAACCAGGAGTGGGACCTGAAGGTCGTCGGCGGCCCCAAGGGCCCGGGCGGCGCGCGCCTGTTCACCATCAGCAACGACGCCGACCACCTGTGCATGGACATCCCGTGGTACGGCGTCGAGCCGGTCGGCACCAGGGTGACGGAGTACACCTGCGACGCCACCACGGACGACAACCAGCTCTGGTACCTGGCGCCCGGGCAGGGCAGCCACTACCGCATCCGCAACTACGTCTCCGGCAGCATGTGCCTGGGGGTGGCCGGCGGCGCGGGGACCCCGCACGGAGTGAGCCTGATCGTGGAGACGTGCAAGACCACGTCGGACGACTGGGCCATGACCACCGGCTGACGGCGCCACGGCCACGCCGTTCGTCATCGCCCCCGCGAGTCCGGCGGCAGCCCGAGCCAGTCGAGGCGACCGTCCAGCCGGGCCGCCGCGAGTTCCGACCGCGAGCGGCAGCCGGTCCGCCGGAACAGCCGGGTCAGGCGCTGCTCCACCGTCTTCTCGCTGCATGCCAGCCGCAGGGCGATCTGCCGGTTCGTCGCGCCCTCGCTGACCAACTCGACCAGGCGCAGGTCCAGTTCGCCCGCTCCCCCACCGGCGGTGCGCCGCCTGGGCGCCGAAAGGCCCAGCCCTCGCGTCCGCGCCCAGTGCCCGAGCGGGGACCGCTCGATGTGCCGGACGCCCAGCTCGTGGGCCTCCTCCACCGCGGCGGCCAGCCACGGCTCCGGAGCCTTGTCGGCCAGGGCCCCCATTTCGAGGCACAGCAGCCTCAGCGGCTTGTCACCCCGCTCCCCGGCCAGGTCGAGCACCTCGCGGACGGTGTCCGGATCGCGGCGCAGCACCGAGCGGGCCAGCAGCAGCGCCTCGCCCGCCCTCGGCGAGGCCGACTCGTCGTACAGCGCCTCCAGTTCCGACACGGCCCGGTGGGTGACCTCCGGCCGGTCCTCGTAGCCGCCGTACTGGAAGAGCCGTCCCAGGAGCCGTTCCAGGCCCTCCAGCAGACCGCTCTCGCGCGCCCTGCGCACATCGCGCCAGCCGCCCTCGAACGCCTCGTCCGGGTTCCCCGAGCGATACCGCACCCCCAGCCGGACCCACCCGCCCAGCGGATGCACCACGGTGTCGGGTACCTGGCCGAGCCAGGCCAGGGCCCGCTGCTGCTCCCCTGACGTGCTGTGGATCTCGGCGGCGAGGACGCGGGCCGGCACACTGGGCCGGCCGCCCCGGGCCGCGGACGTACGCTTCGATCCGGCGGGCGCACGACAGGGCCTCCTCCCACTGTCCGGCGGTGTACGCGCCGACCATGGCGCGGTAGCGCTCGGCGACGCTGCCCCAGTTCGTCTGGCACCAGTTGTCCAGGACCGCGGCGAACGCGCCCGCCAGGTCGCCGTAGCCCGCCGCGGTGCGGATGGACTCCAGGGCCGCGTCGCCGGGCCCGCCCGGCGGCAGGTCCGCGCGGGCCGCCCGCAGCGCGTCGCCGCCGCTGACGGCCGTGGCCAGCAGCCGCAGGATCGCGGGAGAGGGAAGCGCGGGGGCAGTTCCCCAGACCGGGCCGGGCGAGGGGCCGGGTTGGGGTGCGGGGCCCTGGACGGGGTCGCGCGCGAGGCTGTCGCTCAGCCCGTCCGCCCGTCCGTCGGCGCCCGCCTCGGCGCAGGCCGCCACCGCGATCCCGCGCGTGGAGCCGTCATCGGCCGGCCCTCTGTCCGGCGCCGCCGCACCGGTCCGGGCCGTCGTTGCTGTCGGCACCGGATCGCGCCCGCCCGTCAGCCCGTCGACGGCCGCCGCCACGGCGGCGGGCAGGTCCGGGTCGGCCTGATGGGGGGCCTGGTGGTCGGGCTGGTGACCGGGCTGGTGACCGGGCTGCTGTTCCGTCTGCGCGCCGGGCTGCTGGACTGCCTGTGGGTCGCTCTGTGGGTCGCTCTGTGGATCGGCCGGTGGGTCGCTCTGTGGATCGGCCTGTCGGTCGGGCGGCTGGTCGGTCTGCGGCGCGGCGCCACCTCGCGCGCCCACGCCCGGGCGCTGCTCGGGTAGGGCCGGTCCGATCCCGTAGCGGCTGCCCAGCTCGGCCAGTTCGGCGATCCCGGGCAGTCGCCGTACCGCCCTCCACGGCTCCCCGCCGTCGGCGTCCGCCGAGATCTGCTGGTAGAGCGCGGCCAGGCCCCATGCCGCAGCGGGGTCCGCCAGCGCGGCCGGAACGGCGCCCGGCCCGGCCTCGACGGTGGCCCGCAGCGGTTCCCCCAGCGCGAGCAGTCCCGCGGGGTCCGCGGCGCGCCATGCGAGCACGGCCGCCGTCTGCAGGATGCGCACCCGGCCGGGGTAGTCCGTCGGCAGCCGCCGAAGCGCCGCGAGATAGGCCCGTACCGCGCGGCCCGGGGCCACCCCGGCGTACGCGCCCGCGGCCGTCAGCAGCAGCCGGGCCGCGTCCTCGTCCTTGACCAACTCCCCCGCGGCCACCACGTGTTCGGCCAGCCTCGGGTGGTCGGCGCTCGCCGCCGGGCCCATCCGCCCGACCGCCGCCGCCACGACCCCGGCGTGCGACGCCGGCAGGTTGAGGGGAGGCGGTGGCGTCGTCCGAAGCGCCGCGGCGAAGGCCGGTACGGCGAACCTCAGCACTCCGGCCCGGTCGACGGTGAGCACGCGGCGCGTCACCAGCCGGTCCAGGATCTGCGCGACCGTGACGGCCTTCCCCGGCGTCCACTGCCCCATGTCCTGCACATCGGTCAACCGGAAATCCGCGACGCCGGCCAGGTGCGCGAAGACCACCGTACGGGCCAGCACCTCCTCCTCCAGCGGCAGGCCGGGGTAGGCGACGCGGCACGCCTCGGCCACGGTCCCCCTCAGACGGAGGGCGTCCTGGGCGCTGACCAGCAGGACCCGGCCGTCCAGTTCCAGCAGGCCGGCGTCCTCCACGAGCGCGCCGAGGACGGACAGCAGCGCCTGGGGATTGCCCGCCAGCGGCCCGAGCGAGCGCATGACCGCCTGCGCCACCTCCGGCTCGGCCGGGCGGCCGAGCCACTGCTCGACCAGCGCCGGCACGTCGTCCTCGGTCAGCGGCGCCAGGTCCAGCACCCGATCCGCGGCGGCGAGCAGCTCCGCGCCCGGGTGACCGGGCGCCTCCGAGCCGGGGTGACCGGGAGCGTCCGGGCCGCCGTGGCCGGGCGCCTGCGAGCCGTGGGCCATCACCACCGGCAGGCCGGCGGGGCGGAAGGCGCGGAGCATCAGGCCTAGCGCCGAGGCGGTCGGTGCGGGCATCCGTTCGCAGTCGTCCACGACGAGTGCGAACGGGACGTAGTGGGCCGCGTCGGCCAGCATCCGGCTCATGGTGGACAGCACGGTCAGATCGCCGTCCCGTCCGGCGGTCCGCAGCTCCGCCCGGCGGATCTCGGTGATCCGCACCGGGAGCCGGCCGTCACGGATCCGGGCAAGCACCCGGCAGACGGCGTGGACCAGGGCGGGCACACCGGGCTCGCCCTCCGCGGACTCCCAGGCCAGCCGCATCACCTTGGCGCCGCTGTCGGACGCGATCCGACATGCCTCCTTCAGCACAGCCGTCCTGCCGACTCCCGCCACCCCGGTGAGCACCAGCGTCCGCGCGTGGCCGACGCCGCTCAGCGTCTCGACCACCGCGCTGACCTCGTCGTCTCTCCCCACCAGAGTCGGCCGGTGCTGCGACAAACGATCACTCCTTTCCCACCAGGCGCATCCACCTATGGAGATACTTCTACACCTCCGACATTTTCGTCTCCGGGGCAGCCTACGAGGGGGCCCTCGCGGGGCGGCAGGTGCCCGCGCCCGGGGGTCGCGTCGTCAGGGAGCCCGGGGCGGCAGGGAGCCCGGGGTGTCAGGGAGCCCGGGGTGTCAGGGAGCCCGGGGTGTCACGGAGCCCGGGGTGTCACGGAGCCCGGGGTGTCACGGAGCCCGGGGTGTCAGGGAGTCTGGAAGGAGCGTTTGGAGAGCCCGAATCGGTAGCCTTCGATCATGGTCCGGACGGTGGGTTCCGGGTCCGCGGCGGCCCCGAGCGTGACGAAGAGCGGCATGTAGTGCTCGGTGGTGGGGTGGGCGTAGTGCAGGGCGGGAGCTTTGCCGCGGTAGTCCGCCAGCGTCTCGACGTCACCGCGGGAGAGGGCGTCGGCCGCCCAGGCGTCGAACTCGGCGGACCAGCTCGGCACCACGTTGTGCACGAACTGGTCCCGGGTGAGGAAGGGGACGCCGTGGGTCATGAAACCCGACCCGACCACGAGGACGCCCTCTTCGCGCAGGGCCCTCAGCCGCCGGCCGATGTCGATGAGCCGCGCGGGCGCGTGGACCGTCGGCAGGGACATCTGCAGGACCGGCACATCTGCGTAGGGATACATGGTCTTCAGCGGCACCCATGCGCCGTGGTCCAGGCCGCGACGGGTGTGCTGGTGGACCGGTTCGTCATCCGGCATCAGGGCCGCGACCTTGGCGGCCAGCGCGCCGGCGTCGGGTGTTGCGTAGGTCATCTCGAAGTAGCGCCGGGCGAAACCCCCGAAGTCGTAGACCAGCGGTGTGCCGGCGCCCGACGCGGACAGGGCGAGCGGCGCCGACTCCCAGTGGGCGCTGACGATCAGGATGGCCGTCGGCTTGGGCAGGGCCTGCGCCCAGCCGAACAGTTCCCTCATCCACAGCGCGTCCTCGAACAGCGCCGGGGAGCCGTGGCTGAGGTAGAGGGCCGGCATGGGGCCGTCGGCCGGTGTCCAGCGGCGCTGGTCGCGGCTGGCGGGCGCCTGCTCGGTCATGAAGCGGTCGTAGACGGCCTCGGGGGGTGTGGTGATGTCCATGGGGGTCACTTCAGGTCGTGGTGGGGGCGGGGCGCAGGACGAAGTCGTGGGTGAGGGTGCGGTAGGGCCGGTCGAGGCGATCGTCGTGGTGACGGGTGGTCGTCCCGACCGCCTCGGCGGGCACGCCGCCCTCGATGGTGCTCTCGACCAGCGGATCGCCGTCGAAGTAGATCTGGGTGGTCAGCGGCAGGCACCCGTCGGCGGAGACGATCGCGTGGATGTGCAGCGGGCGTGCCCCTTCGAGTCGCAGGGCGCGGATCAGTGTGCCGAGCGGGCCGTCCGCGGGCAGGCCGAAGGACTCGGTGCCGGGCATCACCGTGCGGAACTCGTAACGCCCGTCGGAATCGGCGACCACCCGGGCGCGGAGGTTGTCCGCCGGGATGCCGGTGGAGTCGTTGGGGATGGTCAGCGGCTCGAAGTCGCTGCTGTCCATGCCGGAGTAGACGTTGTCGGCGTCGATCTGCCAGATCTCCAGGGCGGCTCCCGGCTGCGGGACGCCGGTGGTGGTGCGTACGGTTCCGGACACGATGAGGGGTTCACCGGGTTCGTCGGAGCGCATCGGCAGGACGGCGGGGCTGTGCAGGACGGGTGCTCCCGGGCGGTGGGCGGGGCCCTCCATCTCCCAGTGGCTCGCGCCGTCCTTCTCCGGATGGGCGTACGCGGCCCCCGCGGTTCCTTTGAGGACGGTCTTGTAGAACAAGATGCCGGTTGACGGGAGTTCGCCGGCGTCGGCGACCTCTTGCAGCCAGTCGATGGCGGCGAACAGCTCCTGCGGGGTGACCTGGTGTCTGAGGATGACGTCGTCGACGGCGCGGCGCAGATCGGCGAACACGACCTGCAGGCGGCTGGCGGAACCGCTCACGGGGGACACTCCATTTCGGCGGGCGGGCGGGAGGTGCTGCGTGGGGTGCGGAAGGCGGTTCAGCGCCGGATGCCGGCGGTGAGCTCCTGCCAGTTGCGGAAGGCGATGCGCTCGCGGGTCGCCTCGTCCACCGGGGCGTCGTCCAGGAAGCGCCGCGCGGAACCCGCGCGTTCCTGGTTGAACGGATAGTCGGAGGCGTACATGACCCGCTCGGCCCCCACCGTCTCCAGGGTCCAGCGCAGGTACCTGTGGCTGGAGATGCCGCCCGGGGTGACGAAGACGTTGGAGCGGAAGTACTCCGCGATCGGGCGCCGCAGGGTCGTCAGGCGGTCCATGGCGGCGATGCGGTCGAGGTAGAACAGCACGACCTCGCCCCAGTGCCCCAGGATCACCTGCAGCGCGGGGAACCGGTCGAAGACGCCGGCGACGATCATCCGGAGCAGGGTCAGCCCGGCCTCGTAGTGCCAGCCGAACGCCCCGGTGGCCAGCATGCTGTCCACCGGATCGCCGAAGCCGCGGTAGTAGGCCGCGGTGACGGCCGGGAAGGGGACGCTCGGGTGCAGGTAGAGCGGTGCGCGCAGGTCCTCGGCGGCCTCGTAGATGTCCCAGAACTCCGGGGCGTCCAGGGAGCGGCCGCCGGAGTTCGCGTTCACCAGGGCTCCGCTGAAGCCGAGTTCGGTGACGGCGCGCCGCAGTTCGTCGGCCGCGGCCGACGGCGCGGGCGTGGCGAGCGCCGCGAAGGCCTGGAAACGGTCGGGGTGGTGGCGCACGGCGGCGGCGATCGCGTCGTTGGTGGGTGCTTGGAGCGCGACCGCCTCCGCCGCGTCGAGGTTCTGCAGACCCGGCGTCGTGAGGGACAGCACCGCCGTGTCGATCCCCGCGTCGTCCATGGCGGCGACGCGCCCGGCGCCCGTGTCCAGCAGCGCAGGCGTGAGCGCGCTGTCGACCGCCCACTTCATCATCGGCTCGGCCAGCAGGGGGTCGCGCCGGCGCCATGCCGCGATCACGTCGGCGGTGACGACGTGTTCTTCGAGTCCGTAGAGCCTCATGGCGGCCCGATCAGCCGCGGACCGTCCTGAGCGCGCCGGCCCAGGACTCCAGCTGGGTGAACAGGACAGAGGCGGCGTCCTCGTGCACCGCCGAGGGCTTGAACACCGAGAAGTTCTCGAAGTCGGTGAGCAGCGAGAACGACAGCTGCTGGCGCACATGGGCGATCTGCAGCTCGCTGGCGATCGCCCGCAGGTGCTCGATCGCCCGCGCGCCGCCGAGCGAGCCGTAGGAGACGAAGCCGGCGGCCTTGTTGTTCCACTCGGCGTAGAGGTAGTCGATGGCGTTCTTCAGCACGCCCGAGGTGGAGTGGTTGTACTCCGGGGTGACGAAGATGTAGCCGTCGAACTGCCTGATCGTGGCGGCCCAGGCCTTGGTGTGCTCGCCGGCGTAGGCGCCCCTGCTGGCGGGCACCGCCTCGTCGAGGTGGGGCAGGGGGTGGTCGAGCAGGTCGACCAGCTCGTAGTCGGCGTCGACGCGCTTCTGCGCCTGGTCCAGGACCCACTGCGCCACCGCCTGTCCGTTGCGGCCGGGGCGGGTGCTGCCCAGGATGACGGCGATCTTCAACGTGCTCATGAGGCTGTCCGATCCACTATGACTTGAACTTTCACGTCACACCCTAGCCCGCCACGCTTGAAGATTCAAATGAGACGCGGAGGACCGTCGGTAGACTGCGCCCATGTCTGTCCCCGGAGGGCCGAGCGGCTCCGCGCCACGCTGGCTCAGCAGCGAGGAGCTGGCGGCGTGGCGCGGGTTCGTGCGCCTCGTCCACCGGCTGCCCGCGGCCCTGGAGGCACAGCTCCAGCAGGACTCCCGGCTCAGCTTCGTCGAGTACCACGTGCTGGCCCACCTGTCGGAACAGCCCGGGCGCCGCATCCGGATGAGCGAGCTGGCGGCCCTGGCCGACACGGAGCTGTCCCGGCTGTCCCACATGATCGGCCGGCTGGAGAAGCGCGCCCTGGTGCGCCGCGAGCCCGACCCGGACAACGGGCGGTACACGCAGGCCATCCTGACCGACGCGGGTTTCGCGTACCTGGCGGAGGCGGCCCCCGCGCACGTCGGCCGGGTGCGGGACCTGTTCGTCGACGCCCTGACCCCGGAGGAGCTGGGGGTGCTGCACCAGGTCGCCGACAAGGTGCTCGCCCGCATCGAGGGCCCGCCGGCCGGGGCGCGGCGAACACGCCCGCGCCCAGCGGGAGCGGGCTGCCGAGCTCCCGGTAGGACCACGACACGACACTCAGTGTCATGGCGCAGCCGGATCGGAGTACGCCGCTGATCACCCATTCTTCCCTCATTACAGGCTGAAACGCCGCGACGTCCGGTCGGCCGCCCGACCAACGGGATGAATTCAAGAGCCATGACAGCTACGATGATGACATCGAATGTCGTCACGGTGGATCGTCGGCGACGGCGTACGGAGTCGGCACGGCCATGGCCTGCCGGTCAGGCGGGAAGGGAGTCAGCTCATGCGTGTTTTCGTGACCGGAGCTACCGGATTCATCGGTACGCCCCTGGTGAAGGACCTGCTGGACAACGGGCACGAGGTGCTCGGCATGGCCCACACGGACGGCGGCGCCGCGAAACTGGCGGCGGCGGGCGCGGCGGTGCACCGGGGCGACCTGGCGGACCTCGACAGCCTGCGGAAGGGAGCGGCGCAAGCGGACGGCGTGATCCACCTGGCGTACCTGCACAGCATGGGGCACATGCCGTTCGGCACCAGGCTGGGGATCCTGCTGGGCGGCAGCCCGCGCGGGATCACCGGCCGGTTCGCCGCGGCGGGGGCGGGCGCGGACCTCAAGGCCATCGACACGTTCGGCTCCGAGCTCGCGGCCACCGGCGGACCCCTGGTGGTGGCGTTCCCGACGATGACGCTCGCGTCCGGCACGCTGGTCGACGAGCGCCAGGCCCCGGACCCGGCCTCGCCCGGCGCGGCACGCATCGGCTCGGAGACGGCGACACTGGCACTGGCCTCGCGGGGAGTGCGGGCGTCGGTCGTGCGGATTCCGCCGACGGTGCACGGCGACGGGGACAAGGCCATGGTCCCGCGGCTGATCGCCGCGGCCCGCAAGAAGAACGTGGCCGGCTACGTGGGCTCCGGCTCCAACCGCTGGCCCGCCGCGCACAAGCAGGACGTGGCGCGATTGTTCCGGCTGGCGCTGGAAAGCGGTTCGGCCGGATCGAGGTACCACGCGGTGGCGGAGGAGGGCGTGCCGATGCGCTCGATCGCGGACGTCATCTCCAAGCGCCTGAACGTGCCGGCGCGGTCACTGACGGCCGAGGAGGCGGCCGGCCACTTCGGCTGGCTGGCGGCGTTTGCGGCCCGGGACAACTACGTCTCCAGTGAACTGACGCGCAAGGAACTGGGCTGGCATCCCACCGGTCCCGACCTGCTCGCCGACCTGGACCGTCCCGAGTACTTCACCGTGCGCTGAGCCGAACGCCCGGCAGGCCGCCGTGCCCCGGCCGGCGCCTGCGGCGCCCCGCCGGGATCGATGGCGAGCGGCCGCGCGCTGTGGGCGCGGTGGGCCGGTGCGCGCGGACCTCAGACGGACAGGCGGTAGCCGGCGCCGCGCACGGTGAGCAGGAGGGTCGGGGCCGAGGGGTCCGGTTCGATCTTGCGGCGCAGCCGAGAGACGCAGGCGTCGACCAGCCGCGGGTCGCCGTGGGCGTGCCGGTGGCCCCAGACCCGCTCCAGCAGATTGCGCCGGCTCAGCGTCCGACGCGGGTGGGCGGCGAGTTCGAGCAGCAGGCGCACCTCGGTGGGGGTGAGCCGCGTCGCCGCTCCGTCCCGGACGGCGGTGAGCCTCACGGTGTGGACACGGAGCGGGCCGAGGTCGATCACCTCTTCCGTCGGGGGTTCCAGCGGGTCTTCCGCCGGGCCTCCGAGCGGGCCTTCCCGCGGGTCGGACCGTGGGGTCGACCCGCGCAGCAGCGCACGCAGCCGTGCTTCGAGCACGCGCGGGCCGACCGGTTTCACGAGAAAGTCGTCGGCGCCCCGTCCCCAACCGGTCAAGGCGTCATTCAGGTTGCCTCGGTCGGCCAGAATGACCAATGGCAGCGCACAGTCGGCTCGAATGCGACGGTATATCTCGGACGCGCCGGAATCCGGTGACCCGACGTCGAGGATCACCAGGTCCACTTCTCCTTTCGCCGCCCGCAGTCGGGCGGGCGCATTTTCATGCCCGTACACCTCGGTGACCGCGCATCCCATCGCGCGCAGCATGCGTACAAGCGAGTCGTCACGGGTCGAATCGCCCCTGACGAGCAGAAGTCGGTACACGGCAGTGGTTCCTGACGATCTGTCGGCCTGCGGGAGAACAGCGCCGCAAATGCTGCCACACCGATGTGACCGGCACCTGTTACATTTTGACAGTCCGGTCACACTCGTTTGCCGCCACCGCCCCGCAGTGAAAGCTCCTTGGCGCACCACCACCTCGACCAAGGAGATACGCGTGGGCATGGATGTATCGACCACCGGGTGGCCCGCTCCACCGAAAGCGGCCCCCTTACTCCGGAAACGCGGCCGGACTTTTCGCACCCGGCTCGCCGCAGCCGTCGCTCTCGGCCTCACCGCCTGCACGGCGGCGGTGACGGGCAGCACCGCGCGGGCCGCCGCTCCGGACAGCGCGTTTCCGGCCACGACGGGGACCCGTGTCCAGTACGTCACGCTGATCACCGGCGACCGGGTCGCCGTCACCACCACCGCGTCCGGCCGGGACGTCCTGGCCGTGCGTCCGGCCTCGCGCGCGGCCGGGGACGGCGCGTTCGCCTTCTTCCAGGACGCTTCCGGCGACCGGTACGTGATTCCGGCGTCCGCCGAACCGTACGCGGGACGGCAGTTGGACCTGTCCCTGTTCGACGTCACCGCGTTGCTGAAGGACCCCTCGGCCGCCGACCGGGTGCCGGTGACCGTGTCCTTCACCGCCGGTACCCGGCCGACCGCGCCGACCGGGCTGACGCTGACCACCACCACCGCGGCGCCCGCGGGCGCCCGCGCCGGACAGGGCGCCTCGGCGCACGGCTACGCCACCGCCGCCTCGGGCCGGCGCTTGGCGCGGCTGCTGAAGCAGCGCATCGGCGCCGACGTCGCGGCGGGCCGCACGCCCGGCACCACCCCGCTGTTCCAGGGGGTGGCGTCGATCGGCAGGACCGGCGCGGCCGGCCGGACCGCCGGGGCCGGCACGACCAGCGGGGCCGGCACGGCCGCGCCGCCGGGCGCCTCCGCCGACAGTCTCCAGGGCGGCACGTCCAACGGCTACAAACTCGACATCCTCACCCTGAACGTCGAGGACCGCTCCGGTGCCGGGGCCACCGGCCCGCTGCTGCTGACCGACACCGACGACGCGACCGTGTTCGCGGCCGTGCTCCCGGTCGTCGACGGCGTCGAAAAGGTGGCGGTTCCCGACGGCCACTACAGCGCCGCCGCACCCGTGCCGACGTACGACGCGGCGGGCGGCGTCACCGCGCAGTCCCTGGTCTCCCTCACCGACATCACCGTGTCCGGCGCCACCACCGAGGATCTGGACGCGCGCACGGCCACGTCCTCGCTGACCGCCGACACCCCCCGCCCGGCCGACGCCGACTTCATCAGCGCCAACTGGGCCCGGGCCGACGCCACCGGGCAGGTGCCGCTCGTGTCCGCCCCGACCGTCTACACGACCACCGCCGACGGCACCCCGGTCTACGCCAACGCCCAGCCGCCGGCCGCCGTCGGCACGGTCGGCTACACCGAGCAGTGGTCCGGCCACGCCCCCGGCGCCACCGGCGGCTACCGCTACGACCTCGCCTCGGCGTCCACCGACGACGTCCCCGCCGATCAGCGGATCCGCGTCACCACCGAGCAGCTCGCCGCCGTGGCCGAACGCTACGACCGCGACCCGGCCGGCCCCGCTGACGGCCAGGTGACCGGCGAGGAACTCACCTCGAACACACCCGCCATGTGGTCGGCGGTCGCGGACCAGACCATGCCCGCCCGCCTCACGGACTACCTGAGCACCTTCAACGGAGGCGACTGGCTCCAGGAGTCGTTCACCGGCGACCTCGTCTTCATCGGCGAGCGCGCCGTGCAGTCCGGACACGGCTACTCCGTCGCCTGGGCGCACGGGCCGCTGGCCCTGGGCCTGGGCCAGTACCCGGACACGATCCCGGCCGGGATCTGTGAGGCGTGCGTCGCGGACGGCGACCTGCTGGTCCTCATGGAGATGACCGACAGCGATCCGGGCCACACCGGCGGCACCAGCGTCTACGCCGACTCTTCCCGCGCGTACCAGGCGAGTCTCTACCGCGACGGCGCCCTGGTGGACAGCGAGGACAGCCCCGGCGTCTACGCCGAGGGCCAGGACGCGCCCGGCGCCCGCTACCGATTCGTCGCCGACCAGGACGCCGGCGCCGACGCCTCCGTCAGCCAGTCCACCAGCAGCCACACCGAGCTGACCTTCGGCCTGCCCTCGGCGACGGACACCGCGTCCCTGCTGCCGGGCGCCCTGTCCTGCGCGGGCCAGTCCGACAGCGCGCCCTGCCGGGTCCTGCCGCTGCTCACCGCGCACTACGACCTGGCCACCGACGGCACCGGCACCAGCCACTGCACCGACCAGAGCATGGGCGTGGAGATCGGCCACGTGGCCTACCAGGGCGCCGGCTCGCGGGCCGCGATCACCTCCGCCGCCGTCCAGGTCTCCTTCAACGCCGGCCAGACCTGGCACGACACCGCGGTCACCGGCTCCGCCGGCCACTACCAGGCGCACTGGACCAACCCGGCCGCCGCGCGCGGCACCAGCCCCTCGATCCGGGTCACCGCCGCCGACGCCGACGGCGACACCCTCAGCCAGACGGTGCTGCACGCCTACACCGTCGCCGCCGCCACCTCATGACCCCCGTACCTCCCCACAAGGAGACACCTTCCGCGATGAGAACCGCTCCCCGCGCGCTGCGCACCCTGCGCACCGCCGCCACCCTCTTACTGCCGCTCGCCCTGGCGATACCCGCCGCCGGCGCCGTCCAGGCGGCCGCGCCCGGCACGGCCCCGGGCAGCGCGCGCAGCACCGTGCCGGCCGATGTCGAGAACGCCTGCGGACCGGTGCCGGCCGGGTCCGCTGCCTGATGGAGGTCCGCACCGACGTCTCCGGCGGCCGGGGCGTGCGCGGCCCCGCCGCGGCGGCGGGCGCCGCCGACTCGGCCCTTCCCGAGGGGTACGGACCGGCGGACCTGCGCTCGGCGTACCACCTGCCCGCCGCCGGCGGCGCCGACCAGACCGTCGCGCTCGTCGACGCCTACGACGACCCCACCGCCGAGGCCGACCTCGCCGTGTACCGCGCCACGTACGGACTGCCGGCCTGCACCACCGACAACGGCTGCTTCCGCAAGGTGAACCAGAGCGGTCAGCCGAGCCCGCTGCCGCAGTCGGCGGGCACCAGCGGCTGGGCCGGCGAGACGGCGCTCGACCTCGACATGGTGTCCGCGGCCTGCCCGCAGTGCCACATCCTGCTCGTCGAGGGGGACGAGCCCACCGTGACGGACCTGGCGCAGGCCGTGGACACCGCCGTCGCCCTGGGCGCGAACGAGGTGTCGAACAGCTACGGAGGCACCGAGGCGAACGGGGACGACGCCTTCGCCCGGGACTACAGCCACCCCGGAGTGGCGGTGGTGGCTGCCTCCGGCGACGCCGGTTACGGAGTGCCGAACTTTCCGGCTGCCTATCCCGGGGTCGTCGCGACGGGCGGCACCACACTGACCCCGGCCGGCAACGACCGCGGCTGGCAGGAGACCGCCTGGGCCGGAGCGGGCAGCGGCTGCTCCGCGTGGTTCGCCAAACCGGCCTGGCAGCAGGACACGGACTGCCCGGGCCGCACCGTCGCGGACGTCTCCGCCGTCGCCGACCCGCAGACCGGGCTCGCGACGTACAACACCACCGGGCGGCCGGCCGGGTGGAGCGTGGTGGGCGGCACGAGCGCGTCCTCGCCGTTCATCGCCGGGCTGATCGCACTGGCCGGGAACCCCTCGGCCTTCCCCGACGCCTCCCGGTTCTACTCCGCCGACGCGGCTCCCGGCCTCAACGACGTGGTCGGCGGCGGCAACGGCACCTGCCAGGGCGACTACCTGTGCACGGCCGTGGCTGGGTACGACGGCCCCACGGGCAACGGAACGCCGAACGGGCTGGCCGCCTTCTGAGCCCGCCGTCCCCCTGAAAGGGCGGGGCGGTGCGCGGAGCGCGGCTGCGGCCCGCACGCGCACCGCCCCGGCCCGCCCCGGCCTGACCCGGCCCGCCCCGGCCCGCCCCGGCCCGTCTCCGGACACGGGTCAGCTCAGGCGCCACTGCGCGACGCGGCGCCCGGCATCTCGGACTCGGCGTTCGCCAGCACCGCCGCGAGCAGGCCGGGGAAACGGTCCTCGAACTCTTCGGTGCGCAAGCGGGCGGTCTGCTGCTGCCCCTGGTGCGTACGCCAGATGAGACCGCACGCGCGCAGCACGCGGAAATGGTGAGAGGCGTTGGACTTGCTGATGCCCAGAGCGTTGTAGATGTCGTTGCACTCCGTCTCGCCCTGGCGGGCGAGGAGGCTGACGATCGCGAGTCTAAGCGGCTCGCTCAGCCCGTGCAGGGCCTCGACCAGACTGACGTCGGCCAGGTCCGCGTGGACAGGATCCCGCATGAGTCTTCTCAATCTCCTCGGCTGTCGGAACGGGCCACGACGGCGGTGCCCGCTCGACCGGACGAGCGCCGTCGTCTTCGATTGTCCCGGCCGGGAGGCGAGCGCCGTGCAGCGGTGACCGCCTGGGCCCGCGACACGGGCCGCGGACGCCCCGCCCGACGTCTTTCCAAAGGTTCAGCAACCACTGTACCTTTGGACCATGACTCCACGGATCTACCTCTTAGCCCTCGGTACCTTCACCGTCGGCACGGAGGGCTACGTCATCGCGGGCGTCCTCCCCGACGTGGCGCACGACCTCCACTCGTCGGTTTCGGTGGGCGGACAGATGGTCACGGTGTTCGCCCTCGTCTACGCCCTCGCCGGGCCGCCGCTGATCGGCCTCTTCCAGCATGTCCGCCCCAAGCGCCTGCTCGTCGGGGCGGCGCTGGGCTTCGCGGCGGCCAACCTGCTGGCCGCCGCCGCTCCCGACATCTGGGTGCTGGCCGGCGCCCGGGTGTTCGCCGCGGTGGGCGCCGCGCTCTTCGCCGCGCCGGCCGCGGCCGCCGCGGCGGCGCTGTCCACCCCGGAGGAACTGCCCCGGGCGATCGCGGTGACCGCGGGCGGCAACGCCGTCGCGCTCACCCTGGGCGCGCCCATCGGCACCCTGATCGGCGGGGCGTTCGGCTGGCGTGCGGCGTTCGTCTTCGTCACCGCCCTCTCGCTGGTGACCGCCCTGGCGGTGGAGTTCGGCCTGCCGGAGATCCCGGTGGGGTCCTCGTCCGTCGCCGGCCGGCTCAACCTGCTCCGCCACGGGGCCGTTCGCTGGGGGCTGGCCACCACGCTCGGCCTGTTCCTCGCCGCCTACAGCGTCTACACCTACCTGTCCCCCGTCGTGCACCGGTCCGCCGGGCTCGGCAGCGGCGGCGTCGCGTCGTTGATGATCGTTTTCGGCGCGGGCGGCTTCCTGGCCGGCCGGGTCATCCACGCGGTGCTCGCCCGCTGGCACCTCGCGGCGGTCCTGCGGACGGTCCTGCTGGTGATCACCGGGCTGCTGGCCGTACTGACGCTGCTCACGGTCACCCATGTCCCCGACGTGGCGCGGTACGCGGAGTTCCCGTTGCTGTTCGCCTTCGGCGCCGCCTGGTGGTCCGGCGGCATCAGCCAGCAGACGCGGCTGGCCGGTCTGGCGCCACAGCAGCGCTCGCAGGTCCTGGGCCTGCACTTTTCCGCCCAGTTCCTGGGCGTCGCCATCGGCGGCGCGCTCGGCGGGCTGGCCCTGTCGGCGGTGAGCGCGGGAGCGGTTCCGGTGGTGGGCGGGCTGGTCGCCCTGGCCACGCTGGTCAGCGTCCGCCAGACCGTACCGGCGCCGGCCGCCCGGACGTCCGGCGTGGACACGCCCGGGGTGCCCGCGAACGACCCGGCATCCGCCCGGTGACCGTACGGCCGACGCCCCCACGGCCGTACGCGTGCCGGCAGGCGCACCCGGTGCGGTCCCGAGCGCACCCGGTGCGGTCCGGCCTGCGGTCAACTCGCCCGTTCCTCGCCCGCCGGCCAGGACTGCGGCGGCGCCAGCCGGAACCCCACCCCGCGGACGGTCTCGATCATCTTCGGCGTCCCGAGCTTCTTGCGCAGGCTGGCGATGTGGACGCCCAGCGTCCGGGTGTCGCCGGCGCCGTCGTGGCCCCAGACCGCGGTCATGAGGTGGGCCCGGGTGAAGACGCGGTCGAGGTCCGAGACGAGGACGGCCAGGATGTCGAACTCCTTGCGGGTGAGCTGAACATCCCGGTTGTGCACGGCGATCCGCCGCCGGCGCAGGTCGACGCGGATGTGGCCGACCTGGTGGACCTGGTGGACCTGTTCGAACCGCCCGACCTGGTAGGCCGGGTGGACCTGGTGCGGCCGGCTCCCTCGCACCGGCCGGCCCACGGCGCCGGGCCGGGGCGCCCAGTGGGCACGGGCCCGCCTGCTGGCCGCCTCGACGCGGGCGGTCAACTCGCGCCCGCTGCAGGGGTACACGATGTAGTCGTCGGCGCCGAGCTTGAAACTCAGCACCCGGTCGACTTCGTCGTTCCGCGTGGTGATCATGATGACCGGCACCGGCGACACCGCGCGGACCGCCTGGCAGACGTCGAATCCGTCGACATCGGCGAGAAGGACGTCGAGGAATACGGCGTCGACGTCACCGCAGCGTTCCAGGACGATACCGCTGTCGGATCCCGTCTCGACGTGATAGCCCTGATCGCGTAAGTCACCCGCGATACCGGAAACTAAGTCGTCATCGCGGGAAACAGCGAGAACCTGCATGTATCTGCTCCCTTTTCAGCGTCATGCCCCGGCACCGGTCGACCCTGTGGGGTGCGGCACCGGAAGTGACTGAGTGGAAAATCCGGAGTGAGCGCCCCCGATTTCCCGGAATGAGCGGCGCACAGGGAAGCGGACTTTTGTGTTCCGGACCCCGCTGCCGTGACCCACCCCGCACTGTCGCGCGTCGCCCCTCGTCAGGACCGGCGTCGGTGCCGGCCGGGGCCGCTCCCATGGTGAGGATTCGGCCTGCCGTACGCATCGAGTGACGCACTTCACATCTCCACTGTGGCGCCGATATGCGCTCTTGAATGGGCTCCAGACGGACAGCTCAATTAGTCTACATGGACCGCATGGACCGTCAAGTGCACACTATATTTAGTTTACTTGTTGTGCGGATTACCAGGTCAGCCCGCAATGGGGATCGACAGCCACCCCGCACCCCGCCTCCCGACAGTTTTCACCGGCGCGCCGGAATGCTTGGGGAACGTCCGCGCCGTATTGTCAATGCCGGTTTGCGCCGTTTGCCGCGCGGACCGATGACCGGAGGCCGGCCGGACGCCGGCGGTCGCACGACACGGCACGGGAATGACGGGAGCGGGACCGATGAAGGATCAGGCCGGGCGGCACGTTCTGGTGGCGGGCGGGACCTCGGGCGTGGGACTGGCCACCGCCAAGGCGTTCGCCGCGCTCGGGGCCGAGGTCACGGTCGTCTCGCGTGGCAAGGAGCGGGTGGACGCGGCGGTGGCCGAGATCGGCGGCGGGTGCCGCGGCAGGGTCCTGGACCTGCGCGACGCCGACGCCGTCGAGGAATTCTGCGCGCCGGCCGCGTTCGACCACGCGGTCTGCGCCACCGCGGGCGCGGCCCGGGGCCGGGCGGACAGCCTGCCGCTGGCCGAGGCGCGGGCCGCCATGGACAGTAAGTTCTGGAGCGCTTACCACCTTGCCCGCAGCGTGCGCCTGCGTCCCGGCGGCTCGCTGACCTTGGTGACCGGCCACTTGTCGGTGCGCCCGGGACCGGCGTCGGCGCTGCAGAGCGCGGTGAACGGCGCCCTGGAATCGCTGGTACGGGCACTGGCGCTGGAACTGGCCCCGGTCCGTGTCAACGCGGTCTCTCCGGGGTTGCTGCGCACCCCGCTGTGGGATTCCCTGCCGGCGCGGGAGCGGGCCCGGATGTATACGGCCGCCGAGGAGCGGCTACCGGTGGGCCGCGTCGGGGAGGCGTCGGACGTCGCCGACGCCATCGCGTTTCTGGCGGGCAACGGCTACACCACGGGGGCGACCTTGTTCGTGGACGGCGGAGGCGTCGTCGCCCGCTGAGCGAGGAGGGCCCAGTCGCCGGACACCCGCCCGGCTGCGGCCCCCGCGTACGAGCCGGCGCCGACCCGCCCTTCCCGCCGTTCGCATCGCGGCCGGTGGGAAGGGGGGCCCGCGCCTGGCCGGCGTGGACGAGGGGCTCAGGACGGGCGGGCGTGCGAGGGACGGTGGGCGGGGACCCGGGTGGGCGTACCGGTGCGGACGCCGGCGCCGACGCCCCCCTCCCTCCCGGTAGGGGCAGGGGTACGGGAACGGGTTCGGTCGCCGAGCTGCTCCAGCGTGCGCCGCACGATCTCCCCCATCAGCTCCCCTTGCGTGTCCATGTGCGTGTCCATGCGGGTGTCCATGTGCGTGTCCATGCGCATCCCCACGTGCGTGCCCGTCAGCATCGCACCGGGTTCGTCAGCTCCAGCCCGGAGGCCGAGTCGCGCAGCGTGATCACGTCGCCGTCGCGCAGCTCCACGCCGTCCTTGTGGGAGCTGACGCAGGAACCCAGCAGGAGGTAGACGATCATCCCGGGCGGGAACAGCCCGGAGCGGCGCAGAAGCAGACGTTCCATCAGCGCCCGCGAGTAGAGCATGGCCTGCCGGCCCAGCGCGCCGCGCCGCCGCCACACGGCGGCCCCCTCGCGCTCGATGGACGCGTGCACCGTACTGGTGGCCGGCAGGTCCGCGAGGACGACGTCGGAACAGACGGCCGTGGGGTGCAGTTTGGAGAGATTGGCCAGATTGCGGTGCGCGCTGCGCAGCCCGGCGTCGGAGAAGTCGTTGGCCAGGGTGTGACCGAGGTACACGGCCTCACCGCGGGTATTCACGCAGTAGATCGCGCAGTACTCGGCTTCCGCGCCGCCGCCGACCACCATGGAGGTGCCGGCCAGCGGCTGCCCTTCGGTGACGAGGAGCGAGCCGGGCCCCTTGTAGTAGAAGTCCAGGTTGCCCTTCTCCACCCTGACGCCGTTCACCGCGACGTGCGAGTACCCGAAGCTGTAGACCGCGGAGAGCGCCGGCGAGGGCGGCAGGAACGGTACCCCGGTGGGCCGTGGCGCCGTGCCGGTCCCAGCCCTCTCACCGCCGGGTGAACCGGGTCCGGCGGCGTACCGGTGCCAGGGCTGCCCGCTGTCCGCGAAGGCCACCGCGAGGTCGTACCAGGGCGAGGTGCCGCCGGCCGGGTGCCGGCGGAGCTTCGCGGCTCCGGGGCGGGTGATGCGCCCAGCCCGGAGAGCAGCAGCGGGCCGCCGGCCACCACCGCCGGGTCCTGCCGTGTGTCGATCGCCATATCGTGTCCCTCTCGCTCGATGGTGCGCTCGGGGATGGGGAGGGGTCACTTCTTGGCGAAGACCTTGAAGCTCCGGCCGTCCACGGTGATGTCCCGCGTCTCCACCAGGCGGTCCGCCCCCTGCGGTCCGTCGGCCAGCCCGCGGGCCTCGGCGATGAGCACGCCGCCGGGCAGCAGGACCCGCTGGAGTTCGGGCAGCGGCACGGACGCGGCGGCCGGGTCGTACTCGGCGACCACCAGCTCGTAACCGACCCGCTTGTCGTAGTGGTACGTCCCGGCGGTCTCCAGCGGCAGGGCGGTGCCGGTGAGGTCGGAGCGGACGCGGACGCGCTTGGCCTTGGCGTACGACGCCCACTGGAGCAGGTAGGGGGTCAGTTCCTGCGAGCCGGTGACGATGTCGAGGCGGCCGCCGGACAGCGCCGGGACCAGGCGCAGCGATCCGGGCCGGACCAGCAGGGCCCGGGGGGCGGCGCCGGCGTCCTGCACGGACTCGGCGAACGGCGTGAGGTCGCCGGAGCCGAGCAGTGCGCCCGCCCGGTCGGCGTAGACCTGCCGCCAGTCGCGGTCGACCGCCGCCCAGTCGGAGATCCGCAGCGTCTCCTCGACCGTCAGGCGGTAGCGACCGAGCAGGAAGGCCTTGAAGGGCTGGTACTGCAGGATGCGGTCGTGGTCCCCCACGATGGAGTAGTCGCCCACCCAGTTGTTGATGAACGACCGGGTCCCGACGATGCTGCCCAGCCCCAGGTAGTCGCTGTTCCAGCCGACCATGGCGTCCCGGCCGACCCAGGCGTAGTCGCGCAGGGTGACGCCCGGCTGGGTGGTCATCGAGACGGTCCGCGCGCCGACCGAGGGACGGCCGTAGGCGCCGTGGTCCTGCCGCAGCAGCATGCTGCCCGGCGAGAGCCAGACGCCGTCGCCCATCGTGATGTCGCCGCCGGCGTTGATGCCGCTGTTCTTGCCGAACCGTACGTAGCGGCCGATCCGGATCCGCGGGATGTGGTGCGCGGCCAGGCCGTACTGGTGGTCGGCGTGCGGGGCGCTGAAATAGGCGCCGCCCTCGAAGTGCGTGGGCAGGATCCAGTGCTGGCCGGCGCCCTCCTTGACCAGGAGGGGCTCGCCCGTGGTGTCCACGGCGAAGTGCCCGTGGGGCAGGCTCAGTTCGGCCGCGAGGCGGGCGAACCGCGTGGCGACCAGCCGGCCGAATTCCATCTGCTGCTGCTCGTCGCCGATGGCCGCGGAGAGTGTGCGCAGTTCCTTGAGCACCTGGGCGTACCGCACGATCGGGTACGGGACGGCGGGCACGTCGGCGGCCAGCCGTGCGGGCAGTTCGTGCGGCGCGACCCGTTCCACGGTGGTGTTCACGTCGAAGTAGTCGGACTTGTTCACCAGATCTCCCTCGTATCGACTCCCGGCGGAATGCGGCCTGTGCCGCCGATGGGTACGGTCGCCGCTGACCGCCGCATCCTGTCCGCCGGAGGTTCACACCGACAGCGTCGCGACGACCGCGAGGCGATACAAGAAAATACGGTTCAGATTTTCATCATTTCGGGATGCCAAATATCAAATATCACCAAGGGTCTTATGAAGAGCCCTGGTGGGAGAGCTGTCCGCCGCCCGGCCCCGCCCCCCTACGCAATGCTCGTCACCCCACCCCCTACGGAATGTTCGTCCGCGGAGGTCCGGACACGTCGAGGAGCGCGAGCATGGCGGGAAGCAGGTCGCTGTGCAGCGGATCCGGATTGCCGCTGTCGATCGCGCCCTCCAGCGCGAGGGTCGTGTACCCGTGCACGAGGGACCAGACCGCGTAGCTCGGCAGGAGTGCCGGGTCGGTGTCGTGAGCCGCCGGTTCGGCGTCCTCGCCGCGCACGGCGCGGTTTAGAATGCCAAGGGCGCGGTGCTTCTGCTCGGCCAGTTCGGATGCGGTGAAGTCGAACTGCGTCATCCGCCACATCAGGTCGAACAGGGCACGGTTCTCACCCGCGAAGTCGACGTACTCCGCGGCGACGCGCGTGACGCGCTCTCGCGCGTCGAGCCCGGCGAGTTCGAGTGATGCGAGCCGATCGCACAATTGCCGGTACGCACGGGTCGCGAGCGCGCCGAGGAGCCCGCGCGCGTCACCGAAGTGGTGCTTGGGAGCGGACTGCGACACCCCCGCCCGTCTGGCGGCTTCGCGCATGCTGAACCCGGCGACGCCTTTCTCGGTCAGCACCACGAGCGCGCTGTCGAGCAGCGCGGCGCGCAGGTTGCCGTGGTGGTACTGGTCCCCGGTGCCCGGTCCCTTGCCCATCTCCCCATCGTGGCTCATCCCCTCATCTTGACAGTGAGCAGATGGTTCGTAAACTGCTCACTGTCAAGATGAGGGGACGGAGTGGACATGACGGACAGGGTGCTGGTCACGGGCATCTCGGGGTTCATCGGCGGCCACCTCGCAGCCGAACTGCTGCGGCGCGGCTACGCGGTGCGCGGTTCGGTGCGGTCGCCAGCCCGCGTCGGCGAGGTGCACGCGGCGATGGCGGCAGCTGGCGTCGACACGGCAGGGCTCGACATCTGCCGGCTCGACCTGCTGTCCGATCAGGGATGGGCGGAAGCGTGCGACGGATGCCGATACGCACTGCATGTGGCCTCCCCGTTCGTGTTGACGAAGCCGAAGGACCCGGCCGAGTTGATCCGCCCTGCCGTCGAAGGCGCCACCCGAGCGGTCGGGGCGGCGCTGGACGCGGGCGTGGAACGCGTGGTCATGACCTCGTCGTTGGCGACGGTGCAGTTCGCCCGCGCGCCCGAAGGGCACGTCTACACCGACGCCGACTGGACCGACCCGGACGACCCGCGCCTGAACGCGTACACCGTCTCGAAGGTCAGGGCCGAGCGGGCCGCGCGAGAACTCGTGCGGCAGCGCGGCGTCCCGGACCGGCTCGCCCTCATCAACCCGGGCGCGGTGATCGGGCCGCTCCTGACGAACGATCCGGGGACCTCGGTCACCGCGATCCAGCAAATCATGGCGGGGGCGCTCCCGATGATCCCCGACCTGAGGCTTCCATGGGCCGACGTGCGGGACATCGCCGACGCCCACATCGCCGCGATGACCTCCCCGAGCGCCGCCGGTCGCCGCACGATCGTCGCCACCGACCCGATGTCGCTCATCGAGGTCGCACGAGTCATCCGCGAACGCCTCCCCGAAGCAAGCCGGAAGGTACCCGCACGGGCGATGCCGACCTGGTTCACCTGGCTGGCCAGCGTGTTCGAACCCCAACTGCGCGACAACCGATGGCTGATCGGCCAGAAGCAGCGCTTCGACCGCACCACCGCCGAGGCGCTCCTCGGGCACCCGTTGCGCTCGATCCCGGACGCGATCGAGCAGACCGGGCGCAGCCTGGCCGAACACCAGCTCATCTGAACCCCGGGACGCGACTGCGGCAGACGAGTCGGAGGGCCCTGCGGCGCCCTCCGCCCGAGACGGTACGCGCCTTACAGGGTCCCGGCGGCCGCGGACCGGTACATGCTCGGCACCGTCGGGATGAAGCCCAGTTCGCGGGCGAGCGAGCCGTCGAGGCGGCCCTGCCACGGATCGGTCAGCGGCTCGGCCGACTCCGGGTACTCGACGCCGAGCAGGCGCGCGATCTCCAGCACCGCCGCGGGCGCGTCGTCGGTGATGTTGACCGTGCGCCCGTCCATCACACCGGTGAGGGCAAGCCGCACGGCGACCGCGATGTCCTGGTGGTGGACGAGGCTGAGGGTCTTGGCGGGGTGCCAGTTCCAGGAACCCAGGAGACGGGGCGCGGACTGCAGATGGTCGTCGGCGTCCCCGTAGACGAACGCGAGGCGCAGAATGCTCCACGTCAGCCCGCTCTCGCGCAGCGCGCGCTCGGCTACGATCTTGCTGGCCGGATAGGGCTGCTGGGGATCGGCGGGATCGTCCTCGCGTGCGGGCCCGGGCAGATCGGCGTCGTAGACGAGACCGGTGCTGGCCATGACGACCCGGGCGTCGGGGGCATGGGCCCGGAGCGCCGCGACGAGGTTGCGCGTGCCGTCCACGTTGACCCGCTGGATCTGGTCCGGGTCCGGGGTGCGCAGGACGGCCGCGAGGTGGACGACGGAGGTCACGCCCTGCACGGCCGGCGGAATCGAGGCCGGGTCGAGCAGGTCGCCCTCGACGGGGGTCACGCCCTCGGGCACTTCCCTGCCGGGGCGCACCAGCGCCCGGCAGTCCAGCCCCGCGTCCACGAGGCGGCGCAGGAGGCGGGTTCCGACGAGTTCGGTGCCGCCGGTGATCAGGATGGTCACGTTTGTCTTCTTTCTGGTCTTTCTGAGAGCAGGTCGTAGAGTCGACCTGTCGCTGCGCGGAGCACCCGCGTGGTCGTCTCGATGTCCGTCTGCGGGACATCGCCGAAGGCGACCTCGAGGATGCGGGCAATGGGGTCGGGCAGTTCGCGCCAGAGCGCGGTGCCGGCCGGGGTCAGGGAGAGCACCTTCTGCCGCTGGTCGGCCGCATCAGGTGTCTGCTCCACCAGGCCTTTGCGGACGAGTGCCGCCACCACGCCGGTGAGCGTCGCGCGCTCGACCTGGAGCATGCGCACCAGGTCACGCTGCGGCGTCGCCCCCGCATTGGCGAGCTGGTGCAGGACGTACCACTGGGTCGGTCCGAGATCGTAGGGGCGGAGCACCGACTCGATCACCAGGCGCGACGCCATGTGGTACTTCTTCGCCCAGACGCCGGGAAAGTCGGGGTGCGATTCAGGATGTTCGTTAGTCACCTTACGATTATCGCCGGGGACACGGACCGGCCAAACAGCCCCGGCGAGGGCCACTGCCGGCAGCGGCTGGCGACGGCGTCATGGCCCCCCGGCGCTGCTGTGCGCGGCCCGGCCGGCGGAGCCCGGGAGGGTGCGACGCGGTCAAGGACCGTGGGCCGGTAAAAAGGGGAGAAGACCGCTGCGAGCGTGACGCCGCCGCTGACCGGCGTGCGGCTGTCCGGCTTGAGGAGGACCGCGTTGCCCAGCGCGAGGGCCGGAGCCACGGCGCGGATCGACAGGACGATCGGCGCGTTGAACGGGGCGATCACCGCCACCACCCCGGCCGGGAAGCGGCGACTGAGGCTGAGCCGCGGCTGGGCGGACCGGAGGACCTCGCCGTAGGGCACGGAAGCCAGAGCAGCCGCCTCGTAATCCTGCCGGCCCATCGGCCCGGGTCGAGGAACCTCGTCGTCGTGTTCACATGCTCACCTTTCGGCCGGGCGCAAGGGCGACCGGCACGGCGTCGCCGATGGACGCCCCATCCGGAATCGCTAGGTACCTTACATACTTTGCTAGGTGCCTAGCGTATTGTCAATCTGCTGGGCCGCCGCGGTTCGGGCCAGCTGATCGTTGCTACGGGTGCGCGGGGGCGAATCCGTCGGCCGGCACGCCCTCGGGCCGTCCTGTGCGCCGCGGCGCCCGGTTCCCGACTCCGCCCCGCGCGACAGCCGACCGTCCCTGTCTGATTCAGGCGAAAACGAATTCCGGGCAAAATTCTGGTCCGTCCGCTCTTTCCTTCGCGGACCGATGTTACGGTGCGTCAGGAGCGCACCCAGGCAAGGAAGTCGGGCGCGCATTGAGGCGGTCAGAAGGGGTTTGAAATGCGCAGCAACGGCACAAGGAGAGCAACGGGCACCATACGCGTCGCGCTGAGCGCCGTGACGGCCGCAGCGGCCATCGCGGGGGTCGGTCTGCTGGGCCCGAGCGTCGCCCAGGCTCAGGCCGACACCAACGCGGGCGGCGTGTCGATCGACATCGGCGGCGCCGGGGACAGCACGTTCGTCGCCGACACGTACGGCACCGGCGGCATCCCCGACACCAAGCCGGCGGACGTCGCCAGCCTGCCCAACTTCGCCGCGACCGTCGCCCACCCCATTCCGGCGGCCGTCTGGAACACCTCCCGATTCACCGAGTCCAGCTATTCCGTGCCGGATCTCACTGCGGGAGCCACCTACCAGGTGCGGCTGTACTTTATGGACTGGTATTTCCACCAGGCCGGACAGCGCCTTTTCGACGTGTCCGTCGACGGCACCAAGGTGCTGACGAATTTCGACATCGTCGGCACCGCGACAGCCCACGGAGCCGACGGGCAGGAGGCGTTCGGCGTGGAGGAGGACTTCCCGGTGACGGTGCCGTCCGACGGCACGGTCAGCATCGACTTCATCCGCGGCGCCGCGAACCAGCCGCAGGTCAACGCGATCGCAATCGTACCGTCGTCCTGAAACTCCGGTGCCCGGACCAGGCGCGCGGCCGGATGTCCCGGGCCGCGGCCGTACTCCATGGGCGGTCCGTAAACGTTTGAGTCCGCGGCGGGCGGCCACGTGCCGGTGGTTCATCAGGACGGCCGGCCGACCCGCCGAGGGCGTTCGGTTGACCGTCGGCGACGGTCCGCTGGTGGTCACCGACCTCGGTACCGGCTGCCCGCCGCGGTGCAACCGCCCCGGATTCCCGCGCATCGCCCTGCGGCGCGGGTGCTGCGCGTGGGGCTGGTCGACCTGATGTCCCAGGCCCTCACGCTGGTCCTCATCGCCCTGACCACGCATCTCGGGTTTCTGATCAGCCTTCGGACAGCCTGCCTCGTGAAAGGCCGAGGCTGACAGCCGATCGAACTCCGCGACCGCGCGACGTGTTGCGGACGCGGGCGGATCAGGTCCGGCAGATCCACTCGAAGACGGAATTATGTGCGTTTCCGTACCAGGGCTGCCGCGCGTTCCGCGATGGCGAGAACGGTGGCGTGCGTGTTGGCAGTCGGTATGGCTGGAATGACCGAGGCGTCCGCTATGCGAAGGCCGTCGATGCCGAAAACCCTGAGCTCCGAATCGACCACGGCGAGTGGGTCACTGCCTATCCGGCACGTCCCGACGTAGTGGAAGTACGTGCCTACACCTCCCCGCAGATGGTCGCCGAGAGAGGTGTCCGGGATGCCCGGTCCCGGCAGGACCTCTTCCCCCTGCCAGGCCGCCATGGCGGGCGCGCATCCGATGCGACGGGCGATCCGCAGGCCCTCTGTGAGTGCTTCACGGTCGCCGCGGTCGCGGAGATACTCCGGGTCGATCGCCGGCGGGCTGCTCGGGTCGGCGCTGCTCAGGCGCAGAGTGCCGCGGCTGCGCGGCGTCATCAAGCCGACCCCGAGGGTGTACCCCCGCTTCGGGGGGACGAGCGTGGGGGCGTTCAAGGGCATGGTCAACAAGAATATCTGGACGTCCGGTACCTCCACCGTGGGCTGACTGCGTATCAGGCCGAGCAGTTCACTGTGGTTGATACTGCCGGGCACTGACTCGGGGGTGGAGTAGGTGACGCCGGTGGTGGGGTGGTCGTGCAGGTTCCCTCCCACCCCCGGAAGGTCCACCACGAGGTCGACACCCACGTCGGACAGATGCGACTCCGGCCCGATGCCCGAGCGCAAGAGCACCTGCGGTGTGCCCACGGCACCGGCGCTCAGCAGCACCTCCCCTCGGCACGCGACGGTGACGAGATTTGGACCGGTGGAGTACTCGACACCGACGCAGCGGTCCCCGCGGAGCAGTACACGGTGCACAACCGCACGTGTGACAACCTGCAGATTCGGTCTCGTTCTCGCAGGGGTGAGATAGGCATCGGCCGCGCTGAGCCGGCGCCCCTTCATGACGGCGAGGTCGGGGAAGCCGAATCCCTCCTCTAGCCCGCCGCTGATGTCGTCTGCTTGCGCGTATCCGACCTGCTGAGCCGCTTCGATCACGGATACGGCAAGAGGACTCGGCGAGGCCGAAGGGGAGACGACAAGTGGGCCGGAGGTCCCCCGCAACGCGGCATCACGATGAGGCGCTGACTCCGTGCGGCGAAAATAGGGCAACAGATCGGCAAAACCCCACTCCTTGATGCCCATCGCCGACCATGCGTCATAGCCCGAGCGGTGCCCCCGCACATGCACCATCGCATTGATCGCCGACGAACCGCCGACGACCCGCCCGTGCGGCCAAGGCACAGGAACATCCAGAGTGGACTGCGCAACGGTGACGTCAGGCCAACTCGCCTCGCTGCCGAGCAGCATGGGCCATGTAGCAGGATCTGCCGATTCGAGCGGCGGATCTCCGCCCGCCTCCAGGAGGAGAACGCGTGCGTCCTGCTCCTCGGACAGTCTCGCCGCCAACACACAGCCGGCACTGCCCGCTCCCACGATCACGTAATCGAACTCCATTGCGGCAGTCCGCACTTGGCCTCCATAGCCGAGAAACAGGGTATCGCCCAGCGCTGAGCAGGAGGATCAATTGCGCCCCGGCCGCCGCAGTGCCTCTCCTGACCGCTCCGTCGCTTAGCCTGGGCGTTTAGCGAAGGTTCTTCTGAGCCGCAACGATGAGGCTTCTCTGGGGTCCCATGAGCTCTGAGGTCGGCCCGGCGCGCAGTGCAGGACATACTGAAAGCGCGCGTCCAGGGATTCATTGTGGTGTGCGCTGCTACAGCACGGAAGGCCCCCCGGATGATATTGCCCGTTTGTACAGCCGGTGATGTCCGCGTTTACAGCGGGTCGGTGGGATCGCGAGTGGGATGCCGATGGCTTCGCAGATCAGACAGGAAGGCGCCTTGCGGTCGATAGCAGGCAGACCGCTCCGCCCCTGAAATCTTCACGTGATCGCACATGCCCGTGCCCGGCAGGACTGGCGCTGACATTCCGCGTTTGGCGTACCATGCCCTCAGATTTTCAGCATGATCGGGCATCGCACGCGCCATAGAGTCGCATTGCCGTCTTCGATCGGAGTCCTCATCCAGATGATGCTCTCGACCCGCCACAGACGGACCGCCCAAAGCGTCGACCGTTTACGCCCACCGGAACGGTCGGCGCGAGTAGCGCGAGCGGCGTCCAGAAAGGAAGGACGGGATGAGCCGGGGTGAGCGGACGGCACCTCCATGGACCGGCCGGATCTCAGGCGCCCTCGTCTCGCACGGTCCTGTGCGGCCGGGTCAGGGCAGCGCCGTCCAGGCAACCGACCGTCCGCGCCACGGATCGCACCTGCATCACGCACCTGCCCGCAGACATCGACGAGAGATCAGATGACATTCCTCACAGCCGTGGTCGTAGCTCTGTGCTGCGCGGTCGCCCTGGTGGGCGCGGTCGCGCCGGTTGTCCGCCTCGCCCGCCGCTCCGCGCAGTTGCGCGCACGCATATCCGCGCTCGAGGCCGCGTGCTCCGCCCGGGACGCCGCCCTGGACGCCCTCGTTTCCGGGGTGCTGCCGACCCTGGCCGCCTCCTCGGGCAGGCCGGACGCGTCCGTCCCCGGCATCGGCGTGGCGGGCGGTCTCGCGGGCACGGCGTTCGCGGAGAATCTGCGAGCCGTGGTTGAGCAGTATGCAGGCGCCCTGCGCGCCGTGCGGAGTGAGGCCGAGGAGGCGACCCGCCTGCAGATCGAGGAACGCGCAAGGGAGGCCACCCAGGCGGCGGTGCGATCGGTCAGCGCGAGCGTGGTGAGCCTGGGCGCGGACCTGAGCAAGGTCGTCGCCGAGGCACTCCGTCAGCACGACGGCGGCGATGAGATGTTCGCGACGCTGACCCGCATCGACCATACGGTCCAGCAGATTGTCCGCCAGGCGCAGTCCTACGTCGTCATCTGCGGCGGCCTGCCCGGTCGGCGCTGGCCCGTGCAGATGCTGACCGACGTCGTACGCGGCGCCCTCGGCCGCATCCAGGACTACCCGAGGATCACATCCCGGGAACTCGACCGCGCGGTGACCGCCAGGGCCGTGGAGCCCGTCGTCCACGCGCTGGCCACCCTGCTGGACAACGCCGCCCGGTACTCGCCGCCGACCTCCTACGTCGACGTCACGTTCCAGGAGGGGCACCGCGGAGTCACCGTCGTCATCGACGACGCCGGGGTGGGCATGAGCGAGGAGCAGCTGGCAAAGGCCCGGCAGACGCTCTCCGGTGACGGACAAGCGGAACTGCACAAGCTCGGTCCCCATCCGCAGATCGGTTTTCTCACGGTGGCAGCCCTCGCGCGCCGCTACGGGTTCACGGCGTCCGTCGACGCCTCCAGCCCGTACGGCGGAGTACGCGCGACGCTGTTCCTGCCTGAGGACCTGCTGACCGCCGCCCCAGAGCCGGAAGAGTCCCGGATGGAAGTGGCGCACAGTCCCGTCCACGCGCTCGGCGCCACCAAGGGCGGACTGCCCAAGCGCCGCCGCCGTGAGTCCAACGCCGAGCCTGCTGTCAAGCCTGCCCTGAGCTCGTCTCCCGCTCGCGCGGGTGTCGCTGCCGCATGGCGCCGGGGAACCAACAGCGGCCGCGCCTCCCTGACCGAGTCCGAGCAGAAGGGATCTGATCACCAATGAGCACACCGACCGGGCCGGCTCGCGCCAACAAGCTGGGGTGGGCCCTGGACAAACTCGACATCGACGGGGTCCACTTCGCCGTCCTGGCGTCCGTCGACGGGCTGCGCATGGCCCATTCGGACAGCACTGACGTGGACGACGCCGAACGCTTCGCTGCCGCGCTCTCCGGCTTCCGATCGCTCGGCAGCGGGATAGCCACGTCCGTCGGAGGAAAAGGCCTGCGGCAGCTCCTCCTCGAGTTCGACAACCGCTTCGTCTTCATCACGGCCGCGGGCGAGGGCGCCCTGTTGGGCGTCGTGGCGGACACCGACGTCCAGGTGGACCTGATCACGCACCGGATGAACGAACTGGCCGAGCGGCTCGGCCGGGAGCTGGCCGCCCCGACCCGTCAGCCCGATAAGGACGGCGATCCGCAGCGATGAGCCGGAGCCGGCGCGACCTCGATTTGGTGCGGGCATACGTGCGGACAGGCGGCCGTGTCCGTCCCACGCGGGGCCTCGACCTGGTGACCCTGGTCATCGCCGCGAACGCCGATCAGCAGAACCTCGACCCGGACCAGCGCCGGGTGATGGGTCTCTGCCGGCGGCAGGGCGCGTTGTCCGTCGCCGAGATCGCCGCCCACCTTGACCTGCCCGCCTCGGTAGTCAAGATCATCGTGTCCGGGCTGATGGACACCGGCCGCCTCACCATGCCCACCGGCGATGACGCCCAGCAGCCCGACATCGCCATGCTGAGAGAGGTGCTGCATGGGCTCCATAAGCTCGCCTGAGAACGTCACCTATCTGCCGACCACCGTCACCCGGACGGTGAAACTGCTGGTCGCCGGCCACTTCGGGGTCGGAAAGACCACCTTCGTGGCCAGCGTCTCGGAGATCGATCCGCTGCGCACCGAGGAGCCGATGACACAGCAGAGCGTGGGCGTCGACGATCTGCGGGGACTGCCGGAGAAGACGCACACCACGGTGGCGATGGACTTCGGCCGCATCACCTTCTCGCGGACCGCCCTCTACCTGTTCGGCACGCCGGGGCAGAACCGGTTCGGCTACCTGTGGGACGAGTTGGCCCGCGGCGCTCATGGAGCGCTGGTGCTGGTCGACACCCGGCGCCTGGAGCAGTCGGACGACGTCCTGGCTGCGATCGAGCGACGGGGCCTGCGCTACGCGGTCGCGGTCAACCAGTTCGACGGCAGCGCGCGCTTCCCGCTGGAGGAGGTCCGGGAAGCCCTGGACCTGGACCCGGCCACGCCGCTGATCTCCTGTGACGCCCGGGACCGGACCTCCTCCCTCCACACACTGATCACCCTGTTCGAACACCTCATCCGCCAGCCGGAGCACCTGTGAACACTCTGCCCCCGTCGGGCTGCCCCGCCCACGCCCAGCCGGGCCGCGAGCCGCTGCACATCCCGGAGTTCGCCGCCGACCCGCACCGCAACTACGCACGGATGCGCGCCCGGCACGGCTCGCTCGTACCGGTGGAACTGGCCCCCGGCGTCCCGGCCACGCTGGTCATCGGTTACCACACCGCCGTACGGATCCTCAACGACCCGGACCGCTTCCGAGCCGACCCCCGGCGGTGGCAGGAGACCGCTCCGCAGGACTCCCCGATCGTGCCGATGCTCCAGTGGCGGCCGAACGCGCTGCGCAGCGACGGGGCGGAGCATGCCCGGCACCGCGCGGTGTGTTCCGACAGCCTGGAAGCCGTCGACCTGCACGCGCTGGACCGGATCACGCAGCGGGTCGCCCTTGAACTGATCAACGACTTCTGCGCGGTCGGCAAGGCGGACCTGATCAGCCAGTACGCCTTGCCGCTCGCCTTCCAGGTGCTGAGCTCGCTGCTCGGCTGCCCGCCCGAGATCGGGCACCGGATCGCCCAGGCCATAGCCATGATCTTCGACGGCACCGAGGCCGAGCGGGGCAACGCCGTGCTCGGCCTGGCGATGGAGGATCTCCTCTCGCTCAAGCGCCAGAATCCCGACGACGACGTCACCTCGCGGATCCTCGCCCACCCCGCGAGCGAGAACGACATGGAACTGATGGAACAAGTGATCCTCTTCTTCGGATCCGGCACCGAGCCCGAGCAGAACCTCATCGTCAACACCCTGCTGCTCATGCTCAGTGACGAGCGGTTCTCCGGAGACCTGCTCGGCGGCAGCCTGACCGTCCGCGACGCACTCGACGAGGTGCTGTTCAACGACCCGCCGCTGGCCAACTTCTGCGTGTCGTACCCCACGGAGCCGGTCCTCGTCGAGGGTGAGTGGCTACCCGCCGACCAACCTGTGGTCATCAGCCTGACGGCGTGCAACAACGACCCGGCGATCGCTGCCGAGCACCGCCCCGGGAACCGCTCCCACCTGGCCTGGGGCGCCGGACCGCACGCCTGCCCCGGCCAGCCGACGGCCCGGGTGATCACCGAAGCCGCCATCACCCAGATCCTCGACGCCCTCCCCGAGATGCGCCTGGAAATCCCCGCCGAGGACCTCACCTGGCGCCCGGGGCCCTTCCACCGCGCGCTGTCCGCCCTGCCCGTGGTCTTCCCGCCCTCCCCGCCGCTCCCCCTGCCGTGAGCCCTTCTTCCACGGCGAGCGCATCCTCCACGGCGAGCGCATCGCCTACGCGACCGGCACCGGGCCGCGAGGAGAGGGGATCGTGCTCAGTGTGCCGGTCTTCCGGGGGTTCCCGGCCCGCCGCGAGCGATCAGGCCCTCCTCGCGGCCCCGACCAGCGCGCTCAGCAGTCGCGAGTGGTCGGCGTCGGCCTGGGCGGGGACCAGGAAGCGTCGGCGCAGGAAGGCGTACGACAGCTCGTGGCGCGGATCGACCAACGCCTGTTGTCCACCGGCTCCGCTGTGGCCGAACGCGCCGGCGCCGAGGACCGGGTAGGTCTCGGCCGAAGCGTGGAATCCGACGGCCCACGCCTTGGGCTGTCGTAGTACCAGGTCGACACCGTTGGACTGGACCTGGCCGAACGCGGACGCGGTGCCGGGGTGGAGCAGGGGGTCGCAGCCGTCGACCGGCGACAGGAGCGCCGAGTACAGCTTGGCCAGGTCGCGGGCGGTGCCGACGCCCCCGAAGGAGGCCGGTCCGCGGGAGCGGACGACCGGGAGGTTGGGCAGTTCCCACACCTCCCGGTTCTGCGGGTGGTGACGGTTGAAGGCGATGCCGCTGAGGCTGTCGGGGGCGGTCGCGGTCGCGGCGAGCTCGCGCAGGCGTTCCGGGGTCGCCGTCATCGGTTGCGCGCCGAGGAACCGGTGGTCCTCGGCGGCGGGCAGTCCGAGGTGCAGGTCGAGCTTCAGCGGAGCCTGGAGCCGTTCGGCGAAGTGCTCCTGGACGGTGCGGCCGGTGGCGCGGAGCACGACCTCCCCGCTCAGCGCGGCCATCACCAGTGCGTGGTATCCCGCCGCCCGGCCCGGTCGCCAGAACGGGCGCTGCGCGCCGAGTCGCTCGGCCACGGCCCGGTCGTCGGCGAGTTCCTCCATGGTGAACCCGTCCGTCGCGCCGACCAGGCCGGCCTGGTGGGCGAGCAGTTCGCGCACCAGGAGGTCCCGCTTGCCCTCGGCCGCGAACTGAGGCCAGTAGTGGCTGACCCGCTGGTCCAGGTCCAGCACGCCGTCCTGGACCAGAAGCGCCACCACCAGGTGGGTGACGCCCTTGCTCGCCGAGTAGATCCCCATGACCGAGTCGGCATTCGCGTCCGGACCCGCCCACAGGTCGACCACCTTCTCCCCGCGGTGGTAGGCCGCCACCTGGACGTCCAGCTCGGTCCCCTCCGCCGCCAGCAGCACGGCGAGCTGCTCGCGCACGGCCTCGAATCCCGGCGCGACCGTCCCCCGGATGCCGACCGCCGTGCCCTCGCCCGTCTCCTTCATCGCGCCTCCCGACTGTCGCGGCGACGGCTGGTCCGTCGCGCACAGACCACCCTAGCTCATTAGTGACCAGTGGTCACTAATAGAGCCGGGGTACGCCGCCGCCGGACCGTCCCGGCCTCGTCCGTCACGGCCGCCCACCGCGGCGCACCGCGGCGAGCCTGACCACAAGGCGTGGCTATCGTCGTGCCATGACCGACGAAATGGCCGGGCGACGGCGTCCGGGACGTCCCGCCCAGATCAGCCGGGACAAGATCGTCGAAGCGGTGTCGCTGGCCGAGAACGTCGACACGCTGACCATGCGCGAGCTCGCGACGCGCCTCGGCGTCAGCCACGCCGCGCTCTACCGGTGGGTGAAGAACCGCGACGAACTCTTCGACCTCGTCAGCGAGGTCGTCGTCGAACGCATCCTGGCGCGGGCCGACGCCGGGCCCCCGGAATGCCGGGCCTGGCTCGCCCGGCTCGCGTGGGCGATGCACGACGAGTTCCTCGCCCTGCCCGGCTATGCCACCCACCTGTCCCGTCCGCACGAGCACAACGCGCACTCCGTCGACCGGCTCAGGAGCGCGGTCGGCGCCGTCCTCCGCCGGTCCGGCGTCACCGACGAGATGACCGGGCACAGCTGGCAGATCTTCATCACCTGTGTGGTCGGCTGGCTGGCGACGACCGAGAACTCGCTCCGCCTGGGCACCGACGCCCCGCGATTCGACCTGTTCCTCGACACCCTGTTGCGCGGCCTGCCGGCGCGCGAGCCCGGCGCCCGACGACCGTGACGGCGAGACCCGGGGCCCCGGCCGCCGGCAGAGGCTTCGCCGGCTCCGCCCCGGGCAGGCCAGCAGCCGGGAGGCGTCAGCGCAGCCGGGTCGGGCGACAGCGTCGCGCTGGTCGGGTCCGCCCCGCCCGCCAGCGCGAACGCCCGCTGGCGGAGGTACGGGGCGTACGCGGCGACCCCGGACACCACCGCCGCGGAGCACCGGCGAACCCACAACGGGGCGACGTCGCAGGTGGGACGCGACTGCGGCAGACGAGTCGGGCTGTACGCCGGGTTCTGTGCCCCGGGACCTCGCGGTCGTCGGGGCGACGGCCATCCATCTAGGGCTGCCGTTGCCGACAGCCTCGTGCGGTCCACCCGCGGACTCGGGCGGGCAGCCCTCGAACGTCCGCGCGGGCGCCGTATCGCTACGGCGCCCTCTTGACCTTGCTCCAGGTGGGGTTTACCTAGCCGTCCGGGTCACCCCGGACGCTGGTGGTCTCTTACACCACCGTTTCACCCTTACCGAGGACCGAGATCCCCGGCGGTCTGTTTTCTGTGGCACTGTCCCGCGGGTCACCCCGGGTGGCCGTTAGCCACCACCCTGCCCTGTGGAGCCCGGACGTTCCTCGGCGGTCCCCGAAGGGTCCGACGCGGCCGTCCGCCCGGCTCGTCTGCCGTGCGGCCATCGTAGTGGCACCGGCCGGGCGGGCGCGAACGCAGGTCGCGAACGCAGGTCGCGGTCGGCGGCGCGGCGCCGGGGGGACGTAGGCTGCTGCGGGTCCCCCGGTCCGTCCGTTCGAAGGAGACACCGCCGTGCTCGTCCTGCTTCCCCCCTCCGAGGGCAAGGCCGCCGGCGGCCGTGGGCGGCCCGTCGCGCTCGACGGCCTGTCGCTGCCGGAGCTGGCGCGGCCGCGGGCGACCGTGCTGGACGAGCTGGTCGGGCTGTGCTCCGCCGACGAGGACAAGGCCGCGGAGGTGCTCGGGCTCACCCCCGGGCTGCGCGGCGAGGTCGCCAGGAACGCGGGCCTGCGCACCGCCCCCGCGATGCCGGCCGGGCGGCTGTACACCGGCGTGCTGTACGAGGCGCTGGGCCTGGCCACGCTCGACGCGGCGGCGCGCCGCCGGGCCAACGCCTCGCTGCTGGTCTTCTCCGGGCTGTGGGGGGCGCTGCGGCTCACCGACCGGGTGCCGGCGTACCGGTGCTCGATGGGCGTACGGCTGCCGGGGGTCGGCGGCCTCGCCGCGTACTGGAAGCCGTGGCTGGACGCGGCGCTGCCCGAGGCCGCGGGCGGCGGCCTCGTCCTGGACCTGCGCTCCTCCGCCTACGCGGCGGCGTGGAAGCCGCGCGGCGACCTCGCGGCGCGCACCGCCCACGTCCGCGTGCTCCAGGTCGCGGTGGTGGACGGGGTGGAGCGGCGGACCGTCGTCAGCCACTTCAACAAGGCGACCAAGGGCCGCCTGGTCCGCGCCCTGCTGGAGGCCGGAGCCCGCCCGCGCACCCCCGCGGCCCTCGCGTCCGCCCTGCGCGACCTCGGCTTCACCGTCGAGCACGATCCGCGGTCCCCGACCCGCCTCGACGTCCTGGTCCGCGACCTCCACTAGCTAGGAATAGCTAGGAACGCCCGGCCGACTCCGTCGCGACGCCGCCGGGCGCGCCGCCGGCCGGGCCGCCCGGACCGTCGCCGGCCGTACGTCCCTCCGCGACGCCTCCCAATTCCGCGGGATCGCTCAGCGACACCCGGATCCGCGCTCCCTCCAACCGCACCCGCAACTGCCGGTACCGCACGACGTAGTAGACCCCGACGCCCAGCGCGGCGACCCCCGAGGCCGCGCCGACCGCGACGGCCCACCGCGGACCGTACGCGTCGCCGACCATGCCGGTCAGCGGCGCGCCGATCGGCGTGCCGCCGAGGCCGACCGCGAGCATGATCGCGACCACCCGGCCGCGCATCGCCGGGTCGGTCGACAGCTGGACCAGGCTGAACGTCGAGGTCGTGAAGGTCGGCGAGGCGACGCCGACGATCACCAGGGCGAGAGCGAAGAGCAGGTACGTCGGCGCCAGCGCGCCGGCGCCGAGCCCGACCGCGAAGATCGCCGTCGCCGCGAGGACCAGCGTGATCCTCGGGTTCTCGCGGCGCGCGGCGAGCAGCGCGCCGCACACGGAGCCGACCGCCATGAACGAGCTGAGCAGGCCGTACGCGCCGGCGCCGCGGTGGAAGACCGAGACGGACATCGTCGGGACGAAGATCTGGAAGTTCGCCCCGAACGTCCCGACCAGGAAGAACATCAGGAGCATCGCCTTGAGGTCCGGCCGCCGCAGCACGTAGCGGAAGCCGGCCGCGAGGTCGCCCGCCGTTCTCGGCCGCCGGTCGGACAGGTGCAGTTCGGCGACCCGGATGAGGAACAGCGAGCCGAGGACGGCCACGTACGACGCGGCGTTGATGACGAACACCCAGCCGGTGCCGACGGCGGCGATGAGGACGCCGGCGACGGCCGGCCCGATCGTCCGCGCGGCGTTGAACGACGTCGTGTTCAGCGCGAGCGCGTTGGACAGGTCCGGACCCTCGACCAGCTCGGCGACGAACGTCTGGCGGGCCGGCGAGTCGAAGGCCGCCGCGGAGCCGAAGAGGAACGCGAAGACGTAGACCTGCCAGAGCCGTACGGCGCCGGTGACGGTGAGCAGGCCGAGCGCGAGCGAGAACGCGGCCATCGCGCTCTGGCTCGCCATGAGCAGCCGGCGCCGGTTCAGCCGGTCCGCGGCGAGGCCGGTGACCGGCAGCAGCAGCACCTGCGGCGCGAACTGGAAGGCCAGGACGACGCCGACCGCGGTGGCGTTGTGGCGGGTGAGCTGGGTCAGGACGATCCAGTCCTGCGCGGTGCGCTGCATCCACGTCCCGACGTTGGAGACGATGGCGCCGGAGGCCCATATGCGGTAGTTGCGGACCGCGAGCGAGCGGAACATCCCGCTCACGAGTCGGCCATCTCGTTGAACAGCCGCGCCGCCTCGATCAGCGACCGCCGCTCGGCGTCGGTCAGTTGCTCAAGGCGCGTGTTCAGCCATACGTGCTTCACCCGGCGCCCCTCGGCCACCAGCTCGGCGCCGCGCTCGGTGGCGGTGACCAGCACCTTGCGCCCGTCGCCGGGATCGGGACGGCGGACGACCAGGTCCACCGCTTGGAGCGCGTTGACGGTCTGGTTCATCGCCGGCGGCGTGACCCGCTCCCGGTCGCTGAGCGCCCGCAGCGTCTGCGGGCCGTGCTTCACGAGGTACGTGAGCACGGACAGCTGGGTGCCGCCGAGCTGGCTGGCCGGCATCTCGGACCGCACCCGGCGGTAGATCCGCGCGACGGCGCGCTGCAACTCGGTGGCGAGGTCGGTCGTGGCCTGGTCCGCTCGCGCGGCCCCAGCAGTCGTCTCGGACATGGTCATTAAGCTACTTCATTAAGCTGCTTAACGACAAGCGGAAGGCGGAGCCGCCCGGAGCGAGATCCGGCCGGAGGGAGATCCGGCCGGAGGGAGGTTCCGGCCGGGAGGGGAAGCGCCGCCGGGCGCGCCGAAGCTCGCCCGGAAAGCGCGTGGCCGCGTGACGGCCGAGTCCCTAGGTTCGACGGAGGTACAGTCCCTCCTCTGTGACGGAAAAGGACTCATGAGCCCTTCACCGATCGTCGAAAACTACACCGTCGCCGTGCTGGAGCGGCTCCGGGCCACCGGGGCCCGCGAGGCGGTCGTCGGCGAGAGCCAAGCTCAACGCGCGGGCGACACGCTGCGGTTGACCGGCGAGCAGGCCCACGACACCGTGCTCCGGTACGCCGCCGCGCTGCGGGAGTCGGGGCTCGGGCCGGGCGACGGCGTGGCCCTGTTCGTGGAGAACTCCCCCGAGGCGATGCTGCTGATGCTCGCCGTGCACTTCACCGGCGGCCGGCTGGTGTTCGTGCCGCCGGAGCCCGGCAACGGCGAGTTGGAGGCGTTCCTGCGGCGCGCCGAGATATCGGCGCTGTTCTTCGACCCCGTCTTCGAGGAGCGGACCCGGCGGATCACCGAACAGCTCGACGTGCCACGGGTGTTCGCCATCGGCGCCTCGACACTGGCCCCGGACTTCCTCGCCGCGTCCGCCGACAGCCCGGCGCTGAAGCCGGACGAGGCGGCGGACGGATCACATCTGGCCACGCTGCTCTACACCGGCGGCACCACCGGCACGCCGAAACTGGTCACCCACCGCAGCCGCTACTACCGGGCGCTGGCCGCCACCGCCGAGCGGCTCGGCGACAGCGTCTCGGCCGAGCCCAAGTGGCTGGTGTGCACGCTGATCACGCACGTCAGCGGGCACGCGGTGTCGCTCGGCGCGCTGGTGAACGGCGCCACGCTGGTGCTGCTGCGCGGGTTCGACGCCGGCCGCGCGCTGTCGGTGCTGGCGCGGGAGCGGATCACCGGCTCGATCATCGTCACGCCGATGCTGTACGAACTCCTCGACCACCCGGACTGCCCACCCGACGGGTTCCCCGCGCTGCGCACCCTGCTCTACACCGGCTCGGGCCCCGCGCCGGCCAGGCTCCGGCAGGGCATCGAGCGCCTGGGCCCGGTGCTCCACCAGATCTACGGCACCTCCGAGAGCGGCGCCGTCATCGACCTGCCGGCCGCCGAGCACGACCTGTCCCGGCCGGAATCGCTGACCAGTTGCGGACGCCCCGCGCCGGGCGTCGAGGTCGAGCTGCGCGACGAGGACGGCAAGCCGGTGCCCGTGGGGCAGACCGGCGAGCTGTGCCTGCGCGGCGCGATGGTCATGGACGGCTACTGGAACGACCCCGAGCGCACCGCCGAGGTGCTCGGGGCGGACGGCTGGCTGCGCACCGGCGACCTCGCGCGCCAGGACGAGCGGGGATTCCTGTACGTCGTCGACCGGTTGAAGGACATCATCATCACCGGGCGGACCGCGGACAACGTCTACTCCCGGCTTCTCGACGACTTCCTGGCGTCGCTGCCGGAGATCAGGGAGGCCGCGGCGGTCGGCCGGCCGGGCCCGGACGGCGCCGAGCAGGTGCACGTCGTCCTGGTTCCGCAGGACCCGGGGCACGTGCCGGACCTCGACGACCTGTCCCGCCGGGTCACCGAGACCCTCGGCGACCTCTACACCCCCGCGTCGTACTCCGTCGCGCGGGCCCTGCCCCGTACGACGATCGGCAAGGTCGACAAGAAGGCGCTGCGGACGGCCCTGGTGGACGCGCCGTAGTCGGCGGACGGCCGCCAGGGCCCGGCGGTGGGCGTCCGGGGTGCGGACGCCCACCGCGGGCAGGGGCGGACGGTCAGCGGTAGCTGATAGTGGTCGCGCTGTGCACCGAGCCCGTGGGCGCGGTGACCTTCAGGGTGCGGGTGGCCTGGTCGTAGGACCAGGACCCGGCGGGCGCCCGGCGGCCGTCGATCTGGACGGTGCGCGGGGCGGTGGCGTTCGTGAACGCGACCGTCCACTGCCGCCGTTGGACCTGCCCGGCGAAGTGGCCCTTGGCCGGCGCGATGCGCAGGCTGTGGTCGCCGCCGTGCTCGGTGTACGTGAGCGCGGTGGTGGCCGAGGCGTTCGCGTTCGTGGTCGTGCCGTCGTCCTCGTAGAGCGAGGAGCGGCCGTCGGCGCCGCCGGCGACGGTCACGGTCGCCTTGGTGAGCGGGTTCTGCGTGTCGTTGGCGACGTCGCCGGTGCGGGTGGTGACGATGCCGCCGGACTTGACGAACACCGGCATCGCGTTCCAGTCGGTGGTCACCTGCTGAGTGGTGCCGCCGGCGTACGTCTTGCCGGTGAAGTAGTCCGTCCACTGGCTGCCCGGCGGGAACCACACCGTGGTGGCGGCGGTGGCGCCGGGCGAGGTGGCCGGCGCGACCAGGACGTCCGAGCCGTAGAAGTACTCACTGGCCGCGTGGTCGTACGCGGCCTGCTGACCCGGATACTCCAGGTAGGTCGCGCGCACCGCGGGAACCCCGGTGTCCTGGGCCTCCTTGGCGAGCGTGTACGTGTAAGGAACCAGGTCCTCGCGCAGGTTGAGGAACTTCTCCGACGCGGTGCGGGCGGCGTCGCCGTACTGCCAGGGCAGCCGGTCGCTGTGGTTGCCGTGCAGCCGGAACACCGGCTGGAACGCGGCGAGTTGCAGCCACCGCACATACAGGTCGTCGCTCAGCTTGGTGCTTCCGGGGTTGGCGCCGGGCGCCTGGGTGCCGTCGTTGTTGAAGCCGCCGATGTCGTGGCTGACCGCGGACAGGCCGGTGGACGCCGACTCGCCGGGGGTGTAGCCGACCTCGAACTTCAGGGTCTGCCAGTTCGAGGTGGTGTCACCGGTGAAGTGCACGGTGGTGCGCTTGTCCGCCCACGGCCCGGTGGGCACGCCCGCCTGGCCGCTGTACCCGCCGGCCTGCAGCGACCCGAAGGCCCGGGAGAAGGCGAAGCCGCGGCCGACGTTCTTGGCCGTGTCCAGCGCGTACTGCTGGTTGATCCACGCGTCGGGGGTGACGCCGGCCAGCGTCGACTGCGACTGCTCGCAGCACCAGTCCAGCCACCAGAAGTCGACGCCCTGCTGCTCCATCGTCTGGTGCAGGTCGAAATAGGCCTTCAGCTGCTGGGGGTCGGCCCAGTCGAAGGTGTAGCAGTCGGCCTCGTGGGCGATGTCGGCGTAGCAGCCCGCGTTGTTCTTGGTGAGCGAACCGCCTGCGGTGGCCTGCGCCTTCGGGAACTGCGGGTCGGAGGACACGATGCTCGGGTGGATGTTCATCGTGTTGTGCAGGCCCTGGGACTGCGCCCAGTCGAAGAATGCCTTGGGGTCGGGGAACTTGGCCGGGTCGATCTCCCAACCGTCCCACCGGTCGGGCGACTTGTAGTCGGTGTCGGTGACCAGCACGTCCAACGGCATGCCCTCGGCGCGGGCCTTGGGCAGGATGGTGTTCTGGTAGTCGGCGGCGCTGTAGTCGTAGTACTCGGAGAACCACACGCCGTACGCCCAGCGCGGCAGCAGCTCGGACGGGCCGGTCAGCGTGGCCAGGTCGCCCAGCGCCTGCTTGTAGTCCTGGCCGTAGCCGAACACGTAGCCGTCCTGGTAGGGGGCGTCGCCGTGGCCGGGGCGCGGAGTGACCGTGTGGGTGCGGTCGTTGAAGATCGCCGACGGGGTGTCGTCGAGCAGGTACCAGCCGTCCCGGTACAGCAGTCCGGGCGTGGTGGACGCGGCGCCGCTGACGCCGTCGAGGCCGCGCCGGTAGCCGCCCAGCGGGCTGTGCGGGAGCAGCACCGGCGAGTCCGGGGAGGCGGCGGCGACGGTGTCGAGGTTGACGTGGCAGCTGTCGGCCGTGGGGCAGCCGATCGCCACGGAGTTGTCGCCCTTGGCGAGGGTGACCGGCACGGTGGCGGTCGACCAGGAGTCCCAGTCGGCGGTGGGCGGGAAGGCCACGCTCACCGGGTCGCCGCCGTTCGCGGAGACCGAGGCGGTACGGGCCGGGGTCGCGTTCCCGTTGCTGTAACGGATCTGCAGGCGGTACTGCCCGGCGCGCGGCACGTCGGTGATCGCGACCGTGTCGGTGGCGCCGACCTGTTCCAGGCCGGCGGCGAAGCCGGTGCCCGCGTAGCCGTTGTGGTCGTTCGCCTGCTTGGCGCCGCCGGTCAGGGCGCCGGCCTCGGCCTCGCACACGGTGCCGTACGGGCAGGGCGTGGCGGTGGCGGCCGGGGCCGGGTAGGCCGCGCCGGGCGCCACCAGGGCCAGGCTGTCGATGTTGACGTTGCCCGAGTCGTTCGCGCCGCGGGAGACCGTGAGCGTGTGGGTGCCGGCGGTCAGCGCCAGCGTCGGCCCGGTCAGCTCGGACCAGTCGTTCCAGCTGGCGGTGGTGGGCAGGGTCAGCGTCTGCGCGGCGCCCCCGTCGACCGCGGCGCTGAGCGTGCGGGTGGTGGCCTGGTTGTCGCCGCCGGTGGCGTTGGCGTACCGCAGCCGCAGCTGGTAGCTGCCGGCGGTGGCGACGTCGACCTGGTAGGTCAGCGTGGACCCCTCTGAGGTGAAGCCGGCGGCGAACCCGGTGCCGGTGAACCCGCTGTGGTCGGAGGCCACGCTCACCCCGCCGGCCAGGGCGGCCTGCTCGCCCTCGCACAGCGCGCCGGCCGCGCAGCGCGGCGTCGAGGGGAAGGCCGGGTGCGCGGTGACCGTCTGGTCGCCGGAGCGCAGCCGCAGCGAGACGTTCTGCGCGGTGAAGGCGCCGGAGCCCACCTTGTAGCGCAGCGTCAGCTGGCCGGTGTCGATGGTCAGCCAGCCGTCCACGACGCGCTTGCGATACGAGGTCGGGCGGAAGCCGTCGCGGCCGATCGCGTTGAACGTGGCGGCGTCGGTGAAGTGGCCGTCGCCGGCGTACTCCATGCGGATCAGGGTCGGCGAGAGCACCTCGAAGCGGGCGTCGCCGGAGCGGACGGCGTGCTTCTGCGCGGCGGTGCCGGCCTGCGGCCGGTCCGGCGTCGACGCCGCCGCGGGGATCGCCGGGACGGCGGCGAGGCCGCCGAGCACCGCGCCGACGGCGAGCACTGTTCGGAACCGTCCGTGTCGTCGAAGTCGTCTCATCTCACTCCTCGTTGAGCGGTGGTGCCAGTGGAGCGGGGCCCGAGGGCCGAGCGTTGACAACGTTATCTGCGGGCGGGGTCGGCGAACAGGGTCGTGCGGGGTGTTCGCTCGGGCGTTCGGGCGGGGGGGCGTTCGGACGAGGGGCGGGCCGGGGTTCGGACGGGGGGCGCGGGCGGGGGTTCGCGGGGGCGCGGGGCGGCGCGCGGGGTTCGCGCCGTCGCGACGCCTGCCTATGAAATCGTTATTCACAGCCCTTTGGGGAGGAATTCGCGTTCGACGGCGGCGTCGACGCCATTTTTCGGAAGGGGCGGGTCCGGTTCTGCCGAATCGTTTCGCAGGACAATCAGTCTTTTGTGTGATGCCGGAGACCCGTGCGTGCGGCTAGCGTGGAGACGCGGAGACGACGGCATTCCTTTTCCTCTTCCTCCTCGGGAGTGCCGGAATTTCCGCTCATGTTTCCTTGGACGAAGGGAATTCACATGCACGCGAAGAAGATGGCGTTGTGGGCCGGCGCGGCCGGCCTCGCTCTGACCGGGCTGATGTCGGGCGTCAGCCAGGCCGACCCGCAGCCGGACCCGGTGACCACCGGTGTGCCGTTCACGGCGGACAACGTGGGCCTGGCCGACCGGGGCTACGAGCAGAGCCTGGACGCCAACGCCAGCGGCGACCAGGTCATCACCTACACCACCCACGGCGGCACCATCCAGCAGTGGCACGCGATCGAGCGCACCGGTGACACGTTCCTCCTGCAGAACGTGTACAAGCCGAGCCAGTGCATCAAGGCCCCGACCCAGCTCAACCAGCCGCTGACCATGGCGAACTGCAACAAGGCGTCGACGTACCAGCGGTGGATCGAGCGGACCGTCAACGGCAACGACGTCTTCCAGCTCGCCAGCAACCACGACCGGGCCATGCAGGCCACCGGGGTCAACTCGGTGGTGATCCTGGCCCTGTTCGACTCGGGCAACACTCTGCAGCAGTGGAGCGTGGAGAGCATCAACTGAGCCGTCCGGCAGCGGCGTGAACGGCGCGTCCACGGGACAGGGACGCGCCCCACGCAAGGGCGCCCCGGCCGGGGGCCGGGGCGCCTGCGGGGCGTCCCGGTCGCCCGGAGCGCTACCGACCGCTCCGGGCGACCGGGACATCCAGGGTCGGCGGGCCACGCCGCGCAGCGGAAAACGCCGCGCCGACGGGTTCAGGAGGAACGCCGCGCCGACGGGTTCAGGAGGAACGCCGCGCCGACGGGTTCAGGAGGAATGAGTCTCCGCCAGCGGCACCGCCGCCGACCAGAGTTCCTCGGCGTGGTCGGCGAACCGGTCGAACATGCAGCCGTCCATGGCCTTACGGAGGTGGATGAGGGGCGAGTCGTGTCCCACCAGCCGCGCCAGGTGAGGCGTCACGAGCGCGTCGCGGTCGAATCGGAACACGGAGAGCGCGATGTGACCGGCGGCGTCGTCCGGAGCGGAGCAGCGCACTTCGAGGCGCTCGTGAGAACCGATCTTCTGCACATTCTCCAGGGTGATCCGAATGCGCGTGGAAACGCTCAGAGCGACATTCTCCACGCGCTCCCGGCTACGGGTCACCTCCGCATCGGGATCACCCAGGAGAAACCGCACCCGGACCCCAGCCTTCATCTTCTCGACGAGCGTCGCCGCGAAATTCGGCTGCTCCAACCAGAGAAAGTAGTTCGTATAGCCGGCGAAGAACACCTCCTCGGCAGCCCCCGAGATCAACTCACCCCACGTCGTCGACGGACAAGCCGACCGATAGGGGTATGTTTGGACGATCTCCCGGTCGGTCCCCGTCTTGACACGGTCCTTGACGGCTTGAGGCCACAGCATCTCTTCGTTCACTCCCAGCACGGAGGAGGCGTCCACACGATTTCTGGCGTGCGGAACCAACTCCGCGTCAGCCATCCATCGCTCCACGGTCTTGCCGGACACGCCCACTCTGACGGCCAACTGCCGTGGTGTCACTTGGCAGCGCATCGGCCTACTTGGACTCAGAACCGCCTCTTAGCCCCCCGGCACGGCTCACGCAGAGCCCCCCGCGGCCGGCGCGAGCTGCCCGGAGACGTGGCCAACGCTGCGCTGAGGGTGCGCCCGTCATGAAGTTGTGGCCCCTGCCCCGCCGTACGGAAACCTCATCGCCACCCGGTTCGAGCGGCTGGAGCACGGGGTTCGGATCGAGGTGCACGACACCGCCGACACCAGGCCCGAGCCGCGCCGGGCATCGGCGGAGGAGGAATCCGGACGCGGCCTGGAACTGGTGGAAGCGCGGGCCGGTGCCGTCCGTCCGCACCTGGGCCGTCTCGACCACCAGCGGTGAGGTCGTCCGCGGCTACCTGCCCTGGTGGGCCGAGGACGACCCGAGCAGGACCGGCGTCCGCCTCGACCGGCTGCACCATGAACTGGCCGGCATCCTCCACCAGGCCGACCGGGGCGGCCTGCTCCTCCCGGTGGCCGCGGGGGCCGACCCGGCGCAGGTCTCGGGCGTGCTCGTCGTCACCATCGACTGCATCCCCTTCACCGAGGCCGGCGACCCCGACCTTCCGGTGGTCAACGTCCAGGTCGTGGACGACTGGTGGATCAAGGACCTCGACCCCACGGGCGTCACCGACCTCGGCCGGCGACTACAAGCCCTGGGTGACCGGCTGACCGGTGCCGTCGCACCGGAACTCGCCGCCGCCCGCGCGGACTGGGCGGCACGCCACCGCCCGCACGGCCCGACCGGATGAGCTGCCCCGTGCCGGCCTCGCCTCCCCGAGGGCCGGTGCGGGGCACGGCGTCCCGCCATTTCCCGGCTTCGCGGCACCGCTCACGCGGGTGTTTCGCCGTCGGCGGGGCGCGGCTGGGCCCCGGCGGCGGTCGGGAAGGTGAGGGCCGCGGAGATGGTGTGGGCCTGGATGACGGGGCCGTGCTGGGTGCCGCCGGTAATCGAGTTGTGGACCTCGTTGTGGACGGCCGGTGGTGCGGCGGCGGCGGTCAGGGGCTCCACCTCGGCGAGGAGTGCGCGGAGTCGGTCCGCCGCTTCGGGGTCGGACCTGAGCACGCGGCGGAGCCGGGCGCGCCACTCCGCCTCGATGTCGGCGGCGGCCTCCGCGTCGGCCTGCTGCCGGGCGGCCGTCAACTCGTCGCGGGCCGCGTCGAGTTCGCCGGCGACGGCGGCCGCCTCGGCGTCCGGCTCGGCGTCCGGGTCAGCGCCGCCGCGGCGCGCGAAGTATCCGGCGACCCGGTCCCGTACCTGCGCCCAGGCCTCCGAGACCATCGCGCCCACGAGCGTCGTCGCCCCCGACGAGGCCAGAGCCGCCAACTCCGCGTCCACCGCGCCCTCCCCCACCGCTCGACGCACCGTGACGACGCCACGACGCCGACTCCACCGTAAGGACCCGGCCCCCGCGGCGGTACCACGCCTGCCTCGCGGCCCGGTTCCGCCGCTGCCGGGGCATCCGCCGGGGTGGTACCTCTGGGGCGACGAGGGACGGACATGCCTGCAGGAGGCGAGCGCGATGACGGAGATCGCGGCCGCGGTCGTCGTGGACCGCGGGCGGGTGCTGTTGGTGCGGCGGCGGGTCGCCGAGGGGGTGTTGTCGTGGCAGTTCCCTGCGGGGGCGGTCGAGGAGGGGGAATCGGCCGGGGCCGCGGCCGTGCGGGAGGCGTGGGAGGAGACCGGACTGCGGGTCAGGGTGCTGCGGACGCTCGGGGAGCGCGTCCATCCGGCCACCGGGCGGCTGATCGCGTACGTCGCCTGCGCGGTCGACGCGGACACCGGCCACGCGGCGGACGCGGCTGCCGTAGGGGGCCCGGTGGGCGCGACGCACTCCGTGCCCGGCGCCGACGCGGCGCACGGCGCGTACGTCGCCGATCCCGAGGAACTCGCGGAGCTGGCCTGGTGCGCGCGCGGCGAGATCCCGCGCTACGTCCCCTACGGCCTGCACGCCCCGGTCCAGGCGTACCTGGACGGCGCCCTCACCGAATGACCTCGGCCCGTAGCGCGGGCCGCGTCCGGCACCGCGTCCGGCACCGCAGCCGGGCCCGGCCCGGCCCGTCACCAGGGCACCGTCTTGCCCCAGCGGTCCAGGTACGCCAGGCCGGCCGCGCCGCGCCGGGAGAGGATGACGTCGGCCAGCAGCGGCGCCGATTCCTCGATCGTGTAAGGGGCGTCCGAGCCGCCGAGGTCGGTGCGGATCCAGCCGGGCGCCAGAAGGAGCAGGCCGCGCGCGGTGTGCGACTGGCGGGCGGCGAAGCTGCGCATGAAGGTGTTCAGGGCGGCCTTGCTGCCCCGGTAGACCTCGCGGCCGCCGGCGGTGTTGTTCGCGACGCTGCCCTGCCCCGAGGACATCGCGCCGATGACGCCGGCCGGCGCGACGAGGTCCTCCAGCGCCTCGATCACCCGCATCGGGCTGAGCGCGTTGGTGACCATCACGTCGACGAAGTCGGCCACCGGGACCGCGCCGATGGGCGTCCGCTCGTTGTTGGTGACGCCGGCGTTGACGAAGAGCAGGTCGAGCGGGCGGCCCCCGAGGCGCCCGGCGAGGCGTTCGCGCAGCGGCGGGAGGTGGCCGGGCTCGTTGATGTCGAGGTGTTCGACGGTCACGTGGCCGCCGGAGCGGTCCGCGAGGTCGTGCAGCGGCGTACGGGCGGCGGTGTCGCGAACGGTGCCGACGACGTCCCACCCCCGGTCGAGGAATTCGGCCGCGAGCGCGTGGCCGAGGCCGCGCGAGGCCCCCACGAGGAGCGCGGTCGGTCGGTCCTGCGGTGTGTCGGTCGACGGCATGGCGCGACGCCTCCGTTTCGGTTCGGTGGTCCGGGCGGACGCCTTCGGTGGTCCGACCAGGCGCCTGTGGCAAGTCTTCCGCCCATGTGCTCCGACAGGCGAGCTGGAGCGGGCGAAACGTAGGATCGCGGCCATGGACCGCCCCTCCGTGTTCGAATCCGCGACGATCGACCCCGACGACGTACGGATCATCCGCGCGCTGCAGATCGCGCCCCGCGCGTCCTTCGCGTCGGTCGCGGCCGTGCTGGGCCTGACCGAGGGCACGGTCAACCGGCGGTACCGGCGGCTGCGCGCGGACGGCGTGGTGCGGGTGGCCGGCGTGGTCAACCCGGGGGCGCTGGGGCAGAGCCGCTGGCTGGTCCGGCTGCGCTGCCGGCCGGGCAGCGTCGGGCCGATCGCCGACGCGCTGGCCCGGCGCGAGGACGTCAACTGGGTCGCGGTCTCGGCGGCGGGCTGCGAGATCACCTGCGCGACGCAGTCGCGGACCCCCGAGCAGCGCGAGGACCTGCTGGAGCAGCGGCTGCCGCGGACCGGCGCGGTCATCGACATCGACGCGGCGGCCATGCTGCGGCAGTTCCTCGGCGGTCGCGGGCACTACTGGGCCGCGCTGCACGGCACGCTCACCCGGGCGCAGGAGGCGGCGCTGGGCAGCGACGGGCCGCCGTTCACCGAGGCGCCGGTCGTCGCGCGCGAGCCGATGACCCTGACGCCGCAGGACGAGCGGCTGCTACGGGCCCTCGCCGCGGACGGCCGCGCCAGCCTGGTGGACCTGGCCGCGGCGGCGGGGCTCACCCCGGGACGGGTCGCCCGGCGGCTGGACACGCTGCTGGAGCGCCGCGTGGTGACGGTCGACGTCGAGATCGCCGCGGCGGCGCTGGGCTACCGCACCCGCGCCAACCTCTGGCTGCGGGTGCACCCCTCGGCGGTCAAGAGCGTGGGCCGCACCCTCGCGCAGTCGCCGGAGACCGCCTTCGTGGCGGCCGTCTCCGGCCCGAGCAACCTGCACGCCGTCGTCCACTGCCGGGACCTGGACGAGCTGTTCGAGGTCACCACCGACCGGATCGGCGCGCTGCCCGGCCTGGAGGGCATGGAGGTCTCCCCCGTCCTGCGCCACGTCAAGCAGGCCGGCACCCACCTGTCAGGCGACCGCCTGGTGGAACCGGCGGCGGCGCGCACCGGCCGCTGACGCGGAGGGCATCCCGCCCGGGGAGCGCGGGGAGCGCGGAGCACACCGCGTCGGGAGCACGCCGCACCGGGAGCACGCCGCCCGGGGAGCACGCCGCGCGCCGGAGAGACCGCCCGAGCCGCCGGGGGCGGGCGCGGACCGGCGGGGGCGGGGAGGGACCGGCGAAGGCGGGCGTCCGGCGGCCTGCCCGGCCGGCACACAGGTCACGCGCGGGCCAGGGCGACCGCGAAGAGCGCGAAGGCGAGCACGATGACGGCCACCCGGACGTAGTGGAAGCGGTCCCACCGGCCGACCTGCTGCTTCCAGTCCGCGGGCGCGCCCTCGCGCGACCACGTCGCCACCCGCGCGTTGATCGGCACCAGCACCAGGAGCGACATCACCACGCTCGCCACGAGCAGCGCCACGCCCGCCGTGACGGCCGCCGCGCCCGCGTCGCCCCACGCCACCGCGGCCCACCCCCCGCCCAGCACGACCGAGCCGACGTACCAGAACGGCATGACCCGGCCGAGCACCCGCGCGCCGTCGCTGCGGGCGCCGATCCCCCCGTCCTCGGGCAGCCGGTCGAGGATCGGGTTGACGAACACCGCCACCGCGAACTCCACCCCCACCATCATTCCGACGACCACCACGGTGACGACGGACAGCGTGTCGCGCATGACTGCCTCCAAGTCCTTGCCGCACTCGGATCTAGCGGCGCTAGATTCTGATGCGATGCTAACCATAGCGGCGCTGGATTGTCTAGCGATGCTAGGATCGCATCATGTCGGTACAGGAGCGCAAGGAACGCGAGCGGGCCAGCCGCCACCAGCTGATCGTGTCCACGGCACGCGAACTCGCCGAGACGCAGGGCTGGGACGCCGTGACCACGCGGCGGCTCGCCGAGCAGATCGAGTACAGCCAGCCGGTGCTGTACAGCCACTTCAAGGGCAAGCGCGAGATCGTCGGCGCGGTGGCGCTGGAGGGGTTCGCCGAGTTGGCGCGGGCGCTGCGCGCCGCTGTGCCGAAGGGGCCGTCCGACCGGGCGGCGGTGACCGCGCTGGCCACCGCCTACGTCGACTTCGCCGCGCGCAACCCCGCGCTGTACGAGGCGATGTTCAGCCTCGACAGCGGCCTGCTCTTCGCCCACGAGGAGACGCCCGAGCCGCTGCGCGCGGGGTTCCAGGCCCTGACGGACACGCTCGCGCCGCACGCCGGCGCCGACGACGCCGGGGTGTTCGTCGAGACGTTCTGGGCGGCGCTGCACGGGCTGGTCACCCTGGCCCGCGCGGGCCGCGTGCCGCCCGCGCAGACCGGGCAACGCCTCGACCTGCTGGTGGACCGCTTCGTCCGGTGAGCGGAGGGCCGCGGGCGGCCGGCGGGGAGCGGGCAGCCGGCGGGAGTGAGCGGCCGGCGAGGAGCGGGCAACCGGCGGGAGCGAGCGGCCGGCGAGGGTGGGGCCGGGGGGTGCGGCGGGGCGGCCGGTGCGGCTACCCGCCCGCGGTCAGCAGGGCCGCCAAGCGGTCGGCCAGGTCCGCGTCGAGGGGCTGCGGGACGGCCAGCAGCCGGTACCACAGGACGCCGAAGAGGACGTCGGCCGCGAAGCCGGCGGTGAGCGTGGCCGGCAGGTCGCCGCGGCGCTCGGCGCGCTCCACGAGGACGGCGACGGCGGCCCGGCGCCGCTCCAGGAACTCGGCGCGGAAGCGGGCGCCGAAGGCGGGGTCGAGCTGCGCCTCCACCATCAGCGCGCGCAGTAGCTCCGCGACCTGCGGCGCGCGGGCCAGCGTGAAGCTGTCGTCGAGCGTACGGCGCAGGTCCGCGGCCCAACTGCCCTCGTCCGGCAGCGGGATGTGCACGTCGGCCTTACGGGCCAGGGCCTCCATGATGACGTCGCCCTTGGACGGCCACCAGCGGTAGATCGTCTGCTTGCCGACCCCGGCGCGCTGGGCGATCTTCTCGATCGAGACGGCGGCGTAGCCGTGCTCGACGACGAGTTCGGCGGCGGCCAGCAGGATCGCGTCGCGGCTGTCCTCGCTGCGCCGCCGGCCGGGCCTGCGCCGCTCGGGGGCGGAGCCGGTCGCGCCCGCGGGGGCGTCTCCGCCTGCCTCGGCGTCCGCGCCGATCCGGGAGCCCACGCCGGCCGCGATGCCTGCGGCGTCTGCGGCGCCACCGCCGGGACCGCCGTCCGGGCCGGCACCGGCGTCCGCGTCAGCGCCGGCATCCGGGCCGGCACCGGCGTCCGCGCCGGCACGGGCGCCCCTGGCCGCATCCGTCTCCGTGTCCATGACCCCGCATGATACCGATTCCGAGACGGACCGTTGCGATTTGCCGGAACGGGCCGGGCCGGCGTAGGCTCGGCGACGAACCGAATAACGAACCGAACCGTTCCGATTCGTAGGAGCTTCGTCATGGAGACGACCCGGACCACACTCGTCGTCGGCGGCACGTCGGGCATCGGCCTGGCCACCGCGCGGCAGCTCGCGGCCGGCGGCCAGGCCGTGCACGTCGCCGGGCGGGACCCCGGGAGGGTCGCCGCGATCGCCGACACGGCGCCCGAGCTGGTCGCGCACCGCGTGGACGGCAACGACGCGGCGGCCGTCGCCGCGCTCGCCGCACAACTGGCGCCGCTGGACGCGCTGGTGATCACCCTCTCCGGCTCCGAGGGCGTCGGCGCGCTCGCCGACCTGGACCTCGCGGCGCTGCGCCGGGCCTTCGAGGCGAAGTTCTGGCCGACGCTGACCGTGCTGCAGGCGGCCCTGCCGCACCTGGCGGAGCAGGCGTCGATCACCCTCGTCGGCGCGATCAGCGCGCACGCCGCGATGCCCGGCACCGCAGGGATCGGCGCGCTCAACGCCGCCGTCGAGTCCCTCGTCCGCCCGCTGGCCGTCGAGCTCGCCCCGCGCCGGGTGAACGCCGTCTCCCCCGGCCTGGTCGACACCCCCTGGTGGAGCGGGATACCGGAGGAGACCCGCACCGCCTACTTCACCGCGGCCGCGGCCGGCCTGCCGGTGCGCCACGTGTCCACGCCGGACGAGATCGCCGCGGCGGTCGCCCTGCTCGCGACCAACACCTCGACCACCGGGACGATCCTCGAAGTCGACGGCGGCGCCCGCTTCGTCCAGCTCTGACCCACGCTCCGACCCACGACGGTCCCGCGTGGCCCGCGTCCCCCGGGCCCGGGGGCCGGGGGCCGGAACCGGGCCCCGGGCCTGACCCCGAGCCCCGGCCCGGGGCCGCCTTCGTGTCTACGCCGTCGTCACGACGATCTTGCCGGGGTTCTCCTGACCCCGCGCCAGGTAACGGTGCGCCTCCACGATGTCGTCCAGGCCGAACACCCGGTCCACCGCGGGGTGCAGGGCGCCGAAGCGCAGGCCCGCGGTCAGGAACGCCGCGATGCGGCGGACCGCCGCGGGGTCGAGGGTGTGCTCGAAGCTCATGTAGCGGTGCATGGTGAGCGCGCCCATGGGATACGGCGCGGGCCGCGGGTCGAGCCAGCCCACCGTGACGAGGGTGCCGGTGATCGGCTTCGCGGCCTTGGCGAGGTCGGCGAGGCCCGGGCCCATCACGGGGTCGAGGATGATGTCGACGCCCGGGCCGGCCGCGGCACTTGGGCCGCCGACGCCGCCCGCGCCACCCGCACCACCCGCGCCACCCCCACCGGCCGTGTGCCGGCGCGCGGCCTCGGCGACGTCCTCCTCGTCGGAGGCGATCACCGCCGCAGCGCCGGCCGCCAGCAGTTCCTTCTTCTTCGCGGCGCTGCGCGTCACCGCGATCGGCACCGCGCCGATCTGGTTCGCGATCTGGAGGGCCGCGAGGCCGACCGTGCCGGACGCGGCGGTGATCAGGACGTGGTCGCCCGGCCGCATCCCGGCCTTCTCGACCAGCGCGCCGTACGCGGTGGAGTACGCGACCCACAGCGCCGCGGCGCCGACCGCGTCGAGGCCGGCCGGGCGCGGCACGATCCGGGCGGCCGGGAGCACGACGTAATCGGCGTAGGTGCCGCCCGCGGCCATGTCGGGCACCGCGGTGATCAGCACCGGGTCCCCGACCGCGAACCCCTCGACGCCCGCGCCGACCGCGTCCACGACGCCCGTCCCCTCGCAGCCCAGCCGCGCGTGCGGCAGCCGCACCGGCCGCGGCCCGGCTCCGGCGCGGGTCAGCTCGTCCAGCCGGTTGACCGCGAACGCCTCGATCCTGACGCGCACGTCGCCCGGTCCCGGCTCGCCGGCCTCTTCGACGACGTGCAGCACCTCGGGGCCGCCGGTCTCGTCGAACACGACGACTCGTGGCATGGGTGAACTCCCCTTCGTCCGCTGCGGGCGCCCGGCGGGCGCTCGACGTTCGGCTGGTCGCTGGGCGGCGCGCCGGCCGCTGTCGGCCGTGGTGCGCGTCCGCCGGTCCGCGGTTTCGCGGCCCGTTCCCGATTCTTTGTACAGTCGTACTAGAAAGTCAAGCGCGACCCGCCGGGGCGGACGCCGATCCGCGGACGCGTCCGTACCGGGGGCGCGGGCGGCAGTCCGCGGACGGGACGGGGCCGGGGGCGGGCCGGGGACGGGTCGGGCGCGCCGGGTCGTGCCGAAGCGCTGGTCAGGGCCCGTGCCGGGGCCGCCGGGGCCGCGTCCTGTTGCCGGGCTGCTGCGAAGCGCCCAGCATGAGGTTCAGAGCAGGAGGACAGGAGGTCGCGCCGTGAGCCTGTACTTCGCCAACGCGCCCGACGAGCTGGTGGACGACGCCCTGGCTGGTTACGCGCTCGCCCACGCGGACGCCGTGCGCTGGGACGAGCGCGACGGTTTCCTGCGGGTCCTGCGGCCCGCACCCGCGCGCAGGGTGGGCCTGGTCTCCGGCGGCGGCTCGGGCCACGAGCCGCTGCACCTGGGGTATGTCGGCCCCGGCATGCTGGACGCCGCCTGCCCCGGCCGGGTCTTCGCCTCGCCGCACAACCGGCAGGTGCTCGCGGCGGCGCGCGCGGTCGCCCGCGAGGACGGCGTGCTGCTGCTGGTCAAGAACTACACCGGCGACCGGATCAACTTCGGCATCGCCGCCGAGCGGCTGGCCCACGAGGGCGTGCGCTGCGGGCGGGTGCTGATCGACGACGACCTGGCCTCGCAGTCCGAGGACTCCGCGGCCGGCCGCCGCGGCACCGGCGCGGCCGTGCTGGTCGAGAAGATCCTCGGCGCCGCGGCGGACGAGGGGCGCGGCCTGGCGGAGCTGGAGGCCCTCGGGGCGTCGGTCGTCGCCCGCTGCCGGAGCCTGGCCGTCGCCTCCGCCGCGCACACCTCGCCGGTGACCGGGCAGCCGGCCTTCGCCCTTGACCCCGGCACGCTGGAGTACGGCGTCGGCATCCACGGCGAACGCGCGCGCCGCACCGTCAGCACGCGCTCGCTGCGGGACCTCGCCGAGGAGATGGTCGGCTCGCTGGGCGACGCGCTCGGCCTGGGCGCCACGTCGCGGCCGATCGTGCTGGTCAACGGGCTTGGCGGGGTCACCCGGCTGGAGCTGTACGCGGTGCTGCGCGAGGTGGCGCGACTGCTGGACAAGCGCGGCGCGGCCCCGGCGCGCACGCTGGTCGGCGACTTCGTCACCGCGTTGGACATGCGCGGTTTCTCGGTCACGCTGCTGGACGCGGACGACGAGACGCTGCGGTTGTACGACGCGCCGGCCGCCGCGCCCGCGTGGCCGGGGCACACCGGCCCGCCGTGACATGCGGGGCCGCGCGATCCGGGCGTGCCCGCGCCTCCCGAGGGCCGCGCGGTCCGGCCGCGCACCCCGCCCCGAGGCCGCGCGGACCTGCCGCGTCCCCGACTTCCTGACGCCCCGACCTCCCCGTACCGCCGCGCCCGACGCCCCTCCCCCGCGGGGCGTCGCGCCGCCGACCATCGGAGGTGCCCATGCACCGGACGAACAGCCGAACCGAGCCCGACGCCGCCGCCTTCGCCGGCTTCACCCGGCGCTGGGTGCGGGGTTTCGCCGACTCCGCGATGGCGACGGAGGCCGAACTGACCGCGCTGGACCAGCAGGTCGGCGACGGCGACTTCGGCACCAATCTGGTGGCCGGGCTGCGGGCGACGCTGCGGCGGCTGGACGCGCCGGAGTCCGCGGAGGCCACGGCCGACCGCGGCGCCGACGCCCTGTCGGACGCGGCGTCCTCGGCCACCGTGTCCGCGGCGCCGGCGTCCACGCCCGCGGCCGGACCGGGCGCCGAAGCCGCCGGGCCGCTCCGGGCCGCGGCGGACGCCTTCCTCGACGAGGTCGGCGGCACCAGCGGTCCGCTGTTCGGGCTGCTCTTCCAGGAGCTGGCGGTGACCGTACGGGCGAAGGGCGCGGAGGCCCCGACCGCGGCGCTGGCGCTCGGCATGAGCAACGGCCTCGCGGCGATCCAGCGGGTCGGCGAGGCGGAGGTGGGCGACAAGACGCTGGTCGACGCGCTGGCGCCGGCCGTGGCGACGCTGTCCGCGTCCTGTTCCGCCGATCCCGGCCGGGCGCTCGCGGAGGCCGCGGAGGCCGCCTGGCAGGGCGTCCGCGCGACCGCCCGCGGCACCGCCCGCCGCGGCCGGGCCAGCTACCTCGGCGACCGCGCGGCCGGCGTCCCCGACCCGGGCGCGGTCGGCGTCGCCCTCCTGCTGACCGCGGCGAACACCCCGGCCACCACCCTGCCGCCCCACCTCGCCTGACCCGCCCCGTCCGCCTGCGGCAGCCGGCACCATCGAACGGGGCGGGAGCCCGGACCCGCGCCCCCGGTCGGCCCGGCGCCGCCGGGAAGGGGCGCACCGGGCGCGCACGCCCGACCCCGCCCAAGATCGGAGCCACCCACCCGCCGCCAGGCACCGGCGGCACCACGGCGGGCGCGCCCCTCGCGGACGGCGGACGCGGGCCCGGGGCTGCGGGGCCGAGGGTCGGGGGGCCGAGGGGCCGAGGGGCCGAGGGGATCAGTGGGCCAAGGCCCGGGACTCGCGATGGGTGGCCCAGGCGGTGACGTCGGGGTCGTCGAGGCGGTCGACCCAGAGATCGGTGGTCGCGGCGACGACGGGTTCGGGGCGGGGGCCGACGCCCAGGACGCGCAGGCCGGCCCGGACCGCCGCCTGGACGCCGCACGCGGAGTCCTCGACGGCGAGGCTGTGCGCGGGCTTCGCGCCGCACAGGCGGACCGCGGTCAGGTAGACGTCCGGCGCGGGCTTGGGGCGCACCGCGCTGTCCGGGACCACGATGTGGTCGAAGTACGCGAGCAGCCCGGCGGTGGACAGGCACGTCTCCACCACGTCGGCCGGGCAGTTGCTGGCGACCGCGAGGGGCGCGAACGCCGCGGCGTGCGCGACCAGTTCGGCCGCGCCGGGCATCGTGACGGGGTCGGCCGCCACGAGCGCGCGGAAGTGCTCCAGCAGCGCGTCGGTGAGGGCGGCGCCCAGGTCGGGGCGGCCGGCCTCGTCGGCCATGAGCCGGCCGCACTGGGTGTAGTGCACGCCCTTGGCGCGCTCGGCGAACCCCGGACGCGCGCGCAACCCGTGGTCGCGCAGGGTCAGTTCACGGGCGTCCTGCCAGTGCCGCTCGGTGTCCATGAGCGTGCCGTCGCAGTCGAAGACGATCGCGTCCGGCGTCCACGACAGCAGCGGCGTCCTGCGCACCGACGCCCTCGGCCGCGCCGCCGAGGACGAGGACGCCGGCGCCGGCACCGCCGCACCGGAGACGGCACCGGCCGCGGCACCGGAAGCCGCGGAGCCGTTCGAGGCCGCCGAGCCGGTCGAGGCCGCGGAGCCGGTCGAGGCCGCCGAGCCGTTCGAGGCCGCCGGGTCGACCGCGCTCACCGGCCCGGCCGTGCTCACCGATCCGACCGCGCTCACCGAGTCGACCGAGCCCGCCGGGTCGGCCGGACCCGCGCCGCCGGCGCGTTCCGCCGCGCCGTCCGCGGCGTCCGCGCCGTCCGCGCCCGCGGGATGCGCCGGGTCCGGGTCCTCCGCGGAGCCCGCCGCGTCCGGGCGGGCCGCGTGGTCCGCGCACTGCGCGGACTGGTCGCACCGCGCCGCATCGGTCGGCGTCGGGGCCGGCGCGGAGGCCGGCTCCGCGCCCTGCTGCGCCGCGGACTGCGCCGAGACCGCGCGGGCGGAAAGCCGCGAGGGGAGGGGAAAGGGGATGACTGGGCCATGGGGGAATTCCGTTCGGGGAATGCCGGAGCACACGGATGGGGAACGCCCGTGTGCTCCGGCGGCGAGGCGGCCCGCACGCCGTCGCGAAGCCGGGGACATGCCGGTGGACGCGCGCGGCGCCGGGCTCCGGCCACCGCCGGGCGCCGCCGCGCACCCGCGGCGGGAGCCCCGGCGCCACCCGGAACATAACGATCGCTACGTTATGGACCGTGACGTACCGTCGTCAAGCAACTGCGGTCCGTCACACGGCGTGTCGGCCGTAGCCGAGGACGCCGTACGCGGTCGCGACGCCGCCCTGCCGGACCCGGAAGACGAGGGTGCGGTCGTGCGGCACGGCCTCCACGACGGCCGCCGGTTCGTACTCGGTGAACCGCACCGCGGCCATCCGCCCGTTCAGCGGTCGCAGCAGCTCGCCGCCGCTCGCCGCCGCCGCGGCCTGGCGCGCCGCCTCCAGCAGCACCATGCCGGGCACGTGGTCGCTCGGGTGATCGAAGAAGAACGGTTGCCGCAGGTCAGCGGGCTCGACGGTGAGCCCGCCGGCCCGCCGGGCGATCAGTACGTCACCGCCGCGGGCGACGCCGAGGAGCGCGGGCGCGGGGCGCCCGGCGGGGTCGGGCGGCGTGCGCCGGGCGTGCAGCAGACCGCCGCGCACGGCGGCGTAGCGCTCGGCGGACAGGAACCTCGCGCCGCCGCCCGCGGTGGCGAAGAGCCGACCGCCGGCGCGCAGCGCGACCGTCAACCGCAACGCGGCCAGTCCCCCGTCCGGGCGGTAGTGCGGGTCTGTCACCCGTATGGAGCAACCGACCTCGGTGCCGCCGTGGCCGGCGAGCGGCTCGCCGCCGGGGCGCAGCGCGAAGAAGAGGTCGTCGATGAGCAACTGGGCGGTGGGCGGCACGCCGTACCACCGCAGCGGCAGGTAGATGCCGAGCTGCCGCAGCGTCTCCACGACCAGCAGCGGGCTGTGCAGGTCGCCGCCTTCGGCGGGGAAGGTCGCGTGCGAGCGCGGCCAGAAGGCCGCGGCCCGGAACAGCCCCGCGCCGCCGACCTCGCCCCCGTCGCCGCGGCCCTCGCCGGGACTCCCGCCGACGCCGCCGGCGCCGACCGCGCGGACGTCGGTCAGCAGCACCTCCGCGGGCGAGGTCCGGTGCACCAGCGCGCGCGGCACGGTCCGCGACCAGCTCAGCCCCGCGTCGAGGTCCACGCGCAGGCCCGCACCAGGGCCCGCGCCGGGGCCCGCGCCGGGGCCCGCGTCACGGCCCGTGCCGTCATCCGCGCCGTCATCCGCGCCGCGGTCCGCGCCGTCGTGCGCGCCACCGCGATCCGCGTCGTCGTTCGGGACGGCCGGACCGTCGACCGAATTCCTCATATAAAAAGGGAAACTCGCATTCGCGTTTTCCGCACCCGCATCATGTCCGCACCATGTCCGTCGTGTTACCGAAGCGGCCCGCCGACCCGCTACATTGCTGCCCGTTGACACAGGGCCTTCGGTGGCTCCCGGCGAATCGGGCGGCTTTCGGCGGCGGGCGGAATGGCGGAGTGGACGTGCAGGAACGGGCCGAGGCGACGCGCAGGTATCTGGTGGAGGCCGCGGCGCGGCTCTTCGACGAGCGCGGCTACGCGGGGACCAGCATCAGCGACATCAGCGCGCGGTCGGGCCGCACCAGCGGCGCGATCTACTTCCACTTCGACAGCAAGGAACAGCTCGCGCTCGCCGTGGTCGAGGCGACGTACGCGACCTGGCCCGCCCTGATCGCGCAGGTCAGGGCGCTGCCCGTGTCGGCGCTCGAAAAGCTGGTGGCGCTGAGCTTCGCGGTGGCGCGCACCTTCCGCGACGACGTGGTGGTGCGGGCCGGCTCGCGGCTGTGGATGGAGCGCAAGGCCATCGAGGCGCCGGTGCCGGCCGCGTTCGGCGCCTGGATCGAGACGGTGACCGCGCTGCTGCGCGAGGCGGGGGCCGAGGGGGACCTGGCCGCGGGCGTCGCGCCGGACACCGCGGCGCTCACCGTGGTCTATGCGTTCTTCGGCCTGCACACGGTGTCCGACGCGATGGACGGGCGGGCGCTCATCGAGGACCGGCTGCACGAGATGTGGCTGGTGCTGCTGGCCGCGCTGCAGCCCGGCCCGGCCGCCGCCGACATGCTGGTACGCGCCCGCGCCGCGCTCGCGGGACCGGCCCCCGTCCCGCTTCCGGCCTGACCGCACCGGCCCCGCGGGCCCGTCACCCGGCTACGCGCGCACGCCGCGGAGGCCGCCACCGGCGCGCGTAGATCTCACGCGTAGATCTCACGCGTAGTTCTGCGGCCGGATCGGCTGTGCGAGCAATGTGGGCATTCGTGCTATTCAATGAAGTATGCGGCCGGGTCAGCCCTCCCCCTCGTCCTCGGCGTCCGAGGCGTCCTCGGCGTCCCCGGCTACGCGCCAGGGCTCCCCCGCGCCCGCGCCCTCGGACTCCGCGCCGCCCTCGGACTCCGCACCGCCCCCGGACTCCGCGCCGCCCCCGGCCGCCGCGTCGTTCGAACCGGTCAGCCACGCCCTGGACGGCTACATCCCGCAGGAGGGAGCGGCCGGCCACGAGCAGATCCTCGGCGCGGTCAACCTGGACCGCGAGCTGCGCATCACCCGGTGCAACCTCGGCGCCCCCGCCTTCACCGGGCTGACCGCCACGACCGGCGCCCCGTTCGTGGACCTGCTGCCGCCGGGCGACGTGCCGACGGTGACGCGCCGGCTGCGGCAGGTCCTGGACACCGGGGAGGCGCACGTCGCGCGGGTCCAGCGGCTGCGCCGGGACGACGGCTCCGAGCTGGTCGTCTCCATGAGCATCCTGCCGACCGCGGCGCCGCTGGAGGGCCTGACCGTCTCGCTGATCGCGATGGCCAAGCGGCTGCACCTGTACGCCTCGGAGACCGCGATCGGCACGTCCCTGGACGTCGGCGAGACCACGCAGTCCCTCGCGCAGTCGCTGCTGGCCTGGGGCGATGTGGCGGCCGTCGACCTGGACTACGCGGTGTGGACCGGCGAGGCGGTGGTGGAGCGGCCGCAGGGCCGTATCCGGCTGCGGCGGGCGGCGCTGGTGCCGGACCGGGTGTGGCCGGAGGGCTATCTGACGCCGGGCGACGACCTGCCCGCCGAGGCCAGCCGGCTGCTGTCGCTGGCGGTGCGGCGCGACGACGTGGCGCAGGCCGTGGTGATCCCGGAGCGGGAGACGATCGAGCGGGCGCTCGGCGACCCGCGGCTGGTGCGCGCGCTGGTGCCGGGCGACCGGCCCGCGAGTGTGGCGTGCATACCGCTGGTGCTGGAGGGCCCGGAGGACGGTCCGCCGGTGGTGCTGGGCGTGGCGGAGGTGTGGCGGCGCCCGGACCGGCCGTTCCACGACAGCGAGCTGCTGGACCTCCAGGAGCTGGTGGCCAGGACCGCCCACCACGTCGACCTGGCCCGGCAGCACCAGCGCGAGCACGCCCAGGTGCTGGCGCTCCAGCGCCGGCTGCTGCCGCGGGCCGGCGGCGACACCATCGAGGTCGCCAGCGTCTACCAGCCCACCACCCCCGACAGCGCGGGCGTCGGCGGGGACTGGGTGAACAGCTTCCCGCTGCCGGGCGGGCGCACCGCGCTGGTGGTGGGCGACGTGGTCGGGCACGGCCTGGGCGCGGCGGCGGCGATGGGCCAGCTCAGCATGGAGGCGCGGGCGCTGCTGTCGGCGGGGCTGGCCCCGGACGAGGTTCTCGAACACCTGGACGAGACCGTGACGCTGCTGGACGACGCGGACGCCGGCCTGGCGGCCGGGTACAGCGCCCTGGGCTCGACCTGCTGCATCGCGGTGTACGACCCGGTGAGCCACCAGGTGGTGGTCTCCAGCGCGGGGCACCTGCCGCCGGTGCTGGTGCTCCCGGACGGCAGCGCGCGGACGCTGGCCGTGCTGCCGCACCCGGGCCTCGGGGCGGAGTTCGCGGTGCGCGAGCCGTTCGACGTGCACACCTTCGACGCGCCGCCGGGTTCGCTGCTCGCGCTGTACACCGACGGCCTGGTGGAGGACCCGGCGCTGGCGATCGACGAGGGCATCGGCCGGCTGCGGGACGCGGTGGGCCGGGTGCACCCGTGGGACGACCTGCGCGTGGCGGCGCGGCGGGTGGTCGCCGAGGTGGCGCCGCCCGGTCGCGCGCGCGACGACGTGACGCTGCTGCTGGCCAGGACCGCGGGCTGCCGCAAGCGGGACACCGCGGCCTGGCGGCTGCCGGCCCGCGCGGACTCGCCGGCCCGGCCCGCTCGCTGGCCGCGGCGCTGCTGCGGCAGTGGAGCACCCGCGAGGAGATGCGCGACAGCGCGCTGCAGGTGATCGGCGAGCTGGTCGCCAACGCGGTGCGGTTCGCCACCGGGCCGATCGGCGTACGGCTGATCAGGACCGGCCACGACCTGCTGTGCGAGGTGGGCGACACCGGCAACGGCATGCCGCGGCTGCGGCGCGGCGACCTGCTCGACGACCGGGGGCGCGGTCTGCACGTCGTGCACAAGCTCACCACCCGCTGGGGCGTGCGCTGGACCGACACCGGCAAGGTCGTCTGGGCCGAACTCGCGCGGTAGCGCGGTCTGTTCGGGCGGGCCGTCGCGGCGGGCGGTCAGGCTCCCGCGCCCCGGCGGCGGGGCGCCCGCGGGACGCCGGGCGCCCCGCCGGGCCCGCGTCCGGAAACACGCCCAGGCCCGCGTCCGGGCTCGGTCACAGCCACTCGCCCTCGACGGCCGTGGCGGTCAGGCCGGGCGCGGCCGCGTACAGGACGGTCCGGCTGCCGGGCTTCTGGCCGGCGTCGTGGGCGCGGCGCAGGATGTCCAGGACGGCGGCGCCGCCGCGGTTGCCGGTGGTGTAGCTGTCCCGGCTGTGCGCCAGCAGTCCGGACGGCCAGTCGTCGGGCATGGTCTGCTCCATGTACTCCAGCACCCGGGTGCCGCCGGGGTGGGCGAGCAGCAGGTCGGGGTGCCAGGCGTGGACGTCGTCCTCGTGCCGCCGGCGCAGCCACTCCCACATGGCGGTGACGGTCTGCTGCACCGCGCGCGGGCCGCGGCGGTCCATCACGAAGTGCGTGCCGTCCTCCCGCGTCTCCAGCCGGTGCAGGTCCCGGGTGCCGGGCAGGGTGTGGTGCCAGGAGGCGTCCAGGCGCAGCACGGACTCCGCCCGGGGGCGGCCGGTGACCACGGCGGCGACCGCGGTGTCGGCGAACAGCAGCCGGACGATCACCGACTCCAGGCTGTCGTCGGCCGGCTGGTAGGTGGTGCTCAGCGCCTCGGATATCACGACCAGGACCACCCGGTCGGGGTCCGCGGCGACCAGATCGGCGGCCAGCGCGAGGGAGCGGGTGCCGGCGATGCAGGCCCACTGGGTGGCCGGCAGCAGCAGCGTGTCCGGGCGCAGCGGCAGCCGGTTGGCCAGCGCCACGTCGAGGCCCGGCAGCGCGGGGGTGGTGGAGTTGCTGGTGATCAGGCAGTCGACGTCGGACGGGTCCAGGCCGGCGGCTTGCAGCGCGCCGCGGGCGGCCCGCTCGCCGTAGTCCTGTACGGCGGCCCAGGCCGGCTCGGTGCGCTCCTGGACGGTCTGCGGGGCGGGTATCGCCTCCAGCGCGGCGATCGCCCGCTCCACGTCCTGCTCGGTGAAGCCGTCGCGGGCCAGCGCCTCGCGGGCGGCGGCCTGGCCGGTGCGCAGGGCCCCGCCCGTGCCGGGCGCGACCGCGGCCTCCAGCGGCAGCATCCAGCCGCGGGTGTCGATGCCGGTGCTCGCCGCGATGCCGTCGATCCGCGACGCCCAGGGCGCGTCGGGGTGGCGGTCGTGCACCTCCGCCAGGATCTGGCTGGTCTCGACGGCGTTCTCGCCGTGGATGACGGCGGGAGGGCAGAGGTATGCGGCCACGATGCGCACCTTTCTCGACACGGAAGGGGGGTGAGCCCGGAACGGGGAGGGCGGGGACGGGACGGGGACGACGGGGACGGAACACGAACGGGTCGCGTCCTGTTCCGACCGCCGGCGTCCGTCACGACAATGCCCGCCAAACGGACATTTCCGCTGTGACCAAGGCAACTCAGACGCCTACGAGTTCCTGTGAGACGCGGCACACCCCACTCGCCGGACGGATCCGGCGCCACGCCCGCCCCGCTACGGCGGTGGGACCGCGGTTCGTTCGGGAAGGACGGGAAGGATCGGCCGCACGAACGGGCAGTCCAGCCGGTGATCCTCCGCAGATCCGTCCAAGCCCCGATTACTTGGGGGAGGTGACTGAGATCGAGTCCTTTCCGGTGAACATTCCCGAACACCAACTGCAGGACCTGCGGGAGCGCCTGGACCGCGTCCGGCTTCCTGAACCGGAAACGGTCCAGGACGGGACGCAAGGCATCGGCTTGGACCGCCTGCGGAGCCTGCTGGACGCCTGGAAGGCGCACGACTGGCGGTCCCTGGAACGACGCTGGAACGCGATACCGCACTACCGCACCCGTCTGGACGGCCTGACCGTCGCGTTCTGGCATGTGCGCTCGCCCGAGGCGGGCGCCTTCCCCTTGCTGCTGACGCACGGTTGGCCCGGCTCGGTGCTGGAGTTCGAGAGCGTCATCGGGCCGCTGACCGACCCGGTCGCGCACGGCGGCGCCGCCGAGGACGCCTTCGACGTGGTCATCCCGGCTCTGCCGGGCTTCGGCTTCAGCGAGCGCCCCCGTGAACCCGGCTGGAACCCCGGCCGCACCGCACGGGCCTGGGCCGACCTGATGACCAGGCTCGGGTACCAGCGCTTCGGGGCGCACGGCGGCGACTGGGGCGCGCCCGTCAGCATCGGCCTGGCCCGCCTGGAGCCCGAGCGGGTCGCCGCCCTGCATCTGACCATGCCGTTCGCGTCCCCCCTGCCCGAGGACCTGGCGACGGCCGACGACGCGGAAAAACGCATGATCGCCAAGCGTGACGCATTCATGAGGACCGGTCCCACCCACGCGATCGTCCAGAGTGTGCTCCCGCAGACGCTGGGCTACTCCCTGCTCGACTCCCCGGCCGGGCTGGCCGCGTGGCTGGGCCAGGCGCTGGTCGACTTCTCGGACACGCGGCCCGAGGCCGGCGGCGGCGTCAGCGTGGCACAGCAGGTGGACAACATCGCCCTGTACTGGTTCACCGGCACCGGAGCCTCCGCCGCCCGCTGGTACTGGGAGGCGGCGCGGGCGACGCCGCGCAGCGCACAGGCGCAGAACCAGGAGACGGTGACCGTGCCCACCGCCTTCACGCTGTTTCCCGGCGAGCCGTACCCGACCGCCCGGCGCTGGGCGGAACACCGCTACCGCACCATCATCAGCTGGAACGAGATGGAGTACGGCGGGCACTACGCGGGCTGGGAGAAGCCCGGCCTGCTGGTGAGCGAACTCAGGAACGCCTTCCGCCAGGCCCGCGATCGCCGGTGACCGCCGCTCAGCGGCCGGCACGCCCCACCCCTTTTCGCATCCGAGAGCGACCATGACACCTGGCCACCAACTGGCGCACGACATCAAGGGCACCGGCCCGTTGCTCGTGGCAGTCCACGGCATCACCGAGAACCGAGGCTTCTGGGACCCCGTCCGCCTGCACCAGCACTTCCGCGTGCCGCGCGTCGATCTGCGCGGCCATGGGGAGTCGCCTCGGATCTCGCCGTTCGGGATCGACGCGTCGGTGGAGGACATCCACCGTCTGATCGAGTCGCTGAGCGAGGACCTGACGGGCGACCAGTCCCCGCCCGTCGTCGGCCATTCCCTCGGCGGGGTGATCGCGACCGCGTACGCAGCTCGTTATCCGACCCCGGGTGTGGTCACCATCGACCAGTCGCTGCGGGTCGGCCCGCTGCCGACCAGGATGTGTTCAGCGGCTTTTGGTCCCCGTTGCTCGATTCCGCACCTGGCAGAACCCGAATGGTTCGTCTCCCGCGTCCGTGAGTTCTTCGGCGGCTGAGTTCCCTGTCCGATCCCGTTCCCATCGTTCTTCCACGCTCAAGGAGCTTTCTGTGCGGATATTGTTCAGCGCCGTTCCGGCCCCGGGTCATGTGCTTCCCCTGCTTCCGCTGGCCAACGCTGCGGAGCGGGCCGGGCACACGGTCGGGCTGCTCTCGGGGCGGGGTGCCGCGGCGATCGTGCCGTCCATGGAGGTGTTCGAGGTCGGTCCGACCATCTACGAAGCGATCGCGGAAACCGGTCGCCGCCTCGGTGGCGACCAGGACGGGACCAAGCCCGGTCCCGGAGCGGTGGAGTTGTTCGGCGCGGTTCGCCTCGACGGTGTCGTGGACGAAGCGGTCGAGGCCGCGCGCCGGTTCGCGCCGGACCTCGTCGTGCACGACACGGTCGACACGATGGGGCCGCTGATTGCCGCGGTGCTCGGCGTCCCCCTGGCCGAGCACCGCATCACCGGCCCGATGCCCGAGGAGCTGCTGCAGGCGATCGCGGATCGTGCGCGTGCCGAGCACTCGGCACGCGGCGTCGCCCGCCCTGCGCCGATCGCGGTGGTGGACCCGTATCCGGACGCACTTCTCACGGAAGCGGAACGCGACGACACCCCCGGACGCCTCCCGCTCCGACCGGAACCCCACAGCACGTCGGACGCCGGACGCCCCCTGCCCGAACCCGACGGGCCGGTCGCCGCGGTGACGCTCGGCACCTCGGTCCAGAACGCCGCCGCGATGGGGTCGCTGGTCCGGTCGATCGCGAGTTCCGGGGTGTCGGTGCTCGCCACGGTCGAGCCGGGCGCGCTCGATGTCGACGACAGCGTCCGGCACATGGTGCACGAGGTCGGCTTCGTCCCGCTCGCCCGGCTGCTGCCCGGGGTGGACGTCGTGGTGAGCGCGGGAGGCTCGGGCACGCTGCTGGCCGCTCTGGCGCTGGGCAAGCCCCAGGTGATCCGGCCCTTCATCGCCGACCAGCCCTGGAACGCGCGGCGCGCGGCCGACCGCGGCGTCGCCGTCGAGATCGAGGACCCCGCGTCAGCCGGGGCCGCGGTGCGTCAGGTGATCGACGATCCGTCGTACTCCCAGAGGGCCGAGGCGATCGCGAAGGAACTCGTCGACCTCGATGACGCGGACCGGGTCCTCAAGGTGATCCTGGACCGGCTCTGACGGATCATCTGGCCGGACGGGTGCGGACCGGATGCTCGGCGCTCAGAGGAGACCGAGCAGCGGCGAGTCCAGGAAGGTGGCCAGGTCGGCGAGCTCGAAGAACGCGAGGGCGGCGAGGACTTCGGGGTGAACGGCACCGGCCCCGGCCCCGGTGGTCAGGGTCAGCACGGTTCGGCGGCGGGTGAAGGAGAGCGGGCCGCGTCGGCGTGGACTGGTCGTAGGGTGCGGGTCAGGCCAGGGGGGCGGGGGTGTGGGTGCCGGTGTGGCCGCGGGTGAGGGCTTGGTGTGCCGCGGCCAGGCGGCGGACGGCCTCGCCGAGGAGGTCCGGCGGGAGCGTGTAGGGCAGCCGGATGTTGCGGGCGAAGGCTCCGCCGACGCCGAACCGGGGGCCCGCCGCGACGGCCACGCCGTGGTCGGGGGCGATCGCCGCCAGCCGGGAGCTGACCGGCCGCGGGAACGCCGCCCACAGCGCCACGCCGCCGACCGGGTGCGTCACGCCGGCGCTGGCGTCCACCGCGCTCGCCGCGCCCGCCCCGGCCACCTCCAGCTCCGGCAGCCGCTCGGCGAGCGCCCATAGCAACGCCTCGCGCTGGAGGCGGAGTTGGCGCAGCGCCTGCGGCCGGCGCGTCTGCCCCGCGTCGAGGAGCGCCGCGGTGGCGAGCTGTTCCACCACCGGCGTCCCGAGGTCGGTGGTGGGCCGCAGTTGCGCGACGCGTTCCAGCAGCGCGGGCCGGGCGCGGATCCAGCCGGTGCGCAGGCCGCCCCAGACGCTCTTGGAGACCGAGCCGACGCTGATCGCCGACGGCACGTGCGCGGCGAACGGCTCGGGCGCCGGGCCGTCCAGCGCCAGGTCGGTCATGGTCTCGTCCACGACCGTGGGGCACCCGAGCCGCAGCCGGCCGCGCACGGCGGCGGTCATCGACAGCCCGGTCGGGTTGTGGAAGTCCGGGATCAGATACGCCAACGCCGCGTCGCGCCCGGCCGCGAGGAGCTGCGCGGGGTCCCAGCCGGCGGGCGTGACGGCGACCGGCACCAGGCGCGCCCGCGCCGCGGTGAACGTCGTGAGGGCGTGCGGATACGTCGGGTGGTCCACCACGACCTTGCCGCGCGGCGGCACGAGCGCGCGGGTCAGCAGCGCCAGGGCGTGCTGCGCGCCGTTGGTGACCATCACGTGGTCGGCCGCGGTGGGCAGCCCGCGCCGCCCGTACCAGTCGGCCACCGCCTGCCTCAACTCCGGTACGCCGTAACGGTCGTAGCCGTGCCGGTCGAAGTGGCGCGGCAGCCGTTCGAGCGCGGTGGCGTAGGCGGCGTGGAGGATCTCGACGGGCGCGGGCGGCGCGGCGAACGACAGGTCGATGACCCCGGGGCCGCCTCCGGCGCCGCTCCCGGCTCCGGTCACGGCTCCGGCCCCGCCCCATGCCCCGTCCCCGAGCTGCGGGGGCCGCGGCGGCGGGCCGCCGGGGAGCCGTACGGTCGCGCGGGCGCGCTCGCGGGTGGCGACGTACCCGTGGTCGGCCAGGGTCCGGTACGCGGCTCCGACGGTGGTCCTGCTGACGCCGAGCGCGCCGGCCAGCTCGCGTTCGCCCGGCAGCGCGGCGCCCAGCGCGAGGCGCCCGTCCAGGACCAGCAGCCGCAGCCGGTCGGACAGCCGCTGGTGGGCCGGGCCGGGGCCGTCCTGCCAGGCGCCGAGCAGCCGGGCCACGCCGTGCGCGCTCAGTCTCATCGGACCAGATTAGGTCATCTGGCTATGGAATCAGTGTCCAGATGGCCGCGAAGGTGGAGCCATGCCACCTCCCGCCCCGACCGCCACGGACACCCCCGAAGGACCGGACACCCCTGACGGCCCGACCGACCCCACCGGCCCGGGGGCGCGGCCCGCCCCGGCCGCCCTCGCCGCCCCCCGGGCGCGGCCCGCCCGGCCGCTGCCCGTACCGCGGATGACCGCGCTCGCCCAGCTCCGGGCCGGCCGCAAGCGCCGCCGTGTGCCGCAGTTGCTGCTCGGCCTGGTCGGATACGGGGCCGCGGTGATGACGCTGGTCGACTCCGGCTGCGGCGCGGCCAGTTGGAGCGTGCTCACCGAGGGAGTCGCGCACACGCTCGGCGTCTCGTTCGGCTGGGCGACGAACCTGATCGCGGTCACCGTGCTCCTCGCCTGGATCCCGCTGCGCGAACTGCCCGGTCTCGGCACGGTGTTGAACGTCGCGCTGATCGGCGTCAGCGCCGACGCGACCGCGCTGGTGCTCCCCCGCCCGCACGGCCCGCTCGCCGGGACCGGATATCTGGTCCTCGGGCTGGTCGCGCTCGCGTTCTTCGACGCGCTCTACCTCGGCGCGCAGTTCGGCCCCGGCCCGCGCGACGGCCTGATGACCGGCCTGGTGCGGCTGACCCGCCGGCCCGTCGCCGCCGTCCGCACCGCCATCGAAGTCACCGTCGCCGCGACCGGCTGGCTGCTCGGCGGCGCGGTCGGCCCGGGCACCGTGCTGATCGCGTTCGGCCTCGGCCCGCTCCTCGCGCGCTTCCTGCCGCTGGTGGCCGTCCGCCTGCCGCCGCCGGCCGCGACGGAGGCCGCGAGCGCCGCGGACGCCGCGGACTCCATGGACTCCATGGACGCGGCGCGCACCGGCGACGTCCCGGAGCCGCCCGGCCCCACCGGCCCGCGCCCGCACACGGAACCGGTCGCGTAAGCCCGTGCGTAACGGACCCGTGCGTAACGGACCCGTGCGTAACGGACCCGTGCGTAACGGACCCGTGAGTGACGAGCCCGCGGGCAACGGACCCGCGCGCGACGGACCCCCGCTCGCCGGACCACGAAACGCCCCGCTCAGTCGAGGCCGCGGCGCCCCGGCGTCCAGAAGGGCTTGGTGAGGACCGACCGGCGCGGCCAGCCGCGGGCGTCGACCAGGTGGCGGCGGACCGCGGCGACCGCGCGCGCCTCGCCGGCGACGTAGGCGACGCCGGGCTCCTCCGGCAGGTCCAGCGCGCGGACCGCGTCGAGCAAGGCGGTGGAGGAGGCGGCCGGGGCGGCGCCGCGGTGGACCCAGGTCAGCTCGTCGCCGCGGGCCGCCTCCAGGCGGTCGTCCGCGCCGGCCACCTCGATGACGCCGGCCACGCGCGCGTCGGCGGGCAGCGCGGCGAGGATCGCGGCGAACGCCATCTGCGCCGTCTCCTCGCCGACGACGAGGTGGTACGCGGCGTCCTCGCGCACCACCAGCCGCCCCTGCGGCCCGAGGAACGCGACCTCGTCCCCGACCGCCACCGCGGCGGCCCAGTCCAGGCCGGGCGTGCCGCCCTCGCCGTGCTGGTAGACGCACAGGTCGAGCCATCGGTGCGGCCGGTCGAAGGCCACGACGGAGTACGTCCGCAGCAGGTCGCGTGCCTTGCCGCGGCCGAGCGCGGCCAGCAGCCCCGCGTCGTCGACGCGGACCCTGATCTCCTGGCCGGGCCGCCACGGCAGCTCGCCGACCTCGGCGCCGGTCAGGCGGACGCGACGGATGCGCGGGCGCACCTGCTCGACCTCGGCGACGGTGGCGTGGTGCATCATCCGGTCGAGCAGACCGCCGCGGCGGCGGTCCCGGCCGCCGTCGCCGGCGCGGTCGCCGGGGGCGTCACGGGTGGCGTCGCGAGTGGCGTCGCGGGCGTCGGCGTCCGTCATGCGCGGACCTCACTTTCGCTGCGCGCACGCGCCGTCCCTGAGCGGTCTCCGAGTGGTCCCCGAGTGGTCCCTGCGTGGTTGCCGCGTGCGCTACGGGTTAGGCATGCCTAAATTAGGCTGGCGCGCGGGCGCGTGGAGGCCAACCGATACCCCGTATCGGCCAACCTCGGCGCCGGCCCGCGCGAGGCGGTCGGCGCGCGGACGCGGACGGAGGACGGCGGACGACCGCGCACGGACCGCGGACGGGCGGCAGAGGGGCGCGGACGGGCAACGGACGGGCGGCAGACGGGCACGGACGGACTGACTGCGGAAGGGACCGGCGCGATGGCCGACGGGAACCGGGAGGCGTACACCCCTCCCCTGCCGCCGTTCCCGTCGCGCTCCGGCGCCGGGCACGGGCAGGGGCCCGCGTACGAGCAAGGCCTCGGGCAGGCGCTCGGGTCCGCGTACGAGGCGGGGTCCGCGCACGAGTTCGGCCCGGGGCCCGGAGACGGGTCCACCGCCGCGGCCAAGTGGCCCGCCTCGCCGATCCTGACCATCGGCCACGGCGAGGCCGCCGGCTTCGAGAAGATCACCGCGCACGCCCACCCCGAGCCGATGCTGATGTGGACCTCGACCGCGACGGTGACCGCCACCGTCGGCGCGCGGGACGGCTGGTGCCGCCCGGCTACGGGATGTGGGTGCCCGGCGGGGTCGAGCACGCGGCGTCCGTGCTGCACGCGGGCGAGATCTCGGTGGTCGTCTTCGCCCCCGACGCCTGCCCGATCCGGTGGACCGAGCCGACCGGCATCGCGGTCGGGCCGCTGCTGCGCGAGCTGTTCGCGCACCTGGCCAGGACCGGCCCCGCGGACCCGAGCCGGCCGCACGCCGAGGCGCTGTTGTTCGCGCTGCTGACTCCGCTGCCCACCCACGACATCCACGTGTCCATGCCGTCCGACCCGCAAATCAGGGTCATCGCGGAGCAGCTCGTCGCCGACCCGGCCGACCCGCGCGAACTCGCCGTCTGGGCCCACCAGGTGAACGCGGGCGTGCGGACCCTGTCGCGGCTGTTCCGCGCCGAGACCGGACTGAGCTTCACCCGCTGGCGCACCAAGGTCCGGGTCCGCGCCGCCATCCGGCTGCTGGCCGAGGGCACGACGGTCCACGCGACCGCCCGCGCGGTGGGTTACCGCAAGCCGAGCGCGTTCATCGACGCCTTCCGCCGCGCCACCGGCCAGACGCCGGGCACCTACGCCCCGGTGGAGGGCGCCGCGCCCGCACCCGGCACGCGCGCAGATACCGGCGGCGACATCGGCACCGGGTCCGGTGCCGGATCCGGCACCGGACCCGGCCTCCGCACCGGCACGCAGCGGAAATTCCCTACCGCGCGGGCCGGGGAGCCCGCAGACTCGGCCCATGGCTGACAGGGCTGACCTCGCCGACATGCGGGACTTCCGGGCAGCGGTCACCGCGTGGGCGGCCGGCCGCCCCGACGACCCGATGCCGTCGTCCGCCGGTCCCGCGCCCACCGACGGCTCCGGCGACCCCGGCGGCCGACCCGCCTCCGCATCCACCTCCGCACCCGCACCCGCATCCACCTCCGCCTCCACCTCCGCCTCCAGAGCGCGCCACGCACACCACACGCGCCCGTCCCACGAGGCGTGCGAAGCCGCCGTACGCGACCTGGCCGCGCGGCTCCGCGTCCGGGTCGTCGTGCTGCTCGAAGGGCCGAGCGACGCCGCCGCGGTCGACGCGCTCGCCGCGCGCCGCGGCCGGGACCTGGCCGCCGAGGGCGTCTGCGTGCTGCCGATCGGCGGCGCGATGAGCGTCGGCCGTTACGCCCGCCTCCTCGGCCCGGCCGGCGCGGGCCTCGGCCTGCGTCTGACCGGGCTGTGCGACGAACGGGAACGCGGCTACTACGCCCGGGCGTTGACGCACGCCGGCGCGCCGCGGCGGGGAGCCGACGCGCTGGACTCCCCCGCCGCCCCCGAGGCCGAGGCCGAGCCGTACGCGCAGCCCGCGACGAACGCCGACGCCCGCGCACAGGACTTCTTCGTCTGCTCCGCCGACCTGGAGGACGAGCTGATCCGCGCGCTCGGCCCGGTCCGGGTGACCGAACTCGTCCGCGCCGAAGGCGACATGCGCGCCCTGGAGATCTTCCTGCGGCAACCCGCGCAGCGCGACCGCACCCCGCAGCAGCAGTTGCGGCGCTTCCTCGGCACGAAGAAGGGACGCAAGATCCACTACGGCCGCGTGCTGGTCGAGGCGCTCGCCCCGGACCGCGTCCCGGCCCCGCTGGACGACCTGTTCGCCGCGCTCTGACCGCGGGGCCACTCGGCGTCCGTGACCCGCCCCCGACGCCGCTCGCGGAACCGGCCGGGCACACCGTCACAGCCCGGCCTCCGGCGCCGGTGCGCGGTGGTCCACGGCGATCAGCGGGTCGCCGGTCAGCGGATGGTCGACCACGGCCGCGCGGATGCCGAAGACCCGGGCCAGCAGCTCGGGGGTGAGCACCTCGCGCGGCGGTCCGGACGCGGCCAACCGCCCCTCGTGCAGCACATGGAGGCGGTCGCACAGCGAGGCCGCGGCGTTCAGGTCGTGCAGGCAGACGAGCGTGGTGCGGCGCTCGGCACGCAGCAGCGCCAGCAGTTCGACCTGGTGCCGTACGTCGAGGTGGTTGGTCGGCTCGTCCAGCACGAGCACCCGTGCCTGCTGCGCGAACGCCCGTGCCAGCAGGGCGCGTTGCTGCTCGCCGCCGGACAGCGCGGTGTACCGGCGACCGGCCGCGGCGGCCAGGCCGACCCGGGCCAGCGCGCCGTCCACCGCGGCGCGGTCCGCCGCGTTCTCCGCCGCGAACGCCCTCTGGTGCGGGATGCGGCCCATCGCGACGACCTCGCGGACGGTCAACTCCACGCCGGTGCCGCGTTCTTGCGGCAGCGCGGCCACCGTGCGGGCCGCCCCGGCCGGCGACATCCCGGCCAGGTCGGCGCCGTCGAGCAGCACCGCGCCCGCCGTGGGGCGCAGGTGCCGGTACACACAGCGCAGCACCGACGACTTGCCGCTGCCGTTGGGGCCGACCAGGCCCGCGATCTCGCCCTCTCGCGCCAACAGCCGTACGCCCGCCACGACGTCGCGCCCCGCGTACGACACCCGCAGGTCGCGCACCTCGACTCGGCCGAAGTCCGCCTCGTCGACGACGAGTTGGCGACTGGGGTGGCTTGCCTCGGGGGTCCTCGCGGCGGACGCGTCCCCGTGGCGGGCGTCCGACCGGGCGCGTACGCGGGGCCGCCTTCGCATCACGCGCGCTCCAGGCGCCGGTCGAGCAGGTACAGCAGCGCCGGCGCCCCGATGAGCGAGGTCACCACACCGACCGGCAGCTCCTGGAGCGGCAGCGCGGTGCGGCAGACCAGGTCGACCACCACCAGCAGGACCGCGCCCGCGAGCGCGGACACCGGCAGCAGCCGGCGGTGTCCGCCGCCGACGAGGAGCCGGCAGGCGTGCGGGACCATCAGCCCGACGAAGCCGACGGCGCCCGAGACCGCGACCAGCACACCGGTCAACAGGCTGGTGACCAGGAACAGTTCGCGGCGCGTGCGGCCCACCGCCACGCCCAGCGCGGCGGCGGTCTCGTCCCCGGTGGCGAGGGCGTCCAGCGTGCGCGCCCTGGCCAGCAGCAGCGCCAACGCGGCCGGCACCGCGACTGCGGGCAGTGCCGACTGCCGCCAGGTCGCGCCTCCGAGGCTGCCCATCAGCCAGAACAGCACGCCACGGGTCTGCTCCTCGTCGCCGGCCCGCAGCACCAGGTAGCTGGTGACGCCGGACAGGAACTGCCCGACCGCCACGCCCGCCAGGACCAGCCGCAGCGGGGAGAAGGCGGCCCCGCGCCGCGCGGCCAGCCACACCAGCGCGAAGCTGCCGAGCGCTCCGGCGAACGCCGCGCCGGACAGCCCGAGTCCGAGGACGCCGCCGGACCCCGCCCCCAGCACGATGGCGGCCACCGCACCGAGCGAGGCGCCGTGCGAGACGCCCAACAGGTACGGATCGGCCAGCGGGTTGCGCACCAGCGCCTGCACGGCCGTCCCGACCGTTCCCAGCCCGGCCCCGACGAGCGCCGCCGACAGCGCCCGGGGCACGCGCAGTTGCCAGACGATCAGGTCGTCCGTGCCCGGCCGCGGGGCCCGGCCGGCGATCCGGCGCGCGACCACCGCCCACACGTCCTGCGGCGCGATCGACGTCGACCCCAGCGCGACGGCGGCGGTCAGCGCGGCGAGCAGCAGCAGGCCGAGCACGGCGCAGACCGCGCCCGCGCTCACCGCGCGGCGCTCGGGGGCTGGTCCGGCCCCGCCCTCCGGCGCGGGCTCCGCCGCCGCGGCCGAACCCGGCCGCGGGAGCCGTACTCTGGGCTGAATCCGCCCTGGGCGCGGGGGCATTCAGGAGACCTTGCCCGGGTAGAGGGTGCGCGCGATCCGCCGCACGGTGTCGGCGTCGCCGACCCCGGCGATGGTGGTCTGCTCCGAACGGATGCGCAGGAAGCGGTTGTCGCGCACGGCGGTCATGCCGCGGGTGGCCGGGTCGGACTTCAGCCAGCGCTCGGCGGCGTCGAACGCCTTCGCGTCGGCCGCCGGGCTGCCGTGGTTGCGGACGGCGAGCTGGATCCAGTCCGGGTCCCGGCTGATCACGTCCTCCCAGCCGACCTGCCGGAAGGTGCCGTGGCAGTCGCCGAAGACGTTGCGGGCGCCCGCCAGGGTGATCACCGCGTTGGCGATCTGCCGGTCGCAGACCACGCTGGGCTGCCGGGTGCCGGCGTCGTAGTCGAAGAAGAAGTACGTCGGCCGCCGGGCCTGCGGGACGCCGGAGACCGCGGCGGTCACCGCGGAGACGGTGCGCCGCATCCCCGCGACGAGCCGCCGGGCCGCGGTGTCGGCGCCGGTGACCGCGCCGAGCGTGGTGATGTCGTCCTCCACCGCGGACAGGTCGGTCATCGGCGTGGTGCGCCGCGCCGCGCACGCCGTGGACTTGAGGAACACCTGCCTGATCCCGGCCGCGCGGTACTCCGCCGGGCTCGGGATCGCCCCGGCGCCCGCCATGCCGCCCATCGCGCCGAAGGTGTCCACGTACACGTCGGCGCCCGAGCCGAGCAGCCGCTCCTTGGGGATGATCCCGGAGCCGAGCACCGGCACCTCGCGCGCCTGCGCGTCGTACGGCGCGGGCAGCGCGCCCCTGCCCGGCGGGAAGCCGGTCCCGACGACCCGCGCGCCGACGCCCAGGCGCAGCAGCAGCTCCAGGCCGGAGGCGTTGCTGGTCACGATGGCCTTCGGCGGCGCGTCGAACACCGTCCGCGCGCCCGAGCAGTCGGTCACGGCCACCGGAAACCCCCGGCCCGCGCCGGTCGCCCGCGCGTCGCCCGCCCCTCCGGCCGTCCCCCCGGAACAGCCCGCGAGCAGCAGCCCCGCCAGGACCGCCGCCAGGCCGTGTCGCGCACGCACTCGCATCGATTCGCCACCGTCCTTCCGCCACGCGGCGCTCGTGCCGCCCAGCAGATAGTCGGCGCACCCCCCGCCCGGGTTCCCGACCACCCGGACCCCGGCGGCGGCCCGGCGCGGGGCGCGGCGATGTTCCGGCCGACCGCCCGGCCGAGGAGGGCGAGCCGCAGCCGCGCCGACACGGCGGGGAGCCGCCCGGCGCGGCTGCGGCGTTGGACGGGCCGGACGGCCACGGGCCGGGGTTCGGGAACTCGGGGGACGCAGCCCAGCCGGCACCCGACAGCCGCGCCGACCAACCGGACAGCCGCCGGGCTACTGTCCGGCGCGGGGCGGACGGCCACGGGCCGATGGCCCGCGAACTCGCCGGGCGCAGCCCGGCCTACCCGCGGTCGACCGCCCGGCCGGGAGGCGTCCGGCAGCCGCATCGACGCGACGGGGAGCCGCCGGGCCACGACTGGGCGTTGGACGGGCCGGACGGCCACGGGCCGGGGTTCGGGAACTCGGGGGACGCAGCCCAGCCGGCACCCGACAGCCGCGCCGACCAACCGGACAGCCGCCGGGCCACGGCCCGGCGCGGGGCGAGCGACCACGCGCCAGGGTTCGGGAACTCGGGGGGCGTGTGGTTCGACCACTGCTGTGTGACGTACGACGACGCAGCCGCGCAGGCCCGCGGCGCAGGTTCCGGCGGTCTCCGCGACGACAGCGGCGGTGGGCCGGGCGGGCTCGGCGGCTCGGGGGGTGGGCCGGGCGGTGGGGTCGAGGGGGATTCCTCGGACGGTGGCGGCGGCCGGGTGGGGTGGTGGCGCGTGCGGCCAGCGGGGAGGCGGATCGCGCGGGGCGCGGCGGTTCCCGTCGCGGCCGGCGCCGCCGGGCTGCTCGCGCTGTCGCTGTACGCCTCGACGGGCGCGGCGGGCGCACCGGCCGCGCGGATCGAGGTGACCGGGGGCCGGCTGCTGCTGCCGTCCAACCCCGAGGCCACCGCGGCGTTCTTCGACCTGCGCAACACCGGCGGGTCCGCCGACACCCTGCTGGGCGTCGACTCGCCGGAGCTCGGTCCCGCCATGCTCACCCGGACGGCCGTCGCGGCCGGCGCCGGGCACATGGAACGCGTCGCCGGCGTCCTCCTGCGTCCCGGCGCCCGGCTGTCCATGACGCCCTACGGCACCGACGTGATGATCCCGCACCCGCGCGGCCTCGCGCTCGGCGCCCACGTGGCCTTCGACCTGCGGTTCGCGGGCAGCGGCACGATACGCGTGCGCGCCGTCGTCGTCCGCCCGGGCGGCTGAGTCCCGTGGCCCGCAGGGGAGTTGCGCGCGTCGCGACACACGGCCCGGCGGCCCGCAGCCCCCATCCGGCAGCACGCGACCCCACAGCCCCGCGAGCCCGCGAGCCCGTAACCCACCCGCGCACCGCGGCCGTTTGCACGACGGTCCGTACGGCCGTCCACAACCACCCTGCCGATCCCCGGAGTTCCCGTGCCACGCACACCCACGCCCGCACCCGCACCCGAGCGACCCGCACCGCCCTCGCCCTCCGCGCCCGGCGCCCGCGGTGACCTCCCCCGTCCGTCCTCCTCGGACTGTTCGCGCTGCTGCTCGTCGTCGTGTTCGCCGTCGCGTACGGCGTCGGCAGGGCGGCCGGGCCGGTCAATCCGGGCCTGCACCCGGCCCGCAGCGGCGTGCCCGGCGGCGGGGGCGGCGGATCGGCGGGCGGCGGGGACGGGATGGGGGGCATGGGATGAGCGCCGACACCGTCGCGCCCGGCGCCGCCGCCACCGTCACCACCGACCTGGAGGTGACCGGCATGACCTGTGCGGCCTGCGTGAGCCGGGTGGAGAAGCGGCTGGCCCGCCTCGACGGCGTCACGGCCGCGGTGAACCTCGCCACCTCGACCGCGCGGGTGACCCACCCGGCGACGGTGGCCCCGGCCGCGCTCGTCGCGCAGGTCGAGGCGGCCGGCTACGGCGCGACCGCGCGCGACCCGCGGGGCCAGCACGCGCCGTCCCCGGACTCCGGTGCGGGGCGCGGCAGTTCGGCCACGCGCGAGAAGGCGGTCCTGGCCGTCGTCGCGGCGCTGTCGCTGCCGGTGATGGCGCTGTCGATGGTGCCGTCGTGGCAGTTCCCGTACTGGCAGTGGCTGTGCTTCGCGCTCGCCGCTCCGGTGGCGACGTGGGGCGCGTGGCCCTTCCACGCCAAGGCGCTGCGCGGCGCGCGGCACGCGACCGCGACCATGGACAGCCTAGTGTCGCTGGGCGTCGTCGCGTCCTTCGGCTGGTCGGCGTACGCGCTGCTGTTCGGCGGCGCGGGCGGCGGCGGGGACTACCGGATGGCGTTCTCGCTGCTGCCGTCCGCCTCGGCGCAGCCGCGCGTCTACCTGGAGGGCGCGGTCGGCGTGCCGCTCGCGGTGCTGGCCGGGCGGCTGCTGGAGGGCAGGGCGCGACGCGGCGCGGGGTCGGCGCTGCGGGCGCTGGCCCGGCTGACCGTCGCGGAGGCCACGGTGCGCGGCCCGGACGGCGCCGAGCACGTTGTCCCGCTCGAACGGCTGCGCGTGGGCGAGGAGTTCATGGTGCGGCCGGGTGAACGGGTCGCCGCGGACGGCGTGGTGGTCGAGGGCGCGTCCGCGCTGGACATGTCGTTGATGACCGGTGAGAGCGCGCCGGTCGAGGTGCGTCCCGGTGACGCGGTGGCCGGCGGCGCGGTCAACGCCGGCGGTCTGCTCGTGGTGCGGGCGACCGCGGTGGGCGCCGACACCCAGCTCGCCGTCATGGCACGGCTGGTGGCCGACGCCCAGAGCGGCAAGGCGCGCGCGCAGCGCCTCGCGGACGCGGTGGCCGGGGTGTTCGTGCCGTGCGTGCTGGTGCTCGCGGTCACCGTCCTCGGCTTCTGGCTGGGCGCCGGCGCGTCGGCCGGGTCGGCGGTCACCTGCGCGGTCGCGGTGCTGGTCGTCGCGTGCCCCTGCGCGCTCGGACTGGCCACCCCCACCGCGCTGTTGGCCGCGACCGGCCGCGGCGCACAGCTGGGCGTCCTGGTCGGCGGCGCGCGGGCGCTGGAGTCGCTGCGCGCCGTCGACACCGTCGTCCTGGACAAGACCGGCACCCTCACCGCCGGCCGGATGTCCGTCGCCCGCGTCACCGTACGGCCCGGCGGGCGGTCGCAGGCAGAGGTGCTGTCGCTGGCGGGGGCGGTGGAGCAGGGGTCGGAGCATCCGCTGGGGCGGGCGATCGCCGAGCACGCGCGGGCGGCGGTCGCCGAGCACGCGCGGGCGGCGGTCGCCGAGCACGCGCGGGCGGCGATCGCCTACGTGCGCACGGGCACCGGGCAGGTGACGGCCGGCGCGGCGGCGCGGGCGACGCTGCCGCGGGTCGAGGACTTCGTCGCCGAGCCGGGGGTCGGCGTCAGCGGGAAGGTCGCGGGGCCGCACGGGGTGCACGAGGTGGCGGTCGGCAGGCCCGGTCCGCTGCCCGGGGTCCTCGGCGAGGCGGTGGCCGCCGCGGGCCGGGCCGCGCACAGTTGCGTGCAGGTCACCGTCGACGGCGTGCCCGAGGCGGTGCTGGGGCTGGGCGACGTGCTGCGGCCCGACGCCTACCGCGCCGTGGAGCACCTGCGGCGCCTCGGGGTGGTCCCGGTGCTGGCCACCGGCGACCACGAGGCCCCGGCGCTGGCCGTGGCCGAAGCGCTGCGCATCGACCGCGTCCACGCGGGGTGTTCACCGCGGGACAAGGCCGCGCTGGTCGCGGAGTTGCGGGCCGGCGGGCACCGCGTCGCCGTCCTCGGCGACGGCGTGAACGACGCGGCGGCGCTCGCGGCGGCCGACCTCGGCATCGCGATGGGCACGGGCACGGACGTCGCCGCGGCGGCGGCCGACGTCACCCTCGTCCGCGCGGGCATCCAGCCGGTTGCGGACGCGGTACGGCTCGCCCGCCGCACCCTGGGCACCATCCGCGCGAACCTCGCGTGGGCCTTCGCGTACAACGCCGTCACCGTGCCGCTGGCCGCGACCGGCTGGCTCGACCCGATGCTCGCGGCGGTCGCGATGTCCGCGAGTTCGCTGCTGGTCGTGGGGAACAGCCTGCGGCTGCGGACGTGGCGGCCGGGGCCGCCGGCGCGAGGCCGACGCGGCTGGCCGGCGCCGGAGACGCAGCCTGGGCGTGCCCGGGGGGATGTCGCGGGGCGCAGCGCGAGGCGCGTCGCGGGGCGTATCACGGGCGGGTGATTCACCCCTCGTGTGGGTGATGGCCCCGGTTTGCGCGCCTCGGAATACTGAAGCGGCAGGTCCGGGGGAGCGCCCCTGGACCCTGATCCCGGAGACGACATGCGCAACCGCCTTGCCACTGCCGCCGCCCTCAGCACCGCCCTGTTCGGCGCGGGCGCGCTGCTCGGCGCTCCCGCCGCCGACGCCGGCGACGCCGTCGCCGCCGTACCGGCCGCGCACGCCGTTCCCGCCGCGCCGGCCGCCGGCGCCCGACCCGCCGCCGACACCACCCACTTCGACGTCACCCTCGGCAACACCTACACCCGGGGCACGCTCACCTGGTCCAACCGCTCCTTCCACCTCGTGGGCGAGCACAAGTCGGTCAGCGCGACGAGCTGCCGCGGGACGACGGCGTTCGCCGTGAAGGCCGACAACCACGACGCGGCCAGCGCGTCCAGCAAGAACAACGTGTGCGGCAAGAGCGACGCGTTCGACTTCTGGCTGACGGTCGACGTGGCCGGGATCGACGTGGTGCGGGTCTGCCTCGACAACGGCGCGACGACCCCGCCGCTCACGTATCTGAAGTGCGTGCGTTACAGCCGTCCTTGAGGGTGCGCGGGGAGCGTGCGAGGTCACGCCGCGGGCGGCGGTGGGGCCGAACACCCCGCCGCCGCCCGCGGCGTTCGTCGCCGCCCGCGGTGTCCGCCGGCTCCCGGCCCGCCGGAAGGCAGGGCGGCTCGGGCGGTCCGGGCGGTCCGGCTGCCCGAGCGGCCCGCGACCGTCAGCCGGTCGGCGGGAGCGCGGAATCCGACCGGCCGCCGAGCGGTCCGTCGGCCGCGCGGAGCATCACGGACAGCTCCTCGCGGGCGCGGGCCACGCGGGAGCGGACCGTGCCGATCGGGCAGCCGGCCCGGCGGGCCGCCTCCGCGTAGGGCAGGCAGAGCACCTGCGTCAGCACGAAGGCCTCCCGCCGGGCGTGGTCGAGGCCGCCGAGCAGGTCGAGGAGCGCGACCCCCTCGTCGAACCCGGGCAGCCCCACGGGCTGCCGCCGCTCGGCCGCGTCCAGCCAGTCGGCGGCCCCGGACAGCCGGGGCCGCGCGGCGTCGTGGCGGTAACGGTCCACCACGACGCGTCGCGCGATCGACAGCAGCCACGTACGCGCGCACGAGCGGCCCGCGAACCGCGGCAGGCTCGACAGCGCCCGCAGATACGTCTCCTGCGCCAGGTCCTCCACGCCCGGCCCGCTCTCGGCGACGAGGTGCCCGACGAAGCGGCGCACGTCGCCGTGCGTCGCCTCCACGAACCGCCGCATCGCGTCCTCGTCGCCGCGGCCCGCGGCCAGGGCCCAGGCCGTCACCTGTTCGTCGTCGTCCCTGCCGGGACGGGGTGTCTCCTTGCGGTGCCCACGCGGGGGCGCCGTTGCGATCATCACAGTCAGTCCTCACCTCACGCGGGCCCGGCGACGTACGCCGTCCCGCGGCCAGGGGCGGCCCGCCCCTTCCCCCACACACCCCGCGCACCGACTCCCCGGCGCGCAGCCCCACCGGCCCGCAGGCCGAGCCGGCGTCCGCGGCCCCGGAAGCACCGCCCCGGAAGCCGGACCGCAGGCGCGGAAGCCGCGGCCCGCGCCGGAAGGGCCACCGGCGGCGGAGACCGCGCCGGACCGGGACCCCGGCGGACGCCCGGAGGCCCCGGACGGGCCCCGGCTTCCCCGACTCCGTCTCGGCTCCGACGCCCGGAGACCCGGCACCGGAGGCCCGGGCCCGAGCACGAGGGTCCGAGGGGCCGAGGGTCCGAGCCCGCGGACCCGACGTCCGGGCCAGAAGCCCCGCCGGGTGCGGCGGCCTCGTTCGCCCGGGCCGGCTGTCCGCTGTCGCGGAAGAGCCGCGCGTCGCGCGGACGCTGCCGGCGTCCGGGGCCGTCGTGGCTCCCGGGGCCGGGGCTTCCGCGCCACGAACGGCCGTCGTGGGCAGCCCTGTTCGCCGGAGTCCGGCCGGATCGCGGCGGCCCGGGGCAGGCTCCGCCGTGGACGGGCCGGGGCTCGCGAGCGGCGGAGTCGGCGTCGACGCCGGGTCCGAACAACCGGGCGACGCCAGGGTGTTCGGCGTGCGCACGACGCCGGTCCGCGCGACGGCTCGGGTCGCGTGGCTCGGGGCGGGGGTGGGGCCGCGCCGTTGCCACGCGCGCCCGACCGGTCGTCGGGCGGACGGACCGGTACGCGGCCGGTCCCGGTGCCGAGGTCCGGACGTACGGACTTCCGGACTTCCGGACGTACGAAGCGGGGTCCGCGGGACCTGGGTGGTCCCGGAGCGGGGACGCTCATCGCCGGGTGGCGAAGGCGGCGTGTGGGTGGAGCAGGCCGATCGAATGGGCCGGGTGCGCCCATGCGCGCACTCCGGCGTCGCGCCCGCCGCGCCCCTGGCGCCCCCGCGCCGCCGCGCCTGTGCAGGCGGGGCGCCACCCGGGGACGGCCGGCAGGGCGTTACGGGCGCCGGTCAGCCGTACGGAATGAGGACGTACGGCGGCCCCCGCCTGACCAGCGCGTACCGCAGGACGACCGCGGACGGCGGCGACAGCACCGCGGGCGCGGGCGCCCTCCCCGCGCGCGGCGTACGCAGCGGGGCGGCGCCGCCCACCGCCCGCGCCCGGCTCAGCGGCCCGGTGACCAGCGCGGCCAGCGCCCGGCCGAGCCGCCACACGGCGGCCTCGCCGCGCCACAACCACAGCGCGCAGACCAGCGCCGCGACGACGTGCGCGGCGAGCATGCCGAGCGTCCACGTATGCATCTCGTGCATCGCGGGCATCGCGTGCACCGCCGGCATGACGGGCACGGCGGGCCTGCCGTGCAGCGCGGGCACGGCCGGCATCCGGCCCGTCACGTGCGCCACGTGACCGCCGCCCGGCGCGCCCGGACCGCCGACGCCGCCCCCGGGCCCGCCGAGGACCCCGGAGCCGCCCGCGCCGCCGGGAGCACCCCAACCGCCGAGCAGGCCCGGGCCGTTCGGCCGGCCCGCGGAGCCGCGTCCACCGGGCGCGCCCGTTCCGCCGCTCAGGCCGCCGAGGCGACCGGGCCCGCCCGACCCGCTCGGCGTGCCCGCCCGCGAGGTCGCGGCCCGCACCAACTGGCCGGCCGCGAACAAGCAGTGCAGCCCCGCCTGGGCGGTGAGCGTCGCCGCCGTCACGGCGAGCCCGCCGCGTTCGCGGCCGGTCAGCCACCAGGCCGCCGCCGTGACCGCGGCGAACGCGTAGCCGAGCGCCCACACCGGGACCGTCGCGCCGGACATCATCACGTGCCCGAGCCCGCTCACGGTGACGCACAGCGCGGCGAAGACCGCCGCGCGCGCCAGCCGGAAACCCGGCCGCGCGCCGGGAGTTCGAGGTCCCCGCGTACGGCTACGCGGACGCCCGGCGTCGACCACCGCCACGTCCCCGACCTCCCTTCCGCACCGCTCGACCCCTCTTCACCCCGACCGACCGCCCGGGCCGCCCAGGCCGCCCGACCCGACCCCACCGACCAGCCCTGACAACCCAGACAACCCGGCCATGCCGCCTCACGTCACGACGCCGCGCCCGCGACCACCCCCGGCAGGTCGGCCGCGTACGTCGACTCGGACGTGCCGGACGGGAAGAGGAGGTGGGCCAGGCCGTCCTTCGGCGAGAACGCGACGACCTCCGCGCCGTGGCTGACGGTCTCCGAGCCGTCGGCGTTGCGCACCGGCGGCGCGACGCTGATGCCCAGGCCCGTCGCGGCGCTGCGGATCGTCTCGAAGTCGCCGGTCAGGCCGACGAACCGGGGGTCGATCGCGCCGAGCCACTCCTTGAGGCGCGCGGGGGTGTCGCGGCCGGGGTCGGTGCTGACGAAGACCACCGCGGGCCGCGCGGTCCCGGCGGGCAGCCGCCGCAGCGCACCGGCGAGGTCGGCCATCGTCGTGGGGCAGACGTCCGGGCAGTGGGTGTAGCCGAAGTAGAGCAACAGCGCGCGCCCGGCGGTCGCACGCCGCAGGTCGTACGGCTTGCCGTCCTGGTCGGTCAGCCGCAGCGCCGGCTTGGGGAACGGCGTGTCGAAGGTGATCGCCCCGGGCGGCCCCGAGTCGTCCCCTCCCGCGGTCACGACCGCAGCGGGCGCGTCCCCGGAACCGGCCGAGCCGGACGCGCCGCCGGACGAACTCCCCGAGCAGCCCGCGATCACGGCCGCGCCGACCGCCACCAGGCAGGCGCTCGCGAGGAGTCGGCGCCGGCGCGGCCCGCGCAGCGCGCGCGACCCGCGATCGGGACGCGACGGACTCGCGGGCGCGGGCACGTCCGCGGCCGTCTCGGCCACGCCGGCGCCGCGGCCGGCGGTCCTGTCGGTCGTCCGGCCGGCGGTCTGGTCGGCCGTCCGGTCGGTAGTCCTGTCGGCGACCCGGCCGGCGTTCTGGTCGGCCGTCTGGTCGGCCGTCTGGTCGATCCTCCGCTCGGCGACCCGGCCGGCGGGTGCGCTGAACGTCTGGCTGGCGGGTGCGTGGAACCGCCTGGCCGGGCGCATCGAGCCGTCGATCGGCGGACCGGTCGGCGGACCGGTCGGCGGAGCGGTCGGCGGACCGGTCGACGGACCCGCCGGTGTGCGTGCCGTCGCCGTCACGTCGGGTGTCCCATTCGGCCCGCGGGGCGTCCGCGGACCAGGTGATCTGTCGTCGCATGGTGGTGATGACCTCTGAACGTCTTCACGCGAGCGCGCGCAGCCCGGCCGCACCCGTGCGCGGCGGTCGACTGCGCGCGGGCGTACGGGCGTGGACGGACGGACCGGTGAGCCGTAGCGGACCGGCCCCGCCACGAACGGCGGAGCCCGGCCGTACGGACCGGTCCCGGCTGCGCGGCCCTCACGTACGGATGGGTACGGGGGCGGGTGCGTCGCGGTCGGCGCCGAGGCGGCTCGGAGGGTTCCGGGACGGTTCAGGACAACCGGAGAACCGGACCGGCCGGCACTGCCCCGATCGGCCCCGAGAACCAGGCCGACCGGCAGAACCGGCGGAACCCGCACAACCGGCGGTACCCGCAGAACCGGCGGAACCGCACGAGCGGCGGGAAGGCCGACAAGTGCGCGGACAGGGCGTCAGACCGCGACGGCGTACCGGGGAGGCCCACGGCGCACCGCGGGCGCGGCGGCCGGTCGTGGTCGGCGCGGCCCGTGGCGGCGGCGCCGGTGCGCGGCACGGCGCAGGCGGCGGACCGCCTCGGCGGCTCCCGCGACCGCGGCCAGGGCGCGCAGTCCCGAGGTGAACGCGCCGAGCAGACGGCGCAACGCGGCCTTCGCCGGCCGGGCCGTCAGCAGCCACAGCGCGGCGTCGCCGCGCCACAGCACCAGGCCCAGCAGGGCCGCCGCGACGAGGTGGGCAAGGGCCATCGCCGGGGACGGCAACAGGTGCAGCAGGTCTCCGGGGCGTGTCGGCACGGCCAGCCGCGTCCCGAGGAGGGCGGGCAGCGTGCCGTGCATCCCGGCCATGCCGCCCGTCCCGCCCATGCCCGGCATCCCGTGCATCGCCGACATCGCCGACATCGCCGATGTGCCCGACGTTCCCGACGTCCCCGGCATGCCCGGCATCGACGCGGACGGCATGGCCGGGTCGAGTCCGGCCCGCCGGACGACGGACGCGGCCTGGGCGGTGGTCAGGGGCGTGCCCAGGCCGCCGCACCGCAGGCGCGCGGCGAGCGTCAGGACGCCGGAGCCGGGAAACGGGCCCGAGCCCTGCCCCGTACCGGAGACGGACCCCGCGACCGCCCCCGAGCCGATCCCGGAGGCGGAGCCAGAGGCGGAAGCAGAGGCGAGCCCGGTAACGGGCGCGCACATCAGGCAGAAGAACGCGTGCAGCGCGAACTGGCCCGCGGCCAGCCCCGCGGCGACGCCGGGGACGGTCCTGCGCCGGCCGGCCAGCGGCACGACCCACGCCAGCACGCCCAGCCATCCGGCCACGAGCGCACCCGTGCCGGGCGGCCGGCCACCGGCCCACTGGTGTCCGGCGGCGGCCAGGAGCACGCAGACGCCCGCGAAGACCGAAGCCCTCAGCAGACGTACGTCGGCGGCAGCGCGCCCGGAAAGTCCCATGGCCCGGCCATCATGGCACCGCCCCCGCGTCCCCCGCGCTCCGGGGTGCGCACCGCGCGCGCGTGCTCCGGCGCCCTCCCGCGCCCCGGGTCCGTGCGGAAGGGGTCCACGCACCCGCAGTCCGGCGTCGGCACCGAAAAGGCCCGCGCCGAAAAGGCCCGCCGCCGAAGAGGCCCGCGCCGAAGAGACCCAGCACGCCGGGTCCACCCGGCGTCCACCCGGCGTGCCCTGCGGGTCCCGCGCCGTACTCCCGCGGTGACCGGTTCGGCCGGAACACGCCGTGCCGTCCGCCGCGCGCCGCGGCCAGAATGAGGCCTCTGTCCGTACCGCAGTGGGGGGTTCACATGCGCAAGACCGCTCTTCTGTTGGCCGCCGCGGCCCTCGCGCTCGGCGTTCCCGCGGTCGCGCCGGCGACCACGGCCTCCGCCGACACGCGTCTGTCGGAGATCGACTGCAACGACTTCACCTCGCTGCCGAGGGAGCAGCGGCACCGCATCTACCTGACCGACGAACAGCCCACCGTCGTCGAGGAGTTCCCGGAGCAGCCGCAGCAGATCCTGTGCGCGGAGTGGGAGGGCTCGGCTCCGGCGAGCTACTCCATCAGCTTCGTCATGAACGGCCTCGACCACCCGAACGGCGCGACGGGCACGGTCTCGGTCGGCCACGGCTTCGGCTTCACCCCGGCCATGCCCGGCTACATCTACGAGGTCACCTTTAGCGTCCTGCCCTGACCCGCGCCGGCCCGAGCGGGCCGCCTCGACTCCGCCGGACCGTCCGGCCCCGGTCGCCCGCCTGCCCGGCCCGGCCCGCCCGCTCCGGGCGGACGCCGTGCCCGGACCGGCGTACCGTGGGAAAAGGGTGAACGGGGGCGATCGGCATGGCGGGACCGGACGCGACGCTGGAGACGCTGCGCGCCGCCGAGGACGGCTACGGATATCTGGACGAGGGCGGGCACGTGTACCTCGACCACACCGGCGCGGGCCTGCCCGCCAGGGCCCAAGTGCGGGCGCACGCCGAGCGGTTGGCCGCGGGATGCTTCGGGAACCCGCACTCGGTGAGCCCGGCGGCCGAGGCGTCGGGGGCGCTGGTGGAGCGGGCGCGGCGCCGGGTGCTGGAGCACTTCCGGGCCGATCCGCGGGAGTACGCCGTGGTGTTCACCGCGAACGCGACGGGCGCGTGCCGGCTGGTCGGGGAGTCGTACCCGTTCGGCCCCGGCCGCCGGCTGGTGCTGACGCTGGACAACCACAACTCCGTCAACGGGCTGCGCGAGTACGCCCACGCGCGCGGCGCGGACACCGTGTACGTCCCTATGCGCACGCCCGGCCTCGACGTGGACGCGTCCGCGATGGAGGCGGTGCTGACCGCGCCGGCTCCCGCGGCGCCGGGCGCGGGAGGGCCCGACGCGGGATGTCCGGGCGCGGAAGGTCCCGGCGCACCAGGTCCCGGCACGGAATCCCCCGGCGCCGGCGACGCCCGCCCCCGCCGCGGCCTGCTCGCGTACCCCGCGCAGAGCAACTTCAGCGGCGTCCGGCACGGCCTGCACTGGATCGCCAGGGCCAGGAGCGCCGGCTGGGACGTCCTGCTGGACGCGGCGGCCTACGTGCCCGCGAACGTCCTCGACCTGTCCGCCGTGCACCCGGACTTCGTGGCGGTGAGCTGGTACAAGGTGTTCGGCTACCCCACCGGCGTGGGCAGTCTGATCGCGCGGCGGGAGGCGCTGGCCCGGCTGCGCAGGCCGTGGTTCTCCGGCGGCACGATCCACGCGGCGAGCGCGCTCGGACGGTGGCACACGATGGCCGACGGCGAGGCCGCGTTCGAGGACGGCACGGTCAACTACCTGAGCATCCCGGACGTCGAGGTCGGCCTGGACTGGGTGCGGACGATCGGCGTCGAGCGCGTCCACCGCCATGTCGCCGCGCTCACCGAGGAGTTGCTCGCCGGACTGGCCGGGCTGCGACACTCCGACGGCTCGCCGATGGCGCAGGTCTACGGCCCCCTGGACACCGAACACCGCGGCGGCACCGTCGCGTTGAACTTTCTCGACGCGCGCGGCGGGATCGTCGACGAGCGGATCGTCGCGCGCGACAGCGCGGCGCAGGGCATCTCGCTGCGCACCGGCTGCTTCTGCAACCCGGGCACCGGCGAGGCGGCGTTCGCCATCGACCGCGAGGTGCTGAACCGGGCGGTGCGGACCGCGACCGGCACGATCGACGACTACGTGGGGCGGCTCGGCCTGCCCTCGGGCGGCGCGGTGCGGGTGTCGTTGGGGCTGTCCTCGCACCGCAGGGACATCGCGGCGCTGCTCGCCTTCGCGACCGCGGCCTACCGCGACCGGGTCCCGGACGCGGCGGGCCTCACCCCGCGCGCCGCCTGCTGAGGCGGCTCCGGCATGCTGGCCGGGTGACACCGCCCGCCCCCGACGCCCCGGCGTCCCCCGCGCCGCGGCGGGCGCCCGACGTGCCCGCGGCCCCGATCACGCCGGACGCGCCGGTCGCGATCAGGACGCCGCTGCTCACCCAGCAGTGGCTGGACCTGTGCTTCGTGCACTGGTCCGTGCCGCCGGACGCGGTGCGGCCGCTGCTGCCGGCCGGGACGGTCCCCGACACGTACGAGGGGCGGACGTACGTGGGGCTGGTCGCGTTCCGGATGCACCGGGTCGGCTGGCTGGGGCTGCCGGGCGTGCCGTACCTGGGGTCGTTCCCGGAGACGAACGTGCGGCTGTACTCGGTGGACGCGCGGGGCAGGCGCGGCGTGGTCTTCCGGTCGATGGACGCCTCGCGGCTGATACCGGTGCTGATGGGGCGGATCGGGTTCCGGCTGCCGTACGTGTGGTCGCGGATGCGGGTCGAGGCCGGCGCGGGCACGGTGGCGTACACCAGCGCGCGGCGCCGGCCACGGCGGCGCGGCGTGCGCAGCCGGATCGTGCTGCGGCCGGGCGAACGGATCGCGGAGCCGACGGAGTTGGAGCACTTCCTGACCGCGCGCTGGGGGATGCACAACGCGTTCTTCGGCGGTGCGTCGTACCTGTCCAACGACCATCCGCGCTGGCCGCTGTACCGGGCCGAGCTGCTGGAGTGCGAGGAGAACCTCGTCGCGGCGGCCGGGCTGCCCACCCCGCAGGCGCCGCCGGTGAGCGTGCTGTACTCCCCGGGCGTGCCGGTCCGCCTCGCCGGTCCCCGCCGGGTCGCCGGCATCCCGACGCCCTGACGTGCCCGGGCCGGCACGCGCGGTCGCACGACGGGGACGGCGCGCCCGCCACGGGCCCGCGGTCACGTCTGTGCGGCGAGCGCCGCGCACAGGACCGCGACGCCGACCGCGAGCCAGGCGAGGTAGTCGCCGAGGTGGCCGGAGTGCAGGCGGCGCAGGCCGCGGACCGGGACCCGCAGCGGGTTGTACCGCCACGGCCGGGGGCGGCGCACGGCGAGCACCGCGAGCAGCACGGCCAGGGCGGCGGTGAGCAGGCCGAGCAGCACACCGGTGGCGGTCCAGTCCGCCGGCGCGGGGCCGGCGGCGGCCGCGGGCGGGGGCGCCGCGGGGGTGAGCACCGCCGCGCGGTACCCGCCCGCGTCGGTGAAGGTGCGCGCGCCGGCCGCCAGGGAGGACGCGGCGGCCGGCAGGCAGCCCAGCAGCACGGCGACGGCGAGCAGGACGGCCGGCACCGCGGTCGTCGTCGGCGGCACCGACCGGCGCGGCTCGCGGATCTCCGGCTCCTCGCCCTCGCCGCTGATCCCGGCCTCGTCCGGGTGCGGCTTCGTCGGGGCGCCGGCTCCCCAGAAGACCCGCAGTGCCGCGCGCAGCACGGCCGCGCCGGTGGACGCGGAGGCGATGACGAACACCGCGGCCAGCCACGGGTGTTCGGCGGCGGCGTCCTCGGTGAGCGCCTTGCCGAGGCCGGTGCCGGTGGGCGGCAGGCCGGCCAGCGCCAGCGCGCCGATCACGAACAGCACGCCGACCAGCCGCAGTTCGCGGGCCCTGCCGTGCAGGCCGCGTTCGTCGACCGATCCGTAGCGGTCCAGCAGCACGCCGGTGAGGCCGAACAGGGCGGCCTTCACGCAGCCGTGCGCGGCGACGTAGAGCGCGACGCCGGCGGTGCCGGCCGGGGTGAGCAGCGCGATGCCGACGGTGAACAGTCCGACGTGGCTGATCGTGGAGTACGCCAACAGGCGCTTGAGGTGCCGCTGCTGCCAGCACATCAGCGCGCCGAGCAGCGCGGTGATCACGCCCAGCGCCTCGAAGGTGTGGCGGAACGCGTCGTGCGGCAGCCCGCCCGGCCCGGAGAACACCGTCCAGTAGACGCGCGCGGTCCCGTACACGCCCAGCTCGACCATCACCCCGGACAGCAGCATGCACACCGGTGTGGGGGCGACCGCGTGCGCGTCGGGCAGCCAGAAGTGGAAGGGCGCCAGCGCGGACTTGACCAGCAGGGCGGTGGCCACCAGCACGAACGCGGTGACCACGAGCAGGTCGGTGCGGTGGCCGCCGAGCGCGCGGCCGATGGCGGCCAGGTCGAGCTGTCCGGTGCGGGCGTAGAGCATGCCGATGCCGAGCAACGAGCAGTACGCGGCGAAGGAGTTGACGATGCCGAAGGTGAGGGCGCCCTGCAACGGCCGCGGGTCCTCGATGCGGTAGCCGGTGAGCGCGTAGGCGGCGGCGCCCATCAGCTCGAAGAACACGAAGGCGTTGAACAGGTCGCCGGTGAGCGCGAATCCGACCATGCCGGCCTCGAACAGCAGCACCAGCGCGGGGAAGACGCCGACCCGGTCGCCTGGCCTCGTCGAAGTACCGCCAGGAATAGACGAGCACGGCCAGCACCAGGAACGCGGCGAGCAGCGCGAGTCCGGCGCCGAGCCGGTCGGCGGCCAGCACGATCCCGATCTGCGCGGGCCAACCGCCCAGCGGCGCGGTGGCCAGGGCGTGGGTGTCCGGCCACAGCAGCGCGAGGCAGGCCACGTCGGCGGCGGCGGTCGCCGTGGCCAGCACATCGCAGCCCCGGCGCCGCAGCAGCCGTCCGCCGGCCGCCAGCAGCACCGCGCCGGCCAGCGGGATCGCCACGGCCAGCGGCAGCAGCGTGGTGGCGCGCACCCGGTCAGCCCTTCAGGCCGGTCAGCGCCTGCGGGTCCACGGTGCCGTGGCGTTTGCGCAGTTGGACGGTCAGGGCGAGCAGCAGCGCGGTGACGGTGGCGCCGACCACCACGTCGGTGAGCGCGAGCGCCTGCACGACCGGGTCGACCAGCGGCCGGGAGCCGGGCTTGACGTCGGAGAAGACCGGCGCGGTGCCGTCGTGCCGGTAGCCGACGGAGAGCAGCAGCAGGTACGTCGAGGACTGCGCGACCGCCAGGCAGCCGATCGCGTGGATCAGGTTGCGGCTGGTCACCATCCCGTACAGGGCCACCAGCAGCACCCATCCGGCGGCGAGGTACGGCCACGGGCCCATCACGGCTCCTCCTGGGGGTCTGTGCGGTGGTCCGCGCGGCGGTCTGTGCGGTGGTCCGCGTCGGGGTGCGGGCGAGGGGGCCGGTCCGCGCCGTCGCCGGCGGAGATCTCGACGGCCTGGTCCAGGAAGTGCGCGAGCAGCACGATCAGGCCGGAGCCGACCTCGACGCCGACGGCGGCGTTGAGCAGCGGCACCGTGCCGCCGGAGGTGATCTGGTTGAACGTGCCCAGCGGCAGGGTGTTCTTCAGGAAGGCTCCGCCGGCCGCCAATCCGGCGATGCCCAGGGCGACGAACGCGCCCGCGGCGATCGCGTCCGCGACGTCCAGCACGGCCAGCGGCCGCACCTTCTCCAGGACGCGGTAGTCGGCGGCGATGTAGCCCAGGTGCAGCGCGGTGGCGAGGATGACGCCGCCCTGGAAGCCGCCGCCGGGGCTCAGTTGGCCGTGCGCCACGACGTACACGCCGACCACCAGCGCGACCGGCAGCAGCGCGGTGCCGAGCAACCGGGTGCTGGGCAGCACGTGTTCGGAGGGCGCGGGCCTGCGCCGCTCGTCGCGGGCCAGGCGCAGCAGCAGGGTGGCGCCGAGGACGGTGCCGAACAGGATCGACTCCTCGCCGAGGGTGTCGAAGGCGCGGAGGTCGAAGTTGACCGCGGAGACGGTGTTCGCGGTGCGGTGGGCGAGCGCGGCGGCCACCGCGCGGTCGCCGTACGGGTGGTGGTCGCCGCCGGCCGCGGGCATCTCGGTGCAGGCGACGGCGAAGAACACGGCGATGACGGCGACGGCCGCCAGGCACAGCAGCAGCCGGGCGCGGGCGCTCACGACCCGCCGCCCGGGTAGCCGTCGCTCCCGGCGTCGTCGCGGGTACGGGCCGCGTCGTCCGCGCCGCCGCGCGAACCGCCGCCGCCCGCCTCGCCGCTCCCGCGAGAACCGCCGCTGCTGCCGGAGCCGTTGGACCCGCCGGACCCGCCGGACCCGTCGGCGCCGTCGCCGCCCGACGCCGCGTCCGCGTCCGCGGTCGAGCGGCGGGAGACCTTGCGGACGGTGAGCAGGATCAGCAGCGGTGTCAGCGCGGTGCCGACGCCGAGTTGGGACAGCGCGACGTCCGGCGCCTGGAGCACCGCGAAGAGCACGGCGAGGCCGAGGCCCAGCACGGCGAGCACCAGCGCCTGGCGCACGGGGTCGCGGCACAGCACGGCGACCGTCGCGCAGACCACGACGAAGGCGAGGGCGACCGCGACCAGCGGCGTGTTCACCGGCTCACCGCTCCTTTCCGCCGCCGGCCGGCGGCCCGTCCGCGCGCCCGCCGCCCGAGCCGCCCCGCTCCCCGGCCCGCTCCCCGCCCGAGCCGCCCGGCTCCCCGGCCCGCGCCGCCGCCTTGCCGATCGCGATCGTGCCCGCGGTGCCGCCGGCCGCGAACAGCACGCCGATGACCAGGGTCTTGACGGCCGCGCGGCCCGCGCCCTGGTCGACGGCCACCGCCACGGCGATGAGCGGCACGCCCAGGCAGGAGGCGGGCGCGAGCGCGTGCAGGCGCGAGAACGTCCCGTCCAGGCGGTGCAGCGCCAGCGCCGAGACCAGGACGCAGGCCACGCCCGCCCACAGCAGTGCCAGGACGACGGCGTGCGAGGCGCTCATCCGCGGTCCTCCTCGTCGCCGCCCGTCGCGCGCGGCTGCCCGGCCAGGAACCGCGTGAAGACCAGCGTGCCCGCGGGCGCGAGGACGGCCAGCACCAGCGCCAGGTCCTGGTACGAGGAGCGCTGGTAGCCCTGCGGCAGCAGCAGGAACACCGCGCCGACGACGGGCGACAGCAGCGACACCGCGGTCAGCCGGCGCATCTCGCTGCCGCGCACCGCGCCCAGCAGGCACAGCGGCGCGGCGACCGCGAGCAGCACCAGCGCGGCGCTCGTCCACGCGTTCACCGCCCACCTCCTCGTCCGTGGTCACGGCCACGGCCGCGGCGCGAGGCGTCCGCGCCACGCGCACCGCCCGGCCCGTCGGAGCCACCCGGCCCGTCCGTCGTCGTGAGCGCGCGTTCCATCGGGCTCCGCGCGGACCCCAGGGTGTGCAACTCGACGGCGCCGCCGTCCTCCGCGCGGACCACGCACGTGTCGGGCGAGGCGGCGAGCGCGAGGGCGGCCCAGCCGGGGCCGGCGCCGTCGCGCACCGCGGTGCGGCGGAAGCCCGCGGGGACCGCGGCCGGGCGGACCAGCGCCGCGAGCAGCACGGCGACGCCGCGCAACACCGACCAGGGCAGCAGCAGCGCGGCCCGGCCCGCGCCGCGCAGGCCGCCGAACTCCACGCCCGCGGCGAGCCTGACCCACCGCACGGCCAGCGCGGCGCCGCACCCGGCGGCGACCGCGACCACGTACTCGACGGTGTCCAGCGGTCCGACCGCGACCACGGTCAGCGCGCACAGCACCGCCCACCACGCGCCGACCTCGATCACCGCGCTGCGCAACCTGCCCGTTCCGGGTGCCACCGCCGAACTCCGTTCGCCGTCCGCATTCTCCGCGCCGCGCGCCCTGACGCCCGGTCAGGCGGGCGGCGCATCCGCACAGCTCACCCGAACGGCCGCGTACGGGCGGCCCGCTGGGGCCCGCCTACCCCGGAAGGGCGCGGGCATGGGCGGCGAGTCCCCAGCCGCGGCGGCTCACCCGGGTGCCGGCCTGCCTACGCGGGGGCGCGCACACCGGGACCGGCGCCCGCACCGCCGCCCGCACGCGCGGACCCACCCGCGTCCCGGTCCGCACCCGCGTCCGTACGCGTGCCCGGGCCCGTCCGCGTGTCCCCGCCCGCGTCCCGGTCCGCACCGCCGCCCGCACGCGTGCCCGGACCCGTACGCGTGTCCCCGCCCGTGTCCCGGCCCGCACCCGCGTCCGGGTCCGCCTGCCCGTCCCCGCTCCCGCCCACGCCGACCTCGAACCACGTCGTCTTGCCGCGTCCCGCCGGCGAGCTGCCCCAGGCGGACGCGAGGGCGTCGACGATCAGCAGGCCGCGCCCGGACTCCGCCTCCAGGTTGCCGGCGTCGTCGTCCAACAGCGCGGTCGGCACCGGCGGATACGGGTCGCTGTCGCGCACCTCCACCCTGACCCGGTCCGGGTAGTCGCGCAGCCGCAGGTCGACGTCGCTGTGGGCGTGGATAAGGGCGTTGGTCACCACCTCGGAGACCAGCACCTCCAGGTCGTCGCAGACCCCCGGCAGGCCCCACCGGGCCAGCAGCTCGCGGACGAAGCGGCGCGCCTCCAGGACGGCGTGCAGGTCGTGCCGCTCCACCCGCATGCGGGCCACGCGGGCGGACTCGTCGGGCCGCGCGCCCTCGTACCGGACCAGGACCAGGGTGGCGTCGTCGCCGGGCGCGTCCTGGCGGCGGCCGGCGACCATGGTGTCCGCGAGCACCTCCAGGTCCTCGCCGCCGTGGTCGGCGAGCAGCGCCGCGAGCCGGCCGACCGACGCGTCCACGCCCATCCGCCGTACGTCCAGCAGGCCGTCGGTGAACAGCGCGACCACGCTGCCCGGGGTCATCTCGACCGCGGCGTCGCGGTAGGTCGCCTGGGGCTGGACGCCCAGCGGCGGCCCGGCCGACAGCGACGGCTGGCCCACCCCGGAGCGGCCGTCGCCGATCAGCGGCGCGGGATGGCCGGCGCTGGCCACCACGGTGGCGCCGGTCGTCAGGTCGATCCACACGCAGCAGCAGGTGGCGTACAGGTCGGTGTCCAGTCCGCAGAGCAGCCGGTTGCTGCGCTCCAGCACCACGGCCGGGTCGTGCCCCTCGGCCGCGTAGGCCCGTACGCCGCTGCGCAGCTGGCCCATCACCGTGGCCGCGTCCAGGCTGTGTCCCTCGACGTCGCCGACGACCAGCCCCAGCCGCTTCTCCGGCAGCGTCAGCACGTCGTACCAGTCGCCGCCGATGCCGACGCCCTCGGTGGCGGAGAAGTAGCGGGCGGTGGCCACCGCCTCCGGCACGTGCGGGAAGCTGCCCGGCAGCAGGGCGTGCTGGATGCGGCGGGTCAGCGCGTGCTCGACCTCGTGCGAGCGGGCCCGCGCGAGGGACTGCCCCACCTGTTCCAGCATCAGGGTGAGCAGGGAGATCTCGGTGGGCGTCAGCGGCCGGTACGGCCCGGCGAACTCCAGGGTGCAGCAGCCCACCGCGCGGCCGGTGTACATCAGCGGGATGTACGCGCGGGCCTGCTGGTCCATGTCGATCTCCAGGCCCGGATAGGCGCGGGCGAGGTCGGCGGCCGAGGCGTAGACCCGCACCTGGGCGCTGTGGATCGCGTCGGTCTCGGGGGTGCGGCGGGACAGCGGCGTCCCCTCGATGGCGGCGACCGCCTCGCGGCTGAGCCCGACCGCGCCGGCCACGTGCAGCCGGCCGCCCTCGGCCATCGACAGAGCGGCGGCCCGGCCGCCGAAGGGCTGCACGACGCGGGCCTGCCCGATCGCGAGGATGTCGGCGGCGCGCACCGCGCCGGTGAGTTCCGCGGCCAGCCGCTGGAGCTGGTGGAGGTAGCTGCTGCGGATCGCCGAGGACGCGGCGGCCTCGCGCAGCAGCCGCCGCTCGTCGTCCGGATCGCCGGTGGAGCGCGCCGGGCGGGCGGGCAGGAAGACCGGGACGACCGGCGCCACGAGCCCGTCGTCCACGCCGGCCAGCCGTTCCAGCTCGGCGGCCAGCTCGTCGGCGGCGGCCTGGAGGAACGCGCGCTCCCGCGCGGACACCGGCCGCGGCGGCACCCAGCGCAGGCCGATGGTCCCGTAACGGCGCCGCACGGTGCGCACCGGCACCGAGGCCACGGTCATCGCGAACGGCACGGTGATGGCGATCGCGGGCGTCGACAGGCGGGCGCTCTCGCGCATGTTCTCCGCGTCGAAGACCACCACCTCGCCGCTGCGGTACGAACGGGTGGTCGGCCACACCAGGTCGTCGGCGTCGAAGCTGGACGGCACGCCGAAGCTGAGCGGTGTGTCCACGGTCATGGCGGCGGTCAGCGTCCTGCCGCCGTCCGCCGGGACGTACGCCGTGCAGGTGCTGGGCCGCACCTGTTCGTACACGTGCAGCAGCGCGTCGGCGAGAACGCGCTCCGCGCGCGTCCGCGGCCCGACGAGGTCGGAGGGCGGCTGACCGGAGACCGTGCGGTCCATGGGACCTGTCCGTAGCGTCGGGTACGGGCCGAACCCGCACACACATCCGATTCGTCATGCTTTCCCTCCATTATGAGGGATTCGGCTGGGTGCGCGGGTCGGGCCGTGGTGTGCCCGGGTGGTCGGTCGGGGTCAGCTCTTGCGGGCGGTGATCTCCTCGGTCAGCTGCGGGACCACCTGGAACAGGTCACCCACCACCCCGAAGTCCACCAGATCGAAGATCGGCGCCTCCGCGTCCTTGTTCACCGCCACGATCGTCTTCGACGTCTGCATCCCCGCACGATGCTGGATCGCCCCCGAAATACCATTCGCGATGTACAACTGCGGCGACACCGACTTACCCGTCTGCCCCACCTGGTTCGCATGCGGATACCACCCCGCGTCCACCGCCGCCCGCGACGCACCCACCGCAGCCCCCAGCGCATCCGCCAACGCCTCGATCACCGCGAAATTCTCCGCACCGTTCACCCCCCGACCACCCGACACCACGATCGCCGCCTCCGTCAGCTCCGGACGCCCCGTCGACGCCCGCGGCGTCCGCGACACCACCCGCGTCCCCCGCGCCGACTCCCCGAACTCCACCGCCAACTCCTCCACCACACCCGCGGCAGCAGCAACCTCCACCGGCGCCGCATTCGGCTTCACCGCCACCACCGGCACCCCCCGCGTCACCCGCGACACCGCCGTGAACGACGCAGCGAACACCGACTGCACCGCCACCACACCACCCCCACCCCCACCGTCACCGTCACCGGGGCGCACGTCCACCGCATCGGTGATCACCCCCGACCCCAGCCGCAACGCCAACCGCGCCGCGACCTCCTTGCCCTCCCCCGACGACGACACCAACACCGCCACCGGCCCCACAGCCTCCACCGCCGCCTGCAACGCATCCACCTTCGGCACCACCAGGAACTCCGCGAACTCCGGCGCATCCGCCACCAGAACCCGCACCGCCCCGTGCTCCCCCAGCACCCGCGCCGCAGCCCCACCCCCCGGCCCCAGATGCACCGCCACCGGCTCACCCAACCGCCGCGCCAACGTCAACAACTCCAACGTCGGCTTACGCACCACACCATCAACATGATCGACAACAACCAGCACGTCAGCCATCTCTACCGCTCCGCTCAGATGAACTTCTGGTTCGCCAGGAACTCCGCGAGCTGCCTACCGCCCTCGCCCTCGTCCTTCACGATCGTGCCCGCCGTACGCGCCGGACGCGCCGCCACCGACTCCACCGCACTCCACGCCCCCGCAAGCCCCACCTCACCGGCATCGATCCCCAGATCGGCCAGACCCCACGACTCCACCGGCTTCTTCTTCGCCGCCATGATCCCCTTGAACGACGGATACCGCGCCTCACCGGACTGATCGGTCACCGACACCACCGCCGGCAACGCCGCCTCCAACTCCACACTGGCCGCATCACCGTCCCGCCGCCCCGACACCACCCCACCGGCCACCGACACCCGCGACAACAACGTCACCTGCGGCACCCCCAACCGCTCCGCCAACAACGCCGGCACCACACCCCCCGTCCCGTCCGTCGACGCCATCCCCGTCACCACCAGATCGAACCCCACCCGCTCGACCACCCTGGCCAGCACCAACGACGTACCGAACACATCCGTACCGTGCAGCCCCTCGTCCTCCACATGCACACCCCGGTCCGCACCCATCGACAACGCCTTGCGCACCGCGTCCCGCGCATCCCCAGGACCCACCGTCACCACGGACACCTCGGCATCCCCCGCCGACTCCGCGATCTGCAACGCCTGCTCCACCGCATACTCGTCCAACTCCGACAGCAGACCGTCCACAGCCTCACGATCAGTCGTCAGGTCCTCAGCGAAACGACGATCACCCGTGGCATCGGGCACATACTTCACAGCCACTACGATCCTCAAGCTCACGTCGTACTCCTTCGTACGGAGGGTTGTCCGTCTGCGGGTTGTCCGTCCGCCGTTCCCGCCGCGCCGTCCTCGATGAGGCGGCGCAGCGCCGGGAGCAGCGTGTCGATGTCCTGGTCGGTGGTGAACGCGACGACGGTCGCGCCGCCGGCCGGGAGCCGGCGAAGAGGGTGGTCACCTCGCGCATGGCGTCGTCCAACTCGCCCACGGGGTCGGTGCATTCGCCGCGCAGCCAGCGGCGCAGCACGTGGTTGTGGGCGGAGACGACGGCGGCGGCCATGAGTTCGGCCCGCAGCGCGCCCTGCCGGGTGCCGCCGATCCACTGGGCGATGAACTCGCGGAAGACCCGCTGGTAGCGGGCCACGCTCGCGATCTCCCGGTCCCGCAGCGCGGGCACCTTGCTGGTGAGGGCGTAGCGGCGGCGGGCGAGGTCGCCCTCGCCGACGTAGTGCAGCAGCACCTGGCGGACCGCCTCGGCGACCGCGACGAGGGCGGTGGCGCTGTCGGAGGTGGCCAGGCGGGTCGTCACCTGCTCGATCATCCGGTCGTGATCGGGGAAGATCACGTCGTCCTTGGAGCGGTAGTGGCGGAAGAACGTGGTCCGCCCGGCGCCGGCGCGCTCGGCGATCTCGTCGACGGTGGTCCGCTCGTAGCCCTGCTCGTCGAACAGCTCGAACGCCGCGCGCGCGAGGCGTTCGCGTGCGGTCTCCCTGCCCATGGCGCCCACCTCTGCCGTCCCCCGGTGCGGGGTGCGCGGGGGCGGCGGGCCGCTGGGGCCGCCGTCACCTCGCGTCGCGGTACTGCGTACCGAAAAGATGGTACCCCATCCCACCCGACTTCGGGCGGCTCAGCCCTCCCGGTGCGCCTGCGCGAAGTCCCAGACCACCGGCAGGAACTCCGCCGGCGTCTCGACCTGCGGCATGTGTCCGGTGCCGGGCAGCAGGCGGAACTCGGCGCCCGGAACGGCTGCAGCGTACGCGCGCCCGTACGGCGCGTCCACGATCTCGTCGCCCTCGCCCCAGGCGACCAGCACGGGGTGGGCGACCTTGGCCAGCCGGTCCGGGAGCGTGGGGTCGGCCATCTCGAACGGGCCGGAGTACGCGCGCAGGGCCTGCTGGTTGCCGGCCATGACGGCGCGCAGTTCGTCGGTCAGCGCGTTCGGGTCGAAGCGGAACTTCGAGGGGTCGAAGAAGGACAGCCGGGACAGCTCGACCGGCGTCAGACCGAAGGTCTCGGCTATCGGGTGGCCGGGCACCTCGATGCCGACCGCGTTGGCCAGCACGACGGCGCCGATCCGGTCGCTGCCCAGGGCGGCCAGCTCCGCCGCCGTCCAGCCGCCGATGGAGTTGCCGACCACGACCACGTCGCGCAGGTCGAGGATCTCCAGCAGGCGGGCGTAGACCTGGGCGAGGGTCCGCACGTCGGCGAGCCACTCGGGGCGCTCGGTGCCGCCGAAGCCCGGGTGGACGGGGACGTGGACGGCGGCCGGGTGCTCGCCGGCCAGCAGCGCGGCGAACGGCGCGACGGTCTGCGGGCCGCCGCCGCCGTGCAGCAGCAGGAACGGGCGGCCGGTCTCGCCCTCCCGGTCGACGGCGATGTCCAGGGAGCCCTGGTCGAGGGTGACGGTGTGCGTGGTGCGGATCATCGGGACGCTCCTCGTGCGAGGTGGGACGGCAGGTCGACAGCTTCATGAGAGCTGACTCTCATGAGAATAGACAGCCGTCACCACCTCGCGCAAGTGGACTCTCATAAAGAGAGCCGGGCATTACGAGGGGGTGCGCCGGGCCCGCTCGGTCGGGGCCCGGCAGGGCGGGTGGGCGGGCGGGGTGACCGACGCGATCGGGGCCCGAGGGGCGGGGACCTACGCGATCGGGGCCCGAGGGGCGGGTGACCGACGCGATCCGGCCCGCGACCGCAGCCGTCAGCCGAACTGGCCGGGCTGGTAGTCGCCTGGCCTGGCGCACGATGACGTTCATCCGGTTGTAGGTGTTGATCAGCGCGATCAGCGCCACCAGGGCCGCGAGCTGCTCCTCGTCGTAGTGCTTGGCGGCGGCCTCCCACGCCTCGTCCGTGACGCCGCCGGCCGCGTCGGCGATGCGGGTGCCCTGCTCGGTCAGCTCCAGCGCGGCGCGCTCGGCCTCGGTGAAGACCGTCGCCTCGCGCCAGGCCGCGACCATGTTGAGCCGCACCGCGGTCTCGCCCGCGGCGACGGCGTCCTTGAAGTGCATGTCGGTGCAGAAGCCGCAGCCGTTGATCTGGCTCGCGCGCAGCTTCACCAGCTCCTGCGCGGCGGCCGGCAGGGTCGAGTCCGTGACGACCTTGCCGGCGGAGTTGATGTACCTCGCGAACCTGGCCGCGAGGGGGTTGGCGTAGAAGTTGAGGCGGGGTTCCATCGTCGTCGTCTCTCCTTGTGCGGTGCGTGCGTGGGGCACGTATCGGTGCTTCACAAGGACTGACCCCGCGGACCGCGGTGATGTGACAGCGGCCGGCCCGGCTATCCCCGGCGGTCGTCCATCCGCTGGGTGCCGATCACCGAGAGCAGCCGCAGCGCCTCCTCGGACGACGAGCCGGGCGCGGCGGTGTAGATCACGACGTGCTGGTCGCGGTCGGCGATGTCGAGCGCGTCGCAGTCGACGGTGACCGGGCCGACCACCGGGTGCTGGAAGGTTTTGCGCAGGGCGGGCTGGTCGGCCACGTCGTGCGACTCCCACAGCCGGGCGAACTCCTCACTGCCGGCCAGGAGTTCGCGGATCAGCTCGGCCAGTTCCGGGTCGTCGGGGTAGCGGGCGGCGACCGCCCGCAGGTCCATGGCCGCGACACGGCCGAACCGGTCCGCGTCGGACACCCCGAACAGCCGCCTGCCGTCGGGGTACGGGCCGAGGAACGTCCGCCGCAGGAGGTTGCGGTCGCGCCGCGGCACCGCGGAGAAGTCCTCCATGAGGGCGGCGGCGAGGTCGTTCCAGGCGATCACCTCGTACATCGCCGACGTGACGATCGTGGCGGCCTGCGGGAGGCGTTGCAGCAGGTCGAGGATGCTCTGCCGGACCACCCGGGAGGGGCCGGGCGGCGGGGCCGGCGGCGCGCCGGCGAGGTGGTGCAGGTGGTCCCGCTCGGCGTCGGTCAGCCGCAGCGCGCGGGCCAGCCCGGCCAGCACCTCGCGCGACGGCCGCGGGCCGCGGGCCTGTTCCAGCCGCGTGTAGTACTCGGTCGAGATGAACGCCAGCTGCGCCGCCTCCTCGCGGCGCAGCCCCGGCGTCCGCCGCCGCGGCCCGGCCGGCAGCCCCACCTGCGCGGGCGTGATCCGCTCGCGCCTGCTGCGCAGGAACGCGGCCAGTTCTGCTCTGTCCACGCCTCCAGTGTGCGCACCGGCGCGTGACGGAACCAGGTATGGCCAGTGCCTGGATGGGCTCAGCGGACCGCCGCAGGCTCGGTGGCATGGACGAGAGGGACGAGGCGAACGAGATGAGCGGGGCGAGCGGGATGAGCGGGGCGAGGGGCGCGGGCGGCGGGACCGGCGCGGGCGGTGACGGGGGTACGAGCGGCGCGGTCGGTGGCGTAGGCGCTGGCGGTGCGGGCGGTGCGGGCGGTGCGGGCGGTGACGGGGGCGGCGCGGCCGGGCTGCTGGACGGCAAGGTCGTCTTCGTCACCGGGCCGGCCGGGGCATCGGCGCCGCCGCCGCGCGGCTGTTCGCCCGCGAGGGCGCCCGGGTGATGCTCGCCGCGCGGACCCGGGGGGAGCTGGAGGCGGTGACGCAGGAGGTGCGGGCGGCCGGCGGCACCGCGGACCACGTGGTGTGCGACCTGGCGGACGCCGATGCCGTACGGGCCGCGGTGGACCGTACGGTTTCGGTCTACGGCCGGCTCGACGCGGCGTTCAACAACGGCGCGGCGCTCACCCCGCCCGGCCCGGTGGACCAGGTGCCGGAGGCCGACTTCGACCTCCTCTACGCGGTGAACCTGCGCGGGCCGTGGGTGGCGATGACGGCCGAGATCGCCGCCATCCGCGCCACCGCGGGGACCGGCGCGATCGTCAACAACTCCTCCGTCGGCAGCCTGATGGCCAACCCCGAACTGCCCGCGTACGGCGCGATGAAGCGGGCGCTCAACAGCCTGACCGAGTCGGCCGCGGTGACGTACGGCCCGGAGGGCATCCGCGTCAACGCCATCGCGCCGGGCAACACCGCGACGCGGATGATCCGGGACTGGGAGGCCGACTCGCCCGGCCTGGTCGAGCGGCTGGTCGCGCACACGCCGCTGCGGCGCTCGGCGGACCCGTCGGAGATCGCCGAGGCGGCGGCGTGGCTGCTCAGCGACCGCGCGTCGTTCGTGACCGGCGTGGTCCTGCGGGTGGACGGCGGCGCGCGGGCGTGACGCGCGGGGCGTGACGCGCGGGGCCTGACGCGCGGGCATGCGGGCGGGTACGTACCGCGGGTCCTCGGGGAACCGCCGCGTGCGGCAGGCTCAGCGGCGCAGCAGGTCCTCGACCTCGGCGGTGTAGAACAGCTCGGGGTCGATCGCCATCCCGTCGAACTGGCCGGCGAGTTCGAGGGAGAGCAGGCCGTGCAGACGGGTCCAGAGGCTGAGCGCGCGGTGCAGCGCGGCGGGCGGCGCGGGGTGGCCGCCCGCCCACTGCCGGTGGTCCCGGAGGTGGGCGTCGAAGGCGGTCGCGGCGGGGGCGTCGGGCGCGGGCGGCGGCAGTCGCGCGCAGACGTCCAGCATGACGCCCATGACCTCGACGGCGATCGCGGTGGTGTCCTCCGGCGCGTGGTAGCCGGGGACGGGCGTGCCGAAGAGGAGGAAGTAGCGCTGCGGGTCCTCCAGCGCCCAGCGGCGCATCGTCCGGGCCAGCCGGACCGCGGCGGCCGTCCCGCTGTCGGTTCCGGCGTCGGCTTCCGCGCCGGGCCCGTTGTCCGCCTCCGTGCCGTGGCCGGCCGCCGCGCCCTCCTCGCCCGGCGCCGTGGCCGGACCCGCCGCCGGATGCGCGGCCGCGTGAAAGGCGTCGGCCAGGCTTCGGTACGCGTCCCTGATCAGTGCGGTGATCAGCTCGTCGCGGCCGGCGAAGTAGCGGTAGAGCGCGGGACCGCTCATGCCCATCTGGCGGGCGATCGCGTTGAGGGAGAGCGCCGACGCGCCGGCCTCGGCGACCTGCGCCCAGGCGCGTTCCTTGACCTCGGCGCGCACCTGGGCGCGGTAGCGCTCCCGGGGGCTCGCGGGATCGGTCCCGCTTGCCGTACCTGTCGCGCCCGCCGCGCCGGTCGTGTCCGCCGCCATGCTCGCCCCGCCTCTCCTCGCCACCCCGTGTTCGTACATGCCGCACCGCAACGCTTTAGTTAGAGGCTATCACTAACGCGATTGACACTCGCACACGATCGAAGTTACAACTTCTCACAGAAGCGACGTGCACTAACGGATCAGCGGAGGACGCCATGAACGCGCAACGGAGCACCGAGGCGAGCGCCGGGACGGCCGGCACGGAAGCCGGGACGGAGACCGGGGCAAAGGAGGGGGCGAAGGACGCGGCGAAGGACGGGGCGCAAGCCGCCGCCGCGGGCGTCGAGCGGCTGGTCGAGATCGTGCTGCCGGGCAAGGTCGAGCCCGAGGGACTGTTGGTGCGCGAGGGCGCGGTGCCGGCGGCCGGACCGGGGAAGCTGGTGATCGCGATGGAGGCGACGGGCGTGTCGTTCGCCGAGCAGCAGATGCGCCGCGGAAAGTACTTCGACCAGCCGCCGTTCCCGTTCGTGCCCGGCTACGACCTGGTCGGCACGGTGGCCGCGACCGGCGAGGGGGTCGACCCGGGGCTGGTCGGCCGCCGGGTGGCCGCGCTGGTCAAGACCGGCGGCTGGGCCACGCACGTGGTGGTCGACGCGGCCGACGCGGTGCCGGTGCCCGACGGCGTCGGCGCGGACGAGGCCGAGACGGTGGTGGTCAGCGGCATCACCGCGTGGCAGATGCTGCACCGCAAGGCGCGGGTCCGGGCCGGGCAGACCGTCCTGGTGCACGGCGCGAACGGCAGCGTCGGCTCGGTGCTGGTGCAACTCGCCCTCGCCGCGGGCGTGAAGGTGATCGGCACCGCATCGGCGCGTCACCACGACGGCCTGCGGGCGCGCGGTGTCGTCCCGGTCGACTACCGCACCGAGGACGTGCCCGCGCGGGTCCGCGAGCTGGCGCCCGGCGGCGTCGACGCGGTCTTCGACCACGTCGGCGGGCGTAGCGTCGTCGACTCCTGGGGCCTGCTGGCGCCCGGCGGCACGCTCGTCGCCTACGGCAGCGCGTCCACCCGCGACGACGAGGGCTCCAAGCAGTGGCCGGTGCTCAAGGTGCTCGGCCGGGTGTGGCTGTGGAACGCGCTGCCGAACCGGCGCCGCGCCTTCTTCTACAACGTCTGGGCCGGCCGCTCGCTGTCCAGGTCCCGGTTCCGCGCCCGGCTGCGCGCCGACCTCGGCCGGGTCTTCGCCGCGGTGCGGCGCGGCGAGGTCAGCGCGCCGATCGCCGCGCGGCTGCCGCTCACGGACGCCGCGGGCGCGCTGCGGCTGGCCGAGTCGGGGACCGTCGCGGGGAAGGTGCTGCTGGTGCCGTGAGGCGGTGGCGCGGGCGGGTCGGGCCCGGAGGGCGTCGGGCCGGACCCGGAGGGCGGCGGCTCGGGGCCAGGTCAGCATCGGGTCGGCGCCGGGTCAGCGCCCGGTCAGCCGAAGACCTTCAGCTCGTAGATGCGGGTCGCCGGGTCGGTGGTCTGCGTGGGCGTGGTGACCGTCAGCCGCACGTAGCGGGCGGAGACCCCGGAGAGCGTGTGGCTGGTGACCGACGCGGTGTTGGCGGTGGCCTGCGCCGCGGTGGTCCAGGTGGAGCCGTCGCCGGAGACCTGGACGGTGTAGGCGCGGGTGTTCCAGTCGGTGGACTCGCCGCCGGCGCCCGCGTGGTCGATCTCGACGCCGCTGAGCGCGTGCGGGGCGCCGAGGTCGACGGTCAGCTGCGCGGGCGAGGCCAGCGAGCAGAACTTGTCGCTGTTGCCGCCGGAGACGCTGCCGTTGACGGCCTTGGCCGGGGTCTCGTTGGCATTGCAGGGGGTGGAGCCGGTCGCGCTCTTGCCCTGCGCGAGGTCGGTGGCGCCGCTGTTGCCGTTGTTCATCGCGGCGCTGACGGAGGCGGCCCACTGCCAGGGCGCGGCGGTGCCGCCGGGCTCGGAGTTGAAGTACTCCCAGCCCGCGACGCCGCCGAAGGAGGGGTACTTGGCGGCGAGCGAGGCGAGCGTGCCGTCGAGGGTGGTCGGATCGACGTAGCCGCTGCCGCAGTTGGCCGGATTGGTGAGGGTGCCGGCCACGACCTTGTCGGCCGGGACGACGCCGTGGTTGACGATCGCGTCGTAGCCGCTGGTCGAACTCAGCGAGCCCCAGCCGCAGTAGAACTGCGCGTTGAACCAGGCGATGGAGCTCGCCCGGTCGCGGTAGAGCTGGTCGTAGCTGAAGCCGGAGAGGTTGCCGCCGCCGCTGAGCGCGGTGGCGACGGGCGCGAGGGTGACGAGGAAGCCCGAGCCGAAGTCGGTGTGCAGCTGGTCGATGAGGCGCTCGACGCCGCCCAGTGACATGGACTCCTCGACGTCCAGGTCCAGGCCGTCGAGGTGGTACGTGCTGACGACGTTCTTCAACAGCGGGTAGTACGTGTCGAACTGGGTGTCCAGCCGCTGGAAGCTGCCCTGGGCGGCGCCGCCGACCATGCCCAGCGCGTGCACGCCCTTGGCCCGCATGGCGGCGACGTCCGACCACATCTGGCTGAACTTCGGGTCCCCCGGCGGGTCGTCGTTGAGGTGCACCGAGCCGTCGCCGTTGAGGTGGAACGCGCCGATCAACAGGTCGGTGACGCCCGTGTCGTGATCGGTGAGCCCGAGCGGCGAGACGTAACTCCCATTGGAGTACTGCGTCTGGTAGTACACCACCACCCGCTTGCTGCTCGCCGCCTGCGCGGTCCCACCGCCGCCCAGCAGCACCCCCGCGGCGACCACCACTCCGGCGACCGCCCCGGCCACCACCCGCCGCACGCCCCAGCCCCGCATGCCGGACGTCCTCATCCCCAGAGCACGCCATGCCCTGACGTGCCCACGACAGCCGTACCCACGATGACAATGTTGTCATCGATACGCCTGTTTCCATAGGGGCCCGCAGTGCCCATGGGGCTGCGTGTGCGCTGCTCGGTTTTCGGCGCGCCGGGTGCCGGGTGCCGAGGCCGAGTCCCACGCACCGCCAGTGCCGGTGCCGGTCAGGCGGGGAGGGTGAGGAGGTGTTCGGCGACGTCGGCGTCGCGGGCGGGGGCGTAGGAGTGCTCGGTGGACACCGTGCGGAAGCCGCAGCGGGTGAGGACGCGGAGGGACGCCGCGTTGTCGGCGACGACGCGGGCGTGCAGGGGGCGGTCGGGGGTGGCGGCGAGCAGGGACCGCAGGGCCGCGGTGGCGACGCCCCGGCCCCAGTGGCGGCGGCCGATCCAGTACGTCACCTCGCGCTCCTCCGGCGGTCCGAACACCCCGACGTGGCCCAGGACCTCGCCCTGCGCGTCGACCACGGCGCGCACCGTGACCCGCGGGTCGTGGCGTATGCGCTGCCAGTGCGCGTCGAACGCCGCGCGGTCCGACGGGTCCCGCGCGGTGAACGCGGCCATCCGGACACCCTCCGGCTCCTTCATCTGCGCGTAGATGACCGGCAGGTCGGCGTCGGTCACCTCGCGGAGCGTCACCTCGGGCAGTGGCGCGGCCATGCTTCCTCCCTCGTCGTCGGCGACGGCGCGGGACCGGTCGGGAGCCGCGCGCCTGGTCCGGACGCTACCGCGGGGGTCTGACAACGGGCCCGGACCGCCTCGGTGGAGTCGCCCGGCGCCGGGGGCGGCGCGGGGGCGAGGTCACTCGTCGCGGACCGGGCCGGTGATGTCCCAGCCGGGCGCGGTCATCTCGCGGCGGATGTCCGCGCTCTCCACCTGCTCGCCGCAACTCGCGCAGACGACGCGCGTGTGCAGTTCGTGCTCGCCGGCGGCGTGTCCGTGCGGGTGGTGCCACATCCGCGTGGGGGGTTCGGTGACCACCCAGCGGTCGCCCCACTGGAGCAACTCGCGGATCGCCGGGCCGAGATCGCGGCCCGCGGGGGTGAGGTAGTAGCCGGGGTACCGGGGGTGGTCCGGGCTGGGGCGGCGCTCCAGGACGCCGGCCGCGACGAGGGCCTTCAGACGCGCCGCCAGACGGTCGGTCGGCGCACCGGTGTTGCGCGCGATCTGGCTGAACTGGTGATTGCCGAAGCCGACTTCGCGGATCGCCTGCAACGCCCAGCGGTCGCCCACCAGTTGCAGCGCGGAGGCGAGCGAGCACGGCCGTCCCGGCAGCGTCGTGGGGTCGATCCGCGGGCCGCCCCCGTGCGCGTCCCCGCCCGGGTCCCCCGCCCCGCCCGCACGCGGACCCGCGGCGCCCGCGCCCGCGCCACCCGCCGCGCCCGCAGCCCCCGCCCCCGCGCCGCGCGCCCCGCGCGGGCCGCCCGCATCCACCCCGTCCCTGCCGCCCGTCGCGCCCGTCGCGCCCACCGTGCCGTTCATGCCTCCACCGTCGCACACCCGGAGTTTGATTTCCAAAGTGCGCTGTGCTTTCGTTGAGCCATGCCCAGCGCACTTGGATTTTCAAAGCAGGCCCGCGCGCCGCGGACGACGACCGCGGCGGCCTCGCGAGCGGCCTCACTGGTCGTCGTGCTCGCGGTGTTCATGACCAACCTCGACCTGTGGATCGTGAACGTCGCGCTGCCCGCGATGGGCCGCGACTTCGCCTCCGGGGGGCGCGCGGCGACGCTCGGCGACCTGTCGTGGGTGCTCAACGCCTACGCGATCACGCTCGCCGCGCTGCTGGTGGTGCTCGGCCGGATCGGCGACCGGATCGGCCAGCGGCCGGTGTTCCTCGCGGGCGTGGCCGTGTTCACGCTGGCCTCGCTGGGGTGCGCGCTCGCGCCGTCGCTGTGGGTGCTGGTGGTCGCGCGGGTGGTGCAGGCGGTCGGCGCGGCGGCCCAGCTGCCGACCTCGCTGGCGCTGCTGCTCGCGGCCGTGCCGGCCGAGCGCAGGACCCGGGCGACGCGCGGCTGGGCGGCGGTCGGCGGGTTGGCCGCGGCGGCCGGACCGGTGGTCGGCGGGCTGCTGGTGCAGGCGGACTGGCGCTGGGTGTTCGTGGTGAACCTGCCGATCGGCGCGGCGACGTTCGCCGCCGGTCTCGCCGTGCTGCCCAGGCCCGCCGCGCGGGAGAGCGGCCCGCTGCCGGACGCGTGGGGCGCGGCCTTGGTGACCGCGGCGGTCGCGGCGCTGTCCGGGGCGCTGGTGCAGGCGCCGGACTGGGGCTGGGGCGCGCCGCGCACGCTCGGGCTGCTGGCCGTGGCGGTGGCGTCCGGGGCCTGGTTCTGGCGGCGCTCGGCGCGGCACCACGCGCCGCTGCTGGAGCTGGGGCTGCTCCGGCTGCCGCGGTTCGGCGCGGCGAACGCCGGCACGTTCGTCTACGGCACCGCGTTCGCGATCATGCTGCTGTCGAACGTCCTGTGGTGCCAGGACGTGTGGCACTGGAGCGCCCTGCGGACCGGGTTCGCGCTGGTGCCGGGGCCCGCGCTGGTGCCCGTGGTCACCGTGCTGACCGCGCGGGCCGTGCACCGCTTCGGGCACGGGCCGCTGATCACGGTGGGCGCGGTGCTGTTCGGGGCGGGCATGGCGTGGCGGGCGGTGTTCGTGTCCGTCACCCCGGACTACGTCGGGGACCTGCTGCCCAGCATGGTGCTCGGCGGTACGGGGGTGGGCTTCGCGCTCGGCACGCTGGTGGCGGCCGGTGTCCAGTCGCTGCCGGCCGAACGCGCCGCGACGGGCTCCGCGCTGGTCAACTCGGTCCGCCAGATCTCCTCCACGGTCGGCGTGGCCGTCCTGGTCACCGTCGTCGGGTCCCACGTGGGGGCGGCGTCCCGGTCCGACTTCCGCACCGCCTGGACGCTGGCGGCGGCGCTCAGCCTCGCCACCGCCCTGCTGTCCGCGCTGACGCTGGGCGCCGGCCCGAAGACCCCCGGCGTGGCGCCGGCGCCCGACGCGGTGCGCGCGCCGAGTGCCTAGCCCCCAACCCCTGGCGCGAGACGTCTAGTGGGAGATGTCGCTCAGCGAGGGGACCTTGTCCTTGACGTCCGCCCCCGCGCCGCTGCCCGCCGACTTGACCTTGCCGAGCACCGAGTCGAAGCCGGCCACCGCCGCGCCCGGGTCCTCGCCCTTGCGGAGCTTGGCCGGCAGGTCCTTGAGCGAGTCGATGCCGGCGGTCACCGGGGCCATCAGCTTCGAGAGCGTCGGATCGCCCTTCGCGTCGGCCGAGGCCGCCTTGAGCCTGTTGTACGCGAACGCGCCCGCCAGCCCCGCCTTGACCAGGGTGAACGTGCGGCCGCTCGACCCCTTCTTGAACTTCCCGGCGCGGTACGGCTTGACGATCCACTGGTACGTCGCGCCCGCCGCCAGTCCCGCGTTGGCCACGAACCGGGTCTTGGCCAGCTTCTGCTTCTGCGCGGTGGTCGTCGGGCTCGCGCTCGTGGTGCCGCTGCCGCTCCCGGAGGTGTCCGACGAGGAGCTGCCGCACGCCGGCAGGACCAGCAGCGCCAGGGCCAGCAGGACGGCCGGCAGCAGGCGGCGCCGCGGAATTCGGGACGTCGAGGCGGTTCGGGACGTCGGGGCGGTTCGGGACGTCATGGGCACCTCCGGAGCGGGCCGGCCCGAGGCCGCGGGCCCTGTCGAGGGACGCACTCCCCCGAGGATCACCCGGCCCGGGACGCCGCGCCACCCGGAGCGGCCGGGGGCGTCCGGCCCGTCCCCGCGGCAGACCCGGCACGTCGTACGGCGGAGGGCGTCAGCGCAGGTGGGACGTCATGTTGAGCATCCGCAGCGACGCGTTGCCGTCGGCGTAGTGGGCGACCTCGGAGAGCGAGGCGGGCGCGAGGTCCATCCGGAACAGCGCCTGCGCGGGCGCGCCGAGCGCGAGCCGGGCGAGCGTCTTGAGCGGCGTCACGTGCGAGACCACCAGGACCGTACGCTCCGGCGCCGCGGCCAGCAGCGCGTCCCGCCACGGCACCACCCGCCGCTCGACCTCGGCGATGCTCTCCCCGCCGGGCGGCGCGGCATCCGGCGACCGCAGCCAGGCGGTCAGCTCGTCGGGAAAGCGCTCCCGCACCTCGGCGAAGGTCAGGCCCTCCCAGGCGCCGAAGTCCGTCTCGCGCAGCGCGGGTTCGACCTCGACGGGGACGCCGAGCCGCTCGGCGGCGATCTCGGCGGTGCGACGGCAGCGCGCCAGCGGCGAGCTGACCACCGCCTGCACACCGCCGCGCACGGCCAGCTCCGCGGCGGCCTGCGCGGCCTGCCGCAGACCGCGCTCGGACAGCGGCGGATCGACCGCGGCGCCGCTGCCGGAGAACCGCTTCTGCGCGGTCAGCGCGCTCTCGCCGTGCCGCAGCAGCACCAGCACGGCGGGCCGCGGGAAGGACGCCGGGAGAACGCTCTCCGGAGTCCGCGCCGAGCTCCCGGCGGCTACGCCCCGGCCGCCGCTCCCGCGCCCGGCCGCCGACTCGGGGCTGGGACCGCCCGCCGGACCGGGGCCGGGACCGCCCGCCGGACCGGAGTCGCGACCGTCCGCCGGCCCGCGCCCGTCCGCCGACCCCGGACCCGTACCGCTCACAGCCCCGAGTCGGCGGTCCGGACCAGGATCCTGCGGCAGTTCTCGCAGCGCACCACCGTGTCGGGCGCGGCGGCCCGCATCTCGTTCAGCTCGGTGATGTTCAGCTCCAGCCGGCAGCCCTCGCAGCGCTTCTGGTAGAGCCGGGCCGCGCCGACGCCGCCCTGCTGGGCGCGCAGCTTGTCGTAGAGGGCGAGCAGGTCGCCCGGGACGGTCGCGGCGAGCTCTTCGCGCTCCTTGGCGACGGTGAACCCCTCCGCGTCGATCGCCTGGAGCGCCTCGGTCTTGCGCTGCTCGGCCTCGGCGGTCTTCGCCTCCAGCGACTCGACCCGCCCGGCCAGCTCCGCGGCCCGCTCCTGCGCCGCCTCGCGCCGCTCCATCACCTCCAGGACGATGTCCTCCAGGTCGGACTGGCGCTTGGCGAGCGAGGCGAGTTCGCGCTGGAGGTTTTCCAGGTCCTTCGGCGAGGTGACCACGCCGGAGTCCAGCCGCTGCTGGTCGCGGGCGGCGCGCTGGCGGACCTGGTCGACGTCCTGCTCGGCCTTGGTCTGTTCGCGGGCGGTGTCGCCGTCCTCGGTGCGCGCGGCGACCAACAGGTCGCGCAGCTGGGCGAGATCGGCGTTCAGGCGCTCCAACTCCGCGTGCTCGGGCAGGTTCTTGCGCCGGTGGTCCAGCTGCGCGATGCGCGAGTCGAGGGCCTGGACGTCGAGGAGTCGGATCTGGTCGGCGGGCGCGGCGTTCAGCGGGGGGCTCCTGAGGAAGACGAAGGGGACGAGGAAGCGGAGGGCGGCGCGGAGGACGACGCGGACGCCGCCGGGGACCCGGCGCCGGACCCCGTGGGCGTCGTCGAGGGCGCGTGCAGCGTCCAGGGGTCGGTGACCGCGCGCGAGACATGGGTGCGCAGCGCCCACCCGTGCCGGTCGGAGATCTCGTCGAGCTGGCCGGCCGCCTGCTCGCACCACGGCCACTCGGTGGCCCAGTGCGCGGCGTCGACCAGGGCGAGCGCGCCCGCCTCGCGGGCCTCGGAGGCCGGGTGGTGCCGCAGGTCCGCGGTCAGGAACACATCGGCGCCGGCCGCCCTGACCTGGTCGAAGAGGCTGTCGCCCGAGCCGCCGCAGACGGCGACGGTACGGACCGGGGCGTCCGGGTCGCCGGCCACCCGCAGGCCCGCCGCGGTCGCGGGCAGGCCGTGCGCGGCCCGCGCGGCGAACTGCGCGAGGGTCAGCGGCGCGAGCGGCTCGCAGAGCCGGCCGAGGCCCCGGCGCCCGGCGGGGTCCGCGGGGTCCGGCACCAGCGGCCCGGTGACCCGCAGGTCGACGGCGGCGGCGAGGGCGTCGGAGACCCCGGGGTCGGCGCGGTCGGCGTTGGTGTGCGCGACCAGCAGCGCGACGCCGCCGCGGATCAGGTCGTGCACCACCTGGCCCTTGAAGCCGGCCCGGCCGACCGGCGCGACCGTCGTGGTCCCGCGCAGGTAGAGGGGGTGGTGGGTGACGAGCAGGTCGGCGCCCAGGCGCAGCGCCTCGTCGGCGACCTCCTGCACCGGGTCGACGGCGAACAGCACCCGGGAGACCTCGGCGGACGGGTCCCCGCACACCAGGCCGACCGCGTCCCAGGACTCGGCCAGCTCCGGCGGCCAGAGGGCGTCGAGGGCGGCGATGACGTCGGACACAGTGGGCACGGAAGGAAGGTTACCTGGCCGCGCCCGGCCGCCGTCGGGCCACCGGGAAGCCGGGGCCGGGGCGGGGGACAGCCGGAGCCGGACCGCCGGGAAGCCAGGGCCGGGGCGGAGGGAAGCCGGGGCCGGGGCGGGGGGAAGCGGGGTCCGCGCCCGGCGCGGTCCGGCGGGCGCCCGCCGGCGCGCGGAGCACACCCGCGGGGCGTGCGCAGGCGGTTCCGGACAACCCGCACTCTTACGTGTGAACCGCCCGGCCTCGCGCTGACCGCCCGGAAGGACGAAAAGTACGTTCCTGTGCCGGAGGTGGACGACTCACATGACTGCCAGTGCCGGAATCGCGGACGTGCCCTTCGACCCGTCCCACCCGCGCGATCCGTTCGATCCGTCCGATCCGTTCGGCCCGTCCGCGGCGCCCGACGCGCCCGACGCGCCCAATACGTCCGACCCGTCCGACCGACCCGACGGGTCGGACCGGCCCGGCGGGTTCGGCCCGATCCAGCCCGAGCGGGCCCCGGACCTGCCCGGTGACCTGTCCGAGGACCTGTCCCTGGGACTGTCGCGGGGGCTGTCGCCCGGGCCGTCCCCCTCCCCCCGCGGGCCCTCCCCCGCTGTGCCGCCCGCGCTCCCGCCGGGCTTCGCGCCCGCGGGGGACGCGTCGCGCGGCGCCGGAAAGTCCGGGGACGCCGGGGGTTCCGGGGACGGCGGGGACGGCCGGCGCCGGGTGGTGCGCAGGACCGGCTTCACCATCACCGCGGACGGCTCCTACGCGGCCTGCCTCGCGCTCGCGCACCCCTCGGGCGACGCGTGGTTCGCCGAGCGCTGGACGCTGGCCGGACCGGAGTCGTACGCCGTGCCACTGCCGGGGACGCAGCCCGAGGAGGAGGGGACGCGCGTGATGCCGCTCAGCGACGGCCGGGTGCTGGTCGCGCGCCGCGTCGCCGACCGGTACGACCTCGCGCTGCTCCACCCCAGCGGCAGCGGCACCGCCGAGGTCGCGGTCGGCTCGCTGCCCGGCCCCGAGGTGCGGATGCTCCCGCCGTCGCCCGCCCGGTCCGCGGCGTTCGCGCTCGGCTACGAGGGTGCGGGCGCCTCCGCCCCCGGCGGCGCGGCGGCGGGCGTCGGCGTCCGTACGGTCGTGTGGCGGGTGCACGGCACCGCCGCCGGCGCGCCCGAACGCGTCATGACGATCGACGGCCGCTGCACCGGCGGGGTCTGGCTGGACCGCTCCGGCCGGCTGCTCGCGCTGGACCGCGCGCTCGACGGCCGGGCGAAGGCGGTCGCCGTCGACCTGCACACCGGCACGGTCAGCCCGCTGCTGCAGCTCACCGAGGACAGCGACGACCGGCTGCTGCTGGCCGAGCCGGACAGCGGGCTGCTGGTGCTGCGCAGCGACGCGGCCGGGGAGGCGCGGCTCGGCTGGGGCGTGCTGGGCAGTCGTCGGCCGGTGCGGTTCCCGGACACGCTGTGCGTGCGCGGGACGCAGTTGACGCCGGTGGCCGCGCAGCCGGGGCAGATGCTGTCGCCGGAGTCGACGGTCGTGGCGCTGCGCGCGGAAGTGCCGGGCGGGGCGGAGTCGTTGGGGCTGTGGCGGCCGGGCGAGCGCCGGGTGCACTGGCGGGCGTCGCCGCCCGGGTGGCTGGGCGCGGCGGGGATCTGGCTGCCCGGCGGCGATCTGCGGCTGCCCTACGCGGACCCGGCGGCCCGCGAGTGCGGCATGCTCGCCTACGACGTGCCGCCGCAGCCGCTCCCGGCTCCGGTCGCGCTCCCGGCCGCGCCGGCCCGGCTCCAACTCCCGCGGCGCGCCGAGCGTGTGGTCAAGGAGCCCCGCACGCTCCCCCCGGCCCGCAGGACCCCGGCGGTCCTCCCCCTCCAGCAGGCCCTCCTCCCCGCATGACGCCGCGCTGAGCTCGACCTCCCGTCCCGGCCCGCCCGGGCTGTCCCCTGGCGGGGCAACGCTTGTCGCCCGGCGCGGGCGGGTCTCCCCGAGAGTGCGTCGCCGTTCGGAAAGGGTCATCCGGTCGGGTCGTCGGTGCGGTGCCGGGCGGCCCAGTCCTCGCGGGCGGCGGCGAGTTCCGGTGCGACGGCGTCGGTCAGCCGGTCGGCCAGGGCCCGTAACCGCCGGCCGAGGTCGGTGACGCCCGCCGGGTCCAGGTCGGTGATCCACCAGTCGTCCACGACCTGGACGTTGACCACCGGCAGCTCCGGATCGCCGTCCTCGCCGAACGGCCGGCAGTCGATGGTGACGACGAGCACCCCCGCGTCCGTCGCCGGATCCACGCCCTGGGTCACCGGGACGATCAGACCACCCCGGTTGGCCTGATGCCCGATGGCGGCCAGCTCCAGGTGCAGCCGGTCCGGACGCACACCCGTCCTGCTCGGATCGTCCTCGGCCCACCACGGCAGATAACCGCGCACCACCTCACCACTGGTGGTCGACACCGCCCACGTACGGGCGACCCGCGCGCCCGGCCCGCCTCCGCGCCCGTCGTCCTTGGAGGACTTCACAAGCGCACCCCGCTCTGATCGCCGGTGCAGACGGCCCAGACCAGCTTGCCCGGCCCGTCCCGATCACTCACGCCCCACGCCCCGCCGGTCAGCGCGTCCACCAGCCCCAGCCCGCGCCCCGACTCCTCCTCCGCCCGCGCGTCGCGGACCTCGGGCTTGCCCTCACCGGCGTCGTGCACCTCGATCCGCACCCCGTCCGCCAACCGCTCGAACCGCGTCGCGATCAACCGACCATACGGCGGACGCGCATGCGTGATCGCGTTCGTCACCAACTCCGAGAGGATCAACCCGGCCTCGTCCAGGACGTGCGACAGGCCCCAGGCGACAAGATGCTCAGCGAGCAACCGCCGCGCCCTGCCCACCGAACGAGGAGTGGGGGGCCAGGTCTTCAGTACAGACGGCCGCTCGTAGGCCAGAGCCTGCTTCACCACGACTCACCCGGCAGTTCCAGTGTCGGGGCAGCCTGCGGGCAGACAAGCTTGTGCCCGGCGCAGGAGCGGGCTCCCACGTGTGCGTCGGGTCCTGCCGGACGCGTCCTGCCTCCCAGACCGTGCCTGGCCCGATCGGGGCTCCGCCCGAGTAACACAGCCAAAGCGCAGGCCAGTCGGGCGATACGATTTCTCATGTCAGCGCTCCTTGCACGCGTTGACCATGCCCCGGGGCCGCTAGCACGGTCGCCGGGGTCTTGCTCTCCGGCGACGCTTGAGGCGACAGGGGCTCGGTCCTGGATGCGCCGCTAGCACGACGCATTGCGACTCCTACGCTCCAGCGAATGCCGCCCCGTGCGTAGCGGCCCGTTGTAGGCCAGCTGTAGGCCAGAACGGGACACACCCGGCTTGTTGTAGGCCAGACTGGAAACATGCGCGGTGAGACGGTGGGACAGATGATCAAGCGCCTTCGGCAGGCCAAAGGCTGGAGCCAAGGGAAGCTCGCCGCTGAGACATGCCTGGCGGCCGGTATGGACGTCAACTCGCTGGGCCTGGCAAGATGTCTACCGATGGGAAAAGGGGAAGCGCACGCCGCGCGAGTGGCTTCCTTTCATCGCCGCTGCCCTCGGCGCGCCTTTGGCGGAAATGCAGATCGCGGCCACCGTGGGCGAAAGCGGCCATACTCCCGCCACTATTGCCGACTTCCTGCCGGAAACCGACCCGCTGCGCCCCCTGAGCGTCCGGCTGGGACGCCGGATCGGGGCAACTGACGTCAAGGATCTTGCGGGCCGCGTGCACGCGCTGCGATTGGCCGACGACGTATTGGCCGGCAGGGATCTCATCGGCCCGGCGCTGCGTGAACTACGCTCCGCGGTGAAGCTGTACCGTGAGGCCAGTTACACAGCCGAGGTAGGGCGTTCCATGCTCCTTCAGATCGGCGAGCTGGCCCAGATCTCCGGATGGATCGCCAGCGACGCGGGGCGCCATGACGAGGCTGACCGGATCTACCGGCTCGGAATCAGCGCTGCCGCACAAGCGGAAGATCCGGCCCTGATCGGGAACCTCGCCGGTTCCCTCGCCTACCAGTACAGCAACACGGGCAGAGAGGCGGACGGAGTCCTCTTGGCGCGCGCGGCGTGGGACAGCGTAAGCAGGGAGGCTCCCGCCGCAGTCCAGGCTCTGACGTTGGACCGCCTGGCTTGGGCCCACACCAAGGCACATGAGAACCAAGACGCGATGAGAAACCTGGGACTGGCATCCGAGGCTCTGGCCGATGAGACCAACAGGATTCCCTCGCCCAATTATCTCTACTGGGTGAATCAAGGCGAGCTGCAAGTCATGGAAGCGCGCGTTTACACAGAACTACACAGGCCGTTGCGCGCCGTCCCACAGCTCAAGGATGTCCTGAAACGCTACGACTCGGCGCATGTCCGCGAGACAGCTCTCTATCTCTCCTGGCTCGCTGTCGCTTTGGCGGACGCCAATGAACCCGAGGAGTCGGCTCAGACGGCGGCAAGGGTCATTTCGCTGTCTTCCGACGTGGCAAGTGATCGCACCGCCGAGCGCGTGCGCGTGGTGGTGAACCGCCTGGAGCAGTATCGGGACGTGCCAGAAGTCCGGTACGTTCTCGACAACGTCGCGTAGTCTCTCCCTCCATCGTCCGCATGTGGAATCCACAGAAGCTTGCACGGTTGTGCCGAGCGGTCTGCGCCTGAACTCATCCCCGGCCTTCCCGAACTCGCTGACGGCAGCGAGATCCTCGTGAACCTCGCCGACAAGGTGATCGCCGTCTGGGACGGACAGCTCGCCCGCGGACACGGCGGCACGGGGGAGCCGCTGCCCGCGACGCTGGTGGGGCGGCGCCCCGCGGATTCGGCCACCGGGCGGGTGGGAGGAGGTCAGCGGCCGGCGTCAGAGCGGTCGGCGTCCGTGCGGGGGAGGCGCCAGGCGCGGGCGGCGGTGTGGGCGCGCCAGAGGTCGGCGTAACGGCCGCCGGCCGCGAGGAGTGCCTCGTGGGAGCCGAGGTCCGCGATCCGACCGCCGTCGAGGACGGCGATCCGGTCCGCGGCGGCGATCGTGGACAGCCGGTGCGCGATCACCAGCAGCGTCCTGCCCGCCCCCAGCTCGCGCAGCGCCTCGTGCACCGCCGCCTCGTTCTCCGCGTCCAGCGCGGACGTCGCCTCGTCCAGCAGCACGACCGGCGTGTCCTTCAGCAGCGCCCGCGCGATCGCGACCCGCTGCCGCTCCCCGCCGGACAGCAGCGACCCGCCCTCGCCGACGCGGCTGCCGAGCCCCGCGGGGAGCCGCTCGGCGATGACGTCCACGCGCGCCCTGCGGGCCGCCTCGCGCACCTCCGCGTCGGACGCGCCCGGCCGGCCCAGCCGGATGTTCTCCTCGATCGTGCCGTCCAGCAGCCGGACGTCCTGGAACACCAGCGCCACCGTCGCCATCAGGTCCGCCGTGGCCAGCTCGCGGACGTCGACGCCGCCGACCCGTACCGCGCCCGCCTCCACGTCGGCGAACCGCGCGATCAGCTTGGTGACGGTGGTCTTGCCCGCGCCCGAGGGCCCGACGAGCGCGGTGGTCGAGCCGGCCGGCACCTCCAGGTCGAGTCCGTCGAGCACCGGTCCGGGTGCGCCGGGGTAGCCGAAGCGGACGCCCTCCAGCGTCACCGAGGGCGCGCGGCCGGCGACGGACGCCGGCGCGGCGGGCTCGGGCAGCGGCTCGGTGTCCAGCACCGCGCCGATCCGCGCCACCGCCGCGCGGGTCGCGCGCAGCGCCGCGGCCGCCCCCGCGACGTCGGCCAGCGGCCGGATGACGTGCACGCCGAGCACCAGCAGCGCGACGACCCGGGCGGGGCCGGCCTCGTGGTGGGTGGCGAGCAGCAGACCGACCACCAGGACGGCGGTGAAGGCGAGTTGGACGGCGAGCTGGCCGAGGTTGAGGCCGGGCACGGCGCCCAGCACCTGGCGGCGGGCGGAGCGGTGCTGGCGGTCCAGTGCCCGCGCCAGCTCCCGGTGGCCGCTGTCGGCCCGCCCGCTCGCGCGCAGCACGGGCTGCGCGCCCGCGAACTCCACCAGGCGCGCGCTCGCTTCGGCCGCCGCCCGGTCCGACTCCGCCTCGGTGCGGTCGGTCAGCCGCCCGGACAGCGCGAACACCAGCAGCACCACGGGCACGGCGACCAGTGCGGCCGCCGCGATCCGCCAGTCGTAGCAGAGCAGGAACACCGCGATCGTCGCCGGCGTGAGCACCGCGCCGAGCAGCGCCTGCGCCAGGTGCGCGACCTGCGCGACGGTCTGCACGTCGCGGCCCAGCAGGCGTTCCAGCCGCGCGCCGCGGGCCTCGTCGAACCAGCCCAGCGGCAGGCGCACCACGTGCGCGCCGATCCGCCCGTACAGCTCGCGGCGCCACGCCGAGGACAGCCGCAGCGCGCGCACCTCCTTGTCGTAGTGGGCGAACCAGCCGGCCACGACCGCCGCGGCCAGCGGCAGCAGCCACCATGCCGCGTCGCCGCTGCGGCCTTGGAGCAGCGCGGTCAGCAGCGGGACCAGCAGGCCGAACGCCACGCCCTCGCTGACGGCGTAGACCGCGGTGGAGACCAGGAAGCGGACCAGCAGCGGGCGTCCGGCGTCGCCGACGACGCGCAACAGCGAGGTGGTCATGCGGGGTTGCTCCCGTGCTGGGCGCGCCACATGCGCGCGTACGGTCCGCCGGCGGCCAACAGGTCGTCATGCCGCCCGCGTTCGGTGATCCGGCCGTCGTCGAGCACCAGGATCTGGTCGGCCGCGGCGATGGTGCGCAGCCGGTGGGCGATGACCAACAGGGTGCGGTCGCCGACGAGTTCGGCCAGCCCCTGCTGCACGGCGGCCTCGGACTCGGGGTCGGCGAAGGCCGTCGCCTCGTCCAGCACCACGACCGGCGTGCCGGCCAGCAGCGTCCTGGCGACGGCGACGCGCTGCGCCTCGCCGCCGGACAGCCGCGCGTCCTCGCCCACCACCGAGTCGTAGCCGCGCGGCAGCGCGGTGATCCGGTCGTGGATCGCGGCGGCTTTCGCCGCGGCCCGCACCTGCGCGTCGTCGGCGTCGGGCCGCGACAGCGTGATGTTGTCGCGCACCGAGCGCCGCAGCAGCGTCGCGTCCTGGAAGAGGAAGCCGACGTGCCGGTACAACTCGGCGCGGTCCAGGTCGCGCAGGTCGACGCCGTCCAGCCGGATCGCTCCGGCGGTGACGTCGTGGAAGCGGGCGAGCAGCAGCCCGAGCGTGGACTTGCCCGCGCCCGAGGGGCCGACCAGCGCGGTGACCGTCCCCGGCGCCAACTCCGCGTCCAGGCCGTGCAGCACCTCGCGCGGGCTGTCCTGCGGCGTCGCGCCGGGGTAGCCGAAGCGGACCCCTTCCAGCCGGACGGCCAGCGGCCTGCCGGGGGCGCGGGCCGGCAGCGGGACCGGCCGGGCCGGTGCGGTCTGCGGCGGCTCGCGCAGCAGACCGGCCACGCGCTGTGCGGCCGAGCGGGCGGTGGCGCGCACGCCGCGGGCCGCGTAGACCGGGGTGATCAGCTCGAACAGGCCGAGGCCCAGCAGCGTGAAGGCGACGATGTCGACCGGGTGCGTCCAGCCGAGCGCGACCAGGCCGATGCCGCAGCCGGTGATCAGCAGCAGGATCGTGGGCGGGGCGACGGTCGCCCGGGTGAGGCTGCGCTGCGTGACGAAGACGCGCTGCGCCTCCTCGCTGACGTCCGCGAAGGCGGTCGCGGCCCGCTGGAACCGGCGCGGCGCGCCGCCGTCGCCGAACGCCTTGACGATGTCGATGCCGCGTACCAACTCGATGGAGGCAGCGGACAGTTCGCGTCCGGCGGCGGCGATGCGCCCGACCGGCTCGGCCGACCGCGCCGCCATCCGCGTCCGCACGTTCTGGGCCGCGGCGACCACCGCGAAGGTGAGCAGCGCGAGCCGCCAGTCCGCCAGCAGCAGGTATCCGCAGACGACCGCGGGTCCCGCCACGGCGGCGGCGAGGTCGCCGCGGGCGTGCGCGACGGCGTGGTGCAGCGCGCCCACGTCGTCCTGCACGGTGGTCTTGACCTTCGCCGAGACGCCGCCGGCGAACCAGCTCAGCGGCAGCGCCGCCAGGTGGTCGGCGAGCCGGCGACGCAGGTCCGCGGCCAGGTCGGCGTCCACGAGATGGCTGAGGACGCCGGCGAGCAGGTGGAGCAGCAGGCGCGCGGCCAGCAGCGCCACGGCGGTCCAGGCGATGGCCCACACGTGGTCGTAGCGACCGTCGCCGCCGACGCCGGCGTCGCCGCCCACGCCGGCGTCGCGGCCGTCGCCGCCGTCGAGCAACCGCCGGCCGATCTCGACGACGGCGACCATCGGGGCGACCGACAGCACGGTGGTGAGCGCTTGGAGCACGGCCGCGGCGGTGACCCGGCCGGCCACCGGGGCCTGCAGCTCGGCGAGGTCACGCGCGGGGTCCGGGGTGCGCGGCGTGTGCGGGGCGTCCGGCGCGTGCGGGGCGTCCGGCGCGTCCGGCGCGTCCGGCCGCGTGCCGGCTCGGCTGCCCGGCGCCGGGGGCCGGTCGGTCTGCGCGTCCGGCGCGAGAGGCCGGTCGGTCTGCGCGTCCGGCGACGCGCCGTTCCGCTCAGGCACCGCGCCCGGCCGCCGCGGCCAGCTTGGGCACCACCGCGTCCAGCCCGTACGGCAGGCTCAGCACCGAGGGGAAGGCCACGGCGATGGCGGTCGGCATGTCCAGCGCGAGGTACGAGCCGCGCCGCACCGCCTTCAGCTTCCTGAACAGCGGCTGCGCCTCGAAGCTTTTGCGCTCCGGCTCGGTGGCGAAGGTGAGGATGACCACGTCGGCGTCCAACAGGTCCAGCCGCTCCCGGGAGATGGCGGCGCGGCCGGGCGTCGCCGAGTCCGGCAGCGAGGTGACCTGCGGCGCGAGGGTCATGCCGAGCTGGCTGAAGAACACCGCGCTCGCGTCGGTGGGGCTCTTGATGGTGAACGCCTCGCCGCCGGAGACCGGGCCGAATGTGAAGGTCTTGCCCTGGAGTTCGGGGTGCTGGGCGTGCACCGCGGCGATCTTCGCCTGCACGCGGGCGACCAGCGCTTCGGCTTGGGCGCGCTTGCCGAGGACCTGGCCGGTCCGGGCGGCCATGTCCTGCCAGCTGTCCTGGCCGACTCCCCTGCGGTAGCTGAGCGTCGGCGCGAGGTGGCTCAACGTGGCGTAGTCGTCGGCGAGTTGGTAGTCGTCGGCGGCCAGGATCAGGTCCGGCGCGGCGGCGGCGATCTTCTCGAACGGCAGTCCCTTGGTGCTGTCGACCAGCTCCGGGTCGGTGGTCGGCTTCTGCCAGGGCGCCAACCCGCTGGGGAACACGGCGTTCTTGGTGGCGAGGACGAGGGGGGCGCCGAGCGCGAGCGCGAGGTCGGTGTCGCGCAGGTAGCCGCAGGCCGCGACGCGCTTGGGCGCCGATGTCACCTTGACCGTTCCCTCCTTGCCCGCGACGGTGACCGGGAAGGCGGCGGCGTCCGTGCTCGCGGTGGCTCCCGCGGAGGCGGTGGCGCCGCCCTCGGCGTTCTTCGTACCGTCTTCGGCGCCGCCCTTGCCGTCGTCGTCCGAGGAGCAGCCGGTCAGGGCGAGGGCGGCGCCGGCGGCCCCGAGCAGGAAGCCGCGCCGGCCCAGCCGCGCGCGGTCGAAGGCGACGACGGGCGAGGCGCCGCGGGCGGGAGCGGCGGGGGGAACGGCGGCGGGAGGAACGGAAGGAAGCGGCTGTCTGGTCACGGTGCGGGCCTCTCCGAACAGGGGATCTTGGACGAACAGGGGCGCGGGGGGGTTGGGGCGGGGCTGGGCACGGGCGCTCGGGCGCGCGTGGCAGGGGGCGGGTGCAGCAGGGGACGGGAGCGGGTGCGGCGCGGCGTGGGGGCGGGCCGGATCAGGGCAGGTGAGAGCGGATCAGGGCAGGGCGGGGTGACGTGGACGGGCCCGGCCGTAGTACGGTCAGCCCGTGCAAGTTAGGCAAGGCTAACCGAACCTACGGGGGGTTCGTACAGAGGGTGCGTCCGGCGCATCCCGGCCCGGCGCCCGCGCAGCCCGCCCGGTGGCGAGGGCCAGCGGACGCCGCCACCGCGAGGAGAGGGAGGGACCCATGCGGGCGCTGACCCGAGCACGGCGCGACGCCCGGACGGCGGGCGACTCGGCGCACCGTTTGCGGACGCGCGACGCCCGGACGGCGGGCGACTCGACGCACCATTCGCGGACGCGCGACGCCCGCGCCCGCGCGCTCGTCCGCCGCGCGCTGGCCGAGCGCCGCGGCACCCTCCTGCTCGCCTGCGCGCTGTGCGTGGTCCACCAAGCCGCCGAAGCCGCCGTCCCGTTGGCGATCGGCCTGATCGTCGACCGAGCGGTGAGGACCGGCAGCGGGCACGCCATGGTGTGGTCCGTCGTCGGGCTCGCGCTGCTCTTCCTGGTCCTGTCCGGCTCGATGCGGATCGGCGGACGGCTGGCCAAGGGCGCCGCCGAGGCCGCCGAGCACGACCTGCGGCTCGCCGTCACCGCCCGCGTGCTCGCCCCCGGCGGACTGCCCGGCCGCGCGGGCGCCTCCGGCGAACTGCTGTCCACCGCCACCTCCGACGCCGGCCGCGTGAGCATGATGAACGCGGCGGTGTGGTTCGCCGCCGGCGCGCTGGGCGCGATCGTCGCCGCCGCCGTGATCCTCTTCCTCACCTCCGTCGCCCTCGGCCTGCTCGTCATCGCCGGCCTGGTCCCCGTCGTCCTGGTCAGCCGCGCCGTGGCCGCGCCGCTGATCCGCCGCAGCGGCGCGGAACAGGCCGCCGCCGCCCGCGCCGCGGGCACCGCGGCCGACCTGATGGCCGGGCTGCGGGTGCTGCGCGGCATCGGCGCCGAGCGGGTGGCCGCCGCCCGCTACCGGCGCGCCAGCGACGCCTCGCGCGACGCCGCGGTCCGCGCCGCCCGGCTGAACGCCCTGCGCGCCGCCGCCGTGCTCGCCGTGACCGGCGTCTTCGTCGCGCTGGTCGCGCTGGTCGCCGGCCGCATGGCGCTGCACGGCAGCATCACCGTCGGGCAGTTCGTCACCGCCGTCACCATGACGCAGTTCCTCGTCGGGCCGTTCAACGTGATCACCCACGCCACTGCGATGGCCGCGCGCGCCCGCGCCTCCGCGCGCCGGCTCGCGGACGTCCTGGACGCGCCGCCGCTGGTCGCCGGCGGCGGCCCCGCCCCGGCCCGCGACCGGGAGGCGGCCCCCGCGCTCGACGTCACGGGGCTGCGCATCGGCGGTCTCGGCCCGGTGGACCTGCGGGTGGCGCCCGGCGAACTCGTCGGCCTGGTCCTCGCCGACGAGCCCGCGACCGCCGACCTGTTGGACTACCTCGGCCGCCGCGCCGACCCGCCCGAGGGACGCATCGCGCTGGACGGCGTCCCGCTCACCGCCGTCGAGCCGGCCGCGGTACGCGCCGCGATCCTCGTCGCCGAGCACGACGGCGTGCTCTTCAGCGGCTCCCTGCGGGACAACGTCACCGCCGCCGCCCGCGACGAGGCGGCGGTGGCCGCCGCGATGGACGCCGCCGCGGCCGACGAGGTCGCCGCCTCGCTGCCGGACGGCGCGGACTCGCCGGTCGGCGAGGCGGGCGCGCTGCTCTCCGGCGGTCAGCGCCAACGGGTCGCGCTGGCCCGCGCGTTGGCCGCCGACCCGCCCGTCCTGGTGCTGCACGAGCCGACCACCGCGGTGGACTCCGTCACCGAGGCCCGCATCGCCGAACGCCTCGCCGCGCTGCGGGCCGGCCGCACCACGCTGCTGGTCACCGGCAGCCCCGCGCTGCTCGCGGTCACCGACCGCGTCGTCGTCATCGGCCCCGAGGGCGTCGAGGGCGCCGGCCCCCACCACCGCCTCCTGCACACCCACGACGGCTACCGCGCGGCGATGCTCGCATGAGGGCTCGCATGAGGGCTCGCATGAGGGCTCGTATGAGGGGGCCGCGCGCGGCGCGCCACGCGGACGGCGTCGGTGTGCGCGTCCCCGCACGCCGGCCGGGTGGACGCCGGCGGCCCCCGCCCCGTGCGGAACCGCTGCCCCGCCGAGCGCCGACCGCCGTCCGTACGGCGGAGATCCACCGCGCGGCCCCACGCCGGCGGACGACCACGACCCAGCAGACGAGGAGAGGGCGGCCCCGGATGACCGACCCCATCACCGACGGCGACGCCTCCCGGAACTCCCGACCCCCCGAGGCCCCGCCCTCCGCCGTCGGCCCGAACCCGGCTGTGGACGACGGCAGTTCGGCCGGGGGAAACGAGACGATCGCGAACCCGCCGGCCACCGCGGGCGGTCCACGCGACCCCGCGGTCTCGGCCGCCGACCGCGACGTGGACTCGGCCGCCGAGGACGAGGGCACGGCGCTCGGGAGGACGCGCGAGGGCCGACCGGGCGCGGGCAGCGAATCCGCCGCCGACGCGGGCGTCGGGCTGCCGGGCGTCGGGGTGCCCGGCGTCGGGCTGCCGCTCGCGGGTGGGCGGGAGGCGCGGGCGGCGCTTCGGCGGGCTCTGCGGCCGTACCGGGCGCGGGCGTGGGCCGCCGGGGCGCTGCTGCTGGCCGCCGCGGTGGTCGGGCTGAGCGTCCCGTGGCTCGCCGGCCGCGTCGTGGACCTGGTGCTCGACCGCGGCTCCGCCGCCACGCTCGGCCGGCTCTGCCTCGCGGTCGCCGCGGCCGCGGTCGGCCAGGCGGCGTGCAACGGCGCGGGCACCGCACTGGTCGCGCAGGTCGCGCAGTCGACGCTGGCGGCGATCCGCGCCCAGGTGCTCGGCCGGGCGCTGACCGCGCCGGCCCGGCAGGTGGACGACGCGGGCACCGGCGACCTGGTGGCGCGGGCCACCGGCGACGTCGAGGTGGTCAACGAGGCCGCGAGCGACGTGCTGCCCCCGCTGCTGGAAGCCGCGCTCACCATCGCCCTGACGCTCGTCGCGCTCGGCCTGCTCGACTGGCGGTTCGCCGTCGCCGCCGCGCTGGCCGGACCGCTCCAGGCGCTCGCGGTGCGCTGGTACGCACGGGTCGTCGTCCCGGTCGCCCGCGCGGAGCGCGCCGCCGAGGGCCGCCGCGCCCAACAGCTGCTGGACTCGGTCAGCGGCGCCTCGACCGTACGGGCGCTGGGCGTCGAGGCCGCGCACCAGGAAGCGGTACGGGCCCGGTCGGACGCCGCGCGCCTGCTGGCCGTCCGCCTCTTCGGCCTGCAACGCCGCTTCTACGGCAAGCTCAACGGCGGCGAACTCGTCGGCATGACAGCGGTGTTGGCCACCGGTTACTGGCTGGTCGACGCCGGCGCGGCGAGCGTCGGCGCGGCCTCCGCGGCGGCGCTGTACTTCCACCGGCTGTTCAACCAGTTCAACACCGTGCTGGCCGCCTTCGACCAGGCGCAGACCGCGGGCGCCGCGTTCTCCCGCATGGTTGGCGTGACGCTCCTGGACGAGGGGGACGGCGGGTCCCGCGCAGTCGCGGCGACGGAAGGTGCCGTCCCGGTCGGCGGCGCGCCCGCGACCGGGCGGGACGTCACGCCGCGACTGCCCGCGCCGCGCGGCGGGTTCGCGGCGACCGTCACCCCGAGCCCGTCGCCGGGCGCCGCCCTGGCCGTACAGGTGGAGGGGCTCGGCTACGCGTACCGGCCCGGCCGTCCGGTGCTGCACGGCATCGACCTCGCGGTCGCGCCCGGCGAACGGGTCGCGATCGTCGGGCCGTCCGGCTCGGGAAAGACGACGCTGGCCGAACTCATCGCCGGACGCGTGGCGCCCGACACCGGCACGGTCCGGCTCGGCGGTAGGGACTGCCGCGACCTCGGTCCGCGCGGGGTGCGCGAGCGGTGCGTGCTGCTGTCGCAGGAGACCCACGTGTTCGCCGGCCCGCTGGCGGACGGCCTGCGCCTGGCCAGGCCCGACGCGACGGACGAGGAGGTGCGGCAGGCGCTGGAACATGTGGGCGCGGCCGGCTGGGTGGCCGCGCTGCCCGACGGGCCGGACACGGTCGTGGGCCGCGGCGGACACCGGCTGACCGCGGCCCGCGCCCAGGAACTCGCCCTGGCCCGGCTGGTGCTGGCCGACCCGCCGATCGCGGTCCTGGACGAGGCGACCGCGGACGCCGGCAGCGCCGGTGCGCGCGCCCTGGAACGCGCCGCCGACCGGGCGCTGCGCGGACGCACCGCGGTCCTCGTCGCGCACCGCCTGACCCAGGCGGTCGACGCCGACCGGATCGTGGTGCTGGTCGCGGGACGTGTCGCCGAATCCGGTACGCACACGCAACTCGCCGCGGCGGACGGCCCGTACGCCCGGCTGTGGAACGCCTGGTCGCGGGCCCGCGCGGGCGCCCCCACGCGCCGGTGAGCCGTGGTCCGGGCGGCGAGCCCGGCGACACCCTCGGCGAAAAGACGGATGAGGCGCGGCCGTTGCGACGGCCGCGCCTCATCTGCGCTGACGAAACCGGGCTGTTCGCCCGGCGCGGTTCAGGATTCCTCGGGACGCCGGTGGCGCCCGTGGGGCGCGACGTTTTCGGACTCCTCCGTGGGCGCCGCGGCACCGCGGTGGCGCCCGCCGACCTCTTCCTCCGCGCGCTGCGACATCGAATTCTCGGACATGAGGTGCTCTCCCCGTGGATGTACCGGTGGCAGACGGAAACGGACAACGACGCACCGGCGTACGCCGTATCAACGCGCGCGGGAGTGGGGTCGGCCCGTACCGTGACCAGGCCGCACCGGGCCTCGGTCACACCGGGTGCCCGGATGCGCGACCACGGCGAGTCTAACGAAGCGGCCGTCGGCGTGATCACCCGGTCGGCCCGGCGTGTCGCCGCTGATACGAAGCTGAGACATTTCCCGTAAGCCGCCTCGCCCCTGACTCCCCCCTGGCCGTACGCCACCGGACCGTCCCGCTGCCCTCGGGGCAGGAAGTGACGTGTCGGCATCCGGCACCGACCAACCGCGATGCCTGCCGTACTACGCAGCGCGGCGCCCCCGCTCGGGTTGGATCAGTCCGAGCGGGGGCGCGGCGAGATGCGGCGCGGGCGTACCCGCTAGTGCGTTCGGTGGTTGCGCTGCCAGTCGTCGCGGGCGGCGACCAGCGCGGGACGCACCTGCTGTTCGAGCCGGTCGGCCTGGGCCCGCAGCAGCGCGGCAACCACGCTCACACCCTCGGGGTCGAGGTCCCTGAACCAGAAGTCGTCCACGATCTGCACGTCGACGACCGGCACCCGCGACTGATCCTCCTCGGCGAACGGCCGGCAGTCGACGGTCACCCCGAAGACGACCATCGGCCCCGGCGGGTCACTGGCGAAGGCGACCACCGCCGACTCCCCGCCGAAGTCCCGGCGGTGGTGCACGTCCGCCAGCAGCTTGCCGAGCAACTGCGGCGCGACACCCGTCCTACTCGGGTCCTCCTCCGCCCAGCCAGGCAGATAGCCGCGGACCGCCACATCCCCGTCGCTCGTCGCGATGCACCAGTCACCACCGCCGCCAACCGCCGTTGGCGGTACGGAGATCGCCGTCACCATGGTCTCGGTCATCGGGCCCCACCAGTCCTCACGTTGTGCACGGTCGCCGTGACGACGCCGCTGCGCCGGGCGATCTCTCGATTCACCACGGCCTGCGCCAGCTCCGACATGCCCTGTTCCTCGTCGTCCACCGGCGGCAGCCGGTCGCCGCGACTGGCGGCGATTCGCAACGCGTCCTCCAGCGAGCCGATCAGGCAGGTGATCACGTGCCTCAGCTCACGTTCGGGAGCGTCGGTGTTCTCCAGCGTCGCCTTCGCGTAGCCGACCAACTCCTGACCCATCCCGAGTTGCACGGCCTCCAAGTTGTCGGCCATTCGCGAGATCAGCGACGCCCGACCGCTGTCGTCCACCAGGTACGCCGGCTTGCCGTCCTCGCCGGTCCACGGCAGCAACCTGGCGTTCACCGCGCGACCTTCCCGACGCCCACCCGCTCCGCGCCGGCGTCCGACGTGCGAGCGTCGCAGTCGACCCTCACCCGCCCCGCACAGCGCCCGTTACGCTCACCCATGTCAGCCTGCCCTTTCAGGTTGTCCACGCCCCCGGGCCGTTCACGCGGTCGCGGGGGTCTGATGCAGTTTCGTCAGGGCGGTACTACGCAAGCCCCGACACAGGTAGCGTTCCTCGTGAGACAGACCCGGTGTAGTGGTGAGGCGTCCGCACGTGTCCGCTGCGCTGCGGACACAGCGGACAACGGAGGACTCATGGCCGAGTCGTTCGGGCAAGCGCTCAAGCGCTTACGCGGCGGTCGATCCCTGCGTGACGTTGCACAATTGGCGAATTGCAGCAAGAGCTACGTCTCCGACCTGGAGAACGGAAGACGGAAGCCCAGCCCGGACATCGTGGCGGCGATCGACCGTGCGCTCAGCGCGAAAGGCGCGCTGGTCGCGCTGGCCGAGTCCGAAGCCGGCCCCTCCCGCTCGAACGGGCTGACGCGCTCCAACGCGGCCTTCAAGAGTCGCTCGTAGCAGGCCCTTTGTCGGGCGTGGGCCTGGACGAGGTGGAATGGGCGGTGGAACGCCACGGCCGGGCAACCCGTTATCGGCCGGAAGCCGAGCTTCTCCCTGAGCTGTTGGCCGACTTCGGCGATCTCCGACTGCTGATGAGCGGGCGGCAGTCCGAACCCGTGCGCCGCAGGCTGGCCGTCGCTGCTGCACGCATGTCCGGCCTGGTGGCCCTGACGCTGCTCAAGCTCGGCGACGAGCGGTCCAGGAGCTGGTGGCGGACCGGCCGGGCCGTAGCCGCCTCCGCGGAGGACCGCGCCACCCTGTCATGGATGTACGCGCAGGAGGCGTACCAGCTCTACTACAGCGGCGATCTCTACGGCGCGGTCGAGTTGGCGTTGCGTGCGCAGCACTGGGCCGACGCACTGCCCTGCGTGGGGCCCGCTCTGGCCGCGCCGCTGGAGGCACGCGCCCACGCGTTGCTCCACGACGCCGACGCGGCCACCGATGCCCTGGCCGGCGGCAGAACCGCGTTGGACAGGCTCCCGGAAGCGGAACGGACGGAATCCGCGTTCGGATACTCGGAGGCGCAGTTCGCCTTTCACTCCGGCAACGCTTGGACCCACCTTGGGGACACCGACCGCGCGAACGAGGAGCTGACCCGCGCGCTCCACCTGTACCCCCGCTCCGACCACATGGACCGGGCCTTGGTCCACCTGGACCAAGCCATGTGCGCTGCCGTCAGCGGTGATCCCGCCTCGGCTGCCGACCAGGCGCTCACCACGGTCGTGAACCTCCCGGAGCAACACCGCACAGCATTGATCATCTATCGGGCGCGGGATGTCGCGGATAAGGTGCCCGAGGCTCGGAAAACGCTGGAGATCAAGGCGCTGCGCGAAGTTCTGGCACTGCCATCGGGGTGAGGAGCAGGTGACGTGATGCGGATCAGCAAGGCGGCAGAGGCGGACATCGGAGAGCTGTCCGTGATGCTCGGCGAGATCGAGGCGTACTACGGCGGCGATGCGGCCCCGGCGGACGCCGAGCAGATCCGCCGCGCGCTGTTCGGCGAGCGGCCTGCGGCAACGGTCCTCCTGGCCCGCGACGGTGACAGCGTGCTCGGCCTCGCGTCGTACTCCTACCTGTGGCCCGCCGCAGGAGCCGACACTTCGCTGTACCTCAAGGAGCTGTACGTCCGCGAGAGCGCCAGGCGTCGCGGCGTCGCCCGGGCCCTCATGGCCGAACTCCGGCACGCCGCTGCCGCTGCCGGCTGCTCCCGCATCGAATGGACCGCCGACAGCGACAACCCGGCCGCCCTCGCCTTCTACAAAGCGCTGGGCGTCGAGCCGAAGGACGGGAAGATCTTCTACCGGTCAGCCCTCTGATCGGCCGAGCACTTCGCGGCCACCACGTCCTCCGCGCCGAGCGCCGAGCGACCCGGCGACCGGCGTCCGGTGTCAGGGCAGGGGCAGCGTCGCGGTGAGGGTGAAGCCCTCGGGGGAGGACGTGGTGCGCAGGGTGCCGCCGGCGGCGGTGAGGCGCTCGGTGAGGCCGCGCAGGCCCGTGCCCACGCGTCCCCGGAGGTCCGTGCCGACGCCCGCCGGGGCGTGCGGCGCGGCCGGGCGGGCCGGCTCCGCGCCGCATCCGTCGTCCGCGACCGACAGCTCCGCGCGGTCCTCGGCGACGCGCAGTTCGACGACCACCCGCCTCGCCCCGCTGTGCCGCACCACGTTCGTCACCCCTTCCCGCAGCACCCAGCCGAACAGCTCCTCCCCGCCGCCGGCAGCGGCCGTCCCGACGCGCGCACCACGAGATCGATGTCGGACGCGGCGAGCGCCGACCGCGCCCGCGCCAACTCCGTGGCCAGGCTGCCCTCGCGGTAGCCGGTGACCGCCTCACGGATCTCGGTGAGCGCCTGGCGGCCGACCGTCTCGATGTCGGCGACCTGCGCGAGCGCCGCGTCCACGTCACGCGGCGCGATCCGCTGCGCCGCCTCGGACTTCACCACGATTACCGACAGCGTGTGCCCGAGCAGATCGTGCAGGTCGCGGGAGAACCGCAGCCGCTCCCGCGCCACCGCGGCCCGCGCCAGCTCCTGCCGCGTCTCCTTCAGCCGGGCCACCGCGTGGAACAGGGTGATGATCACCGAGACGACCAGGCCGGACAGGAACGTCCCGTACGCCAGCCCGGCCGTGCTCCAGAACCCCTCGTGGTGCAGGCCCGCGATCAGGCCGGCCGTCGCGCTCAGCGGCACCAGCATCAGCCCGAGGGTGCGCCTGCCGCGCGAGACGCTGCCCACGCAGAGCGAGACCAGCACGAACAGCAGTGTGAAGTCGCCGCCGTAGCCGATCGCCAGGGCGAGCGCGGTCGCCGCGAGCGCGCCCAGCAGCCGCGCCGGCACCGGGCCCGAGCGCAGCCGCTCACCGAACGCCGCGCGGACCGTGGCGACGTACAGCACGCAGAACAGCGCGAGTCCGGTCGCCGCGAGCCAGGCCGGCGCAGCGTCGCCCTGCCCGATGTCGGTGGCCGGGCCGATCGCCATCAGCAGCCACGGCAGCAGCGCGCCGCCGTCCGGGGCCTTGAGCCGTTCGATCTCCTGCTCGAAGTCGACCGGTTCGCGCCACCGCCACCACGTCCCGCGGCGCGTCTCCTCCGCCGCGGGGGCCGATGCCGGCGCCCCGGCCGCGCTCCCGGCCCCGCCCCCGGCCGCGCTCCCGCCCATCGCCGCGGCCGCGCCCGCGAACTCCGCCGTTCCGCCCGCGACACCCCCCGTCCCGTCCGCGAACTCCGCCGTCCCGCCCGCGCCGTCCTTGTCGCCCCTCACACCGGCCCCCGTTCCGTACGTCTGCGCATCGCCACCGTACCGGGAGCACCCTTGCCCGACCCGGCGCGCGGACGCGCACCGGCGTACGAGCGCCCACGCCGGCGGCGGGCCCGTACGGCGTACGAACGGCGGCCGGCCGGCTACCTCCGGGGGCGCGGCAGCAGGCCGATCAGGCAACTGCCCGCCGCGAGGAAGATCCCGCCGAGCAGGAACGCCAGCGAGTAGCCGGAGGTGAGCGCGGACAGCGGCGCCGCGCCGCCGTGGGCGCGGGAGGCGGTCCTGCTGACCGCGGACGTCGCCAGGATCGTCAGGCCGAGCGCGCCGCCCAGCTGCCGCGAGGTGTTGAGCAGCCCGGAGACCAGGCCCTGCTCGCCCATCGGCACCCCGGACGTGGCCGCCGCCGCGATCGGCGTCATCAGCAGCCCCGCGCCGAACATGGTCACCGCGCCGGGTCCGGCGATCGCGCCGAGGTAGCCGCCGTCCACCGTCAGCCGGCTCTGCCAGAACAGCCCGGCCGCCCCGATCAGCCCGCCGGCCGCGCCGATCAGCCGCGCGTCCACCCGCGCCATCAGCCGCGGCGCCAGCTTGGACCCGGCGATGATCGCGACGGTGTGCGGCAGGAAGCCCAGGCCCGCCCTCACCGGGCTGTAGTGCAGCACGTTCTGCATGTACAGGGAGAGGAAGTACCAGGTGGCGAAGGTCGCCGCGCCGCTGGCCAGGAGCACCGCGTTCGCCGCGGACACCGACCGTACGGCCAGCAGCCGCAGCGGCATCAGCGGCGTCGCGCTGCGCGCCTCCACCGCGGTGAACACCGCGAGCAGCACCGCGCCGGCGACCAGCGGCAGCACCGAGTGCGCCGAGGACCAGCCGTGCGACTCGCTCTCCGCGATGCCGTACGCGAGCGCCGCGACACCGCCGGTGACCAGGACCGCGCCCGGCACGTCCAGCCGGCGCGCGCCGCCGACGCGGCTCTCGGTCAGGTAGTAGACGGCGGCGGCGAGCACGACCGCGCCGACCGGCACGTTGACCAGCAGCACCCAGCGCCAGGACGCGTAGTCGGTGAGCAGCCCGCCGACCAGGCCGCCGGCCGCGCCGCCGCCCGCGCCGACCGCGGTCCAGGTGCCGATCGCCCGGGTCCGCGCGGGCCCTTCGGGGAAGGAGGTGGTGAGGATCGCGAGGGTGGTCGGCGCGAGCACCGCGGAGCCCAGGCCCTGCACCGCGCGGGCGGTGATCAGCATCCACGGGCTCTGCGCGAGCCCGCCGGCCAGGCTGGCCGCGGTGAACAGGCCGAGCCCGGTGAGGAAGACGGCCTTGCGGCCGAAGAGGTCCGCGGCCCGCCCGCCCAGCAGCAGGAAGCCGGCGAAGGTGAGCGCGTAGGCGTTGACCACCCACTGCTGGCCGGTCTCGCCCATGCCGAGGCTGGAACGTATGGACGGCAGCGCGACGTTGACCACCGACACGTCCAGCACCACGAGGAACTGCCCGGCGCACACCGCGAGCAGCACCGCCCAGGCCGGCGGCGCGGGCCGCCCGCCGGCCCGTCGCCCGGTGGGTGTGCGCTGTCCCAGGAGTTCGCTCATGCCCCCATGCTGCCGGGGCGGGCGCCCGCGGGACATCCGGAATATTGCCGGACCCGGCCGGTCCGCGGTCCTACGACCGGCGGCGGAGCGGACGCAGGTCAGCGCCTGGGGAACGCCTAGGGTGGGCGCATGACCGACGTGCTCGCGGCGTTCGAGGCCGCCAAGGGGTTCATGCCGCGCGACGAGGGCCTGGCGTTGTACGCGGCGGCGCGCGAGGCGGCCGGGCTCGGGCTGCCGCTGCTGGAGGTCGGCACGTACTGCGGGCGCTCCACGATCCTGCTGGCCGACGCGGCGCGCGCGGCCGGCACGGTCGCGGTCACCGTGGACCACCACCGCGGCAGCGAGGAGCAGCAGCCCGGCTGGGAGTACCACGACGCGTCGCTGGTCGATCCGGTCACCGGGCGGATGGACACCCTGCCGACGTTCCGCAGGACGCTGCACGCGGCCGGTCTCGAGGAGCACGTGATCGCGGTCGTGGGCCGCTCGCCGCAGGTGGCGCGGGTGTGGCGGCAGCCGCTCGGCCTGGTCTTCGTCGACGGCGGCCACACCGACGAGCACGCGCGCGCGGACTACGAGGGCTGGGCGCCGCTGCTCGCCGAGGGCGGCCTGCTGGTGGTGCACGACGTGTTCCCCGACCCGGCGGACGGCGGCCAGGCCCCCTACCGCCTCTACCGGCGCGCGCTGGACCGCGGGGCCTTCCGCGAGGAGTCGGCCACCGGTTCGCTGCGGGTGCTGCGCCGGCTGCCGGGCACGCCGGTGCTCTGAGGCGGGCGGCGCCGGCGCCGCCCGCCCGTCGCGGAACGTCACCGTCCGTGCGGGCGGCGCGTGCGGCGGGGGCCCGCACCGGGACGAACCGGACGCGGACCGTGCGATCCGGCGCACCCGGCCTATAGAGTCGCGGGCGTGTTCAGCAACGAGTCACGCGGGGGCGGCCGGTGCGGTCCCGTCTTCCTCGCCCGTACGGCGATGGCGGCGGTGGCGGTGGCGGTCTGTCTCGCGGGCTGTTCGGCCGCCGGCGGCGACGGCTCGCACTCCGCCGCGGCGGCGGGCGCGGACTCCGCGGACCGGGCCGGCGGCGGCGCGGACGCGGGCGCGGACGGCACGACAGGCGGCTCGACAGGCGGCTCGACGGGCGGCCCCGGCACGGACCCGTCCGGCGCCGCGACCGGCTCGACGTCCCCGGCAGGCTCCCCCGGGTCCGCCACCGCGCGGACGCCCCCGGCGACCGGCGGCGCGTCTGCAAAAACGCTTCCGCTGTCCGGCAAGGTCGTCGTTCTCGACCCCGGCCACAACCCGGACAACGCCAAGCACGTCGCCGAGATCAACAAGCTCGTGGACATCGGCACCGCCCGCAAGGAGTGCGACACCACCGGCACCGAGACCGACGCCGGCTACCCCGAGGCCCGGTACACCCTCGACGTCTCCCGCCGGGTGCGGGCGCTGCTGCGGGCGCGCGGCGCCACCGTGGTGCTCACGCACGACGGCGACCGCCCGTACGGGCCCTGCGTGACCGAGCGGGCCGAGATCGGCAACCGGGCGCACGCCGACGCGGCGCTGTCCATCCACGCCGACGGCGCCCCCGCGGCCGACCGCGGCTTCCACGTGATCGCGCCCAAGTCGCTGCACGAGGGCGCCGCGGACACCCGGAAGATCGCCGCGCCCTCGCTGCTGCTCGCCACCACGCTGCGGTCGCACTTCGCCGCGGCGACCAAGGAGCCCTTCGCCGACTACCTCGGCGGCGGCACCGGACTGACCGTGCGCGGCGACCTCGGCGGCCTCAACCTGTCGACCGTGCCGAAGGTCTTCATCGAGTGCGGGAACATGCGCAATGCCCGCGACGCCGCGTCGTTGACGGATCCGGCCTGGCGGCAGGACGCTGCTGAGGGGATCGCCGACGGCCTCACCGCCTTCCTCGAAGGGAAGAGGTGACCCGGCCTCGAAGGGAAGAGGTGACCGGGGCGACCGAGGTGACAGGGGTGTAGCGGTCCGGTATGGATCGTGCACCATTGCCCGCACTCCGCCCCCACCGCAAGATCACGCCCGTACCATGGGGCACCGCCCAGAACCACCCGATGCCGGTACGGCGTCCGAGCGAACGAACCGAACTGACAAAGGACAGGACCTGACGTGAACATCCGCTCCCTGACCCGAGGAGACGGCGCGGTGATCGGAGCAGCGGTGCTGCTCCTGATCGCTTCGTTCCTGCCGTTCTTCGGTGGCAAGAATCCTTTCACCGGCCAGGAGCAGTCGCGGAACCTGTGGCACTCGGACTACTTCCCGATCCTGCCGTCGGTGACGCTCGCCGCCCTCATCGCCGCGGCAGCGCTGATCGCCGCCAAGTCCGGGCAGTTCACCGGCCGCCAGCTGCTCGGTCTGTCGCTGGAGCAGTGGACCGTCGCGCTCTCGATCTTCGTCGGCTGGACCGCGGTGTGGTCGACGCTGTTCGTCAACCCCGACGGCGTGGACAAGAAGGTGGGCAACTGGCTGACGCTGATCTTCGGGCTGGTCATCGCCGTGGTCGCGCCGCTGTCCAGCCGGCTGCCGGCGCTCCAGGCGCCGCTGGTCGGCGCTCCGCGGCCGGCCGCGCCGCAGCCGTACGGCGTGGGCGGCCAGCAGCCGTACGGCGCGCCGCAGCAGGCCGGCTACGGCTACCCCGGTGGCGCGCAGTCCGTCGACCCGGCGTACGCGGGGGGCGCCGCGCCGTACGGTGCCGCGCCGCAGCAGGCCGCCGCTCCGGCCCAGGCGCCGGCCGCGGACTTCAGCGCGTTCTGGTTCGCGGTGCCGGTGCCGCGTCCGCTCTACGCCGAGGACGGCAGCGGCGGTCAGATCGCCGAACTGACCCCGGGCACCTGGTACCTGGCCGTCGACCAGCGCGGCCAGTCGCTCATCGCCCAGACCCAGGACGGCCGCCGCGGCGTCCTCCAGGACAGCAGCGGCATCCAGCGCGGCTGAGGCCCCTCGCTCGACGGCGGTGGTCCGCCCCGCAACCGCGGGGCGGACCACCGCCGTCGGCGTACCCGGCACGCATGCCGCGGAGTTTCAACCACCGCGGCCGGGCAAGGCGATGGGCATGGCCAGACGGTATAGCGGAAACCCCGCAGCGGCGGTCATCATGATCGCCGCGGACATCGCTGCTCTGATCCTCATCCTGTGGATCGTGTTCTTCGTATTCGACGCGAACCGGGCGAACGACCTGGTCAACTGGGTGCACCACGCGGCGGACTGGCTCGCCGGATGGTCCAGGGACCTGTTCACACCGGACAACGCCAAGTGGCGGACCGTGCTCAACTACGGCCTGCCCGCGGTGATCTACCTGATCGTCGCCCACCTGGTGGCGGGCCGGGTCAACCGCGCCTGATCCCCGCGCGGACGCACGTCGCCGCCACGCACACCGCTGCAAGTCCCGCCCCGCGGCCGTACGTCCCGCCGCGGCACACCGCTCAGCAGCAGTCCGGCGCCAGTCCCGCCGGCAGCCGCCGGGCTCCGAAGACCGCGGTGGTCGCCTCGTCCCCCCGAGCGCGGCCACCGCGAGCAGCAGCGCCGCCGCGGTCCACGAGGTCCGCTCCACCGGCCAGACGGCCTGGTCCTCGAAGACGTACCCGGTCCAGTACAGGCCGTCCTCCGCGCGCAGGTGCTGCATGTCGGCCAGCACCCGCACCGCGCGCTCGCTCTCCCCCACCGCCCACAGCGCTAGGGCGAGTTCGGCGCTCTCGCCGCCGGTCACCCACGGGTTGGGCAGCACGCAGCGCACGCCCAGGCCGGGCACCACGAAGCGGTCCCAGCCCTCCTCGATGCGGCGCAGCGCCCGCGGCCCGCGCAGGCTGCCGCTGAGCACCGGGTAGTACCAGTCCATCGAGTAGCGGGACTTGTCCAGGAAGCGCTCCGGGTGCTCGGCCACCGCGTGGCCCAGCGCACCGGTCGCCAACTCCCAGTCGGGCTGCGGCTGTTCACGCAGCTCGGCGAGCGCCAGGGCGCAGCGCAGCGCCTGGTGCACCGAGGCGGAGCCGGTGAGCAGCGCGTCGGCGACCGGGCGACCGCCGGCCTCCCGCTTCCAGCCGATCTGGCCGCCGGGCTGCTGCAGCGCGAGCACGAACTCCACCGCGGCGTGCACCACCGGCCACATCCGGTCGGTGAACGCCTCGTCGCCGGTGGCCAGATAGTGGTGCCAGACGCCCACCGCCACGTAGGCGCAGAAGTTGGTCTCCCGGTCCAGGTCGGTGGGCCGCTGCGGGTCGCCGTCCTGGTATCCGGCGTACCAGGAGCCGTCGGGGTTCTGGTGCCGGGCCAGCCAGGCGTACGCGGCCTCGGCGCGCGCGTGCTCGCCCGCCGCGTCCAGCGCCATCGCGGACTCGACGTGGTCCCACGGGTCGAGGTGGTGGCCGCGGAACCACGGGATCGCGCCGTCCTCGCGCTGGACGCCCGCGACGGCCGCGACGGTGGCGGCGGCCTGCTCGGCGGTGAGCACGCCGGGCAGCGCCAGGCGCTCGGTGCGGCCCCGGCCCCTGCTGGACGGCGTCACCTGGCGGGACCCGCGGCGGCGTCGGTGTCAGCGTCGGTGCGGGTGTCGGCGGCTGCGTCGGCGGCTCCTGCGGCTCCCGCGGCCTCGTCCGTCGACCCGGTTCCGGCCCCGGTCCGCGGCAGGTGCGGCTTGGTGGCGTACGCGACGAAGCTCTTGCCGATCAGCGGGTTGAGCGCCTGCTCGGCGATGCGGGTGGCCAGCGGGCGCTTCATGATGTCCCACACCAGCAGCTTGTGGTACAGCTTCACCGGCAGCGCCTTGTCGTTGTCCACGCCGACCGCGCACTTGATCCACCAGTACGGCGCGTGCAGGCCGTGCGCGTGGTGCGTGCCGTACGGCACCAGGCCGGCCTCGCGGATGCGCTCCAGCAGCTCGTCGGCCCGGTAGATGCGGATGTGGCCGCCCTCGACCTCGTGGTAGGCGTCGGACAGCGCCCAGCAGACCTTCTCCGGGCCGTAGCGCGGCACGGTCACCGCGATCCGGCCGCCGGGGCGCAGCACCCGGACCATCTCGGCGAGCACGCCCTTGTCATCCGGGATGTGCTCCATCACCTCGGAGATGATGACGACGTCGAAGCTCTCGTCGGGGAACGGCAGACGGAGCGCGTCGCCCTCCATCGCGACCGCGGACGCGCCCTGCGGCGCCTCGCCGGCCTCCTTCATCGCCGCGAACCACTTGGCGACCTCGCGGATCTCGTCGCCGTCGCGGTCCAGCGCCACGACGCGGGCGCCGCGCCGGTAGCACTCGAAGGCGTGCCGGCCGCCGCCGCAGCCCAGGTCGAGCACCCGGTCGCCGGCGGCGAGCGGGAAGCGGGCGAAGTCGACGGTCAGCATCAGCGGTTGCTCCCCACGCTTCCGGCGGCGCCGGTGGTATCGACGGCACCGGTGGCATCAACGGTATCGGCAGACCCGGCGGTCCCGGCAGTGCGCGCGGTCCCGGCGGCAGGCGCGGTCTCGGCGGGACGTGCGGTCCCGGCGGCAGGTGCGGTCCCGGCAGGACGCGCGGTCCCGGCGGCAGGCGCGGCGGTCCCCGCAGTACGCGCGGTCCCGGCGGTCCCCCCGGTGCGCGCGGTCCCGGTGCCGGTCCCGGCCGCCGCGCCCGCCGCGCCGCGCGCCGGCCGCTGCTCGGCGATCGCCTCGCGGTACAGCTCCGCGGTGGACTGGGCGGCCCGCGCCCACGTGAAGCGGGCCAGCACCCGCTCGCGCCCGGCCGCGGCGATGCGCCGGCGCAGCTGCGGGTCGGACAGCACCCGTTCCAGCGCCTGGCACAGCGCGCCCGCGTCGCCCGGCGGCACGGCCAGGCACGTCTGCCCGTCGGGCCCGGCCACCTCGGGGATCGCGCCGCCGGTGGTGGCGACCAGCGCGGTGCCGGTGGCCATCGCCTCCGCGGCGGGCAGCGAGAAGCCCTCGTAGAGCGAGGGCACGCAGGCCACCTCGGCGCTGCGGATCAGGTCCACCAGCTCCTGGTCGGAGATGCCCTTGACGAAGTCGACCGCGTCCGCCAGGCCGAACGCGGTGATCGCGTCGGCCACCGGGCCCTTCCGCGGCCGGGACCCGACCACGACCAGATGCGCGTCCGGCCGCTGCGCGCGCAGCTTGGCGAGCGCCTCGACCAGGAAGACCAGGCCCTTGAGGGGCACGTCGGCGCTGGAGGTGGTGACGATCCGGCCGGGCACCTCGGGCACCGCGGGGTCGGGCGAGAACAGCCGGGCGTCGGCGCCGATCGGCACCGCGCGGATGCGCTCCGGCCGCACCCCCAGGTCCTCGACGATCTCCTGGCGGGAGGAGCCGGAGACGGTCAGCACCGACGGCAGCCGCCGCGCGACCCGTTTCTGCATCCGCGTGAAGCCGTACCAGCGGCGTACCGACAGCCGGCGCTTCCAGTCCGCCGCCGCCTCCAGCTCCAGCCGACGGTCCACGGTGATGGGGTGGTGGATCGTGGTGACCAGCGGCAGCGGCAGGCCCAACAGCCCGTAGCCGAGGGTCTGGTTGTCGTGGACCACGTCGAAGTCGGCGCGCCGGGCGGCCAGATGGCGGCGGGCCCGCAGGCTGAAGGTGAGCGGCTCGGGGAAGCCGCCGGTCCACATGGTGGCGACCTCCAGCGCGTCGATCCAGTCGCGGTACTCCCCCGGCTTCGGGGTGCGGAAGGGGTCGGGCTGGCGGTACAGGTCGAGGCTCGGCAGCTCGGTGAGCGTCACGCCCTCGCCGACCGCGTCCAGCACGGGGTAGGGCTGCGCGCCGATCACCTCGACCTGGTGGCCGAGCGCGGCCAGTTCGCGCGACAGGTGCCGGACGTACACGCCCTGGCCGCCGCAGAAGGGGTTGCCCTTGTAGCTGAGCAGCGCGATCCGTAGCGGCCTGGCCTGTGCGGTCACGCCGGCCCCTTCTGCCTGCGATTGAGCCGGAGCGTCACCCGGTCGCGCTAATCTAGAACAAGTTTCAGATCGATGGTACAGAACGCCGCCGCGACCGGCGCGCCGGGCAGCCCCGGGCAGCCCCGGGCAGCCCCGGGCAGTCCCGGGCACCGGCACGAGCGGCGGCCGGCACCGGCGACGGGCGGCGCCGACGGCGAAGGGCGGGCGGCAGGCGATGGAGCACACGGCCACGGGACCGGCACCGCATCCCGGCGCCCGGCCGTCCCCGCTGCCGCTGACCGAGCGGCAGGAGGCCAGGCGGCGCAGCATCCTGGACGCGACCACCCGGCTGGCCTGCCGCGGCGGCTTCGACGCGGTCCAGATGCGCGAGGTCGCCGAGACCTCGGGGGTCGCGCTCGGCACGCTCTACCGCTACTTCCCGTCCAAGATCCACCTGCTGGTGGCGACGATGGAGGACCAGCTCGGCCAGCTGCACACGGCGCTGCGGCAGCGCCCGCCGGCCGCCACCGCGCCCTCCGAGCGGGTCGCGGACACGCTGCTGCGCGCCTTCCGCGCCCTCCAGCGCGAGCCGCAGCTCGCCGACGCCATGGTCCGCGCGCTCATCTTCGCCGACCGCTCGGTCAGCGCCGAGGTGGCCACGGTCTCCCGGCTGACCACGACGATCATCCTGGACGCGATGGGCACGGACGCGGCCGCGGGCGATACGGGCCCGGGCGGCACGGACGCGGGCTCCGGCACCGACACCGACACCGGCTCCGGCACCGACACCGGCTCCGGCTCCGGCTCCGGCGGTACGGACGCGGACGGTACGGACGTGGACCCCGCGCTGCTGTCCGCCGTCCGGGTGATCGAGCACACCTGGCACGCCGCGCTCGTCGCCTGGCTCTCCGGCCGCTCCCCGGTCGACCAGGTCACCGAGGACATCCGTACCGCGACCCGCCTGCTGGACTGAGGCAGCCGGGACCGGGCGGGGGCGGGGGCCGAGGGACCGGGCGGACCGACCGGGCGGACCGGTTCACGGCCCGGCGGGGACCGGGCGGGGGGGCCGGACCGAGCAGGCGGTCGTGCCACGCGCCAGGAGTCCGTCCGGAATTCACCCGAACAGGTGAGCGTACGTCCCCCGCACCCGCGCGCCGGGAGGCTCCCGCGCCACACCGCTGCTTCCGGTCGCGGGTGTTCCACGCCCCTGACACCCGTTTGGCCGGGTATGAATGGGATCGCGCCGACCGGGGGAACGCGCACGTCCGCGGGCTGCCATGGGGGGCGGCCCCACCGCGGGCGTCGGGCACGACGGGGACGACGCGAGGGAGAACACACGTGATACGGGTACAGGTGGCGCACGACACCCATCTGCTGCGGTCGGCGCTGGCGGCGCTGCTGCGCAGGGAAGCCGACTTCGAGGTGACGGACGCCGGCTGGGAGCAGGCCGCCGAGGCGAGAGCGTTACCGCCGCACGTACGGGTGGTCGACGCGGACTGTCCGGGCTGGCGGGAACGCTCCGGCACGCCGGCCGCCACCGGCGGCCAGGGATCACCGAGCGCGCTGGTCGTGCTGACCGGCGCGGGCAAGCCGGGCAATCTGCGCCGCGCCTACGAAGCGCACGCGCTCGGCTTCGTCAACAAGGACCGTTCGCCCGACCGGCTGCCGGCCGCGGTCCGCAGGGCCGCCCAGGGGAAACGGTTCGTCGACGAGTCGCTCGCGGTGGGGTTCCTCCAGGCCGCCCACATGCCGCTGACCAGGCGTGAGTTGAGCGTGCTGTCACTGAGCGCCGAGGGCGCGTCCGTCACCGAGATCGCCCGCAGCCTCCATCTGTGCGACGGGACGGTGCGCAACTACCTGGCCGCGATCACCCGCAAGACCGGCGCCCGCAACCGGGTCGACGCCATACGGATCTCCCGCGTGGCCGGCTGGGTCTGACGCCCGCGCGGGCCGCGGCCCCGACCCGGGTCGCGGGTCCAGTCCGGGGTCCGGCTCCGGTCCGGGTTCCCTCCCGCGCGCGGGCACGTGGCCGGTTCCGGGCCCCTGCGCGCTCCAGGCGCCCACCAGATCGCGGTAGAGCGCCGAGCGCGCGGGCAGGTCGTCGTGGGTGCCGCACACCGCGTGCGTGCCGTCCAGGACCAGCACCCGGTCGGCCCGGCGCGCCGAGCTGATCCGGTGCGCGATCACCACGAGGGTCCCGCCGGGGCGCGCCGCGAAGGCCGCCTCGGCGACGGCCTCGGCGGCCGGGTCCAGATGGCAGGTCGCCTCGTCCAGCAGCACCAGTCCCGCGGGCGCGAGGTAGGTGCGGGCCAGCGCCAGCAGCTGGCGCTGGCCCGCGGAGAGCGCGCCCGGGTCGACCTCGGCGTCCAGCCCGCCGAGCGCCGCCACCAGCGGCCCGGCCCCGACCGCCTCGGCCGCCGCGAGCACCTCGGCGTCCGCGGGCGGTCGGTCGCGCAGGTAGCGCAGGTTCTCGCCGACCGGGCCGCGGAAGACGTACGCCTCCTGCGGCACCAGCACCGCGGGCCCGGCGGTGCGCACCGACCCCGCGCCCGGCCGCAGCGTCCCGGCCGCCAGACCGGCCAGCGTCGACTTGCCGATGCCGCTCGGCCCGACCACCGCCAGGTGCTCGCCGACCGGCACGCGCAGGTCCAGCTCCCGCAGCACCGGCTGGGCGCCCGGCCCGTAGGCGAAGGTGACGCCGCGCAGGTCGAGCGCGACGCCCGGCGGCGCGGTGCCGGCCGCCGGGGCTCCGGCGGGGGGCACGGGGGGCGCGGCCGGGCCGGGACCGTCCGGCGCCGGGGCGTCCGCGGCCGGGCCGCCGATGCGGTCGAGGACGACGCCCAGGCGGCTGCCGGTGACGCTGAGGGTGTGCACGAGGTTCTGCAGCGCGGGCTGCACGGACTGGGTCAGGTAGGCGAGCGCGCCGACCAGTGCGCCGGGGCTGAGCCGGTGCGTGGAGAGCAGCCAGGGCGCGGCCACCAGCAGGACCACGACCGGGAGTTGGCCGCCGACCGCGAGCGCCGCGGCCCGGGCCGCGCCCCAACGCGCCAGCGTCCGCGCGGTGTCCGCGCCGAGGCGGATCCGCTCCTGCGCGCGGCCGGCCGCGGTCTGCTCGGCGCCGCACGCGGTGATGTCCCGCAACCCGGCGGTGAGCGCGCCCAGTTCGGCGGCCAGCGCTTCGTCGGCGGCGAGCGCGCGGTGCTGGCGGCGGGCCAGCGGGCCGAGCGCGGCGGCGAACAGCGCGATGCCCGCGGCCAGCGGCACCGAGACGTACAGCAGCAGGACCGGCGCGAGCGCGCCCATGCCGGCGAGCGCGGCGGCCGAGGTGAAGACGAACGAGCGCAGCACCAGGACGAGTCCGCCGAAGGCGTCGCGCGCGATCTCCACCTGGTGGGTCAGCCGCGACACCGCGGACGGCGGGTCGCCCTCGCCGCGCAGGCCGCGCCGCACCACCCGGCGCACCAGCAGGTCGCGCAGCGGCTCGACCACGTCGGCCAGCGCGCGGAAGACCCCGGCGGTGCCGTACGCGCCCACGGGCACGGCCGCGGCGGCCAGCGCGAGCCACCACGCGCCGACGCCCTGCCGGCCGCGCAGGAACCCGTCGTCCAGCGCCTTGGCCAGCGCGTAGCCGCCGAGGAACGTCTGCCCCGCCTCCAGCACCGACCACGCCGCGAGCACGCCGAGCGCCGCCCGCCGCCCCCGCAGGTACCGCCACACCTCACCCACCCGCCGGCCCCCCTTCCGCGCCGCGCCGCCGCGACCCGGCCGGTCCCGCGGGTTCGGCGGGCGACGGCTCGGCGGCCGGGGCGCGTTGCGCGCGGTCGGCGGTGGAGTGCCCCGCGGTCGGCGTGCGTTGCGCGCGGTCGGGAGGCAACCGCTCGTCCGCCGGGCCGGGTTCGGGCGGGGCGAAGAGGGCGCGGTAGGCGGGATCGGGCCACAGGGCGGCGTGCGGGGCGGTCACGCGGACACGGCCCGCGTCGAGCCAGACGACGAGGTCGGCGCGGGCCGCGGTGGCGGCGCGGTGGGTGGTGAGCAGCCGGGTGCGGTGCGCGTGCCCGGTGAACAGGGCGCGGGCGACGTGCAGTTCGGTGACCGTGTCCAGGCTCGACGTGGCGTCGTCCAGCACCAGCAGCCGGCCGGGCCGGGCGAACGCGCGGGCCAGGCCCAGGCGTTGCACCTCACCGCCGGACAGCGGAGCGGCGGCCCGCGGGGTGTCGTAGCCGTCGGGCAGCAGCCGCACGAAGGCGTCCGCGCCGGCCGCGCGGGCCGCCGCGGTGACCGCCTCGCGCGGCGCGGGCCGGGGTCCGAAGCCGATCGCGTCGCCGACCGTGTCGCCGAGCAGCACCGGCCGTTCGAAGGCGTAGCAGACGGCGTCGCGCAGCGCCGCGCGGCTGAGCGACGGCAGCGGGCGGCCGTCCAGGAGCACGGTGCCGGCGTCCGGGTCGGCGAGCCGCCCGGCCAGCGCGGCGAGCACGGACTTGCCCGCGCCCGTCCTGCCGACCACGGCCACGGCCGTGCCGCCGGGGATCGTGAGACTGACGCGGTCGAGCACCGGCGTGCCGTCGCGGACCACCGTGACGTCGCGCAGCTCCAGCGTGCCGGGACCGCCGGCCGGCAGCGGTCCGGCGCCGTGCGCGGGCGCGGGGACGGCCAGCACCGACGCCACCCGGCGGGCCGCGGCGCGGCCCCTGACCAGTCCGCCGAGCTGGCCGACGACCATGCCGACGCCCGCGGCGAGCAGCGCGTAACGGGACGCCGCGAGCAGGTCGCCGACGCTGATCGCGCCCTGCGCGAGCCGCAGCCCGCCGACCGCGAGCACGGTGATCTGCAGCAGCGGCACGAGCACCGCGGCCTGTGCGGTGGCCCGGCCCTGCACCCGCCACATCCGCCGCCCCTGGACGCCGAGTCGGGCCAGCGGGCGCAGGACGCGCGCCTCCTCGCGGTCCCAGCTGCGGGCCGCGGCGATGGTGCGGGCGCCGCCGATCGCGTCGACCAGGCGGGCGGCGATCCGGCCCTGGGCGTCCTGGTAGCGGGTGATGCTGTCGGACGAGGCGCGGGCGAACGTCCGTACCAGCAGCACGAGCGGCGGCGCGCCGGCCAGGAACGCGACCGCGAGCCAGGGGTCGATCAGCCCGAGCGCGACGACCCCGCCGAGCGGGCCCGCGACGGTCGCGGGCAGCGCGACCGCGGCGGCGGGGGCGGCGGCCGCGTCGGCGGCGTTGCCGACCAGCCGGGTGACCAGGTCGCCGGCCCCTCGGCTCCCCGCGCGAGCACGGGCGGCCCCACGTCGAGCACGTGCCGCACCGCCCGCCGCCGCAGCCCCGCGGTGAGGTCCGCGGTCGTCGTGGCCGCGAGCACGTCCGACGCGGCGGCGATCAGGGTTTGCCCGGCGACGGCCGCGGTGCACAGGGCGATCCAGCCGCCGGCCGGACGCCCGCGCAGCACCGCGTCCAGGGTGTGCCCGAGCACGAACGGCACCGCGAGCGCGAGCCCCACACCCCCCAGCGCGAGCACCCCCAACACCGCCAGCCCACCCCCCCGCTCCCCCGCGACCGCGACGAGCAGTCGATCCCCGTCCCGCGCGTCCCGCGCGCCGTTCGCGTCCGGGTGCCTCACCGTCGACCGCCTCGCTTCGCCTCGTCGTCGTGTCCCGGCCTCACGTCATGTCCTCCCGCGCCCGCGCCGCCCGCGCATCCCCCACGCGCCATGCCGTCCCACGCCCGCCCCCGCCCGCGCATCCCCCACGCGGCCCCGCGCGTACCGCCGAAGCCGCCGCAGTCGCCGCTGCCGTCGCCGAGCGGCTCGGCCAGGCGCGCACGCGGCGACCGCGGGCGCGGGCGCCGGACGCACCGCGCCGCCGTGCGCGGGAGGCGCACGGCGGCGGGCGCGTCCCCGCCCGGACGGGATCGGGGCGGGGACGCCGGCGGCCCGGGTCGGGCCGCCGGGCCCGGCCGTCAGGGGCGGGGACGCCGACCGTCGGAGCGGCGTCCCCGGCAGCGGCCTCGGCGGCCGGTGACCTCAGCGGCCAAGCGGCCAAGCCGCCAAGCCGCCAGACGGCCTCAGAGGCAGACGAGGAAGCTCACCGAGCTGATGCAGCCGATCAGGCTCAGCGAGCTCGCGCCGCCCTCGCCGCCGTGGCCCTCGTCCGTCTTGAGGTCCTGCAGGTCCAGAAGTGCCATGACATGTCCTTTCATCGGAAACGGGTTGGTGCACGGCTCCGGTCTCACGCGACCGGAACCGGATCTGTGGGCCGCCCCGCGGACCCCGCGGCCGGCGGCGCGGGCGGCGGGGAGGAAGGGCAGCCGGGCCCCGGCCCGCCCGCCGGCCGCGGCCAGCGCGAGCAGGCACCCGGCGGTGCCGGTGCCGAGGTCCATGGACAGCCGCATCATCTGGTTGCCGGGGAAGGCCAGCCCGCCGGCGTACTCCATGCCGTACCAGCCGAGCGCGTCGACCTGCGCGGCGAGCGCGCCGCGCGGCACGCCGGGCGCGGTCGTCCTGGCCAGGTGCAGCACCATCCCGGCGCGGCCGGCGAACAGCCCCGGCTGGGCGTACAGCCGGGAGGTGGCCGCCCGTACGACGGCCGCGCGCGCCTCCTCGAAGGGCGCGGTCGCCGGGCCGGGCGGCACCAGGCCGAGGTAGTCGTCGAGGACCAGGCCGATGCCCGCGCTGCCGTCGCCGAGGTACGGCATGGTGCGCCAGCCCTCGTCCACCTCCAGCGCCCCGGCGGCGGTGCGCACGCAGGCGTCGAGGTCGGTGCGCAGCGCGCGGGCGGCGTGGTCGAGCAGGGCGGGCGCGCCGGTGCGTTCGTACAGGCGCAGGAAGAGCAGCGCGGGACCGGTGGCGCCGCGCATCAGGCCGGCCCTGCGGCGCGGGGCGCTCCCGGCGGGCGCGGCGCGGTCGGCCCCGGATCCGTCGCCCCCGGACCCGTCGGCCCCGGAGCGGCCCGCGGCCTCGGCGGCCTCCGCCGCGGCCTGGAGGCGTCCGGCGACGATGCCGGCCGCCTCCAGGGCGCGTTCGCCGAGGTCGGCCTCGCCGGTGCCGCGGGCCAGGTGGTCCAGGACCAGCCCGATCCCGGCCAGCCCGCCGGTCAGGTCGGAGGCCAGCCGCTGCCACTGCTCGGCGAGCAGCGTGCGGACCAGGCCGAGCGCGCGGTCGGTGTGCCCGAGCAGGTCCAGGACGAGGGCGACGCCGGCGATCCCGTCGTAGAGGCCGAGCGGGGTGCCGTTGGCCAGGTGCTCGGTGCGGTCGAGCAGCCAGCGCTCGCCCTCCTCGTGGCGCGGCAGCCCGGCCTGCTCGAAGGCGTAGAGGACGCCGGCCGCGCCGTGCGCGAGGCCGAGGCCGCCGCCTTCGGAGAACTGCGTGATGTCGCCGGGGTACAGCCGGTCCGCGCGGCCGGGCGCGGCGGAGGCGAGGATCGCCCGCGCCATCGCGTCGCGCGCGGCCGGCCAGTCCGCGGGGTCGGCGGGCAGCCCGCGGAACCCTGCGCCGGCTCCTGTCCCGCCCCCGCCGCCCGGCGTACCGGCGCGCGCCCGCGCGGGCGGCACGCGGGACGTACCACTGGGCGCCGCGGACGTACCACCTGCCGGACCGGACGTACCACCGAACCCGCCCGACGTGCTCCCGGGCGCGCCGGGCCCTCCCCCGGCCGCCGCGGCCGTGCCCTCACCCGTACGGCCCAACGCCCGGCGGACATTCGGCGCGGTCAGGTCGCGCGGCGCCGCGTCGCGGGTGATCTCGCGCACCGCCTCCGCGAGGAAGTCCTCCGGGACCGGGAACTGCGCCGCGATCACCTCGGCCAGGTGCGCCGCCTTCCCTCGGTCGATCGCCAGCAGCGTCGTGACCGGCAGGAACAGCGCGAGCCGCAGGCAGGCCAGGGCGTAGCGGTCGACGTCCGGGCCGCGGCGGTCGCGCGGGGCGACGAAGCCGGGGTGCGCGACCGACTGGCGGGCGTCGGCCTCGACCGGGGCCGCCGCCTCGAAGTCGAGCAGCGAGACGGTCTGCTCGTCGGGCGCGACCATGATGTTGAACATGTGCAGGTCGTTGAAGACGATGCCGCGCGAGTGCACCGCGGCCACCGCCTTCTCCACGCCCTCGTGGACGCGCAGCGCCCAGCGGGTGTACGCGGCGACGGCCGCCGGATCGGGCTCGGGGGTCAGCAGCGGGTGGCGGCGGGCGAAGAAGGAGTTGAGCGGCTTGCCCGGCACGAAGTCCATCACCAGGAAGCGGTGGTCGCCGACCGTGAACCAGTCCCTGACCTCGGGCGCGACGCCGAGCCCGGCCAGCCGCCGCAGCGCGTCGCGCTCGCGTTCCAGCCGGGCCACCGCGTCGGCGCCGTCGGCGGCGAGCCCGGCCAGCGGTCTGGCCTCCTTGAGCACGATCGGCGCGCCGGTCCTGGTGTCCTGGCCGGCGTACACGCCGCCGCCGTTGGAGAAGTGCAGGGCGCGCTCGATGCGGTAGGGCAGGTCGCCGACGGTGGTGGCGTTGCGGGCGTCCAGGTGCGGCCGCAGGAATCCGGGCAGCGTCACCCACGGCGGAACGCGGAACGCCGGGGACCGGTCGTCGGGAACCAGCCGTCCGGCGCCGTCCTCGACGGCCGGTACGAGGGTGCCGTGCGGCCCGACGCAGTAGCGCTTGGCGAACGCGCCGTAGCGCACGTACAGCGGTCCTTCACGCCATCTCAGGTCGGTGAGGATGTACGGACCCGGCTCCCCCTCCAGGAGGTCGCCGAGTTCCTCCAGGATGACGCGCAGCCGGTCCTCGTCGGCCGGGTAGACGGTGACGAATTTCCCGCTGGTGTCGCGCCCGGCGTATTTCGAGTTGCGCAGGTGCAGCAATTGCGGGCCGGGCACGAATTTGAAGGGGATATGGCGCGGGACGCAGTAGTCCCAGACTTTCGCGGCGACGGCGTCGGCATTGTCCAGGCCCGCCGAGACATGGATCTTCCAGCCCTGGGCGGGGTAGGCGTCCGGGCCGCGCGGCGGGTCGAGGTGCAGCCAGTCGCCGCTGCGGACACGCCGCCAACCAGGCGGTACGTCGCGTGCGGCGGTGGTGAAGCGCGGTCCGTGGCCGGACTCGGCGGCGCCTCCCGAGCGCTCCGCCGAGCCGGCCGCCGCGTCCGCGGACGGCCGGTCGAGACTTTCGTAGAAATAGCGGTCGGCCAGACAGAAAGCCTCGTACCGGTTGTCCATCGATCCCCCCTCGGACGGCGACGGGGAAAACGTTCGCAGGTTGCCGGCGGGCCGAGAAGTCACGGATGTCACCTCGTGGCCGTGCGAAACGCATACCCCGGCCGGGCGCACCGCGCGCCCCGCGGCCCGCGTGCCGCGGACGGCGGCGACTGCGTCTTGCGGGCCGACCCGTGATAACCAGTGGTCCCGTGCAACCTCCGCCGCCCGCAAGGAAGTTGACTGTGGGCATACGAACCGACCGGGACGGCATTATGGGGCAATAATGCCCCTCTGCAACATTGTCTCCGAATTTTCCAGAAACGATCTGGACCCCGCGAGAGCGGAACGGCAGACTCAGAACCAGCATCAAGAAGGGACACCATGCCGCTCAGAAGCACCGCAACCGCACGCCAGGAGCGCCTCGGTGCGGAGCTACGGAAAATGCGGGAGGCGGCGGGCATCACCGCCCGTGACACCGCGCGGCTGCTCGGCACCGACCCGGCCAAGGTGAGCCACATCGAGGCGGGCAGGCTCGGCGTGAGCGAGGAGCGGTTACGCCGACTGGCCGCGTTCTACGAGTGCGGTGACACCGCGCTCATCGACGCGCTCGTCGCGATGGCCAACGGGCAGGGCCGCAAAGGCTGGTGGGAGGCGTACCGCGGAATGGTGCCCGCGGCGCTGCTGGACATCGCCGAGCTGGAGCACCACGCGGTGCGGCTGCGCACGATCCAGATCACGCACATCCCGGGCGTGTTCCAGACGGAGGACTACACCCGCACGGTCTTCGGCTACGCGATCCCGCCGCTGCCGGAGAACGAACTGGAGGCACGGGTGGCGCACCGCCTGGAGCGCTCCGGCGTGCTCTACCGCGAGTCGGCCCCGCCGTACGAGGCGCTGATCCACGAGGCGGCGCTGCGGATGCGGTTCGGCGGCGGCAAGGTCGCCAAGGCACAGCTCGAACACCTCCAGGAGCTGAGCCACTTGCCGCACATAAGCGTGCGCGTCATCCCGTTCGCGGCGGACGGCCACATCGGTTCCGGCCACGCCATGCTCTACGCCGCCGGGCCGGTGGTCGAACTGGACACCGTCGAGATCGACTCGGCGCACGGGGTCACCTTCCTGCACGCCGCCCGCCAACTGGCCAACTACCGCACGCTGTTCGACACCCTCTCGGCGGTCGCCCTCGATCGGAACCAGTCCCGCGAATTCATCCACAGCACCTCCCGCGAACTCTGACCCGGAAGGCCACCGATGACCGCGCCCCTGGCATGGCAGAAGTCCACGTATTCGCAGGATCAGGGCGACTGCGTCGAACTCGCCGAACACAGGGGCGCGGTTCTGCTGCGGGAGAGCGACAACCCGACGGTGGTGCTGACCACCACCCGGCAGGAGCTGGCGCACTTCCTCCAGGTCATCAAGATCGGGGCGACCGCCACACGGGCGCCCCGTCCCTGAGAGGGACGGGTGCCCAGCGGCTAGGGTGAGGTCCTCTCCCGTACGGAAAGGGCCGCCACCGCATGTCCACCTGGATCATCGTCGCCGTCGTCTTCGTCGCGAGCATCGGCGTCGGCATCCTGCTCAGCGGTCGCAACCGGCGTTGAGCGGTTGTCGCGCGGTTGCCGCTTGGCTCTCCGCGGCGGCCGGTCCCGTACGGACTCCCGGGGGAGGCGGCGGGGTCAGGAGGCGGTGGCGAGGTCGATGACCTGCCGGGTCAGGTCGCGGTAGCGGGCCAGCGCGAGCCGCAGTTGCTCGGTGTCTGCGCCGGAACCCGCGCCCGGGCCGTCCCAGCCGCGGCGCAGCTCCTCGCGCCGCCGCGCCAGCAGGCGCGCGGCCTCGTCCAGTACGGCGTCGGCCTCGCGCACGGCGCCCCGCGGGTCGTCCACGAAGCCCCCGACGGCGCGCTCCATGCGTCGGCTCAGCCCTTCGGCCCCGGAGCCGCCGCCAGAGGTGGAGCCGCCGCCAGAGGTGGAGCCGTCACCGGAGCTGTCGCCGGACCCGGTGGCAGTGGCGGGCTCGGAGGCTGCTGCCGGTACGGACATGTCGTTCCCGCGATGCAGATTCACCGTGTTCAACTCCCTAGGCGTCTGTGCGTGGCGTCACGGTACGGGTGGGGTCACGAGTGGGAGCGGTCGCTCAGCGCGGCGTCCTTGCCCGCGCCGCTCACGCCCGCGGACACGGGCCGGCCTTCTCTGCTTCTGCGTCGGCGTCGCGGGACGAGGCGCGGGACGGCCCCGGGGACGGCTCCCGGGACGGCGTAGCGCCCGACGGTCCGCCGTCGCGCAGGAGTTCGTCGAACAGTTCGCGCGCGGCCACCAGAGCCCGGCGCAGTTCCTCGGTCGCGCCGCCGTCGGTGTCCGCGGCGGGGGCGGAGGCGCCGGAGCCGGAGCCGGGGGCGCGGTCGGAGCCGGCAACCGGGTCCGTGGCGGACGCGGTGGACGCGGCGGACGCGGCGGAGGTGTCACCGGTACGGGTGACCAGGTCGTGGGCCCTCCGGTAGCCCTGGAGCTGGTGCGGGTAGTGCACCGAGAGGGCGTCGGTGTGCTCGGGCGAGTCGGGAGCGGGGAAGCCGCGCTGGGCGGCGAGCTGTCCGATCAGCCGGTCGGCGTCGGCCACCGCGTCCGCGGGCCGGTCCACGAACCGCGCCTGCACCGCGTCCCAGCCGGCTTGCAGCCGCTGCCGGTCCTCGGCCGGGACCGGCCGCACCTCCAGCCTGCCGTACCGCTTGACGCGCTCGGCCAGCTCCCGGCGGGTCGCCTTCTCGTCACCGTCGTGGTGCGCGAGCGCCCGCTCGTACTCGGGGCCGAACCGGTGCTTGAGCCGCATCCCGCCGGGCCCGAATCCGGCCGGCCCGGTGCCGGCCCCGCCGTTCTTGAAGGTCACGGCCGCGATGACGGCGGCCACGACGACCACCACCACGACGACGGCGACCACCGCTGCTGTGGACATGGGGTGCCTCCCCTTCCTCCGCGCGTTCCGCTTCCCCCGCTCGCCTTGCCGCCGCCCGGCACGGCAAACTCCCGCGCGGCGTACGGGAATCGGGCGCGTACGAGATCGCGCGGCGTGGGGATCGCGCGGCGTACGGGTTCGCGCCCACGGAGTCCCGCGGCCTAGCGGGATCGCGCGCGTGCGGATCAGGCCGTGGTCGAGTCGGCGCGGACCGCGCCGGTCCGGCGGCGCTGCGGGCGGTCGGTGTCGCCGCCGCACAGCTCGGTGCTCAACTTGTTGACCAGCGCGGCCAGTTCGGAGTGCCGTGCGAGGTCGACGTCGCCGAGCAGCCCGGCCAGCACCTCGCGCCGGGCCTCGATCAGCCGACCGGCCAGCGCGTGCCCGGTCTCGGTGAGCACCAGCGGGTTGCCCTCGCGGCGGGCGTAGCCGCGGCGCTCCGCCTCGACGGCCGCTGCCTCGATGACGTCCGCGGGCACCGTGGTGCGCTCGGCGAGCTCGACCGGATCGGCCTCGCCGACCCGGGAGAGCTTCAACAGCAGCCAGCTGGTGGCCGGCTGGACGTCCGCCGCGGCCGGCCGGGTGATCCGGGTGTAGAGGTCGCGGCGCGCCTCCCGGCTGCCCAGCAGCGACAGGCAGCGCGCGATCTCGTCCAGCGAGGAGCGGTCCACCGGGTTCGCGCCGTACGTCTCGCTGGCGTCCGGCACCGTCACCGAGCCGCGCAGCGGCTGCTCCTTGAGGAACCACGCGGTGACGAACGCGACCGCCGCGACCGGCACCGCCCACAGGAACACCGTGGTGATCGACGACGAATAGGCGTGCAGGACCGGGTCCTTGACGGCCGCGGGCAGCCGGGAGACGGCCTTGGGGTCGGCCTGCAGCTGCGAGGGGTCGAAGCCGGGCGGCAGCGGCAGCCCGCGCAGCGCCGAACCCAGCTTCTCGGTCAGCTGGTTGGCGAAGATCGTGCCGAACACCGAGACACCGAAGGACGCGCCGATGGACCGGAAGAAGGTGGCGCCCGAGGTGGCCGCGCCCAGGTCCTCGTCAGCCGGCGGCGTTCTGCACCGCCAGCACCAGCACCTGCATGACCAGGCCGAGGCCCAGGCCGAACACCAGGAAGTAGAGGCTCATCAGCCAGGTCGGGGTGGACGGGTCGAGCTGGTGCAGCAGCACCAGGCCGCCCGCGGTCACCGCGGTGCCGAGGATCGGGAAGACCTTGTAGCGGCCGGTGCGGCTGACGATCTGGCCGGAGCCGGTGGACGACACCAGCATGCCGACGACCATCGGGATCATGTGCACGCCGGACATGGTCGGCGAGTAGCCGTGCACCACCTGCAGGAAGGTCGGCAGGTACGTCATCGCGCCGAACATCGCGAAGCCGATGACGAACGAGATCACCGAGCACAGCACGAAGGTGCGGCCGCGGAACAGCCGCGGCGGCAGGACCGGTTCCTGCGCCCGCCGTTCGATCACCACGAACGCGGCGATCAGCAGCACGCCGGCGACCGCCAGCGCGATGATGCCGGGCGAGGACCACGCCCAGGTGGTGCCGCCGAGCGAGGTGACCAGCACCAGGCACGTCGCGGCGGCGGCGACCGTCACCATGCCGAGGTAGTCGATCCGGTGCGCGGTCCTGCGCACCGGGATGTGCAGCACCGCCGCGATCACCGCGAGCGCGATCACGCCGATCGGCAGGTTGATGTAGAACACCCAGCGCCAGGAGAGCTGTTCGGTGAACACCCCGCCCAGCAACGGCCCGAGCACGCTGCTGGCGCCGAACACCGCGCCGAACACGCCCTGGTAGCGGCCCCGGTCGCGCGGCGGCACGATGTCCCCGACGATCGCCATCGACAGCGCGATCAACCCGCCGCCGCCCAGGCCCTGCAACGCCCGGAAGGCGATCAACTCGCCCATGTTCTGGGCGATTCCGCACAGCGCGGACCCCACCAGGAAGATCACGATGACGGTCTGGAAGAGCCGCTTCCTGCCGTACATGTCGCCGAGCTTGCCCCACAGCGGGGTGGCCGCGGTGGAGGCCAGCAGGTAGGCGGTGACCACCCACGACAGGTGCTCGATGCCGCCCAGCTCGCTGACGATGGTGGGCAGGGCGGTGGCCACGATGGTCTGGTCGAGCGCCGCCAGCAGCAGGCCGAGCGCGAGCGCGCCGATCGCGATGCGCACCGTGCGCTTGTCCTGTTGCGCGCCCGGCTCGGTGGCGGCCGGTCCCGCGGCGGTGCCGGTGTCCTGGGCCATGGAACGCACCTCCCGTCTGGTCCGGTGGGCGGTCGATGCCGGAGCGAACCGGCGTGATGTCGACAATCGCCCCTTCATATTCCCATCATTTGTCCGGTTATCGCCTGTCCTGCGTCCCGACCCTTGAGGGGAGCGGCTGCGCGGTGGCAAGAGGTGTCGGCATAATCACCTCGATCTGATGAAGGTGCGAACGCGCGCACGACGGGGGACGCGGACGCACGAGGGACGGGGACGACGGCGGGGAGGGACCCGATGGCGCCGGAACAGCCCGAGGAGCAGGAGCGGCCCGATACGCCGAACGGGTCCGCGCGGCCCCCCGCGGCGGCGTCCGCGGCGGAGACGGCGCCCGAGGCAGCGGCCCCCGCGGCGGAGACGGCGCCCGAGGCAGCGGCCCCCGCGGCGCTGCCGCCGACGCGGATCGTCCCCGGCAAACGGCCGTACGACCCCTTCGAGCCCTACCAGCCGTACGAGCCCTACGGCAGCGCGGAGGACGGCGGCGAGGTCCGCGCGGCCGAGCGCTCCGCCGCACGCGCCGCCGACCTGGCCGCGACCGAGGGATTCCACCCGCTGCGCATCCGCCCCTACGTCGGCGAGCCCGACGAGCCGGAGGCGGCGCCGACGAGCGTGCGGTCCCTGCTGACGCCGGCGGGCGCGGCGGCGGACGGGCAGGACGGCCCGGCCACCGCGGACCTCGGCCTGTTCGCGGAGCAGTACGCGGGCCGCGAGTACCCGCAGGGCCCGGCGGACGGCTCCCACGGCCGGTACGGCGCGGGCGACGGCTACGACCGCGACGGCTACGACCGCGACGACCGCGAGTACGACGGCGACGGGTACGACAGCCACGGATACGCGGACGGGCAGGACCCGGACGGCTGGACCGCGGCCCAGCGGGCCGCGGCCGCCGCGCACGGCCGGCACCGGCGGCGCAGACGCCGCATCGTGGTCGCCGCGGCGGCCGTCGCCGCGTCCGCGCTGGCCGCGGGCGCCGTGGCGGTCACCGGGCAGGTCATGGGCGACGAGCAGGACAGCACCGGCTACGCCCTGCCCGACACCGCCTCCGACACCCCCGAGGTGACGCTGCCGGCCGACGCCGAGCCCGCCACGGCGACCACCGCGGCGCCCGTCACCGAGCGCGCCGTCCGCGCGCCGCGCACCGCCTCCCCGTCGCCCTCCGCGTCGACGGCGCCGGCCACCACCCCGCCGGCCTCCCCGACCCCCACCGGGTCGGCGACGGCCTCCGCGGGCCCGACGACCGCCACGCCCACCGCCACCGGCTCGTCCGCCCCGCCCTCCTCGCCGTCGACGTCCACCTCGCCCGGCGACGGCGCGCAGCCGGCCGCCGGCGGCGTCCTCCGGCTCGGCGACAGCGGCCCCGCCGTGGCCGACCTGCAGCGCCGCCTCACCCAGGTGTGGGTCTACGACGGCCCGATCGACGGGGTCTTCGACGAGCGGGTACGGCAGGCGGTGGCGACGTTCCAGGTCTGGTACTGGGTGAGCGACGCGCCGGACGGCAGCCACGACGGCGTGTACGGCCCCCACACGCGGGCGGTACTGGAACGGCAGACGTCGGGGCGCCACTAGGGCGTGTCCCCTCGGATCACCGCGCCGACCGGATGAACCGGATGAACCGGATGAGGACGGCGGCGAGGTGGAGTGCGGCGAGGCAGGGCGGGGCAGAAGCTGGCGCTCCGCACGCCTTCGGCCGAGGTCCGCGCCGGCAGCGATGTCCCATCGGCGTCGGGGGCATCGACCGGAATCTCTCCGACCGCGCAGGCAACCCGGTCGGTGTGCACGCCAGTTGAGGTGGTGGAGGGGCCGAGGGGGCGGCCCGCACCGCCCGGGTCGCCGGGCGCGGTGCGGAGCAGGGCCCGCCGTGTCTTCTGCCATCCGGAGAAAGGCCCTGCGCCATGCGCTTCACGAAACCCGCGGTGTCCGTCGCGGCGGCGGTCATCGCCTCGCTCGGACTGACGGCCTACCACCAGCAGAGCCACCCGGACGCGTCCTCCGACGCCGGGTCCCGGCTCGCCGCCCAGGACGCCGCCGGCACGACGTCGGGCCCGGCCCGTGCCGCTTCCGCCGCGCTCGCGGAGAAGTCCGCCACCACCGCCCGGCCCGGCGTCCTGCCGCGGCTTCCGGGGCTCGGCCCCAAGACGCTGGCCGCCGTGCCGGCCGACGCCCGCCAGGTGGTGCTCGTCACCGGGACGGGCCGCGACTCCTCCACCTCGAAGGTGGTGCTCTACCAGCGCGTCGACGGCGGCTGGCGGCCCGGCGCGGTGTGGGCCGCGCACAACGCGGACAAGGGATGGACCGACCACCACGAAGCAGGCGACCTGCGCAGCCCGATCGGGGTCTTCGGCCTGTCCGACGCCGGCGGCCTGCTGGCAGACCCCGGCAGTCGACTGCCGTACGACCGGTCCGGGGCGTTCACCGTGAACGGCACCGGCTTCGACGGTGAATCGCTGGCCGGTTCCTTCGACTACGTCATAGCGATCAACTACAACCGGCAGCCCGGCACTTCGCCCCTGGACGGGACCCGGCCGCTCGGCGGCGCCCGCGGCGGAGGCATCTGGCTGCACGTCGACCACGGTGGCCCCACCCACGGGTGCGTCAGCATCTCCCGGACGCACATGAAGCAGCTTCTGCGCGCCCTCGATCCCGCGTCCCACCCCGTCGTCGTCATGGGCGACGCCGCTTCCCTCGCCCGCTGACGGCCCACGTACCAGGAGCACCCATGTCGTCACGCCGCATTCTGCTCGTGTGCGCCCTCGTCGGCTCGGCGGTCCTCACCGCCTGCGGGACCCACGCGTCGTCGGCCGGCCCCGCGTCCTCGCCCGCCACCGCGTCCCAGGCCGGGTCGCACGCCGTCTCCTTCCACCTGACCACGGGCGCGACCGACGGCGACCGCCATGCCTTCGTCGGCACCGCGGGCGACGTCCACGTCTCCGGCGGAAGGCTCACCTCGGTCAGCCTCACCACCGCGGCCGGACGGCCCGTCACCGGCTCGGCGAGCGCCGACCGCTCCCGCTGGACCCCGGCGTCGCCGCTGGCCTACGACACCTCCTACCGCCTCGTGGTCCACGCCGCCGACGCGGCGGGGCGGGTGAGAACACGCGACCTGTCGTTCACCACCATGAGCAAGGCCGAGCGCCTGATCGGCACCTTCACCCCCGAGGACGGGTCGGTGGTCGGAGTGGGCATGCCCGTGTCGCTCACCTTCAACATGCCCGTCACCGACAAGAGGGCCGTCGAGGCCGCGGTGAAGGTCACCGACGACAGCGGCCAGCAGGTGGTGGGGCACTGGTTCGGCGACCAACGGCTCGACCTGCGCCCCCAGGAGTACTGGAAAGCCCACACACGCGTGACGCTGACCTTGCGACTCGCCGGCGTCAAGGGCGCCGCGGGCGGCTGGGGCGTCCAGGACAAGCAGATCTCCTTCACCGTCGGTCGACGGCAGGTCTCCACGGTCGACGTCACCACCGACACCATGCGCGTGGTGCGCGACGGCAAGCTGCTGCGCACCATCCCCATCACCTCCGGCGCCCCGGGCCGCACCACCTACAACGGGCAGATGGTGATCTCGCAGAAACTGATCTCCACCGAAATGGACGGCGCCACGGTCGGATACGCCGGGCAGTACGACATTCCCGACGTGCCGCACGCCATGCGCCTGTCGTCCTCCGGCACCTTCATCCACGGCAACTACTGGGCGCCGGACTCCGTCTTCGGCCACTCCGACGTCAGTCACGGCTGTGTCGGGCTCAACGACGTGCGCGGTGGCGGCGACCCCGACCAGCCTGCCGCCTGGTTCTACGACAACTCGCTCGTGGGCGACGTCGTCGTGGTCGAGCACTCCCACGACCACACGATCGCACCGGACAACGGTCTCAACGGCTGGAACATGGACTGGACCCAGTGGAAGAAGGGGTCGGCCCTCGGCTGAGCCGGCGGGGACCGGTCGATCGCGCCGGGGGCAGCCGAGAGCCGGGCGGCCGGGGGCTTTGGTTGACTAGGAGCGTGCCCCGAACTCCCGCGACGCCGCCCGAACCGTTCGGCCTCGACCACTTCCAGCTGGTGCTGCTCCGGCGCATGGCCGACCACCAGCCCGACCTCGTCGACGACGCGCTGCGGGCGCTCGGCGCGACGCACACCGACCTGCGGGACGCCCACAAGCGGTGGCAGGCGCGGGTGCACTCGCGGACCTTCCCCGGCGGGGAGCGACGCTATCGGGTGGCTCTCGGAGCGCCGGAGTCCGTGGCCGAGCGCACCATCGGGGATCTGCGGTGCAGGGTGCTGCGGTGGCCGCTGCGGCTGTGGCCGGAGCTGCGGTTCGAGGTCGTCTCGGCGGCGAGCGGCGGGGCGGTCTGGAACGAGTGGCTCGTGCGGGCGGAGGGGGTGGCGGCACCTGAGCTCCGGTCGGTCGCGGACCTGACGCCGTGGGCGGCCACCGTGGACGAGGTGGCCCGCGCGTTTCCGCCGGCCCAGGTGCTTCCGCCGGACGCGCCGAGCCGGGCGCGGCTGCGCATCGTCGACCCGCGGTCCGGCGCGCCCCTGGTCGCCCACTTCACGTGGGGCCTCCTCCAGTACGTCACGTCCTAGCGCCGGCCCGGCCCGGGCGGCGCCTCGTTGTCCGCCCGCCCTCCCGCTCCTCCGCTCCCCTGCTCTCCCGTTCGCTCTCCCGCTCGCTCTCCCGTCCCCTCCCCCGCTCTCCCCGGAGCTTCGCCCGTGGAGGGTGGGCGAGTGAAGAACGGGTGAACGCTGCCGGCGCGACTGGCGTGACCCGGAAAACTTTTGTACCGTGAGGGAACAAAGTGGTTCCGCCCGCTCACCCTGACCGGCGGGCGGGACCACCGCGTACCCCCGCCCGCCGCGCAGGCGCACGCCGACCGCGACGCGGCCGACGCCGACCGCAGGCGCCGGGCCGAAGCAGCCGCCGGGCCCGCGCCGGCGCCACGTACGAGGAGCCACATGCCCGTCCCCCTCCAGCTCCAGGCGAAAGCCGTACTGCTCGACATGGACGGCACCCTCGTCAACAGCGACGCGGTCGTCGAGCGCTGCTGGCGCCGCTGGGCCGTCCGCCAGGGGCTGGACCCCGCCGAGGTGCTGAAGGTGGTGCACGGCCGCCAGGGCCACGCCACGATGGCCGCGCTGCTCCCGGACCGCCCGATGGCGGTCAACTACGCCGAGAACGCGGTGATGCTCGCCGAGGAGACCGCGGACACCGAGGGCGTCGTGCCGGTCCCGGGCGCCCCCGCGTTCCTCGCGGCGCTGGAGCGCGCCGGCGCGCCCTTCGCGCTGGTGACGTCAGCGACCGAGGAGCTGGCCCGGGCCCGGATGGGCGCGACCGCGCTGCCGCTGCCGCCGGTGCTGGTGACCGCCGAGTGCGTGAGCGCGAGCAAGCCGGACCCGGAGGGCTTCCTCAAGGGCGCCGCGGAGCTGGGCTTCGCGCCGGAGGACTGCGTGGTGTTCGAGGACGCCGAGGTCGGCATCGCCGCCGCGAAGGCCGCGGGGATGCGCGTGGTCGGCATCGGCCCGCGGGCCGGCGCGCACGCCCCCACCGCGCACGTGCCGGACCTGACCGCCGTACGGGTCGAGGCCGCCGCGGACGGCGGCCTCGTGATCACCGCCGACGCCGGCTGAGTCCGGGCGCTCCCGTCACCCCGCCGCCGCCTCGTACAGGCTGAACCCGGCCAGGACGATCATCGCCGCCGCCGCGACCTTCGTGATCAGCCCCAGCGGCACCCGCTTCATCAGCATCCGGCCGCCGAACACGCCCAGCGCGCCCACCGCCCACAGGCCCAGCACCGCGCCGATGCCGACCGACAGCGGGCTGTCGTAGCGGGCCGCGAGGTTCGCGGTCATGATCTGCGTGAGGTCGCCGAACTCCGCGACCAGGATCAGCGTGAAGCCGGTGCCGAACACCTTCCAGAAGGTCTGGTCGGCCGGCTCCGGCACGTCCTCGTCCTCCTCGCCGTGCGACCGCAGCAGCATCACCGCGCCGCCCAGGAAGAGCACGCCGACGATGCCCTGGAGCAGCCGGTGCGGCAGCAGCGTGAGCAGGCTGCCCGCGGCGATGGCGAGCGCCACGTGGACGACGAAGGCTGCGGCGACGCCGCAGAAGACGTACGAGGCGCGGTAGCGGGTGCCGAGGACGAGGCCGGCCAGCGCGGTCTTGTCGGGGAGTTCGGCCAGGAAGATCACGCCGAAGACGACGGCGACGACGGTGGGGCTGAGCACGGGACGGTTTCCTCATCGGTCGGGCCGCCGGGCCGGGGAACCGTCGCTCCTCGCGAGTCGGGGGTCGCCTCGGCACGGCAGCGTGGAACGCTGCGGCCGAAGGTCTCGCTGGCGGGCGCCGCGCGGCGCTCCCGCCCCCGGGCGCCGGCCCGGCACGCCCCGTGAGGGCGGCCCGGCAGTATGTCGACGGTCCGGCGAAGAGCTACTCCCCTTCTGCTGCCCGCCAGTCTACGGGACGCCCTGACCAGCCCCGTCACCGGTCCCGTCCCCGGTCCCGGCCCCCGGCCCGCCGTCCGGCCCGTCCTCCGGCGCCCCGCCCGGCGCCCCGCCCGGCGCCCCGCCCGGCGCCCCGCGGTAGCAGCGCAGGAGCGGCAGGAACAGCTCGTCGACGATCGAGGCGATGCGCTCGGGCGGCACCGGCTCGAGGTTCATCAGCAGGTCGTGACGCACCAGGTCGTACGGCATGGCGAGCAGCGCGGCGGGGACCCGGTCGAGGTCGATCTCGCCGCGGTCGTGGGCGCGCTGGTAGACCGCCCGCGCCCGTACGAGCCGCCGTTCGCCCATGATGCGGTCGCGCACCTGGGCGGGGGTCATCCCGGCGTCGAGGTTGAGGCCGGACATGGCGGTGGCCGCGACCACGACGAAGAAGGCGGCGCGTACCTCGCCCATGCCGGTCAGCACGGCGAGGAGGTCGCCGCGCAGCGTGCCGGTGTCGGGGATGTCGATCAGGTGGCCGTTGCGGTAGTGCTCCAGCGCGGCCAGGACCAGCTCGTTCTTGTTGGCCCAGCGGCGGTAGAGCACGGCGATGCCGGTGCCGGCCCGGGCGGCGACGGACTCCATGGTGAGCTTCGCGAAACCGGTCTCGACCAGTTCCTCCCACGCCGCCTCCAGCAGCGCGGCCTCCAGTGCGGGCCCGCGCCGGCGCCGCCGGGAGGCCGTGGCGTCAGGTGTGGTCATCACCCCAGCATAAGGAAGGTTTGCATTCCTCAACGGCACGCCGTACGTTCATTAGAGATGGATGTCTCTCTTACAAGGGTGGAACGATGACCGGGACAGGGACGCGGACCACCGGGGCGAAGCTGCCGTCCGAGGTGCGGAACGCGCTGACGGCGCTGGTCGTCGGCGGAATCGCGGCGATTCTCGACTCGACGATGGTGACGCTGGCGATCCACACGCTGACGGGGGAGCTGCACTCGTCCACCGACACCATCCAGTGGGTCACCACCGGCTTCCTGCTGGCGATGGCCGTCGCCATCCCCGTCACCGGGTGGGCCGAGCGGCGCTGGGGCGGCAAGCGGGTCTGGACGGCCGCGCTGGTGCTGTTCGTGCTGTCCTCGGTGCTGTGCGCGGCGGCCTGGGACGACACCAGCCTGATCGCGTTCCGGGCGGTGCAGGGCTTCGGCGCCGGGCTGATCTTCCCGCTGATGCAGACGCTCGCGGTGCGGGCCTCGGGCGGGCAGGTCAGCAGCCGGCTGATGGCGGCCGTCACCGTGCCGATCGCGCTCGGCCCGATCCTCGGCCCGGTGCTGGGCGGGCTCATCCTGAACTGGCTGAGCTGGCGCTGGCTGTTCCTCATCAACGTGCCCGTGGTCGCCGCCGGACTGCTGCTGGCCCGCCGGTACCTGCCGGACGACCGCCCCGACCCCTCGGCCGCCCGCCCCCGCCTGGACTGGGCCGGCCTGTCGCTGCTCGCGCCGGCGCTGGCCGGCCTGCTGCTCGGCCTGTCGCAGCTGTCGCAGGAGGGCGGGATCGGCCACGCCGGCGTGCTGGTCCCACTGGCGGCAGGGATCGTGCTGCTGGCCGCGTTCCTCCTGCGGGCGTCGCGGCCCGGCGGGCGCGAGCCGGTCGTCGACGTCCGCCTGCTGCGCCTGCGGTCGCTCGCCGGCGCCTCGACGGTCCTGTTCACCGCCGGCGCGGCGATGTACGCCGGCATGTTCCTGCTGCCGCTGTACTACCAGCAGTTGCGCGGCGACAGCGTGCTGGACGCGGGACTGCTGCTCATCCCGCAGGGGGTCGGCGCGCTCGCCTCGCGGTTCGCGATCGGCGCCCTGGTCGACCGGGTCGGGGCGCGGGTCGCGACGATCGTCGGGTTCCTGCTCGCCGCCGTCGCGACCGTCCCCTTCGCGCTCGCCGGCCCGCACACCGGCCTGTGGTGGCTCAGCGCCGTGCTGCTGGTCCGGGGCCTGGGGATCGGCGCGGTGCTGATCCCGCCGATGTCCGTGGCCTACCGGGACGTACGGCCGGCCGGCATCCCGCACGCCACCATGAACACCCGCATCGCCCAGCAGGTCGGGGCCTCCTTCGGCACCGCGGTCGTGGCCGTCGTCCTGCAGTCGCTGCTCGGCCACGGCACGACCGGCGCCTTCCAGGGCGCGTTCTGGTGGGCGATCGGCATCACCGTCGCCGCGGTCGTCCCCGCGGCGGCCCTCCCGGCGGGCCGGCCGGCGGCCACGTCCGCGGACGAGCCGGCCGGCAGTCCGGCGGCCGAGCCGGCGGGCCGCTGACCCGGCGGCCGGGGGGGCGACGTCCGCGCGGCCGCACCCGCGCCGCGACGCCCGCGCGGCTGTACCCGTGCCGCTACGTCCGCGCGACGATGCCCGCGCCGCGACGCCCCCGCGACTTCACCCGCGCCGCTACGTCCGCGCCGCCCCGCCCGCGGGCCGGGTGATCCGCCCGCGGGCGACCAGCTCCAGCACCACGGACACCGACACCGCCTGCACGGCCATCAGCGCGATCAGCACGAACAGCTGCACCGCGCCCGCCTGCACCACGCCCGCGCCGCCCAGCAGCATGCCGACGAACGCGCCGGGCAGCGTCACCAGCCCGACCGTACGGGTCTGGTCCAGGCCCGGGACCAGCGCGCCCGAGGCGGCCGGACGGGCGATCTCCATGCGCGCGTCCCGGTCGGTGAAGCCCAGCGCCATCGCCGCCTCGACCTCGCCGGCCCGCCCGGTCAGCTCCTCCAGCGCGCGTCGCCCGCCGAGCACGGTCGCGGTCAGCCCGCCGCCGATCAGGATGCCGGAGACCGGGATCAGCGCCAGCCCGTCGATCGGCAGCAACCCGGTCAGCACCAGCAGCGCGACCACCGGCAGCGCGCCCGCCCCGACCGGCAGCGCCGCCCACACCCAGCTGGCGTCCTTGGTGATCCGCCGCCCCGCCGTGCGCGACGCGACCGCGTACATCAGCGCCACGAACCCCAGCAGCGCGGCCTGGTGGTGCACCACCCAGCCGATCAGCGCGGAGACCGCGGCGAGCTGCACGGCGGCCCTGACCCCGGCCAGCGCGATGCCGCGCGCGTAGCGCTCGCCCGGATCGGCGAGCCGCGCGTACGCCGCGACCGCCACCGCCGCGACCAGCAGCACCGCGAGCACCACGCCCAGGGTGCGGTCCACCGGCAGCAGCGAGGAACCGGAACCGGCCGCGAGCGCGCCCCGCCCCGCGGCCGTCCCCGGCACGGCGGTCAGCGCTGGCACGGCGGTCACGCCGTCACTCTAGGCGCGCCGCCGCCCCCGCAGCGGTCCCCCGGCGGTCCGGCGGTGTACGGCCCGCGCGGATCCTGTGACCCGTCTGTGCCGACAGCTGTGGATACGGTCCCAGGTCGGCCACGATCCGGTCCGCGGGCGTCCGCTCCCCCGCCCGCGCCCGTACGCTGGCGTGCGGGGACTTCCCTACAACGGCGTCACTCGAAGTATGCCGGTCGTGATCGGGCTGTAACTGTCTCCTACGTCACGCGTCCGGGACGGAACCGGAAGCCGCTGGTGGCGTACGCTGTACGGCTGACAGGGATGAAGATCAGCAACCCGGCGGAGAGCGAGGAGGAGACGTGCCGCAAGGCTTCAGCTCCCTCTTCGACTGGCCCTGGATCTACGCGCTGGTCTCGCTCTCGGTCCTCCTCGACGTCTTCCTGCCGGTGCTGCCCAGCGGCGTGCTGGTGATCGGCGCGGCGACCGCCAACTCGGCCAGCGCCGGCGACGGCTTCGTGGACGTCCTGGCCCTGCTGGCCTGCGCGGCGACCGCGTCCTGCCTGGGCGACCTGATCGCGTACCGGCTGGCCTTCCGCGGCGGTGAATGGTTCCGCCGCAGGATGGCCTCCTCGCAGCGGCTGTCCACCGCGCACGAGCGGCTCGGCCAGGTGCTGACCGGCGGCGGCGGCGCGCTGGTGGTGCTGGCCCGGTTCGCGCCCGCGGGCCGCAGCGTGGTGAGCCTGGGCGCGGGCGCGGCCCGGCGGCGCCCCAAGGAGTTCCTGCCGTGGTCGGCGCTGGCCGGCCTGTGCTGGGCGACGTACAGCGTCGGCCTGGGCTGGATCGGCGGCAAGTGGCTGGGCGCGAGCTGGTTCGGGACCGCGATGTCCTTCGGCGCGCTGGTCGGCGCCGGCGCGTTCGCGGCGTACGTCTTCCGGCGCGAGCGCCGGCTGGCGATGGCGGCGGCGAAGTACGCGGCCGCCGCGGCGGTGGAGCTGGCCATCCCGGGCCCGTCCGCCCCGCAGGACCGCGCCGCGGTCGCCGAGGCGCTCTGACTCCCGGCCCGGCTCCCGGTCCGGACGTCGCGCTGCTCTTTCGGCGCAGTAACCCGGATTTCGGAAAGTATTCTCACTCGTTCCGGCAATAGCCAGCACTCTGGGTAACCAGCAGAATCCTTCCCGTATCACCTCCAGACGGGAAGGACAGCCCATGTCGGTTGACGCGGGTCAGGACTCCGCACAGAGCGAGCCGCAGCACGCCGGACCGCGTACCAGTCTCGACACGGCCGCCGCGCGGAATCTGGCGACCACCACCAAGTCCGCCCCGCAGATGCAGGGCATCTCGTCCAGGTGGCTGCTGAAGGTGCTGCCCTGGGTGCAGGTCAACGCCGGCACCTACCGGGTCAACCGCCGGTTGAGCTACGCGGTGGGGGACGGACGGGTGACCTTCGTGAAGACGGGGTCGGAGGTCCGCGTCATCCCGCAGGAGCTGGGCGAGATCGCGGCGCTGCGCTCGTTCGACGACGAGAGCGCGCTGACCGCACTGGCCGACCGCTTCGTGCAGCGCGAGTACGAGGTCGGCCAGGTCATCGCCCGGGCCGGCGACAGCGCCGACACCGTCTACCTGGTGGCGCACGGCAAGATCGAGAAGCTCGGCGAGGGGCTGTACGGCGAGCCGACCCGGCTCGGCGTGCTGGCCGACGGCGACCACTTCGGCGAGCAGGCGCTGCTGACCGACGACGACACCTGGCAGTACACCGCGAAGGCCGTCACCGCCACCACCGTGCTGGCCCTGCCGCGCTCGGCGCTGACCTCGCTGCTCGGCGTCTCCGACGGGCTGCGCGAGCATCTGGAGGCGGTGCGCTCGCTGCCCCGCCAGCGCGCCAACAAGCGCGGCGAGGCGGACATCGAACTGGCCTCGGGCCACAAGGGCGAGCCGTCGCTGCCGGCCACCTACGCCGACTACGAGGCCAAGCCGCGCGAGTACGAACTGAGCGTCGCGCAGACCGTGCTGCGGGTGCACAGCCGGGTCGCCGACCTCTACAACGAGCCGATGAACCAGACCGAGGAGCAGCTCAAGCTCACCGTCGAGGCGCTGCGCGAGCGCCAGGAGCACGAGCTGATCAACAACCCCGAGTTCGGCCTGCTGAACAACGCGGAGTACGAACAGCGCATCCAGCCGCACGCCGGCCCGCCGCTGCCGGACGACCTGGACGAGCTGATCAGCCGCCGCCGCGGCACCCGCTACCTGCTGGCGCACCCCAAGACGATCGCGGCGATCGGCCGCGAGTGGACCCGGGCCGGCATCTACCCGGACTCGGTGGAGGTGCTCGGCGCGAACGTCCCGGCCTGGCGCGGCGTGCCCATCCTGAGCTGCAACAAGATCCCGATCTCGGCCGAGCGCACGAGTTCGGTCATCGCCATCCGTACCGGCGAGGACAACCAGGGCGTCATCGGCCTCAACCAGACCGGTCTGCCCGACGAGTACGAGCCGGGGCTGAACGTCCGCTTCATGGGGATCGACGACAAGGCGGTCATCAGCTACCTGGTCAGCACCTACTTCTCGGCGGCGGTGCTGGTGCCGGACGCGCTGGGCGTGCTGGAGAACGTCCACGTGTCGAACTGGCGCTGAGCGCGCGGTGACGTTTTTGGCCTAGTGAAGCGGTCCCCCTGCCGTGCCGGGCAGGGGGACCGCTCTTTCGTCGTGCCCGGGTCTCTTCGTCGTGCCCGGGCGTCGTGCTGGGGCGTCGCGCGCGGGCCTCAGCGCCGCAGCATGTCCCGGAAGACGTCCGGGGAGACGGCCAGGCCGCCGCCGAAGGGGGCGTCCAAGTCCCAGATCAGGAACAGCAGGAACGCGATCAGCGCGCTGAACAACCCGGCCAGCAGCAGTTCCTTCGGCGAGCGCCTGATCTGCAGGGTGAAGATCAGCCCGACCGTCACCAGCGCGCCGCTGATCAACCCGAACCACACCACGCCCGGCATCGTCGAGCCCGCGCTCTGGCCGCGCGAGGTGCGCGCCTGGTCGGCAGCGGCGACCTCGTCCACCACCGGCTGGTACGCCTGCGCGGCGAGGTCGGTCTTCGGCGCGAACTGCGTCACGTCGGTGCGCACCCGGTCCAGCAGCGCGTCCCCCTGCGGGGCGAGCGAGCCGTGGTGCTTCATGTACGGCCACTCGTGGTCCGCCACGAAGCGCGTGTACGCGTCGACGTCCGCGCGCACCTTGTCCCGTACCGGCTCCGGGTACACCTGCACGCGCGCCTTGATCTCGTGCAGCGCCTGGGCCTCGGCCTGCGCGTCGGACTGCGCCTGGCCGCTGGCCTCCCACACCCCGGCGATCGCCAGGCCCAGCACGATCGCGTAGACCACTCCGATCATCATGACCATGTACTCGATGACGTCCGGCGTCTGCGTCGGGTCGTCGTCCTCGGAGATGCGGCGCTGCCTGAGCACCACCACGGCGATCACCACGGCGCACACCGAGGCCATCGCGATCACCAGTGCCAGCCACTGTGACATGTCTGAAGTCCCCCTGCCCTGCTAGGTGTTCCGTCGATACGTGCCCGAGCCGGGCCGCAGCACCGCGACGGCGAGGAGGGCGGGCACGGTGGTCAGCAGCATCGTGACGGTCAGCGCGCGGTGGTGCGTCGCGGGCGGTGTCGCCGCTGCGGGTTTGCGCACCGGCCACCGCACGGCGGCGGGCGCGGTGGGTGGAGCCGGCGGCGAGGTCGTCACGCTGGGCGTGGGAGTCGGCGTCGGCGTGGGGCTCGGCCGCGGGTGCGCGGTCGGGGCCGGGCGCGGCGTCGGCGCGGGCGCGGGCGGCGCGGGCGCGGGCCGTGCGGTGTGTGTCGGGCGCGGTGTCGGACGCGCGCTCGGGCTGTGCGTCGGTGTCGGAGTCGGTGTTGGGGTCGGGGTACGGGTGGCGGTCGGGGTGGGCGTAGGTGTCGGTGTAGGCGTCGGTGTGGGGCACGGCCAGTGGTGGGGCCGGTGCCAGGGCCACCCGCCGTGGCACCAACGCCCGTGCCCCGGCGGCCATGTCGGCCACGCCGGCGGCCGATCCCGATGCCCGGGTCCATGCCCGGGTCCATGGTCGGGCGCGTGCCCGGGTGGGTGCCCGTGCCCGGGGCGGTGCCCCGGCGGAACCGGCTCGTGCCCGGAGGCCGGTACGGCGGTCGGCGACAGCGCCGGGGCCGGGGCCGGCGCGGCCGACACGACCGGCGCGGACGCGGCCGGCGCGGACGGCACGGTCGGCGCGGACGCGGCCGGGACGGACGCGGCCGGGACGGACGCGGCGCTGTCGCCCGCCGTCTGCGGAGGGCCGGAAGGCCCGCAGCGGGCCCCCGGCGACGGATGACGCGGCGGACAGGGCGCCCGGCCGGCGGCCGAAGCCGCCGCGCCCAACCCCCATAAGCCCGCCGCGAGGACGATGACGATCAGCACGGCCCCCACGGGCCCGTGCCTCCCCCACGAAATGCTCACCCGATCATCGTCAGTACCCCGGAGCCCGCCGACCCGCCCCCGCCCCCTCATTCCCCCGAACGAGTGCCCCCGCCCCCAAACCCCCCGGGCTCGCATCCGCATCCCGCCGCCGCGGCGACAACTGACCGCGGCCCGAACCTCGGGGCCGTCTCCGGCCAGACCCATGTCGTGCCGCACGCCCCCACCTGCGGTCATCCTGACCCGACGTACGATGTCTCGCAGTGCCATCAAGGTCGGGGCGGAGGATCACGTGGCTCGATGGGAACCTGACGCACAGGCGCGCCTGCAGAACGCGGCGCTGGAACTGGTCGCCCGGCAGGGATTCGAGCGGACGACGGCAGCGGAGATCGCGGAGGCCGTCGGACTGAATCGCCGGACCTTCTTCCGGCACTTCCCCGACAAGAGAGATGTCTTCTTCGCCGGTCAGGACCGGATCGAGGCCGATCTGGTCGCCGGGGTGACCGAGGCGCCCCCCGGCGAGTCACCGATGGGGCTCGTCGGGCTGGCCCTCGCCCGCGCGGCCGACACCTTCGCGCGTCTGCCGAGAGAGCAGGTGCGGGCGCGCCAGGCGATCATCGACGCGGAGCCGGCGCTGCAGGAGCGGGAGCGCCAGAAGTTCGCCGCCCTCGCCCGCAGTGTCGGCGACGCGATGCGGGAGCGGGGCGTCGCCGCCCTCGCGGCCACCCTCGCGGCCGAGTCCGGCGTCCTGGTCTTCAGGACGGCGTTCACGCAGTGGCTGACCGACGGCGAGTCGCGGTCCCTGCCGCTGATCATCGCCGAGACGGCGGCCGCGCTACGCGCACTCAACGTCGCACCCTAATGATGTCTCTCAGAGACATTAATCACGCCGACAGTGATGTTCAGGGCGCCCTCCTGCCGCTATCTTCATGTCACCCAGAGACATCAACAGTGGAGGACGGCGACATGAAGCGCATCCAGTACCACGAGTACGGCGGCCCCGACGTCATGCGGCTGGAGGAGTTCCAGCCGGCTCGGCCCGGCAAGGGCGACGTCCTGGTCCGGGTCAAAGCGGCGGCCGTCAACCCCATGGACATCGGCATCCGGCGGGGCAGGCTGAAGATGGTCACCGGCCGCACGTTCCCTCGGGCGCTCGGGCACGACTTCGCGGGCATCGTCGAGGAGGTCGGCGACGGTGTCACCCAGGTCCGCCCCGGTGACGAGGTCATCGGGGCGGCGGGCCTCAAGGCGGCCGGGGCGTTCGCCGAGATGGTTCTCGTCGAGGAGAAGTCGGTCGTGCGGAAGCCGAAGAACCTGTCATGGGACGAGGCCGCCGCACTCCCGACGCCCGCCATCACCGCGTATCTGGCGCTGACCAAGAAAGGCCGGCTGAAGGCCGGGCAGTCCGTCTTCGTCGCCGGCGCGCTGGGCGCGGTCGGCCGGTCGGCCGTCCAACTCGCCATGATGATGGGCGCCTCGGTCGGCGGCAGCTGCCGTGCCACCGCCGTTCAGGAGGCTCACGACCTCGGGCTCTCCCCGATCGTCGAGTTCGACTTCGACGCGAGCCGCTACGCCCGGCGGTTCGACGTCATCCTCGACACCTCCGGCCAGTTGCCGCTCACCTCGGCCAAGACGATGGTGAAGCGCGGCGGCCACATCGTCGACATCCAGCCCGCGCCGGCGAAATTCGTGCGCGCCGCCCTGCCGGGGCCCTACGAGGTGCTGGTCGCCAACCCGGACCGGGCCGACGTCGAGCAGATGGTGCGGGCCGCCGAACAGGGAGTCCTTCGGATTCCCATCGCCTGCGTGGTGCCGCTCGACAGCGCGATCCCGGCCCTGGCGGAGTTCGAGCGCCGCACCGGCCCCAAAGGCGGCAAACTCATCATCACCCCCGAGCCGGCCCGGAGCGTCGGCCTCCGATCCGCAGCGCGATCCGATCCCCCGATTGCTCCGCGCGCGCCAGAGCAGCGTCCGCGCTTCCCGGGTGTCGAGCGCGGCCAGACCGACCGCGGCCCAGTCCCGCAACGAAGCGTCGCCACTGTCCAACTGCGCCGCCAGCAGCGGGAGCGCGCGCGGACGCCGCCGCCGACGCCGGGGGGCCTTGACGCGGCCTCGGGGGCTCACGCCAGTTCTTCGGCGAGGCCGACCACGATGCCCTCGGGGCCGCGGACGTACGCGAGCAGGAAGATGTCCTCGTAGCGCACGATCTCGCCGACGAGCTCCGCGCCCTGGTTCGCGCGCAACCGGGCGACGGTGTCCTCGATGTCGTCGACGGCGAACATCATGCGGCGGATGCCCAGGGTGTTCGCCGGCGCGTCCCGCGGCTCGGCGCGGACCGCCCGCGGGCGGTGGAACCGGGCCAGCTCCACCCGCCCGGGCCCGCCGGGGACCCGCAGCATCGCCACGTCCTGCCGCACGTCCCGCAGCCCGATGACCCGCTCGGCCCCGGTCCACTCCAGCGGCCCCCGGTTCTCCAACTCCAGCCCGATCTCCACGAAGAACGCGATGACCGCGTCGAGGTCCTCCACGACGACGAGGACGTTGTCCATCCGCTTGACCGCCACCGCGGGCCTCCGAATCCGTACCGCGCCACGACCACCCGACGCCGCGCCCGCCAACCCCCGTCTGCGCTGCGGCTCCTGACGGCGCCGCACCGCACCCGACACCGGCTGCCCGCCGCGCAGGGCGAGACTACCGCGAAGATCCCCCTCCCGTTCGCCGCAGTCCTCCTCGGCCTCGGCTCCTCGTCCCCGCGCCGGCGATGCCGCAGCCGGCGCGGCGGGGGCGGGCGGGCACTCGGTCGGTGGTACGGGGGGCTGCCCCTGCGCCGGGGCGTCGGCGGACGGGTGTGGGGCCGGGCCGGGGCTGCTGGCGTCGGGGTGGCGTGATCGTTCGGGAGGCGGGCGGGGGGGTCGCGTCGGCGGCCCAGGGGTCGGAGGGGTCCGAACAGACGTTCCCGGGGGGCCGGGGAATACGAACGGCCAGGCCGAGGGAAGTGCTCCGGCCCGGCCTGCGGATGGTCCGGCTGCCTGCGGGGTGGGCGTGGACGGTTTCGAACCGCCGACATCCGCCTTGTAAGGGCGGAAGATTCCCTGCCCTGGCGACGCCGAGCCTAGCCGAGCGTAACCGAGTGCAGGTCAGAGGGCGGACGCCGCATCACCATCGGAAGTTCCGAGACTAGCCGAGTCCCGCCGAGGGGGGCGTGTGGATTCATCGTGGACTCCGTGGACTACACGCAGCCTGCGCACGCCAGCCAGCGCGTCCCTGGCGGCCGCCAGGGACGCGTCCGAGGTGTGCGTGTAGTTCCAGGTGACCCGGCTCCCCCGCTCCTGCCCGAGGAACGCCTGCACGTCCACCTCCGGGACGCCGGCCTCGTGCAGCCGCGACGCGACGGCATGCCGGTAGTCATGCACCCGCGGCCACCATTCGGTCCTGCCGGTCTCCGGATTTTTGATCTTGCGTGCGATACCGGCAGCCTGGATCGCCGGGATCCAGACCCTCCGGAAGTTGTTCCTGCTCAGCACGCTGTCGAGAGTCGCGACCGTACCGTCCTTCTGGCGCCGCTGCTCACCAGCCAGCGGGCCGCGGAAGAGCAGCTCCTCCGGGTGCATTCCGTCCTCGATCGCCGACCGGGTGGTGGCCGGCGCGAGGCGCTCGATCATGATGTCGTACGCCTCCAGCGCCTTCGGCGTCAGCGGGACGGACCGGAGCGCGGCTGCGGACTTCGGGATGATCTGCCGTCGGAGCACCCCGTCGTCGTCGATGACCACCTCCCTCACATAGGCGAGCGCAGCGTCCCGGTCCACGTTGCAGCGGCGCATCGCGGTGTACTCGCCCCACCGCATTCCGGTCTCCTGCGCCCAGTCGACCAGGGGCCGGTACCAGCTTGGGAGCGCCTCGCGGACGAGGGCGTACTGCTTCTCGGTGGGCGGTCGCAGGTCGTCGGGGTGCTTGGGGACGGCGATCGCGGTGACGCGGACCTCGGCGGCCGGGTTGAAGGGGATGCGGCGGTTGTCGCGGACGGCGTCGGCCAGCATCGCGCGCAACAGTTCCAGAACCTTGCGCTGGGACTCGTGCCCCTTCACATCCTGGGTGAGCCAGGACTGGATCGCCATGTGCTCCAGGGCGTTGAGCGGGACGTCGCGCCACTTGGGAGCGATGTGCGCGTTCCAGTTGGACTCCTTGCGGTTGCGCGTGCGGATGCGGCCGCCCTGGGATGGCCACCACAGGTCCCACCAGGCGCCGAGGGTGATCTCGCCGCGCTTGGGGTCGTGGTAGGTCCGTGACCGTACGGCGGTTCGCACGGAGTCCAGGAAGGCGATCGCTTCGCCGCGGGTGCGGAAGTTCTTCGCGCGCTGCTTGCCGGCGGGGTCGCGGTAGCGGGCCTGCCAGCTGCCGGTGCAGTCGCGGCGCGGGCGGCGCTCGCCGTACTGGTCTGGCGGGTACTCGGTCAGGCACGCCGTGCAGCCGCAGTTCTTCGAGCGGATCTGGCGTGGGTTGTTGGCGGCTCTAGGCGCCATAGCGGGTCTCCTCTGCGGTCCTCTGCGCGGGGATGAGCCCTTTGAGGGTGAGGGGCTCTCCGCACCAGCAGAGTGGGGTCCCGTTGAGCGTGGGCAGGTGGAGTTCGGCCACAACTGCTGCGACTGCACGGAGAGTTAGGGCGGGGTGGAGACCGGCCGGGATGGTGATGGTGCCGGTGTCGGGGTCGTATACGCGTGTGACGCGAGTAGACGATTGGACGCGCATGCACATAGGCACCCCCGTGGGCAGGCCGAACCTGACGGTTTTCGGGCTGCGGGGGAGAACGCGGCCAGGTGTTTGACCGTACCCCTGATCGGTGGAATGTGCAGCAACAATGTTGCCCTCGGCTAAGGTTTTCTCACCGAGGGTCACGAGCCCTTCGGTGTACGACTCGCGAGGGTCGTCCAGGGTTGTACTACTGGCCGGTGCGGTTCCGCTCAGCAACGGCGCGGGCTTGAACTTCCAGCATCTGCTGCTGCTCTGCGGTGAGTTCGCGGAAGTAGGTGAGGAGCCTTGCTTCGGCGTCCTCGTCGAGGCTCCCGGGCGCCTGCCGGCCGACGGCGGCGAAGATGCGCGCTTCGGTGAACTTCGGGTAGGCGGCGGCCAGCTTGCGTAGGGCGTCGGCTCGGGGGCCTCGCTGTCCTCCACGCTCGCCGGAGGTCCACTTGTACACGGTGCTGGTGTGGACGCCGATGGCGCGGGAGATCTCGGACTCGTTGACGCCGTACTCCTTCATGAGGGCGGCCATCAACTGCACGAAGGTCTCGTCACGCTCATTGGTCACAGGGCAAGGGTGCCCGGCGTCTTCTACTTTACGCAAGGAAAAGTAGAAGCGTGGCGCGATCTGTGTTCACGCTGCTACGCGGTGGCGTGCGCCCGCGTGCTCTCCCCGCAGCGATACGAGTGCTTGTTCGAATTCGACGCTAGCCGCTACGTCTCCACTCGGCAAGTCTCGGAGAGTCCGTTGACAGAAGTTCGACTTAGACAGTAGAAGTGTCGAAGACGGCCGGAGCCACTGGCCGAGAACCACACGGGGCCCACATGACCCACCTGTTCCGCAAGGGCGACGGCCAGCCGATCCGCGACGCAATGACCGCGGCCGGCCTGTCCGGACCCCAACTCGCCGAGGCCACCAAGGAGGTCGACCCCGACGGCAAGGGCATCAGCCCGGCAGCCGTCGGCGCGATCACCGGACGGGGCAGCAGCGCGCAGGACAGGTGCAGGCTCCGGAGTGCATGGCTGATCGCCGACGCGCTCGACGCGGCAGGCGCGGATGCCCCCCTCCAGCGTCTTTTCAGCCGCTTTCCCATGCCCAAAGATTCGACTTCGACAGTAGAAAGGTCAAGGTCTGATGCCCACGAAGGCTGAGCGCGCCGTGCCCCTCCCGGCCGGCCTCGTGCCGCTGCTGAGCCAGCCCGAGCTGGAGACGTACTACGGCGTGTCCGACTGGACCGTCATCCAGTGGATCAAGGCGGGGATGCCCGTCGAGCCGATGCGACCCGCGCGGCCCGTCGCTCCGGGCGAGAGGCCGCAGCGCCAGGTGCGGAAGTTCGACCTGGCCAAGGTCCAGGCGTGGCACGCCGAGCAGCTGCCCGCGTCCGCCTGATCCCCCACTTCCCCGCGTGGTGCGGGGCCGCTCGGTCCTTCCCAGTCGCGAGCGACCCCCGGCATCACGCCTCGATCAACAACCCGAAGGAGAGGCGAGAGCCTTGAACACGAATCGTAGCCCGCAGACGGGGCCGGCCACCGCGCTGGCCCAGCTGCTGAGCGAGCACCCGGAGCTGCCCCCGATCCGCTGGAGCCTTTGCCCCGACGGATTGCTGATGGGCTCCGCGATGCGCCTGGAGACGGACGCCCGGCCGGTGATGGCGGAGTTCGTGGCGGTGCTGGGCGGCGCGCCGGTGGAGGCGACGTCCTCGTCGGTGCAGGGCGACCTGATTTTCTCGTCGTGGCTGCACACGACGTGGCGGGATGTGCCGTTGTCGGTGACGCTCGGGTGCGCGGCGGAGTTGGCGTCGGCTCCGGTGGGTCTGCCGGTGGCGTGGTCGGCGGGTGCGGCGTGAGCGCCCCGCTGAGCCCGGAGCGGCTGGCGGAGATCCGTGACCGTCACGCCGCGGCCGAACTCGGTGCCTTGTACCCGGCCCCGGAGCCGTTCGCTGCGCCGGGCACGATCCGGGCGACGATCGGCGGGGTCCCGCTGACGGTCGCGGTGATGGACTTCCGCGGTTGGAAGGCCGAGGAGAACCGGCAGTTCGTTCTCCGTGCTCACGAGGATGTGCGTGAGCTGCTGGCCGAGGTCGAGCGGTTGACCGCGCAGGTCGACGCGGTGCGGGCGTTCGCCACGAGCCACGAGTACCGGTGGCTGCACGACCTCCTCGACGGTGTCGCCGTGCTGGACGCCCAGGCCGAGGCGGAGTTCGCCGTCGAGGCCGGGCACGCCCCGGGCCGGGTGCTGCCGTGGCTGGCGGACCTGGACCCGGGTGACGTGCAGGACCTCGCGTCCGCTCTGGCCACCGCGACGGTCGGGTGGCAGCGGGAGCCGGAGATCGTGCTGGCTCGGGTGGAGTGGGCTCTTGAGGAGATCCGGGCTCGGGTCGCGGACGGCGGTGAGCCGCCGGTGGTGGCCTACCGGTCCCCCCAGTCCGGTGCCCTGTACTGCGTCCCCTGCCACGCCGGAGACATCTACACCCCGGTGACGCCCGAGGACCTGCCGGACGGTGGCCTGTGCGCCGCCTGCGACGCGGACGTGCTCATCACGCCCGCCGAGGCGGGTGAGTCGCGGTGAGCCCGTGGATGCCGGGGCCGCAGGGCCCGGCGGACGGCGGTGACGGCGATGAGTGACCTCGCCGTGCGCGTCGTACTCGCGCTGCTGCTCGCCACCGCGCTGCTTGGGATGCTCGTGTACCTGGTCGCGCCGTGGGCCCGCCGCCGCGCCGCCGCCGTCCGGGCCCGCCTGACCGAGCTGCGCGCGACGGAGCCGCAGCGCCCGGACCCGCGCGAGCTGGCCGCGGGCGCGGCCCGGCTCACCGCCGCCGCGCACGGCCGGCACGCCGCCCGCATCCCCCACCAGCGCACCCACGGTGGTGCGTGATGACCACCACCCTCTTCGTCGTCACCGTCGCCGAATCGCCGAACGCGGCCGCCGCCTCGCTCGACGCGGCCAAGGCGCACGCCGTGGCGCATGAGACGCGGTACAGCAGCCCGGAGCTGCGATGGGACGAGTACCGCCCCGGCGTGTGGCGGCTGATGTCCCGCTACGACGGCTTCCGCCGCTTCTCGTGGTCGCAGGTCGCGGTGCACGCGGTGCCGGAGGTGACCGCGTGATGCACGCCCTCACCACCGTCGCGGTGCTCGCCGCGTACCTCGCCGCCGTCTGCCTCGGCACCGCCCTCACCACCGGCCACCACCTCCCCACCAAGGACCACTCATGAAGCTCACCCTGTTCCGGCGGCGCCGGATCGACCCTGCGGAGCTGCCGCCCGTGTCCGAGGCGTCCGTGCCCGGGCCGATGCACTCCGGGCTGGTGGCCGACGTGCCGGCCGCCCGCCTGACGCCCGGGCCCGTGCGCGCCGCCGACCTGCCGGCTGCCGCGCACCTGGCCGGTGCCGAGGGGCTGGCCACGGCGATGGCGGACGCGGCCGCGACCGCGCCGCTCACCCGGCCCGTGGCCAAGCCGGGCCCGCCGCCGGTGACGCGGTCGACGTTCCGCGTCACGTTCGACGGGCGCGTCCCGGACCTGACCGCCCACCAGATCACTCGCGTGGAGCTGGAGACGGCCGTCGAGCGGCACGTCAGGCCGTACTTCACGGGGCTGGTGGAGGTCGTGATCGACCAGCAGATGCCGTTCGTCCTGCTCCGCGCGGGAGACCGGACCGTGTGCCGAGGCACGTTCGTGGTGCTGCCGACGGGCGGTGGTCTCCGGTGAAGAACCTCACCATCGGCATCACGCCGGCCGCCGTCGGCCGCCCGGCCCGGCTGCGCGCGGACCAGATCCGCCGCGACACCCTCACGATGCTCGCCGCGGCCCTCGCCGAGGACGCGGACAACTCGCTGCGCAACGCGCTCGACGAGCTGATCGACGCGGCCAAGCAGGACGCGCCCGCCGAGGACATCAGCCTGTTGGTGCAGGACATCGAGGACCTGGCCGACATGGGCCAGGCCGCGATGAACCTGACGGCGGCCGAGGTCGGGCAGTTGGCGGCGGAGGCGTGGCAGGCGCTGCCTGTCGCGCCCGCGGACTCGCCGACGGCGCCGCAGCCGCGGCCGGACTGGGTCCGGTTCACCGAGCCGACGCAGCAGAGTCGGAGGGCGTCATGAGCGCCGCCGACCACCTCCAGGAGGCGATCCTCGCCGGCTGCACCCGCGACGACCACGACCATGTGGCGGACCACCGGTCCGAGGTGCTGCGCGAGGCCGGAGGCGTGGCCGACCGGCTCATCGCCACCGTCCAACGCACCGACCCCGAGGCGTTCGCCAGGGTGGACGCGTACCGCAACTACAGCGACGAACTGCACGCGATGGCCGATGGGAAGGACACCGGCGGCGCCGCCCAGGCGCTCGCGGGCGAGTTCACCCCGGCCACGCACACCGACTGGGTCGCATCCCACGACAGCGACGGCATCGCCTTCGGCCGCTACACCAACCGCGCCGCCGCCATGGACCACATCCACCACCTCATCGGCAGCGAGGAGCACGCCTCCGCCGAGGCGATCCAACTGCGGGTGATCTGGCGGGCGGACGACCCGCACGGCCCGGAGGATGCGCCTACCGCGTGGGAGTGCTGGCTGCTCGACGACGACATGGCGGACGACAATCCGACCGGCTACGTCGTCACCCCTGTCGAGGTGGCCGCGGTGTACGTCCCGCAGGCATCCATCGAGGCCGGTGGGTCGCGTGGCTGACGTCCTCACCCGCCGCGAGCACCTCGCCGCCGCCATACAGCACATGCCCACCCCGATCCGGACCGAGGACCTCGCCGCCGCCAACGCGGCCGCCGGTTTCTCGGGCCACCGGAACACCGCGCGGAAGGACGCCCGCGCGCTGTGCCGCCGCGGCGTGCTGACCGCGGTGCCCGGCCCCGGCAACCGCACCTGCACCCGCACCACGAGCACGGAGGTGCCGTCTTGAGCACCACGACCACGGCCGGGGCACCCGCCCCGGCCGGCGGCCGCCGCGTCACCCCCACCGGCCGCCTCGTCCTCCACCACGACACCCCGCGCGAGGCGTGGCTCGACGCCCGCCGCGCAGGCATCGGCAGCAGCGACCTGCCCGCCGTCATGCAGCTCTCCGGCTTCAAGACCCCGCTGCACGTCTACTACGACAAGCGCGGCCAACTCCCCCACGACGACTCCTGGTCCGAGGCCGCGCACTTCGGCACGATCCTCGAAGAGCCCCTCGCCCGAGACTGGGCGCGCCGCAATCGCACCGTCGTCGCCCCGGTCGGCCTCATCGCCAACCAGGACGACTCCTGGCAGATGTGCACCCTCGACCGGCTGTGCACCGAGTGCCCGCTCGACCGGTCGCAACGCGCCCTGTGCGCCGTCGAGGTGAAGACGAGGAATGCCTTCGTCGCCCAGCTGTGGCGCGAGGGCCCGCCCGACGACGTCCTCGCCCAGGTCCTGTGGCAGATCCTCGTCACCGGCCTGGACCACATCCACGTCGTCTGTCTCATCGGCGGCCAGGACTACAGGCAGTACACCGTCCGCCGCGAGGAGCACATCAGGCTCGTCGCGTACATCAACGCCGAGGCCAACCGGCTGTGGTGGGAGCACATCGTGCCCGGCCGGCCCCGGCGACCACCGGGCAGGAGCCGCCGGACGCGCTGATCGAGCTGTACGGCCGGCTGCACCCCGACCGGTCCGGCGAGGTGGTCCTGGACCGCGACCTGGACACGCAGGACGCGATGGCCGACTACCTCGCGGCCGTCGCGGAGAAGGCCGCGGCGGAGAAGCGCCGCAAGGCCGCGCAGGCCCGGCTGGTGGCCGCGCTCGGCAAGGCGCAGATGGCGGTCGTCCAGGACAAGCCGTTCTTCTCCATCGAGCAGTCCCACAAGCGGACGCCCGACCTGGCCCGCCTCGCCGAGGAGTTCCCCGAGGCGTACCGCGCGTGCGTGGCCGACGTGCCGCACGACCGCATCGCCATCCCCACCTACGTGCGCAAGGAGTACGCCGCATGACGTCCCTGACCGAACGCGCCGAGCGCGCCGCGGCCGACCCCCAGCCCGCCGCGCCGCCGATCCAGCACTACCAGGCGCCCGAGCCCGGTGCCGAGCTGGACCTGACCGACCTGCCCGCCGTCGCCAACGACGACTACCCGATGCCCGAGCTGGTGCCCGTTCACATCGCCTGGCTCCGGGTCCGCCGCGACGTGAGGTCGGTCGGCAAGAACGACGAGCACCGCGAGAAGAACCAGTCGGGCCGCGAGTACGTGAAGTACAAGTTCCGCGGCGTCGAGTCCGCGCTGAACGCCTTCGGCCCGGCCACGCTGCGGCACGGCGTGAACATCGTCGCCGTCGACATGCAGACCTCCTACCGCGACACCCAGTCCTCCCGCGGCAGCAAGATGCGCGAGTGCACGGTCCTGGTGACCTGGCAGATCATCGGCCCAATGGGCGACAGCATGCCGCTGGGGAAGTCGGCAGGCGAGTCGCTGGACTCCGGCGACAAGGGCACCGCGAAGGCCCAGTCGCTGGCGCTGCGGGCGCTGCTGTTCAACACCGGCCTGGTCCCCACCGGGGAACCGGAGCCGGAGGCGGTGGACGTCGAGCGCGGCGACGCGCCGGTCCGCTCGCCGCAGTCGTACCGCGACGAGATCGTGGACCCGAAGACGTCGCCGGGCCGTCTGGAGCAGATCAGCTACGAGCTGCGGAGCGCCGGGATGCTGCACGTCCTGGTCGTCAACGAGGTCGGCGACGAGGAGACCCTCGACGCGCTGGGGCTGCGGCACTACAACGAGCGCACCGCGCCGCGGGGTGATGCCTCGTGAGCTGGCACCTCAGCCCGATGTGCGCCTTCGACACCGAGACCACCGGCGTCGACACCGAGACCGACCGCATCGTGTCCGCCGCCGTCATCCCCATGGACCCCGCCGCCGGCCGCGCCGACATCACCGAGTGGCTCGCCGACCCCGGCATCGACATTCCCGCCGAGGCGACCGCCGTCCACGGCATCAGCACCGCGTACGCCCGGGCGCACGGCCGCCCCGCCAAGGACGTCGTCACCGAGGTGATCGCGGCGCTGTCCGCCGCGGTGGAGGCCGGGGTCCCGCTCGTCGGCCACAACATCTGCTACGACCTCACGATCACCGACCGCGAGGCCCGCCGGCACCTCGGCCTCGGCCTGTACGAGGCGCTGGGCGGCGAGCCGCTCGTCATCGACACCATGGTCCTGGACCGGCGCACCGCGCCCTTCCGGCGCCGGGTCTCCGAGGACCAGGGCCCGTACCAGATGCGGACCACCGCCGAGACGTACGGCCTCGGCTGGGACGTGGACGCCGCGCACGGCGCCGCCTACGACGCGCTGATGTCCGGCCGGGTCGCCTGGCACATGGGCCGTATCGCCCACCAGCCGCGCGCCGAGCGCCCGGTGTGGGTCCAGCAGCTGCGGCCCGGGTTCCACGACCGGCTGCGCGACCTGTCGCTGGACGAACTGCACCAGCGGCAGATCCTGTGGGCCCAGCTGGACGCGGAGAACTACCAGAAGTGGCTCCGGGACCCGGTCAAGGCGAAGGACAAGCACGACCCGGAGGCCGTCATAGACGGGACGTGGCCGCTGCGCCCGGTGCCGGAGGCGGTGAGCGCGCCGTGACCCGACTGCGCGAACGCAACGCGGACCTGGAAGCCCGCAACACCGCCCACGCCACACGGATCGAGCAGCTGGAGAGCAACCTCACCGCCGCCCGCAGCCGCGCCACGGCCGCCGAGGCCGCGCTCCGTGACGCACAGCGCCGGATCCGGGCACTGGAGGCCGAGCGCCTGGCCCAGGCCGACATCATCCGCCGCCGCAACGACGACCTGACGCTGCTGCGCAGCGTGTTGCGCGAACTCGTCGCCGCGGCCCAGCCGGTGCCGGACACCGGCACGCCTGGCGTGGAGGTGACCCGGTGACCCACGAGACCACCGCGCTCCTCGGCGCGTCCCTCGGCCTCGGCGGCACCGCCCTGGCCGTCGTCTCCCGCTACTGGCCCCGCCCCCGCACCGGCCCGGCCCCGCTGGCCGTGGTGGTCATGGCCTACCGGCACTGCCCCATCGAGTCGCGCACCCGCCCCGTGATCATCCACGCCGACGGCACGGCCACGTGCGGCGACTGCCACACCCTCATCCCCGCGGACACCGAGGAGGTGCCCCGTGCCTGACCTCACCGACGCCGAACTCGACCAGCTCATCGACGCCATCGGCCTCAAGCGCCCGCGCGGCGGCAGCAAGCGCAAGCCGATCGCGCACGGCGAGTTGCGCGGCGCCAGGCAGCACCGGTACCGCAAGGAGCCACTGTGCGAGGCGTGCCGCAGGGCCGAGAACGAGTACCAGCGGAACAAGCCCAAGAGCCCGCGCAAGGCCAGCTCGCAGCAGTACCTCACCGAGGAGGAGTGGCAGGCCAGGGTCGCGGCCCGCAAGGCCGCGAAGGCAGGGGGCGAGCAGCAGTGACCGCCCTGTTCCCCGTCGAGGACCTCGCGCCCGAGCCGGCGCCCTCCCTCATCACGTTCGACATCACCGCCTACGGCACCCCCGCCGGCCAGGGCCGCGTCTCCTTCTTCAAGGGCCGAGGCGTCCATTCCAACGCCGACAAGCTCAAGCCCTGGCGCAAGGCCATCTCCGAGGCCGCCCAGGAGGTCGCGGGCACCCACCCGTACACCGGGCCGCCCAAGCGCAAGGCCAAGCCTGGAGAGAAGGCGGAGAAGGTCCCGCCGCAGCCGTGCAAGGTGTGCGGCATCCTGCCGTCCGTCCACGGCCTGCTCACCGGTCCGCTCGGCATCGAGATCACCGTGTCCGTCGAGCAGTCCACGGCGGCCGCCAAGCGCGGCGACGTCTGGCCGGCCAACCGCACATCGTCCGACATCGACCACCACGCTCGCTCGGTCCTCGACGCGCTCACCACGGCGTCACTGTGGCGGGACGACGCCCAGGTTGTCGAGCTGTGCGCCCGCAAGGTGTGGGCCGGCGGGCTCGGCATCGATGCGCTCACTGAGCCCGGCGTGGTCATCCACGTCTGGCAGCTCGCCACGGCAGTGGCCCCATGACGCGCGAGGAGCAGGCCGCCGTGCTCGCCGAGGAGTTGCCCACGGGTCTCTTCGGCGGCGGCCGCCCCACGCCGGCCTATCCGCCGGTCCCGGCTGACCCGCGCGCAGCCGAGCACCGCGCCGACCTCCTGGCGGCGCTCGACGCCCACGATGCCGACCTGCGCCGCGCGCACCTGCGCCTGGTCGTCGACGCCGAGCAGGCCGTGTCATGACCGCCCGCACCGGCCGCCGACGCCGTGCGCCGTCCGTCCCGGAGTTCCACGAGGGCCAGCTCCTCGACTGGTGCGCGCCCTGGCACTGGGGTAACGGTCACGACCTGCCATGCCGGTACTGCGGCAAGGACGCCTGGTGCCGCGATTCCAAGGGCCACCCCGCCCACAAGGTCTGCGCGGAGAAGGCGCTGGCCGCGCAGTACGCCGAGGCGGTCGCCGAGTACGCGCGAGGCACTCTGTGACCGCCCGCCAGGAGGCGATCGCGGTGCCCCGCCGCGCAGTGTCGGTAGTGCGTACTACGGTACGTACTACGCGACCTGAGGCGGCGTCATGATCCGGCTGCTCCTGCCCGCCGCAGACGACGTCGCCGAGCTCGTCGACGCCCTGCTGACCGCCGCCGAGGCCTGCGAGCACCACGCGCCGGACCTCGCCGCCCGCCGCCGAGCCCTCGCCGACCAGCTCGGCGACGCGCTCGACCACCTCCCCCGCCCCATCCCGATGCCCGACCCCGGAGAGGACCACGACACCCAGTGAGCACCGACCGCCCGTACACCGACGCCGACCTCCGCGCCGCCGCCATGGACCAGCACGCCGCCGCGCTCCGCGACCCCGACTTCACCGGCATCGGCGAGCAGCTGCAGGGCCGCTACGTCCACTTCGAGGTCGTGGACCAGGACCACGGCGACATGATGCCGCCGCCCGGTACGCCCCGCTGGGACGAGCTCCCGGAGGACGACTTCGCCGCAGCCCAGCGCGCCATCGATGACCTGCTCGCCAAGGCCGCCCCCATCTCCGAGTGGGCGATCAACCTCGGCGCCGACGGCCTGGAGCCCAGCTCCAACGTGCTCGGCATCGAGGCCGGAGACACCCCCATCGTCCGCGTCCACATGGCGTTCCACCCCGACATGGACCAGGCAGCCCGGAACGAGTTCGCCATGCAGCTCGGCGCCGCCATGCGCGACATCCACTGACCACCCGCCAGCGCACCACCACCCGGAAGGACAGCGCACATGCCCAAGCTCGCCAAGGACGCCCGCGTCACCGCCAAGCTCGACTCGGCCGCCGAACACCTCGACGTCGCCCTCACCACCGCGCAGAAGCGCGAGCTGTTCGAGAACCCCGGCAAGGTCGCCTTCGCCATCGTCCAGCTCCAGTCCACCGCCTACACCGGCCACGCCGACTCCGAAGGCAAGGACCCCCAGGTCAAGCTCCGCATCACCCAGGCCGGCGTCGCCCTGGACGAGGACGAGGCCGCGTCCCTCGCCGAGGCGGCCCGCGCGATGTACCGGCGGCGCCGCATGGACGGGACGTTGGACGAGGTCGGCGCGGGCCCCCACGGCGCTGGCGCGATCCTCTCGGCGGACTTCGCGGGCTACCCGTCGGAGGAGGAGTTCCAGCGCCACGAGGAGGCCAAGGCCAAGCGGGCCCGCGAGCACGAACGCGCCGCGCACCTCCGCTGACCCGCGCGGGCCCGCGGCGCCTTCCCCCGCCGCGGACCCGGCCCGCACGACCACACCCCGACTGAACCGCCGGAGAGCCTCCCTTGAGCAGCAGCCCCGACCGCGACCGCGGCGTCCAGACCGTCCGCAACGCGTGGATCAACCGCGTGCGGGACGAAGCGCTGCGCTGCCGCCGGCCAGAGGTCTGCAAGGCCTTCCACATCGGCTTCATCCTCGCCAGCTTCGCCGACGCCGACGGCAGCAACATCTTCGTCGGCCAGGACACCGTCGCCGCGATCGCCGGATGCACCGACGAGACCGTCAGCCGCTGCCTCAAGCTCCTGGTCGCCGTCGGCCTCTTGGACAAGCGGCGCCGCCCGAACAAGACAGCCGTCTACCAGCTGCTGATCCCCACCCAGCGCCCGGACTGGGAGCTGTGGGCGCACCTGTACACCGACACGAGGCAGGCCCGCCGCAAGGCCGCGCTCAAGCAGAAGGAGATCGCGGAGCAGCTGGCCGCGCGCGCCACGGACACCGTTCCGCACCGGAGTCCGGAACCCGTTCCCGCCGGGGGTTCCGGAACCCGTTCTGCAACGGGTTCCGAGCGATCCGGAAACCGTTCTGGAACGGGGTCGGACACCGTTCTGCAACGGGTTCCGGAACCCGTTCCCGCCGGGGGGACCAGTCCAGACCTACCTCCGGTAGGGACCCAGAGAGCTACCAGGAGATGGCTGAGCCCCTACCTCAGCCACAGGTGGGTGGCACCGCGACACCGCAGCAACATCCATCTCCAGGCCAGCAGCCGAACAGCGACCCCGGCTTCGCCCCCACCCGCTGCACCTCCTGCGGCGACCCGATGGTCCACCGACCCGGCCGCTCCAACGTCCACGCCCACTGCGCGAAGAACGCCTCGCCCGGAGCCGCGTGATGCCCGACCCCACCGACGACGACATCACCGCCCTCCGCCGCGACGGCGACCTCAGCCAGTACCTCCGCGGCCTCATCCGACCGACCCGCACGACCGTGGCCACCGCCGATGACCGCGCCTTCGGACCCCGCCACCAGCCCGGCGCCTGGCCCGCCGGCACCCACCCGCCCACCTCCGCGATCTGCCACCCCGACTGCGGATGCGCCCTCACCAAGCCGCCCACCACCTGACCCGGAGACCACGCCCATGCCCGCCACACCCTGCCCCGGCCCCTGCACCAGCACCCGCGCCGCCGGCCACCTCCTCTGCCAGACCTGCTGGCACGAGCTCCCCGAATCCACCCGCCGCAAGCTCGGCAAGCGCGGCGCCGTCGGCATGAAGCGCGTGCGATCCCTCCACGACCAGCTCCGCGCCGGCAAGGCCCTCCGGGACATCCGCATCGACTGAACGCCCCGTACGGCTCTCTCCGCCCCGAACACCCGCACGGACGAGCCGAGCCCCACACACGCCCTTGATCACCCGCCAGCCGCCCCCACAGCCCCGACACGAGCCCACAGAGAGATCACCATGGACACCCAGCCCGACCCGGTTCCGGACCCGGCCGCGCGCCTACAGGCCGCCGCAACCCACCTCCGCCACCTCCTCGCGGCCATCGCCACCATCGCCGACCGGCACCCCACCCTCATCATCGTCGACGGCGTCACCGAGGCGATGACCATGCTCGGAGGGGAACTCAAGGAGAACTCCGACATCGCCCGCTTCGGCCGCACCCTGCTGCGGCCCCTCGCCGACACCGGCGCCGCCGTCGTCCCCCTGGACCACGTCGTGAAGAACAGCGAGTCCCGCGGCCGCTACTCCCTCGGTGGCGTCCACAAGCTCAACGCTGTCGACGGCGTGCAGTACATGCTCGAGGCGGTCCGTCCGTTCGGCATCAACACCGAGGGCCGCAGCCGGCTGCGCATCGCCAAGGACCGCCCGGCGCAGATCCGCCGCCACGCCCTGCCCGGCGGGCGCTCCAGCACGATGCACTGGTTCGCCGACCTCGTCATCCGCTCCGAGGGCGACACGTTCGCCGAGGCCCGTCTGTACCCGCCGATCGAGCGCACCGACAACCCCGAGCCCGCGGTGACGTCGGAAGAGAAGAAGGCGGAGCAGGAGGAGCAGGCGATCCGGGACCGGGAGGAAGCGGTCCTGAAGGTCCTGAAGTCCGCGCTGGAGCCGCTGACGACGAACAACCTCGCGGAGCTGATCCCGGGCCGCGCGAGCGTCACCCGCAGGGCCGTCACGCGCCTCGTGCACGCCGGGAAGGTCGTCGCGGAGAGGGGTGCCCGCGGGGCCGCGCTGCACCACCTCCCGGAGCCGAAGGAGGGCGAGAAGTGACCGCGTCCCGGACCGCGTCCCGCCGAGCGGCTGACCGCGTCCCGACTGCGTCCCGATCCTTCATGATCGCGGACGCGGTCACGGCATCCCCGCAGGTCAGCGCCCTGCCGACTGCGTCCCCGATCTTGAAACGACCGCGTCCCGACCTGACGACCCATCACGGGACGCAGTCACACCCCCTCCCACCTGCACAGATCCGAGAAGTTGACCGCGTCCCGACTGCGTCCCGGACGCGGTGGGACGCGGTCACGACGACTGCGTCCCGCGTCCCCCTCCCTATAGGGGACGCGGACGCTGTCGGACGCAGACCACCACCCATGCCCCACCACCTGAACGGAGACCGACCGTGACCGACCAGCCCACCACCCACCCCCAACCCCACCTCGACCACAACGGCCGCTGCATGTGCGACGACCCCTGCTGCCTCGACCCCCACACCGACGACTGCATCTGCCCCGACTGCACCTGCCCGCCCGGACCCTGAGCCCGGCTACGGGCCACCCGCCACCCCGCCCCGCCCGAACACCACCCCACCAGAACTGGAGAGCCGGCATGTCCGACACAGCCATCCGCTACGGCTATACCCTCACCAGCCTCGACGGCCTCGCCCGCGCCGTCGTCTCCAACAACCGCGCCTGGTGGCCCGCGGGCGACCGTGACGACCTGTATGCCGCCGCCTGGCACGGCATCGTCGAACACCTCTACACCGCCGATACCGAACCCCATCGGCACGACCTGATGGAAGCCGGCCGGCAGGCCCTGGCCCGCGACGTGAAGGACAACCTGCGCCACCACGGTGCACGCCGCGACGGCACCAACAACGGCCTCAAATACGCCATGTACTGGCATTGGGCCGGCCGCGCCACCCCCAGCCCCGAGCCGGGCATCGTCGAACGCGTCGCCCTCGCACAGATCCTGCCCACGCTCACCCCGGGCCAGCTCGCTGCGGTGCACGCCCTCGCCGCCACCGGCGACTACGCCGAGGCCGCCCGAATCACCGGTAGCCCGACCGGTCTGAAGTCGCAGCTCATGAAGGGGCGCCGCCGCTTCCGTGAGCTGTGGCACGAAGGTGAGACCCCGTCGAAGTCGTGGGGCGCTGATCGGCGCGCCGGCTCAACCGCCGCAGATCTGAGCAGCGGCGAATCCGCCCTCAACCGCATGCGACGCCGGCACCGCGCAGCCGACGCTGTCCCGGTCGAAGGGCAGGCCAGCCGATGACCGAGACGACCACCGAGATGACCGTCGAGGCGGTGTTGCCGCCGCTCCTCGCCGACATCCTGCACGGCCTCGTCCCCCTCCACCTCGCCCGCCTGACCACAGCCTCCGACCACGACCGGCACGTCCTGGCCGAACGCTACGCGGACGGTATCGCCGCGGGCGCCGACCGCCTCACCGCGCCCGGCAACTTCCAGGACCGTCATGAGCGCAGCGAAGCCCTGACCGCGCTCGCCGGCGGCCTCGCACTCGGAGCCCTGACCCCCGGTGGCGTCACGTTCGCCGGACACCACTGGTGCACCGCCCCCCACCCCGACTGCCCGACCACCCGCACGAAGGAGACGCGCTGATGGCTGCGCCCCGCGAACTCGACCTGACCGTCACCCTCGACGCCGCTTGGCAGGCATGGGCCACGTACCTGTACGCGCGCGTGACGGCGGACGTGATGAGCCCCGGCACTGTCCGCGGCTACCTCTCCTACGCCCGCAAGGCCGTCGACCACCTCGGCCCGCAGCGGACCTGCGACAGCGTCGAAGCCGACGAGATCGACGCCTGGGTCGGCACCTACCGGGCCCGTGGCTGCGGCACGGCCACGCTGCGCTTCTGCCACAAGGGCATCGGCGGCCTCCTCGCCTACGCTGACACGCGCCGCTGGCTGCGCGAGAACCCGATGCGCGACGTTGCCCGCATCCCCCTCACCACCAAGGCCCCCGGCTCTGAGCGGGCCGCGCTGACCGGGCCCGAGCGAGACGCGATGATCGCCGCGGCCCGCGCCGGGCACGGCACGCCGGGCCGCGGGAGCGTCTCCGAATGGGCGCGCGACGAGGCCGTCGTCCGCCTCGCTGCGGAGTCGGGCCTGCGCAACGCCGACATCTGCAACCTCGACCTCGCCGACGTGGAACGGCTGCCCAGCGGGGACTGGGTGGTGCAGATCCGCCGCGGCAAGGGCCGCAAGGCGCGTACCACGCCGGTCACCGACGCCTGCGCGCGCCTCCTCCTCGCCTACGTCGCCGATCACCGGCCCCCCTCCGCCGACACACCCGACCGTCGTGACAAGCACGGCGGCCTCCGCAAGGGTGACCGCGACGCGCTGCTGCTGACCGGCAGGGGGCACCGGCTGCAGGCGACGACTGTGTGCCGGATCGTTGACCGCCTCGCGCAGGCCGCGCTCGGGCGACACTACGTCCCGCACGGCCTGCGGCACACCGCCGGCACCCTCCTGATGCGGGAAGCGAAAGCCGACGTGGCGACCGTCGCGCACGTGCTGGGCCACTCCGACATCTCGGTGACCTCCCGCTACCTCGACACCAGCGCCGACGAGGCCGCCGCCGCCATCAACCGCCGGCGCGCGGGCAGCCGGTCCCGCGGGCCGAAAGAGCTGCCGCCGGGGCCGGCGGAGGGGCGGTGGCCGGAGTGCGGCACCCGCGAGGGATGGAACCGGCACCGCAGGGAGAAGACACCCACGTGCGGGCCGTGCCGCATGTGGAACCGGCGCCAGAAGGAAGCGCGCGAGCAGCGCCTCGCCCTCATGCCAAAGCGGGCCCACGGCACCGTCGAGGGCTACCGGGACTGGCGCTGCCGGTGCGAGCAGTGCTGCCAGGCCGTCCGGCCGAAGGTCAGCCTGACCAAGCGGGAAGCGCCCGCCCAGGCGTCTCTCGGGGTGCTCGCCGCGCGGCGTCGTGATCAGCGGGCCGAGCAGGGCGTGCGGTCCCGGGGGATCTGTCCTGGATGCGGCGAGCGGCGCGCACTGGCCCTGGCCACGGGCACGATGCGGCGGCACGGCGAACACGTCCACGGACATGGCGGCGCCACCCGCATCGTCTGGGCCATCCCCGGCGAGCACGACCCCGACCTGCCCTGCATGCACTGCGTCGACGGCCACCCCGCCCCGACCAGCCGCCCGTGGGGCGTCCGCGTCAGCCCGCAGTACCGGCCCGACGGCAGGCCGGACCACCTGATCGTCCAGCCGTCGGGCGGCGGCCACGTGGCCAACGAGGACGCGACGTGGCTGTGGCAATTGATCCGGGCGGCGAGCGGCGCTCGGGATGAGTAGCCCGTCCAGCGCACCCCGCGGCGAGCACCCCGGCCGCCCCGGCGCCAACTGGGAGACGCAGCTGCACCGGTACGAGGTCATCGTTCCGGAGGACGGCGACGAGAGCCCCTTCGGCTGGACCCAGCCACCACGCCCCAACCGCGCCACCCGACGCTCAGCAGCACGAGCAGCACGGAGAAACCGATGACCAACCCCGCCGACCGGCACCGCGTGCTCCGCACCGCCCTCACCGCCGCGATCCGCCTCACCGGCATCGTCAGCCGCGGCCACACCGCACTCCGCGCCCGCCCCGGCAACCCCGCGAGCCGGCCGCTGATCACGTGGTGCGGCGCATCCATGCCCGACGCGGGCGGCGAGCCGATCGGGCCATGCATACTGCGCGCCGACCATGACGGGCCAGTGCACCAAGCCGCCATGCCGGTCAAGGAGGGCTGACCGGTGGCCTTCCCCCAGCTCCACCCCGTCGAGCGGCGCGGCGAACTCCGCTGCGGCTCCGTACCCGCTGCCGGCGCACAGGGATGCACCGCACCAGCCACCTGGCACGTCGCCTGGCGACTGGAGCCAAAGGCGGACTTCTCCCTGTTCTGCGACCGACACATGACCCAAGCGCGGCAGGAACTCGTGTACGCCGACCGGCACGCGGCTGAGATCAACTGCGACATGCCCGGCACCGGCTGGCTGCTGACGGACCCGTCCCGGTGCGTGCCAGTCGATACGGACGAGACCGCGACGGGCTACACCCGCGTCGACGAACACCCCGACCCAGACTGATACCCGTCGGGTATCAGACCGTGCGACGATCAACCAGCAGGAAGGAGGCCACCATGACGGACGACCAGCCCAGCGACGGGCCCCCGCCGCCCGCACCCGAAGTCCGCGACGGCAACGGACGACCCATCCGAACCCCCGAGCAAGTCGAACGCGACGCCTGGTCCGCCGCACAACGCGCCCTCGGCAGAACCTACCGAGACATCGCCGCCGACCTCGGCGTCAGCGTCAGCAGCGCCCACGAGGCAGTCCGCCGCGCCTACCGCGACATCGCCGAACCCCTCGCCGGACCCGCCCGCACTGCCGAGCTTGCGCTGCTCGAAGCCACCCGCGACGCCGCGCTCGGCGTCATGGCGCGCCGGCACGTCACCGTGTCCAACGGCAAGGTCATCTACCTCGAAGGGGCCAGCGAGCCCCTGGAGGACGACGGGCCGATCCTCCAGGCCGCGCAGACCGTCGCCCGCATCTCCGCGACGATCCACGACCTCATGGGCTGGAAGGCACCCGCAAAGGTCCAGCTGTCCGGAGACGTGCGGTACGAGATCGTCGGCGTGAACACGGACGCCCTGTCGTGACCACGCCCACGCTGGTGCGCCGCTACCAGCCCCGCGGGTCCGCGCTGGAGGTGTTCCACCGGCGCGAGCCCGAGGTGCTCATGTCCGGCCCGGCAGGCACCGGCAAGTCCCGTGCCTGTCTGGAGAAGATCCACGCGATGTGCCTGAAGAACCCCGGCCTCAAGGCGCTCGCAGTACGCAAGACCGGCCGCAGCCTCGCCAGCACGGGCCTGGTGACGTACCGGGAGCACGTCGCGAAGGAGAGCCTGGCGGCCGGTCACGTGCGCTGGTTCGGCGGCAGCCAACAGGAGCCGCCCGGCTACCGCTACACCAATGGAAGCTTTCTGGCGGTGGGCGGCATGGACGACCCCACCAAGATCATGTCGTCCGAGTACGACATCGTCTTCGCCCAGGAGGCCACCGAGCTGACCACCACCGACTGGGAGTCCATCACCACCCGGCTCCGAAACGGCCGCGTCTCTTTCCAGCAGCTCATCGCCGACTGCAACCCCAACGTTCCCACACACTGGCTCAAGGCCAGGTGCGACCGCGGGCAGACCGTGATGCTGCACTGCTCCCACAAGGACAACCCGCGCCTGTGGAACGGCGAGGCGTGGACGGAGGAGGGCGAGGCGTACATCGCCAAGCTGAAGGCGCTGACGGGGGTGCGCTACCAGCGGCTGTACCGGGGGAAGTGGGTGGCCGCCGAGGGGATCATCTACGAGCGGTGGGACCCCGCGGTGCACGTGATCCCCAGATTCGAGATCCCGGCCGACTGGACCAGGTGGTGGTCGGTGGACTTCGGGTACACCAACCCGTTCGTCCTCCAGTGCTGGGCGGAGGACCCTGACGGGCGGCTCTACCTCTACCGGGAGATCTACAAGACCCGCACCCTCGTCGAGGACCACGCGAAGCGCATCCTGCGCGAAGTCACGAAGTGCGTGACCTGCTGCAAGACGCGCTCCCGCGGCAGCCACGACTGCTGGTCCTGCGAGAAGTGCGAGCGTGAGTGGACCGAGCCGAGGCCGAGGGCCGTCGTGTGCGATCACGACGCCGAGGACCGCGCCACCCTGGAGAAGCACCTCGGCTTGTCGACGGTGCCGGCGGACAAGCGGGTGAAGGTGGGCATCGAGGCTGTGCAGACCCGCACGAAGACCGCGGGCGACGGCCGGCCGCGCGTCTTCATCCTGGCCGACAGCGTGCTGGAGCGGGACAACTTGCTCGACGAGGCGAAGAAGCCGTGCTCCACCGAGGAGGAGGTCCCCGGGTACGTGTGGGACCCGGGCCGGCGGCCGCCCGCGCGAGGGAGGCGCCGCCGAAGGAGCAGCCGCTGAAGGAGAACGACCACGGGTGCGACGGCATGAGGTACATCGTGGCTGAGCGGGATCTCGGCGGCCGCCCGCGTATCCGGACCCTGTGACCTGACCGGTTCACGCCGCCATCAGCTGACGAGGAGTCATCGTGAAGATCCGCACACCCCGCCTGCCGAAGAATTTTCTGTCATGGACCATCTTGACAGGAGGATTTACACTTATCGCAGCAGGGTTCGGGATTATCTTCGGCATGGGCGTCGGGCTCATCGTCGCAGGGACCTCCGTCCTGGTGATGCACACGGTGGCGCGCAGCTAGGAGGAGGGGGCCCATGGGCACAAGCCTGCTGGACCCCCTCCGCGCGCTCCGCAACGCCACCCCACCCGTCCCGTACGCCCTGCGCGGCCCCCGCTGGGGCATCACCGGCCAACACGCCAGCCCCGCCAGCCAGGAAGCACAAATGCGCGCCCAGGGCGGCAACGGCACCCTGTACGCCATCGTCGACCGGATCATCACCACCTACGCGCAGGTCACCTGGCACCTGTACCGCACCGCACCGTCCGGTAAGAGGGAAGACCGCGTCGAGGTCACCCAGCACGCCGCGCTCGACCTGCTCAATTCCCCCAACGACTTCATGCTCGGCGAGGCGTTCCGGGAGACGACACAGCAGCACGAGGAGCTGACCGGCGAACAGTGGTGGGTGATCGTCAAGAGCGCCCTCGCGTCGTGGCCGCTGGAGCTGTGGCCCGTGCGCCCCGACCGCATGAGGCCGGTCGCCCACCCCACGAAGTACCTGACCGGGTACGAGTACGTCGGCCCGTCCGGGGAGGTCATCCCGCTCGCCCTGGACGAGGTGATCTTCCAGCGGCGCCCCAATCCTATGGACCCGTACCGCGGGCTCGGGCCGGTGCAGACGATCCTCGTCGACCTGGACTCCGCCCGCTTCGGCCGCGAGTGGAACCGCGCGTTCTTCGCCAACTCTGCGGAGCCGGGCGGCGTGCTGCAGGTCGACCGGCGCCTGGACGACGACGAATTCGACGAGCTGAGAGCCCGCTGGGCAGAGCAGCACCGCGGCGTCTCGGCAGCACACCGCGTGGCGATCCTGGAGAACGGCGTCACCTGGCAAGATCGCAAATACACCAACCGCGATATGCAGTTCGTGGAGCTGTCCCAGGTCGGCCGCGAGATCATCCGCGAGGCGTTCGGCTTCCCCAAGCCCGCCTTGGGCGCGACCGACGACGTCAACAGGGCCAACGCCGACGCCGCCGAGCTGTTCCTCGCGCGCTGGCTCGTCGTGCCCCGCCTCGTGCGCCACCGCGCCCTGTGGAACCACCGCATCCTCCCCATGTACGGCACCGCTGGCGCCGGCCTGGAGTTCGACTTCGACAGCCCCGTGCCCGACGACGAGATCACCGAGACCGAGGCGCTCGTCAACCGCTCCCAGGCCGCGCAGCTCCTCGTAGAAGCCGGCGCGTTCGGCCCCGAGGTCCTGGCCGCAGTCGGCCTGCCCGCCATGTCGTTCGGCGCCCCCGACGCCGACCCGGACCGGGCGCTCCTCGTCGACCTCGTCAAGGGCGCTCCGACGCTGGCACCGATGATCCTGCCGATGCTCGGCTTCGACATCCCCGAGCAGTGGCGGAACGGCGTGCCCGGCGGCCCGCAGGCATCTGCCCCGGCCGCCAGGAGGGTCGGCGCTCCGACCGCGCTCCCCGCCGGACCCGACCCCGAAGCCGCGCTGCGCTGGGTCGCGGTGTCCGAACACGACGACGACGTGTGCCAGCCGTGCGCCGACAACGACGGCCACCTCTACCGCAACCGCGCCGAGGCGTACAAGGACTACCCCGGCGGCTCCGGCTACATCCACTGCGTCGGCGCCCAGTACGGCAACGCGTGCCGCTGCAAGGTCGTCAAGCGCGGCAAGGAGGACTCCTGATGCCCTGGATCGACGTGCCCCAGGTACCGGGGGCACAGCGCGCCGCGAAGGCCCGCGCACGCGCCCACGACGCCAAGGGCCGCAGCTGGTACAGCATCCGCAACGCGACCTCCCCGGACGAGGCGGAGCTGCTGCTGTACGACGAGATCGGCGGCTGGTGGGGCGCGACCGCCGAGGACTTCATCGCCGACCTTCAGCAGGTGACCTCCCCGAACCTGCGGGTGCGCGTCAACAGCCCGGGCGGCAGCGTGTTCGAGGGCATCGCGATCGCCAACGCGATCCGCAACCACCCGGCGACCGTCACCGTGCAGGTCGACGCCCTCGCCGCCTCGATCGCCTCGGTCATCGCAATGGCCGGTGACACCCTCGTCATGTCCCCGAACAGCATGCTGATGATCCACGACGCGTCCGGGATCTGCATGGGCGACGCCGCGGAGATGACGCAGATGGCCGCGGTCCTCGACGCCATCAGCGACAACATCGCCGGCGCTTACGCCGCGAAGGCCGGCGGCACCGTCGAGGACTGGCGGGCCGCAATGAAGGCGGAGTCCTGGTATAAGGCGCAGGACGCCGTCGACGCGGGCCTGGCCGACGAGGCACTGCCCGCCAGCGCGGCCCCGAGCGGCGACGAGCCGGAGATGCGCGCCCGCTTCGACCTCAGCGCATACGGCTACGCCGGGCCGCCGCAGCCCAAGCCCGAGCCGCCGACCGGCCGCACGGAGCCGGCCCGGCCACGGCACCGGTGGCACTGACCGTCGACATCGCACATCTCCTCGGTGAGGAGGCCACGGCCCGTCTGCGCGCGGCGGTCACTGCGCCCCCGGTGGCCGACACCGCGTCCGCCGTGCACCACACCGCGACCACCGACGCCGCGTGGGACGGGCCGGCCGCGGTCGCCGCGATGCCGAACGAGGAGACAGTGCTGCGGTACTGCCACGCCTGGTTCGACCCGGAGGGCGACCCCGACGCCAAGGCGTCCTACCGGTTCCCGCACCACAAGACCAAGGGCGGCCCCGCCAACTTGGCGGCATGCCGCAACGGTCTGGCCCGCCTGGAGGGCAGCAACATCCCCGACAGCGACAAGCCGGGAGTGCGCAAGCACCTGCAGGCCCACCTCGACGACGCCGACAAGGCCAGCAACGCGTCCGGTCACGGCGACGACACGATGCCCACCGCCGCCGTCGAGACGGAGCCCGTGGCCGACGACTGGGCCGCGGCCACCGCTCACCTCACCGCGCCCGCCCCCGACACGTGGGCGGACGCCATCGCACACCTCACGACCCCGGCCGCGCCCGCGGCGACGGACGCCTGAAGGAGGCACCCGTGGCACCCACACTGACCGTCCCGCGCAACAACGCCGAGCTGGCTGAGATGCTGGCCGACCCGGCGCAGCGCGCGGAGATCCTGAAGTCCCCCGAGATCCTGACCACGTTCGTCCAGAACTACGCCGACAAGCACCAGGGCGACGGCTCCGACCTCCAGAAGCAGGTCGAGGACCTCGCGACCAAGGCGTTCGCCGCGTTTCTGAAGGACGCCGGCGTCGAGGACCTCAAGCGCCCGGACGTGCGCAAGGCCATGCCGGACCCGTACGCCGCGGTGGCGTCCAAGAGTGCCCGGGCGCAGGGGCTGTTCAACCGCAAGGCGCTGGGCGCGCAGGTCGACTCTCTCTTCGACAGCTCGGGCGAGTACTTCAACACGATCTGGCGGTCGAACCCGGCCAAGCACACCGCGGACGTGCAGGAGAAGCTGGAAAAGCTCCGCAACTTCAGCTCCGACATCCCGTCCGACGGCGGGTTCCTGATCCCGGAGACGCTGCGCAGCGAGCTGCTGTCGGTGGCGCTGGAGACCGCGATCGTCCGCTCGCTGGCGCGGGTGGTGCCGATGGAGACGCTGCGGGTGCCGTTCCCCGCGATCGACTCCACCAGCAACGTCTCCTCGGTGTACGGCGGCATCACCGGCTTCTGGACGCCCGAGGGCGGCAAGATGACCGGCAGCAAGCCGCGGTTCAGCCGGGTCGTCCTGGACGCGAAGAAGCTCACCGCGTACACCGAGGTGCCGTCCGAGCTGCTCATGGACAGCCTCATCTCGCTGACCATGTTCATCGACCAGATGTTCCCCGAGGCGCTCGCGTTCTTCGAGGACATCGCCTTCCTCACCGGCACCGGGGTCGGCGAGCCGCTCGGCGCGCTGAACGGTAAGGCCGCGGTGACCGTCGCCCGCACCATCGCCGGGGCGATCGGCTTCGACGACATCGTCACGATGTTCTCGCGGATGCTGCCGCAGTCGATGAAGCGCGCGGTGTGGGTGGCAAGCATCAACACGCTGCCGCAGCTGGCCGCGATGCGGATCGTGCAGCAGAACGTGGCCGGCACGGAGAACGTCGGCGTGGCCAGCCCCGCCGTGTGGCTGAACAACGGCCAGGTCATCGACGGGCCGCCCATGACCATCATGGGCCGCCCGGTCATCTTCACCGAGAAGGTGCCGGCCCTGGGCAGCGCGGGTGACCTCAGCCTGATCGACTTCGGGTTCTACCTCGTCGGTGACCGTCAGGTCATGCAGGCCCGCCAGAGCGACGACTTCAAGTTCGACACCGACGAGGTCGCCTTCCGGATCATCGAGCGCGTCGACGGCCGGCCGTGGCTGCAGTCCGCGCTCACGCCGCACAACGGTAGCGACCCCCTGTCCCCGATCGTCAAGCTCGGCGACGCCGCCTGAGCCCGGCCAGACCCACCCACCCACGAGCAGGAGGAAATCATGGAAGGTCTGGGAAGGCTCTTCAATCTCGCGATCGGCGCCGCACCCGTCGACCTGTCGACCGCGGCGGTCACCGGCAAGCGCGTCTCCCTGCAGCACGCGTCCGGCATCACCTTCCTGGTGTTCAAGGGCGCGGGCACCGCCGGGGACGACCCCACGATCACGCTGCAGCAGCACACCGCCGCCTCCGGCGGCACCAGCAGCAACCTGGTCGCGATCGACCACTACTACCTCAAGGACGCCGCCACGCTGGCCGGCACCGAGCAGTGGGTGGAGAAGACCCAGGCGCTCGCCGCGACCATCGCCGACCCTGGCGGCGCGGGCACGTCCGCGGAGCACCAGCAGCTGCTCGCGATCGAGGTCAACGCGACCGCCCTGTCCGACGGCTACACCCACGTGTCGCTGAACATCGCCGACGTGGGTGCCAACGCGCAGCTGGGCGCGGTCCTGTACGTGCTGCACGACCTGACGGTGCAGCGTGCCCCGGACGCCCTCGCGGCGACGCTCTGACCAGGGGGTGGGGTCGGTGCTGAGGATCTGCCAGGACTGCACGGCCGCCTATGCGGTCGGTGTCCCGCTGTGCCCGCACTGCGGGTCGGAGCGAGCGGTCGACGAGGGCACCGACCCCTACCGAGGAGACACCATGCCGAAGATCAACGCCGCGGGTGAGGCGACGTATGCCGCCGACGTGCGCGATGCCGTGCTCGGTGAGGAGCGGTCCGACGCCGGCGGCTACGACGAGGACGCCGAGCCGCTGGGCCCGGCGCCCGGGATGGAGGAGCCATCTCCTGGTACCAGCTCTCCGACACCTACCGGGAAGCGGCCGACCTCCGGCGAGACGAGCTCGACCGGCCGCCCCAGGCGTGCCCGCACGACGGGGAGCCGCTCGAAGAAGACCCCCGCGGGGGACTCGTCTGCCGCTTCGACGGATACCGCTGGCCCCGTGACGGACGGCTCTGACCCAGCCTGACCGAACCATCCGACTGAGCCCTGAGAGGAGGTGACACAGGTGATCGACTACACCGAGCCCTGGTATGCGACGCGCGAACAGGTCCGGGACGCGCTGGACTTCAAGGTCACTGCGCGCGCTGACGCCCGCATCGACCGGGCCCTTGCGGCGGCCAGCCGCGCCGTCGACGCCCTGTGTCACCGCCGCTTCTACCCCGTCGTCGACACCCGTTCCTGGGATTGGCCCAACGGCCAGTACGCGGCCGCCTGGCGGCTGTATCTCGACGACTCCGAATTGATCGAGCTGACCGGCCTGGTCGCCGGCGGTGTCACCATCCCGACCGATGCCGTGATCCTGCAGCCCAACCGCAGCGGCCCCCCGTACCGGTGGCTCGAAGTGGATCTGTCCACCTCCTACGCCCTGCAGGCCGGGGACACTGAGCAGAACGCGATCGTCCCGACCGGGTTGTGGGGCTACCGCAACACGGAGAGCCCGGCGGCGACTGCGGCCGGCGCCATCGACTCCGCGGCCACGACCCTCACCGTCTCCGACGCTTCTGCGGTGGGCGTCGGCAGCGTGCTGCGCGTCGGCGGCGAACGACTCCTCGTCGTCGGCCGCAGCATGGCTGACACCGGTCTCACTCTCCAGCAGGACGTGCAGGCGTCCGCAGCCGCGGTCGTCCTGAACGTCGGCGACGGCGCAGCGGTCCACGAGGGCGAGGTGCTGCTCCTGGACGGTGAGCGCGTTCAGGTCGTCGACACCGCGGGCACGAATGCGGTCGTCCACCGGCAGTGGGACGGGTCGCCGCTGGCCGCCCACGCCGCAGGCACCCCCGTGTACGCTCAGCGGGCCCTGCAGGTGACCCGGGGCGCGCTGGGCACCACTGCGTCGGTGATCGCCGACGGCGCGGCGTTGATGCGGTGGGATCCGCCGGAGCTGGTTCAGACGCTGACGATTGCGGAGGCGGTCACCACGCTGTCGCAGGAGCCGGCCGGGTACGCGCGGGTTGCCCGGGGCGCCTCGGGTGCGTCCGGATCGGCGGCCCGGCCAGCTCAGCCGACGATCAGCGACATTCGGGATCAGTGCTACGCCGCGCACGGCCGCACGGCCCGCACAAGGGCGGTGTGACCGTGGCGGACGAGGTGCAGGTGATCGCGACGGGGCCGCTGTTCGACGGACGCGCCGCCCGGGCCGCCCGGGCGTACTGCGACGACGTCCGCGACGAGATCGCTGCCCGCGGTGAGGACCTGGTGCTGGCGAAGCTCGGCATGGTTCTGCGGCACCCGACGGGCTACTACGAGAGCCAGATCTCGACCGAGCCGGCCGGGGCCGATACCTCGGTCGTCGGCGACGGCGGTGTGGTCTACGGGCCGTGGCTGGAGGGCACCGGCTCCCGGAATACTCCGATCACGCGGTTCGCCGGGTACGGGCACTGGCGGGCAGCGAAGGAGAAGCTCGCGGGTGAGGCCCCGGAGATCGCCGACCGGCTGCTGCGCGTGCGGTACCTGCCGGAGATGAGGTGACCGCCGTGGCCTTGGACGTGAACGCTCTGTTGGACAAGGCGATCTCGCACGCTGGTGCGTCGGGCCTGTTCGAGCAGGTCAATGGGCACGAGCCGGAGAATCCGCCCTCATCGGGGGGCCTGACGTGCGCGGTGTGGGTTTCGGACCTGGTGCCGATCCGGTCCTCCGGCATGCGGTCGACGAGCGTGCGGCTGGAGTTGTCGGTGCGGATCTACACCAGCGCAGTCTCCGAGCCGCTGGACGCGATCGACCCGGCCGTGGTGGGTGCGGTGGACGTGCTGTTCGCCGCGTATATCGGCGACTTCACCCTCGGCTCAACCGTGCGGCAGGTCGACGTGTTCGGGGCGTACGGCAGCCCGCTGCGGGCCCGCCCAGGCTACCTGACCGTCAACGACGTGGTGTTCCGCGTCATGACCATCACCCTGCCGCTGATCGTCGACGACCTGTGGGAGCAGACGCCATGAGCAAGCAGTCCGGTCTCGGCGACCGGTTCCTGATCGACGGCCACAACCTGTCCGGCGACATCAACTCCCCGGCCCTGGCCGGCGGCCCCGCTGCACTCGTGGTGACCGGCGTCGACAAGGGCGCTCCGGAACGCATCGGGGGCGTCCGCGACGGCAGTCTCGGATGGACGGCCTTCTTCAACCCCGGTGAGGAGGCCGACGCCGCGCACGCCGTCCTGTCCGCCCTGCCCCAAGCCGACGTGCACTGCATGTACCTGCACACCGTCACCCTGGGCCGACCGGCCGCGTGCCTGGTCGCCAAGCAGATCGGGTACGACGGCAACCGCGGCGACGACGGGGCCTTCACGTTCGCCGTCCAGGCGCAGGCCAACGGGTACGGCCTGGAGTGGGGAGTGCAACTCACCCCTGGGATGCGCACCGACACCGCGGCGACCGACGGCGACAGCGTCGATCTCACCGCGGCTGGTGCGTTCGGTCTGCAGGCGTATCTCCAGGTGCTCGCTGTCACCGGCACCAGCGTGACGGTCAAGCTGCAGCAGTCCAGTGACAACGGCGTAGCGGACGCGTGGGCGGACGTCACCGGCGGCGCATTCGCCGCGGCCACCGAGCCGGGCGTGCAGCGGCTGCAGACCGCGCGGGGGCAGGCCGTGGAGCGGTACCTGCGCGCGGTCACCACCGGGACGTTCACCGAGGCCGTGTTCGCGGTCGTCGTCGCCCGCAACGAGGTCGAGACGGAGTTCTGATGGTCGAGCCGTTCCGTATCGAACCGGCGCTGCCGCCGGCCGCGTTCCAGACCTACGCGATCACCCGACGCCGCGACACCAGCGTGGCCGCCGCCTGCGAGCAGGTCGGGTGCGCAGCGTGGCTACACGGCTGGGAGTCCACGGTCGACGAGGGCACAGAGCTGGGCCGCCAGCAGGCCGCGTACATCCGTACCCAGTCGCGGCGCACGTTCCGCGAGCAGCGCACCGCGGCGGGCCTGACCGTGTTCCGGTTCGAGTCCGGGCAGCGGTGCTTCGCCGAGCACCGCACCGCGCCGGAGTTCTACCGGGTCCGTGGCGGCGACCACCGCGGTAACCCGAGCGGGTTCACCCGCACGCACACCCGGGCGGCGGACTGGGTGGAGGACTGCGGCGAGCACCTGCAGCGCGTCGCCGACGACAGGAAGAGGGGATAGGCCATGGCCAAGGAGAGCGGCCTCGGGTGGACGACGTGCAGCGTGGACGACGCGTCGGGCACCGCGAAGGCGATCATCAACGACTGCACGAACTTGCAGTTCGCGACGCCGAGGGCGACGCAGGACACCACGGGTCTGGACAAGTCGGCGATGGAGCGGCTTCTGCTCCTGGCGGATTTCTCCGTGACGCTGAACGGCGTCTTCAACGACGCCACGGGCCAGTCCCATGACGTGTTCAAGACCGTGTCGTCGACGAGCGTGCCGCGGACGCTGACGCTGGCGGTGTCCGGGCAGACCCTCGCAAACGAGTGCCTGTTCACCGACTACCCGCTCACCCGCGCCGACAGCGGCGAGTTCACGTGGGCGGTGCCGGGTGTCCTGTCGGACGGCACGGTTCCCACCTGGTCCTGACCGGCAGCTGCGCCGGCCCCCTATTCGAGGAGTCGCGGAATGGGATTCGTACCGAAGAAGAAGACATACACCCTGGATTTCAGCGGGACGGAATTCGCCGGACTGGAGATCACCGTCAACGATATGACGACTGACGAGCTGATTTCCATGCCCGACGCCGCCACCCATGAATCGCTGGTGAAAGCGTTCGCCGGGCAGCTCGTGTCGTGGAACATCGAAAGCGAGGACGGCACACCGGTCCAACCGACACCCGCCAACGTGCTGACTCTCGACCGGTCCTTGAACAAGGTCATCGTGGAACGGTGGCTCGACGCACTCAACGGAGTCGACGCCCCTTTGCAGCCCGGCTCGCCCAGTGGCGGGCCGTCCCCGGCGGTCACCATTCCGATGGAACCCCTGTCCGGCCCCCAGCCGAATACGAGCGAGCCAGCCTGATCCTCGCCCTGTGCGACCGTTTCAAAAAGCTGCCGTCTGAAATCCTCGCCGAGCCCGCGGAACTGGTGCGGCTGCTGAGGATCGAGCACCTCGGCGACCCGAAGGAAGGGGGTGAACCCGATGTCGAATGATGTGGAAATCCGCGTCAGGACAACCAACCAGGCGGACGGGTTCACCTCTGTCAACACCCAGCTCACGGCCCTGAAGACGGTCGCCGGCAATGCCGCGCAGAGCCTCCGAACGCTCACCACCCGCAGCGGTGCCGCGTCGCTTTCGCTGAAGAATGTGAAGACCTCCGCCGGAGACGCGCGCACCGCCCTTGAGGAGCTGCGGGCGCAAGCCGGGGACGTCACCGTCAAGGCCAAGATCCGGGACGATACGCGGGCAGGCGCCGACGCCGTCAAGGCGGCCGTCGACGATCTGAAGACGTTGGGCCCAGTCGCCCTGGACGTGCGCTTCAACGGGTCGTCCGCGGACATCCTCGCGACCGCGGACGCGATGAAGGACCTGAAGAGCAACGCCAGGGACGCGGGCCAGTCGACGCAGACCCTCGGCAGCCGCGCCTCAGCGGCCGCGGTGAGGCTGGAGGAGCTGAAAGTCGCCGCGGAGGGCGCTGCGGACAAAATCGGTCACCTGCGCACCAACGCCGCTGAGGCAGCGGTCGCAGTCGGCGAGCTGCGAGACCGTGCGGCCCGGGCCGCAACCGCCGTCGGGTCGCTACGAGACCGGGCTACCGCCGCCGGAACCCGCGTCGACGCACTCGCCGGGAACACCCGCACGCTCCGCACGGACCTGGACGGCCTGACCACCTCCGCCACGCGGGCCAGCGGGGGGCTCAACGGGCTGCGCGGCCGCATCGCGTCGACGGGCAGCTCCGGAGACCGTGCCTCCGGGGCGCTGGAGCACCTGAAGGGTGCGCTGATCTCTCTCGCGCCGGCCGCCGTCCCGGTCGCCGCCGCCATGACGCCGATCGTCACCGCTACCGGCGCTGCTGTGCTTGCGCTCGCCGCGCTTGGCGCGGCGATCATTCCGCAGGTCAGTCAGCTGTCGGACCTGTCGCACGCACTGGACACCGTGTCGGCCGCGCAGGAGTCCGGGGCTGCGATGTCCAAGCAGGCCGTCGCGAAGTACGACGAGGCCCTGTCGGCTGTGGAGGGCACGCCGGTGGCCACGCGGAAGGCGGCTGCGGCGTGGGGGGACTTGACGCAGTCGTTCAAGTCCTGGTCGAACTCCTTGTCCGGTTTCACGATGGACCCGGTCACCAAGAGCTTCGCGGTGTTCGAGCAGGTTCTACCGCGGCTGAGCCCGCTGGTGAAGGACTCCTCGGCGCAACTGTCGCGGCTGGTGACGCTCGCCGGCGGCGAGGTGTCCACGCCCGGATTCGACGCGCTCATGGGCAAGCTCGACACCTACACCAACCGGGTCCTGAAGGGTGCGGTCGACGAGACCGTGCACTTCTCACGAGTGCTGTCCGAGGGCGGTGCGGATGGCCCGGTGTCGAAGTTCATGGAGTACGCCAGGAGCGAAGGGCCGCAGGTCAAGCAGGTGCTGTCGGACCTGGCGACGACGGTCGGGCACCTGCTGCAGGCGGCATCCGAGGCCGGGCCCGGCCTGCTGACCGTGGTGGACGCCCTGGCCCGGCTGATCAACGCGGTGCCGCCGGAGCTCCTCGGCAGGCTGATGCAGCTGTACACGACGTTCAAGCTGGTCAAGCTGGCCGGCGCGGGGTTGACCAGCATCACGGGCGGAGTGCAGTCGCTGGCCACGCGGCTGACCGCGCTGAACGCCGCGTCGGCGGCGGCCGGCGGGGGCCTGGCAGGGGTGCGGGCCGCGTTGGCGTCGCTGTCGACGGGCACGAAGATCACTGGCGCTGTGGCGGTGATCGCCGGCCTGGTCCTGGCGCTGAAGTCGCTGGGCGGCTCGGGCTCGGCTGCGCCGAACGTGGAGCGGATGACGACCGCTATCGGCCAGCTGGGCCGCACTGGCAAGGTCTCCGGCGAGGCCAGCCGTGTGTTCGGCAAGGATTTCGACGACCTGAACTACGCGATCGGCCGTCTCAACGGGCGGCGCAGCGGGATGGACGCCTTCAACGACAGCATGAACGCGGTGTTCACACTGGGCTTCGGCAAGAGCAACAGCGCGAAGAAGGCCGCGAAGGACATCGATGCCGTCGACCAGTCACTCGCCGATCTGGTGCAGAACGGGCAGGCCGACATCGCCGCCGCGGCCCTGAAACGGCTGACCGACGAATACACCAAGACCGGCAAGCCGGCGACCGACCTGACGAAGAAGCTCGACGCCTACCAGAGCGCTTTGGACGACGCGCAGTTCGAACAAGACCTCGCCGCGGACTCCATGGGTCTTTTCGGGCAGCAGGCCGTCGACGTGCAGGCCAAGCTCGACGCGCAGACCAAGAGCGCGGACGGGCTGCGGCAGTCGATCCAGGCCCTCAACCAGGAGAACCGGTCCGCGCTCGACGCCGAGGCCGACTTCGAGCAGGCCATCGACGACGCCACTGCGGCGATCAAGGGGCACCACCATGCGCTGACCATGGCCAACGGGGAGCTGAACCTGAACTCGCAGGCTGCCCGGGATGCGTACAAGCCGCTGTCGGACCTGGCGGCGAAGACTGACGCGGCCACCGCGGCGGCGCGCGAGCAGGGCCAGTCCTGGCAGCAGGTCAACGAGATCTACGGCCGCGGCCGCGAGGCCCTGATCCGGACCGCCACGCAGATGGGCCTCACCACCGCGCAGGCCCGGCAGCTCGCCGATCAGATCCTGAAGACCCCCGACAAGACGGCGTACCTGAAGGGCAACATCCAGGACCTGCAGGCGAAGCTCAACGCGGCGAAGGCGTCCCTGAAGGGCGTCCCCGCGTCGAAGACCGCAGCGATCAAGGCGAACATCGCGCAGTTGCAGAACGCCATCCGAGACGCCCAGTCCCGCGTCAACAACCTGCACGGCAAAACGGTGCCGATCATCGTGAAGACGACGTATGTGACCGGCGTCGGCAACGTCGCGCACGAGGGCGGCGGGTACGCGCACGGGGGCATCGTCGGCGCGGCGGCCGGTGGTCCCCGCAGCCGGCTGACGCTGGTTGGCGAGCAGGGCCCGGAGTTGGTCGACCTCGCGGCCGGCTCCAGGGTGCGGTCGGCGAATGCGACGCGTCAGCTCGTCGCCCAAGCAACGTCCGGAAGCGGTGTGGCGCGCGTGGAGCTGGCGTTCGTCGGCGGCAGCGACGACTTCTCCCGGGCGATGGTCACGCTGCTGCAGAGCTACGTGCAGCCCCGCGGCGGGAACGTTCAGGTGGCGGTAATGGGGAGGGCGGGGTGAGCGTGAACTTCGACCCGCGCGGGGAGATCTTCGTCGGTGGCCAGTGGATCGACATCACAAGCAAGATCCAGCTCGATGGCGGCAACGGCATCACCGTGAACCGGGGGACCACGGGCATCAGCTCGTCGGTGGACCCCACCGTGTGCATGTTCATGCTGGACAACACCAGCGGCGACTTCAGCCCCGACAACCCGTACGGCCCGTGGTACGGGCAGATCGGCTACAACACGCCGTTCCGGTACTCCCAGCCCGGCTTCGAAACGGTCCTGCTCTTGGACGGCTCTGCGGGCAGCTACGCCTCCACGCCGCACGCCTCCGCGGTGAACATCACCGGGGACCTGGACATCCGCATCGAGCTGGACGCGGACCTGGCGTCCAGCTCCAAGCAGCGCATCCTCGCGCAAAAGTGGTCATCGACGGCCTCCGAGCAGGCGTGGCAGTGGTCGGTGACCGGGGACGGGCAGGTCGCGTTCACCTGGGTCAACGCCGCCGGCACCAGCCACACTTCGACCGCCGAGCTGGCCCGCCTGCCAGGGCGGGCCCTGCGGTTCACGCTCGACGTCGACAACGGCAACGGCACGTACACCGTCGCGTTCTCCAGCGCGGACAACATCGACGGTCCGTGGAACGTGGGCTTCACCGGGGACGGGACCACCACCACGTCGATCCGCTCCACGTCCTCCAGCGCCGTGTCTGTGGGCGGCGACGACACCGCCGACGGCTTCTCCTCGCAGCCGGGCCGCATCCGATGGTTCCTTCTGCTCAGCGGAATCGACGGCACCCCGGCCCTGGACACTCCGTTCCTTGAGCAGATCGCCGGGGTGCCGTCGTTCACCGACACCACCGGACGCACATGGACGCTGGCCGGCTCCGCGGCCCTGGACGACCGCGACTACCGGTTCAACGGCACCGTGCCCAACTGGCCCGTGCAGTGGAACGTCGACTGGGTGTGGGCGTCGGTGTCCGCGGGCGGCACACTGCGTCAGCTCGCCCAGGGGCAACGGCCGGTGAAGAGCGCCCTGGCCCAGCGCGTTCCCCGGTTCCGGCCGCTTGCCTACTGGCCGTGCGAGGACCGTCCCAACTCCTCGCGGGCATCGTCCCCGGTTCCTGGCGTGCTGCCGATGACGGCCGGCGGTCTCACCTTCGGTGCCGACACCTCGCTCGTCTCCTCCGACGCGCTTCCGGTGCTCGGTTCCACGAGCCAGCTCAGCGGCGCGGTGCCGTACTCGTCGACGTCGGTCTGGTCGGTGTGGTGGATGTACCACGTCGAGACGCTGACCTCCACGTACCGCACGATCATGAGCATCAGCACGACCGGCACCATCGCGCAGTGGAACGTGCAGATGGCCAGTACGGACCCGGGCACGGTGCAGGTCCTGTTCCGCGACTCCAGCGGTGGCACCGTCTTCTCCGGGGTCATTCCCACGACGAAGGCGCAGACCTATGGCGGCTGGTTTCGCGCCTACCTATACGCCTACCAGTCCGGCAGCGACGTGGCCTGGAACATGTCCTGGGCGCCGGTGGGCGGCGAGAGCCTGATCCTCGGGTCGGACATCACCATCAGCGGCCAGACCCTGGGCCGTGTGACCCGCGTCGGCTCGCCGCCGGGCGGCTTCTCCTCGGACCTGTCGGGCATGGCGATGGGGCACATCAGCGTGTGGGACGAGATCAACTCGGGTGCCTACACGGCGACGTACGGGTCCACGCTGGCGTACGCCGCCAACGCCTTCGACGGTGAGCTGGCCAGCTCCCGGATTCTGCGGCTCGGCATCGAAACCGCGACGCCGCTGCGGACGGTCGGGCCGCCGCAGGACGACCAGCTGGTCGGCTACCAGACCCGGAACACTGTTCTCGGAGAGATGCAGACGGCAGAAAAGGCGGATGACGGGCTGCTGATCGACGACCGGCTGCTGCCGTGCCTGGTCTACCTGAACAAGAGCCAGCTCTACAACCGCGAGCCCACTGTCCTCTCGTACGGGATGCTCCAGCCCGGGTTGACGCCGACCCGCGACGAGTCCCGGTGGGCGAACGCCTTCGTCGCCAGCAGGGACGGCGGCAGCTCGGGCAGCTACGAACTCGACGACGGCTCCGCGATGTCCACCACCGTGCTCGGCTACTACGAATCGTCCGACACCTACTCCCTGCACACCGATGACCAGGCCGACCAGCGCGCGTCCTGGGAGGTGGCCAAGGGCACCGTCGACGCGCCCCGCTACCCGGCCGTGACGATCGAGATGGCCAAGTGGCCCGACTATCTGGAGGACGTGCAAGCCCTCGACGTCGGCAGCCGGATGGCCATTACCGACGCTCCCGCGGGGAAGACCCCGCCGGGCACGCTGGACCTGTTGGTCCGCGGCTACACCGAGCGGGCAAGCAAGCAAACATACTCGTTCACCTTCAACTGTCTGCCGTACGCGCCCTGGGAGATCGGCGTCCTTGACGACGACGTGCTGGGGCGGGCAGACACCTCGGGCAGTGAGCTTGCCGCCGACATCGACGCCAGCGACACGTCGTTCACTGTGACGGTCACTGCGGGCCCGCTGTGGATCACCAGCGCGCTGAACCTCGGTGAGTTCCCCTTCGACATCACCTGCGGAGGCGAGGTCATGACGGTGACCGGCCTGTCGGGTACCTCGTCACCGCAGACGTTCTTCGTAACCCGCGGCACCAACGGCGTGACCAAGAGCCACCCGGCCGGCACTGCGATCACCCTTACCTACCCGATGATCGCCGGACTGTAGAGGAGCAGCACCGTGACGCAGTTCCCGACATGGTCGGCCGGCCAGAAGGTCCGTGCCCAACAGCTTCAGCAGATGGAGCCATGGTGGGCGGTCAAGGGCGCGCCGACGCCGAAGGCTTCGACGACCACGATCGGTCTGGACCCCGACCTGCAGATCGACCTCCCGGATGCCGGGACGTACGCCTTCGAGATGTGGATCAACTACACCGGGGGCACCTTGGGGTCCAGCGACTTGAAGCTGGCCGTCAACTACACCGGCCAGTCGACGTTCGGCGTGTGGGGCGTGAACGGAATCAACACGTCGAGCACCACCAGCGTGACCGTCAACGGGCAGGCGCTCGGCACGAACACGCTGACGCTCGGCACCAGCGGCGGCACGTTCTACACCGTGGACCTCAAGGGCTCCCTGTTCGCTACAGGCCCCGGCAACCTCGGCCTGTACTGGGCACAAGGCACCAGCAGCGCAACCGCCACGAACCTACGCCAGGGGTGCTGGATGCGCGTCACCCAACTCGCCTGAACCCCCAATGCGACCAGCCCTGGAGGGCACATGACCATGTTCCAGCTCATCCCCGAGAACCCCGACGCCCCGTATCGCACGGGCCGGCACCAGGTCCACGACTGGCTGCTCCCGGAACGGGAAGCATCAGTGCGGCGTGGCACGCCCATCCTCACCGTCACCCACGCCGAGCTTCAGGACCCGTTCGACCAGGGGCAGGTCGGCTCCTGCACCATGAACGCCGCCTACGGCGCTCTCGTCACCGTGCCGTTCGCGAAGCCGCAACAGGCCGCGATCGCGCAGTCGACGATCCAGGACGGGTACCGGCTGGAGACCCGCATCGACGACTCGCAGATCCCCGGTCACTGGGAGCCGGACGACACCGGCTCTGCGGGCCCATGGTCGATGATCGCCCTGGAGAAGCTGGGGCTGATCAGCTCCTGGCACCACACCCGCAGCCTCACCACCGCGCTGCGGCTGCTGAACTCGGGGCCGATCAGCATCGGCGTGACCTGGTACAACAGCATGTTCACCCTGGACGCCAAGGGGCAGCTCGTCATCTCCGAGGCGGACGGCATCGGCGGCGGCCACCAGGTGTGCGTGACCGCGGACGACGCGGAGGCGCGCCGCGTCCTGATCCGGAACAGCTGGGGGACCGGGTGGGGTGACCGCGGGCACGCGTGGCTGTCCTGGTCGGACCTGGACGATCTGCTGCAGGACGGTGGGGATGTCGTGCAGCCGGTGATGTCGTGACCGAGGGAATCGACGTCGCCTCCTACCAGAGCACCTCCTACAGCACCGCGGGACTCGGCTTCGTGTTCGTGAAGGCCACCGAGGGCACGAGCTACGTCAACCCGCACCACGCCGGACAGGTCGCCACCGGCCGCGCCCACTCCCTGGTGGTCGGCCACTACCACTTCGCCCGGCCGGGATCGATGACCGCGCAGGCCGCCTACTTCCTCAAGCAGGCCGCGCCCAAAGCGGGCGACGTGCTCGCCTTCGACTGGGAGGACGCCGGCGTCTCCGGCGCCGACAAGGACGCCTGGATCAAGCACGTGCAGGCCGAGATGCCGCACAACCGCGTGCTGCTGTACTGCAACCGCGACTTCTGGCTGAACCGCGACACCACCTCCTTCGCCGGCGACGGCCTGTGGATCGCCGACCCCGACGCACCCAAGGGACAGCCGCGCGTCAACGCCAGCTGGCTGATCCACCAGTACAGCGAAGCCGGCGGGCTCGACCGCGACTTCACCCCGCTCACCGCCGAGCAGCTCCGCACATGGGCGGCCGGCCAGACCGTGAACCCGGAGGACGACATGGCGATCACCGACGCCGACGTGACGAAGTTCGTCAACGGCCTCGCTACCTACCTGGGCGCCCCCAAGGGGCTCTTCAGCTCCATGGACGACGCCACCAGCGCCGACGACAAGAAGACCGTCACCTACCGCGGCAACGCGTGGAATGCGACGTTCCACGCCGGACGGGCGGACGCCAACTCGACGGCGATCCTCGCTCAGCTGAAGCAGGGCGTGCCGCTCACCCTCACCGACGACCAGGTCACCGCGCTTGCCACGAAGCTCGCGGCCAACCCCACGTTCGCGAGCACTCTCGCCCACGCCATCTGTAGCGACTTCGCCGCCCGGCTCCAGTCCTGACCCCACCAGCAGAAACGGATCACCATGAAGATCTTCGGCCGCGAGCCCGCCCTATGGCTCGCCCTCATCGCCGTCGCCGTCAAGCTCAGCACCGCCTTCGGGCTCGACCTGACCAGCGACCAGCAGGCCGTCATCAACGCGGTCGCCGCCGCCCTCGTCGGCCTGATCGTCGCGATCACCACGCACGACGGCATCGGTGCCGCTGTCATCGGGTTCGTGCAGGCCGGGCTCGCCCTCGCGGTCGGCTTCGGGCTCCACTGGTCCCCCGAGCAGCAGGCCGTCGTGCTGTCCTTCGTGTCCGCGATCGTGGCGATGTGGACGCGGACGCAGGTGACCGCGCCGGTTCCGCCCGTCAGCAAGCCCACGCTCAGCGCTGCTCCGTAGGAGGCCCACTTGGACGCCACCACCATCGGCAGCGTCCTCGGGTTCGCCGGCGTTCTGGCGGCCGCGGTGGTGGCGTTCCTCGGGAAACGCGGCGAGACCGCCGTGGCCGGCTCCAACCAGCTCATCGACCAACTCCAGGAAGAGCGCGCCGACCAGCGCGAGCAAATCAGAGATCTACGGCAGCAGATCGCCGACCGGGACGCGAGGATCGCGGAGCTCGCGTCGTACCGGACCGCGGATCAGGCGGAGATCACCCGACTACGGAACATCGTGCAGTCCCTCGGAGGCCAACCATGACGCGCGCGGAGCAGCTCCTCGCGGACCGGTGGCGCCGCGTCATGCTCGCGTGCGTCCTCGTCGCCCTCAGCGGGGCAATCATCCTCATCTGGGCGCGCATGGACCACGCGAACGCCCGCATCGACTCCGAAGCGGAGGCGCGGCAGTCCGCAGTCGCCGAGGCCAACCGCCGCGGCGGCGCCGTCGAGACCCTCGCGGCGGACGTGCGGGCGCTGCGCGCGCAGGTGCAGGCAGCCGGTCAGCAGCCGGTCGCCCCGGACCCGGCGTCCGCGGTGCCTCATCTGCCGGCGCGGACGGTGGTCCCGATCCCGATCCCCGGGCCGGCCGGACCGCAGGGCAGTCCTGGCTCGCCGGGGGCGACCGGGCCCTCGGGGAGCGCCGGATCGCCGGGACCGGCCGGCGCGACGGGACCCGCAGGCGCTACCGGTCCCACGGGCCCGACTGGTCCGGCCGGACCCCAAGGCCCCGCCGGGCGGGCGGGCCCGTCGTGCCCCGACGGATACACCCTGCGGACGCCGTCATGGGACCCGAACGCGCTGGTGTGCATACGGGACGCCACCCCGTCACCGACACCGTCGTCCGCGCCACCGCAGTCACCGGTCCTGCCTGACCGCCGCCGCATCTAAGAGAGGGGCATGCCATGGGATTCCCCGAGGGCGCAGGCGAGTTGATCGCGTTCCTGTCGGGCTCTGACGAGCGCTGCCACCCACTGCTCCAGCGGATGGGATTCGAAGTGGGCGCGGATCAGTGACTCCGTGGTCCGCAGGCGGCGCATCATGGCCTGCTCAACGATGCTGACCTTGGCGTCCTCGAAGGTGGCGGCGCGCGTGTCAGGAGTGATGCCCGAGAGATCGTCCGTGCTGGGGTCGGGCTCGTCGTAGTGCCAGTCGCAGCCGTCCAATGGGCACAGGTGGCGCGTCACGCTGCTCATGCGCCCATCATCCTCTCCCCGCCCCATGGCGTCAGGTCCTCAGTGGAGGCGGCCGGCCAGCAGGGACAGCAGCAGCACGGCCGCGAGCGCGGCGAGTGCCACCGTCGCGGTACGGTCGGTGCCCGGGCCGCGGACCGCGCGCTGCAGCCGCTCGCCGTCGGGGATGTGGCCGCCGTGCACGGCGCGCCGGTGCCGGTCCCGCTCGCGCATGATCTCCAGCCGGGTCCGGACGACCGGGCTGGTGGTGGCGCAGGTGCCGCACCTGTAGCGGTACATGCCGGGCAGCATACGGCTGGTGACGGCTCGTGGGGTAGGTAGGCGGCGGGTAGGCACGGGGTAGGGCATGGTCTGACCTGCGGTTCCTACCGGCCTACTCGGTGCCGTAGACGGTGACCGGGGAGGGTCGGGGAGCGGGCTCGGGGGCCGCGTCGTCGGGGGCCGGGAGCGGGGGCTCCGGCGGTGCCCCGGCGGGCGGCTCGTCGGGGGCCGGGGGGAGCGCGGTGAGGCGGATGCCCTGGCGGTTGCGCTGGCGGCCGCCGGGGAGCCTCAGCTTGAGCTGTTCGGTGACGGGGATTCCGGCCTCGGCGAGCACCGCGAGCAGCTCCTCGCGGGAGCGTCCGGGCAGGCGCGCGAGTACGTCGTCGAGGTGCGCGCCGCGCCACCCGTTGGCGGTGGCGATCTGGCGGACGGTGCGGACCACGGCCCACCCTTCTAGGGGCTCGGCCGCGTGGGGGAGCGGGGCCGGGTCGGGCTGCGCGTCTCCCCCGGTGGCCGGCTGCTCGGACTCCCCCGCCGGCTCCGCCACCTCCGGCTCCGGGCCGACGACCCAGGCCGCGGCGAGCAGCGCGATCACGACGAGACCGATCGCGCTCCGCGCGTACGGTGCGACCTGCTCCCACAGCGCGCCCGCGAGGCCCGCGCCGGCGGCGAGCACGATGACGACGATCAGCGCGGCCGCGCCTGCGCGCTCCAACGCGTCGACGAGCCCGGGCGGCTCGTCGTCCTTCTTCTCGGGTGCCTTCGCCTGCTTCGGCTCCGGCGGCGCGATTGCCTTGCGGAGCCCTGCGCGGCTGGCCGTCCCCGCCATCTTGGCGAGGACAGCCAGGCCGCCGAGGACGCGTCGCACGTGCGCGCGGCCAGGCAGGTACGGGCGCAGCGGCGGCAGACGGAAGGCCCGCTGCGGCGACTTCTGGTGGTCCTCCCCCGCGGCGATCAGCCGATCCAGGGCCCTCATCACGCCGCACCGGTGAGCTTGCCCACCAGCATCCGGGCCGTGGTCACCAGCAGTCCCCACACCCCGCCGGCGGCCCCGTAGACCACGGCGGCGGAGATCCCCAGGAGGGCGGGCCACAGGGTCCGCTTCCAGCCGGGCAGGAACGTCAGCGCGGTGAGGGCGAGTGCGGTTCCGCCTGCACCGGGGTTGCCCATCCCGCTTCCGTCGCCGAGAACCGAGGTGGGGACGGCTGCGATGCCGGAGGCGGCTGCGGCCCAGGAGCTGCCGGCGGCCGTCCACGCGGTGCCGGTGAGGATGCCGAAGGCACCGATCCCGTCCCTGCTGTGGAGGTGCTTGAGGCGGTCGGCCTTGCGGACGGCGAAGAAGAGCACCAGGGCGCACGCGAGGGCGACGCCGGACAGGGTGATCGAGCCGAGGACGTGGCCGCCCATGCCCGGGGTGTTGGCCGGGGCGGTGGCGAGACGGGACATCAGGAGGCTCCGGGGGCGTAGAGGAGGAGGGCGAGCAGGGCGCTGGCGAGGGGGATGCGGCACAGCCAGGGCAGCGGGCCCCACCAGCCGCGGGTGCGACGGTCGATCAGCACGCCGCAGGCGAGGACGAGGCCGGCGCCGAGTACGACGCCGGCCGTCGTGCCGTTGTGCCGGCCGCAGTCGGTGATCCACCCCTGCATGAGCGGGGCGAGCCCGGCCCAGTAGCCGGCGCCGGCGGCGGTGCCGGTGTAGAGAGCGGCTCGCGCGCGGGCGGGGAGTTCGAGGTACGCGGCGTGGGCGCGCCGCGCGGCGGGGGTACGGCGGCCGCGGGCGGGCGCGGGGCGCTCGGTGTCGTCGGGCTCGTCGACGTCTGCCCACTCCCCCGTCTCGCCGGCGTCGTCGTCCTCGACCGCCTCGTCGGCCGGCTGCTTCTCCGGCTCCGGCGCGGTGTCCGGGCGCTCCGGATCGGGTCCGCCCAGGTCAGCCAGATCGACCGTCGCCCCCTTCCGCCAGTCCGGGAGGCGCGGCGCGACCGGCGGAGGCCCGTCCGGGCCTGGGTGGTGGTCGTCGTGGGCGTCGTCGTACAGCTCGTCCCACCATCCGGCCGCGGGCGGCGGTTCCTGGGGGGCGTAGCCGACGCCGCGGGCGCGAAGCAGCTGGCGGATACGGCGCTCGTCGCCGCCGGGCCCGGTCACAGCGCCTCCCGGCGGCGGGCGCGCAGGTACCGGCCGACGGTCTCCGGGCTCGCGTTGGCGTCGGACCGTTGCCGGACGTACCGAAGCACGGCGTCCGGATCGGTGATTCCGGAGTCCACGGCGGTCCGGACGGCGTCCGTGATGGTCATCGGGGGTACGGCCGGCTCGGGCTCCGGACGGTCCGGACTGTCCGCGGACTCCTCCGGATCGGGTCCGGACTCCTCCGGACTCGGCAGGGCGAGAGACGTGCGGATCGCCTGGAGCTGCGCGGCGGATCGCGCGTCGACGCGCTCCTCGGCGGCCAGCGCGCGGGCGGCGCCGCGAGCCGCGCGCTCAGCGTGCAGCCACGCCGCGGTGTCCGCGTCCAGAGCGACAGCCTGGTGGCGCATCACGAGCGTCCAGGAGCCCTTGGCCAGGGCGGAGATCGTGGCGCCTACGACGGCGGTCGCCCAGTCTCCGGCGAGCCACCCGTGGATGCCGACACCGGCCATGGCCGCGGCGAGCGCAACGTGGCCGGCGGTGCGGGGTCCGCGGGCGCGGGTCTCGTCGTAGCGGGCGCGCCACTCCAGGGCCATGGCGATGATCCAGGTGAGGTCGAACGCGGTGGCCGCGCCGTACGCGAGGGCGGGCACGGTGACGCGGTGAAGGAGGTCGCCGATGCTGGCGGTGGACCAGACGACGGAGACGGTGACGAGGAGGGTGGTGGCCGCGGTGACGGCGGTGAGGACGTCGTGGTCCCAGTCGCGGGGCGGGTGCGGTGCGGGGATGGGGACGTAGTGGGTGCGGCCGTTGCGGGTGATGGGCCGGTAGGCCGGGGGCATGTGGGGCTCCGTGAGCGTGGGGCCGGGCCCGGCGCGGGAGGGGTCACGCGCCGGCCCCGGCAGTCGGGTAGGTCAGCGCTGCTGGTTGCGCTCGACGGCGTCGGTGAGCTGGCTCAGGCCGGTGCCGCCCTCCTCGATGAGGACGGCCGCGGCGATCCGGGCGGCGGAGTCGATGTCACCGCTGTCCACGGCGGTGGTGAGGTCGTTGGCGCGCTGGTCGTAGAACTGCTTGTCGGTGTTCACGTTGATCCCTTCGGTTAGCCGCCGTAGCGGCGGCGGTCGTTGCTCTCCCAGCGCTGCCCGTCGCGGTCGGCGCTGGTGGCGTGGCGGTGGTGGTCGCGGCGGCGCCGCGCGGCGGCGCGTTCCTGTCGCTCGCGGTCGCGGCGTTCGCGGCGGGCGCTGGCGGACTCACGGGCGGGGTACTGCGCCGCGGCGAGCGCGCGGTCGTTGCCGCCGCGGAGCCAGGCCCAGGCCATCAGTGCGCCCCGTGGCAGGACGGGCAACCGTGCCAGGTCTGACGCGTGGTGCCGTCCTGGTCGGTGGTGGTCTCGGTGTGGTCGCCGGGGCCGGTGCAGACCCAGACGGTGCTGGTCTGCTCGCTCACCGGCGCACCGTCTTGGGCTTGCACTGGTGGTGCTGGCCGGTGACCGGGGCGCCGCACTCCGGGCAGGCGGCGTGGGGCGCGGGGATGGGCCCGGGCAGGTGGTGGTGGGTACGCTTCATGGCGATCTCCGTGTGCTGTCACGAGTGAGCGGAGGTCCGGCCCCGGCCATGTGGAGCTGCAACTCCGGCCGGGGCCGCACTAGTTGGAGACCGGGTGCGGCCTCTGACGCCAAGTTAGACCCGGGGTCTAGGCGAGTGCAAGACCGGGGGTCTAAAATCAGGCGTTGGCCGCGCCCTCACGGCAGAGAGGGACGGAAGTGGCGGAGCAGCCCGAGGAGGTGTCGAGGTTCTTGGACGCCATCAAGGCCCTGGAGGAGATCGATGATGACGCCGCGTGCGCAAAGGCGATCACCGACGTCCTCAAGGACTGGCCGGACAGCCACGCGAAGTTGCGGGAGATCCGGCAGCAGCGGGTACTCCGCATGCGGGAGCAGAAGATGACGTGGCAGGAGATCGGCGACGCTCTCGGGATTCACTTCACCCGGGCACAGCAGATCGCCAAGGGACTACGCGGGTCCAAGCGGCCAGCGAAGAAGGCGGCTTCCGCCCCACCCCCGCCCACCGAGGAGAGTTGAGCTATGACGGCCATCGCGCACGGGACGAACCGCTATCTGTGCCCGCTGCAATGCGGCTGGCACCACGACGTGCCACCGCCGCACCCGGCGGACGTGGACTGGTCCGCAGCGGAGGGAGTGGAAGACGTCAGCGCGGCCATCGGTCTCGTTGCACGGGACGCCGCTCTGCGCACGGCTGCCGTTATCGAGGCCGCTCTCGTCGCACACCTCGACACCCACACGACGCTGGACTTCGTGACCGTCATCGCGGATCTGCGCGCCCAGATCGACGCCCTCGCCTCCGCTGCCACCCCGTCCGACGAGGAGAACGAGGGTGGATGAGCTGGTGGCGTTCCTGCGTGCGCGCCGGGACGAGGATGCGTTGTGGGCGGCCGAAGCAAGTCGCTGGGACGACGGGGCCAGCATTGAGGGCGGCGCTCACTGGCAGTGGGTTGACCCAGAGACCGACGAGGTCGTGACACTCAACCCCGACCAGGACGAGTTCGTCAACGGTGATCGTCTGCGGGTTTCGCTGCGGAGTCGCGAGGAGGCAATGTGGGGCGAGTTCAGGCGCATGCTGCCGCAGTTCGTGATCCATTCGGCCGAAGAAGTGCGGACTGCCGTTGGCGGCCACATCGCCCGCCATGACCCGGCACGGGTGCTGCGCGAGGCCGAGGCGAAGCGGAAAATCGTGGAGGACTATGCCTCCGCGCTGAGCGAGCGTCAGGCCGTCCGCGCCGAGATCCGCAAGATCCTCCACACCGACCCGGACGCCTTCGGCGAGCTGTCGCGGCAGGAGAACGCCCTGATCGACAAGGCGGAGGCGCTGCTGCCGATCGTACGCATCGTGAGCACGGTGTACGCCGACCACCCGGACTACCGCGAGGAGTGGCGCCCATGAGTGCCCAGCGCCTCGGTCCCAAGGCCCTCCGCCGCATCGCCCGGGCCACCGACCTCGACATCGTGCGCGGCTGGGCGTGGGGCGGCTACACCCTCTACTTCGTCACCGCCGACCACCAGCACGGCTGGTTCGACAAGAAGACCGGCGAGTGGGGCTGGGATGAAAGTCCGCAGCCGCACTACTCGTCCTGCGCGGAACTGTTCCCCACGCCGTAGTCCGGCACTCGTCCGCCCCGTCACCACGCTGGTGACGGGGCGGTTCTGCGTTCCCTACTCCGCCGGGATCGTCCACACCACCGGCTCATCCGCACCATCCGGCGTATACACCACCATCGTCGGCCGCTGCCCCTTCGGGATCGGGAACATGATCCCCCCGCGCGAACAGCCACCCGCCACGACAGTCCCGTCCTGTGGCAACTCCGGCTTCGGGAAGTCCCCACCGTTCAAGCCCGTGTTGTCGGCCTGCGAACCGTCGGCGAACCCGAGGTGCCACGGGTTCTGCGACACGCCGATCGACGGCCCGGACGTCAGGCAGATCTTCACGTCGAGGCGCCCCCACTGAGAGCCGGCGGGCACGCCGAGGGAGGTGTCCGGGGGGTCGTTGCGGAGGACGGGCTGCTGGTAGCCGAGAACGGTGGTAGTGCCGTCGGCGCCGGTGCTGCTGGACCACTCCCAGGGCTGGCCGATGTCGTATCGGGTGGGCGCGGCTGGCGTGGTGGGGGCTTCGGTGGTGGGTTCTGCGGTGGTGGCTGGTGGCGTGGTGGCTGTGGTGTCGTGGTGGGTGTTGCTGGTGCAGGCGGCGAGTAGGAGGCCGGCGGTGAGCAGGCCGGCGGCTGCGGCGGTGCGGGTGTGCATGGGTTCCCCCCTCGGAACAGTGCGTGAGGGGGAGTGTCCCGGATCTGCGTGGCCGGTGCACGGGTTGTGATCGGGCTGTGACGCGGGCGGCCTACGGAAGCCAGCGGTCCTTGTAGTCCGGGTGGTTGCTGTAGGCCCACGCGAGGAGGCGCAGCTGGCGGTCGGCGTTCTCACCGAGGGGGCCGTCCGCACCGAGGTGGGGGAGGACGGTTTCGTCGAGGAAGCGCTGTTGCAGTTCGGCGCGTTGGATGTCGACACGGCCGTGGCGTTCAGCGACGGGCTTGGACATGCCCATCTGGGGAGCACCCACGTTGAGGAGGAGTTCGGCGGCGCGTTGGGCTTTGTCGACGTCTTCGGCGTAGCGGGCGGTGAGGAATTTGCTGATGGCGGTGTGGGTGTTGAACATGGCGCTCCTTTGTGGCTGGCGGTCATGGTAGGTCAGGTTGGGTACGAATTGCGGCCGTGCGGCCGTGCGGCCGTGCGGCCGTGCGGCCGGGTGTCCGGCGGCACGGCCCACGGGGGGCGGCACGATCAGTTCGCTTCCCACCACCCCGTGCTGTGGTTGTAACGGACGACCCACCCCTGCGCAGAAGCGACGATGGCGCGCTCATCATCGGCGTCCGGATGGTTGGGGTCGAGGACAACGCCGAGGATCTCCCCGTCGGCGTAGCCGAAGCTGATGATGTCGCCGACGCTCTGACCGGCCTCCTTCTGGTGAGCGTCGAGGGCATCGGCCCACTCCTGCGCGTTGGTGATGGCCATGCGGCACCTTCCTGCGGTCGGAATTTCCGGTCTACCGGATGGGTCGGACAGTGCGAGCGGGAACGGCTCAGGCGGCGGTGGCGAGCTGCCGGGCGGCGGGCCGCTCGTCGCGGCCCAGCTCGTAAGCGACGAGCGCGGCCGGGCTGGTGGGCGCGGCGACCGGGCGGGCCGGGGCCTCGTCCACGGGAACGGCGACGGTGTAGGCAGTGCGGTGGATCGTGTAGGACACGATCCGGTCCAGGCGGAAGGTCCTGGACTCGCCGGTCTCGCGGTCCATGGCCTTGAGGGTGATGTGGCCGGCCTTGGTGGTGATCACGTCGTAGATCTCGATGGTGCGGACCGTCTCGACGAGGCGGCCGGTCTTCTTCCCCGCGGCGTCCTTCTCTTCCTTGAGGTAGGTGATGGTGACGGGGTGGCGGCGGTCGGCGGCGCGGAGGAGGGCGGTGAGGGTCTGCTGCTCGGTCTGGTTCTTGGTGAGCTTCATCGTGATCCCCCATCCGTAAGGCCTCATCGGCGATGCCTCATAGATTAGGCCTAAAATCGATGGCATGTCAACTAGGCAAGGCCTCATGCGTGAGGCATCATGGAGGCATGCTCACCATCGACGACATCAGGAAGGCCCGCGAGGCCTACGACGCCGAGGTCAAAGCCGCCGACGACCGGCGCGCCCTCGTACTCGCGCAGGCCTCCGCAGAGGGGATGCCGCAGACCGACGTCATCGCAGCCACCGGCTACTCCCGCGAGACCGTCCGCCGCATCACCCGCCAGGGCCAGCACCTCGCACAGGCCATGACCGATGTCAGCACCACCGCCGACCACGCCACCAGGGCGGTTCAGGCGTTCTCCGACAAGATCCCACAGGAGGATCAGTGATCACCAACCTCAATCAGGCATTCACCCGGCTCGCCCGCACCGTCCAGACCGCGCAGACGGCCGTCAGCGACTTCGCCGAGCAACTGCAGTCCACCCGGACCGGGGCGCGGCGGGAGCCCCGTACGCGCCGCCCGGATCACCCGGTCCGTCAGGCCCCCATCACGACGACCGTGGCCGTCCTCCTCGGACCTGAGCGCTCGCGGGACTGGCGAGCGCAGATGCACTGACCTCTACGCTTTTCGTCGTATTCGCCCGCATGCCCGGCGCTTCTCCGACCGTGAGGGTGCAGGGTGGCCCCACCCCCCGTCGCGTCCCGCCGCACCCCTCCCTGCGGCGGGGCGCACCCACGTCTACGGCTCGGGCCGGCACAGCTCGCAGCGGATCGTGTCCGGTTCGGCGGCCAGCACCTGCCGCGCCTGCGGGGTGGTGAGACCGCGCAGGCCGATCCCCCGCGGACCGCCCGCGGACGGGCAGCCCGCCGCGTGGAGGATCCCGGGGCGCCCCATCCACGGGGCGTGGAGTATCCACGGGCGCCACGTGGGCACGAGATCGTAGGACTCGCCCTGGATCGGCTGGACAACGTCGGCCGGCACCTCCACCGCAACGACGTAGTTCCACGAACCGTCCGGGGTCTGGCGGCGCTCCAGGAGGCGGGCGTCCATCACGCGGCCGTCGGGGAGACGGAGCCGGACAGGACGGCCGGACGGTTCGGACATGTGTTCGATCCTACGATGCGCGCCGCGACGCCGCCTTCTCAGTCCGGGACGGCACCGCGGTAGTGCCACACCAGCAGGTTGCCGTCCGGATCGGGGCTGTACTCCGCGCGGTCCTCCCAGCCGTCGACGATCTGATAGACCCCGGTACGCAGGTGGTCGTCGGTCCAGTCGCTGGCGTCCATCTCCTGCCCGTCGAGGGGGCCGCCGCGGTACTGCACGATGCGCGCGCTCATGCCGCCAGCGTGCCAGAGCACGGCCGCCGACCTACCAGGTTGGGACGAACCGGTAGATCACTAGTAGGTGACAGGCGGTCTTGACGCCGTGACTCCCCGCAGCGAGAGTCGAGGCCCATCACCCACCGGAGGCCACTATGCGTCTGCGATTCCTGGGCATCATCCCCAACACCCCCCACACCGACTCCCCTACGATCTGGCTCGACGAGGACACCGGCGACCTGCTGATCCAGTCGTACAAGGCCACCGACACCGAGGTGAAGGCGTGCCAGGAGATCGGCTCGATCCCAGGACACTCGACGGACGTCCCCGATCACGAGACGATCATCCGGCTGCCGCGCGTCATGCGGCAGTACCTGCCGCCCCTGGACGAGACCGACGACAAGGACACCGGTGAGCAGCTTCCCTGACCGCCTCCGATCGGCCCAGCACAGCGCCGTCCACCTGGAGATGCGCGACAGCTACACGCCACGCGACCCGACCTTCGCCGCATGGAAGCGCGGCGAAGCGGTGGGCTCGCCGGACCTCGACGTGCACCGCCCGTGGGTCGACCTGGTGCGGGCGGCGGTCGCCCGCGGCGTCGTCGTGCGCCGTGCCCGCATCGTGTCCGAACCGGTCAGCGAGTACATCCGCTTCGAGTACGACACCACGCCGATGAACCTGGCCGCGGGGGAGGAGGTGCGCTGGCTGCCCCGCCGGCGCGCCTCCGACATCGCCCTGCCGGGGAACGACTTCTGGCTTCTCGACGGCCAGTTGGTGCGGTTCGGGCACTTCACGGGCGACGGGGACCCTGTCGGTGAGGAGTGGACCGAGGACCCCGCCGTCGCCGCGCTGTGCGCCGCGGCGTTCGAGGCGGTGTGGGAGCGGGCCGTCCCGCACGAGGACTACAAGGTCTGACCGGCCGGCCGCCCCATGCCCGGCTCCCCGTCGTCGTCCGCGCAGGCCGCGCGCGAGGCCCTGGCCGCGCGCCTGCGGGATCTGCGGTTGGACGCCGAGCTGACGGTCCGCGAGCTGGCCGTGCGTGCGGGCTGGTCCCACTCCAAAGTCAGCCGTATCGAGACCGGACGAACGGCGCCGTCCCCGCAGGATCTCCGCGCGTGGGCGGAGGCGTGCGGCGTCCCGGGCCAGGCTGCGGATCTCGCTGACGCGCAGCGCGCCGTGGAGGGCATGTGGGTCGACTGGCGGCGCATGGAGCGCGCCGGCCTGCGGGCCGCCCAGGAGTCGGTGCGCCCGCTGTACGAGCGCACACACCGGTTCCGGATCTACGACGGGTGGCTGATCCACGGGCTGCTGCAGACCCCGGCGTACACGACGGCCCTGCTGCACTCGGTGCGGCGGCGCCGCGGTCTGCCGGTGGACGACGTCGAGGCCGCGGTCGCCGAGCGCGTCGCCCGCCAGCAGGTTCTGCGGAGCCAGCGGACGTTCGCGTTCCTCCTGGAGGAGGCGGTGCTGCACTCCGGGATCGGTGGCCCGGCCGCGATGCGGGAGCAGCTGTGGCACCTGCTCACCGCCGCCGTTCAGCCGAACGTCAGCTTGGGCATCATCCCCGCGCAGCCGGACCGGTCGAGCATGCGCCCCGTCGAGGACTTCATGATCTTCGGACAGGAGCAGGTAGCGGTCGAGCTGGTCTCCGGCTACCTCACCATCACGCAGCTCCGCGAGATCGCGATGTACGAGCAGGTCTTCCACGAGCTGGGGCGGCTGGCCGTGTACGGCGAGGCGGCGCGAGCCTTGATCCGGCGGGCGATCACCACGCTGGGGTGAACGCGTGCACCAACGTGCACCACGCTAGGACCCGCAGCGCCGCGGTCCCTACGGTCGATCAGGAATGCCCCGCGGCCGCGCCACACGGCCCGGGGTGTGGACGACCGCGAAGGGGTCGACATGCCGCACACTACCCGGGGCGCCGGACACCGGTCCGCCCCCACTATCGTCCGCTGCCAGCCTGGCGACCACGATGTCCCTGCGCGCGACGCCCAGGAGATCGGCGGCGGGGATGCCGTCCTGACCGGCCCTGGCCGTGGCCCGCGGTACGCCTGCCGCGAGCACGTCCGCTCCGAGGGCCTGGTGCCGCTCGCCACCTACGTGGGCCGCCGGGACAGCGCGCCGATGCCGGCCCGGCGGCCCGCATGACCGCCCCCACGGACGAGGACACGGTGGTGGGGCTGTGCAACTGCTGCGACCAACCCGTGCACGAGGGCGACGAGCGGTGGGAGACCGTGCACCGCGGGACCGGCGCCGCGCCGGACATGCTGCTGCACCGACGGCCCTGCCAGCCAGCGGAGAGCCGGCGCTTTCTCGGGCGGAGCCGGCTGTGGAGCTGACCGCGACCGTGCCGGGCTGCGAGGAGTGCGCCCGGCTGGAGACCGCCGGCCGCGAGCCGGGCCTGCGCCTGACCCTCGGCAGCCACTACCTCGTCCGCCTGATCCAGCACCACATCGACGTCCACGACGCGGAGGGTGTCCACGTCGACGGCTGCGAGGAGTGCACGCGGTGGAACTCGGGCGGCTGGGGCATCAACCCGCACCTGGGCGAGCTGTGGAGCAGGCAGCACTTCGTGATGCACGGTCTGGACATCGTGTGGGACGGCGCCGGTCACCCGCTGCGCCTGGCCGACATGCCGCCGCTGGACCAGCCGCACCGGGTGCGCGCCGTCCGCCCCTGACTCCTGCGCGCGGTGCTCCTCATCGCCTGCGCGCAGGTCCACCCATCACCCACCAGCGAGGAGACTCATGTCCACCCCCGACGAGCAGCCCACCGACGAGCCCGAGCCCGAGCAGCCGATCCAGCCCATCGAGCAGTACCTCGCGGACCAGGCCCAGCGGGACGCCAACCAGGCCGCGGACTACCACGAGGGATTCCGGTGGTGAGCCCTCGCCGCTGACTCCTGCGCGGGGCGCGACGGAGCACCGCGCGCAGGCCAGACGCCGCGCCGCTCATGCCTGGCCGCACCGGCGGCGCGGCGGCCGGCCCTCGCCCCTACCCCGTGGGGGAGAGGGCCGGAAGTCGCGGCCCTGCGGTTGGTCACCGCGGTGGCTGCGGCACCCCCGCGTCGGTGGCCACCGGGTCCTCGTCCAGCAGCCTGCCGACCGTGACGCCGAGTGCGTCGGCCAGCTGGAGCAGGACGTCGAGGCCGGTTGACCTGGTCGCGTGCTCGGCACGGAGAACGGAGTCCCGGCTCACCCCGGCCGCGCCCGCCAGGCGCTCGACGGTCCACCCGAGTGCGGCGCGACGGCGGGCGATGCGGTGGCCGATCTCTCGGCGCTGGGCGAGGACCCAGTCGGGCCGGGGGTCTGGTGGCACATGGCCACGCTGTGGTGGACGCCGACCCGGAGTCAGTAGCAGATGTGCGACTGAATCCGGCATCCTGACTGCGGCCGGCCGCGGGTGTACGCAGATCCGCCCGCGCCGGACGCGGAGTGCCCGATCCCGATCGGGCGCGGCCGCCCCGCCCCGTCACGGGGCGGGGCGGTTTACTGTGCACGAGAGAGGCCCCCGCCGAGATCTCCGGCGGGGGCCTTCTCCCTGCCCGGCCGGTCTCCCCACCGACGCGTGCAGGCGCACGGAGGGCGCAGATCTGGCGCGTGCGGGGAGCACACCAGCCCCCTCCGTCTCGCGCACTCTACGCGCGAGGTCGGCTGAAAATCATCCCTCTATCGGGTGACCTGACTGGTCGGTCAGATGGGGATGTGGACTCGGTGTGGACTCGGGGTACAAAGAGGCCCCGCCAGAGTGGGGTTGACGGGGCTCTGAGCTGGGGTGGGCGTGGACGGTTTCGAACCGCCGACATCCGCCTTGTAAGGGCGGCGCTCTACCGCTGAGCTACACGCCCCGGGTGTTGCGACGTCACAGGGTACCTTGCCGCGGGGGCTGGTCAGCAACCGTGCGCGGGGTGGGAGGATGGACGGGGACAGGTGAACGGGGACAGGCCGGGACGCGGCGAGGGCAGGGTCGGGACCGGGCAGGCGGCGGAACGCGGGGAGAGAGTGTCACGGTGACGACGGCACGTTCGTGGTGGCGGCGCGGCGACAACGTACGCGCCGAGGCCCAGGCCGCCAAGGACGCGGCGGCCCAGGCGTTCTACGAGCTGGACACCGCCCAGCGCGACCTGGAGATCTCCATCGAGACCATCTCCGCGGTGGACGACTCGCCCGAGGCGCGCCGCGCGCTCGCCTCGTTCCGTTCGCTGGGCGAGCGCATCGACCAGGTCAGCCGCGACTACATCGCCACCGTCGACGCGCACGACATCGACCGCGACGAGCTGGACCACGCGGCCGGCTCGCGGGCCCGCGCCGAGCTGACCCGGGCCAAGGACGAGCTGGTGAACGTGCGCGGCGAGCTGGAGCGCTTCCAGTCCTCGCTGACCCCGCTGCTGGGCAAGGCCGAGACGCAGCTCGCCCGGCTCGCCCCGGCCCGCGAGCGCGCCAAGCAGTCGCTGCTCGCCGCGAGCAACGCGCTGGACGCGGTCCGCGCCGCCGGGCTGAAGGCCGACGACCTCGCCGCCCGCCTCGCCGCCCTGGCCCCCGAGCTGACCAAGCTCAACGAGGGCGCGAGCAAGCACGGCGTGCAGCAGACCGTGCAGCGAGCCGACGCGCTGCGCCGCGAGGCCGAGGCGGTCAGGGCCGAGGCCGAGCGGCTGCCGGAGCGCGCCCGGGAGATCGACAAGCGGCTGGTGTCGCTGCGCACCCGCGTCCAGGCGCTGAGCACCCGCGCCGAGGGCGTCACCCCGGTCCTCAGCGAGCTGCGCCGCGGGTTCTCCGCGGCCTGCTGGCAGGACCTGCAGCAGGTGCCCGACCAGGCCGCGCAGGCGGTCCGCCAGGCGGAGACCGCGCTCGCCGAGGCCCGCGCCGCGCGCGACGCCCAGCGCTGGGCCGACGCCACGGCCCGGCTGGCCACCGTCCGCGCGCTGATGGACGACGTCGACGGCGCGGTGGGCGCGGCCGGCGACCGGCTGCGGCGGCTGAAGGAGGTCAGGAAGGACCCCAAGGCCGAGGTGGAGAAGACCCGGTTCGTGATCAGGGACGCGCAGCGCCTGGCGATGCAGGGCCGCAGCACGCCCGAGCCGCGGCACGCCCGGCCGCTGGACGACGCGGTGGCGCGGCTGGACCGCGCGCTGGCCGGGCTGGAGGGGCGGCACCCGGACTACTGGGCGTTCCTCACCGAAACCGCCGCGGTCCGCGAGACCGCGAACCGCGTGGTCGCCAACATCCGCGAGGAGCGCGCCCAGGGCCGCTGAGCCGGTACGTGGCCCGGTCCGGGTCACCCCAGGACCGGCCCCTGCGCCTGCGCCGAACCAGCCTGTGCCGGAGAGCCCGCACCGGAGAGCCCGCGCCGACACAGCCCGCGCCGCGCCGTGCGACCCGATCCGCGGCACCCGGCCGGGTCCCGTACGGCCCGAGCCGTACGCCCGTGCACGAGCCGCCCGCCCCTGCCCGAGCCGCCCGCGGCGGCCCCGCCCGGCGACCCCGCCGGATCAGCCGGGCCCGCCCGCGCCGCTCAGGAGCAGCAGCTCCCGCCGCAGCACCCGCCGCCGCCACCGCCCGCAGGCACCGGCGCACTCGCCGAGCCGCCCACCGCGACGGTGGACAGCAGCTTCACCGTGTCGTCGTGGCCCTGCGGGCAGGGCGCGGGCGCGTCGGACTGGGACATCGGGCGGCGCATCTCGAAGGTGGTGCCGCACGCCCGGCAGCGGTATTCGTAACGAGGCATGCCCCCAGCGTATCGGCACCACCGCATCCCGCACGCGCCCAGGCCGCATCGCCTAGTACACGCCCAGTACGGCTCTAGTACACGTCCCGTACGTACCGCCGCTCCGCCGCCAGGCGTCTGACGTACGCCGCCGCCGCGTCCCGCGTGAGGCCGCCGTGCGCCACGGCGATGTCCCGCAGGGCGCGGTCGACGTCCTTGGCCATCCGGGAGGCGTCGCCGCAGACGTAGAAGTGGGCGCCCTCGGCCAGCCACGACCACAGCAGCGCGCCGTGCTCGCGCATCCGGTCCTGGACGTAGATCTTGGCGCGCTGGTCGCGGGAGAACGCCGTGTCCAGGCGGCTGAGCAGGCCCTGCTCGCGCAGCGCGGTCAGCTCGCGTTCGTAGAGGAAGTCGGTGGCGCGGTGCTGTTCGCCGAAGAAGAGCCAGTTGGGGCCGGCGTGGCCGAGGGCGCGGCGCTCCTCCAGGAAGCCGAGGAAGGGGGCGACGCCGGTGCCGGGGCCGACCATGACCATCGGCGCGGCCGGGTCGGCGGGCGGCCGGAAGTGCCGGGTGTGCTGGACGTGCACGGGCACGGAGGTGCCGGGCGCGGCGTCGGCGAGGAACGGCGAGCAGACCCCGGCGCGCGGGCGGCCGGTGGGGCTCTCGTAGCGGACCACCGAGACGGTCAGCGCGACCAGGTGCGGGTCGGTGAGCGGGCTGGAGGAGATCGAGTACAGCCTCGGCCGCAGTGGTTTGAGCACCTGCGCCCAGCCGGAGGCGCAGCCCGCGACCGGGTACTCGGCGATCAGGTCGACCATCTGCCGGCCGAACGACCAGCGGGCCAGCTCGTCCTTGTTGTCCGGGCGCAGCAGCTTGCGCAGGAACCGGTCGTGGTTCCGGTCGGCCACGAAACGCAGCAGGTCGGGGGTGATGCGGGTGATGTCGAGGTGGCGGTGGAGTGCCTCGTGAAGCGGCAGCGGCCCGACGTCGGGCACCTCCACCTCCGCGCCGGGGTCGGCGCCGGTCACCGCGAGCCATTCGGCCACCAGCGACGGGGAGTTGACCGGGTGCACCCCGAGCGCGTCGCCCACACCCCAGCGCACCGGCACCGGGCTGTCGCGCAGGTCGAGGGTGAACCGCCGCACCTCCTTGGCCGCGCCCGGCCCGCTCAGCAGCCGGTTCCCGACGATCCGCGCGCCGGCGACGGCTCTCCCAGCCGCCCCGGTGGCGCCCGCGGCCGCCCCCGCCCCGCCCGCACCCCGCGCCGCGGAGCTCTTACGGGAGGGGCCGGTCGGCACGGCGCGCGCCCGTCCCCCGTCCGGTTCCGCATCCGTCGTGGCGGGGCCCCGGACGGCGCCGCGCGGGCCGTGGCCGGTGGCGGGGCCGGTGGCGGGGCCCGGTCCGGGGCCGGGGCCGTCGGCGGTCGGGAGGTCCGGCAGGGGACCGGGCGCGGGTTCGGCGCCGGGGGCGCTGTCGGGGCCGGGGGCGGAGTCGGGGCCGGGGGCGGTCGGGGCCGGAGCGAGCGCGGCGAGCACCTGGTCGAGCCACGCCCCCGCGGGCCCGGCGTACTCCGGCTCGCAGTCGACGCGCGGCGCGATCCGCACCCCACCGAGGTCCGCGAGGCGCTCGTCGAGCCGGCGGCCGTGCCCGCAGAAGTCGGCGTAGGAGGAGTCGCCGAGGGCGAGCACGCCGAACCGGACGCCGTCCAGCCGCGGCGCGTCGGCCGCGGTCAGCTCGTTCCAGAACGCCGCGCCGTTGTCGGGCGCGTCGCCGTCGCCGAAGGTGCTGGTGACCACGAGCAGGTCGGCGCCCGGGGGCAGCCGGTCGGGGCCGGTGTCGTCCATGGCCAGCACGGTGGTGCGGTGGCCGCCGGCGGCGAGCTTCTGCGCGACGACGCCCGCCAGCTCCTCGGCGTTGCCGGTCTGCGAGGCCCACAGCACGACGATCTCCCGGGCGGGCGGCGGCACGTGGGGCGCGGCGACGGCCGGCGCGGTGTCGGCGCCGGGCGGTTCGGTGCGCGAGTACAGGCCGGCCAGCACGCCGTTGACCCACAGCGCGTGCTCGGCGCTGAAGGGCGCGCTCGGCGGCAGCACGGGCACGCCGCGCAGGCCCGGTTCCAGTCCGGCGAGGAAGCCGGCGAGGTACTGCCGTTCGTGCGGGGCCAGTCGGGGCGGCGGGCCGGCGGGCTCCAGCCCGAACACCGCGCCGTGGTGTGGTCCGCCGGCCCGGGACCCGGCGCGTCGGCGGCGTCGACGGCGTCGACGGCGGGTGCGGGCGGGGCGTCGGAGGCGGCTTCGGACCCGGAGGCCAGGGGTGCCGCCGCGGACGCGGCGTCCGCGGCGCCGGACGCGGGGTGCGTGCCGGAGGCGACGCGGGTCAGCGCGACCGCGCAGACCTTGAACTCGGGCTGGAAGGAGATCGGGTCGACCGCGTCGGAGGTGACGGCGTTGACGCTGCGGTACTCGCCGAACAGGTCGTTCCAGTGGAAGGGCGCGAAGCAACTGCCCTGCCGGACCCGGTCGGTGAGGACGGCCGGCAGCACGGCGCGGCCCCGGCGGGAGGCGACCTCGACCGCGTCGCCCTCGGCGACGCCGAGCGCGGCGGCGTCCTCGGGGTGGATCTCCACGAAGGGTCCGGGCGCGAGGCGGTTGAGCTTGGCGACCTTGCCGGTCTTGGTCAGGGTGTGCCACTGGTGCTGCACCCGGCCGGTGTTGAGGACGAACGGGAAGTCGTCGTCGGGGAGTTCGGCCGGCGGCAGGTGCGGGCGGGCGTGGAAGACCGCGCGGCCGCTGGGGGTGGGGAAGCGCAGGGAGCCGTCCTGCCCGCGGTAGCGGATCGGGTTGCGGCGCGGGCCGCCGGGGGCGGCGGGCCACTGCACGGGCGCCTCGCGCAGCCGCTCGTAGCTGACGCCGCGCAGGTCGTAGCCGGTGGCGGGGTTGGCGGCCCGCCTGATCTCCTCGAAGACGTCCTCGGGGCCGGCGTAGTCGAAGCCGTCGCCGTAGCCCATGGCGCGGGCCATGTCGGCGATCAGCCGCCAGTCCGGCAGCGCCTCGCCGGGCGGGTCGACGGCCTTGCGGGCGAGCGTCACGCCGCGTTCGCTGTTGACCATGACGCCGTCGCCCTCGGTCCACAGCGCGGCGGGCAGCACCACGTCCGCGTAGGCGTTGGTCTCGGTGTCGGCGAACGCGTCCTGGGTGACGACGAGTTCGGCGGCCTCCAGCCCCTCGATGACGGTCTTGCGGTTGGCGACCGAGGCGACCGGGTTGGTGCAGATGATCCAGCACGCCTTGATCTCGCCCGCGGCCAGCCGCCGGAACATCTCGACGGTGCCGCGGCCCGGGCCGTCCGCGGGTATCGCGCCGGGCGGCAGGCCCCACAGGCGTTCGGTGAACGCGCGCTCCTCGGCGACGAGGGTGGAGCGCTGGCCGGGCAGCCCCGGTCCCATGTAGCCCATTTCGCGCCCGCCCATCGCGTTGGGCTGGCCGGTCAGGGACAGCGGGCCGCTGCCGGGGCGGCAGATCGCGCCGGTGGCCAGGTGGAGGTTGACCAGGGCGTTGGTGTTCCAGGTGCCGTGGGTGGACTGGTTCAGGCCCATGGTCCAGCAGCTGGTCCACTGCGCCGCCTCACCGATCCACCGGGCCGCGTCGCGGATGTCCTGCTCGCGCAGCCCGGTCAGCTCCGCGACCGCGTCCGGCGGGTAGTCGGCGAGGAAGCCGGGCATCTGCTCCCAGCCCTCGGTGTGGTCGGCGATGAACCGCTCGTCGGTGTGCCCGTCGGCGTGCAGCAGGTGCAACAGGCCGTTGAGCAGGGCGAGATCGGTGCCCGGGCGGATCTGCAGGAACAGGTCGGCCTTCTCGGCGGTCGCGGTGCGCCGCGGGTCGACCACGATGAGCTTGGCGCCCGCCTTGACCCGGTCCATCATCCGCAGGAACAGGATCGGGTGGCAGTCGGCCATGTTGGAGCCGATGACGAGGAAGACGTCGGCGCGGTCCAGGTCGTCGTAGGAGCCGGGCGGGCCGTCGGCGCCCAGCGACAGCTTGTAGCCGGTGCCCGCGCTGGCCATGCACAGACGGGAGTTGGACTCGATCTGCTGGGTGCCGACGAAACCCTTGGCGAGCTTGTTGGCCAGATACTGCGCCTCCAGACTCATCTGCCCGGACACGTAGAAGGCGACGGCGTCGGGGCCGTGTTCGTCGATCAGGGCGCGCAGCCGGCGGCCGGCGGTCTCGACGGCCGCGGCGACCGGGGCGGGCTCGGCTGCGGCGCCGCGCTCGGGCCTGACCAGGGCGGTGGCCAGCCGGCCGGGCGCGGCGAGCATGTCGGCGGTGGTGGCGCCCTTGGTGCACAGCCGGCCGCGGTTGGCCGGGTGGTCGCGGTCGCCGCCGGCCTTCAGCACCGCGGGCCGGCCGTCCGGGCCCGGTCCGATCTGGAGCACCATCCCGCAGCCGACTCCGCAGTACGAGCACACGGTGCGTACCGCGGTGGTCGTGGTCACGGGCGGCCCCCTGTGTCGTTGCGGCTGCGGTGGTCCCGCCCGGTGCTCCGGCGTGCGTGCGGCGTCGCGGGACGGCGTGCGACGCGTCGACGGTATGCGGGAGCCGTTACGCGGTCGTCACGCCGACGCGGCGGCGGGGGTTAAGCGGTCCACACAGCGACCGCGGGGCGGGTGTGAGGGCGGGAGGCCCCGCCCGCCGGGCAGCGTAACTCCGGGCCGGGACCGGGCCGCAGGGGCGGCGGCGATCTCCGTCAGGTCCGGCCCGGAGCGGGCACGCGGCCCGGCGCCGCCCGCCGGGGCGCCCGCCGGGGCGCCTGCCGGGCGCTACTTGCGGCGGGCCAGGGTGAGGCCGTCGGCGACGGTCAGCAGCACGTGGTCGACGCGGTCGTCGGCCTCGACGTGCTCGTTGAAGGCGCGGATCGCGGCGGCGCCGCCGGTCGCGGCCTCCTCGACGACCTCGCCGTGGAAGAGCGTGTTGTCGGCGACGACCAGGCCGCCGGGGCGCAGCCGGGGGACGATCTGCTCCCAGTAGTCCACGTAGCCGCCCTTGTCGGCGTCCAGGAACGCCAGGTCGAGCCACTGGCCGTCGGGCAACGCGCGCAGCGTCTCGATGGCCGGGGCGATGCGCAGGTCGACGCGGTCGGCGACGCCGGCCCTGGTCCAGGCGTCGCGGCCCAGCGCGGTCCACTCCTCGGAGACGTCGCAGGCGATGATCCGGCCGTCCGGCGGCAGCGCGAGGGCCATCGACAGCGTCGAGAAGCCGGTGAACGTGCCCACTTCCACGATCTGCCGCGCGCCGGTCAGCTTCACCAGGAAGCTCAGCAGCGGGCCCTGCTCGGGTGCCGTCTGCAGGCCGGCGTCGGCCGGCAGCGAGCGGTGGGTGGTCTCCACCAGGTCGCGCTGGGCCGCGTCCAGCGCGGGGTTGTGGTCCAGCACGTACTGGTACAGCTCCGCGGTCAGCTCGGGGTTCTTCGTCTCGTACACGGTCCGCTCCGCTCGGGTTCCACGATCAAGGGTGCGCGCCCCATTCTCGGCCCCGCCCCGGTCCGCCGCCGTGACGCCGGGCCCATCAGGGGCGCGGGGAACTGCGCGCTCAGCCCACCATCGCCGGTGGTCGGGATCGGACCGATCTGCCCCTTTGGGCCGGTGACGACCCGCGGGCCGCAGATGGGCTGGTCGCGCGGTTCCCCGCGCCCCCGATCGGCCCAGCGCCCAGCGCTATGTGGAGGCGCGGACGAGGATGCGGCGGAGGATCTCCTCGCCGGCGGCGATGCCGGACACGCCGAGGGGAGCGACGTGGGGCGCGGTCCAGCCGGTGTCGGCGAGTTCACCGTGACCGGGCGTCCAGCCGGCGTCCGCGGCCATGAGGAGGTCGACGTCGAGCAGCGAGTCGCCGGCCGCGAGCACCTGCTCGACCCCGGTGCGGCGCACCACCTCCGCGAGCGCCGCGCTCTTGCTCAGCGGCTTGGGCACCGCGTACACCTTGCGTCCCTGGAGCGACACCGCCCACCCCCGCGGCTCCGCCCACTGCGCGAGGTCCTTCACCCACTGCCCGGGCAGCCGCTCACGGTCGACGACGAGGTACGCGAAGAGGTCCTCGGCGATGCGCTCCTTGCGCAGCCACTCCGGGTCCGCGGTGGCCGCCAGGTGCGCGCGCACCTCCTCCAGCGGCGCGGAGCCGTCGGCCAGCCGGCGCCGCATCTCGGCGTTCCAGTCGTGGTCGGTGCGGCCGTCGACCAGCAGGTGGCCGCCGTTGGCGCAGATGGCGTAACGGGGCTGCCGGCACGGCAGGTTGATCCTGCGGTACTGCTTGCGGGTACGGGTGGTGGCGGGCACGAACCGTACGGTGTCGGCGAGTTCGACCAGCAGCCGGCCAGGCCGTCTCGGTCATGTACGACAGCGGCTTGGACTCGTGCACCTCCACGCACAGCAGCCGCGGCGCGCGTTCGTCCTGCATGGTGAGGGCGAGCGCGCCGGTGGAGTAGATCAGCGTGCGGTCCAGATCGCTGGCCACCAGCGTGCGGCTGGTCGCGGACAGCGGCCGGGGGTGCTTGGTGTGCTTGTGCCCGGGCGGCGCGAGGGGCTGCGCGGGCGGCGGCGCGAGGGGCCGGGACGGCTCGGGCGCGGTCGGGGCGGGCAGGTGGGCCTCCGGGTGGGTCACAGCGCGGTCACCGCCGTGCCGTCGGCGCCGGTCGCGCCGCGGGTGTAGCGGGGGTGGATCAGGCCGACGCACGAGTAGGGCAGGTCGTCGACCTCCTCGACGGGCACGCCGCGCTGGTCGGCGAGCATCCGGACGTGGGCGAGGTCGGCGGCGGCGCCGCGCCGCGCCAGGATCTTCCACGGTACGCGGCGCAGCAGCACCCGGGTGGTCTCGCCGACGCCCGGCTTGACCAGGTTGACGTCGCCGATGCCGTACTCCTCGCTGATCCGCTCGACCGCGGCCCAGCCCGCCCAGGTGGGGGCACGGTCCTGCGAGCGCAGCGCCTTGACGTCCTCGGCGACGCCCGGCTCGGCCTGGTCGAAGGCCGCGGAGACGGTGTCGAGGAAGAGGCCGGACAGGTCGGCGGGGAGCAGTTCGCGGTAGAACTTCGCGCCGTGGAAGTCGTCGGGGCCGATCAGGTCGGCGCGCAGCACGGTGCGCGAGATCAGCCCGGAGACGGTGGAGTTGAGGCAGGCGGAGGGGATCAGGAAGTCGTCGCGGGTGCCGTAGGTGGACACGCAGCCGCCGGGGTCGGCGAGGACCGCGACGCGGGGGTCGAAGCCGGGGAAGTCGGCGACGGCGTCGGCGAGTTCGCGGGTGATCGCGCCCTTGCCGGTCCAGCCGTCGACGAACACCGCGTCGCCGGGCCGGTGGTGGGCGGCGAGCCAGCGCAGCGCGTTGCGGTCGATGCCGCGGCCGCGGACGATCGAGACGGCGTAGTGCGGCAGGTCGAGGCCGTGCGCGTGCCGGGCCCAGCGGCGCATCAGCACGCCGACGGGGGTGCCGGCGCGGGCCAGGGAGACCAGGACGGCGTCGGGGCCGCGCTCGGCGAGCACGAGTTCGGTGACCGCGCCGACCGCGCGGGCGATGCGGACCGCGGACTCGCGCAGCGCCGCGTGGAACAGCTCCTGGTACGCCGCGCTGGGCTGGTACTCCACCGGCAGCGACTCGGCGTAGTGCGCGCCGCCGCTCTGGATGGCCTCCTCGCGCTCCTCGGTGGGCGCTTCCAGCTCGACCCCGGACAGGTCCTTGAGCAGCCAGCCCACCTCGTGCGGGGCGTAGGAGGAGAAGTCGGGTCCGCGCAGCGGCTCGCTCATGCTCGCGTCGATGCCTTTCCTGGGGCCGGCGCGGTGTGCGCCGGTCGTCTGCGGGTCGTGCGGGTCGTGCGTGGGCTGCGTGGCGTGCGTGGGCCGCACGTCGTGCGTGGGCCGCGCGTCGTGCGTGGGCCGCGCGTCGTGCGTGGGCCGCGTGCCGTGCGTCCCGGCCGCCGCGGCGGCCGAAGCCTCGGCGCGATCCGCGGCGGCCGGAGGCCGGTAGGAGGGCACGACGGCCAGCAGCAGGGCCGATGTGTGCGGGGCGAGGGCGGCGAGCAGGCCGCCGGGGCCGTGCAGGGCCGGGGTGTCGCCGGCGGAGTCCACGACGCACACCACCGCGTCGAAGCCCGCGCCGGCCACGTTGTAGGCGTACCGCTCCCGGGACCCGTCGTCGGTCGGCCCGTCGTGTGCGGCGAAGACGATCCGGCTGCGGATGGCGTACCCGGGGTCGTCGACGGCCAGCACCGGCGAGCGCGTGGTGGTGGAGAACCGCACGTCGGCGGCGCCCCGCGCGTCCTGGAGGGCCTGGGCCAGGCGCAGCGGGGCGTACATCAGCTCCTCGTTGCCGAGGACGAGGACGCTGCGGGCGTCCGGCGGCAGCGCGGCGGCCAGCCGCGCCCCCATCGCGGGCAGCGCGGCTTCGAGGCGCCGCCGGTGCTCGGGCAGGAAGCCGTGCCGGCCGCCGTCCGGCAACCCCTCGGGCCAGCCGAGCGCCACCCGCCGCACCCGCGGGCCGCCGCCCACGACCGCGGCCGGATCCTCCGGTGCGGCGCTCCCCGCGCCCGCCGCGCCCGCCGCCTCGTGCGCCCGCTCGGACCGCGCCTCGTGCGCCGCGACGAGCGCCTGGCCGGCCTCCAGGACGCCGTCCGGGAGGACGACCGTGCCGGTGGCCAGGGCCAGGACGTCCACGCGGGCGCCGAGGCCGTCGGCGAACGCGGCCAGGCGGGCGCGGTCGGCGGCCGACCGCACGTCGGTGAGGGCCACGATCACGTAGCGCTCGCGGGGCGCGCGGGCGTGCAGGTCGCGCACGGTGTTCAGCACGGTGCGCCCGGTGGAGAACTCGTCGTCGACCAGCACCAGCGGCCCGTCCCCGGCGAGCAGCGCGGGGTCCTCGGGCAGCAGCAGGTGGCCGGTGGCGTGGCTGTGCTCCTCCTCGAAGCCGCCGCCGGGCGCGACCCCGGGCACCTCGCGCCGGGTGGAGTGCAGGTACGGCGCCGCGCCGAGACCGTCGGCGACCGCGTGCCCGAGCCCGGTGGCGGTCTCCGCGTAGCCGAGGACCACCGCGCGGGCGGCCTCGCGCGGGCCGAGCAGCTCGCGGACCCGCAGCCCGAGGTCGCGGCCCGCGGCGTAGACGACGTCCGGGCGCTGCGGGACGTGCTTGCCGAGCACGTGCGAGACCAGCAGGTGCGCCCGCTTGGGGTTGCGCCGCAGCGCCAGGCCCAGCAGGTCGCGCAGGCCGCCCGGTCCGCCGGAGCCGCCCGGCTCGCCGGGCCCGGCGCCGTGCAGCGCGACGCCCAGCCGGTCGGCCACCCACTGGCCGGACCAGGGGGTGGGCGTCGCCGCGGGGTTCGTAGCCATGGAGTGCGGTGCTTCCTTACGTCGGTGCGGGGGGATCAGGGGGCCGGGTCGGCCGGCGGGGAGGGGCGCCCGGCCGGGCGTCGTCGCGCCCTCGTCAGGACTGCGGCAGGCTCGCCCCGAGCAGTTCCACGAAGCCGACGTCCTCGCGCGCGACGCCGAACACCTCCGCGCGCAGCAGGGTCCGCTCGGCCCAGGCCCGGTGCGGCTTCACCTCGTTCATCTTGTTGGTGTACGACGAGCGCAGCACACCGCCGCCGCTGCGGTCCTCGTGCAGGATGTCGCCCGCGTCGGAGAACTCCTCGTGGGTGACGACGCTGAGCGCGTGCACGACCGGCACGTGGCTGGGGTGGATGCAGGTCTTGCCCTGCAGGCCGTTCGCCCGGTCGAGCTCGATCTCGCGGAGCAGGCCGTCCATGTCGCGTTCGATCAGCGCGGTGCGCAGGTCCTCGGACTCGGGTTTGAAGGGGCTGCTGCGCAGGAGCGGCTTGAACATCCGCTCGTGGTGGCGGAAGTACTCCCAGACCGGGCCGGTGACGGTGAAGCCGCTGCCGTCCGCGCGGCCGAGGACGTTGACCACGTCGGCGATGACGGAGGCGACGATCTGGACGTCGTAGGCGGTCATCGCGGGGGCGCGGCGCAGGCCGTAGGTGGAGCAGAAGTCGGTGACGCCCAGGCGGAGCGCGAGGACCCGCTCGCGGTGCTTGTCGACGGTGTTCGCGATGCCGTAGAGGGTCTCGACGCGGCTCTCCAGGTGCAGCAGCGCGGGCGACTCCAGCACCGGCATGGCGAACAGCCGGCGTCCGCTGGCGGCCTCGGCGCGGCTGAGGGCTTCGAGGAAGGGGACGCCGGTCTCCTCGGTGAACTTCGGGAGTACGAATCCGGACAGCAGCCGGACGCTGGCGCCGAGCCGGGCCACGAGGTCGGTGATCTGCTCGGGGGTGCGGACCCGTATGAACAGCAGCGGGAGCTCGTCGGCGGCCGGTTCCGGCCGGGCGTCGAGGAGGGCGAACTGGCGGACGAGGTTGGCCTCCCCCGCGGCGACGTCCCGGTCGTCGATGGAGTCCTCCAGGCACAGGACCATCGACACCACGCCGCGGGCGGCCTGTTTGAGCACGTCGTCGGCCAGGCGGGGGCGGGTGGCGGGGCTGTAGAGGGTCGCTCCGAGGGCGGTGGCGAGCGTGCGGGCGGACGAGTCGGCAGTGAATTCCTGCGGCTCGCGGTGGAACAGTTCACTCCTGATATCAGAAGCGATATGTCCGAAGTGTCGCATACGCCCCCTTTCAGGGCAGTGATCCGGCTCAAGCCTGGCCGATTATCGTACGTGTGAAGATGGGGTGGCGGTTCCTTCGGCGCGTGAATTGCGGGTAACCGGGGTGCGGCCACCACGTGACCGTCGCCCCGTCCGGGGCTTGTTGTGGGCGGACCGGCCAGAAGGGCAGGATGACCGGCATGACGCAACGGATGGTGAAGGGCATGAACATCCCTCTGGACGCAGCCGGCGTCCGGGCGGTTCTGCGCTGGACGCCCGGGCCGAACGCGCCCGACGTCGACGCCTCCGTCCTGCTGCTCGGCCGCGACGGGCGGGTCCGCTCCGACGCGGATTTCGTCTTCTACAACGAACCCCGGCACCCCTCGGGCCTGGCCCGCCACCTGCCGAAGAAGCGCGTGCCCGAGGGCCTGACCGACACCGTCGAGGTGGACCTGGCGGCGCTGGACGGCACGGTGGACCGGGTGGTCCTCGCCGCCTCCTGCGACGGCGGGCCGTTCAGCCAGGTCCAGGACCTGACGCTGACGCTCTTCGACACTACCGCCGCCGCGCACGCCGCGCCGCTCGCGGTCTTCGAGGTGCAGCCCGACACCGGCCACGAGACCGCGCTGAACTGCGGCGAGCTGTACCGCAAGGACGCCGGGTGGAAGTTCCGGGCGCTCGGCCAGGGCTACGCCTCGGGGCTGGTCGGACTGGCCACCGAGTTCGGCATCACCGTCGACGACGGCGACGACGACGGGAGCGGCGGCGCCCCGGACGCCGCGGAGGCCCACCAGGAGCGTCCCGACCGGCCCCGGCAGCAGGCCGCGCCCGCCGCACCGGCCCCGCAGCCGCCCGCGCAGCCCCCGGCCCGGCCGGCCGCCGGGCAGTCCGCCGCCGCCACTGTGGCCGCGCCGCCGCCCGAGCCCACCAGCGCCTACGGCTACCCGCTCCAGGCGCCCAGCCCCGGCCACGTGCCCGCACAGCCGGCCTACGGCTACCCGCAGCCCGTGGTGCCCGCGCGCCCCACCGCGCCGCCGGCGGCCCCGCCCGCGGCGCCGCCGGCCGTCCCGCCCGCCGCACCGGTCCACCAGCAGCCGCAGTACGGCTACCCGGCCTACGGCTACCCGCAGCCGGTCGCCGCCGCTCCCCCGGCCCCCGAGGCGCCCTTCACGCTCCCCCCGCAGGGCCCCCAGTTCCAGCCGGCCCGCTGATCACACCTTCGGCTTGTAGCCGCGGCCCCACTGCAGGCCCCAGCCGTAGAGCCGGTCGATCTCGGCCTGGAAGCCGTAGACGTACTTCACCTCGCGGTGCACCACCAGCTCGCCCTTGCGGTTCTCGATCAGCACCACCGCGCAGGAGCGGGCCTGCGGCTCGCGCTCGGTGAGCGGGATCTCGATCCGCGGGCCGGAGCCGGGGAAGATCTCCACCTTGGCGTGGGTGCGGTCGAAGGCCGGCGTGCCGTCGTAGATGTAGACGAACACCAGCAGCCGCTTGAACTCGTCGCGCTTGTCGAAGTTGATGTAGAGCGTCTCGCCCGAGGTGCCGCCGAACCGGTCGTCGCCGCTCATCTGGATGAACGGCGGCTCGTCCAGGTCACCCAGGAAGTTGCCGAGCGGCTGGACCACGCCCTTGGTGCCGTCGGCCAGTTCGTACATGCACGCCAGGTCCAGGTCGACGTTGACCATCGCGGGCCCGGCGGCCTGCACCACCCGGGGCTTGAACACGTCGAGCTGGCGGCGCAGGAAACCGCGGCGGTCGTCGCTCCAGCCGCCGGTGTCCGAGGTCCGCATCTGCCAGGACAGGTTGACCCGCATGTTGCCGACCGCGGCGCCCTGCTTGGTGAGCGAGATCTCCGGCCGCCGCCGGGTGAGTTCGACGCTGTGCGTGTTCGCCACGTCGAACTGCTGGGCCCCGCTGGGCCGCAGGAAGCTCCACCAGGCCATCTGCCGTTCCACTCCCCTGTCGTCTGCACGTCGGCACGGCGCTGCCCCCGCCGGGCGGCGGGGGCAGCGTGGCCGTGGGGCGGCCGGGAGCCGGCGGTGCTCAGACTCCCGACGTGACCTCGGCCTTGTCGTCCTTGTCGCCCGCCGCGGAGGATTCTTCCCCGAGCCGGCGGTTGCGTACCACCGAGGACCAGTAGGACGCCGCGATCAGGACAACGCCGACCAGGCCGGTGATGACCTCGCTCACGTCGTACTTGATGGTGATCAGCAGGATGACCGCCAGCGCGCCGATCGCGTAGTGGGCGCCGTGCTCCAGGTAGACGTAGTCGTCCAGGGTGCCCTTGCGGACCAGGAACACGGTGAGCGACCGGATGTACATCGCGCCGATGCCCAGACCCAGGGCGATCTCGAAGATGTCGTTGCTGATCGCGAACGCGCCGACGACGCCGTCGAAGGAGAACGACGCGTCGATGACCTCCAGGTACAGGAACATGAAGAACGCGGCCTTGCCGGCCAGGCCCACGACCTGCCCGGTGGTCGCGCCGGAGCGGGCCCGGACCGCGCCGCCCTGCTCCGCGCCCTCCTCGGCGCCGCCGTCCTCGGTCGCCTCGTCCTCGTCGTCGTCCTCGTCCTCGTCCTCTTCGAGGCGGTCCTCGAAGAAGCCGGAGATGCCGCCGACGATCAGATAGGTCAGCAGTCCGCCGACGCCGGCCAGCAGCACCGTCTCGGCCTTGTCGATGGTGCCGTGGCCGCCGTGCAGCGGGACCGCGGTGGCCACCGTGGTGCCGGCGATCAGCAGCGCGACCAGCGCGACGACGACCGAGAGCATGTCCAGCTTGCCCAGCCGGGCCAGCGGCTTCTCCAGCCAGCCCAGCCAGGTGATCTCGCGCTCCTCGAAGATGAAGTCGAGGAAGATCATCAGCAGGAACATGCCGCCGAAGGCCGCGATGGCCGGGTGGGCGGCGGTGACCAGCGACTCATAGCGGTCGTGGTCGTCGACCGCGACCCGCACGGCCTCCCAGGGGCTGAGCTTCGCGGTGACGGCCACGATGATGATCGGGAAGACCAGTCGCATGCCGAACACCGCGATGAGCACGCCCACGGTCAGGAACATCTTCTGCCAGAAGGCGTTCAGCTTCCGCAGGATGCCGGCGTTGATGACCGCGTTGTCGAAGGAGAGCGAGATCTCCAGGACGGAGAGGATCGCGACGATCGCCGCGCCCTTCGCCCCCCAGAGGATGCCGGCCAGGGCGAGGCCGGCGGCGGTGATGCCGAGCGACCAGCCGAATGTTCTGAGGAGCACGTGCTTTCCACCCAATCCCTTGTGACCCTTGAACCAAGGGGTCCCCCGCGCGAGGCGGCTTTACGAAACGTTGACCCCGAAGTCTAGGGCGATCCCGCGCAGACCCGACGCGTACCCCTGCCCCACCGCGCGGAACTTCCACTCGCCGTTGTACCGGTACAGCTCGCCGAAGATCATCGCGGTCTCGGTGGACGCGTCCTCGGTGAGGTCGTAGCGGGCCAGCTCGGTGCCGTCGGACTGGTTGATCACCCGGATGTAGGCGTCGCTGACCTGCCCGAAGGTCTGCACCCGGGCGTCGGCGTCGTAGATGGAGACCGGGAAGACGATCTTGTCGACGGCGACCGGGACGGCGGTCAGGTCGACCAGGATCGTCTCGTCGTCGCCGCCGGAGCCGCCCGTGAGGTCGTCGCCGGTGTGCTCGACCGAGCCCTCCGGGCTCTTGAGGTTGTTGTAGAAGACGAAGTAGTCGTCCCCCAGGACCCGGCCGTTCGCGCACAGCAGGGCGCTGGCGTCCAGGTCGAAGTCGGCCCCGGTGGTCGACCGTGCCCTCCAGCCCAGGCCGATCTGCACCTGGGTGAGGTTCGGCGCGGCCTTGGAGAGGGAGACGTTGCCCCCCTTGGCGAGCGTGACGCCCATCGCTGTTCTTTCCCCCTTGCTGTGTGGTGGCTCGGTGGCCGGGACGTCAGCGCCTGACGCCCCCGGCGGCTGTGGGACCGGCGGCCTCAGACGTTGACGCCGAAGTCCTGGGCGATGCCGCGCAGGCCCGAGGCGTAGCCCTGGCCGATGGCGCGGAACTTCCACTCGCCGCCGTGCCGGTACAGCTCGCCGAAGACCATGGCGGTCTCGGTGGAGGCGTCCTCGGTGAGGTCGTAGCGGGCCAGCTCGCGGTTGTCGGCCGCGTTGACGACGCGGATGTAGGCGTTGCGCACCTGGCCGAAGCTCTGCTGGCGGGTCTCGGCCTCGTAGATGGACACCGGGAAGACGATCTTGGCGACGTCGGCCGGCACGCCCGCCAGGTTGACGTTGATCACCTCGTCGTCGCCCTCGCCCTCGCCGGTGAGGTTGTCGCCGGTGTGCTCGACCGAGCCGTCCGGGCTCTTGAGGTTGTTGAAGAAGACGAAGTGCTGGTCGGACAGCACCTTGCCCTGGTCGTTGGTGAGCAGGGCGCTGGCGTCGAGGTCGAAGTCCGACCCGGTGGTGGTCCGGGCGTCCCAGCCCAGGCCGACGACGACGGCCGTGAGGTTCGGCGCCTCCTTCGTCAGTGAGACGTTGCCACCCTTGCTGAGGCTGACTCCCACGAGTCCTCTCCCGTCTTCCCGTCCGTGCGATGCCGCGTGCGGGCATCCTGCGCCGGTCTGCGTGCGGTACGCACGACCAACGTGCCGAGCTTAGTGACCGGTTCCCGCCCGCCGCAGGCCCCTGTCGCGGTACGTGCGGAGGTACGTGGCAGTACGTGACCCGTGCGTTCGGTGGTGCGTGACCCGTGCGTTCGGTGGTGCGTACGGGGGCGCGTGCTGCGGCGCCCGGGGTGGGCACGCGCGGGGCACGCGGGGCTCAGAGCGCGGCGAGCGCCTTCGCGTAGTCGTGGAGGTCCCTGGCCTCGGGCAGGCCGTTGACGATCGTCCAGCGGACCGTGCCCGACCGGTCCACGACGAAGGTGCCGCGCAGCGCGCAGCCCTTGTCCTCGGCGAAGACCCCGTAGGCGCGGGAGGCGGTTCCGTGCGGCCAGAAGTCCGAGAGCAGCGGGAAGTCCAGGCCCTCGGCGTCGGAGAAGGCGCGCAGCGCGTGCATCGAGTCGCAGGAGACCGCGAGCACCTGCACGCCGTCGTTCTGGAAGGCGGGCAGCTCGGCCTGCACGGCCCGCAGCTCGCCGGTGCAGACGCTGGTGAAGGCGAACGGGAAGAACATCACCACCAGGTGCTTGTCGCCGGCGAAGTCGGCGAGGCGCACCGTCCGGCCGTGCTGGTCGGGCAGGCTGAAGTCGGGGGCCGCGACACCGGCCTCGATCGGCAAATCGGCTCCTCGGGACTGTGGGGCAATGTCGCGACCCTGCGCCGGCGGGCTACCGCTTGGCGGCCTTCGCGGTCTTGGGCGTGACCAGGCGGCTGCCGGTCCAGTCCTTGCCCGCGTTGACACTGCTGGTCTGGGCCAGGCCGGCGGTCTGGGCCGCCTCGCCGATCTCGCTGGGCTCGACGTGGCCGTCGCGGCCGGTCTTGGGGGTCATGAGCCAGATCGGGGCGCCGGAGTCGACCGTCGAGGTGGCGTCGACCAGTGCGTCGGTGAGGTCGCCGTCCTCCTCGCGGAACCACAGCAGGACGGCGTCGGGCACGTCGTCGTAGTCCTCGTCGGCGAGCTCCTCGCCGGTCAGCTCCTCGATGCCCTCGCGGAGCTCCTGGTCGCAGTCCTCGTCGTACCCGAACTCCTGGACCACCTGTCCGGGCTCGAACCCAAGCCGGCTCGCCGGGTTGGTCCGCTCCTCCGCGTGGTCCGCGGTCGCGCTCACGCTCTGCCTCCTGTCATGGGTGCTCATGGTCTGTGTTGTGCCCCCGCGCGTGCGAGGTTATTGGCGGTAGTCCACACGGGCGGGGCGGATCGCGCAAGTACCCGGCGTACGAGAGCGCCGAAACGGTGATGATTCGCCCGTCTTCCCCGCAACCCGTACCCTCCATGGTGACGCAGATCACTCCGGTTTGCCGGTGTTGTGCACGATTGGCGGGAGGGGTCCCGCGGCGGGCGGCCGAGCGCGTCGGAGCCGGGGCCGGCGGGGCGTAGAGTTCACAAAGGCCCTGTGCGCGGCACCGGCTGAGCACGGCACCGACTGACGAGCAGCGAAGGAACAGCGTGGCTTCCGGATCAGATCGCAACCCGATCATCATTGGCGGCCTTCCCAGCCAGGTCCCGGATTTCGATCCCGAGGAGACGGCGGAATGGCTCGACTCCCTGGACGCGGCCATCGGCGAGCGGGGCCGTGAGCGGGCCCGCTACCTGATGCTGCGGCTGATCGAGCGCGCCCGCGAGAAGCGCGTCGCGGTGCCCGAGATGCGCAGCACCGACTACGTCAACACCATCGCCACCAAGGACGAGCCGTTCTTCCCCGGCAACGAGGAGATCGAGCGCCGCATCCTCAACGCCACCCGGTGGAACGCCGCGGTGATGGTCTCCCGCGCGCAGCGCCCCGGCATCGGCGTCGGCGGCCACATCGCCACCTTCGCCTCCTCCGCCTCGCTGTACGACGTGGGCTTCAACCACTTCTTCCGCGGCAAGGACGACGGCCGCGGCGGCGACCAGATCTTCTTCCAGGGCCACGCCTCGCCGGGCATCTACGCCCGCGCCTTCCTGCTGGACCGCCTCTCCGAGGCGCAGCTGGACGGGTTCCGCCAGGAGAAGTCCAAGGCGCCGAACGGCCTGTCCAGCTACCCGCACCCGCGGCTGATGCCGGACTTCTGGGAGTTCCCGACCGTGTCCATGGGCCTGGGCCCGCTGGGCGCGATCTACCAGGCCCGGATGAACCGCTACATGCACGCGCGCGGCATCGCCGACACCTCCGCCTCCCATGTGTGGGCGTTCCTCGGCGACGGCGAGATGGACGAGCCGGAGTCGCTGGGCCAGCTGTCCATCGCCGCCCGCGAGGGCCTGGACAACCTGACCTTCGTGGTCAACTGCAATCTGCAGCGCCTGGACGGCCCGGTGCGCGGCAACGGAAAGATCATCCAGGAGCTGGAGTCGCAGTTCCGCGGCGCCGGCTGGAACGTGATCAAGCTCATCTGGGACCGCTCCTGGGACCCGCTGCTGGCCCAGGACCGGGACGGCCTGCTGGTCAACAAGATGAACACCACCCCGGACGGGCAGTTCCAGACGTACGCCACCGAGACCGGCGCGTACATCCGCGAGCACTTCTTCGGCGACGACCAGCGGCTGCGCAGCATGGTCGCCAACCTCACCGACGAGCAGATCCTGCACCTGGGCCGCGGCGGCCACGACCACCGCAAGATCTTCGCGGCCTACACCGCGGCGCTGGAGCACAAGGGCCAGCCGACCGTCATCCTCGCCCAGACCATCAAGGGCTGGACGCTGGGCCCGAACTTCGAGGGCCGCAACGCCACCCACCAGATGAAGAAGCTGACGGTCGACGACCTCAAGCGCTTCCGGGACCGGCTGCACCTGCCGATCACCGACCGGCAGCTGGACGAGGGCTACCCGCCGTACTACCACCCGGGGCGGGACTCCGAGGAGATCCAGTACATGCACGACCACCGCAAGGCCTGCGGTGGCTACGTGCCCACGCGCGTGGTGCGCGCCAAGCCGCTGCCGCAGCCGCCGGACACGGTCTACGCGGCGGCGAAGAAGGGCTCGGGCAGCCAGTCGATCGCCACCACCATGGCGTTCGTGCGGGTGCTGAAGGACCTGATGCGGGACAAGGAGATCGGCAAGCGCTTCGTGCTGATCGCGCCCGACGAGTACCGCACCTTCGGCATGGACGCGTTCTTCCCGAGCGCGAAGATCTACAACCCGCTCGGGCAGCAGTACGAGTCGGTGGACCGCGAGCTGCTGCTGGCGTACAAGGAGTCGCCGACCGGCCAGATGCTGCACGACGGCATCTCCGAGGCGGGCTGCACGGCCTCGCTGATCGCGGCCGGCTCGGCCTACGCCACCCACGGCGAGCCGCTGATCCCGGTGTACGTCTTCTACTCGATGTTCGGCTTCCAGCGCACCGGCGACCAGTTCTGGCAGATGGCCGATCAGCTCGCCCGCGGCTTCGTGCTGGGCGCGACGGCCGGCCGCACCACGCTGACCGGCGAGGGCCTGCAGCACGCCGACGGCCACTCCCAGCTGCTGGCCTCCACCAACCCGGCGTGCGTGGCCTACGACCCGGCCTACGCGTACGAGATCGCGTACATCGTGCGGGACGGCCTGCGCCGGATGTACGGCGAGACCGCTGACGGCCGGCCCGGCGAGGACGTCTTCTACTACCTGACGGTCTACAACGAGCCGATCCAGCACCCCGCCGAGCCGGCCGACGTGGACGCCGAGGGCATCGTCAAGGGCATCCACCGGCTGAAGGCGGCCGAGGGCGGCACGATCCCGGCGCAGATCATGGCGTCCGGCGTGGCCGTGCCGTGGGCGGTGGAGGCGCAGCGCATCCTCGCCGAGGAGTGGAACGTGGCGGCCGACGTCTGGTCGGCGACGTCCTGGAACGAGCTGCGCCGCGAGGCGGTCGCGGTCGAGGAGCACAACCTGCTGCACCCGGAGGAGGAGCAGGCGGTGCCGTACGTGACCCGCAAGCTCTCCGGGGCGCAGGGACCGTTCGTGGCGGTCTCGGACTGGATGCGGTCGGTGCCCGACCAGATCTCCCGCTGGGTGCCGGGCCGCTACACCTCGCTGGGCGCGGACGGCTTCGGCTTCGCCGACACGCGCGGGGCGGCGCGCCGCTTCTTCCACATCGACGCGCAGTCGATCGTGCTGGCGGTGCTGACCGAGCTGGCCCGCGACGGCAAGGTGGACCGTTCGGCGCTCAAGCAGGCGGTGGACCGCTACCAGCTGCTGGACGCGTCGGCGGCCGACCCGGGGGTGGCGGGCGGCGACGCCTGAGCGGACCGGGCCGGGGCCGATCGGGGCTCGGCCGGGCGGGTGATCGTGAGAGGGGCTGGGCCGGCCGCGAGGACGGCCCGGCCCCTCGGCGTACCGCGCACCTGACCCGGTCGGCATATTCCGCGATCACACGTGATCTGAGTCACGCATCCTTCGGCCACCCCCGCGCGTTGTCTAGGCTGGAAGTAGGAGCGGCCGTCACCGACGGCACATCCCCCGCGCTCCCCGGCCACCGTCTCCGCCCGGCGCGGGACGTCTTCGCGAGGCTTCAGCGAGTGACCTTTCTGTATGAACGTCTGAGCACCACCTCCGTCCGCACCCTGCTGGCCCTGGCGGTCGTCTTCGTGATGCTCGGCACCACCGGCTGGACCGCGGTCCAGCCGCACGGGGTGACCAACGTCCGCACCGCGGCACTGGCCGCCTGGGCGCACGGCACGATCGGCGCCCGCAAACTGCCCTCGCCGGACTCCGCGCCCGGCCGGATCGCGCTGTTCTTCGCCACCTTGACCGCGGCCCAGCGCCGCACCCTGGCCGACCGCTACCCGCTGGTGGTCGGCAACCTCAACGGCGCCCCGCTGACACTGCGCTACCGCGCCAACCGCAAGGCGCTGGTCGAGGCCCGCGCCACCGAGCTGGCCCGCACCCGCAGCGACCTGCTCACCCCGGCCGGCCGCGACCTCGCCGAGCAGCTGACCGACCGCTACACCTCGCTGCTCGGCCACGGCCGGCAGATCCTCGCCTTCGACCCGACCGGCGTCGGCAAGGTCGCCGAGGTCTTCGGCGACCTCGGCTCGGCCCGCCGGGTGTCCATCGTGGTGCCGGGCGTGGACACCGACGTACTGCGCTTCGAGCGCACCGCCAAGCCGTACACCGCGCTGGACGGGATGGCACGCGCGCTGTACGCCCAGGAGCGGCGGGACACCCCGCGGGCCAGGACCGCGGTCATCGCGTGGGGCGACTACACCACGCCCAGCGGCGTCGACCTGGAGGCGTCCACCGGCAACCTCGCCGCGCGCGGCGCGATCCGGCTCAGAGCGCTGCTGACCGCGCTCCCCCAGCACCGCGACGTGGCGCTGTTCTGCCACTCCTACGGGTCGGTGCTGTGCGGGGTCGCCGCGTCCGACCTGGCGCCCGGGCAGGTCTCGGACATCGCGGTCTTCGGCAGCCCCGGGATGCGCGCCGGGCACGTCTCGGACCTGCACACCAGCGCCCACGTCTGGGCGGCCAGGGACGACGGCGACTGGATCAGCGACGTCCCGCACCTGGAGTTCGCCGGCCTCGGGCACGGGGCGGACCCGATGTCGCAGTCCTTCGGCGCCCGGCAGATCAGCGCGGCCGGCGCGCAGGGCCACCCCGGCTACTTCGCACCGGGCACCGCCAGCCTCGCCAACTTCGCCCGCATCGGTCTGGGCGACTATCCGGCGGTCGCCTGCCGCGACGGCCACCCGCACTGCGCCATGGGGCTGTGAGCACGACGGGAGCAAGCGGGGAGCGCGGCGGGAGCAAGCGGGACACCGCTGCAGCACCGCGGGACGCCGCGGGAGCACCGCGGATCAGCGACACCGAGCGCCCCGACCCGGGGCAGGGGGGACGTGAGCGGCCGTGACGACGTTCGAGGAGTGCCGGGAGGCGGCGCTCGGGCTGCCGCAGGCGCACGAGGAGATGACCTGGGGTGAGCACACCTTCCGGGTCGGCCGGAAGATCTTCGCCATGGGCGGCGAGGAGCCCGGCGGCGGCCGGCTGTCGGTGAAGGCGTCACCCGAGGAGCAGACCGCGCTGGTCGCCTCCGACCCCCGCACCTTCTCCGTCGCGCCCTACGTCGGCCGGTTCGGCTGGGTGCGGGTCGACCTCGCCGGGGCGGACCCCGCGGAGGTCGCGGAACTGCTCGCCGAGGCGTGGCGGCGCACCGCGCCGCTGGGGGCACCTCCCGGGCGCAGCTCCGGGGGATGGTGAAGGCCTTCGACGAGGCGCGTGGGGCGGGACGAGAAAGCTGAGAAGGGCGAGGCGATCGGCCGGTGACGTGCGGCGGAAAAGGCGGCGACGCGCGTAGCGCGGGCCAGGACTGTTGAGCGGTACCGGTCATAGGCTGATCCCTATGGGTGACGTGCTGGCCGGGAACAACGCCGTGTGGGAGTTCGAACCCGACGCGCTCGTGATCCGGTACAGCCGGGGCGTGCGCGGCGCCCGGCTGCTCCAGGCGCTCGGCGAGCGACGCGTCCCGCACGCCGCGCTGACCGGTGTGACGCTGGCCGAGGGGCGCCGTGGCACCGCCGTGCTGCGGGCGCTGCCGCGGCCCGGCGCGGACCCGGTGATCGAGGCGGCGGCCGGCCAGCTGAAGGAGGCCGCCGACCCCTATCGGCTGGTGCTGCCCGAGCAGTCCCGCACCCTCGGCGAGTTCTACCGCGACGAGCTGGCCGCCGCGCTCGCCGAGCGGGCGGCGGTGGACGGCGCGGCGCACGAACCGGCCGCCCGCTTCCTGGTCGAGCCGCCGCCGGTGCCGCGGTCGTTCAAGGCGTACGACGCCAAGGCGTACTTCGACGGGCGCACGGTCAGCTTCCGGTGGTTCTGGACCGGCGCGTCGACCGCGAAATGGCGGGCCGGCGACCAGACGTTCCCGGTCGAGGAGCTGCGCGGCCTGGACTGGCGCTCGCCGGAGCTGATGCACGGCCATCTGCGGCTGCTGGTCCGCGAGGACCCGGCGCGCCCCGCGCACCCGACCGCCGGGTCCCGTGGCGCGGCGGCCGGACCCGCGGGGCTCGGCGGACCGGCGGAAGCGGCCGACGAGGACGGCACCGCGCCGGTCGGACCGGGCAGCGCGGCCGACCAGGACCCGGCGGCGGTCGTCTTCGGCATGGGCTACGGGCCGGTGCACGAGTCGCTCCCGTTCGCCGCGGCGGTCCTGGCCGCGATCCGCGCCGCCCGCCCCCGGCCGTGACGGCGGCCCGGCCGCGCGAGCGGTGGTCCGGAGCGCCCGGCCGCCCGGAGCAACCGCCCCAGTCGCCCGGATCGCGTGGGCCAGCCGTCCGGGCCTGGTCCTGACGGCCTAGTCGCGGGACGCGGACGTGCTGGACATGTCCGGGTGGCGGTCGCCCGCGACGGCCGCGGCGATCGGCTCCAGCTCGGCCAGCTCGGCGTCGGACAGCGCCAGGAAGGCCGCGGCGGCGTTCTCCCGCACCCGTGCCGGCCTGCGGGTGCCGGGGATGGGCACGACGGTCAGGCCGTGCGCCCGCGCCCTGCTGTGCACCCAGGCCAGCGCGACCTGGCCGGGCGTCGCGCCGTGCGCCCGCGCGATCCGGCGGACCGGCTCCAGCAGGCCGGCGTTGCGGGCGGCGTTGTCGCCCGCGTAGCGCGGGTGGCCGTGCCGGAAGTCGTCGGGCGCCAGCTGCGCGTCCGCGTCCTGGAACGCGCCGGCCAGGAAACCGCGGCCGAGCGGCGAGTACGGCACGAACGCCACGCCCAGCTCCGCCGCCGCGGGCACCGCGGTCCGCTCCACGTCGCGGCTGAACAGCGACCACTCCGACTGGAGCGCCGCGATCGGGTGCACCGCGTGCGCCTCGCGCAGCTCCGCCCCGGTCACCTCGGACAGGCCCAGGTGGCGCACCTTGCCCTCGGCGACCAGCTCGGCCATCGCGCCGACCGACTCCGCGAACGGCACGGACCGGTCGTGCCGGTGCATGTAGTAGAGGTCGATCACGTCGACGCCCAGGCGCCGCAGGCTGGCCTCCACGGCCCGGCGGATGTACGCGGGCTCGTTGCGCACCTCCCGGCCGCCGCCGGGCAGCCGGTGGATGCCGAACTTGGTGGCCAGCGTGACCGCGTCGCGGTTCTCCCGCACGAACGGCGCGAGGAACTCCTCGTTGGCGCCCAGCCCGTACATGTCGGCGGTGTCGAAGAGCGTCACGCCCGCCTCCAGCGCCGCGGACAGCGTCCGCCGGGCCTGGGCGTCGTCGGTCTCCCCGTAGAACTCGCTGATGCCCATGCAGCCCAGTCCCTGGACGCCCACCCGCGGGCCGCCGGAGCCCAGCGCGACGCGGGGCAGCGGGGCGGGCGGCGTGAGGGCCGCCTGCGGCTCGGCGGTCCCGGGCGCGGCGGCGGTCCGGGGCGCGGGGCTGGTGCTGGTGCTGGTGCTGTGTGCGTCGGTCACGCGCTCGTCCTCCCGGGCACCAGGCAGGCGCCGTACGTGTCGATCTTGCGGTCCAGCACCGCGAGGGTGTCCTGCAGCTCGGCGATCCGCTGGAGCACGTCCGCGCGGGTCGACTCCAGCAGCGCCCGGCGCTGCGCGAAGGTCTGCTGGCCGGCCCTGACCATCTCGGCGTAGCTGACCATGTCGGCCACCGGCATCCCGGTCAGCCGCAGCTTGCCGACGAACGCCAGCCAGTCCAGGTCCCGGTTGCTGAACCGGCGCTGGCCGGTGTGCGAGCGGTCCACGTGCGGCATCAGCCCGATCCGCTCGTACCAGCGCAGGGTGTGCGCGCTCAGCCCGGTGAAGTCGGCGACCTCGCTGATCGTGTACTGGTCCTGCCCGTCGGGCCGCGGCAGCCCCACGGCGCGGGCGCAGTCGTTCGCCGCGCTGCTCGGCCCCCTGTCCACGCCCCCGCCGGTACGCCCCCTGGTGTCCCCGCCCGCGTCCTGGCGTGTGTCCGTGTCCCCGCCCGTTGTGCTCTGCGCCATCTGCACGACCGTCATGACCTCCACGCTAAGACCTTGGAGTGCACTCCAAGCAAGCGCCTCCGGGCGTCTCGGGGAGCGGGACGGAGCAGTCGCGCACCGGGGAGCGGCAGAGCAGCCCCGGCGTAGGAGCCGGGCCGTGGCACGCCCTAGGCTCGGGCGTATGGAGAGCCTGGGGTTGATCGCGCAGTGGCCGGTGCCGGAGGCGGCGGCCGTGGTGGTACGGCAGGACGGCTCGGTGGCCGGGACGTACGGCCCGCAGGACCGGCGGTTCGCGCTGGCCTCGGTGACCAAGCCGCTGTTCGCCTACGCGGTCCTGGTCGCGTACGAGGAGGGCGTCTTCGAGCTGGACGACCCGGCGGGCCCCGAGGGGTCCACGGTGCGGCACCTGCTCGCGCACACCTCGGGCCTGGCCTTCGACGAGCCGCGGGTGATGGCCGCGCCGGGCGACCGGCGGCTGTACTCCAACACCGGTTTCGAGGTGCTCGGCGACGCCCTGGCCAAGGCGACCGGCATCCCGTACGCGGAGTATCTGCGGCAGGCGGTGCTGGAGCCGCTCGGCATGACCGGCACGACCCTGGACGGCACGCCGGCGGCCGGCGCGGTGTCCACGGCCGCCGACCTGGCGGCCTTCGCGGCGGAGCTGCAGTCGCCGCGGCTGCTGCACCCCTCGACGGTGGTCACCGCGACGTCGGTGGCCTTCCCCGGGCTGAAGGGCGTGCTGCCCGGCTACGGGCTGCAGAACCCCAACGACTGGGGGCTCGGCTTCGAGATCCGCGGCGCCAAGTCGCCGCACTGGACCGGCGCGGGCTCCTCGCCGGGGACGTTCGGCCACTTCGGGCAGTCCGGGACGTTCCTGTGGGTTGACCCGGCCGCGCAGGCGGCGTGCGTGGTGCTCACCGACCGGGCGTTCGGGGCCTGGGCGCTGGAGCCGTGGCCACGGCTGACGGACGCGGTGCTGGCCGAGCTGCGGGGCTGAGGCGACGGGCCCGGCCGGGTCCGCCGGACCCCGCCAGACCCCGCCGATGCCCGGGGCTCGGCGGGGTCCGGCGCTCAGCCGATACCCGGGGCTCGGCGGCCCGGGGACTCAGCCGTACGACGGGCGGGCGTGCATCTCCCACACCAGGTACTCGGCGGGGCCCTCGGTGCGGGCGCGTACGCCGCGGGCGTCGGTGACGCGGGCGGCGTCGCCCGCGCCCAGCGCGGCGGTCCGCGTGCCCTCGACGAGGGTGAGCGCGCCGCGCGCGAGGTGGACATAGAGGTACGGCGCGTCCGGCAGCGCGGTGTCGGAGGCGGTGTCCGGGCGGGCGCCGTGCAAGGTCGCCGCGCGCTGGCGCAGGGGCGCGGGGGCGCCGCCGGGGGCTGCGGTGGCGGGAGCCGCCGGCTCGGCGCCGGTGGCCAGGACGCGCAGGCCGGGGCCCGGGGGCAGCGGCGCGGGCAGCGCGGTGTAGCGCGGCGTCCCGCCGTACGCGTCCGGGTGCAGCCACATCTGCAGGAAGCGCAGGGGCCCGGGGCCGGCGTTGCGCTCGCTGTGCCGGACCCCGCCGGCGGCGCTCAGCACCTGGAGGCCGCCCGCGCCGAGCAGCGCGGAGTTCCCCTCGGCGTCGCGGTGTTCCAGCTCGCCGTCCAGCACCCAGGTGACGATCTCGGTGTCGCGGTGCGGGTGCTCGGCGAACCCCGCGCCGACGTCCAGGGCCTCCTCGTTGCACGCGGACAGCAGCCCGAATCCCACGTTCCCGGGGTCGTAGTGCCCCCCGAACGAGAACGCGTGCAGCGTCGCCACACCCTCCGCGCCGCCTTCGAACCGCCGCGCCCCGGGCCACACCTCGATCACTCACTCACCCTAAACCGCCCCGACGGCACACGACGCCGGGCGCCGGCGAAGACCGACGGCGCGGGGCCGCGCCGTAGAGATGGCCGCGGCCCCGCGCCGGGGAAGGGTGTCCAGGAGTCGGCGCCAGGTGTCAGGAGCCGGGCGCCGTGGGTCAGACGGCCAGCGTGCGCAGGGCCAGAACGACGTTGTGCCCGCCGAAGCCGAACGAGTCGTTGAGCGCGGCGATGGTTCCCGCCGGGAGCGGGCGGGGGGCGCCGCTGACGACGTCCGCGTCCACCTCGGGGTCGGGGTCGGTGAGGTTGATGGTCGGGGGCGCCAGCCGGTTGTGGAGGGCGAGGACGGTCGCCACCGTCTCGATCCCGCCCGCGCCGCCGAGCAGGTGCCCGGTCATCGACTTGGTCGCCGAGATCGCCATGTGGTCCACGTCGTCGCCGAACACCCTGCGCAGCGCCTTGATCTCCGCCACGTCGCCCTGCGGCGTCGACGTCGCGTGCGCGTTGACGTGCGCGATCTCCGCGGGCTTGAGGTCGGAGCCGTCCAGCAGGTGCTGCAGCGCCGCGGCGATGCCGCGGCCGGTCGGCTCCGGCTGGGTGATGTGGTGCGCGTCCGCCGAGATGCCCTGGCCGACCGCCTCCACGTACACCCGCGCACCGCGCGCCGCCGCGTGCTCCGCGGACTCCAGCACGATCACGCCGGCGCCCTCGCCGAGCACGAAGCCGTCGCGCCCGGAGTCGTAGGGGCGCGAGGCGCCCTGCGGGTCGTCGTTGTTCTTGGACATCGCCATCATGTTGCCGAAGGCGACGATGGGCAGCGGGTGGATCGCCGCCTCGGTGCCGCCCGCGACCACCACGTCGGCGCGGCCGGTGCGGATCATCTCGATCGCGTAGCCGATGGCCTCCGCGCCGGACGCGCACGCGCTGACCGGGGTGTGCACGCCGGCCCGCGCGTTGACGTCGATGCCGACGTTCGCCGAGGGGCTGTTGGGCATGAGCATCGGCACGGTGTGCGGGGACACCTTGCGTACGCCCTGGTTCTTCAGGATGTCGTACTGGTCCAGCAGGGTGGTCACACCACCGATGCCGGACGCGATGACCGTGCCGAGCCGGTCCGGGTCGATCGCCGGGTCGTCGCCCGCCTTGGCGGTGAAACCGGCGTCCGCCCATGCCTCGCGCGCGGCGATCAGCGCGAACTGCGCGCTGCGGTCCAGCTTGCGGGCCACCGGGCGGGGCAGCACCTCGCCCGGCTCGACGGCCACCGGCGCGGCGATCCGCACCGGCAGCTCGGCCGCCCACTCCTGCTCCAGCGTCCGCACGCCGGAGCGGCCGGCCAGCAACGCCTCCCAGGTCGACGCGCTGTCGCCACCCAGCGGTGTGGTTGCTCCGATACCGGTGACGACCACGGTGCGATTGGTCGGGCTCACAGGAATGTCTCTCCACGTCTAGAAGGGCGGGCGACAGTCGCGTCGTCCGAGGTGCTCGTCCGGGGCTCGCGGGCGGCGGCCCCGGCACGGAAGGCTACGGGTGTCAGCCCTGGGCCTTCAGGATGTAGTCGACCGCGTCGCCGACCGTCTTGAGGTTCTTGACGTCGTCGTCCGGGATCTTCACGTTGAACTGCTCCTCGGCCGCCACGACGACCTCGACCATGGACAGCGAGTCGACGTCGAGGTCGTCGGTGAAGGACTTGTCCGGCTTGACGTCCTCGGTGGGGATGCCGGCGATCTCGTTCACGATGTCGGCAAGACCGGCGACGATCTCTTCCTTGGTGGCCATGTGTACGGCGCTCCTTGTGTTCAACCAGGTGGTACGGCGGGCGGGACTGCGCCGCCGCGGGGTTGGTGCCTAGGGGAGGGTAACGACCGTGGCCGCGTACACCAGACCCGCCCCGAAGCCGATGACCAGCGCGGTGTCCCCGCTCTTGGCCTCGCCCGAGGCGAGCAGCCGCTCCATCGCGAGCGGGATGGACGCCGCCGAGGTGTTGCCCGTGGTCTCGATGTCGCGGGCGACCGCGACGTGGTCGGGAAGCTTCAGCGCCTTGATCATCGAGTCGATGATCCGCATGTTCGCCTGGTGCGGGATGAAGACGTCGAGCTGGTCCGCGGTGATCCCGGCGGCGTCCAACGCCTCCTGGGCGACCTTCGCCATCTCGAACACCGCCCAGCGGAAGACCGCCTGCCCCTCCTGGGCGAGCGCCGGGAAGCGCACCTGGCCGGGATCGGCGTCCCGGTAGACGTCCCACGGCAGCGTCTGGGTGATGGTGTGCGACTTGTCGCCCTCCGAGCCCCAGACGGTCGGGCCGATGGCCGGCTCCTGCGAGGGGCCGACGATGACCGCGCCCGCGCCGTCGCCGAAGAGGAACGCGGTGCCGCGGTCCTCCTTGTCGGTCAGGTCGCTCAGCCGCTCCACGCCGACCACCAGCACGTGCGTGGCGGTGCCGTCGGTGATCATGCCCTTGGCGAGGGTCAGGCCGTAGGTGAAGCCCGCGCAGCCGGCGGAGATGTCGAACGCGGCGGGCTTGCCGGCGCCGATCCGGTGCGCGATCTCGGTGGCGACCGCGGGCGTCTGCTTGAAGTGCGAGACGGTCGCGATGATCACCGCGTCGATGTCCGAGGCGGCGATCCCGGCGTCGGCGATCGCCTTGCCGCCGGCCGCCAGCGACATCTCGGTGACGGTCTCCTCCGGGCCGGCCCAGTGGCGGCTGGCGATCCCGGAACGGGACCTGATCCACTCGTCGCTGGACTCGATGTGCTCCAGGATCACCTCGTTGGGGACCACCCGGGTGGGACGGTACCCGCCGACGCCGAGGATCCGCGCGTACGGAGCGCCCTTGCTGGGACTGATCTTCGCTGCCATGGTGCGAACGGCTCCTATTCGGCTCGTGCTTGTGCGGTACCGCCGAGCTCGGCGGCCAGCGCACGCGCCGCGTCGAGGTCGTCCGGTGTCTTCAGCGCGAGGGTCCGTACCCCGGGCAGCGCCCGCTTGGCCAGACCCACCAGCGTCCCGCCGGGCGACACCTCGATGATGCCGGTGACGCCGCGCTCCTGAAACGTCTGCATGCACAGGTCCCAGCGGACCGGGTTCGACACCTGTGCGACCAGCCGGCCCACCACGGCCGCCCCGCTGTCCACCACCCGGCCGTCGGCGTTGGAGACGTACGGCAGCCGCGGGTCGCCGGCCGCCAGGTCCGCGGCCAGCTCCTCCAGCACGGACACCGCGGACGCCATGTGGCCGGTGTGGAAGGCGCCGGCCACCTTCAGCGGGATGACCCGCGCGCCCTCGGGCTTGTCGGCGGCCAGCGCCGCCAGCTGCTCCGCGGTGCCGGCGGCCACGATCTGCCCGGCGCCGTTGATGTTCGCCGGGGTCAGTCCCAGCTTGTCCAGGTGCGCCACGACCTGGTCGGGGTCGCCGCCGAGCACCGCGGACATGCCCGTGTCGGTCACCGCCGCCGCGTCGGCCATCGCCCGGCCGCGGGCCGCGGTGAACGCCATCGCGTCGCGCTCGGACAGCACCCCGGCCAGCGCGGCCGCGGTGATCTCACCGACGCTGTGTCCGGCCACCAGGTCGGGGGACGCGCCGAGCGCCGCGGCCGACAGCAGGCCGGCGGCCACCAGCAGCGGCTGCGCCACCTTGGTGTCGCGGATCTCGTCCGCGTCGGCCTTGGTGCCGTAGTGGGCGAGGTCGAGCCCGGCGGCGTCGGACCAGCCCGCGAGGCTGTCGGCGACACCGGGGAGTTCGAGCCAGGGGGTCAGGAAGCCGGGCGTCTGGGCGCCCTGGCCGGGAGCGACGAGTACGAGCACCCTCACACTCTCTCTCGCGGGCAGCCCTGACCGCCCGTGGGGACAGGGACCAAGAACTGTCGGGCGATTTGTGGGTGTCCAACAAACGCTCAGGAGGGCCTGTCCGCATCGGACAGTCGGCCCAGGATGAGCGCGATGCGCAGGGTGAACGCCGAACGCACGTCGGAGGGTGACCATCCGGTGACGTCGGTCACACGTCGGAGCCGGTAGCGGACGGTATTCGGGTGGACGAACAGCATCCGGGCGGCGCCCTCCAGTGACGACGCCTGCTCCAGGTAGACACTCAGCGTCTCCAGGAGTGCCGACCCGGCCTCCTCCAGCGGCCTGTAGATCTCCTCCACCAGCTGGGCCCGAGCATAGCGGTCGCCCGCCATGGCGCGCTCCGGCAGCAGGTCGTCGGAGAGCACCGGTCGCGGCGCGTCGGGCCAGGCCGCGCACGCCTTCAGGCCGGCCGCCGCGGCGCTCGCCGAGCGGGTCGCCGCGAGCAGGTCGCCGACCACGGGGCCGGCCACCACCGGGCCCGGCGCGAACGGTCCGAGCAGGGCTTTCGCCACCTTGATCGGGTCGTCGTCGCCGCCGGCGATGACCACCAGGCGGTCGCCGAAGACACCGGTCAGCACCTGCAGCTTGGCGTGCCGCGAGGCCCGGCGGATCGCCTCCACGGTCAGCTCGCTGTCCCCGTTGGGCGCGGTGCCGAGCACCACCACGATGTGGTCGGGGGAGTTCCAGCCCAGCGCGGCGGCCCGCGACAGCACGCCCTCGTCGGCCTCGCCGGACAGTACGGCGTTGACCACCAGCGACTCCAGCCGGGCGTCCCAGGCGCCGCGCGCCTCGGCGGCCTGCGCGTAGACCTGCGCGGTGGCGAAGGCGATCTCGCGCGCGTAGACCAGCAGCGCCTCGCGCAGCACGGCCTCGTCGCCGGGCGCGGCCACCTCGTCGATGGCCGCCTCCATCACCTCGATGGTGGTGCGGACCATCTCGACGGTCTGCCGCAGCGAGATCGCCCGGGTCAGCTCGCGCGGGGCGGTGCCGAAGACGTCCGTGCTGATCGCCTGCGGCGCCTCGGGGTGGCGGAACCATTCTGTGAACGCCGCGATACCGGCCTGCGCGACCAGGCCGATCCAGCTGCGGTTCTCCGGCGGCATGGCGCGGTACCAGGGCAGCTGGGCGTCCATCCGCGCGATGGCGTGCGCGGCGAGGCGGCCGGCGGACTTCTCCAGGCGCCGCAGGGTCGCGGAGTGGTCCGCGTGGGGCGGGGCGGCGGGCTGCTGCGGCGAGGGGGAGTCATCGGGCACGGTCCCTAGCCTGCCTCATCGCCTGCGGCGCGCGCTGCAAGGGGGTGACTTGCCCCCACTCACCCCACTCCGCCCCCCGCGGGGACCGGCCGAGCGCCGGGCGTCGCCCCCGAGGGGCGCGGGGAACTGCTCCCCTGGTGGGTCAGCGCCCAGCGTCGGGGTGGCCGGGGGAAAGCTGGCGAAGTAGGACGCGGACATGTCCTGCGCGCCGTGGCCGAGTTCCGCCGCGCGGCGGAAGCGCTCCACGCCGGCCGCGGCGAGGTCGAGGCGGACCCCGGCCTCCTGCGCCGCCGCGACGATGAGCCGCAGGTCCTTCCCCGCGCCCTCCACCGTGAAGTTCGGCGTGTAGTCGCCGGTCAGGATCGCCTGCGACTTCGCGCGGAGGTAGCCCATGTCGAGCGGGCCGCCGTCGATCGCCTCGAAGAACCGCTCGGGGTCCACGCCCAGGCCGTGCGCCAGCGCGACCGTCTCAGCCGTGGCGTTGGTGACCGCGAGCACCCAGTTGTTGAGGACGAGCTTGAGGCTGCTCGCGGCGCTGCCCGTCGCGTCCTCGCCGAGCCAGATGGTGCCGCGGCCGATCGCGTCGAAGACCCGTTCCGCGACCGGCCGCGCCGCCTCCGGCCCGGCCGCCAGCACGGTCAGCCGGCCGGACTCCGCGACCGCGCGGGTGCCGAGCACCGGCGCGTCGAGGACGAGGACGCCGAGTTGCTCGCCGAGCGCCGCCAGCTCGGCCTGGCCGGCCTGCCCGACGGTGCTGCACTGCGCCCACACCGCGCCTCCTCGCAGCGCGGGGGCCGCGCGGTGCATCACGTCGAGCACCGCGGCCCCGTCGAGCAGCATGGTGACGACGGCGTCGGCGTCGCGTACCGCCGCCTCGGGGTCGGCGACCACCCGCACGCCGGCGTCGGCGAGCGGGCGGGCCCGGTCGATCGTACGGTTCCAGGCGCGGACCTCGTGTCCGGCCGCCGCCAGGTTGCGCGCCATGCCGGCGCCCATGATGCCGGTGCCGAGCACCGCGACGGTCAGCGGCCGCGATGCGGCCCCGGAAGGAGAACCGGAAGGAGAAGCGGAGGCCGCGGAGGACGTGGAGGATGCGGAAGAAGACGTGGAAGACGTGGAAGGGGACGCGCCGTCAGCTCCGGGCGCGGCGGGGGCGGGTGACGCAGCGGTAGGTGCCATGTCCGCCAGGCTATGCCGTGGCCGCTCAGACCACCTGGTGCAGCCAGCGCACCGGCGCGCCCTCGCCCGCGTAGCGGAACGGCTCCAACTCGTCGTCCCACGGCTTGCCGAGCAGCCGGGACAGCTCGCTCTCCAGGTCGGCCTCACCCTTGTGGGCGCGCAGCATGGCCGCGCGCAGCCGGTCCTCGGGGATCAGGATGTCGCCGTGCATGCCGATGACCGCGTGGAAGATGCCGAGGTCGGGGGTGGCGCTGTAACGCTCGCCCTCCGCGGTGGCGCAGGGCTCCGCGGTGACCTCGAAGCGCAGCATGTGCCAGCCGCGCAGCGCCGAGGCGAGTCTGGAGGCCGTGCCGGGCTGGCCCTGCCAGGAGAACTCGGCGCGCCAGGTGCCGGGAGCGGCGGGCTGCCGGACCCAGTCCAGGTTCACGCGCACGCCGAGGACGCCCGCGACGGCCCACTCCACATGCGGGCACAGCGCGCGCGGCGCGGCGTGCACGTACAGAACTCCACGTGTCGTCACCGGTACCTCCAGTGTGGGACGAGGTTCGCCTTCCCCAGCGGCCTCAACACCCGAACCGGCTGCTCCCGGGCCAACATGAGACATTCTGCACTATTCATCACAATCAGGACAACAAGCACCACGGGCGCCCGGCGCCCGCCGACCTCCTGTCAGTTCCCGCGGGGTGTCAGGGAAAACGCTACCGTGCGGCGTCTTCCCGGGAGTGACGTACGGTCGGGCTGACGGCAGATGTCACCCGCTCGCCGGAGAGGAGCACCGGATGCGACCGAGGGCACGGCGCTTGGTGGGGGCGGCCGTCGCGGCCGTTCTCCTGGGCGGATGCGGCGTGGGCGGATCGCACGCCGACCGCGGCGCGCCCGGGGCGGGGACGCCGACCGTACACATCTCGGATTCCGCGGGAGCCGCCGGCGGGGGCCGCGACGCCGGTGCCGCGCCGGCCACCACGCCGACGGGAGCGCCGACAACCGCGCCGACGAGCGCGCCGACCACCCCTGCGACCACCGCGCCGGCCCGCCCCTGGAACCCCCACCCGCGGTCGGTCGCCGCGATCGGCGACTCCATCACCCGCGGGTTCAACGCCTGCGACCCGTACTCCGACTGCCCCGACGCGTCCTGGGCGACCGGCGACGGCGGCACCGTCGACAGCATCAGCGCGCGGCTCGGCGACTCCGCGCACAGCTGGAACCTCGCCGTGTCCGGGGCGCACGTCGCCGACCTGCCGGGCCAGGCCCGCGAGGCCGCCGCGCACAAGCCCGCCATGGTGACCGTGCTGATCGGCGCGAACGACGTGTGCGCGCCCGACACCGACGCGATGACGAGCGTCGCGGACTTCCGCGGCTCCTTCGCGGCCACGCTCGCGTACCTGCACAGCACGCTGCCCGGCACCCAGGTGCTGGTGGCCAGCATCCCCGACCTCGAACACCTGTGGCGGATCGGCCGGGACAACGTGGTGGAGCGCCAACTGTGGCGGCTCGGCCTGTGCCCGACGATGCTCGGCGACGCGACCTCGCAGTCCGCGGCGGCGCAGGCCCGGCGCGCCGCGGTGACCGACCGGATCGCCGCGTTCGACACGGTGCTCGCCCAGGAGTGCGCGCGCTACGCCCGCTGCCGCTACGACGGCGGCGCGGTCCACCGGTACGCCTTCACCTCGGGCGAGTTGAGCAGGTGGGACTGGTTCCACCCGAACAAGGCCGGGCAGGCGGAGCTGGCCCGGATCCTGGCGGGTGTGCTGCTGTCCACGACGACGCCGTAGGTCCGGGGGTCCCCTGGGCCCCTGTCCGCTGGTTGGTACGGCCCGCGCGTCCCGACCCGCGGGCTCGTACGGCCCGCGCGTCCTGGCCCCGGGGTGGGACGGTCCGCGCGTCCCGGCCCGCGGGGACGGCCGCCCTCAGCGCCGCGGCGGCACCGCCGCGGTGAGCCGGACGTCGGCGAGGGAGTGCGCGGCCTCCAAGGTCAGCGGACCCGGCACGACGCGCCAGCCGTCGGCCGCCTCGTCCCAGATCCTGGCCGCCCGCAACGGCACCGGGACCACCACGTCCACCGCCTCGCCCGGCGCGGCGGCGACCGTGGTGAAGCCGACCAGGCGGCGCGGCTCGTCGGGCGAGCGCAGATAGAGCTGCACCACCTCGCGGCCGGTCCTGCGGCCGGTGTTGCGCAACCGGACCCGGGCGGTGGCCAGCGTGCCGTCGTCGGCCGAGCCGGGCTCGACCGCCAGTGCCTCGTACGTCCAGCGGGTGTAGCCGAGCCCGTGGCCGAAGCAGTACGCGGGCGCGGGCGCGGTCCCCGACCCCGCCGGGCCGGCCGCGCGCTCCCAGGCGCGGTGGCCGATGTACGGACCCTCCTCGTACGCCAGCACGCCGTCCCGCGGCGCGACCCGGGTGACCGGCGCGTCGGCCAGCCGGGCCGGCCAGGTGGTGGGCAGCCGGCCGCCGGGCTCCGCGGCGCCGAGCAGCACGTCGGCCAGCGCCGCGCCGGCCTCCTGGCCGGGGAACCACGCGAGCAGCACCGCCGCGACGTCCTCGCGCCACGGCATCTCCACCGGCGCGCCGGCGTTGACCACCACGACGGTGCGCGGGTTGGCCGCGGCGACGCGCGCGACCAGTTCGTCCTGGCGGCCGGGCAGCCGCAGCGAGGCGCGGTCGAAGCCCTCGGACTCCACCCGTTCGGTCGTCGCGACGACGACCACCGCGGTGTCCGCGGCGCGCGCGGCGGCCTCGGCCTCGGCCAGCAGCTCGTCCGGGTCGCGCGCCGGCTCGCCGTGCAGCAGGCCGAAGCCCACCGCCTGGACCGGCAGCGGCAGGTCCTTGACCGGGGTGTGCAGCAGGCTCACCTCGACCGGCTCCCCCGCGGCCAGCTCGACCGTGCCGCGCTCGGTGGGCCGGCCGAAGAACGCCTCGAACGGGTCGGCGTCCGGGTCCGCCTGCCCGCCCTCGAACAGCACGCGGCCGGCCACGGTGAGCCGGAAGTCGCCGGTGCCGCGGGTGCCGAAGCGGTGCGGTCCCGCCACCCGCGGCACGAACGTCCCGCGCACCTCGACGGTGTGCAGTTCCTCGTACGCCACGCCGTCCGGCAGGTCGCCGAGCCACTGCACCTGGCCGCCGGGCAGCGGCTCGCCGCCCAGCTCCGCGCCCGCGGCGTCCCGGGCCACCGCGTGCAGCGTGAACCCCGTGCCGGCGGCGGCCAGTTCCTCCGCGGGGTCGGCGCCCAGCGCGTACCGCACCGGCACGTCCGCGGGCAGAGCGGCCCGCAGCCCCTCCAGCGGCGAGACCACGTGCTCGGGGAACACCTGCGCCGACCCGCCGCCGAGGACGCGCGCCTCGCGCGCGGCGGCCCCGACCACCACGAGCCCGCGGGGCCCGCGCGGCGGGGCGAGCGGCAGCAGCGGGACGTTCCCGTACACGGAGTCGGGGGCCGGGCCGGGGACGGCGGCGGTCGCCGGCCCGGACCCGGCCCCCGGCTCGTCAGCGGGGGCGGCGGCGGGGGCGGCGGTTACGGACGCGGGCGCAGGGACGGACGCGGGCCCGGCGGGAGGGGGGTCGGCGGCAGGCTCGGCGGCGGGGGCGGCGTTGGCAGCGGCGGCGGTGACGGGCGCGGTGGCGGACGCGGGCCCGGCGGCGGGGTCGGGCTCGGCTACGGGCTCGGTCGCGGGTGCCGGGGCCGCGCCCGGCGGCGGGGCGGGCTCGTTGCGGAGCAGGACGCACGCGCGGACGGCGAGTTCGCGGGCGAGCGCGTCGCCGTCGACGCCCGCCGGGCGGTCGGCGACGGCGACCGCGGCCGGGGCGCCGGAGAGCAGGCCGGCGCGGGCGGCCAGCCGCAGCACCCGCCGCGCGGCGGCGTCCACCAGGTCCTCGGCGACCTCGCCGGCCCGCACCGCGGCGGCCAGCGCGTCGCCGTAGACGGTCAGCGGCCCGGGCATCGCGATGTCCAGACCGCCGCGCAGCGCCCCCACGGTCGAGCGCGCGGCGAACCAGTCGGAGACCACCACGCCGTCGAAGCCCCATTCACCCCGCAGCACGCCGTTGACCAGCGCGTCGTGCTCGGTCATGGTCACGCCGTTCACCGCGTTGTAGGCCGCCATCACGCCCCACGGCCGGGCGTCGGCGACGATCGCCTCGAACGGCGCGAGGTACAGCTCGCGCAGCGCCCGCGGCGGGATGCGGTTGTCGACGGTGAAGCGGTCGGTCTCCGCGTCGTTGCCGACGAAGTGCTTGACGGTGACGCCGATGCCGCCGTCCTGCACGCCGCGCACGTAGCCGGTGCCGATCACGCCGGTCAGGTACGGGTCCTCGCTGTACGCCTCGAAGTGCCGCCCGCCCAGCGGGCTGCGGTGCAGGTTGACGGTCGGGGCGAGCAGCACGTGGACGCCCTTGCGGTGGGCCTCCTGGGCGAGCAGCCGGCCGGCCCGGCGCGCCAGGTCCGGGTCCCAGGTGGCCGCGAGCGCGGTCGGGCTGGGCAGCGCGACCGACGGGTCCTCGGCGGTCCAGCGCCGGCCGCGGACGCCGACCGGGCCGTCGGACATCACCAGCGGGGCCAGGCCGATCGCGCCGATCGCCGGCAGCGACCACATGTCCCGCCCGGCCAGCAGCCGCGCCTTGGCGTCCAGGTCCAGGTGGCCCAGCGCCTGCTCGACGGCCCGCTCGCGTTCGGTCTCGGCGCCGAGGGCGTACGGGGGGTGCGGCGTCATGTCCGGCTCCCTGGTGTGGTGGCGGATGCGAGGCGCTGGCCATCCTGGCCCGGCACGACCGGGTTGCCTGTCGTACGGTAGGCATAGTTATCGATTCGTCATCATGGCCGGGATGCCGCCGTGGCCGGGCTTGTAGGGTCGGGGGCCCGGGCCGGACGGCCGGAAAGGGGGTGGCGGACGTGGCACGCACGCGGGGCGAACGCTCGTCGGAGCGGCGCGCGGAGATCATCCAGGCCGCCACGGAGGTCATCGCCGAGCGCGGCTACCGCGGCGCGACGCTGGCGGCGGTCGCCGAGCGGGTCGGCCTGACCCAGCAGGGGCTGATGCACTACTACCCGACCAAGGAAGCGCTGCTGGTGGCCGTCCTGGAGGCCAGGGACCAGTGGGACATGGCGTCGGCGGCGCTGCACGGCCGCTCCTGGCCGCTGGAGGTGGTGGCGAATCTGGTGGACTACAACGCCACCCGGCCCGGCATCGTCCAGGCGTTCACCGTGCTGGTCGGCGACAGCGTGACCGAGGGGCACCCGGCGCAGGCGTACTTCAAGGACCGCTACGCCCATGTGCGCGAGGGCGGCGCGGAGGCGCTGCGCGCGGAGTACGGCGACCGGCTGCCCGGCGGCCTCACCCCCGAGCGCGCGGCGACGCTGCTGGCGGCGGTGATGGACGGGCTCCAGGTGCAGTGGCTGCTGGACCCGGACGCGGTGGACATGCCGGCGGCGTTCCGCGATTTCCTCGCGCTGCTCGCGCCGCTCGGGCCTCCGGCGGAGGGGGCGGCGGGGTCCGCGGCGTCCGCGGGGGCGCGCGCGGAGGCGGCGGGAACGCCGGACGCCGACGACGGCGGAGAAACCGCCCGCCGCGCCTGACCCCGGCGGCGGACCGTGAGGCGAACCACGGTCCGCCGACTGCTGGCCGCGAAGGCGCCCAGGCGCGGGGGCGTCCGGGACACGACCCGCCGCGCGCGGGCACCGGGGGGCTTCGGAGCGGGCTCGTCCCGGGCGTATCGGGAGCCGGAACACCGCAGTACGCTGGCGCAATGTCTTCCGGCAGCCCGCCCGACCCCACGGACCCGCTGACCGCCGAGGTGGTCGACCTCGTCGGCACGTTCGCGGCCCGCTACGACCGGGAGTACGACGCGGCCGCCGCGGCGCACCACCTGACCGGGGCCCAGGCGCGGCTGCTCACGCTGCTGGCCGCCGAGCCGCTGCCGATGCGGCAGATCGCGCAGCGGCTGAAGTGCGAGCCGTCCAACGTGACCGGGATCGTGGACCGGCTGGAGGCCCAGGGCCTGGCCGAGCGCCGCGCGGACCCGGCCGACCGCCGGGTGAAGCTCGCCGCGGCCACCCCCGTGGGCCGCGCGACCGCGGAACACCTGCGCGCCTCGCTCGACTTCGCCCGCGAACCCCTCGCCTGCCTCTCCGAAGCCGACCGCACCACCCTGCGCGACCTGCTCCGCAGAATGATCAGCCCGCACTGACCGCGGGCTCGCGCCGGCGACGGCGACCGCCCGCGGAGGCGGCTCCCCCGGCCCCCGCGTCGGCCGTCGAGCCCCGCCGCCGGAGCCGCCGCTCGTCCTCCCGGGACGCCGGGGTTGCGCCCGCTCGCCCGCCGGCTCGCGTCCCCGCGCCGTCGCGGCCGGCAGCCGCCGTGCCCCGTGGCGCCGCCGGACGACCGGGCGGCGCTGGCAGCATGGGGGGATGGACGAGAAGATCAGCACGGGTGAGATCCTCGCCGCGATCGACGGCGGCGGGCTCGGGGACTGGCGGAAGGTGGCGCTGGGGATCGCCGCGCGCTACCGCGTGGCGGACGCGCGGGCCGGGGCCGCGTTCACGGTCGCGGTGGCCGACCTGGCGGCGGCGGCCGGGCGCGCGCCGGAAGTCCGGCTGGGTGCCGCCTTCGTGGACGTCACGCTGTCCACGGCCGACCCGGCCGGCGGCGGGCGGTGGGTCACCGCGCGGGACCTGGAACTGGCCCGGGTGATCAGCGCGTCGGCCGCCGAGCGCGGGCTCACCGCCGCGCCCGGCGAGGTCACGCAGGTGGAGCTGGCCCTGGACACCGCCGACGACGCGCGGATCGCCCCCTTCTGGTCGGCGCTGCTCACCGGCGACCCGGGCAACGTCGTGGCCGACTCAATCCTCGACCCCACCGGTCGGGTGCCCGCCGTGTGGTTCCAGCGCACCGAGCCGCACACCGCGCCGCGCCAGCGCTGGCACCTCGACCTGTGGCTCGCGCCCGAGGTCGCGCAGGAGCGGATCGCCGCGGCGGTCGCGGCCGGCGGCACGGTCGTCAGCGACGCCGAGGCACCGTCGTTCACCGTCCTCGCCGACCCGGACGGCAACAAGGCGTGCGTCTGCACCGCGCTGGACCGCCGCTGACGCCACCGGCCCGCCGGCGCCCGGCCGCCCGTCCCCGTTCCCCTTCCCGTCCCCGTTCCCGTCCTCGTCTCTAGTCCGGGTCCCAGCCCCAGCCGCCCCGCGGCTACCCGTCGCACCACCACAGCACCGGCTTGCACGTCGTCCGCGTCGGCGTGGGCCGGGTGGTCGTGGGAGTCGCCGAGGGCGTGGCCGGGCGGGTGGTGGTGGCCGGGGGCGGCGCGGGGGTGGTCGGCCGCCGGGTGGTGTGCGCGGGATGCGGGGACGCGGATGCCGGCGGCGTCGTGGCGGTCGCCGAGGGCGACGCGGAGGCGCTCCCGCCGGTGTGCGGCGCGGACGGGCTCGGGCTGCCCGAGCCCTCGGGGAACAGGTCCGCGTCGTCGGTCGACGGCGGCCCCGACGTGGCGTCGGGCGGCAGGACGACGCCGGGCCCGCTGCCGCCGGATTCGCCCGCCCCGCCGGGTCCGCCGGACAGCGCCGCCATGGAGAACATCGCCAGCGCGCCGACCGCCGCGATCGCGCCCACGCCGTAGACCGCGGCGCGCTGCCTGGTCCGGCGGGCCCGCCGGACCCTGCCGCGCCGGCTCTCGGCGCGCCGCGCGGCCCGGCCGCCGCCGAGCGGCTCGTGCCCGTCGTCCCGCGGCACCGCGGGCAGCCGCGCGGTGTCCGCCGTCGCGGGCAGCACCAGCTCGTCCGCGGGGGTCCCGCAGCCGGGGCAGGAGTACGCGCCGTTGAGGTGGCGACGGCACGCGTAGCAGTAATCCATGGCGGGATGGACCCTAGGGGAACGCTCGGGCCAGGCGGAACCCTCGCCTTCCGCTTGTCCCGCCTTTGCCGGGAAACTCCCCGACGCCCGGACCGCGACCGGTTCCGCCCCCCGCCATCTTGGTAAAGGGATGGTCAAATCACATGCCCGTGACCGGCCTTGACATCCCCTTCGCCCGCTTTGCTCCCCCGCGCGGCTTGACGTACGACGACGGGCGCGCATTCTAGTGAGGGTCGCCTAACCAAGGGCAGGCTTCGCTAAGACCCGACCGCCGGTCCTCCCCCGGCGCCCACCGAACCGGACCTCCGAAGGACCCACATGCTGCCCACGTTCGTCATCGGACTGCGCGAAGGACTCGAAGCGGCGCTCATCGTCGGCATCATCGCGTCCTTCCTCGGTCAACAGGGCCGCCGGGACGCGCTGCGCAAGGTCTGGATCGGCGTGGGCATCGCGGTGGCGATCTGCGTCGCGGTCGCGGTGGGCCTCCAGGTGTGGTCCAGCGACCTGCCGCAGCGCCAGCAGGAGCAGTTGGAGACGGTGGTCGGCGCGATCGCCGTGGTGATGGTCAGCTACATGGTGCTGTGGATGAAGCGCCACTCGCGCGACCTGCGCAAGGACCTGGAGGGCGCGGCCGGCCAGGCGCTGGCGGCCGGCTCCGCCTCCGCGCTGATCGTGATGGCCTTCCTGGCGGTGCTGCGCGAGGGCTTCGAGACCTCGGTGTTCTTGCTCGCCACCTTCAACGAGAGCAGCAACCCCTGGTACGGCGGCTCCGGCGCCGCCCTCGGCATCGTGGTGGCCGCGGTCATCGGCTACGGCATCTACCGCGGCGGCGTCCGCATCAACCTCTCCCGCTTCTTCCGCGTGACCGGCGTGGTGCTGATCCTGGTCGCGGCCGGCCTGGTCGCCACCGCCCTGATGACCGCCTACGAGGGCGGCTGGCTGGACCAGGGCTCGCAGGCGTTCGACCTGTCCTGGCTGGTGCGCCCCGGCACGCCGGTCTCCTCGGTGGTCACCGGAGTCCTCGGCATCCAGCCGTACCCGAACTGGGCGATGGTCATCGGCTGGCTGGTCTACGCGGTCCCGATGACCGCGGTCGTGCTCTGGCCGGCCCGCCGCAAGGCGCCGGCCGCGGCGCAGCGCAAGCAGCCGCGGCCCGTCGAGGCCGGCTGACCGCGCCGCCGCGCGGGGCGGTTCCCCGCACGGCCCCGCGCGATCCCGCGCACCCCGTACCTCCCGCACTCCCCTCTCCCCCGCCCACACGCGACGTCGTCGTGCCCGCACGGCCCCCGAGGAGCCCGCTGTGAACGCCCCTTCCACCCGCCGTAGAGTCCTGGCCTGTGCCGCCACCGCGCTGTCCGCGGGGCTGCTGCTGACCGCCTGCGGCGGTGACAAGGACGGCTCGGGCGACTCCGGCGCCAAGGCGAAGAACGCCTCGGCCACGACCGCGAGCGTCGCGATCACCATCACCGACAAGGACTGCGCGCCGGACCCGGCGAGCGTCCCCGCGGGCACCGTGAAGTTCAAGGTGACCAACAAGGACTCCGCCAAGGTCACCGAGGCCGAACTGCTCGACGGCGGCAAGATGCTGGGCGAGAAGGAGAACCTGACCCCGGGCCTGTCCGGCGACTTCACGCTCAACCTCGACGCGGGCAGGTACACCGTCTACTGCCCGGGCGCGCACACCGACAAGACCGGCTTCACCGTCACCGGCGCCGCGAAGAAGACCTGGAAGGACGACCCGCGGCTGGTCGCCGCCACCCAGGACTACGCGGCCTGGATCACCGGCGAGGTCAAGCAGCTGGTGACCACCACCGACGCGTTCACCGCCGCGGTCAAGGCCGGCAAGGTGGACGAGGCCAAGACGCTGTACGGCAAGGCCCGCATCCACTACGAGCGCGTCGAGCCGACCGCGGAGATCTGGGGCGACATCGACGGCCGGATCGACGGCCGCGCCGACGACGCGCCCACCCCCGCCGACTTCACCGGCTTCCACCGCATCGAGCAGGCGCTGTGGCAGCAGAAGTCGCTGACCGGCACCGCGAAGCTGGCCGACCAGCTCGACACCGACGTCAAGGCGCTCTACGCCAAGGTGCAGACCGTGGAGTACCAGCCCGCGGAGATCGCCAACGGCGCCACCGACCTGGTCAACGAGATCCAGTCCTCGAAGATCACCGGCGAGGAGGAGCGCTACTCGCACATCGACCTGCTGGACTTCGACGGCAACCTGGCCGGCGCCAACGAGGCCGTCAGCGTGCTGATGCCGGTGCTCAAGGCGAAGGACGCGGCGCTGGCCGCCACCGTCACGCAGCGGTACCAGCAGACCGCCGCCGCGCTGAAGAAGTACCAGGCGAAGCCCGGTTACGAGAACACCGGCTACGTCGACTACAGCAAGGTCTCCGCGACCGAGCGGCGTACCCTGTCGCAGACCGTGGACGCCTACGCAGAGGCCGTATCCAAGATCGCCGGAAAGATCGCCTGAGCCGTGACCGACAGCCCCGACGCCGCCGCCTCGTCCACCCCGTCCGACGCCCCGGGCACGCCGGGCGCGTCCGGCGCTCCGGGCGCTCCGGGCCCGTCCGCCGGCCGTCCCGCCGTCAGCCGGCGGCGACTGCTGGGCGCGGTGGGCGCCGGAGCGGTCGCGGGGGCGGCGCTCGGCGTCGGCGGCGCCGCGCTGGCCGACCGCGACGGCGGGTCCTCGGACGGGTCGTCCGGCGCCTCGTCCGGCGGGGGCTCGGCGGACGGCGGCGCGGCCACGGTGGCCTTCCGCGCCGGCCACCAGGCGGGCATCGCCACGCCCGCCCAGGACCGGCTGTGCTTCGCCACCTTCGACGTGGCGCCCACCGCGACCCGCGCCGACCTGGCCGAGCTGCTGGCCACCTGGACCGCGGCGGCCGAGGCGATGACCCGCGGCCTGCCGGTGCCCGGCGACAAGGGCGACCTCAACACCCCGCCGGACGACACCGGCGAGGCCGCCGGGCTGACCCCCGGCCGGCTCACCATCACCGTCGGATACGGCCCCTCGCTCTTCGACGGCCGGTTCGGGCTGGCCGCGCGCCGCCCGTCGGCGCTGAAGCCGCTGCCCGAGCTGCCCGGCGAGAACCTCGACCCGGCGGGCTCCGGCGGCGACATATGCGTGCAGGCGTGCGCCGACGACCCGCAGGTGGCCTTCCACGCGGTACGCAACCTGCGCCGGCTCGGCTTCGGCACCCTGGTGCCGCGCTGGATGGAACTGGGCTTCGGCCGCACCTCCTCCACCTCCCCGCAGCAGACCACCCCGCGCAACCTGCTGGGCTTCAAGGACGGCACTCGCAACATCGACGCCACCAACGCCGGCCTGATCGGCAGGCACGTGTGGATCGGCGAGGAGGAGCCGCAGCGCTGGGCGCGCGGCGGCTCGTACCTGGTGGCCCGGAAGATCAAGATGCGGATGGAGCAGTGGGACCGCGACCGGCTGGGCGACCAGCAGAACGTCTTCGGCCGCTTCAAGGACACCGGCGCGCCGCTGACCGGCGCCAAGGAGTTCGACACGCCGGACTTCGCCGCGAAGAACGGCTCGCAGTACGTGATCCCGGCCGACGCCCACATCCGGCTGGCCGCCCACGAGAACAACAACGGCCTGCGCATCCTGCGCCGCGGCTACTCCTACACCGACGGCATCGACCCGGAGACCGGGGACCTGCTGGGCGGCCTGTTCTTCATCGCGTTCATGAAGAGCCCGCAGCAGTTCGTCACGCTGCAGCGGGTGCTGGGCGCGCACGACGCGCTCAACGAGTACATCCAGCACATCGGCAGCGGCGTGTTCATGGCGCCGCCGGGCCTGGCGGCCGGGCAGGACTGGGGCCGCCAGCTGTTCGGCCAGGGCGGGCCGGCGCAGGGCGCGTGAGCCCGGGCGTGCCGGCGGGGACGGACCGGCGCGGGGACGGACCGGCGCGGGAGCCGATCGGCGCGGGGACGGACCGGCGCGGGGACGGATCGGCGCGGGGCGCGTAGCCAGGGATCGGGAGTCCCTGGACAGGTGAAGCCTTCATCCGCCGGGCGGAGCGGACGAGTCTGGAGCGGACGGCGGGCGCACGGCCCGCCGGCCCCGGACGAAAGGCCCTCCCCGTGAGCACTCCCACCGACTCCCGCACCGACCCCGCCGCCGGCGCCCCCTCGCGGGGACGGATCGCGCTGGTCACCGGCGGCAACCGCGGCATCGGCCGCAGCAGCGCGCTGCGGCTGGCCGCCGACGGCGTCGACCTGATCCTCACCTACCGCTCGCACCCCGAGGAGGCGGAGGCGGTCGTCGCCGAGGCCGAGGCGCTGGGCCGCACCGCCCGCGCGCTGCGGCTGGACACCGGCCGGGTCGAGGACTTCCCCGCGTTCGCCGACGCGCTGCGCGACGCGCTGAAGCAGGGCTGGGACCGCGACACCTTCGACTACCTGGTCAACAACGCGGGCCACGCGGCCGGCGGCCCGATCGCCGCGACCACCGTCGAGGACTTCGACGGCCTGGTGAACGTCCACCTGCGCGGCGTGTACTTCCTCACCCAGACGCTGCTGCCGCTGCTCACCGACGGCGGCCGGATCGTCACCCTCTCCTCCGGGCTGACCCGGTTCGTCGGCCCCGGCTTCTCCGCCTACGCCGCGGTCAAGGGCGCGGTCGAGGTCTTCACCCGCTACCTGGCCGTCGAGCTGGGCCCGCGCGGCATCAGCGCCAACACCGTGGCGGCCGGCGCGGTCGCCTCGGACTTCGCGGGCGGCCTGGTGCGCGACGACGCGGAGTTCCAGGCCCGGATCGGCGCGGCGACCGCCCTCGGCCGGGTCGGGCTGCCCGACGACATCGGCGGCGCGGTGGCGGCGCTGCTCGGCGAGGGCACCGGCTGGATCACCGGCCAGCGCATCGAGGTCTCCGGCGGTCAGCAGCTCTGACCCGTCCGCCGATCCGACCGGTACGCCGATCCGACCGGCGAGCGGCGGACACACAGCGAACACGGCGGACACGGCGGGCGAGAGCAGACACGGCGGACACCGGCAGCCGCGGCGGTCCCGGTCGGTCGTGGCCGATCGCGGTCGGTCGTGGCCGGTCGTGGCGCCGTACGACATGCAAAAGTGGACTGGAGTGGAGGAGGACGACCATGGCACGTACCCCGCTCGACCTCGCGGTGCCCGATCTCGGCGGCCGGCTGGCCGTCGTGACCGGCGGCAGCGACGGCCTGGGGCTCGGACTGGCCGGCGCGCTGGCCGCCGCGGGCGCCGAGGTGGTGCTGCCGGTGCGCGACCCGGCCAAGGGCGCCGCCGCGCTCGAACGCGTCCGCGCCGCGGCCCCCGGCGCCCGGGTGTCGCTGCGCGGCCTGGACCTGGCGTCGCTGGACTCGGTCGCGGAGCTGGCCGGCACGCTGCTGGCCGAGGGCCGGCCGGTGGACCTGCTGGTGCTCAACGCGGGCGTCATGACGCCACCGGTCCGGCACACCGCCGCCGACGGCTTCGAGCTGCAGTTCGGCGTCAACCACCTCGGGCACGTCGCGCTCACCGTGCGGCTGCTGCCGCTGCTGACCGCGGGCGGCGGGGCACGGGTGGTCACCCACACCAGTTTCGGCGCCCGGCAGGGCTCGCTGCACTGGGACGATCTGCAGTACGAGCAGGGCTACACGCCGTGGAAGGCGTACAACCAGTCCAAGCTGGCGCTCGCGCTGTTCGGGCTCGAACTGGGCCGCCGCTCGGACGCGGCCGGCTGGGGCCTGACCAGCGTCCTCGCCCACCCGGGCCTGGCCTCGACCAACCTCCAGGCGGCCGGCCCGAGCATGGGCCGCGCGCGGCCGTCGCGGATGCGCGCCGTCTTCTCCCGGCTGGCCCGGTTGGGGCTGCTGGTGCAGCCCGTCGAGAAGGGCATGCGGCCGGTGCTCTACGCGGCCACCTCGCCGCACGCGCGCACCGGAGCCTTCTACGGCCCCGGCGGCCCCGGCCAGATCAGCGGCCGGCCGGTCGAGTTGAGGCACTACGCGTCGATGCGGGACGCTGCCGCCGCCGCGCGGATGTGGGACGAGTCGCTGCGGCTGGCGGGCGTACCGGCGCCGGCGGACGCACGGCCGGCCGTCGTCGGCCGCGACGCGGCCGGCGGCTGGCCGGCGGTGCGGGCGGGCGGGCGAGACGGACCACGGGGAGGGCTGAGGGCGGTGGACCGGGACCGTGAACAGCTCGCCGACTTCCTGCGCACGCGGCGCGAGGCGCTGCAGCCCGAGGACGTAGGGCTGCCGCGCGGCGCCCGGCGGCGCACCCGGGGGCTGCGCCGGGAGGAGGTCGCCGCGCTGTGCGGGATGTCCGCGGACTACTACGGCCGGCTCGAACAGGGCCGCGGCCCGCAGCCGTCGGAGCCGATGCTCGCGGCGATCGCCCGGGGCCTGCACCTGACGCTGGACGAGCGCGACCACCTGTTCCGGCTGGGCGGCCACTCCGCGCCGCCGCGCTCGGCCGCGACCGACCACGTCAGCCCCGGGCTGATGCGCATCCTGGACCGGCTGGCCGACACCCCCGCGCAGGTGATGGGGAACACCGGCGAGACGCTGGTGCAGACGCCGCCGGCGGTCGCGCTCCTCGGCGACCAGGCCGGCCACACCGGCCGGGCGCGCAGCATCTTCTACCGGTGGTTCACCGATCCGGCGGCGCGGCTGATCTACCCGGAGGAGGACCACCCGCTGCACAGCCGGCTGTTCACCTCCGACCTGCGCACCGCCTACTCCCGGCAGGGCTCGGCCCCGGACCGCCCGGCCGCCCGCCTGGTCGCCGAACTCCTCGACGTCAGCCCGGAGTTCGCCCGGCTGTGGAGTGCCCACGAGGTGGGCCTGCGGCGGCCGGAGACCAAGCGGCTGCGGCACCCCGCGGTGGGCGTGCTCGACCTGCACTGCCAGACCCTCTTCGACGCCGACCAGCCGCAGGGCCTGCTGGTGTACACCGCGACGCCCGGCTCGGAGTCCTACGAGAAGCTCCAGCTCCTGACGATGCTCGGCGCCCGGCCACCGGGCTCGTGACGCGGGCGCTACCCGTGGAGGCGGCGGCGCAGGAAGTCGTCCCAGGTCCGCCCGAACGTGGCCGCGAGCGCGGAGTCCGGGGCGAAGACGTCCCAGGCGTGGAAGGCGTGGGCGTACAGGTGCAGGTCGACCGGGACCCCGGCGGCGGTCAGCCGCCGGGCGAAGTCGAGGTCCTCGTCGCGGAAGACGTCGTACTGGGCCACGGCGACGAAGGTGTCCGGCAGCCCGGCCAGGTCGGTCGCGCGGCCGGGCGCGCAGTAGGGGTGCACGTCGGGGGCGCCCACGCGCTCGCCGAGGACGGCGGCCCACGCGTAGAGGTTCTCCCGGCGGTCGTAGAGTCCGAGGTCGGTGATCTCGTGGCTGGACGGGGTGTCGTTGCGGTCGTCGAGCATCGGGTAGTTCAGCGACAGCAGCCGCGGGCGGCGCTGCCCGCGGTCGCGGACCATGAGCGCGGTGGCCGCGGCGGGCGCGCCGCCGCCGCTCGCCCCGGCCAGCCCGATCCGGTCGGGGGCGATCCCGTGCGCGGCGGCGTTCGCCGCGGCGGCGAGGTGGGTGTAGGCGAGGTAGCCGTCCTCGGTGGCCCCGGGCGCCGGGGTCTCGGGCGCGAGCCGGTAGTCGACCACGGCGAGCACGATGTCCAGGCGCAGCGCCATGGCCGCGGCGTACGCCCGGGACGCGGGGTCGTGGGCGCTGCCCAGCACCTGCGCGCCGGCGTGGAAGTACAGCAGGCACGGGCGGGGTCCGCCGGTGCCCCCGGGCCGGAACAGCACCACGTCGAGCACGGTGCCGTCGTCGCGGGGTATGCCGAGCGTCTCGACCGCGACCCGCGGGTCGGGGGCGGGGACCGGCAGCGCGGCCATGGCCGCGGTCATCCGCGCGCGGAAGGCGGGGATGTCGGAGAAGTCGAGCGCGGCGCCGTTGGGACCCTTGGGCATGGCGTCCAGGGCCGCGGCGAGTTCGGGGTCGATGTCGTAGGCCATCGTCGTCCTTCGGGTGCGGGGATCGCGGAGAGGTGCGGGGGGGCGGAGGAGGGCGGGGGCGCGCGGGGGCGCGGACAGGTGCCGAGGCGCGGAGAGGTGCCGAGGCGGCGCGGTCGCTGGGCCCGCGAGGGCCGCAGGGGCCTCGGAGGCCGCGGCCGTCGCGGCCGTCGCGGCCGTCGCGACGCTCAGAACAAGGCCGGCTGGCCGCTGCCCGCGGTGATGCCGCCGTCGACGGGCAGGATCACGCCGGTGATGAAGCGGGCGTCGTCCGAGGCGAGGAAGGCGACCGACCCCGCGACGTCGTCCGGAGTGCTGTGGCCGGTCAGGGCCCGCCGCTCGTCGAACCGCTCGATCAGCCGCCACGCGTCGGGGTGGTCGGCGGCGTGTTCCTCGCCGAGGGTCAGCGAGGGGGCGACCGCGTTGACGCGGATGCCGAACCGGCCGAGGTCGAAGGCGAGCCCGCGGGTGAAGTTGACGACGGCGCCCTTGGCCGCGTTGTAGGCGGTAAGCATCCGGTCGCCGCCCAGCCCGGACGCCGAGGCGATCTGCACGATGCTGCCCCGGGTCTGCTTCAGGTGTGGCAGCGCCGCCCGGGCGCCGAAGAAGCAGCTGTCGACGTCGGTGCCCATGACCAGCCGCCAGTCGTCGAGGGTCGTCTCCTCGAAGTCCCGGCCCAGGCCGAGGCCGGCGTTGGACACCAGCACGTCCAGGCGGCCGAACCGGTCCACCGCCGCGTCGGTCATCGCCTGCACGGCGTCCTGGCTGGTGACGTCGGTGGCCACGGCGAGCGTCCGGTCCGCGCCCAGCTCGGCCGCGAGCGCGTCCAGCCGGTCCTTGCGGCGGGCCGCCAGGACCACGTTCGCCCCCTCGCGGGCGAACCGCCTGGCGATGCCGACCCCGATCCCGGAGCTGGCGCCGGTGACCACGACCGTCTTCCCGCCGAACCGCTGTGCCGCAGAGACCGCAGGGATCGCAGAGGTCGCGGAGACCGCCGAATCCGTCGAATCCATCGAGATGCCTCTTTCGTAGCGTCAGTGTGTGACGTTTTTAGCGTCAGACACTGACACTACTCGCGTCAGAGGTTGACGCAAAATGGTAGGGTCGGCCCATGCCGAGGAGCGGGGAAGCAGCACGTCGGCGGCTGCAGCAGGCCGCGCTGGAACTCTTCGCCGAGCGCGGCTTCGACCAGACGCCGGTGGAGGCGATCGCCGCGCGCGCCGGAGTGACCGAGCGGACCTTCTACCGCCACTTCGCGGACAAGCGCGAGATGTTCTTCGACGGGGAGACCGAGCTGCGCGACCTGCTCGTGCGGGCCGCCACGGCCGTCCCGCACGGCGTGAAGCCGCTGCCGGCCCTGCGCGCGGCCTTCCACGAGGCGGTGCCGCTGTTCGAGCGCAACCGCCCGTTCACCGAGCCCGCCGCGCGGATCATCGCCGAGACCCCGGCGCTGCGTGAGCGCTCGCTGGCCAAGCACGCCCTGCTGGTGGAGGCGCTGACCGGCGCGCTGCGGGCGCGCGGCGCCGACGCCGGGACCGCGCCGCTGTACGCCCAGGTCGCGATGGACACCCTCACGGTCGCCACCCACCGCTGGATGCGGGACCCGTCCGTCCCCCTGCACGACCAGATCGACCTGGCCTTCCGCGAGCTGCGGCTCGCCGCGGCGGCCCTCAAGTAGCCGGGCGCGGCTCGGGCCCGGCGGGCGGAAGCGGCCCGGGTCCGAGCCGCCCACCGGGCCCGGGTCGGCCGCCGGGCCCGGGCCCGGCGGCCGGTGGCCGCCCGCGCGCACCCGCGCCCGCGCCCGCACCCGCGCCCGTCAGCCGGCGGGATCGATCAGCCCCCGTTCGTACGCCTTCCGCAGACGCTGCGGGACCAGGTAGGACGCACCGGCCACGGTGACGGGCACGAGCCGCGGGGGCGCGGCCTTCCAGCGCGCCCGGCGGTGGCGGGTGTTGGCGCGGGACATCCTGCGTTTGGGTACGGCCACGGGTCTCTCCTCGGGTACGGCGGGCGGGGCCGGCACGCGGGCGGACGTTCGTCGGTGGGCGACGACGGGGGCGGGCGACAGCGGGCGGCGGGGCGGCGGACGGCCCGGCTACCAACTGCTCTTGCGGACGCCGGGCAGTTCGCCCGCGTGCGCCATCGCGCGCAGCCGGACCCGCGAGACCCCGAAGGCCCGCAGGTGGCCGCGCGGTCGGCCGTCGACGGCGTCGCGGTTGCGTACCCGGGTGGCGCTGGCGTCGCGCGGCTGCCGGCCCAGCTCCCGCCGGGCCGCCTCGCGCTCCTCGGGGGTCGAGGCCGGCGCGGCGATGATCCGCTTCAGCTCGGCGCGGCGCGCGGCGTACCGGGCGACCACGGCGCGGCGCTGCTCGTTCTTGGCGATCTTGCTCTTCTTGGCCATCAGACGACGCCGCCCCTGGCGCGGATGCGCGCGACGGCGGCCTCGATCCCGATGGCGTCCACCGTCTTGATGCCCTTGGCGCTCAGCGTGAGCCGCACGTAGCGACCCTCGCCCGGCAGCCAGTAGCGCTTGCGCTGGATGTTCGGGTCGAAGCGGCGCGGGGTGCGCCGGTGGGAGTGCGAGATCGCGTTGCCGAAGCCGGGCTTGCGCCCGGTGAGCTGGCAGTGGGCGGACATGGGAGGTCCTCCGGACGGTCGGATGGAGTGAGCGCGCTCACCGTAGCGCTTTATGAAAATGAAAACCAGTAGCGTATGATGGGAGCATGGCACGCAACGAACTCCGCCCGATCATCAAGCTGCGGTCCACCGCGGGGACCGGCTACACCTACGTGACCCGCAAGAACCGCCGCAACGACCCCGACCGCCTGGTCCTGCGCAAGTACGACCCGGTCGCCGGACGCCACGCCGACTTCCGAGAGGAGCGCTGAGCAGCGATGAAACCCGGCATCCACCCGCCGTACGAGCCGGTCGTCTTCCGCGACCGCGCCGCCGGCTTCGCCTTCCTCACCCGCTCGACGGTCACGAGCGAGCAGACCGTCGAGTGGGAGGACGGCCGCACCTACCCCGTCGTGGACGTCGAGATCTCCTCGGCGAGCCACCCCTTCTACACCGGCACCCAGCGCGTCCTGGACACCGCCGGCCGGGTCGAGCGCTTCCGCCGCCGCTACGAGCGGGGGGACCGGTGAGCCCCTGGCCGGCGGGCGGCGGACCGGCCGACGCCTGGCCGGCGAACGGTCCGCTGCCGGTGGCGGTCCTCGCCGGCCTGTGCGTCGACGCCCGGACCGCGGCGGTCGAGGAGATCCTGCGGACCGTGCCCGGCGCCGTCGTCCTGCACCACGACCTGTCGGCGGCGCCCGCCGGGCGGGTGCGCCGCACGGTCCGCGACGCCACGGGGGTGATCGACTCCGGCGGCGCTCCCCTGGCCGACGACTGCGCCTGCTGCGCCCTGCGCGAGGACCTGGTCCCGGCGCTGCTGCGGCTGGCGGACGAGGGGCGGCACCGCTTCGCGGTGGTGGAGCTGTGGGACTCCGTCGAGCCCCAGGCCATGGCGGACGTCATCGCGGCCGCGGGCGATCCGGTGGCGCTGAGCGGCGTCGCGACCGCGGTCGACCCCGCGCTGGTGCTGCCCCTCCTCGGCGACGGCGACGACCTGGCCGAGGTCGGGCTCGCCGCGGCGCGGGCCGACCGGCGCACCGTCGCCGACACCTTCGCCCGGCAGATCGAGTACCCGGCGCTGCTCGCCCTCGCCGAGGGCGAGCAGCCGGCCGACGCCACCGACCTGGCCCTGCTCGCCCAGCTCACGCCGGCCGCCCGGCGGGTGCGGGTCGGCGCGGGGGCGCTCGGCCGGCTCTGCTGGCCGGCTTCGACCCGGCCGCGGCGGCCGCCCGGCAGCACCCCGGCTGCGCGCTGCTTCCGCAGGAGGCCGATGAGCACGGCGTCAGCACGCTGGTGTGGCGGGGCCGCCGCCCGTTCCACCCGGCGCGGCTGCACGCCGCGCTGGAGGAGCTGGCCTGCGCCGCCGCCCGCAGCCGGGGGCGGTTCTGGCTCGCCGACCGCCCCGACGAGCTGATCGGCTGGGACGCGGCGGGCGGCGCGCTGTGCGTCGAGCCGGCCGGCCCCTGGCTGGCCTCGCTGCCGGACGCCGCGTGGGAGCTGGTGCCGGCCGAGCGCCGGGTCGCCGCCGCGCTGGACTGGCACCCGCGGCACGGCGACCGCGGCCAGCACCTGGCCTTCACCTCCCCCGGGCTGGACCGCGACGCCCTGGTCGCGCTCCTCGACGCCTGCCTGCTCACGGACGCCGAGTACGCCGCGGGCCCCGACGCCTGGCGCCGGCTCCCCCATCCCTTCGACGCCTTCCTCGCACCGGCCTCCTAGCCGCCCCGCCCCGGCCTCCTAGCCGCCCGCCGGCTTCCTAGCCGCCACGGCCGCGGGGCGTTTTCGGCCGCGGCGGAGACCTCAGTCGCGGGGCAGCACGCCCAGCAGGGACGCGGTGAGGGAGACGCGGAGGGCGTCGCGCAGGTCCAGGTGGAGGACGCCGAGGGCGGGCTCGTCCTCGTAGGCGGCCAGCAGGCTGGGCGGGGGCGGGACGTAGGCCGACAGCGCGCCGGCCGAGATCAGGGTCATCAGGCAGAACATCTGCGCGCCGTCGCCGAGTTCGGGCAGGTGGCGGCGGAGCAGGTCGGTCATGGCCGCGAGCCGCGCGAGGGACGAGCGCTTGTGGCGCTTGACCACCTCGACCGAGACGTTGTGCTCCAGGACGCCGCCCTGCGCGCCGAAGAGGTCGCACAGCACGGCCCGGCCGGCCAGCGACCGGCTGAGGATCTCGGCCAGGCGCTCCGCCCGCGCCCGCGGGGCGGCGTCCGCGTCGATGCCCGCGGCCAGTTCGTCCGCCAGCTCGGCGAGCCAGCTCTCCAGGAAGACGTCCAGCAGTTCGAGCAGCACCGCCTCGCGCGACTCGAAGTACCGCAGGACGTTCGACTTGGCCAGGCCCACCCGGCGGCTGAGCTCGTTGAGGCTCACCTCGGCCACGGGCATCTCGTCGAGCATCGCCGCCGCCGTGTCCAGGATCGCCCGGCGGCGGATCTCCCGCTGCTCCTCGCTGCGCGCCCGCTGAAACGTCACGGGTGCAGTCTAGCTTAAAGACCGCTGGTCTCTTGACAGGAGACCGGCGGTCTTTTAATTTGGCGGCACAACAGACCGGTGGTTCTTCAAGGAGTGCGCCATGAGCGGCGACAACTGGACCGAGCAGCACATCCCCGACCAGCGCGGCCGGGTGGCGATCGTGACCGGCGCCAACACCGGGCTGGGCTTCCAGACCGCCCGGATGCTCGCGCTGCACGGCGCGACGGTGGTCCTCGCGGTCCGCGACGTCGAGAAGGGCGAGCGGGCCGCCACCCGGATCACGGAGGAGGCGGCGGCCCGGGGCGTCGCCGCCCGGCACCGGGCCGCCGCCGTCCGAGGCGAGGCCGGGGTCGCGGGCGGCGTCACCGTCCAGGCCCTCGACCTGGCCTGCTTGGACTCGGTCCGCTCCGCCGCGGCCGACCTGCGCGCGGCCCACCCGCGCATCGACCTGCTGATCAACAACGCGGGCGTGATGTACACCCCGCGGCGGACCACCGCCGACGGCTTCGAGCTGCAGTTCGGCACCAACCACCTCGGCCACTTCGCGCTGACCGGCCTGCTGCTGGACCGGCTCCTGCCGGTCCCCGGCTCCCGCGTCGTGACGGTCAGCAGCACCGGTCACCGCATCCGGGCCGCCATCCACTTCGACGACCTGCAGTGGGAGCGCTCGTACAGCCGCGTCGGCGCGTACGGCCAGGCCAAGCTCGCCAACCTGATGTTCACCTACGAGCTGCAGCGCCGGCTCGCGCCGCACGGCACCACGATCGCGGTGGCCGCGCACCCCGGCCTGTCGGACACCGAACTCGCCCGCAACACCCCCGCCGCGCTCCGCCTGCCCGTGACCTGGCTCGCGCCGCTGATCGCCCAGAAGGCGGAGATGGGCGCCCTGCCCACGCTGCGCGCGGCCACCGACCCGGCCGTCACCGGCGGCCAGTACTACGGCCCCGGCAACCGGGGCGAGGTGCGCGGCTACCCCAAGGTGGTCGCCTCCAGCCCCGCCTCCCACGACCGGGCCGTCCAGCAGCGCCTGTGGACCGTTTCCGAGGAGCTGACCGGGGTGACGTTCGCCGTGGCGTGAGGCTGCGGCGCGGCCCCGGGGGTACCGGCAGTGCCTCCCACCGCCCGCGGGCAGCGCCTACGGTGAGGGGATGGCCACGACCGACCCGCGCACCGAGATCAGGGAGTTTCTGCGCTCGCGCCGCGCGCGGATCACACCCGAGCAGGCCGGGCTCCCCGTCTACGGCGGCAACCGCCGGGTCACGGGCCTGCGCCGCGAGGAGGTGGCGCTGCTGGCCGGGGTCTCGGTCGACTACTACGTGCGGATGGAGCGCGGCAGCCTCGCCGGAGCCTCCGACGGGGTGCTCGACGCGTTGGCCCGCGCCCTGCGGCTGGACGAGGCCGAGCGCGACCATCTGTTCCGCCTCGCGCGCCGGTCCAGGGAGCCCGGCGGCGCACGCCGCCGGCGCCCCGCCGTGACGGTGCGTCCGGCGCTCCGGCAGGTGCTCGACGCCATCGCCGACGCACCGGCCTGGATCTGCAACGCCCGTTACGACGTGCTGGCCATGAACCGGCTCGCCCGCGCGCTGTACGCACCGCTGCTGGCCGACCGGCGGCGGCCGGCGAACACCGCGCGGTTCGTCTACCTGGACCCCGCGGCGGAGACGTTCTTCGTCGACCACGACCGCGTCACCCGCGACGTGGCCGCGAAGCTGCGCATGGAAGCCGGCCGCGACCCGTACGACGAGGAGCTGATCGCCCTGATCGGCGAGCTGTCGACGCGCAGCGACGTGTTCCGGCGGCGGTGGGCGTCCCAGGACGTACGGCTCCACCGGTCCGGACGCAAGCGCTTGCACCATCCGGTGGTGGGCCGGCTTGACCTGGACGTCGAGTCGATGGAGATGTCCGCCGAGCCCGGCCTGCTCCTGAACGTGTACACCGCGCCCGCCGGCACGGCGACCGCCGACGGCCTGGCCCTGCTGGCGTCCTGGGCGGCCGGCCAGGAGGAGCCGGCGACCGAGACCGAAGCGCCCCGCTGACGTTCCGGCCTTTGCGGCTCCCACGGCCCCGGCGCGACCCGGGCGCCCGACCCATGACCTCGGGCCGGGCACCCGGGCGCCGTCCTACGGACGCCTGGTCAGCGGTGGCTCTCGGGCAGCGGGATGGTGTGCCGCACCGGGGTGTTGGCGTAGGCGTGGACCAGCCACTCGCCGTTGCGCTTGACGAAGAACCACATGCCGCGGATGGCGTGCTCGACCGGCACCTCCACCGATCCGGGCAGGTAGGCGCCGCCCTCCGAGACCAGCAGCATGATGTCGTCGGAGATGTAGCGCAGTTCCAGGGGCGAACCGAGCACGTGGGTGCCCTTCCACTTGCCGGCGAACGACTCGGCCATCCAGTCCCGGATCGCGGCACGGGTCTTGAGATTGGCGCCCGGGAGGATGACGCTCGCGTCCTCCGCGTAGACGGTGGACAGCACGTCCGCGTCGTTGGCGTTCCACGACGTGGTGATGCGCTGGACGATCTCGGTGACGGCCGCGGCGTCCTCGGGGCGGACGGGCGTGGCTGACGGGGCGGTTTCGGCGGTCATGGCTGGTTTCCTTCGCGATGGTGTTCCGTCGGTGGCGAGGATCGGACCACCCCGGTCCGTGTGACGGCACGCGTGACCGCACGGCTGCGCGTCGCGGGACCGCGGGTCGCAGGACCGGGCGGCCGTGCGGCACCGTGGAGGGGACAAGCAGAGCCGGACGATCTCCGGACGCCCGGCAGACTCGGCAGTGCCTCGACGCCTTCACCTACGAGGGTCGTCCAGGGCGCCGAAGCGGACTTCTCCGTTGTTGCTGTCTGCCGGCTGTTGCCGTCTGCCGGCCGGCTCCGGACGGCGCGCACCCGTACGGCGCCCGGACGGCGCGCACTCGTACGGCGCTCGGACCGGCGGACCGGGACGGCCGCGGCGTCGCCGCCGGCTGAGCGGGGCGTGCGGACGGCGAGGAGGGCGACGTCGTCGTGGCCGGTCGGGCGGGCGCGCTGCAGCAGTTGATCGGTGAACGAGGTGAGCGGGCGGTGCGCGAGGGCCGCGGCGTGCTGGCGCAGGCGCTCCATGCCGTCGTCGAGGGAGGAGCCCGGGGCCTCGACGAGACCGTCGGTGTACAGGACCAGGGTGGAACCCGGCGGGAGCTGCGCGACGGCGTCGGGGCGGGTCGTGTGCTGCCGCAGGCCGGTGCCCAGCAGGAGGCCGTGTCCGTCGGTCAGGTAGTCCGCCAGGCCGTCTCGGGTGACCAGCAGCGGCGGGGGGTGGCCGGCGTTCGTCCAGGTGAGTTCCCACGTGCCGTCGGCGCTCTGGGCCAGCCGGGCGAAGATCAGCGTGGCCATCGTGACGTCGGTGAGGGGCTGGATCGCCTCGTCCAGGCGCGCCACGACCCGGCCGGCGGGGCGCTGCTGGGACCAGGCGTAGGCGCGCAGGATGTTCCGCATCTGGGCCATGCCCGCGGCGGCCTCCAGGTCGTGCCCGACGACGTCCCCGATCGCCAGGGCTATCGCGCCGTCCGGCAGCGTGAAGGCGTCGTACCAGTCCCCGCCGACCTGCGAGGCGTCGGGTGCGGGCAGATAGCGGACGGTCATCTCCAGCCCGAGCACCTGGGGCATCTGCGGCAGCAGGTGCTTCTGCATCGTCTCGGCCACCGCGCGCTGGCGCTGGTAGAGGCGGGCGTTGTCCAGCGCCAGCGCGGCGCGGCGGCCGATGTCCTCGAACAGCGGGATGTCGGGGTCGGTGTAGTCGCCCGGCGTCGTGGACCGCCCGAGCGTCAGCGCGCCCAGCACGTCGCGCGCGCCGCGCAGCGGCACGATGGCCGCGGAATGGATGCCGGTGGCCTTGAACAGCCTGCGCTGTTCCACCGCGATCCCGGAGTCGGGTGCGCGCTGGTAGGTCTCGGGCCCGGCCAGCGTGGACGCGACCCCGCGCAGCGCCCGCGACAAGGGCATCGGCGACTCCTCCGGGACCGGCGGCATCGGCCCTTCCAGGTCGGTGCGGTGCTTCAGCGCCGTACCGTCGGCTTGCACCACCGCCTTGCGCCACACTTCGTCCCGCTCCACGATCAGGTCGACGACCACCCAGTCCGCCAGCCGCGGCAGGAGCAGATCGGTGAGCCGCCGCACCGCCTCGTCGGCGTCCAGGGTGGAGGTCAGCCGCGTGGTGGTCTCGGCCAGCAGGGCCAGCCGCTCCACCTCCGTCAGCGGCACGGCGGGGCGGCCGGCGGTCCGTGGCGGCGGCGCCGAGGGGTCGGCGGAGTCGAAGATCACGAGCGTGCCGGCCTCCCGGCCGCCGAGCTCGTACGGGGTGATCAGCCAGGCGACGCGGAAGACGGAGCCGTCGCCGTGCGCGAAGAACTCCCGGTCGCCCTGGGCCGTCCGCCCGGCGTGGAACGCCTGGCGCATCCCGCACTGCGCCGCGGCCAGCGGCTGGCCGTGCTCCCCGCGGTGCAGCAGTTCGTGCGCGTCCTGCCCGAGCAGGTCCTCCGCGCTCCTGCCCAGCCGGCGCAGCGCCGCGCCGTTGACCGCCAGTATCCGGCCCGCCTTGTCCACCACGTAGGCGCCGCTGCCGATGAACTCCAGCGCGCCCGCCGCCGTCGCCGACAGCGCGTGCCCGGCCCGCACGGAGTCTGCTCCGCGTCCCTGCTCCGGCACTGGCGCCGCCTCCTCGATCACACGCTCTCTCGTCAGATCCTCTCTCGATCCGCCGCGTCATGCCCACGCCTGATCCGCGCGTGCTCCGCTCTCCCCCGCCCGGCGCCTGCGGCACGCCTGCTCAGCGCCTGCCCAGGAAGCCCTGGCCGATCCCTGGGCCGACGCCGGAACCGCCCGCTACCGCCCCGCGTGGTCCGCCACGCCGTCCTGAAGCTGCCACATCTCGTAGTTCCCGCACTCCGCCGTGGCGCCGGCCGTCGACTGAGCCGCGAGGACGAAGTCGTTCACCAGCGGCGAGGTGTGGGATGCCGCCACCGCGAGGCACACCTGGTCGGCCGCCACATCCGGGATGGGCACGTAGACGATGTCAGGACGCGAGAAGAAGACCGACGCCGAACGGGCCAGGAAGGAGATGCCCCGCCCGGCGGCGACGTGTTCGAGCGTCTCGTCCGCCCCGCGCACCGGGTACCCGGCGTCGGGGAACGGACGGCTGGTGGGCTGCGTGCTCGGGTCGCCCTGCCACACCAGGGGCTCGCCGGCCAGGTCGGCCTCGGTGACCTGCTGTTTGCCGGCCAGCCGGTGCCCGGCGGGCAGCACCGCCACCCGCGGCTCGGCGTACAGCGGGATGACGCGCAGGCCGGCCTTGTCGATGGGCAGCCGCACGTAGCCGACGTCGATACGGCCGTCGAGCAGCATCGCGGCCTGGTCGCCGCCTTCGATCCGCTGCACGTCCACAACCACGTCCGGGTGCCGGTCCTCGAACGCACGGGCCGCAGGGATGACCGCGACGCCGGCCCGGAAACCCACCATCAGCCGCCGCTTGCCGCCGGCCGCCGCGGCCACCCGGCGGCGGACCGCGTGGGTCGAGGCAAGCAGCGGACCGGCGTCGGCCAGCAACTGCCGGCCCGCCTCCGTCAGCTGCACGCCGTGGCGGTCCCTGGTGAACAGCGAGACGCCGAGGTCCTGTTCGAGCGCTCGGATCTGCCGGCTGAGCACCGGCTGCGCGATGTGCAGCTCGTCGGCGGCGCGGCCGAAGTGCAACCGGTCGGCCACGGCGACGAAGTAGCGCACTTTGCGCAGATCCAGATCCACGGCGCCTCCACGCGGTAATGCCTTGAGGGTATCACCGCGGCTGAAAGGGGTCTTGGACGCCCGCATCCGGCCGATGGCAGCCTGAACAGGCACCCCGCGGTCCGAGTGCATTCGACGCCCGAGTGGATTCGACGTCCGAGTGAATTCGGCACGAGAATTCCGCGGCGGGGCCCTGACGACGACGGGAATGGGCCGCGGCGCCCCGTCCAGCTCCAGAAAGCAGGAGATCCATGAGCAGCATCAGCATCATCGGCCTGGGAAACATGGCCCGCGCCCTGGCCGCCCGGGCACTCGCGGGCGGCAACACGGTCGAGATCATCGGCCGCGATTCCGCCAAGGCCGAGGAATCGGCCGCCGCGCTCGACGGCGCCACGGTCGGGACGGCCGGCGCCGTCCCCGCGGGGGACCTCGTGGTCCTCGCCGTGCCGTACGTCGGCGCCGCGCCGGTGGTGCGGGAGTACGGGGACGCGCTGCGCGGCAAGATCATCGTCGACATCACCAACCCGCTAGCCGCCGATCTGCAGAGCTTCGTCGTCCCGGACGGCAGTTCCGGCGCGCAGGAGATCGCCGAGGCGGCCCCCGGCGACGCACACGTGGTCAAGGCGTTCAACACCCTGTTCTCCCACGTCCTGGCCGCCGGCCCGGCCGAGGGCCGCCCGCTGGACGTCTTCATCGCGGGCGACGACGCGCAGGCGAAGGCACACGTGTCGGCGTTCGTCGAAAGCCTGGGGCTGCGTCCCTGGGACACCGGGGCCCTGTCCATGGCGCGGGCGCTGGAGAACGTCGGCCTGATGGAGCTGGGCCTCATGAACCACTCCGTCAAGCACACCGATTTCTCGCTCGGCATCACCCTTCTCCGCTGAACGCCCGCCCCACCACCCCTCTCATCCCCTCTCATCCCCTGTCGTGCCGGATGAAGCCGGTTTCTCGTTTCCGCACGGCACGCACAAACCCGTACCCGATGCCACAAGGACAGTTAGATGCGCGTATTCGTCGCCGGCGGGACCGGCCATTTGGGGCCGTACATCATCTCCGCCCTCCTCGCCGCCGGGCACGAGGTCACCGGCCTCGCCCGGTCGGAGGCCGCGGCGGCGGCCCTGTCCGCGCTCGGCGCGAAGGTGCGCCGCGGCGACCTCCGGGACCTCGACGGCCTCAAGAAGGCGGCCGCGGACGCCGACGGCGTCGTCCACGTGGCCCACCGACAGGATCTGCTGCCGTCCGGCGGGATGGCCGCCGTGGCCGCCGCGGAGCTCCCGATCGTGCGCGCGTACGGCGAGGCGCTGGCGGGAACCGGTAAGCCGCTGGTCGCCGCGGGGAGCATCGGCTCACCCGGGCAGCACCGGGGGCGGCCAGCCACCGAGGACGACCCGGCCCTGCCCGCCGGCGAGGAGCACCGTGGCACCCTGCGGATCCGCAACGTCGTGGAGAGGGCCGTGATCGACCTCGCCGGGCAGGGGGTGCGGTCGTCGGTCGTCCGGATCGCCAACATCGCCCACAGCGCCACCGATCGTGCCGGCTTCCTCCCCACGCTGATCGCGCTCGCGCAGGAGAAGGGGTTCGTCGGCTACCCCGCGGACGGCGCGAACCTGTGGAACGCCGTGCACATCCGCGATGCGGCCACGGTGTTCCGCCTGGCGCTGGAGAAGGGCCCGGCCGGCAGATACTGGCACGCGGTCGCGGACGGGGCCGTACCGTTCCGCGAGATCGCCGAGGCCCTCGCAGTCCGCCTGAACCTGCCCGCCGTGAGCGTTCCCGACGACGCCCTGATGACGCCGGGGTACTTCGGGTTCCTCACGCACATCGCCACGCAGAGCTACCCGGCGTCCAACCTCGTCACCCGCCGCGCCCTCGGCTGGGAGCCCGCCCAGCCCGGCCTGCTCGCCGATCTGGACAACGGCCACTACTTCCCCGCCGGCTGACGGCGGGACCGGGAATCGCGGGTACGCTCCGCCGGTGACGAAGAAGCAGGGCGGGAACGCCCGTTCCGCGGCCCGCGCCGCCAAAGCCGGCGCCTCTGCCGCGAGGGCGTCACGGGCGACCGTTCCCGTCGAGGCCGCCCGTCGTCGCCTGCGCGCGGGGGCCGCGGTTCTCGGCGGGGGCGTGGCGGCCGCCGTCGTCGTCCCCTCGCTCCTGGAGCGGTTCGGGGTCATGCGATCCGGCGCCTGGGTGCCCGCCCTGTTCGCCGGGTTGGCCCTGGCGCTCGGCTGTCCGCTCCTCTACATGGATTTCGGTTCGGTACGGCACGGCTCCGGGCGGCAACTCCTCACCGCTCGGACCGTCACGGGCGACCGCACGGTCGACCTGAGCCGGCTGACGCGGATACGTCGCGTCCGCGTCCTCGGCAGGGCCGGCTGGCTGGACCAGGTCTGGATCAAGGACGGCCGGGGCGTCGCCCTCCTCGTGGACGGAGAGGCGCTGACGGGCCCGGGGGGGCCGGTGGGCCCGATGGGCCGGGCGACGGCCCACGGCCCGGGAGTCCCGAACCCGCCGTCAGGCGTGAAGATCTCCCGCCACGCGGCCGCCGGCCTCGGCCTCCGCACCCCCTCGACCGCCCAGCGCGCGGCCCGCGCATGGGCCGACGCCCTGCTCGGCATCCTCCTCCCCGCGGCGGTCACCGCCCTCACGGTCCTGGCCGCGGCTCATCACGTCCGCGTGAACCCCCGCGGCGGAGCCGGACCATGGGCGTCGATCGCCCCAACGGCGGTGGCACGCAAGGGCGGTGAGCCTTTCGCGGCCGGTCACGGCTCCTGACGCCGGGAAGTCGGCTCGCATAGCCGTGTACCTCTCGTCCCGACTCTCACCCTATGGGGCTGTTTACCGCCTTAAGGCGATATCGGAACTCGACGACTCCTTACGCTACATGCCGTAGTCACATGACTACAGAAGCGAAAGGACAGGGGATGCGTCCCAAATCTGTGGGCAAACTGATGGTCCTGGCCTCGGCCGCCGCGATGCTGTTCGGCGGTGTCACCACCAGCTCGGCCCACGCGCAGGCGAGCGACGGGCCCATCGTGTACTCGATCACCTTCTCCAACCCGCGCGAGAGCGACGACAACGATCTGCCGGAGCCCTACGGTGAGGTCTTCGTCCGGGCGCCGTGGGGGCAGCAGACCGAGCTGTGGAAGCACCCGGACCTGGACATCAACACCCCGACGCTCCCGCGCTATCCGGAGTCCGGCGCCACCCACCGCTTCGTCCCCCACCCCGTGTCCGAGGTGTGCGCGTCCGTCGGCGAGGACGACACGGGCATCAACGAGGACGACGTCCTCGCCGACGGCTGCCTGCCCTACACCGGCCCCGGCGACTACACCCTCAGCGCCGAAGGCGGCTCCGTGACCGTCAGCATCTACCACTTCGGCTGAACCGCCGTACGCTGACGCCCCGTTGCCCGCGACAGGCCGGTTCTTCCCGCGCGGGCAACGGGGCCAGGGAAAAACCGATAACGGACGAACGTTCCACACCGCGCTGTTAGCGTGCGCGCATGAGCAGCCACATGTACGTCCATGTGCCGGCGGATCTGTGGGCGTTGCTCGAAGCGCACGGGTACGACGAGGTGGAGACGCCCTCGCGGGGGATGCACGAGGTGGCTTCGGTCGCCGAGGCCGTCCTGTCCGCGGGGGAACAAGGGATGGGTCTGACGACCGAGCTCGTCGGGGTGTATCTGGCCCGGCAGCAGATCGGCGATTTCGTCAACCGCGTCGCGGCGTGGTTCGGGCTGCGCGCTCGCACCCCCGACGCTCCGCGGACCCTCAGCTTCGTGATCACCGCCGGTCCCGCGGGCGCCGGAAAACGCGTCGAGATCACCTGCCCGGTGGGGCCCGACGGCGCCCCGGCCCTCGACGTCGCGGCGCTCACCGCGGCCGTGGTCTCCGCGCTCGACACCTCGACGGCGGCCGACGCCTGATGGGACTGTTCTCGCGCGGCAGGGACAACCTGCCGGAGGCCCAACGGCAGGCCGGGCGGCTGCGCGAACGGTTCCGGCAGTCGGGTCCCACCAAGGACATCGTGGACGAGTCCTGGCGGCAGATGCTGCTGTGCGCCGATGAACTCATGGGCGGGGACGAGCGGTTCGCCCGTCTGCTCCTCGACACCGCGCACACCTCCTTCGTCCTGCACGCCGAGACGGGACAGTGGCTCGTCGCCGTCGCCTCGGCACTGCAGTTCGGGGTGGCGGTGGCAAGCATCGAGGTGCAGTCCGCCCGCGACGACACGCCCTTCCCCGAGCAACTGTGGCCGGCCGTGCAGGACATGACCGACCTGGCGGTGGAGGTCGCCCACCGAGCGCGGGTCCCGCTGGCCGGCTGCCTCATCGCCGAGTCGCTGACCACGAGGCGCTTCACCGACCGTATGTACCAGCGCGAACTGTCGGCGATCCTCGGCGAGGACGACGTCCTGCGGCGGCTGCGCGCCATCGTGGCCTCCCAGCGCGAGCAGTTGGCCGCCGCCCGCGAACCGCTGCCCGAGGCCCCGGACTCCGCCGCCGCCCTGCGGGCGCACATGGACGACCTGCTGCTGCACGACCTGGACGCGGCCGTCGCCGGCGGGGCCGGTCGCTCCCTGTTCGCCGGCACCACCGCCGTGCCCGCCGTGCTGGCGGCGAGCACGACCGGCCGCTCCGTGGTGTTCGTCGCGCCGGGCCTGGGACAGGGCGCGGCGTTCCGCCTGGAGGGACCGGAGACCGGCCGCGACCTGTGCGAGAGCGTGCAACTGCCCCGGCTGGGACGGGCGGCGGTGAGGGAACAGGCGCGGCGGGTCCGCGAGGTGCTGAGATCGGATGAACGCCGCACGACGGTCCGGGGGGAGGCGATCGACGCGGCGCTGAAAGCGGTGTCCGAGGCAGTGTGGGAACCGGTGTTCGACGCGTGGCCGGACCTGCGCGACGGGCGGGTCGCGCTGGTCCCCCTCGGTGCGAGCGCGTCGCTGCCGCTCTTCACCGCGCCGGTCGACGGGGCGCCGGTGTGCGGAGGGACGGACCTGACGGTCGTGCCCTCGGGCCGGTCTCTGATGGTCGCCGGCGCGTGGCCACGGTCGCCGCGCCAGGACCCGCTCGTCGCGGCCGACCCTTGGTACGCCGACGGCGCAGGCGCCGTACCGATCCCCTGCACGGTGGCCGAGGCCCGGGCGGTGGCCGCCGTGCACGGGGTGGCACCGCACATCCTGCGCGAAGCGGCGGTCGCACCCGGCGGCGGCGCGGGGGCGTTCGACCGGCTGCGGACGATCGACCGACCGCCGGCGGCGGACGAGGCCGCGGGAGCCGACGATCTGGTGCGCCGCATTTCGGCCGCGAACCTGATCCACCTGGCCGGCCACGGACACCTCGACGGTGACGATCCGCTGCGGTCCGCCCTGCTTCTCGGCCGGCCGCTGCCGCTGTCGGCGCTGCTCGACCACGATCTGCGCCGCGGCACGACGATCGTGCTGTCCGCGTGCCACCTCGCCGACGTCGGCACCGCGCAGACCAGCGAGCAACTCGGCTTCCCCGGCGCCATGCTCGCCATGGGCGCCAGTTCGGTGATCGCCGCGCTGTGGCCGGTGCCCGACTCGTCCGACACCGTGACACTCATGACGTACCTGCACGAGGAACTGCGCACCGCCACGCCGTCCGCGGCCCTCGGCCACGCTGTGACCCGCGCCGCGGCGGACGGCATGCGAGCCGCCGTCTGGGCCCCGTTCGTCCACTTCGGCGCATAGCACCCGGCCCGTTGCCCCGGCGTCTTCGTACGCCGCGCGCAGCCGCCCGAAGCCCCGACCGCCTCGGTGCCGGCGGCGGGTGTGGTACAGGAGGACGACGGTGCGCTCGCCGGGTGCGTCCTCGTGGGCCCAGCCCGCCTCGACCTGGTCGAGCGGGAACGGGTGCGGGGCGCACGGCCATGCCGCCCGCGGCGATCGCGGCGATCGCGGCGACGAGTTCGGTGAACTCCCGCTGCATGACGTCCATGGGGACCGCTCCGGCGATCACGCGTTCGGCGCCGAGATGCTTGGCGACCTCGACGGCGTGCGTGCGCACGGGAGCGTCGTGAACGCCCGGCCGGCGGGATGTTCAGTGCGCGGTGAGGCCGCCGTCGACGACGAGTTCCGAGCCGGTGACGAAGGAGGAGTCGTCGCCGGCGAGGAAGAGGATCGCGGGGGCGATCTCATCGGCGCGGCCGGCTCGGCGCATGGGGGTGCGCCGGATGTCCGGTTGCCGGTCGCCCTGCTCTTCCAGGAGATCCTGGATCATCGGCGTGGCGACCACTCCGGGATGTATCGAGTTGACCCGTACGCCCTGCCGGGCGTACTCGACCGCGGCCGTCTTGGTCAGCAGGCGCACCGCGCCTTTCGACGTCCACCTCCGCACCACCCGCCTCGATGCGCCGCGCCAGCTTCTGGAGGGGTTCCCGGGCCACATCGGTGATCACCAGCCGGGCGCCCTCCTGGGCGAAGAGTTCGGCGGTCGCCGCGCCGATCCCCCCGGTTGCGCCCGTGATCAGGGCCACCTTGCCGTCAAGACGTCGTCCGGTCATGAAGTGCGGTCCTCTCCTTGCGTCGACTCGCGGTACAGCACGAGGTACTCGTGGTAGAGGACTCCGTCGCGGATGTCCCCTGTGGCGGTGAACCCGGTGTCGTCGACGTAGTCCAGGTGACTGCCGGTCACCGTGTAACGGCCGGTGTAGGCACTGGCCCGCTCGCCGCGAGCCTCGTCGTAACGGCCGTCCGGCAGCAGCTCCTGCCGGATGTGCCCGTCCTCGGTCACCCACATGCCGACCACGTCCACGTGGCCGTCCTCGATCGCGGCCATGGCGGCCCCCTCTCCTCGAACGGTGCGGTCCCTCCCGCTCCATCGAGTCTGCGCAGGTCAGCGGCGACCGACCAGGACGCGTGCTGCCTGGGTGCAACACACCCAGGCAGCGCGGCGGCGCGCCGCCTAGCCTGAAGACATGGACGACAACCGCATGGGGGAGTTCCTGCGCGCTCGCCGCGCCGCCCTGCGCCCGCCCGACGTCGGGATGCCGAGCCACGGGACCCGCAGAGTCGCCGGGCTGCGCCGCGAGGAGGTCGCCGTCCTGGCCGGAGTGAACGCCGACTACTACACCCGCCTGGAACAGGGCCGCGAACGCCACCCCTCCCCCCAGGTGATCGACGCTCTCGGTCATGCGCTGCACCTCGACGAGGACGCCAGGGCGCACCTGTACCGGCTGGCCGGGGCCACGCCCGGCGAGCGACTACGGCCGCACTCCACCGGGCGCGTCAGCCCGGCCCTGCGACAGCTGCTGGACGGCTACCCCGACACCCCGGCGTTCGTCATGAACCGAACCCTCGACCTCCTCGCGGTCAACGCGCTGGCCCAGGCCCTCTACTCGGCGTTCACCCCTGCGGACAACCTCGCCCGCATGACCTTCCTGGACCCCGCCGGCCGCACCTTCTACACGGACTGGAACCGGGCGGCACAAGCCACCGTCGCCCATCTCCGCGAGGCGACCGGCTTCGAACCGGACAACCCGCGGCTGCGCGAACTCGTCGACAGCCTCACCGAGCACAGCCCGGACTTCGCGCGCCTGTGGCAGTCCCACACCGTGCGAGGCAAGACGCAGGACGCCAAACACTTCCTCCACCCGGACATCGGCCCGCTCACGCTCACCTACCAGGCGTTCGACGTACGCGAGGCGCCCGGCCGGCAACTCGTCATCTACCACGCCGAACCGGGCAGCCCCAGCGCCCACTCCCTCCACCTGCTCGGCTCCCTCCACGCCACCCGGCGCCAAGCCCGCTCCCCGCACATACAGGCGTAGCTTCGGCCTGCTGGCGGCGCGCCAGGAGGTCCGGCCAGGAGCGGCTGGTCGACTCCGTCGCGGCGCCGCCGGGCGCGCCACCGGTGGGGGTGCCCGGTCCGTCGGACGGGCGACATGTCCTCCTGGTAGCGGATGGCGTGATCCCGCCAATAGCCTGCTGCCATGGGACTCTTCAGGCGCGACAAGTCCGACACGGCAAAGAGCGCGACCAGCGGACTGGTACTGGTGAGCGGCGGTGGCGTCCGGCAGGTGGCCACCGGCTCCTACGGGATGGATCTCGTCCAGGAGGTGGCCCGTCTGCTCGGTTCCGAGCACATACGGTCCACCAAGCTGGGCGAGGACCTGACGCTGTGGCACGCCGAGGACGGTCCCGGCCGTCCGCAGCCGGGGCTGCCCAACCCGGCGGCGAGCCGGCTCGCCGCCGGGTACGGCTCGCCACCGGTCACCGGCCCCGCCGTCGTCTCGGGCCCGATGATGTACGGCAGCCCCTATCCGCTGGACGCCGACGGGCTCGCGCGGACCGCGACCCGCCTGGGCGGCTAGTGCCGTGTTCCCCGGGAGTCCACGATCGCGGGGAAGCCTCACTGGATGCGCGGGCGGTGGGTGAGCCGGACCGGGTGTGGAGGCTGTGGACGAGGTCCATACCGGACATGGGTGACGTCCACGCGTCGACGCATTGACAGGTACATGACCTTACGGTTACAACGTTGCAGAGTTCGGGTCGCACGGTCGTCGTGGTCCGTCGCGCCGTGGCCGCCGTCAGCACGATTCCCTTCGAGGTGATGCCATGAGGCGCGTCCTGGCGGTGCTGTCCGTACTGCTCGCCTTCCTCGGCCTGACGACCGTCGCTCCGGCCGCCCACGCCGTGCCGGGCGGCGGCACGCAGATGTGGTCCGGGTACTCGTACTACCCGCGGGTGGTCCGGCTGGAGCACAGCGGCTCGTCGAACGGCATGGTGGTCGCCGCGGTCGTCACCAACCAGAACAGCAACTGGGTCGGCGCGATCTTCCACAGCACCGACAACGGCCGGACGTTCACCCAGGTCGGCGCCGTCAACGACCCGGTCAACTCCACCGGCATGTGCTGCCAGACCCTCTACGAACTCCCCAGCGCCGTGGGCGACATGCCCGCCGGCACACTGCTGTGGGCGGCCTCCTTCGGCGCCGACGCCGGCAGCGGCAGGCGCATGTCGATCCGGGTGTGGCGCAGCGACGACCTGGGCGTGAGCTGGTCGTACCTGTCCACCGTGACCACGGCGTCGAGCGCTGCGGGCCTGTGGGAGCCGGAACTGACCGTCGCGTCCGACGGCCGGCTCGTGGTGTTCTACTCCGACGAGACCGATCCGGCGCACAGCCAGAAACTGGAGCGGGCGCGTTCGGCCGACGGCGTCACCTGGAACGACTTCAGCGACACCGTCGCGCTCACCGACGCCTCCGCCCGCCCCGGGATGGCCGTCGTCCGCCGGCTGCCGAGCGGTTCGTACCTCATGAGCTACGAGGTGTGCGGCACCTCGCACGTCTGCGAGGTGTACGTGCGCAGCTCGCCGGACGGCTGGGCCTGGGGCACGCCCTCGGACATTGGCACCCGGGTGCTCACCGCGGACGGCCGCTACCCGGCGAGCACCCCCACCATCACGGTCGCGGGCACCACCGTGCTGCTCACCGCGATGCGCCTGCGCAACGCGGACGGCAGCTTCGCCGCCGGCGACGGCGCGACGGTGCTGGGCAACGCCGCCGGCGGCCAGGGCGCGTGGTTCGACATCGCCTCGCCGGTGCCGCTGCCGGACCCGGGCGGCGGACCGGCCCCCACCTGCCCCGGCTACAGCTCGCCGCTGCTCGGCTCGGCCGACGGCAAGTCGTTCCTCCAGATCACCACCGACCTCGACGCGAGCGGCCAGTGCCGCGCCTACACGGGCCAGGCGTCGGCGCTGCCCAGCGGCAGCACCGGCTCCACCTGGACCGCCGAGGGCTCACCGGTCTACCTCTCGCCGAACCAGCAGCACGTCACCCACGTCGACGCCGGCGGCGCGCTGCGCAACGTCTGGTGGGACGCCTCCACCGGATACGCGGCGAACACCTGGGCCACCGGCGCCACCGGCACCCCGGTCAGCTTCGTCGACGGCACCCAGCAGCACGTCTTCGTCCGCGGCGCGGACGGCTCGCTGCAGCACTACTTCTGGGACTCCGCCACCGGCACGACCACCCACGACACGTGGGCCGGCAGCGGCGTCGCGGGCGACCCGGCCGCCATGACGATCGGCGACGCGCAGCACGCGTGGTGGGTGGACGGCGCCGGCATGCTGGAGCACTCCTGGTGGGACCCGACCGGCGGCTCCCACCACGACACCTGGGCCACCGGCGTCACCGGCCGGCCCAGCGCGATGCTCGTCGGGAACGTGCAGCACGTCTTCGTCCGCACGCCCACGGGCGCGATCCGCCACGTGTGGTGGGACGCGGCACAGGGCTCCCAGAGCGAGACCGTCCCCGCCGACGCGGCCGGCGACCTCGCAATCGCCGAGATCGGCGACGCGCAGCACCTGTGGTTCACCGACAGCGCGGGCCGCCTGCGGCACTGGTGGTGGAGCCCCGAGGCGGGCTGGAACAACGACACCTGGGGCACCGGCGTCACCGGCCGGCCCACGTTCCTGCAGGACGGCGCCCAGCAGCACGTCTTCGTCCGCGGCAGCGGCGGCACGGTCGAGCACTACTTCTGGCAGTCCACCGACGGCCTGCACCACGACACCTGGGGCACCGGCATCAGCGGAGACCCCACCGCCCTGCTCATCGGCGACGCCCAGCACGTGTGGGCGACCGACCCGAACGGAACCGTCCAGCACTGGTGGTGGACCCCGGCGGACGGCGTACGCCACGACACCTGGGGCAGCTGACGGCGTCCGGTGGTGGTCCCTGGCCGCGGGCTCACTCCGGCGAAGGAGATCGTCCAGAACCCCCGGGCCCGCCCCGGGCTCACCGGCCGGGGGCGCCGCGCCGGGCATCGCTCTCACCGCGAGCCGCGCGGCCGGGGCCTCGCAGGCCGGGCGGGGTGCGCCTCACCGGGCGCAGGGTGGGGCGGGTGGGACTCGAACCCACGGCCGACGGATTATGAGTCGCGCGGAGCCCGAGCCGGAGGATGACGCGTAGTCCCGACCAGTCCCGTCCATGCAGGTCATGAGCCTGCCCCGTCCGCCCGGCAACGCATGATCTCGCCCCTTCCAAGGGCGTCCGCGCTCACACCGGGCTCACCTCGGGCTCACTTCAGGCTCGCGGCGAACAGAGCATTCGGTCGACCGCCGCGACGACGTGGGTCCGGCCGTTGCGGGAGCCCTCGCCCGAGGCGACCGAGCGCATACAGCCCTGCCCTGCCCCCTCGGCCGCCTCGACCGGAAGAGGTCACCACTGCAACGCGAACCAGAACGCACGCCCGCCCCCGGCGCAGCCCCTGCCACACCCAATCCGCCCACGGCCACGGAGCCGCCCGTAGACTCCGGGAGCATGACCACGGACACTCCTGCGGTGCGACCCACCACACGCCACCCGGCAAAGAACGAGCAAAGCCCCTCTAGAGCCCCAGGTCAGGAAGTCTGCTCTCCGCGCGAGCGGAGGTGACCCGGCGTTCGATCTCCAGGAGTACGGGCCCGCTCTCTGCTCTCCGCGCGAGCGGAGGTGACCCGGCGCGGCAGCGCTCGGCACACCGCGGCCTGTTCTGCTCTCCGCGCGAGCGGAGGTGACCCGTGGCGGGCTTCCTCAAGGGGCGTGGGGTTCTTCTGCTCTCCGCGCGAGCGGAGGTGACCCGGGCACCGCGGCGCTGCAACTGACCGGGGTGGACTGCTCTCCGCGCGAGCGGAGGTGACCCGGTGCTGAGCATCAACGGGCTGTCCGGCGAGCACTGCTCTCCGCGCGAGCGGAGGTGACCCGGAGGCGAACCTTTGGCCAGAGGTACGGGGTGTCTGCTCTCCGCGCGAGCGGAGGTGACCCGAGGAGTGTCGTCACCTCGTCCGGGCTGGGGGTCTGCTCTCCGCGCGAGCGGAGGTGACCCGTTCCGCACCACCGCCGCGCCGCTCACCTGCAACTGCTCTCCGCGCGAGCGGAGGTGACCCGCCGCTATCGGGAATCCACGCCAAGTGCTGCGCCTGCTCTCCGCGCGAGCGGAGGTGACCCGGTGACGCGACCGTTGTGGGGCAGGCGCAGGCGCTGCTCTCCGCGCGAGCGGAGGTGACCCGCTGGTGCTGCAGTCCCTCGCGGACAGAGCCGACTGCTCTCCGCGCGAGCGGAGGTGACCCGGTCGCGCGGCGAAGCCGCTCCTTCTTGCTCTTCTGCTCTCCGCGCGAGCGGAGGTGACCCGTCGTCCCAGGGGCCGTGGATGAAGTACCGGTTCTGCTCTCCGCGCGAGCGGAGGTGACCCGGATGTAGAAGCTGAGGAGCATGCCGCGTAGTGCTGCTCTCCGCGCGAGCGGAGGTGACCCGGCTCCGCGGAACCGTTGTGGCTTTCGACGCCATTGCTCTCCGCGCGAGCGGAGGTGACCCGTCGTAGGGGCCGCGGTCGCCCTTGAGGGCGAGCTGCTCTCCGCGCGAGCGGAAATGACCCGCTGACCGGAGCGTTCGCCTCGGGTGCGCTGACCTGCTCTCCGCGCGAGCGGAGGTGACCCGCGCTGGCAGTCTCGTGTCGAGGGCCCGGACGGCTGCTCTCCGCGCGAGCGGAGGTGACCCGGCCACATCCCGGCCACCGGCGCCGTTGTCCACCTGCTCTCCGCGCGAGCGGAGGTGACCCGGAGAAGGCGCCGCTGCGCGTCCTGTACGAGCACTGCTCTCCGCGCGAGTGGAGGTGACCCGAGCGGCAACGCCGCTGACCAGCGGGCATCTGCCTGCTCTCCGCGCGAGCGGAGGTGACCCGGCTGTCGAGCATCTGCTGGCCGCGTACACGCGCTGCTCTCCGTGCGAGCGGAGGTGACCCGGCGACCGCACCGCCGGACCCGAAGGAGAAGAACTGCTCTCCGCGCGAGCGGAGGTGACCCGCTGAAGGACTCCCTGAAGCCCAACGCGACCGCCTGCTCTCCGCGCAGCGGAGGTGACTCGGTGAAGCCCGATCCGTAGGCCAGGGCAACCACCTGCTCGGCTTTCGTCGCCCGGGAGTCCGAGAGCAGTGGCCTCGGGCTCGCGGGCCGGCAGCGGGTTCTGGAAGTCGGTGCCGGTGCCGGGACGTTCGGGTGGTCCTGGGCTGGCTAAGACATCGTTTCTTATGGTCGGCCCCACCCCCTTCCAGGCGGGGATACTGCTTTCAGTGCTGTTGACATGGATCGCTGAGGTGGCCGAAGAGCCGCTTGCATTGGAGCCGGGTAACCGGCGGGTGGAGTGGGAGACGAACACCTGGTCGCTGGGTGCAGGTGACGAGGACGGGCGGCCGTTGTCCGCTGCCGAGGTGGTCGCTGCCTTCGAACAGACTGCTGCCGGCATCCGGGAACGCATTCGCGAGCTGGGCTTCTCCGGAGTGGCGACGTTCTATGTGTGGCACGACGGGCAGGCCGGGCAGCTCCGGTGCTCGACCGGCTCCGTTCCTCCGGAGGAGTTGCCGTTCGACGGCACCTACAGGGTTGCCGACCAACTTGGTCCGATCGTGGAGGGTTTCCTGGCCGACAACATGCCAGGGGTCGTCGCCTGGCCGGAGCTGGACGAGGCGGACGGCCACTTGGAGCAGGTCATGACGGAGCCTGAGATCGCGCCCTTGCGTGTCTGCACCAGCAGCGTTGGAACCTCACACTGAATGCCCTTGCGCATCTAGGCGGGCGAGTCGGCGGTGGCCGATGAGGATTGCGGCTATGCCGACGAAGGCGAGGAAGTGCTCGGCCTTGCGTTCGTAGCGGCGGTGGAGCCGTCGGCAGCCGGCCAGCCAGGAGACGGTTCTCTCCACGACCCAGCGGTGTCGGCCCAGCCGTTGTGAGGACTCGATGCCTTTGCGGGCGATGCGGGGGCGGATGCCGCGCTCGCGGAGCCATCGGCGCAGGTGGTCGTAGTCGTAGCCCTTGTCGGCGTGCAGTTTCGCCGGCTTCCGTCGCCGGGGCCCGCAGCGGGAGCGGATGGGCGTGATGCCTCGCACGAGCGGCTCCAGGCCCTGGCTGTCGTGCATGTTCGCGCCGGAAATCCCCAGGGACAGGGGCAGCCCGTTCCGGTCGGTGATCAGGTGGATCTTCGATCCGAGTTTGCCGCGGTCGGTCGGATTCGGTCCCGTCAAAGGCCCCCTTTTGTCGCCCGCAGACTGACCGAGTCGATAGCGCACCGCGACCAGTCCAACTCGCCCCGCGCCCCGAGCTCGTCGAGGATCACGCGATACAACCGCGCCCAGACCCGCTCCCGGCTCCACTGGGCGAACCGCCGGTAGACCGTCTGCCAGGCCGGCCCGAACACCGGCGGCAACTGCCGCCACGTGCAGCCCGACGTCGCCACGAAGATGATCGCAGCCAGAGCCTCGCGGTCACCAGCCCGGCGTCGGCCGCCGCCCTGCGGACGTATCACCTCAGTCGGTGGCACCACCCGCCGGAACAACACCCACAACTCGTCCGGCACCAACCGCTCAACCAGATCCGTCATGCACGGAACAACGAACGATCGCGCCATAAGAAACGAAGTCTAAGCTGCCGGTCATGGAGCCGTCCGTGAGCAGCCGCGCGGCCGTCGACCTTACGGTCCTCGAGGCCGCCGAGCTGACGTCCGATCCGGATCGGGCGGGGCCGTTCGTGGAGTCGGCCCACAGGATGCTGGCGGATCTGGTCCGCGGCGGTGCTGCGTTGGGCTGGGTCGAACCGCCGTCGCGGGACGAGATCGCGGAGCTCGTCGACCGTGTCGTTTCCGCGGTACGGACCGGGGACGCGGCTCTACGTGCTGCGTATATCGACCGCCGGCTCGTAGGGCTGGGGTACTGGCTGCGCTACGCCCGGCCGACCCATCAGCCGCACGCCGATGTGGAGAAGGTCGCGGTGGACGCCGCCGTCCACGGCCGCGGCGTCGGCCGCACACTGACCAAGGCCCTGATCGCCGACGCCCGCCAGGCGGGCATCGAAGTCCTCACCCTGGACGCCCGCGGCGACAACGCCAACGCCCTGCGCCTCTACCGTTCACTGGGCTTCACCGAATACGGCCGCCTTCCCGCCTTCGTCGCCATCGGCGAACAGCGCTACGACAAGGTCTTCTGCATGCTGGACCTCCGCCGAGACGGCTGACCGCCCGCCGCCGGGCGTGAAGCCCCTGCCATGACCAGCGCAGCCTCGCGGACGGCGCGTCCTACAGCCACCTCCGCTCGCACGGAGACCACACTTCCCGGCCTGGCCCTCTACAAAGGTGTCGCCACCTCCTGGCGCCCCCGCTGGAAGGCGATGAGGGTGAGCCCGTCGAAGTCGACGGGATCGCGGCGGTGGGCGCCGGCGGTGCGCAGGGTGAAGCCCTGCTCGTTGTCGGCGGGACAGGCGAGAACCGCCGTGCCGTCGGCGGTGGAGGCGGCGACGGAGGACCAGAGTTCGTCACGGACCTTGGCGGAGACGGAGCCGACATAGAGCTCGGGGGTGACTTCGAGGAGCCACCGGGTCAAGGCTCCGCGCAGGTGGTCGGGGACGGCGGTCGCGGCGATGACGATCATGGAGGGCATGGGCAGTCCCGGGTCGAGGGGATGGTGCCGTGTGGGCGGCGGGTGCGACTCACGGCGCCGCGTCCGCGGCGTGGTTGACGCCCCCGGGGATGACGCCGGTGACCGGGTCCCAGAGGTCGACGAGGTGTTCCTCGGGGTCGGGGACGTCGATCTCGGTGTCGGGATCGAGCAGGTGCTGGACGTCGGCGACGACGCGCGGCAGGAGCTTGAACAGGCGCAGCGCGTCGCGGAAGGAACGCCGGGCCTCGGCTTCGGGGTTGGCCGAGGCGTGGACGGAGAAGGCGAGCGGGATCGTCAGCTCGGCCTTGTAGAGGTCGGCGATGTCGTAGACGAACGCCTGCTGGTTGCCGTTGTGGACGTAGCCGAGGGCGGGTGAGCAGCCCAGGGCGAGGATCGCGGCGTGGACGATGCCGTACAGGCAGGTGTTCGCCGAGGACAGTGCGAGGTTGACGGGGTCCTGGGTGTCCCAGGAAGCGGGGTCGTAGGCGCGGCGGAAGCGACCGATCTTGTACTGGCGGGCGAGGAGTTGGTAGTGCGCCCGGACGCGTTGCCCTTCCATGCCGCGCAGTTGGGCGAGCGTGGTGCCGGCGGGAACCGATCCGGGTCCGAAGCGCTTCTCGTACATCGCGGTGGCGACGGCGAGTCGTCGGTCGTCGTCGGCCCAGGTGCGGACCTGTCGTTCCAGCCAGGTGGTGGTGAGGGAGTCCGGCGTGGTGGCGGCGTAGCAGCGCACACCGCCGGAGCCGGTGACGAGCACGGTGGTGCCGTGGCGGGCGAAGGTGGCCAGCGCCCGGGCGGTGATGGAGGTTCCGGGGCCGAGGAGGACGCAGGCCAGGGCGGCGGTCGGCAGGTAGACGGTCTCGGTGCCGCGGCGTTCGCTGGTGATCTCGGCGCAGACGCCGGTGTCGTCCTGGTGGATACGCACGATGTCGAGGTAGAGGAAGGACAGGCTGTCGGCGACGCGCGGCAGCATGGCGACGGTGGGCGCGGCGAGGCGGCGCCGGGCGTCGGCGGGGTCGCGCTGCCGGGCGCCCGAGGAGGTCGCGGGACTCATCCGGTGCTCCGGGCCGGCGCGATGGACAGCAGTCCGCAGCCGTACGCCTTTCCCCGGCCGATGCCTTCGGTGATCTTCGCGCGGAGCAGGTCGGGGTCGATGATCGCGGCGGTGCCGTCGAAGCGGATGCGGGCGTGCCGGACGCGCTGATCGGCGGCGGGGCCGTTCGTGCCGCGGGGACCGCTGACGGCGTCCAGGGGCAGCGAGTGCACATCGAGGGGCTTGAGGCCACCGGCTTCGGCTTGCCGGAGCCACCATTCGTCGGCGGCCGTTCCGTGGAGCGCGACGACCGGAGGCAGGCGGTAGGCGGCACGGGTGGTGGCGCCGGGCTTGCGCACGGGGCTGGCGACGCAGCGGTAGCGGATGGTCAGTCCCGGGCGCAGGGCGTCCAGGAGCGGGTCGAGGGGTCTGCTCGTGGCGGTGCCGTAGCCGTCGGGGAGCAGTGTGGTGTCGGGGCGTTCGCCGCTCTGCAGCAGCACGTGCGGGCCGTCCGGGGTGTCCTCGGTGCGGAACAGCACACCGAGTTGCGCGCGTGCCGCGGCGCCGAGGTCGTAGGGGAACAGGGACATCAGGCGTCGGTGCAGGTGCATCGCGGCCGCTCTGCCCTGCGTGTCCTTGCGGGCCTGGGCCGAGCGGGGGTCGGGGACGATCCGGGTGAGCCAGACGGTCATCATCGGCTCCCTTCCAGCGCGTCGCCGAAGGGGGCGAGGCGGTGGGCGATGAGGTAGGAGTGGAGCGCGTCGAGGTGTTCGGCGCCGAGGGTGGGCTGCGCGGAGAGGAGCGCGCGGCGGCGGTACAGCGGACGGGCGCGGTACGAACGGGATCGGGGGTGGAACGACACCGGGTCGTCGGTGATCTCGCCCACCGGCCGGCTGCCGTCGTCGTGATCCTGCGGGCCGCCGTGGAACTCGGCGCCGGCCGCGCCACCGCCATCGCCTTCGTCGGAGGCTTCCGGAATCGGGGGTACGGGCAGCCGGTCCAGCGGGCGGTCGGACACGAATTCGACAGCGGAGGCCGGGGCGTTGCGGGGATGCGCGGCCAGGGGCAGCGCGACGAGGTGCGCGAGCGTGTCGGCGGTGTGGGCCAGCAGAAGCGGGCCCTCAGGCGGGCAGGAGCGGCGTCCGAGGAACAGCGGCCACCGCGGATCGACGAGGGCGCGGGCGCACTCCCGTGCGAGGCCGCCGGGGGCGTCGGGCCGGTCGAGGCGGTCGGGGTGGTCGGGGTCATCGAGGTCGTCGGGGAAGGCGACCGCTGCGGTGAAGACGGCGTCGGCCAGGTACATGCGGTGGGTCAGCAGAGTGCCGGTGTCCCCGGGGCGCTTCTTGCCCTCCGCCGTGGTGACGGTGGCCTTGGCCGGCAGGCCGCCGCCGACGGTGTGCAGGTCGCGCAGCAGCACGCCGGGGCGGTCGATGCGCACGGTCAGCGAGACGGCGGCGAGGTCGTCGACGGCCGCGCCGCGTTCGCGTCCGAGGGCCGCGGCCAGCAGGCCGATGACGCCCGAACGGGTCGGGAAGGCGGCGGTGTCGCGTTCGTTGAAGTGGCTGTGCTCGCCCCAGGACTGCAAGGGCCCGGCGAACCGCAGCAGCAGTCCGGGTTCGGGCCGCCGGCTCGGTGGCGCGACGGCGCCGGGGCGGGGGTCGAGTGCGGGCGCGGGTGCGCCTACGGGTGCGGGTGCGGTGGTCATGCGGCTGCGGCTCCGGCGGTGCCGAGCGCGGCGTCCAGTGCCGCGGCGATCAAATCGTCGAAGGAGTCGGCGCGGGCGCCCAGGCCGGTCGGTTCCTTGGTCTCCAGGCTCGTCCAGCCCGCGTTCAGCACGCGCGAGGCGCCGAGCAGTTTGTTGGCCGCCGCGGCGTAGGAGTCCAGGCGCTCGATGGAGTTGTCGGTGAAGCCCCCTTCGCGCGCTGCCGCGACCGGCTTCTCGAATGCCGCCGCGTACGACAGGGGCCGGTCGGTGCGGACGCTGATGTGGGCCAGGGCCGGGATGGTGTGCGGGGCGGTGGAGTTCTTCTTGGCCTGGGGCAGGGACTCGATGAACGAGCGGAGGAACGCGGTCAGCAGTTCGCGGACGGCTGTGGCGTCGTCGCCCACGTTCACGGCCAGGTCGCGCAGGTCGACGGTGGCGTAGCGGTAGAACGTGCCGGCGCTGAACTCGGCGTGCCCCATGTGGGCGCTGCCGGCGGAGTCGTTCCATGCGGCGGTGATGTCGTCGACGGCGGAGAAGTAGTCGAGTTCGACGTCGGTTCCGTGCGTGGTCAGGGCGTGGGCGACCTGGACGGCGCCGTCGACGCCGGCGGCGTCGATCTCGGCGAGCATGCGCCCGAAGAGGTTGATCACGCCGTTGCGGGAGCGCAGGACGCCTTCGATGCGGTCCTGGGGCAGGACGCTCTTGTCGGTGGGCTTCTTGATGTCCGCTGCGTTCTCCAGCTGCTCGCGGAACTCCTGGGCGAGGTCCGCGAGTTCGCCGACCGCGATCTCGGGGACGTAGACCATGGCGTTGGTCAGGACCTTGTTGGGCACGATCTGCTTGGAGTCGTCGGGCTTCTTGCCCAGTTCGAACTTGATGCTGCTGCCGGCCGCGATGTGCCCGCCGGCGCGCTGGGCGAGCTGCTCGGGCCAGCCGCGCTGCTGCAGCTCGCGGGTGACGCGCTCGCCGATCCGCCGGGTGCGCAGGGCCTGTGCGCCGATCAGCTCCTGGAACTTCTCGCGCTGGGCGCGCTTCCAGGACTGGCTGCTGACGCGGGTACGCAGGACATTGCCGTAAAGAACCGTTTTGACCGAATTCGTGTCGTCGCGGTTGAGGTTGGCGAAGGGCACGCTCTGCAGGACGTGGATGTCGATGAATCGGGCGGGTGCGGTCATGGGTGACTCCTGGTGCGGCGAACGGATCATGTGGTGGTCGGGGGCAGGACGCGGCGGGGTAAGCGCGGTCACTGCGTCGGCGCGGGATCGAGCGGCGCCTGCTCGTCGCCCGCCGCGGCATCGTCGGCCACCGCCTTGTCGCGGAGCCGGTAGAAGTCCTGCAGCCAGCGGCGGGAGATCCGGCCGGAGTGGACGGGCCAGGCGATCAGGTCGTCGAGGAGCTGCGCGAGGTCGACCGGGACGCCGACGTCGAGCAGGTAGCGGACGGCGGCGGGAAGGTGCCGGTGCAGACCGTTCACGCTCTGACGGGTCAGCAGGTTCAGCCGCTGCTCGGCCGCGGAGGCCCGCATCTCCCGTTCTCTGCCGGGTGACGTGGTGACGGCCTCGGCGAACGACGCGCCCAGGCTCGTCCCGTACCGCGCCGGCCGATGTGGCGAGTCCTGACGCACCGGGTCGCCCTCCGCGGGAGGCGTACCGTCGGCGGCCGCACGTTCGTCGCCCGACGCGAGCGACGCCAACTCCGCACCGGCGCCGTCGTCTCCGGTGCCGTCGCCGCCGTCGGCGGTGAGCCGATTACGCGGCTGGTCGGCGAGCATCGCGGCGACCGTGTAGTGCGCGCGCTGCTCGTGCTCCGAAAGGCCCCGCCCACGGGAGGGAAGCCCGGGCACGACGATGCGGTGCATGCGCGGTACGTCGTCCAGCCCCCGCCGGACGCCGCTGCGCAGGGCCGCCCGCGCCCCCGGATCGTCACGGCAGATGTTCTCGATGTAGCGGACGAACGCCAGGCGCTTCTCGCGACGGGGTACCGCCGGATCGTCCTGCGCTGAGGTGACCGTCGTCATGGCGGAGGCGACTCCTTTGTCGGATGTGCTGAACGTGCCGAAGAGGTCGGGGGAAGGGTTCGAGCGGCATGCGGGTGCCCAGGTGCGCGGCGCGCGTACAGGCCCGGGCGCGGCGGGCGATGTCACGCCGCCTTGGGCTTGCGCTTGCCGCCGTACAGCTCGATGCGCGCCTGGGAGACGGCACGGGCACCGCGTAGGGTGCGCGTCACCGGATCGGTGACCGTCTCGTACGCCTCCTCGGCGATCAACCGGAACGCCTTGCGCGCCGCGGCGAGATCGAGACCCGCGTCCAGCGCGCGCCCGCTCCGGTCGAGCGCCCGGAAACGCGACCAGAACTGCGCCTCGGCCCGCGGCCAGTAACGGGCGGATGCCTGCGCCGCCCACGCCCCGCCGTCGGCTGCGGAACTGTCGGTGTACTCAGCCCACGCCCTGCGGACCGCACGTTCCAGCCGGCCCCGTACAACTCACCGAGGCGCCGCAGTTGGCCCACGGCGGGGGCGGTGCGCGGATTGCACTCCTCGACGTCGCCCAGCACCGGCGGGGTGGAGGCGTCGACGAACTGCGTGTCCTTCGCCTGGCCTTCCTGATCGAAGCCGAGCGCGCGCACGCGCAGGTCCTCGGAGACGTCGGCCGCGTAGGCGAAGACCTTCGGCTGCCGCGGTCGTGCGGCTCCCGGCGCCTCGCGCAGCAGCAGCGCGTCCAGGTCGCGCCACAGCGCACGCTGGAAACTGGCCGGCCGCGGGTAGCGGTTGCCCTGCTGGCTGGTCTGCCAGATCAGGAAGTCGTCGTCGCGGGTCGCGCGCTTCGTCCGGTAGGCCCAGGTGATGAACGCGTCGCGGACGCGTTCACCGTCCTCCTCGTCGGGAACGAGCAGCAGCGCGTGCTGGGAACACGCGGTCAGCTGGGAGCACGGCCCCGTCACCGGCCGTGGCGCACCGTCGGGGTCGGGCAGTTCGTCGAACTCCCACGGGCACTGGTCGTCCGTGCGCCGGACACCACTGTCCGGCCTGACCAGTCCCGCGAGCAGCGTCTCGAAGAGCGTGTCTCCCTCGGGGTGGTACGACAGCGCCGTACGCAGCGGCCCGGCGGTCATGCTCGCGGTCTTGACCCCGTTGACCTCGCGGGACGAACAACGGCCCGACGGCCCGTAGTAGTGCCAGACCAGCAGGTTGAGAACCGCCTCCGAGATTGTCGGCAGATCGGGAGCGGCGTCGCTGCCGTGGCGGAACCAGGCGTGATTGTTGCCGGCGGGCCGCGTGACGATCAGCTTGTTCACGCCCGCGGTGTTGTCGGCGTCGCACTGCTCCCGAAGCCGCGGGTCCTGCATCCACGGTCGGCCGCCGACCGGGTCGTAGACGGAGAAGCGGCGTTCGTAGGCGGAGAGGTAGGTGTCGATGCCGGCCCGCGGCAGGCGTCCTTCGCCCACGATGCCGTCACGGCGATCGGACCAGTCGGAGCCGGCCTCGTCCAAACCGGTCACACGGGCGGTGAGAGCGTAGAGGATGCGCAGCAGCGCGGAGTGCGCCGGCGGCTGCGCCACCGCGAGTCCGGCGATCTCATGGCTCCTGTCCAGTACGGTCCGCAGGCCCACCATCGGCGGCCGGTCCGCGGAGGCGTCCTCGGTCCAACGAACCGGTATCCAGGGGTGTTCGAGCAGGTTGGGGGTGCCGGTCGACACGAGGTCTCCCTTCCGGGCCACAATGAGGTGAGGGACTCCGCGTGCGCGGAGGTGAGCGGTATCGCGCATGGTCAACCGGCCTTGCGTTCCAGCCCTTCGGGGCTGCTGGCGATGATCCAGCCGCCGAACGGGCACTCCCAGGTCAGGGGTTCTCCGCTGCTCGGCCGCATGCGGAGCAGGACCACGTCGCGCAGAAGCGCCTGCTTCGCCCAGGCCGCCGGCGGCGCCACGGTGTCGCCCTCGCCGCGCAGCCACTTCCCGGGGACCGGGGCGACGTGCTCCATCACGCGCACCACGTCCCTGCGCGGAACCGGCGCAGCGCTCCGGGGAAGAGGAACCGCGCCCTGCGGATCGAGGGTCAGCGAGCCGTCGTGCTGCTCGTACACGCACAGCGCCCGCCCGGTGTCCGCGCCGAGCCGTGTGGTGAGCAGTTCCTCCGTGACACCGGGCTCGGCTCGGCTGAGGAGGTAGAGGTTCCCGTCCACGTCGGCGGGCCCACAGATGTCGACGATCTCGGCGAGATGTTCCTCCGCCGTCTGCTCTGCCAGCCGCTCGGCGTCCATGCGTCGGATCTCGCGGGCCGCGGCCTCGTCCAGGCCGTCGACGAAGTCCGGTGCATAGACGAGGTCGACCAGGCGCTGGACGTCCGTGGGCACGGCGATGCCCGCTGCCGCGCAGTCGTCGAGCAGCAGCGCGGTGCGGCGCAGCAACCCGGGGTCGTACACCGAGCCCCAGCTGCGCGGTGGCCGGCCGGCCTGCCCGTCCTCGACGGGTTCGAGTACCACCAGGCGGGGGTGGTCCTCGGGCCTCGCCCATGCCGGGCGGCCGCTCCGGCCGCGGGCGTGGCGCCGCGCGCGGCCCGCCCGCTGGAGCAGTTGCGCAAGCGGCGCGAGATCGCTCACGACCAGGTCGAAGTCGAGGTCGAGGGACTGCTCGACGACCTGGGTGGCCACCAGGACGGAGGCCGGACGCGGCGCGGCGATGTCCTGCGGCGTCCGGGGCTTGCCGTACGCGGCCTCGCACGCGTCGGTGATGCGCTGCCGGTCGCGGGCCGGAAAATGGGAGTGCAGCAGCCTGAGGCCGCCGTCCGCTTTCGCCAGGTCGGGGAAGGCGGCGCGCAGATCGCGGTACGTGCGCTGGGCCTCGGCGACGGTGGTGCAGCACACCAGCGCGGTGCCGCCGTCCTGGACGACCGGAGCGAGAGCCTCGCGCAGGGCAGCTCGACGACCTCCCGGCCGCGGCCCGCTCTCCGGAGCGTCGGCGACGTCCCATGCGACGGGCCGGGTCTCGATCTCGACGGTGCGGGTACGTTCGCCGGCCGTGGCGCGCGGCGCTGCGACCTCGCCGCCGGCCGCGGCGGCGAACAGCCAGCCGGGATAACGGGGTTCGACTGCCGTCGCGCCCTGGAAGCCGGCGCCGCGGCGGTAAGCGTCCACCAGCGATGCGGCGGTGCGGCCCGTCAGCGTCGCCGAGAGCAGCACGACGGGCGCGCGGAAGGCGCCGAGCCATTCGAGCAGCCGCGTCAGCAGCTTGTGCATCCACGGCCCGTACGCGTGCGCCTCGTCGACGACGAAGACCTTGTCCGAGAGCCCGAACAGCCGCAGCGCGCTGTACGACACGGGGAGCACCGCGGTCAGGGCCTGGTCGATGGTGCCCGTGCCCAGCGGAGCCAACAGCCCGCGTTTCGCCCCTCGCAGCCACTCCCCCGCCGCCACCGCGGTGGCCGGCCCGGCGCTCAACTCGCCGTTGTCCGCGGCGTCGTGCGGCGCGTTGCGCGCGTCCCCGTCACCGTCCTCGGGCGCCGCAGTCGGCTCGGAGTTGTAGGCGGCGTTCAGCCATGCCGTCGAGTGCAGCAGGGTCAGCGCGCGATCGCCCGACAGTGCCCGTTCGGCGAACTGCGCGACGCGCGGATACATTCCGTTCGCGGTGGCCATCGTCGGAAGGGCGAAGTAGAAGCCGCGGGCGTCGGCCGCCCGGCCCAGTTCCGCCGCGGCGAACAACGCCGCCTCCGTTTTGCCGTCGCCCGTCGGCGCGGTCACGAGGACGAGCCCGGGGCCGTGCTCGGCGACCAGAGTCGGCAGATGTTCCGCCAGGTCGGCCTGCAAGGGGTTGGGCGTGAACGGGAACATCGACGCGAAGCCGACCGTCTCGAACCGGGCGCGTCCCAGCCGCGCTTCGGCCACGAGTTGGCCGGCGACCTTGCTCGCGCCCTCCCAATGCGCGTCCAGCTCCGCCGGAGTCGCCCGCCAGCCCGGTGCGGGCAGCCGCGGCTCGATCGCGTGCGTCTGGCTGGCAAGCCAGTCCGACACCACCACCAAGCCGGTGACGACGACAGCCAGTTCGGCGGGAAGTCCGGCCTTGGGCACGGCCGCGGCACCGGTGATCCGCCGCAGTTGTACGAAGTGGCGCCGCCGCTGCTCCTCCCATCCGTCCTCACCCAGTCCCGGTTGGTACGCGCTCGCCGCCGCCAGCTCCTTCGGCTTCAGCGGCGCTCCGTACCATCCGTGGTGGCCGCCCAGCATCTGCGCCACCTGATGGCTCACCGCGCGCCTGGGAATCCTCCCGCCTCCCGGATACCCCACCTCGTCGAACAGGCCGGCCAGCGCCCAGTGCGTCCCCATCTCGTGCCGGAACGCCCGCAACGCGTCGGCGCCAGGAGCGAACAGATACTCCGGCTCCCCCTTGATCCGCGCGAACTCCGCCGGGACCTGCGCCTGGAACGGCGGCGTGATCTTCCCCAGGTCGTGCAGCCCCGCCCAGAACGCCCCGGCCGCCCGCGCCTCGGCGACGTCCAGCCCCAGCGCTCCCGCCAGCCTGCCCCGCATCTGCGCGCCCAGCAACTCGTCCCACAGGACGAGGAACACCGCCGCGGTGTCCAACAGGTGGCACACCACGGGATACGCCCGCGACAGCCCCTTCTCCTTGCCCCACAACCGACAGTCCAACGCCCCGCCACCCGGCGGAACTTCGCTCACCAACCCCATGCCGAAGGGATAGCACCGCCCACTGACAAAGCCGCCCCGCCTCGGATGATCTGCGCACAATCGCCGAGCCGCCCGTAGACTCCCGGACCATGACCACCCGGACGCCCCTCGACGCGGCACGAGGCCCCGCAGCCCATAACGACATGGCAAAGCCTCTATAGACCCGCAGGTCAGGAAGGGTGCTCTCCGCGCGAGCGGAGGTGATCCGGGACTGATCGTGTACGCGGCGCCGGGTAACACGTGCTCTCCGCGCGAGCGGAGGTGATCCCCTCCTTCCCCCGGGCGAAGGATTGGCGACAATGTGCTCTCCGCGCGAGCGGAGGTGATCCGGCGGACAAGACCGCCCGCGGCTGGTTCGCCAAGTGCTCTCCGCGCGAGCGGAGGTGATCCGTACTCGTTGAGCATGTTCAGCCGAGTCTCGTTGTGCTCTCCGCGCGAGCGGAGGTGATCCGCGCTGCTCGTCGCAGCCCTGGAACTTGCCCGCGTGCTCTCCGCGCGAGCGGAGGTGATCCGGAACTCCGTGCCGAGAACGACCGCTTGAGGGCGTGCTCTCCGCGCGAGCGGAGGTGATCCGATCGCGTCATCCGCCACCTGGTCCTGCATGTAGTGCTCTCCGCGCGAGCGGAGGTGATCCGAGGCCATCAGTCACCGAAGCCTGGCGCGACGCGTGCTCTCCGCGCGAGCGGAGGTGATCCGGTGACCGAGGCCGAGGCCCGCGTTCAGCGGCTGTGCTCTCCGCGCGAGCGGAGGTGATCCGCTGGCGCTGGAGGATCTCGTCGCGCACATGCAGTGCTCTCCGCGCGAGCGGAGGTGATCCGCGGCCGAGCGGCCGGGAGTTGCGCGAGCACACGTGCTCTCCGCGCGAGCGGAGGTGATCCGCACGCCTCACCGATTTCACCGGAGCGGAGATCGTGCTCTCCGCGCGAGCGGAGGTGATCCGAGCGCATCGAGGATCATCTGCTGCTCGGGGTCGTGCTCTCCGCGCGAGCGGAGGTGATCCGCTCCGCTGAAGGACTGGATCGAGCTGATGTGGGTGCTCTCCGCGCGAGCGGAGGTGATCCGAAGCCCCGCGACCGCGCCACGGTCCGGGGAGTGTGCTCTCCGCGCGAGCGGAGGTGATCCGGTTCCCGCAGGTCAGTCCGGGCGTCAAGGAGTGTGCTCTCCGCGCGAGCGGAGGTGATCCGCCGCCGCCCGTGCGACCGCGCCGACCGCTGCTGTGCTCTCCGCGCGAGCGGAGGTGATCCGGGTCTGTCCGTGGCCGTCGCGGCAGTGCCGGCGTGCTCTCCGCGCGAGCGGAGGTGATCCGGAGGTCTCGGTGCCGCCGCCGTTGGCCAGACCGTGCTCTCCGCGCGAGCGGAGGTGATCCGCAGCGCGATCGGCGGAATCAGCGGCAGGATCGGTGCTCTCCGCGCGAGCGGAGGTGATCCGGCGCGCAGGCCGGGCCGCCAGTACAGCCCCTTGTGCTCTCCGCGCGAGCGGAGGTGATCCGGCGGCAGCGCATGTGATCTTGAGTGGGGCGCGGTGCTCTCCGCGCGAGCGGAGGTGATCCGCTCGTCACCGAGTTCCAGCAGCGCGAGACTCTGTGCTCTCCGCGCGAGCGGAGGTGATCCGTAGCCGTTCTCGCACCCGGCGGGGCAGGGGTCGTGCTCTCCGCGCGAGCGGAGGTGATCCGCTGGTGAGCAGGACGCCGGACTTCGCGTCCGTGTGCTCTCCGCGCGAGCGGAGGTGATCCGGCCGCCCGGCCCGCGACGTCGTGGTGTCCTACGTGCTCTCCGCGCGAGCGGAGGTGATCCGTGAACCGGGGCCGCAGCCGCCACAGCCGCGTGCTCTCCGCGCGAGCGGAGGTGATCCGCTGACCGGCGCGCTCGGCAGCGTGGGGGCGCTGTGCTCTCCGCGCGAGCGGAGGTGATCCGTACCTGTGCCGCCCCTGCTGGTTCGCGCTGCCGTGCTCTCCGCGCGAGCGGAGGTGATCCGTCGGCGTGCGAGTCGGTCATGAGGATCGTGATGTGCTCTCCGCGCGAGCGGAGGTGATCCGAACGTCCTGGCCCCGGGTTTCATGCCGGAGCTGTGCTCTCCGCGCGAGCGGAGGTGATCCGGAGGTCGAGGAGATCGCCGCCGACGAGGGCCGGTGCTCTCCGCGCGAGCGGAGGTGATCCGGAATTCGCAAGACTCCCCGCGGCCCGGCACCCGTGCTCTCCGCGCGAGCGGAGGTGATCCGGACTGGCTGTCCTCGTCGAAGCCCTGCACCAGGTGCTCTCCGCGCGAGCGGAGGTGATCCGCTCGTCACGATGCTCGGCGTGCCCGCTCAGGAGTGCTCTCCGCGCGAGCGGAGGTGATCCCGCCTCCGCGGCACTGACGGGGTGCGGGGTGCCGTGCTCTCCGCGCGAGCGGAGGTGATCCGATCGACCCGGGCCCGTGGGCGTGCCCCGAATGGTGCTCTCCGCGCGAGCGGAGGTGATCCGCCCCCGCCGGACACCACGTACGACGAGTACATGTGCTCTCCGCGCGAGCGGAGGTGATCCGGGTGGCCTGTCGGAGTTCGGCGACCTGATGGCGTGCTCTCCGCGCGAGCGGAGGTGATCCCCGGTGCTGGGGACAAGGGGTCTGAGCTGCCGGGTGCTCTCCGCGCGAGCGGAGGTGATCCCGCCTCCGCGGCACTGACGGGGTGCGGGGTGCCGTGCTCTCCGCGCGAGCGGAGGTGATCCGATCGACCCGGGCCCGTGGGCGTGCCCCGAATGGTGCTCTCCGCGCGAGCGGAGGTGATCCGCCCCCGCCGGACACCACGTACGACGAGTACATGTGCTCTCCGCGCGAGCGGAGGTGATCCGGGTGGCCTGTCGGAGTTCGGCGACCTGATGGCGTGCTCTCCGCGCGAGCGGAGGTGATCCCCGGTGCTGGGCACCGGTGTCCTTGTCGTCGGTCTCTGCTCTCGGCGCGAGCGGAGGTGATCCGCCTGGCGAGCTGATCTACGCCGAGACGATTCTGTGCTCTCCGCGCGAGCGGAGGTGATCCGGACTTCAGGGAGTCCTTCGTCTCCAGGATCTTGTGCTCTCCGGGCGAGCGGAGGTGATCCGTAGCCGTCGACGTCGCCAATGTCGAGGCGGCCGTGCTCTCCGCGCGAGCGGAGGTGATCCGGTCCGTGACCAGATGCTCATGGACCACGGCCTGTGCTCTCCGCGCGAGCGGAGGTGATCCGCCCGCCCCGCCCATCACCCTGACCCGACCCGAGTGCTCTCCGCGCGAGCGGAGGTGATCCGGTGCAGGCGGCCCTCAATCAGGCTGACCCCAAGTGCTCTCCGCGCGAGCGGAGGTGATCCGGTGACGGTCTTCCCGGCGCCGGTCGGCAGGACGTGCTCTCCGCACGAGCGGAGGTGATCCGGTCAACGGCAATCCCGAGCGTGTCGAGATGCAGTGCTCTCCGCGCGAGCGGAGGTGATCCGCCCTGCGCCTTGATCTGCATGTCGTCGGCGGTGTGCTCTCCGCGCGAGCGGAGGTGATCCGACGAACCCCCGCGGCCTGGCAGGGCCCGGGGGAACGGGGGCTCGGAGGCAGTCGACCTCGAGAGGGCTGATCCCGTGGATGTTCGAGTCAGCCTGACAGCAACGGGAGGGCGGCTGGTGCAGGTTCTCCGGTGCACCAGCCTCACTCTTCCGGTCCGGCCAGGATGAAGTCGTCCTGGGTCAGCTCGGCTTGGAGCCTGCGTTCGGCGATGGCGGCGTAGTGGTCGGACAGTTCGATGCCGACGAAGTGGCGGCCTTCGCGCAGGGCGGCGACTCCGGTGGTGCCGCTGCCGGTGAAGGGATCGAGGACGGTGCCGCCTTCGGGGCAGATGCGGACGAGCTGCCGCATGACCTCGATCGGTTTCTGGGTGATGTGGACCCGGTCCTTGCGGGGCTGGGAGGCGATGAAGTGGCCGGGCAGGTAGAGGTTGCGGCTGTGGTCGAGGGTGCCCTTGACGCCCCAGGTGATGAACTCCGCGGCCTGTTTGAAGCCGCCCTTACGGGGACGGCTGGCGGGTTTGATCCAGGGGATGGTGCCGGACCAGGTCCAGCCGGCCATCTGGAGGGCGTCGCTGGTGGTGGGTTCCTGGCGCCAGTCGGAGAAGACTGCGGCGACCGCGTGCTCGACCGCGGTGCGGTAGGACTCGGTGAGCAGTTCGGTCAGCCAGGAGCGGTACGAGCGCTGGTCGCGGTTCTCGCCGGGGAAGTCGGCCAGGTCGTGCGCGCTTCCCGCGGTGACGTACCTGGCTCGGGCAGTGCGGCCGGTGCGATCGGAGCTGGTGCGCCCGCCGCTGTTGTACGGCGGGTCGGTGATGACGGCGTGCACGGACTGGTCGGGGATCGTCTTGAGCACGGTGAGGGCGTCGCCTCGGTGCAGCGTGTAGGTCATGCGCGGGGCCTTTCGGGGCGCGAGAGAGCTGCCCGATCCGGGGAATGCCAAGGCAGCTGTTCGGAGCGGGGGTTGCGCCGGAGGGTAGCCGTGAATTCCGGACCGTCCTAACGAGACCGGGCCCGCTTCACAGCCCGCGCAGAGGTCATTTGGCGCGTCCGGATTTCCGGTCTACTGTCTCGCCACGTCACCGGAGCGGAGCACCGCTTCACCCCGGTTGACCTGTGCTGATCCGTGTTCGCGTATCCAATCGCGTCGCCGGAAAGGCACGTTCACTCATCGAGCCGGCTTTCCACCCTCGCCAGGGGGTCTGTTGTGTATCACCTGAGATTACGAGCGCGGCCGGCTGCCGCGCATAACCAGTGACCCGTGTCCGGGAGCCACCAACTCCCTTGGCCCGGGCCCGCCCAGAAGCGGGAATTCACACCGGCGCGGTGCCGGCGGCTGTGCACGAGAAGCCGGCACCGCGCCTCCTACCGATTCCGAGGAGCCGCTGCGATGCAGCACGCCCTGATACACCCAGGCACCGACCCAACTTCGCGTACCGGTAACGCCGTTTGCCATATCGAGCGGTGGCGGCGATGAAGAAGACCGCCGGAGTCGTCGTCGGTCTGGCCGCCGCCGGTCCGCTGCTGCTGGCCGTTCCGCTGCTGGGCATCACGGCCGGCAGCGCGGCGGCCTCGTGTTCCACCGGCGGCACACAGACTGTGGATACGGCGGCGGTTGCCGCTCAGGTGAAAGCCATTGTGGACGGCAGCGGCGCCGACACCGTCACGGTTGCGGGGCTGGACGATCCGGCCGAGCAGGTGCCCAACGCCAAGACCGTCGCGGCCACCGGTCTGGCCATGGGCATTCCGGCCCGCGGGCAGGTCGTGGCGCTGGCGACGGCGCTGCAGGAGAGCGGCCTGCGCAACCTCGCCTACGGCGACCGCGACAGCCTCGGCTTGTTCCAGCAGCGGCCCTCCGAGGGCTGGGGCACCGCGAAACGCCGACGAGTAACATCGGCAGCAACGGCGGCTCCCAGCACCCGGCCAAAAGGAAGAACGGCGGTCAGGGGCCGAACCTGGCCGACGAGCTGGAGTGGCTGCTGCCCACCCCCCGGGCGAGCGACACCGGCACCCCTGGGCGCCGTCTGGGCGCGGGCTGGCGTCCGCCGCTGTTGGCGGTGGTCCTGCCGCTCTGGGCGCGGACGACCCCGGACGTGGAAGGGCCGACCGACGGTGGGGGCCGTACGGCGCCGCCATCGCCCGGTGGGAGATGCTCACCCGTCCCGCGCCGCCGCCGACAGTCGCATGACCATCCTCGCTCCGCGCGCGGGCGCGGGGGCCGATTCGGCGAAGGCAGCTTGAGCCGAAGGAGGGCGACGTTGGGTGGGAGTGAAGGCGACAGCATCCAGCTGTGGCCGACGCGGGTTGCCGACCGTCGTGGGGGCCAAGTGCTACGCCAGCCCAATTCTCTGGGCTGGTAACGGCGAGAGCCGAGCACACCCGGAGGTTCTGACCCTTCTCGGCTCAAATGACGACCGCACTGACGAGGCGCCGGTGGTCCGTTTGCCTCTTCCGAATCGTCGCAAGCTGATAACGACGCGTGTGCTCTGGCCTGGACATGAGGCACATCGGGATTTCGGACCCTCTCGGGCTGATGACGGTGCGTGGCCGCTTTGGGACCGGCGGAAGCAAACGTTCGCGTCCCTCATCAACCCGAAGATCTCGCAACCCGATCTGGTGATCGGCGCACTGGACGACAAGAGGTCCCTCATCAGCCCGAAGGGCTCGCAACTAGTGCCGTATCAGACAGCGTTCGCCTGCTTGGGGCGATGAGGTCGCGCTGCTGGTCGTAGCACGAGGGTCGGTGTCAGCTGAGGTTGTCTTGGGCCCAACGGGCGATGCCGGCGAGTTTGGCAGCAGCCGCTTCGATGTCGCCGACCGCGATGGGCTGTTCGGTCTGCCCGTCGTAGCCTTCGAGTCCGGTCGTTTCCTCGATTATGTGTGCGACGCGGTACGCCTCTGCGATGATCGGCAATGCCGCCTTTCCCGGGTAGCGGTAGGCGATCTCGATGTCGGCCGAGTCCCCGGCGTAGTCCACTTGGAGGTGGCCAGCAGGGCCGTCCCGCCACAAGGTCAGGCTGTAGAGGTACTCCTGTGAGGTAACGGGCCCGACCTCCGCAGTGACCCGCTGCAGGATCCGCTCCCATACCGCGCGCTGGTCCGTGGTCACAACGATGGGCACCGATTCGGCGTCCGGGTCGTACTCCGCGGCGCGATCCTCCAACGTCTCCAGGAGGGTGCGGCCAGGACGCCGACGCGCGAAGATGATGTCGTAGGTCACCGTCCCCAAAGTAGAGCCCTCGACTCGATAGTTTCCAGCCGTGGTCACCCACGCTGGGTGGAACACGGCATCGCCCCCCCGAACGCGAGGCCCGCATCCTGGCCGCGCTCGCCTGAGCGGGCTGCCGGGTCAGCGCAAAGCCTTCTGCTCGGCCATCTCCCTTGCGCGGGTGTTCAGTTCGCGTGCTTTCGCGTTGCCCAGGTGGGGGCGGATGCGGCGGCGCAGCACGTCGAAGTGCTCGTCGGCGCGGGCGGAGGCCAGCGTGGCGTAGTCGTCGAGGAACGCGTGCCATGTCTCGCACGCCGCTTCCAGGTGTCCCAACTCCATCTCGCGCTGGGCGAGCAGACCGTTGGCGTGGGCGTTGCCCTGGCGTTCGACCGCCGGACGTGCCCGGTTCGACGCCTTCATCGCCTCGATGGACCCCGGAAGGTCGCCCAGGGCGTACAGGACGCTGGACACGTGGAAGTGGTACGCCGCCTGGTCGTATCCGCCGATCGCGTCCCTGCGGTTGTCGGCCTTCGACAACGCCGCCTCGGTGTCGGCGAGATGGGCGAAAGCGAGACGACGGTCGCCGACCAGGGCCGCTCCGTGGGCCTGCTGTCCGCGCAGAAACGCCTGCAGGCGCGGGCCGGAACGAGGCGCGGCCTCGGCCGCGGAATCGGCCAGCGACAGGGCCTTGTTGGCGTGCTTGAGGTTCGCGGCCTGCAACGCCATCCCGCGCAGCGTGCGGCAGTAGGTGACCTGGTCGTCGCCGGCCTTGGCCAGCCCGAGTGCCTGGCGATAGTAGCGCTGGCCGAGACCGTGGGCACGCTCGTACATCGCCATCCATCCCGTGAGATAGACCAGGTCGGCAGCTGCCGCGCGCATCTGGTTCTTCACCGACTCCGTGCCGTCCGCGCGCAGGTACGAGGCGACGGAGTTCACGATGAACGCCGCGGCCATGGGGCGCGCGTGGGCCCCGCCGAATTCGTCGAGAATGTCCGCGATCTTGTCCGTCATGCTCTGCACCACGGCGACGTCGCCGGCGCCGATACGCACCGTCCGGCCCGCGGCCTGGTGCTCCAGGCGGTCGAGTGTCTCGTCGGCTTCGGCGAAGCCCGGCACCGCGAGCGTCGCGGAGTACAGGGCGGTCGACAGCACCGCGCGCCTCGAGGGATCCATGTCCGCCCTTCCCGTGTCCACCAGTCCCTCAATCGTGTTCAGACCGACCGGGGAGACAACGCCTTTTTCGGACAGGGCGATCGAAGAACCGAGCCCCGCCTCCTCCAGCGTCACGGGACGACCGACACGCCGCGAGAGAGCCTCGACCACGACGGCCCGCGCCACCTTCCGCGGCTGCGTGCCGTCCAGCCAGTGTTTCACCGACGACTCGTCGTATGCGAAGCCCCTGCCCCGTTCGGCACCGAGACGGTTCACGGCCTGGGCGAATTGCCGGTACGTCCAGTCGGCCTCTTCCAGCAGGCGAGCCAGGTGTTCGTTCGGCTGACGGTCCACGCGAGCCCCTCCCACTGGACGCCGACTTTCAAGTCGTGCAAGTCCTGGCATTGCTCCAACGGTACCGCCGTGCATGACGGTGCGGTTGCGTAGTGCGTGCAGCCACCGGGGCGCGCGAACCGTCGCCGCCTCGTCGACGCCCTGTCGGAGGTGACCATGGTCAGCGGCGGACCGCTCTTGAGCAGCCGGTTGGATCTCGCATCCGACGCGAACATGGCGCGCTGGGGCAGGGCACACGTGCATGCGGTGTGCACCCAGTGGGGTGTGCCGGAATCGGTCATGGACGACGCCCTGTTGATCGCGTCCGAATTGCTCACCAACGCCCAGCGGCATGCGAGCGTGCCTACTGGTCAGCCCGGACGGCAACCCGCCCGGTGCGCCCTGTTGCTGTGGCTGTCGCAAGGCATGCTCACCATCGGCGTGCGTGACGGCAGCACGCACCGGCCCCGCCTCCACACGCCCGGCACCGAGCAGGAGTCGGGGCGCGGTCTGCTGCTGGTGGCATGCCTGGCACAAGCGTGGGGCCACGAGATCGAGCCCGGCGGCAAGGTGGTGTGGGGCGCAAGCTCCACGCAGGGGTCGACCTGCGGTCGGACATGACCGTGGGCCAGTGGCTGGAGACGTGGCTGGCGGCGAAGAAGACGCGGCGTACGACGACGCGGGGCTACGCCTCCCACATCAAGAACCATCTGACTCCCCGCATCGGGCACATACGGCTGGACCGATTGAATGTCGGCCACGTGCAGGAGATGTTCGACGCCATCAAGGATGACAACGAGGTGATCGTCGCCGAGAACGAGGCACGGCACGCGCAGGTGGCACGGTGCACCCCAGGCAAGGCCGGGGCTCCCAACGCACGGGAGCGCGAACGCCTCTCGGCGGAACGGGCGGTGCTCGCCGGAATGCCGCCGTTCCGCCGGCCGACGGGGCCGGCGACGAGGCAGCGCATCCGCTCCACGCTCCGAGCCGCCTTGAACGCGGCCATCGCACGCCAGCTGATCGTCTTCAACGCCGCGGAGCACGTCGAGCTGGACTCGGGCAAACGGCCCAAGCCGCTGCTGTGGACGGATGAACGGGTTCGCAGGTGGCGGGAGACAGGGGAGATACCTGGGCCTGTGATGGTCTGGATGCCACCGCAGCTGGGGGCGTTCCTGGACGAGGCGGAGGATGATCGGCTCTACGCGGCCTTTCACCTCATCGCGTTCCGCGGCCTGCGACGGGGGGAGGCGGTGGGCCAGGAGTGGGTGGACATCGACTTGGAAGCGGCCTTGCTCACTCCGGCGAAGGAGATCGTCCAGGACGGATGGAGGCCCTACGAGTCGGCGCCCAAGACCGACGGGAGCGCCTCGCCCATCCACCTCGACAGCCTGACCGTGCAGGTGCTGCGCCGCCATCGTGCGCGGCAGCGCGCAGAACGCCGCACGTGGGGCGAGGGGTGGCGGAACTCCGGGAAGGTCTTCACGCAGGAGGACGGCAGCCCGCTGCACCCGGAGATGCTGTCCCACGCCTTCCGTCGAATCGTGAAAGCTTCGGCCCTGCCTCCCATCAACGTGCGCGACCTGCGGCACGTGGCCGCAACACTCGCTCACGCCGGCGGCGGGGACCTGCACACGATCAAGGAAATGCTGCGGCACTCCACGATCACGCTCACGTCCGACACCTACACCAGCCTGCTCCCGGAGGTCGATCGCGCGGTCTCGGAGCGTGCGGCCAGGCTCGTGCCGCGGGCCCGCCCGATCGCCGTGGCGGGAACCTCCGGGCTCACCCCGGGCTCACCGGCCGGGGGCGCCGCGCCGGACATCGCTCTCACCGCGAGCCGCGCGGCCGGGTCCTCGCAGGCCGGGCGGGGTGCGCCTCACCGGGCGCAGGGTGGGGCGGGTGGGACTCGAACCCACGGCCGACGGATTATGAGTCCGCTGCTCTAACCGGCTGAGCTACCGCCCCGTACGGCGCGTCCTCCACGTCGTGCGCGTCGTCTGCCGCAGCATAGCCGCTCATACGATGTGTCGCCCGCTCGGGTCATGTCCGCGTCGCCGGGTGGACGCCGGGGTGTGACGGGAGCGGCTGCCGGGGCCCGGCGCGGGGCGCGGTGAGAGGCCCGGGGGGCGGCGGGGCGAGCGCGGGGAAAGCGGGCGCGGGCATGGAACGGGCATGGAAAAGGACCCCTCGCGGGGTCCCTCGTCGTGCGCTCCCCCGACTGGACTCGAACCAGTAACCTGCCGGTTAACAGCCGGCTGCTCTGCCAATTGAGCTACGGAGGACCGAGCTCCCCCGACTGGACTCGAACCAGTAACCTGCCGGTTAACAGCCGGCTGCTCTGCCAATTGAGCTACGGAGGATCGCCCTGTGTGCACCGAATGCACCCGCCCGGATCTCCCGGGGGGCGCGCGCTCGGTGCTGCACATACATTAGCGCAAGCGAGGGGGTGCTCCGCCAACCGCTTGTGCGCGGGGTTGCCCTATCGCCGGTGTCCGGGGTTGCTCCCGGCCCACGCAGGGTAGGCGCGGGACAGCCCGTCACAGCGCGGCGCGGTCCACACCGCGACCCGACACAGCGAAAGGGTGGAGCCGATGCACCGGCTGACGTTCATCACGGGAGCACTCGTCGGATACGTGCTCGGAGCACGCGCGGGACGCGAGCGGTACGAGCAGTTGCGTGCCGCCGCCCAGAAGGTCGCGCAGAACCCCGCGGTGCGCAACACCGCGGAGTCCGCCGTGCAGCAGAGCCGCAGCGCGGCGTCCAAGACCGCGGACAAGGTCACCTCGCGGATCGGCGACCGGATGCCCGACGCGGTGGCCAGCAGGGTCCGCTCGCTGCGCAACGGCCACGGCCCGGACGACGACTGGGGCACCAGCAACACCTGACCCCGGGCGCCGGGCCGATCCCCCAGCCCGGCCGGGCTCGACCCCGACCCCCCTCCGGGACCCGGTCGCCGACCGGGCCCCGCCCCCGGGCGCCGGGCGCCGATCGCCCGACCTGACGTCCGCATCCGCTTCCGCACGCGCGGCACGCCCGCCGTGCGGCATCATCACGGCATGGGGAAAGTCGCCGGAATAGACAGCTCGACCACAGGCACCACCATCGTCGTGTGCGACACCGACAGCGGCGCGGTGCTCAAGCAGGGGCACGCCCCGCACCCGCTGGGGGACGGGGAGAAGCACACCGAGCTCGACCCGCAGGCCTGGCTGCTGTCGCTGGGCGAGGCGGCGGCCGGCGGTGTGCTGGAGGGCGTGCAGGCCATCGGCATCTCCGGGCAGCAGCAGGGCCTGCTCGCCCTGGACGCCGGCGGCGTGACCGTGCGCCCCGCGCTGCTGCGCGGCGACAAGCGCGCCCAGGTGCAGGCCGCCGACCTCGCCGACGAGCTGGGCGGCCCGGCCGCCTGGGCGGAGGCGGTCGGCACGGTGCCGCAGTCCGGCCACCCGGTGGCCAAGCTGCGCTGGCTGGCGCAGCACGAGCCGGCCGCGGCCAAGCGCGTCGCGCAGGTGATGCTGCCGCACGACTGGCTGGTCTGGCAGCTGCTGGGCCTGGCCTGCGCCGCACCACCGACCGCGGCGACGCCTCCGGCACCGGCTACTGGTCGGCGGCGACCGGCGCGTACCGCACCGACCTGGTGGAGCTGGCGCTCGGCCACCAGGTGCAGCTGCCGGACGTGCTCGCGCCCGCCGAGCCGGCCGGGCAGACCCCCGAGGGCCTGCTCATCTCCGCGGGCACCGGCGACACGATGGCCGCCGCGCTGGGCCTGGGCCTCGGCCCGGGGGACGCGGTGGTCTCCCTCGGCGCCGGCGGCACGGTCTTCGCCGTGCACCACGAGGCGCTCGGCGACCCCACCGGCACGATCACCGGGTACGCCGACGCCACCGGCAACCACCTGCCGCTGGTCCAGGTGCGCAACGCCGTACGGACCCTGCGCGGCGCCGCCGAGCTGCTCGGCACCGACCTCGCGGGCCTCTCGGAGCTGGCGCTGCGGTCCACGCCGGGGGCGTACGGCCTGGTGCTGCTGCCCTATCTGGAGGGCGAGCGGACCCCCGACCTGCCGCACACCGCGGGCACGCTGGCCGGGCTGCGGCGCGAGTCGATGAAGCCGGAGCACCTGGCGCGGGCGGCCTTCGAGGGCATGCTGTGCGCGCTGACCGACGCGCTGGACGTGCTGCGCGACAAGGGCGTGCCGGTGCACCGGGTGTTCCTGCTGGGCGCGGCGGCCGAGCTGCCCGCGGTGCAGGCGATCGCGCCGGCGCTGTTCGGCACGCTGGTGGCGGTGCCGCCCCCGGGCGAGTACGCGGCGCTGGGCGCGGCCCGGCAGGCGGCGTGGTCGCTGGGCGCGGTGCTGGGGTCGCGGGCGCAGGACGAGCTGCCGCCGTGGCGCCAGGCGGCGGTGCGGCTGCTGGAGCCGGGCGACGAGGCGGCGGTCGGCACGGCGGTGCGCCAGCAGTTCCGCGCGGTGCGCGACCACACCCACCCCGGAGCCTTCGACAGCCTGCGCGCGCCCCGCCCCGCCTGACCGCGGGCGCTGCCCCCGCGCTGGCCGACCGACGCTTCGACGATATATCGTCGACGTGTCGCGAGCAGTCATGCCCGCGGCGACAAAACCCCTGCGCCCCAGTCGCCCCGGAGAGTAAGGTGCCTGGGCTCAACCCACCGGCCGAACCGCGCGTCCTCCATCGGTGAGGCGTCCACGCCACACTCAGCTTCGCTGCCGGAGCAGACCCCCCGCAGCCACCGCAGACCCGAGGAATTCAGTGTGCTGATCCGACTCCTGCGCTCCCATCTGCGCCCGTACCGGCGGCCCATCGGCCTGCTCGTGCTGCTGCAGCTCGTGCAGACCATCGCCGCCCTGTTCCTGCCCACCCTCAACGCCGACATCATCGACAACGGCGTGGTCAAGGGCGACAGCGGCTACATCGTCGGCATGGGCGCCACCATGCTGGGCGTCACCGTCGTCCAGGTGTGCTGCGCCGTCGGCGCGGTCTACTTCGGCGCCCGCACCGCCATGGCCGTCGGCCGGGACATCCGCACCTCGGTCTTCGCCACCGTGCAGAGCTTCTCCGCCCGCGAGGTCGGCCAGTTCGGCGCGCCCTCGCTGATCACCCGCACCACCAACGACGTCCAGCAGGTGCAGATGCTGGTGCTGATGACCTTCACCATGATGGTCTCGGCGCCGATCATGTGCGTCGGCGGCATCATCATGGCACTCGGCCAGGACGTCCCGCTGTCCTCGCTGCTGCTGGCCGTGGTGCCGGTGCTGGGCATCGCGGTGAGCCTGATCGTACGGAAGATGCGGCCGCTGTTCCGCACCATGCAGAAGCGCATCGACACCGTGAACCGGGTGCTGCGCGAGCAGATCACCGGCATCCGCGTGATCCGCGCCTTCGTCAAGGACGACTACGAGCAGCGGCGGTTCGGCGTCGCCAACGACGAGGTGACCGCGGTGTCGCTGGCCACCGGCCGGCTGATGGCGCTGATGTTCCCCACCGTCATGGCGATCGTGAACCTCTCCAGCGTCGCCGTGCTGTGGTTCGGCGCGCACCGCATCGACAGCGGCGGCATGCAGGTCGGCGCGCTGACCGCGTTCCTCAGCTATCTGATGCAGATCCTGATGTCGGTGATGATGGCCACCTTCATGTTCATGATGGTGCCGCGCGCCGAGGTGTCCGCCGAGCGCATCCAGGAGGTGCTGACCACCGAGTCCAGCGTGGTGCCGCCCACCGCGCCGGTGACGACGCTGCGCCGGCACGGCGAACTGGAGCTGTTCGACGTGGACTTCGCCTACCCCGGCGCCGAGGCCGCGGTGCTGCGCGGGGTCGACATGGTCGCCAGGCCCGGCGAGACCACCGCGGTGATCGGCTCCACCGGCAGCGGCAAGTCCACCCTGCTCGGGCTGATTCCCCGGCTGTACGACGCGACCGGCGGCCGGGTGCTGGTCGACGGCGAGGACGTCACCGAGATCGCCCCCGAACTGCTCGCCCGGACCGTCGGCCTGGTGCCGCAGAAGCCGTACCTCTTCTCCGGCACGGTCGCCTCCAACCTCCGCTACGGCAACCCCGACGCCACCGACGAGGAGCTGTGGCACGCCCTGGAGGTCGCGCAGGCCCGCGACTTCGTCAGCGCCCTCGAAGGCGGCCTGGACGCGCCGATCGCGCAGGGCGGCTCCAACGTCTCCGGCGGCCAGCGGCAGCGGCTGGCGATCGCCCGCGCGCTGGTGCGCCGCCCGGAGATCTACCTGTTCGACGACTCCTTCTCCGCGCTGGACTACGCCACCGACGCGGCGCTGCGGCGCGCGCTGGCCGCGGAGACCGCGCAGGCGACGGTGGTGATCGTCGCCCAGCGGGTGTCCACCATCCGCGACGCCGACCGGATCGTGGTCCTGGACGAGGGCCGCGTCGTCGGCACCGGGACCCACGCGGAACTGATGCAGACCAACGAGACGTACCGGGAGATCGTGTTGTCCCAGCTGACCGAGCAGGAGGCCGCGGCGTGAGCGACGACGCACCCGCTCCGGGCGGCGGAAAGCCCGGCCCCGGAGGCCAGGGGCCCGGAGGCCAGGGACCCGGCGGCAAGGGGCCCGGCGGCACGCCCGGCCCCGGCAGACCCGCCGCGCCCACCCGCCGCGGCCCCGCCCCGATGGCCGGCCCGGCCCGCTTCATGAGCGGCGGCCCGATCGAGAAGTCGATGGACTTCAAGGGCTCGCTCAGGCGCCTGATCGGCCTGATGCGGCCGGACCGCTACTGGCTCTACGCGGTCCTCGCGCTCGGCACGTGCAGCGTGGCGCTGACGGTGACCGGACCGCGCATCCTCGGCCACGCCACCGACCTGATCTTCGCCGGCGTGATCGGCCGGCAGATCCACGGCGCCTCCAAGGACCAGGCGCTGGACTACCTGCGGGCGCACGGCAAGGGCGGCGTCGCCGACATGCTCTCCGGCATCGACTTCACGCCCGGCCAGGGCATGGACTTCGACGCCATCCGCAACGTGCTGCTGCTGGCGCTGGCGGTCTACCTGGGCGCCGCGGTGGTCAGCGTCTTCCAGATGCGGCTGGCCACCAAGGTCATCAACCGCGCGGTGTACCGGCTGCGCGGCGAGGTCGAGGCCAAGCTGTCCCGGCTGCCGCTGTCGTACTTCGACCAGCAGCCGCGCGGCGAGGTGCTCAGCCGCGCCACCAACGACATCGACAACATCGGCCAGACCATGCAGCAGACGATGGGCCAGCTGGTGAACTCGCTGCTGACCATCCTCGGCGTGCTGGCCATGATGTTCTGGATCTCCTGGCTGCTGGCGCTGGTGGCACTGGTCACCGTGCCGGTCACGATGCTGGTGGCGACCCGGGTCGGCAAGCGCGCGCAGCCGCAGTTCGTGCAGCAGTGGAAGACCACCGGCACGCTCAACGCGCACATCGAGGAGATGTACACCGGCCACTCGCTGGTGAAGGTCTTCGGCCGCGCCGAGGAGTCCGAGGAGATCTTCCGCAAGGAGAACGAGGCGCTGTTCCGCTCCGGCTTCCGCGCCCAGTTCATCTCCGGCACCATCCAGCCGCTGATGATGTTCATCGGCAACCTCAACTACGTGCTGGTCGCGGTGGTCGGCGGGCTGCGGGTGGCCTCCGGCGCGCTGTCGATCGGCGACGTGCAGGCGTTCATCCAGTACTCGCGGCAGTTCAGCCAGCCGCTGACGCAGGTCGCGAGCATGTCCAACCTGATCCAGTCCGGCGTCGCCTCGGCCGAGCGGGTCTTCGAACTCCTCGACGCCGACGAGCAGTCCGCCGAGCCCAAGGCCCCGGCCCGCCCGGCCGAGCTGACCGGGCGCGTCGCGCTGGAGGGCGTCAGCTTCCGCTACGACCCGGACAAGCCGCTGATCGACGACCTGTCGCTGAAGGTCGAGCCGGGCCACACCGTGGCCATCGTCGGCCCGACCGGCGCGGGCAAGACCACCCTGGTCAACCTGCTGATGCGGTTCTACGAGGTGGACGACGGCCGGATCACCCTGGACGGCGTGGACGTGGCCGCGATGTCCCGCGAGGAGCTGCGCGCCGCGATCGGCATGGTGCTCCAGGACACCTGGCTGTTCGGCGGCACCATCGCGGAGAACATCGGCTACGGCCACGAGGACGCCACCCGCGAGCAGATCGAGGAGGCGGCCAGGGCCGCGCACGCCGACCGCTTCATCCGCACCCTGCCCGACGGCTACGACACCGTCATCGACGACGAGGGCAGCGGGGTCAGCGCCGGCGAGAAGCAGCTGATCACCATCGCCCGCGCGTTCCTGTCCGACCCGGTGATCCTGGTCCTGGACGAGGCGACCAGCTCGGTGGACACCCGCACCGAGGTGCTGATCCAGCGGGCGATGGCCAAGCTCAGCCACGGCCGCACCAGCTTCGTCATCGCGCACCGGCTCTCCACCATCCGGGACGCGGACGTGATCCTGGTGATGGAGTCCGGCTCCATCGTCGAGCAGGGCACCCACGACGAGCTGCTGGCGGCGCAGGGCGCGTACGCCCGGCTGTACGCGGCGCAGTTCGCGCAGGCGGTGGCGGAGGTGGACTGACCGGCGGGCGCGGGCGCGGTCCGGCGGACCGGCCGGCGGATACGGGGGCGGTCCGCCGGGGCACACTGAGGTCATGGACATGCGGCGGGCGCGGGCGGCGGTCACGGGCACGGCGGCGGTCCTCGCGCTGCTGCTCGCCTCGGCGTGCACGGACAAGGGCGGCGGCGCGAGCCCGACCGCGCCGCCCTCCTCCTCCCGCTCGGTGCTCACCGGCGAACCGGGCGGCGCGGGCCGGGTGCTGGCCGTGAAGATCGACAACGTCGGCCCGGCCCGCCCGGCCACCGGCCTGGACGACGCCGACCTGGTGTACGCCATCGAGGTCGAGGGCGGCCTGTCCCGGCTGATGGCGGTCTTCGACACGCACCGGCTGCCCGCGGTGGTCGGCCCGGTGCGCAGCGCCCGCGAGACCGATCTACAGCTCCTGGCCGCCTACGACCGGCCCGCGCTGGCCTTCTCCGGCGCGCAGAGCAAGCTGCTCCCGGTGCTCAGGTCCGACGCGGACCTCGTCCCGGTCACCGGCACCGGCGCGTTCTTCCGCCGCCAGGACCGGCCCGCCCCGCACAACGAGTACCTGCGCACCAAGGGGGTGGCCGACCGGGCCGGGACGGCGGCCGACATCGGCCTGCGGTTCGCCGCGGCGGTCCCGCCCGGCGGGCGCGCCGGGACGAGGGCCTCGGCGTCGATGCCCTCGGCGCGGTTCTCCTTCGCCTGGGACGGCACGCGCTACCGCGTCTCCATGGACGGCGTGCGCTCGCCGTGGACCGCGGACAACGTGATCGTGCAGCACGTGACCGTCAAGGAGTCGCGCTTCCACAGCCGCACCGGCTTCGTGCCGTTCTCGCAGACCGTCGGCAGCGGGACGGCCGAGGTGCTGCGCGACGGCCGCTCGTACGCCGCCCGCTGGAACCGCCCCGGCGAGGACGACGGCACCGCGTACACCGTCGGCGGACGGACGCTGCCGCTGCACCCGGGCCGGACGTGGATCGTGCTGGAGCCGGCGGCGGGGAGTCAGTCGAGGTAGCCGCGCAGCTGGTCGGCGAAGGCGTGGTCGCGGAGCTTGCCGAGCGTCTTGGACTCGATCTGGCGGATGCGCTCGCGGGTGACGCCGAACATCCGGCCGATCTCCTCCAGGGTGCGCGCCCGGCCGTCGACCAGCCCGTAGCGCAGCTGCACCACCCGGCGCTCGCGCTCGCCCAGCGTGGACAGCACCGCCTCCAGGTGTTCGCGCAGCAGCAGGAACGCCGCGGACTCCACCGGCGAGGCCGCGTCGCCGTCCTCGATCAGGTCGCCGAGCGCGACGTCCTCCTCCTCGCCGACCGGCGCGTGCAGCGACACCGGCTCCTGGGCCAGCCGCAGCACCTCGCTCACGCGCTCCGGGGTCAGCTCCAGCCGGGCGGCGACCTCCTCGGTGGTCGGCTCGGTGCCGCGCTCCTGCAGCAGGCTGCGCTGCGTCCGCACCACCCGGTTGATCAGCTCGACCACGTGCACCGGCACCCGTATGGTGCGGGCCTGGTCGGCCAGCGCCCGCGACATCGCCTGGCGGATCCACCAGGTCGCGTACGTGGAGAACTTGTAGCCGCGCGCGTAGTCGAACTTCTCCACCGCGCGGATCAGTCCGAGGTTGCCCTCCTGGACCAGGTCGAGCATGGTCAGGCCGCGTCCGACGTATCGTTTCGCCACCGAGACCACCAGCCGCAGGTTCGCCTCGATCAGGCGGCGCTTGGCCATCCGGCCGAGCACCACCAGCCGGTCCAGGTCCACCGCGAGCTGCGAGTCCTGCGAGTCCAGGTCGGGGAACGCGGCGAGCTTCTCCTCCGCGAACAGCCCGGCCTCGACCCGGCGCGCGAGGTCCACCTCCTCCTCGGCGGTGAGCAGCGGGACGCGGCCGATCTCGCGCAGATACTGGCGGAACAGGTCCGCGGTGGGGCCGGCGGAGGACTGGGCGCGCTGCTCGGGGACCCGCGGCAGCGGGTCGTCGGCGGCGCCGTCGAGGACGTCGGGAACGTCCGGGATATCCGGGACATCCGGGACGTCGGCGCCGCCCGCGTCGTCCTGGGCCGCCGGCAGGGCCGGGAGGGCGACCGGTGCGGGTGCGTGGATCTGTGTGGGCGTCTGCACGGAAGTGACCTCCGCGGTGAGCGCGACGTGTGGCTCGCGAAGGGGCGTCGCGCGACGCGCGGGCGCGGCTCCGGGCCGTCACCCAGTGTGGCCCACGAGGCGGCCCCGCCCCTAGGGTCGTGCGCCCCCTTTTTCACACCACGTCACCACCCGCGTCCGCCCGGTGACGCAGGAGGGCCGGCACAGGAGCCTGGCACAGGAGCCTGCCGCAGATGCCCTGGCACAGGAGCCTGCCGCAGATGCCCTGACGCAGGGGTCCTGACGCAGCGGGCCCGCGACGCAGGTCGCCTACAGTGCCGCCGCGCCCTGGACCCGCAGCCGCTGGCCGTACTGCTGCAGCGCCCACAGCTCGCCCTGCGTCGCGGTCATCTCCGGCGCGTCCGCGCGCACGCCCTGCGCCGCCAGCCGGGCCTGGTGGGCCAGCACCTGCGCGACCCGCCGCTCGACCGCGAGCATCCGCACCCGGACCAGCACCTCGCCCGCGTACAGCTCGGGAATTTTGTGCATCACCGGCTCGACGGCCAGCTCGGTGACCATCATCCGCACGGTGTCGTCCGGCGCGGCCTCCCGGACCCGGGTGAGGTACTCCGCGTCGGCCTGCTCGACCCCGCCGGCCGCCGCGATCACCCGGCGCACCGCGGCGTACGGGGGACCGGTGAACTCGTCCTCGCCGTACGCGTCGAAGGCCGGGGAGACCAGCTGCGGGTACTGCAGCGCCATCTTCAGCAGCTCGCGCTCCACCCGGTGGGCCGGGCTGCGCAGGTCCAGCCGGGGGCCGCGGGGCGGCTGGGGTCCGCCCTGGCCGCCGTGACCGCCCGGCCCGGACGGCTGCCCGGGACCGTAGCCGCCGGGACCCGCGCCCGGACCGCGGCCAGGGCCGCCGGGACCGTAGCCGGGGCCCGGCCCGTAGCCGCCGCCCGGACCGCCGCGGCCGGGCCCGCCGGCCCGCACTGGCTCGCCACGGCCGGCGCCGCCGGCCGCCCGGGCCCGGGACATCGCCCGCACCCGGCGGATGATCGACTGCTCCTCGGCCTGACTGGCGATCCCCGCCATGCCGACCAGCCGGATCGCGTAACGGTCGCGCAGCGCCTGGTTCTTGATCGCGGCCACCACCGGGACCGCCGCGTCCACCGCGGCGACCCGGCCCTCGTCGGTGTCCAGGTTGTAGCGCGAGACGATCGAGCGCAGCGCGAACGCGAACAGCGGGGTGCGGCCGTCGATCAGCCGCTGCACCGCCGCGTCGCCCTCGGCCAGCCGCAGCTCGCACGGGTCCATGCCGCCCGGCGTGATCGCGATCGACGTCTCGGCGGCGAACTTCTGGTCGTCCTCGAACGCCCGCAGCGCCGCCTTCTGCCCGGCCTCGTCGCCGTCGAAGGTGAACACCACCTCCGCGCCGGAGTTGTCCATCAGCAGCCGGCGCAGGATCTTGATGTGGTCGCCGCCGAAGGAGGTGCCGCAGGTGGCGATGGCGGTGGTCACCCCGGCCAGGTGGCAGGCCATCACGTCGGTGTAGCCCTCGACCACCACCGCGCGGCCGGTCCGCGCGATCTCCTTCTTCGCCAGGTCGATCCCGTACAGCACCTGCGACTTGCGGTAGAGCGGCGTCTCGGAGGTGTTCAGGTACTTCGGCCCCTGGTCGTCCTCGCGCAGCTTGCGCGCGCCGAAGCCGACGACCTCGCCGGTGATGTCGCGGATCGGCCAGATCAGCCGGCCGCGGAACCGGTCGATCGCGCCGCCGCGACGGCTCTCCGAGGCCAGGCCCGCGGTGATCAACTCCTTGTCGGAGAAGCCCTTCCCGCGCAGATACCGCACCAGGTGGTCCCGGCCAGGCGCGTACCCCACCGCGAAGTGCTCGGCCGCGGCCTGGTCGAAGCCCCGCCCGGCCAGGAACCGCCGCCCGATCTCGGCCTCGGCGGAGGCCAGTTGCTCCTGGTAGAACTGCGCGGCCACCCGGTGCGCCTCGACCAGCCGGATGCGCTCCCCCTGCTGCCGCCCCGGTACGTGGCTGCCCTCCTCGTACCGCAGCGTGATCCCGGCCTGCCCCGCCAGCCGCTCCACCGCCTCGGTGAACGACAGGTGGTCCACCTTCATCACGAACGCGAGCGTGTCCCCGCCCTCGCCGCAGCCGAAACAGTGATAGAGGCCCTTGCTCGGGCTGACCTGGAAGGAGGGGGACTTCTCGTCGTGGAAGGGGCACAGGCCCTTGAGGTTGCCGCCGCCGGCGTTCTTGAGCTGGAGATATTCGGAGACGACCGCGTCGATGGGGACGGCGTCGCGTACCGCTTTCACGTCTTCGTCCCTGATCCGCCCGGCCACGGGGGAAGTCTACGGCGCGCGGCGGACAGGGCGGCCGGGGCCGGGCCCGGCGGCCGGGCGGGCGTGCGGAGGGCGGCAGCGGCTCAGCCGAGGTCCTTGGTGACGAAGACGTAGTGCGGGCCGCTGGGCTCCAGGACGAACTCCTCGCCGATCGCGGTGAAGCCCTGGTGCTCGTAGAAGCCGGCCGCCGAGGTGCGGCCGTTGCACCACGCCAGCTGCGCGCCGCGGGCCGCGCACTCGGCCAGGCCCGCGCGCAGCGCCGCCGCGCCGAAGCCCCGGCCGCGCACCTCGGGCGCGGTGCCCATGCCGCGGAACCGGTACGCGACGGCGCCCGCCTCGCCGGGCAGCTCGTCCGGGAAGAAGGTGACGCAGCCGCGCACGGCGCCGTCGGCGTCGTACGCGGCCACGTGGAAGGCGTCGTCGCGGGCGTCCTCCGGGTAGACCGCGGTCTCCCGCGGCAGCCCGGTGCGCAGCACCGCCCAGCGCAGCGCGAATATCTCCTCGACGGGCACGACGGCGGTGCGGACGGGGGCGGAGCCGGGCATGTGCGCAAGTCCTCTTCCTGGGCGTTCGGTGGGGCGGCCGGGCGTCCGGGGGCCGACCGGGCGGCCGGCCGTGCTGCCGTCCGGCCGCTCAGTCCAGGAACGAGGCTAGCGGGACGGAGGGGTCGGACAGCGCGTCGGGGTCGACCGGGCGGCCGGAGCGGATGAGCTGCTGGATCTGCTCGGTGACGTCCCACACGTTGACGTTCATCCCGGCCAGCACCCGCCCCTGGTGCAGCCAGAACGCGATGAACTGCCGCTTGCCGACGTCGCCGCGGCACACCACCTGGTCGTAGGTGCCGGGCGCGGCGTGCCCGGAGAACTCCATGCCCAGGTCGTACTGGTCGGAGAAGAAGTACGGCACCCGGTCGTACGTCACCGGCCGGCCGAGCATGGCGCGGGCGGCGGCCGGCCCGCCGTTCAGGGCGTTCGCCCAGTGCTCGACGCGCAGCCGGATGCCCAGCAGCGGGTGCTCGGCGCTGGCGACGTCGCCGGCGGCGTAGATGTCCGGGTCGGAGGTGCGCAGCTCGGCGTCCACCGCGATGCCGCCGCCCTGCTCGCGCGCGGCCAGGGTGAGGCCGGCGACCTCGGCGAGCGCGGTGCGCGGCGCGGCGCCGATCGCGGCGAGCACGTCGTGCGCGGGGTGCTCCTCGCCGTCGTCGGTGCGGGCGGCCAGGACCATGCCGTCCTGGCCGGTGATCTCGGTGAGCCGGGCGCCGAAGTGGAAACGGACTCCGTGTTCGGCGTGCAGGTCGGTGAAGACCGCGCCCAGCTCCGGGCCGAGCACCGCGTGCAGCGGCGTGGCCTCGGGCTCGACGACAGTCACCTCGGCGCCGTAGCCGCGGGCCGCGGCGGCGACCTCCAGGCCGATCCAGCCGGCGCCGGCGATCACCAGGTGGCCGTTCTCCCGGCCGAGGCTGGTCAGCACGTGCTTGAGCCGCTCGGCGTGGGCGAGCCGGCGCAGGTGGTGCACACCGGCCAGGTCGGTGCCGGGGATGTCGAGCCGGCGCGGCTCGGAGCCGGTGGCGAGCAGCAGTTTGTCGTACTGCAGCGTGGTGCCGTCGCCCAGCCGTACGGTCTTGGCGACGCGGTCCAGGTGCACCACGGGCTGGCCGAGGTGGAGTTCGATGTCGTGCTCGGCGTACCAGCCGTTGTGCTGGACGAACACCGACTCCCTGTCGGCGCTGCCGGTGAGGAAGCCCTTGGACAGCGGTGGGCGTTCGTAGGGGTGGTCGCGTTCGTCGCCGATCAGTATCACCCGGCCGGTGAATCCCTCGGAGCGGAGCGTCTCGGCGGCTTTCGCCCCGGCCAGCCCTGCTCCGACGATCACGAAGGTCTGGTGCGCGTCCACCACAGTTGCCTCCCCGGCGGGTCGTTCGGTGCTTCGAGCGTCCCGCACGGGGAGCCGCACCGGAAGAGCGCCGCGCCGTTTTCCCCCGTTCACCTGGTCCGGGGCCGCTCGGCGGGCCGGCGGGCCGGTGTGCGGCGTCATGTGCGCCGCGGGGCGGTTACGGTCGGGGTATGGACGTTGGGGACGGCGCGGCCGGGGCGGGGGCGGCACACACCGGGGCGCACGGCGAGGCGCGGACCGAGGCGCGGACCGAGGCGTACGCCGGGACGTACCCCGAGTCGTACGGCCCGTATCTCGCGGGCGACATGGAGCGCTACGTGCCCGAGCCCGACAAGCGCCCCGGCCGTACCGCCTTCCAGCGCGACCGGGCCCGCGTGCTGCACTCCGCCGCCCTGCGGCGCCTGGCCGGCAAGACGCAGGTCGTGGACCCGGTCACGCCCGAGAACGCCGCCGGCGACACCAGCCCCCGCACCCGGCTGACGCACTCGCTGGAGTGCGCCCAGGTCGGGCGCGAGCTGGGCGCCGCGCTGGGCTGCGACCCCGACCTGGTCGAGACCGCCTGCCTCGCGCACGACCTGGGCCACCCGCCGTTCGGGCACAACGGCGAGATGGTGCTCGCCGAGTTCGCCGCGGACTGCGGCGGCTTCGAGGGCAACGCGCAGAGCCTGCGGCTGCTCACCCGGATCGAGCCGAAGCGGTTCGCCTCGCCCGAGGTGAGCGTGGGGCTCAACCTCACCCGCGCCGCGCTCGACGCCGCCACCAAGTACCCGTGGCCCCGCGGCCGCCACCCGACCGTGCCGGGCAGCCCCAAGTTCGGCGCGTACGAGGACGACCTGCCGGTGTTCCGCTGGCTGCGCGAGGGCGCGCCCGAGGGGCGGCAGTGCTTCGAGGCGCAGGTCATGGACTGGTCGGACGATGTCGCCTACTCCGTGCACGACGTGGAGGACGGCCTGAAGGCCGGGCACATCGACCCGCGCGCGCTGCGGTCCCCGGCCGAGCGGGCCGACGTCTTCGCCTGCGCCGCCGCGCGCTACGCCCCCGCCGACGCCGAGCCCGAGGAGCTCGCCGAGGCCCTGGACCGGCTGGTCGGCCAGCCCTGGTGGCCGCGCCGCTACGACGGCTCGGCGCAGGACCAGGCGGGCCTGAAGGACGCGGCGTCGCAGCTCATCGGGAGGTTCTGCCTGGCGGCCGAGGGCGCGACGCGCGAGCGGTACGGGTCCGCGCGGCTCACCCGCTACCGCGCCGAGCTGGTCGTGCCGCGCGCGCAGCGCCTGGAGTGCGCGGTGCTCAAGGCGGTCGCCGACCGGTACGTGATGCAGCGCGCCGCCCAGGCACGGCGGCGCGCCGAGCAGCGCGTCGTCATCGGCGAGCTGGCCCAGGCGCTGCTGGAGCGCGCGCCGTACGGGCTCGATCCGCAGTTCCGCGCGGTGTTCCTGGCGGCCGGCGACGACGCGGGGCGGCGGCGGGCGGTGGTCGACCAGATCGCGTCGCTGACGGACGCGGCGGCCACGGCCCTGCACACGCGCCTCGCCTGACGCGGGGAGCCCGCGCCCGCCTCACTTGACGCCGTGTCCCGCAGTGGCCTCGCCTGACGCGGGGGCTCCCGCGCCCCGCCTCCCCCTCACGCGGGGGGGCGTCGCGCCCCGCCTCCCCCTGACGCGGGGGCGTCGCGCGCCCGCCTCACCGACACGGGGGGGCGCCGCGCTCAACTGCCGCGCGAGGGGTCCTCCCGGGCTGCACGGCGGTCCGAGGCTGCGGGGTTGTCCGACGCTGCGGTGCCGTCCGAGGCCCTGCGGCGGTCCGAGGCCGCGGTGCCGTCCCAGACCGCGCGGTGCCCGACTGCGCGCGGCCGTCCGAAGCTGCGGTGCGGCCCGGGGCCGCGCGGGCCGTCCCAGGTCGCGTGGCGGTCCGAGGCCGCGGGGTTGTCCGACGCTGCGGTGCGGTCCGGGGCCGCGCGGGCCGTCCCAGGCCCCGCGGCCGTCCCAGGCCGCGCGGTGCCCGGGCTGCGCGGTGCCCCGGCTGCGCCGAGGCCGCCGGCGCCGAGGCGTGGCTCATGCGCGTGACGCGGCAGGGCGGCGGGTCGGGAAGGGCGGGGGCAGGGGCGAGGACGGGCCCGGGGCCGGGGTCGACGCGGCGTCGTAGCGGTGGAGGACCAGCCGGGCCACGGCCTCGTGGGCGCCGAGCGGCGCGGACGCGAGGTCGGGGGCCGCGGCGGCGCACTGCGTGGCGAAGCGGCCGGGCGCGGTGAAGTAGGAGGCGACGGCGATCCGCCGGGCGCCGCGCGCGCGGAGGCCGGCCACGGCGTCGGCCACGGTGGGGGCCGCCGCCGAGGCGTACGCGGGGACGACCGGCGCCCCGCCGAGCCGGCGCGACAGCAGCGCCGCCGCCCGCCGCGTGTCCACCGCGGCGTCCGGATCGCGCGAGCCCGCCGCCGCCAGGACCACCGGGTCTCCCGCGCGCCGTCCCGCCTCCGCGAGCCGCGCGGCCAGCGCCTCGGCCAGCAGCGGATCGGGGCCCAGCGGCGGCGCGACGATCCCGCGCAGCCCCGGCTCCGCGGCGAGCGCGGCCGGCAGGTCGACCTTGACGTGGTGGCCGCGCCCGAGCAGCAGCGGCACGAGGACGACGTCGAGGGGGGCGCCGAGGGGGGCGCCGAGTGCGTCGAAGGGGGCGAGGACGTCGCGAGGGCCATGAGCGCCACGCGCGCCATCAGCGCCGGACACGTCCGGGCCGCCGCGTCGCCCGGGAGTGCCGGGGCTGCCGAGAGCCGCCGCGCGGGCGGACAGGCCCCGGACCTCCCGGGCCGGGCGGACTGCCCCGGCCGCGCGGGCCTGCCACGCCGCCAGGGCCGCCTGCCCGACGCCGACCGCGCCGGCCGCCGCGCGCTCCCCCGCGATCCCCGCCAGCGTCGCCCCCAGCAGCGGCTCGTTCAGCTCCACGTGCCCGAGCCGTACGTCCAGGCCGGGACGCAGCGCGCGGACCCGCGCCACGAGCGCGGTGACGGTCGCCAGGGCCCGCGGATCGCGGCTCCCGTGCGCCACCGCCACCAGCACCGGGGCGCGGCCGGCCGGGAGCGCGGGCAGCGCACGCGCGGACGCCGGCGCGGGACACGCCGGCACCGATTGCGTCGGCGCTCGATGCGCCGACGCCGGCCCGGCGCCGGATGGGCCGGTCCCGGATGCGTCGGTGCCGGATGCCTCGCTGCGGGATACGTCATGGGGACGATCGTCCGCGCACGCCGTTGCGCCGCGGTTGCCGCGCGGTAAGGGCGGGTGACGGGCGGCTCACAGGCCGTGCCGCGCCGCGGTGAGCCAGTCGCCGCCGGCGATGGGGCGGCCCTCGGCGCGCAGTTCGTCGGCCAGCGGCCCGTTGGCGAGGTAGACCCACGCCTCGGCCGGCCCGCGCTCGGTGGTGACGGTGCGGCGCTCGCGCTCGTAGAGGTTCCCGGGGTCGCCGGGGGTGTACGTCTCCAGCCGGTCGAGGTCGGCGAGCACCCGCGGGTAGACGTCGGCGGCGACGCGTACGAGGTCGCCGTGCACGACCGCCGCGCCGAGCGGGTCGGCGACGGCGAACGGGTAGCCGGGTCCGGGGTAGAGCAGCGCGCCGGGCAGCCGCGCGGGCGTCCAGGACAGGGTGCGCCCGGCCAGCAGCGCGTGGTTGCGCTGCCCGCGGCGCAGCGTCCCGTACACGAAGAACGGCAGCCGGGCCTCGGTCACGGGGTCCTCCGGGGGCGGGGTCGGCGGGTCGGAAGGCGGGGCGCCGTCGCGTACGGGCCCGGGTCCGCGCGGACGGGCCCGGTCCATGGTCTCGCGCGACGGGCTCCGGCGTGATGCGTACGGGGGCAACCGGCGGCGGTCCCCGGCGCGTCGGTGTCGTTGGCGGGGGTGCAACGGCCGGACGGCGGGAGGGGCGGCGCGTGGGGAATGCGGGACGGGACGCCGGGCGGTGGCGGCTGAGCCGGCTGGGCCGGCTGGGCCGGCTGAGCCCGTGGCTGCGTGGGCGGCTGCGGCCCGCCTCGCCCGCGGGGAGGGCGCCGAGGGCGCCGCGGCTGGAGCTGGAACCGCGGGCGCTGCCCCGGCTCGCCCTGCCGCGGACCGTGCCCGAGCGGCGGCGCGCCCTGCGCTGGGCGGTGGCCCTGTGCGTGCTCGCGCTGCTGCCCGCGACCTGGGTGCGGCTGGCCGGCGGCGACCGGGTGCATTCGGAGGCGGACGTGCCCGCGGAGCCGGTGGCCGTCGTCTTCGGCGCGGGCCTGGACGGCGACCGGCCGTCGCCGTACCTGGCGCACCGGCTGGACGCGGCGGTCCGCCTGTACGAGGCGGGGAAGGTCCGGGTGCTGCTGGTGACCGGTGACAACAGCCGGGTGTCGTACGACGAGCCGGGCGCGATGCGCGCCTACCTGACCGCGCACGGCGTGCCGCGCGGGCGGGTGGTCGTGGACGACGCCGGGTTCGACACCTGGGACTCCTGCGACCGGGCCCGCCGGATCTTCGGCGTGCGCCACGCGGTGCTGGTCAGCCAGGGATTCCACATCCGCAGGGCGCTCGCGCTGTGCGCCGCCGCGGGCATCGACGCCTACGGGGTCGGCGTCGGCGAGAAGCACGACGCGACCTGGTACGCCTCCGGCGCCCGCGAGGTCCTGGCGGCCGGCAAGGCGGCCTTCGACGCGGCGGTCCGCCCCGACCCGCGCTTCCTGGGTCCGCACGAGAGCGGTGTGACGCGCGCGCTGGAAGCCCCGGGGAGTACGCCCGGTGCGCCCGGCGGACGTTGAGGGGCGGGACCGAGCGGGTGCGGGCGCCCGGCGCTCGATGCGGGGTGGACGTCCGGCAGGGGCGAAGGGAGAGTGGACGTCGTGGAATTCTTCCGGGAGTTCGAACCCCCGGCGCCGCGTCCGCGGATGAGGCGGGCGCCCCGGAGGGCGTGGCACCAACCGGACAACATGATGCCGTCCGCGGTCCCCGCGCAGGCGCTGCTGCTGCGGACGCCCGGCGCGGCAGTGTGGCTGGGCCTGGTGCGGGCGTACCCGAACGGCTTCGAGTGCACGCTGCGGGTCCTGCGCCGCGGCGGGGACGCGGAGGACGAGGTGCGGCCGGGGTTCCGCCGGGACCCCGACCCCTTCGCGAACGGGCTGCGGCTGGGCGTCGGCTACCCGGACGGCAGGCGCGGCGTGGCGGGCGACCGCCTGCGGCAGGCGCAGGCGCTCCAGGACGCCGACGAGGAGACGCTGCGGGTCCTGCCGGCGAGCGCGGGCGGGAACATGGCGCGCTGGGACGCGGAACTGTGGATCACGCCGCTGCCGCCGGCCGGGCCGGTCACGGTGGTGGCGGTGTGGCCCGAGGTCGGCATTGCCGACGAACAGCACGCCGTGCTGGACGGCACGCAGATCCGCGCGGCGGGTGAGCGTGCCGTGCCGCTGTGGCCGGAGGAGGGGCTCGCCGAGGACGCACCGGCGGTGTCGGTGCGCGCGCTCGTGGTGGACGGGGACGGTCCGGCCGACGACGCGGGGGCTGAGGGCGAGACGTCTGGCGGCGGGGCGGGCGGTGTCACGCGGGGGTGACGGTGATCGTCGGCTCGTGGTCCACCGGGAAGTCGACCGAGTTCGCGATGAAGCACAGGCGGTGGGCCCGCTCGTGGAGGGTCCGCGCCTTCTCGGCCATCTCGGGGGACGCCACGGTGACCTCCGGGCGCAGCAGAGCGCGGGTGAAGTGGCCGCCGCCGTCCGGGGTCTCCTCCATCGTGCCGGTGGCGCGGTCGGTGTAGGCGGTGACGACGACGCCGCTGATCGCGCACACGTGCAGGTAGGAGAGCATGTGGCACTGCGAGAGCGAGGCGAGCAGCAGCTGCTCGGGGTTCCAGCGGTCGGCGTCGCCGTGGAAGTGGGGGTCGGCCGAGCCCGGGATGGCGGGCGCGCCACCGGGCGTGGCGGCGATCTCGTGGGTGCGCCGGTAGGAGCGGTAGGTGGCGGTCCCCTCCCCCGCGTTCCCGGTCCACACGACCTCGGTCTCGTAGGTGTGCGCGCGCGCTGACGCCATTCGCGATCCCTCCTCCTGCTCCGGCCTGCCCGCGCCCGCCGGCCTGCCTCCGTCTGCTGCCGGTGCAACCCTGCCAGACGCCGGCCGCCGCGCCCGGCCGGGCCCGCGCCGCGGCAGCCGCGTCGCGCCGGCGAGGGTCAGCGCCCGGTCAGCTCCCTGAGGGTGGTCACCGTGGCGAAGCGGCCGGCCAGGGCGTAGCGGGTGCGTTCGATCACCTCGGCGGGCTGGAGGGTGCGGGGGTCGGCGAGCACCTCGGCGAGCGGCCGGCCGGCGGGCGCGTCGGGGTGCGCGATGGGCTCGGTGGCGCACGCGTCGAGCACGACCGTGGCCTCGTAGCCGAGGTCGGAGGCGAGCCGGGAGGTGGTCTCGACGCACTGCTCGGTGCGCACGCCGCAGGTGATCACCGCGCGCACGCCGTGCGCCGTGAGGATCTGCTGCAGGTTGGTGGTGGTGAACGCGTTGTGCGAGGTCTTGGTCAACAGCGGTTCGCCCTCGGCGGGTTCGAGCCCGTCCATCAGCCGTACGTGGCCGAGCGCGGGGTCGAAGACGGTGCCGGAGCCCGGCTCCGCGTGCAGCACCCACACCACGAGGTGGCCGCTGTCACGGGCGTGGGCGACCAGGGCGGCCACCGCGGTGGCGACCTCGGGGTCGGACGCGGCCCGCCAGCTCTCCCGCTGCCGGAAGGACTCCTGGACGTCGATGACGAGCAGCGCGGTACGGGGGCCGGAGGCGTCGGGGGTGCCCGGGGCGTGCGGGGCGGGCGAAGCGTCCGGCGCGTCCGGCGCGGGCTGCGGAGTGGTGGTGGTCATGCCCCGATCCTGGCCGGTGGGCGCGCGTGCGCACAGGCACGATCGGGTCCGGGTGCGGAACGATCGGGACACGGCAGGCGCGGGGCGGCGGGGGGCGGGGCCGGCGCGGGGCACGGGAGGCGGGTCCGGCGCGGGGCGCGAGCGGGCGGGTCCGGCGCGGGAGGGCTGGTCCGTGCGCGCCGCACACGCTCACACCCGCCGCCGTGCGGCGATGAGCGCACCGTTGCCGCCGGGAAACGGCGGGGATGCGGCCGGGAAACAGCGCCCCCGCACGCTGACGGCCATGGACACGCAAGCGAACGCGACGATCGTCCTGGTCGGCCACGGCATGGTGGGCCAGCGGTTCCTGGAGGCGCTGGCCGAGCAGGGCGTGACGCCCGCCGCGCGCGTGGTGGTGCTGTGCGAGGAGCCCCGGCCGGCGTACGACCGCGTCCACCTGACCTCGTACTTCTCGCAGGGCGCGAGCCCGCAGGACCTGGACCTGACCGATCACGCGGCGCTGGCCGCGCACGGCGTGGAACTGCACGTCGGGGACCCGGCGGTCGCGGTGGACCTGGACTCCCGCACGGTGACGGCCCGTTCGGGGCTGACGGTCGGCTACGACACGCTGGTGCTGGCGACCGGCTCGTACCCGTTCGTCCCGCCGGTGCCGGGGCGGGACGCCGAGGGCTGCTTCGTGTACCGCACGATCGAGGACGTGCTGGCGATCGAGGCGTACGCGAAGGACGCGGAGCGCGGCGCGGTGGTCGGCGGCGGGCTGCTCGGCCTGGAGGCGGCGGGCGCGCTGCGGGGGCTCGGACTGGACACGCACGTCGTGGAGTTCGCGCCGCGGCTGATGCCGGCGCAGGTCGACGAGGGCGGCGGCGCGGCGCTGCGCGGCCGGGTCGAGGGCCTGGGCGTGGCGGTGCGCACCGGCGTCGGCACGCAGGAGATCACCGCGGGCCCGGACGGCCGGGTCACCGGCATGCGGTTGACCGACGGCTCCGAACTGCCCGTGGACATGGTGGTGTTCTCCGCCGGGGTGCGCCCGCGCGACCAACTGGCCCGTGACTGCGGCCTGGTGGTGGGCGAGCGCGGCGGTGTGGTGGTCGACGCGTCGTGCCGCACGTCGGACCCCGCGGTGTTCGCGATCGGCGAGTGCGCGCTCGCCGCCGACGGCCGGGTGTACGGGCTGGTCGCCCCCGGCTACGAGATGGCGCAGACCGTCGCCCGCACGCTGGCCGGCGGTTCGGCCGCCTTCACCGGCGCCGACCTGTCGACGAAGCTGAAGCTGCTGGGTGTGGACGTGGCGTCGTTCGGCGACGCGCACGGCGCCGCGGAGGGCGCGGCCGACGTGCTGTACAGCGACGCGCGGGCGGGCGTCTACCGCAAGCTGGTGGTCGGCGGCGACGGGACGCTGCTGGGCGGCGTGCTGGTCGGGGACAGCTCCTCGTACGAGGTGCTGCGTCCGCTGGCCGGCTCGGTGCCGCCGGTGCCGGCCGAGCAGTTGGTGCTGCCGGCGGGCGCGGGGGCGCCGGCGCCGCTGGGGCCCGCCGCGCTGCCGGACTCCGCGGTGGTGTGCAGTTGCCACCACGTGACGAAGGGGGCGATCCGGGCCGCGGTCGCCGAGCAGGGCTGCGGCTCGGCCGCGGAGGTGCGCGGCTGCACCCGGGCCGGCACCGGCTGCGGCTCCTGCGTGAAGGTGCTCGGGCAACTGGTGGACGCGGAGCTGGAGGCGTCCGGCATTGAGGTGGACAAGGGCTTGTGCGGCTGCTTCGCGCTCACCCGCGCGGAGTTGTACGAGATCGTGCTCGCGCTGCGGATCACCTCCTACCGCGAACTGCTGCGCCGGCACGGCCGGGAGGGCGCGCGGGACGGCGAGGGCTGCGAGGTGTGCAAGCCGGCCGTCGCCTCGGTGATCGCCTCGCTGGCCCCGGCGATCGGCGCGAGCGGGCACGTGCTGGACGGCGAGCAGGCGGCGTTGCAGGACACCAACGACCACTTCCTGGCCAACATGCAGAAGAACGGCTCCTATTCGGTGGTGCCGCGCATCCCCGGCGGCGAGATCACCCCGGAGAAGCTGATCGTGATCGGCGAGGTGGCACGGGACTTCGGGCTCTACACGAAGATCACCGGCGGCCAGCGGATCGACCTGTTCGGCGCGCGGGTCGAGCAACTGCCGCTGATCTGGACCCGGTTGGTGGACGCGGGCTTCGAGTCGGGGCACGCGTACGGCAAGTCGCTGCGGACGGTGAAGTCCTGCGTGGGCTCGTCCTGGTGCCGCTACGGGGTGCAGGACAGCGTGCGGATGGCGATCAACCTGGAGCTGCGCTACCGCGGCCTGCGCTCGCCGCACAAGCTCAAGTCGGCGGTGTCCGGGTGCGCCCGCGAGTGCGCGGAGGCGCGGTCCAAGGACTTCGGGGTGATCGCCACGGCCAACGGCTGGAACCTCTACGTCGGCGGCAACGGCGGCGCGACCCCGCGGCACGCGGACCTGCTCGCGCAGGACCTGTCCGACGCGGAACTGGTCCGGCTCATCGACCGGTTCCTGATGTTCTACATCCGCACCGCGGACCGGCTGGAGCGCACCAGCGTGTGGCTGGAGCGGCTGCCCGGCGGCCTGGAGCACGTACGGGACGTGGTGGTGCACGACTCGCTGGGCATCTGCGCGGAGCTGGAGGAGCTGATGGTCGGGCACGTGGCCGGCTACCGCGACGAGTGGGCGGACACCGTGAACGACCCCGAGCGGCTGCGCCGGTTCGTCTCCTTCGTCAACGCGCCCGACACCCCCGACCCGACGGTCCGCTTCGTCGCGGAGCGCGACCAGATCAAGCCCGAGCCGGTGCTGGTGCCGGTCCTGACGAAGAGGTGACCTGATGACGACTGCGACGAGCGAGATCACGGCGGCGGCCAGCTGGCGGGCGGCCGGACGGCCGCCGCCGGGTGGGTCGAACTGCGCACCGCGCAGGGGTGGTTGCCGGTGTGCGCGGTGGACGCGCTGGAGCCCGGGCGGGGCGTGGCGGCGCTGCTGCCGGGCGGCGGGCAGGCGGCGGTGTTCCGCGACGGCGCGGGCGGGGTCTACGCGATCGGCAACGTGGACCCGTTCACCGGGGCGGGGGTGCTGGCGCACGGCCTCCTCGGCTCGGCGGCCGGGCGCTGCTACGTGGCCTCGCCGCTGCTGAAGCAGCGCTTCGACCTCGCGGACGGCCGCTGCCTGGACGACGAGGCGGTCGCCGTCCCGGCGTACGAGGTCCGCCTGGTCTGAGCCCCCGATCGGGCGTGGCCTCCAGCCCTCTAGAGCGGGGCCGCGCTGCTGGCGCGCTCGACGAGCCGGGTGGCGAGGTCCACCCGGAGGGTGCCCGGCTGCCGTCCCCGGCTGAGGTCGAGCACCAGCCGCGCCGCGGCCTCGGCCATCTCGGTGAGCGGCTGCCGCACCGTGGTCAGCGGCGGACTGATCCACCGCGCCAGCGGCAGGTCGTCGAAGCCGACCACGCTCAGGTCGTGCGGCACGCGCAGCCCCAACTCCCGCGCGGCCTCGTAGAGTCCGAGCGCCTGGAGGTCGTTGCCGGTGAAGATCGCGGTGGGCCGGTCGGGCATCTGCAGCAGCGCGAGCCCCTCGGTGTAGCCGGCCTCGTAGTGGAACGTGCCGTTTTTGACCAGCGCCGGGTCGTAGGCGACGCCCGCGGTCTCCAGCGCCGCCCGGTAGCCGTCGACGCGGGCGCGGCTGCACATGATGCCGACGGGACCGGCGATCACGCCGATCCTGCGGTGGCCGAGTTCCAGCAGGTGGCGGGTCGCGGCGACGCCGCCCTGCCAGTTGGTCGCGCCGATCGCGGGCACGTCGTCGCCGGGGTCGCCGGCCGGGTCGAGCACCACGAACGGGATGTCGCGGCTGGTGAGTTGGGCGCGCTGGGCCGGGTCGAGGTCGGACAGCACGAGGATCACGCCGGTGGGCCGGCGGGCGAGCACGCCGTCGACCCAGGTCTGGCCGGGGGTGAGGCCAGGCGGACTCCGAGAGCACCACGCTCAGGCTCTCCTGGCGGGCCACGTTCTCCACGCCGCGGATGACCTCCATCGCCCAGGAACTCTCCAGTTCGTGGAAGACCAGGTCGAGCAGCGGCGCGGGCTGCACACTGCCGCGGCGGCGCTGGTAGCCGTGCCGGCGCAGCAGCTCCTCCACCCGGCTGCGGGTGGCGGGGGCGACGTCGCCGCGGCCGTTGAGGACCTTGGAGACCGTCGGCGCCGACACGCCCGCCGCCCGGGCGATCTCGGCGAGCGTCGCCGCGCCGTCGGCGGACCGCGTACCGCCGCTGCCGTCGGCGGCCTTCGCCGGCTCCTCGTCGCGTGGCTGCTCAACGCTGCTGGCACTCATGCCAGCGATCGTATCCGTGCCGCCCGCGCGGCCCGCCCGGGGACGCGAGGTGCCCGGGGGCCCGCGCGTGCACGAGGCGCGGGCCCCCGGGCGGGGGTGGGCCGGAGCCGGCCCGCCGGGCGGTGAGGGTTGGGGCCCCAGGGCAAGGGCCGCCGCCGGCGGGCCGGTCCGGCCCGGTCAGGTGGTCATCGGGTGGCCGCCGCGTTCGCCGCGCGGCCGGCCTCCAGGCGGGCGACCGGGATGCGGAAGGGCGAGCAGGAGACGTAGTCCAGGCCCGCGTCGTGGAAGAAGTGCACCGACTCCGGGTCGCCGCCGTGCTCGCCGCACACGCCGAGCTTGAGGTCGGGGCGGGTGGCCCGGCCGGCCTCGGCGGCGGCGCGGACCAGCGAGCCGACGCCGTCCCGGTCGATGGTCTCGAACGGGGAGACGCCGAAGATGCCCTTCTCCAGGTAGGCGGTGAAGAAGCTGGCCTCCACGTCGTCGCGGGAGAAGCCCCACACGGTCTGGGTCAGGTCGTTGGTGCCGAAGGAGAAGAACTGCGCGGCCTCGGCGATCTGCCCGGCGGTCAGCGCGGCCCGCGGCAGCTCGATCATCGTGCCGATCGGCAGCCGCAGCCGGGTCCCGGTGGCCCGCTCGACCTCGGCGATCACCGCGTCGGCCTCGTCGCGGACGATCTCCAGCTCCTGCACGGTGCCGACCAGCGGGATCATGATCTCCGGTCGCGGGTCGCCCTTGGCGGCCAGGCGGTGCGCCGCGGCCTCGGCGATCGCGCGGACCTGCATCGCGAACAGGCCCGGCACGACCAGGCCCAGGCGCACCCCGCGCAGGCCCAGCATCGGGTTCTGCTCGTGCAGCTTGTGCACCGCCTGCAGCAGCCGCAGGTCGTTCTCGTTCTCGTCCTCGCGCGCCTCGGCGAGCGCCACCCGCACCGACAACTCCGTGATGTCGGGCAGGAACTCGTGCAGCGGCGGGTCCAGCAGCCGCACCGTCACGGGAAGTCCGTCCATCGCCTCGAACAGCTCGATGAAGTCGGCCCTCTGCAGCGGCAGCAGCGCGCCGAGGGCCTTGTCCCGCTCGGCGTCGGTGTCGGCGAGGATCAAGTGCTCGACCAGTTCCCGGCGTTCGCCGAGGAACATGTGCTCGGTGCGGCACAGTCCGATTCCCTGGGCGCCGAACCGCCGTGCCCGCAGGGCGTCTTCGGCGTTGTCGGCGTTCGCCCGCACCCGCAGCCGGCGCACCCGGTCGGCGTAGGCCATGATCCGGTGCACGGCGCGCACGAGTTCGTCGGCCTCCTCGGCGCCGGCGTGCATCCGGCCCTCGAAGTACTCGACCACCGGGGACGGCACCACCGGCACCTCCCCGGTGTAGACCTTGCCGGTGGAGCCGTCGATGGAGACCAGGTCGCCCTCCTCCAGCACCACCGGCGCGCCGTCCGGGCCGGTGGCGGTCAGCCGGCGCCGCTTGGTGTCGACCTCCAGCTCCTCCGCGCCGCACACGCAGGTCTTGCCCATGCCGCGGGCGACCACGGCGGCGTGCGAGGTCTTGCCGCCGCGGGAGGTGAGGATGCCCTCGGCGGCGATCATCCCGTTGAGGTCGTCGGGGTTGGTCTCGCGGCGGATCAGGATGACCTTCTCGCCCGAGCGCGACCACTTGACCGCGGTGTAGGAGTCGAAGACCGCCTTGCCGACCGCCGCGCCGGGCGAGGCCGCGATGCCCCAGCCGATCCTGCGCACGCCGGCCGCTCCGGCCTCGGCGTCGTCGAAGCGCGGGAACATCAGCTGCGCCAACTGCCCGCCGCTGACCCGCCGCAGCGCCTCCGCCTCGTCGATCAGGCCCTGGTCGACCAGTTGCACGGCGATGCGGAACGCGGCCGCCGCGGTGCGCTTGCCGACCCGGGTCTGCAGCATCCACAGCCGGCCGCGCTCGATGGTGAACTCGATGTCGCACAGGTCCTTGTAGTGCGTCTCCAGCGTCTCCATGATCGACAGCAGCTGGTCGTAGGACGCCTTGTCGATGCGTTCGAGCTCGGCGAGCGGCACGGTGTTGCGGATGCCGGCCACGACGTCCTCGCCCTGCGCGTTCTGCAGGTAGTCGCCGTAGACGCCCTGGTGCCCGGTGGCCGGGTCGCGGGTGAAGGCGACGCCGGTGCCGGAGTCGGCGCCGAGGTTGCCGAAGACCATCGAGCAGATGTTGACGGCGGTGCCGAGGTCGCCGGGGATGCGCTCCTGGCGGCGGTAGAGCGCGGCCCGCTCGGTGTTCCAGGAGTCGAAGACCGCGCGCACCGCGAGGTCCATCTGCTCGCGCGGCTCCTGCGGGAACCCCCGGCCGGCCTCCCGGGCGACGATCGCCTTGAACTCCTCGACGAGCGCGCGCAGGCAGGCGGCGTCCAGGTCCAGGTCGCTGGCCGCGCCGCGGTCCCGCTTGGCCCGCTCCAGCGCGTCCTCGAACAGCTCGCCGGGCACGCCCAGCACCGTCGCGCCGAACATCTGGACCAGCCGGCGGTAGGAGTCCCAGGCGAACCGCTCGTCGCCGGCCTGCTCGGCCAGGCCCGCGACCGAGGCGTCGGACAGGCCGACGTTGAGGACGGTGTCCATCATGCCGGGCATGGAGAACTTCGCGCCGGAGCGCACCGACACCAGCAGCGGGTCGGCGGGCGCGCCCAGCTTGCGGCCCATCCGCTGCTCCAGCGCGTCGAGGTGCGCACTCACCTCGTCGCGCAGCGCGGGCGGCTCCTGGCCGGACTCCAGATAGACCTTGCACGCCTCGGTGGTGATGGTGAAGCCGGGCGGGACCGGCAGCCCGAGGTTGGTCATCTCGGCGAGGTTGGCCCCCTTGCCGCCGAGCAGGTCCTTCAGGTCCTTGTTGCCCTCAGTGAAGTCGTAGACGAACTTCTGCTTCTTCTGACGTCCCGCCACGGGTCTTCGACTCCTCGCCGTCCGCACGCACCGCGCTGCCCTGACGGCGGGGAGCGTACCCATCTCCAAGGCTCCGCAGTACGTCCATCACCACGACACACGGCCGCAACCGCCCATCTGCCGACGGATCGAAAGTGCGCGGCGCAGCGGCGGCGGAGGGCCGTCCGTTCACGAGTCGAACGCAGCGCGGCGCACGGCGGGCCAGGACAGCGTTTTCCGTCACCCAGTGTCACGGCGGACGGTGGTTCATGGAGGCGGCGGACTGCTACGGACCGGGGTTTCATTCGAGAGGTGCAGCGCTCGCATGTGCGCTCATCTGAGCGCAAGAGGTATCAAGCGTGGCATGAATCACGTACTCCGTACGGCGTACACGGACAGGCCTCACCCCTCGGACGAGGGACGCGCGGAGACGCGGCGACCCGAAGGCGCGGGGCCGCGGAGACCCCAAGGCGCGAAGACGGGAAGGCGCGAAGGCGCGGAGACGCGAAGGCGGGCCCGGCTCAGCCGCCCGAGGTGTCCGCCTCCGCGTCGTCGTCCAGCACCGCGCAGGCGTACGGGTCCTCCAGCCAGCCGTCCGGCAGCACCACGCGCTTGCCCGGCGCGGTCCGCCCGCGCGGCCCGTCGGCGTGCGCCGGCCACGGCTGCGCGGCGTCCAGCGCGCCCAGATGCTCGTCCAGCTCGGCCAGCGAGGACGCGGTGGCCAGCGCCCGGCGCAGCTCGGAGCCGACCGCGAAGCCCTTAGTGTACCAGGGCACGTGCTTGCGGAAGTCGATCACGCCGCGCGCCTCGTCGCCCAGCCACTGGCCGAGCAGCTCCGCGTGCCGCCGCATCACCACCGCGACCTCGCCGAACCGCGGCCTGGCCGGCTCCCGCCCGTCGCCCTCGAACGCGCCGACCAGATCGGCGAACAGCCAGGGCCTGCCCAGGCAGCCGCGGCCGACCACGACGCCGTCGCACCCGGTCTCGCGGACCATCCGCACCGCGTCCTCGGCGCACCAGATGTCGCCGTTGCCAAGCACCGGGATCTCCGGGACGTGCTCCTTCAGCCGGGCGATGGCGTCCCAGTCGGCGGTGCCGCCGTAGTGCTGGGCGGCGGTGCGGCCGTGCAGCGCGACCGCGGTCACGCCCTCGTCCACCGCGATGCGCCCGGCGTCGAGATAGGTCAGGTGGTCGTCGTCGATGCCCTTGCGCATCTTGATGGTGACCGGCAGGGACCCCGCGTTGCCGACCGCCTCGCGCAGGATCGCGCGCAGCAGGTTGCGCTTGTACGGCAGCGCGCTGCCACCGCCCTTGCGGGTGACCTTGGGCACCGGGCAGCCGAAGTTGAGGTCGATGTGGTCGGCGAGGTCCTCGTCCACGATCATCCGCACCGCCTTGCCGACGGTCACCGGGTCGACCCCGTAGAGCTGGATCGAGCGCGGCGTCTCGGACGCGTCGAAGTGGATCAGCTGCATGGTCTTCTCGTTGCGCTCGACCAGCGCCCGGGTGGTGATCATCTCGCTGACGAACAGCCCCTTGCCGCCCGAGAACTCCCGGCACAGCGTGCGGAAGGGCGCGTTGGTGATCCCGGCCATGGGGGCGAGCACCACCGGCGGCTGCACGGTGTGCGGGCCGATCCGCAGGGCGCCGGCGAGGGGACGGCTCAAGGTGGCTTCAGCGGTCATGCCGTCCATTGTCCCGTACGCCGGGAGCGGGTCCCGTACGCCGGGAACAGGTCCCGTATGCCGGGAGCGGGTCCCCGCGGTGATGGTTGTACGATAGTAACGATTCGACTCGTACAATCATTGGAGACGGCACCTATGCCCGAGCTGACGTACCGGCGGCGCATGCTCGTCCTCGGCATCTGCTGCATGAGCCTGCTGATCGTCAGCCTCGACAACACGATCCTGAACGTGGCGCTGCCGTCCATGCAGAAGGACTTCCACACCAGCGTCTCCGGGCTGCAGTGGACCATCGACGCCTACCTCGTGGTGATCGCGTCGCTGCTGCTGCTGGCCGGCTCGACCGCGGACCGGATCGGCCGCAAGCGGGTCTTCCAGAGCGGCCTGGTGCTCTTCACCCTCGGCTCGCTGCTGTGCAGCCTCGCCCCCGGCCTCGGCTGGCTGATCGTCTTCCGGATGGTGCAGGCGGTCGGCGGCTCGATGCTCAACCCGGTGGCGATGTCGATCATCACCAACACCTTCTCCGACGCGCGCGAGCGCGCCCGGGCCATCGGCGTGTGGGGCGGCGTCGTCGGCATCAGCATGGCCGCCGGGCCGATCGTCGGCGGCGCGCTGGTGGAGTCGGTCGGCTGGCGCTCGATCTTCTGGATCAACCTGCCGGTGGGCGTGGTCGCGCTGGCGCTGACCGCGCGGTTCGTGCCCGAGTCGCGGGCCCCGCGGGCGCGCAGGACCGACCCGGTCGGCCAGGTGCTGGTGATCGCGCTGCTCGGCTCGCTGACGTACGGCATCATCCAGGGCTCGGAGGCCGGCTGGACCTCGCCGGAGATCATCGGCTGCTTCGTGCTGGCCGCGCTGTCGCTGGCCGGACTGGCCCGCTACGAGACGCGGCGCGACGATCCGCTGATCGACACGCGCTTCTTCCGCAGCGCGCCGTTCTCCGGCGCGACGGTCATCGCGGTGTGCGCGTTCGCCGCGCTCGGCGGCTTCCTCTTCCTCAACACCCTCTACCTGCAGAACGACCGCGGCATGTCGGCGCTGCGCGCGGGCCTGTACATGCTGCCGATGGCGCTGATGTGCCTGGTCTTCGCGCCGCTGTCGGGCCGCCTGGTCGGCGCCCGGGGACCGCGGCTGCCGCTGGCGCTGGCCGGCGTGATGATGACGGCGAGCGGGGTGCTGCTGGCGGCGCTGGACGCGCAGTCCTCGAACGCGCTGCTGTTCACCTCGTACGTGCTGTTCGGCATCGGCTTCGGCCTGGTCAACGCGCCGATCACGAACACCGCGGTGTCCGGCATGCCGCGCGCCCAGGCGGGCGTGGCGGCGGCGGTGGCCTCCACCAGCCGCCAGGTCGGGCAGTCGCTCGGCGTCGCGGTGCTCGGCGCGGCGCTGGCGGCGGGACTCCACGAGGGTTCCTGGTGGATCATTACGGGATGCGGCGCGGCCGTCCTCGCCCTCGGGCTGCTCACCACCGGCGCCTGGGCCCGGGGCACCGCCACCCGCACGGCCGAGCTCCTGATGACCCCCGAAGAGGCCGCGGACCCGGCCGCCCCCGGCGGCCCCCCACGGAAGACGGTGAAGGCATGACGACCAGCACGCCGCCCGACGCGGCGAACGCGCGGGAAGCGGCGGACGCGACGGAAGCGCCGGAAGGGCCGGAAGCGGGGGACACGGCAGGCACGGCCCCGGGCGGGGCGGACTCCGGGCAGCCGGCGGGCGGGAGCGCGGGCTCGGGCGGTACGGGCGGCGCGGGTGGCATCGGCTCGGGCGGTGCGAGCGGCTCGGGCGGCGCCGACGCGACGCCGGAGGCGGCCGACGGGGACGGGGACGGGGACGACGTCGCGTCGCGGGTCTGGCGGGGGCTGCGGCTCGTGGTGCTGGAGCGCCACGAGGGGCGCAAGGAGGTCGTCGAGGCGCTCGGGATGAGCTTCTTCCGGATCAAGGCGCTGCGGCGGATCGCCGCGCGGCCCTCGCGGCTCAGCGAACTCGCCGCCGAACTGGGCTCGGACCGGCCCTACCTCACGCTGGTGGTCGACGACCTGCTCAAGCGCGGCCTGGTGGAGCGCGACCGGGACCCGGCCGACCGGCGTTCGAAGATCGTCACGGCGACGGCCGAGGGCCGGGCCGTCGCCGCGCGGGCGAACGCGATCCTCGGCACCCCTCCCCGGTGCTGCGCGCGCTGCCGGCCCGCGACCTGGCCGAGCTGGAGCGGATCGTGTCAGCCCTGACGGCGGCCGGCGGCTGACGAGGAGGGGCCGACCGGCCCCCGCTGGGCCCCGGCCTGCTCGCGGGCGGCCCGCAGCGCCACGGCGCCGCACAGCGCGGCGAGCGGCAGTTCGGCGACCGCGGCGAGCACGAGCGCGAAGACCAGGTCGACGCCGCTGGACGTGGTGGTGTCGAACCACGCGTCCACCAGCAGCAGCGTCGCGGTGACCGCCGCCGCCGGGGTGCGCAGGGGGTGCCGGCGCAGCACCAGCAGGCCGGTGGTGACCAGCCCGGCCGCCTCCATGGCGTCCAGGCCGACCCAGGCGAGCGTCATCGACGGCAGGGTCAGCGCGAGCACCACCAGCCACGGCACCAGCAGGGCGCCCGTGACCAGCATGACCCGGGCCGCCCACACCGAGTCGGCGGACGGGCGCGCGGCGACCCGCGCGGGGCAGCCGGAGAAGTGCCCGGCGCGCGGCACCGGCAACTCGATGACCTGGGCCGACCCCTGCTGCTCCGGCGCACGAGCGGTCCGGGCGGCCCGCCCGGTGGAGGGGGCCGCGCGTCCGGCGGGCCCGGGGCGGTCAGCGCCGTCCGGGCCGGTGCGGGGCAGTTCGCTGACACTCATCACCCGACTCCTTCCCACGAACGGCGTACGGCATCCCGGACAACCACAACGTCGGCTCGATCGGGTCTCTTCCGCCCCACGGCTGTGACGCCCGCGACGGTGTGCCCGTGCGGCCCGCCGGGTACCGCTCGCCCGTGCCGCCCGTGCCGCCCGTGCCGCCCGTGCCGCCCGTACCGCCCGTGCCGCCCCTACGCCGGCCCGCCCCGCAGTCCCCGCAGGACCAGCCCGCGCACCGCCTCGAAGGCCGCGTCGATGTCCGGCTGGAACCACTGCCGCGCGTACACCGGGTCGTGGAAGCGCGCGGTGGCGTCCCAGACGGCGCGTCCGGTGGCCGCGGGGTCGCACGGCGCGAAGACGCCCTGGGCCACGCCGTCGGCGACGATGCGCGCGAGCTGGCCGACGAGTTGGTCGACGTGGGCGGCGACGGTGTGGCTGTTCTCGTCGGCCAGCGACAGGTACGTGGCGAACAGCTCCGGGTCGTGCCCGGCCTTGTGCCGCTTGGCGGCGAACAGCGCGGCGAGCCAGCGGCCGAGCCGGTCGCCGGCCGGGCCGTCCGCGTCGGCCAGCGCCTGGAGTTCGGCGTGCTCGGTGTCCAGCCACCGCTGGGTGACCGCCTCGCGCAGCGCCGCCTTGGTCCGGAAGTGCCGGTAGACGCTGCCGTGGCTGACCCCGAGCGCCCGCGCCACGTCGACCACGGTGGCCTTCGCGGGCCCGTAGCGGCGCAGCACGTCCTCGGTGGCTTCGAGGATGCGGGTCGGGGTCAGGGTCTCGGGCGGCATGGGCGGCCTTTCACGCGGGGGTGCCGGCGGGCGCGGGGGCGGGGTGCGACGTCCAGTGTGCGGCCTGCGCGGCCGCCCGCGCCGACCCGCCCCCGCGAACGCCCGGTCAGCCCTTCTCGCTGTCCAGCGTCCCCATCTGCCGCTCGGGGTAGCGCATGCCGGCCACGGCCCCGGCCGGCACCGCGGCCTCGACGGCGGCCAGGTCGGCCTCGTCCAGGACGACGTCCAGCGCGCCGAGCGACTCCGCGAGGCGCTCGCGGGTGCGGGCGCCGACCAGCGGCACGATGTCGTCGCCGCGCGAGAGCACCCAGGCGATGGCGGTCTGCGCGACCGTGGCGCCCTTGGCGTCGGCGACCTTGCGCAGCGCCTCGACCAGGTCGAGGTTGCGGTCCAGGTTCGCGCCGGTGAAGCGCGGGTGGCCGGTCCTGAAGTCGCGCGGGTCGGTGCTGCGTTCGCGGGTCCACCGGCCGCCGAGCAGTCCGCGGGCCAGCACGCCGTACGCGGTGACGCCGATACCCAGCTCGCGCGCGGTGGGCAGCACGGACTCCTCGGCGCCGCGGGCGAACAGGCCGTACTCGATCTGCAGGTCGCTGATCGGCGCGGTGGCCGCGGCCCGGCGCAGGGTCTCGGCGCCGACCTCGGACAGGCCGATGTGCCGGACCCGGCCGGCCTGCACCTCCTCGGCGATCGCGCCGACCGTCTCCTCGATCGGGACCTGCGGGTCGAGGCGGGCGATTCGGTAGACGTCGACGTGGTCGGTGCCGAGCCGGTTGAGGGAGTAGGCGAGGAAGTTCTTCACCGCGGCCGGGCGGCCGTCGTGGCCGGCCCAGCCGCCGCCCGCGTCGCGCAGCGCGCCGAACTTGACGCTGATCACCGCCTGGTCGCGGCTGCCCGGGCGGGCCCGCAGCGCGTCGCGGATCAGCAGCTCGTTCAGGCCCATGGCGTAGAAGTCGCCGGTGTCCAGCAGGGTGACGCCGGCGTCGAGGGCGGCGTGGATGGTCGCGATCGACTCGGCCTCGTCGGCGGGACCGTACATGTCGGTCATGCCCATGCAGCCGAGGCCGATGGCGGAGACGGCGGGGCCGGTGGCGCCGAGGGTGCGGGTTCGCATCGGGGAACTCCTGGGATCGACTCTTCGGGAACACGAGAAGCCTCGCACATGGAATGACAGATTTCAATATCTGTCATTCCATGTGCGAGGCGAGGCTCCGGAGCCGGCGCGGGACGACGCCGGCCCCGGTCCGGCTACCGCACCGTGCGCGGCAGCCGCAGGCTCAGCGCGGTGGTCAGGACGACCGCCGCGAGCTGGGCGAGCAGCGTCCACACCAGCGCGTCGCGCACCCCCACCGAGCCGGACAGGGTCAGGAAGAGCGTGCCGAGGGTGGCCACGCCCAGCGCCAGGCTGGACTGCTGGGTGGTGGCCATCGCGCCGCTGCCGACGCCCGCCTGGGCCGGCGGGATCTCGCTGAGCACGACGCGGAAGACCACCGGCAGCACCAGGCCCTGGCCGAAGCCGGCCACCGCCATGCCGGGCGCCAGCGCCCACACGCCGAGGTCCGGCCAGCCCCAGAAGAACGTCCCGGCGAGCACCAGCAGGCCGACGCCCTGGATCAGCGAGCCGCCGGTCACGGTCGCCCGGCCGAAACGGTTCACCGCGCGCGGGCCGAGCAGCGAGGCGGCGAAGAACGCCGCGCACAGCGGGGCCAGGCCGGCGCCGGCGGCCAGCGCGCCGAAGTGCAGCCCGTCCTGCATGGCCACCGCGAGCACGAACATGAACCCGCCGAAGCCGAGGCAGAACGGCACGATGAGCATCAGCCCGCTGCGCACGCTGTGCACGCGTACCAGCGACGGCGGCAGCAGCGGGTTGCCGCCGGCCCGCTCGCCGCGCGTCTCCACCGTCACGAACGCGGCGGCGGCAAACGGCGACAGCGCCAGCAGCAGCCACGACCACAGCGGCCAGCCGGCCGCGCGGCCCTCGGTGAGCGGCAGCAGCAGCGCGACCAGGGTGACGGCCAGCAGCGCGGTGCCGGCCCGGTCGATCCTGGCCGGGTGCTGGGAGCGGGTCTCCGGCACGGACTTCAGCGCGAGCGCGAAGGCGACGGCCGCCACCGGCACGTTGACCAGGAAGATCGCCCGCCAGCCGCTGCCGGCGATGTCCGCGGAGACCAGCACGCCGCCGAGCACCTGCCCGACCACGCTGGCCACGCCGGCGGTCGCGCCGTAGTAGCTGAGCGCCTTGCCGCGGCTGCTGCCGGAGGTGGCGGCCTGGATGGTGGCCAGCGCCTGCGGGAGCAGCAGCGCGGAGGCCGCGCCCTGCGCCACCCGGGCGGCCACCAGCGTCCACGCGCTGGGCGCGAGCCCGCAGGCCAGGGAGGTCAGCGCGAAGGCCGCCAGGCCCCACAGGAAGAGGGTGCGGCGGCCGACCATGTCGCCGAGCCGGCCGCCGAGCACGAGCAGGACCGCGTACGCGACGCCGTAGCCCGCGACGACCATCTCCAGGACGGCGGGTCCCGCGTCCAGGTCGCGGTCGATGGTGGGCAGGGCGACGTTGACGATGAAGAAGTCCACCATCGGCAGCGCGGCGCCGAGCAGCACGGTCAGCAGACCGAGCGCGCTGAGCACCGGCGGGGCGGCCGGCGCCCCGGAGCGGACGGCGGGAGCGGAGGCGGAGGAGGGGACGGAGGAAGGGACGGCGGGTGCGCCGATACGGGTCACGCGGGGCAGCACCTGCGCCCTGGAGGACGGAATCTGTTGCGTTCGGTCGGTCACGTCATCCACGGTGGACCTCTGCTCAAGGGGGTACCAGAGAGGGTTTATCCAGGTATACGGACCACCTGGCAACGGTCTGACCCGTGCGGCACCCTGGGAGCATGACCACGATCAGCTCCGCAGCACCGTCCGCCGCCGCGAGCAGCGCCGCCGCGAGCAGGGCCGGGTCCGGGACGTCCGCCGCGACCTCAATTCCCGTCGCGCTCGACCCGCAGGGCCCGCCGGTCCCCGCGGGCACGGCCGCCGCGAGCCGCCGCCGCGAGCTGGCGTCGTTCCTGCGCAGCCGGCGCGAGCGGATCTCGCCCGAGCAGGTCGGACTGCCGCCGGGCCGCCGGCGGCGCACCCCGGGGCTGCGCCGCGAGGAGGTCGCGCAGCTCGCCGCGGTCGGGGTGACCTGGTACACGTGGCTGGAGCAGGCCCGCGAGATCCAGGTGTCCGGACAGGTCGCCGACGCGATCGCGCGGGCGCTGATGCTCGACCGCACCGAGCGCCGCCACCTGTTCACCCTCGCCGGCACCGCCGACCCGCACCCGGACCTGGACTGCCCGGGGCTGTCCCCCTCCCTGCTGACGATGCTGGGCCGGCTGGAGCCGCTGCCCGCCGCGGTGATCAACAGCCGCTACGACGTGGTCGCCCACAACCGCACCTACGGCCGGCTCGTCACGGACCTGGACGCGATGCCGGACGAGGACCGGAACATCATGTGGCTGGCCTTCACCGACCCGCAGTGGCGCGAGCGGATGCTGGACCGCGAGGAGAACATGCGGCTGATGGCCGCCAAGTTCCGCGCGTCGATGGCGCAGCACCTCGCCGACCCGGCGTGGAAGGCGCTGCTAAAGCGGCTGGAACAGGCGTCGCCGGAGTTCCGCGCGGCGTGGGAGCGGCACGAGGTGATCCAGCCGGACAGCCACGTCAAGCGGTACCTCAACCCGCTGGTCGGGCTGCTCGCCTTCGACTTCACGCACCTGTGGCTGGGCCCGCAGTCCGGCCCGCGGCTGACCACGTACACCCCGGCGGACGAGCTGACCCGCGAGCGCCTGGACCGGCTGTACGCGGCCGTGCTCGCCGAGGAGCAGCGGCGGCCCGCCGCGGGCGTGGCGGCGGGCGGCTGACCTCCCCGCCGCTCGCCGTAGCTCCCCGCCGCTCCCCCGCTACGCCGGGATCAGCTCGGCCAGCAGCAGCGTGCGGTCGTCGGCCGCGCCGTCCAGCGGCTGCTCGTGCAGCAGCCGCTCGCACAGCGCCTCCAGCCGGCCCTGGTTGCCCCGCGCGCCGGGCGCGAGCGCCGCGGCGCCGGCGTCCAGCGCGCCGGCCAGCCGCTCGATCCCGGCGTCGATGTCGGTGTCGCGCGACTCCACCAGGCCGTCGCTGTACATCAGCAGCAGCGTCGGCCGGTGGAGCTCCAGCACCGCGGGCTCGCTGTGCCAGGCGCCCAGGCCCAGCGGCAGCCCGGCGCCGACCACGGCACGGCGGGCGGCCTGCCCCGGCCCGCGCACCAGCGGCGGCGGATGGCCGGCCGCCACCAGCGTGCAGGTGTGCCGGGCGGCGTCCCACTCGGCGTAGACGCAGGTGGCGAAGGAGGCGCCCGGGGTGTCGGCGGCCAGCGCGTCGAGCCGGCTGAGCAGCTCCGCCGGGTCGGTGTCCAGGCCGGCCAGCGTACGCGCGGCGGTGCGCAGCTGGATCATCGCGACCGCCGCCTCGGGGCCGTGGCCCATGGCGTCGCCGACGATCAGCCCGACCCGGCCGTCGGGCCGCGGCAGCACGTCGAACCAGTCGCCGCCGATCACGTCGTGCGCGCCCGCGGGCCGGTAGCCGTGGGCGACGTGGCAGCCCTGGTACGCCGCGTCGGTGGCCGGCAGCAGGCTGGTGCGGATGGCCAGCGCGGTACGCCGCTCGTACTCGTAGCGCCGCGCGTTGTCCAGGGCGACCGCGGCGCGCGCGGCCAGCGACTCCACGGCGGCGGTGTCGGCGCCGTCGAACGCGGGCAGGCCGGGGCCGCGGGTGCAGGCCACGAAGCCGATCGCGGCGCCCTGCAGCCGCAGCGGCACGACGAGGAACGACGTGGTGCGCAGCAGCTCCCGTATCAGCGCGTCGCCGGCCGGCGCCGAGGCCGCGAGCCGGTCCGAGGTGTGCCGGTCGACCGCGCCGAGCAGTTGGCTGCGGCCGGTGGCGAGCGCCCGGGCGTAGGGGGTGTGCCGCGGGAAGACCAGCACCTCGCCGACCGGCAGCACGCCGTCCGCGGCGGAGCCGGCGCGCGGGCCGGGGGCGTCCGGGGCGCCCGGGGCGCCGGAGGGGTCGCCGCCGTCCGCGGGCCGGCGGGCCGCGTCGTGGCCCAGGCGCAGCGCGAGCCGCCGGGCCTCGATCTGCGGCGGGTCGTGGGAGCCCCCGGTCGTGGCGTCGGCGACCCAGCGTTCCAGCAGGTAGACCGAGGCGGCGTCGCAGAAGCCGGGGACCAGCGCGGCCACCACGTGGTCACCGGTCAGCGCCAGGTCCAGGGCCGAGCCGATGGCGTCCGCCGCCGGCGAGGCGGCGGGCGAGACCAGCACTTGCCCGCGGGCCGACGGGTGCGACCGCAGCCTATCCATGGCCGCGGCGGCGGGCGCCGTGGGGCCGCCCACGGGTCCGGAAGCGGTTCCGGAGACGGTCGGGGCTGCCATCGACCGCCCGGGTGCGGGCGGTGCGGACGGCACGGACGGTGCCGGCGGCACGGAGGCCGGCGGCGCCAGGCGAGGGGTGGCCGGCGCCGCGGCGTCCGGGGCCTGGTCGGGTGGTTCGTACGGCAGGGTCGTGCCCTTTCACGAGGAACCGGCGCGGCAGTGGTGGCACCGCCCAGCGGACGTTCGTCCCCCCGTCGTACTCGGACCTACGGATTCTATGATGACCCTTCATATTGCCTTCAGGGGAAGGGGATCCGGTGACCGACGAGCGGAACGTCCCGGACGGGGTCGACCCGAACAAGGCCAGCGTGGCGCGCATCTACGACGCCATGCTCGGCGGCGAGCACAACTTCGCCATAGACCGGGAGGCCCTCGCCGCCTTCACCGCCATCGATCCGCAGGTCCGGGCGCTGGCCAGGGCCAACCGGGCGTTCCTCGGCCGCGCGGTGCGCCATCTGGCCCGCGCCGGGGTGCGGCAGTTCCTCGACCTGGGCTCGGGCATCCCCACCCAGGGCAATGTGCACGAGGTCGCGCAGGCGGTCGCCCCCGGCTCGCGGGTGGTCTACGTGGACAACGACCCGGTGGCGGTCGCGCACAGCGCCTCGCTGCTGGAGGGCAACCCGGACGCCACCGTGGTCAGCGCCGACATACGCAAGCCCGACGAGGTGCTGGCCCACCCGCAGGTGCGCGCGCTGCTCGACTTCGACGAGCCGGTCGCGGTGCTGATGATCACGATCCTGCACTTCATCACCCCCGAGGAGGACCCGGCGGGGATCGTCGGCGCCTACCGCGACGGGCTGCCGCCCGGCAGCTGGCTGGCGATGAGCCACGCGACCTCGCAGGACCGCCCCGACACCGCCGCCGCGGTGGGCCGGCTCTACCGCTCGCGGGCCACCTCGCCGGTCACCGCCCGCTCCTACGACGAGATCGCCGCGCTCTTCGCCGGCTTCGAACTGGTCGAGCCCGGCCTGGTCTACGTGCCGCTGTGGCGGCCCGACCCGGACGAGGAACTGCCCGAGAAGCCCTCGGAGTTCTGGGTCTACGCGGGCGTCGGCCGCAAGACCGCCTGACGCGGAGCGCCCCGGCCGCCGTACGCGGGAGGCGTACGGCGGCCGGGGCGGCGCGGGAAGACCCCGCGGGCGGCCCCGCGGGCGGCCCGGCGGATCGGCGGGCCGCCCGGCGGCTCAGCAGCCCAGCAGCCGCGAGCCGAGGTAGCCCTCGACCTGGTCCAGGGAGACCCGCTCCTGCTTCATGGTGTCGCGCTCGCGCACGGTCACCGCGTTGTCCTCCAGGGTGTCGAAGTCGACGGTGACGCAGAACGGCGTGCCGATCTCGTCCTGGCGGCGGTAGCGGCGGCCGATCGCGCCCGCGTCGTCGAACTCGATGTTCCAGTTCGCCCGCAGCGCGGTGGCCAGGCCCTTGGCCTTCGGGGACAGCTCGGGGTTGCGGGACAGCGGCAGCACCGCGACCTTGACCGGGGCCAGCCGCGGGTCCAGCCGCAGCACGGTGCGCTTCTCCATCACGCCCTTGGCGTTCGGCGCCTCGTCCTCGGTGTAGGCGTCGAGCATGAAGGCCAGCATCGCGCGGTTCACCCCGGCCGCCGGCTCGATCACGTACGGCGTCCAGCGCTCGCCGGCCTCCTGGTCGAAGTACGACAGGTCCTGGCCGGACGCCTTGGAGTGCGCGGTGAGGTCGAAGTCGGTGCGGTTGGCGACGCCCTCCAACTCACTGAACTCCTGGCCGCCGAAGTTGAAGCGGTACTCGATGTCGGCGGTGCGCTTGGAGTAGTGGGAGAGCTTCTCCTTGGGGTGGTCGTACCAGCGGATGTTCTCCTCGCGGATGCCGAGGCCGGTGTACCAGTTCCAGCGCTCCTGCATCCAGTACTCGTGCCACTTCTCGTCCTCGCCGGGCTTGACGAAGAACTCCATCTCCATCTGCTCGAACTCGCGGGTGCGGAAGATGAAGTTGCCCGGGGTGATCTCGTTGCGGAACGACTTGCCCACCTGGGCGATGCCGAACGGCGGCTTGCGCCGCGAGGTGGTCTGCACCTGGGTGAAGTTCACGAAGATGCCCTGCGCGGTCTCCGGGCGCAGGTAGGCCACCGAGCCGGCGTCCTGGGTCGGGCCGAGGTGGGTCTGCAGCATGCCGGAGAACTGCTTGGGCTCGGTGAAGGCGCCCTTGGTGCCGCAGTGCGGGCAGTTGATGTCGGCCAGGCCGTTCGCCGGCAGCTTGCCGTGCTTGGCCTCGTACGCCTCCTCCAGGTGGTCGGCGCGGTAGCGCTTGTGGCAGGAGGTGCACTCGGTCAGCGGGTCGGAGAACGTCGCGACGTGGCCGGAGGCGACCCACACCTCGGGGGCGAGGATCACCGACGAGTCGAGTCCCACCACGTCGTCGCGCGAGGTCACCATCGACCGCCACCACTGGCGCTTGATGTTCTCCTTGAGCTCCACGCCCAGCGGTCCGTAGTCCCAGGCGGCGCGCGAACCGCCGTAGATCTCGCTGCTGGGGAAAACGAAGCCACGGCGCTTGCTCAGGCTGACGATGGTGTCGATCTTGTCGGCGGCCACGGTGCTCTCTTCATTACGACGAAGCGGTCAGTTGTCCCAGATTACCGGCGGGTGCGGGGCGCATATCAAATCCGTTCCGCGACCTGCAAGAGTACGATTGGAAGTGACAATCGTTTCCAGTCCGCCTCCGGTCGCGCGCGCGGTCGCCCGACCCGACCGGCCTGGCACAATGGCGGCACCGCAATCGGTCGGCCAGCGAGGAGGAGTAACCGGTGAGCAGCGCCAAGCACCCCGTGCAGGGCCGCGCCACCCGCCAGCGCGCCGCGGTGGCGGCCGCCCTCGACGAGGTCGACGAGTTCCGCAGCGCGCAGGACCTGCACGACATCCTCAAGCACCGGGGTGACTCCGTCGGGCTGACCACGGTCTACCGCACCCTGCAGACGCTCGCCGACGCCGGCGAGGTCGACGTGCTGCGCACCGGCGACGGCGAGGCGGTCTACCGCCGCTGCTCCGGCGGCGGGCACCACCACCACCTGGTCTGCCGGATGTGCGGCAAGGCGGTGGAGGTGGAGGGCCCGGCGGTGGAGAAGTGGGCCGACGCGGTCGCCGCGGAGCACGGCTACGTGGACGTGGCCCACACCCTGGAGATCTTCGGCACCTGCGCGGAGTGCGCCGCGGCGGCCCGGGAGGGCCGGACCCCGGACGGTCCGCAGCACGGCCCGGCCCAGGGCGGCCCGGCCCAGGACGGCCTGGCCTAGCAGATCTCGGCCTGTCTCGGCCTAGGAGGTCTCGGGCTGCGCCCGCCCGTCCCCGGGCAGCGCGCCCGCCGACCGCTCGGCCTCGTTGGGCAGCGCGCCGCCGAAGCGGCGGTCGCGCTGGGCGTACTCCAGGCAGCCCCGCCACAGGTCGCGCCGGTCGAAGTCCGGCCACAGCACGTCCTGGAACACCATCTCCGCGTAGCTGGACTGCCAGATCAGGTAGTTGGACGTGCGCTGCTCGCCGCTGGGGCGCAGGAAGAGGTCCACATCGGGCATGTCCGGGTAGTACAGGTACTTCGCGAACGTCTTCTCGTTGACCTTCGACGGGTCGAGCCGGCCGGCCGCCACGTCCCGGGCGATCGCCTGCGCCGCGTCGGCGATCTCCGCGCGGCCGCCGTAGTTGACGCAGAAGTACAGCGTCATCGCGTCGTTGCCGACCGTCTGCTCCTGCGCGACCTGGAGCTCCTGGACCACCGACTTCCACATCCGCGGCATCCGGCCCACCCAGCGGATGCGGATGCCCAGCTCGTCCATCTCGTCGCGGCGGCGGCGGATCACGTCCCGGTTGAAGTTCATCAGGAAGCGCACCTCCTCCGGCGAGCGCTTCCAGTTCTCGGTGGAGAAGGCGTACAGCGACAGGTTCTTGACGCCGATCTCCAGGCAGCCCTTGAGCACGTCGAGCACGACGCCCTCGCCGACCTTGTGGCCCTCGGTGCGCGGCAGCCCGCGCTCCTTGGCCCAGCGGCCGTTGCCGTCCATCACGATCGCCACGTGCTTGGGCACCAGCTCGCCGGGGATCTTCGGCGGCCGCGCCCCCGACGGGTGCGGGTCGGGCGTCCGGTACGCGGTCCGGTTACGGGTCAGGATCCCGCGACGTGCCATGGTGCTGCTTCTCCTCAGATCCTCGGGGTCGGCTGGGCCCTCGTGCCGTCCGGCCGCTTGTCGACGAAGCGCAGGCTGCGCAGGCCGCGTTCCAGGTGCCACTGCAGGTACGCCGCGACCAGCCCGCTGCCCTCGCGGCAGTGCCGCGGCTCGCAGGCGTCCGCGGTCTCCCAGTCGCCGCCCAGCAGCGCGCCGAGCAGGTGGAGCGACTCCCTGGAGGGTACGACGCTGCCGGGCACCCGGCAGTCCCCGCACACCACTCCCCCGGCGCCGACCGAGAAGAACCGGTTGGGCCCGGCCATCCCGCACTTCGCGCAGTCGTCGAAGCTGGGCGCGTAGCCGTTGACCGCGAGCGAGCGCAGCAGGAAGGCGTCGAGCACCAGCCGCGGGTCGTGGTCGCCGGCGGCCAGCGTGCGCAGCGCGCCGACCAGCAGCAGATACTGCTGCACCGCGGGCTCGCCCTCGTGGTCGGTGAAGCGCTCGGCGGTCTCCAGCATCGCGGTGCCCGCGGTGTAGCGCTCGTAGTCGGTGACGATGCCGCTGCCGTACGGCGCGATGGTCTCGCCCTGCGTGCACAGCGGCAGCCCGCGCCCGATCAGTTCGCCGCCGCGGGCGAAGAACTGCACGTCGACGTGGCTGAAGGGTTCGAGCCGGGCGCCGAACTTGGACTTGGTCCGGCGCACCCCCCTGGCCACCGCGCGGACCCGGCCGTTGCGCCGGGTGAGCAGCGTGATGATCCGGTCCGCCTCGCCCAGCTTCTGGGTGCGCAGCACGATGCCGTCGTCGCGGAACAGACTCATGCGGCCATTCTCGCGTACGGCGGCGACTGCGCGGGCATGCTCCCCGGATCGCCCGGAACCGGCGGCCCGGGCGCCGGGCGCGGCGGGAGCGGCGGGCGCGCCGCGGTCAGGACGCCGTCTCCGCCGGGACGCTCGGCGCAGCGCTCAGGACGCCGTCGCCGCCGCCGCGGTCAGCAGCCGGTCGATGTCGTCGGTGTGCAGCGACAGGCAGCGCCCGATGGCCTCCAGCACCTCGCGCTCGGCGGGCAGGTAGGGCCCGTCGGCCAGCGCGATGTGCGCGCCCTGCAGCAGCACCCGCTCGCGGCCGGGCACCAGCAGGTGGTCGGCCAGCGGCTCCAGCGCCTCGTGCAGTTCGATGGACAGCCAGCTGCCGCAGCCGTCGACGGCCTCCGCGAAGGAGTCGGGGCCGAGCTCCTCGGAGCGGCGGAAGCGGCCCTCGTCGGCGACGATCGCGGCGAGCAGGCCGAGCAGCTGGTCCTCGGTGCAGTCGGTGAAGCCGGCCGCGCGGACCGCGCCGACCGCGGCCTCGCGGGCGGCCCGGCCGCTGGAGCCGCCCGCGGTGAGCACGGCGAGCGCGATGGTGTGCACGGCGTCCCGCAGCATCGCGGAGAAGCGGGTGGTGGTGGGCCGCAGCAGCACCTCGGAGCCGTAGTGGCGGTTGCACGCGGCGCACTCTATGACGCTGCCCGCGCTGCCCCGGGCCAGCAGCGGCACGCCCAGCACGGTCAGCCTGCGGGTGCCGGTTCTGCGCTGGTAGGCGCGGTCGCCGCCGCAGTCGGGGCAGAAGAACTCACCGTCGTCCTCGGTGTGCCAGGCGGTCCGCACACCCCAGATACACAGCCCCAGCTTCATCACGCTGCACCCTCCGGCCGTCTTCGTCCCGGTACGCAGGCGCCGCCGGGGGCCGCGCCCGCGGGGACGGCTCGGCAGCGCTGCCGTACTGCCGTGATGTTAGCCACACCTGCGAGCCGCAGTCAGTACCGCGTACGGGGGCAATTGCGACCGGTGACCGCCGCGGACGGCCCGTTCACCCGCCCCGGATCCGGCACAGCCCCGCCACTGCCCCGGCAGCACGCCGCGCCGGCCGGTGCGGGACCGGCCGGCGGCGGCAGCCCGCGGGTGCGGGCGGGGGGTGACTCAGCGGGCCGCGCGGTTGACGGCGGAGACCACCGCCTGCAGCGAGGCGCGGGTGGTGTTGGGGTCGACGCCGATGCCCCACAGCACCCGGCCGTCGATCGCGCACTCGATGTACGAGGCGGCCTGCGCGGAGGCGCCCTCGCTGAGCGTGTGCTCGGAGTAGTCCAGCAGCCGGGCGTCGACGCCGATCGAGGCCAGCGCGTCGAAGAACGCGGAGATCGGTCCGTTGCCGGTGCCGGTCAGCGTGGTCTCCTCGCCGTCCACCACGGCCTCGACGGTCAGCTCGTCGGTGCCGTCGCTGGAGGTCGAGGAGGACGCCGAGCGCAGCGCGATGCGGCCCCAGGGGTTCTGCGTGGTCGGCAGGTACTCGTCCTGGAACACCGACCAGATCTGCTCCGGGGTGACCTCGCCGCCCTCGCTGTCGGTCTTGGCCTGGATGATCCGGGAGAACTCGATCTGCATCCGCCGCGGCAGGTCCAGCTTGTGGCCGTTCTTCAGCACGTAGGCCACGCCGCCCTTGCCGGACTGGGAGTTGACCCGGATCACCGCCTCGTAGGTGCGGCCGACGTCCTTGGGGTCGATCGGCAGGTACGGCACCGCCCACTCGATCTCGTCGACGGTCTTGCCGGCGGCCGAGGCGGCGGCCTCCATCGCCTCGAAGCCCTTCTTGATGGCGTCCTGGTGGGAGCCGGAGAAGGAGGTGTAGACCAGGTCGCCCGCGTAGGGGTGGCGCGGGTGGATCTCCATCTGGTTGCAGTACTCGGCGGTGCGACGGATCTCGTCGATCTGCGAGAAGTCGATCTGCGGGTCGATGCCCTGGCTGAACAGGTTCATCCCCAGGGTGACCAGGTCGACGTTGCCGGTGCGCTCGCCCTGGCCGAACAGGCAGCCCTCGATGCGGTCGGCGCCGGCCATCAGGGCCAGCTCGGCGGCGGCCACCGCGGTGCCGCGGTCGTTGTGCGGGTGCACCGACAGGCAGACGTGCTCGCGGCGGGTCAGGTTCCGCGACATCCACTCGAACCGGTCGGCGTGCGTGGAGGGGGTCGAACGCTCCACGGTGGCGGGCAGGTTGAGGATGATCTCGCGGCCGTCCTCGGGCTGCCAGACGTCCATGACGCCCTCGCAGACCTCCAGCGCGAAGTCCAGCTCGGTGTCGGTGAAGATCTCCGGGCTGTACTGGTAGCCGAAGACGGTGTCGTCGCCCAGCAGCTTGTCGGCGTACTCCATCACCAGCCGGGTGCCGTCCACCGCGATCGCCTTGACCTGCTCGCGGCTGCCGCGGAAGACCACCCGGCGGAAGACCGGCGCGGTGGCGTTGTACAGGTGCACGGTGGCGCGCGGCGCGCCGACCAGGGCCTGCACGGTGCGCTCGATCAGCTCCTCGCGGGCCTGGGTGAGCACCGAGATGGTGACGTCCTCGGGGATCGCGTCCTGCTCGATGACCGACCGGACGAAGTCGAAGTCGGTCTGGCCGGAGGCCGGGAAGCCGATCTCGATCTCCTTGTAGCCCATCCGCACCAGCAGGTCGAACATCTCGCGCTTGCGGGCCGGCGACATCGGGTCGATCAGCGCCTGGTTGCCGTCGCGCAGGTCGGTGGACAGCCAGCGCGGCGCCTTGGTGATGCGGGCGTCCGGCCAGGTGCGGTCGGGCAGGTCCACCTGCTCGTAGCGGCCGTACTTGTGGATCGGCATCGAGGTGGCGCGCTGTGTGACCGTCGCCGCGGTCAGGGGGGTGGGGCGGCCTACGCGCTCGGGGGTGGTGCTCATGTGACGGGTGCTCCTCGGGTCCGCTGGGGACGGCCGACGGCTGGGCAACGCCGAACTCCGCGGGGAGGGGGTCGGCCTCTGACTACAGGCCCTCGCCGCGGCAGCTAAGGAGAAGCAGCCCGAATCGCATGATGGACCGACCTTAGCGGCTCGGGCGGCGATCACCCAGCCGACGGCGCGGTCCTCTCACAATGCAAGACGGGGCGCCGGGCGGGGCGGCGGTGCCGGGGCGCGCCCGGGGCGGTGCCGGGGGCGTACTCGCGGCGGTGCCGGCTCCGGGCGCGCGTCCACCGCGGAGCGGTCATTCGCTCCTTTTCGTGGATCATGGCACCAAGCAGTGACAGAGGGTATGGCGCGTGCCACATTGCGCACATGGGAGTTTTCTGCACGATCGTGCCGCCGCACGTCCTCGACAACCTCGCGCGCTCCACGGACGGAGCGCTGTCGGACCCGGCCCGCCGGACCCTGGAGCACGACGCCCGCCAGCGCACCCGCCGCCGGCTGACCGCGGTGGCCGGCCCGCCGCCGGGGGCCGCCGCCGCGCGCGCCGCCGCGGACGCCGCGTCCGACCAGCCGCGGCGCGCCGTCTACGACGCCCGGCACAAGGACGACCTGCCCGGCAAGAAGCTGCGCGCGGAGGGCGGCAAGCCGGTCAAGGACGCCAGCGCCAACCGCGCCTACGACGGGCTCGGCGCGACCTTCGAGACGTACCTGAAGGCGTACGGACGCCGCTCCATCGACGGCGAGGGCCTGCCGCTGACCGCCAGCGTCCACTACCTGGAGGGCTACAACAACGCCTTCTGGAACGGCGAGCAGATGGTGTTCGGCGACGGCGACGGCCGGATCTTCCTCGACTTCACCATCCCGCTGGACGTCATCGGGCACGAGCTGACCCACGGCGTCACCCAGTACAGCGCCAACCTCGACTACCACGGCCAGTCCGGCGCGCTCAACGAGTCGGTCTCGGACGTCTTCGGCAGCCTGATCAAGCAGTACGCGCTGGGGCAGACCGCGGACCAGGCGGACTGGCTGATCGGCGCGGGGCTGCTCGCGCCGGGCGTCAGGGGCCACGCGCTGCGCTCGATGAAGGAGCCCGGCACCGCCTACGACGACCCGCGCCTGGGCAAGGACCCGCAGCCGGGCACGATGGCCGGCTACGTCAGCACGTCCCAGGACGAGGGCGGCGTGCACATCAACTCCGGCATCCCCAACCACGCCTTCTACCTGGCCGCCGCGGCGCTGGGCGGGCACGCGTGGGAGCGCGCGGGCCAGGTCTGGTACGACACGCTGACCGGCGGCTCGCTCTCCTCCTCGGCCGACTTCGCGGCCTTCGCCGGCGCCACGGTCGCCGCGGCGACGGCGCGCTACGGTGCGGGCGAGGTGGCCGACGCGGTGAAGTCCGCGTGGTCGCGGGTGGGGGTCGAGCCCGCGGCCGGCGCCGCGGCGCCGGTGCCGCACCAGCAGCCGGGGGAGCAGGCGCAGAAGGCGTGAGGCCGTGAGGGCGTGACGGCGCGGGCGGCGCGCGGGCCGGGGGCTTGGCGCCGTGACGGCGCTGTGACGGTGCCGGGGGCTTGGCGCCGTGACGGCGCCGGGGCGGGGAAGGGTATGGGACAGGGACCCGCGCGGGGCACAGGAAGGAGCCGGGTGATGCACATCGAGGTGGTCCGCTCCGGCGGCTTCGCGGGCATCCCGCGCCGGGCCGCGCTCGACACCGAGGGCCGTCCGGACGCGGCCCGGCTGGAGTCCCTCGCCCGCGCCGCCCTGGCCGCCCCTCCCCCGGCCGGCCGTCCCGTCCCCGACGGTTTCGCGTACACCATCACCGCGGGTCCGCGTACCGTCCACTGCGCCGACCCGCACCTCACCGCGGCGCAGCGCGTCCTGATAAGCGAGCTTCTCGGCGAGGGGGCGTAGCAGCGGGTGCCGCGCCGGGGAGCGCGGGGGAAAGCCGGGGAGCGCCGGGGAGAGCGCCCGCGCCGGGGAAAGCCGGGGAGGGCCGGGCAGCGCACGGGAGATGCGGACCGACGGGCCGGCGGGGGCACGCGTAGGGTTGCCGGTGGTGATCGAATGCGCCGCGGCCCGGGTGCCGCACCCGGGGCGGGCGGCGCGGCGACGGAGCCGGAGGAAACGTGGAATACCTGAAGCTGGGCGCTACGGGCCTTGAGGTCTCGCGGATCTGCCTGGGCTGCATGAGCTACGGGGCCAAGGACCGCGGCACCCACCCGTGGGTGCTGGAGGAGGAGGACAGCCGGCCGTTCCTGCGGCAGGCGCTGGACGCGGGGATCAACTTCTTCGACACCGCGAACGTCTACTCCGACGGCACCAGCGAGGAGATCGTCGGCCGGGCGCTGAAGGACTTCGCGGCGCGCGACGACATCGTGCTGGCGACGAAGGTGCACGGCAGGATGCGCCCGGGCGCGAACGGCGGCGGCCTGTCCCGCAAGGCGATCCTCACCGAGATCGACCACAGCCTGCGCCGGCTCGGCACCGACTACGTCGACCTCTACCAGATCCACCGGTTCGACCCGACCACGCCGGTCGAGGAGACGATGGAGGCGCTGCACGACGTGGTGAAGGCCGGCAAGGCCCGCTACATCGGGGCGAGTTCGATGTACGCGTGGCAGTTCGCCAAGATGCAGCACGCCGCCGAGCGGCACGGCTGGACCCGCTTCGTGTCCATGCAGAACCACTACAACCTGCTCTACCGCGAGGAGGAGCGGGAGATGCTGCCGCTGTGCGCGGACCAGGGCGTCGGCGTGATCCCGTGGAGCCCGCTGGCCCGCGGCCGGCTCACCCGGCCGTGGGACACGGTCAGCGCGCGCAGCGAGACCGACGAGTTCGGCAAGTCGCTCTACCAGGAGGGCGACCGGCGCATCGTGGACGCGGTCGCCGAGGTGGCCGCGGAGCGCGGCGTCTCCCCCGCGCGGATCGCGCTGGCCTGGCTGCTGCGGCAGCCCGCCGTGACCTCGCCGATCGTCGGCGCGACCAAGGCGCGGCACCTGGAGGACGCGGTCGCCGCGGTGGACGTCGTGCTGAGCGACGACGAGGCGAAGCGGCTGGAGGAGCACTACACGCCGCGCGGCATCGCGGGCCACGCCTGAGCCGCCCGGCCGGGTCGCGGGTCACGCCTGAGGCGCCCGGCCTCCCCGGCCCGGGGCGCCGACCCGGGCCGGGGCGCCGCGCCGTCAGGCCGGCGGCGCGGTCTTGCGCAGCACCTCCACGAACGCCCGCATCCAGCTGGGGTGGTCCGGCCAGGCGCGGGCCGAGACCAGCCTGCCGTCGACCACCGCGTCGCCGTCCTCGTCAGCCGGCGCCGGCTGCCAGGACGTCCGGCTCCAGCGCCGGGTACGCGGCGGTGCGCCGCCCGGTGAGCACGCCGGCCGCGGCGGAGATCTGCGGCCCGTGGCAGATCTGCGCCACCGGTTTGCCCGCGCCGAAGAAGTGCTCGACGATGCGCCGCAGGTCGGCGTCGTTGCGCAGGTACTCCGGGGCGCGCCCGCCGGGGATCACCAGCGCCGCGTACTGCTCGGGGTCCACCTCGGCGAAGGCCAGGTCGGCCGGCCAGGTGTAGCCGGGCTTCTCGGTGTACGTGTCGAAGCCGTCCTCGAAGTCGTGCACGACGAACCGCAGCTTCTTGCGCGAGGGCGCGGCGATCTCCACCGCGTAGCCCTCCTCGGTCAACCGCTGGTAGGGGTAGAACACTTCGAGCGACTCGGCCGCGTCCCCGGTCACCAGCAGGATCTTCACCGTCATGGCCCCGCACCGTCCTCTCTGATCACGTGCCCGCCCGGGCACGCGGCGTCCCTACGCCCCACGATGCCCACCCCCGCATCCCGCCACGCCCGCACGACCGGGGCGCCGTGCGCCGTCCCGCGGACGGAGCACATCCCTCCGGCCGTCGCCGGGGGCAGGAGGCCACACCGTTTCGGCCGCGCCCCGCGAACGGGCGGAACCTCCGCGGCCTCGCTCCGGCGTCGCGCCCGCCCACTCGTTCCCGTAGCCGTCACCCCTTCCAGCAGGACCGACGTCGCGGGCCCGCGGGGGCCGCGGCGCGGCGCGAAATGCCACGCGGAGGCGGATCACGCCCGCGAAAACGACCGAAAATCATACGTGAGCAGGCTCACAAACAATACATTGGGGGAATTCAGAATTCCGTCTTACGATTTTCGGCGGCTGCCCGTCAGGTATTCCGTTGCAAGCAGGCATTAAGGAATCACCACTTCCACTTCGGTGCAGCTCCACCCGGCGTCGACAGCCGGGTCGCCAGCAGAAGAGGAGAACTTGTGAAGAATCCCAGCAGGATAGCCGTCGCGGCCGGCACGGTGGCCGTTTTCGGCATGGCGCTCGCCGCTCCCGCGTTCGCGTGGGAGAACACCTTCACCACCACGGGAAGCAACATCCGACTGCCCGATCACTCGCTGAGCAGCGGTTCCCACTTCGTGCACGGCGGAGTGAACAACAACTGCAGCGGCACGGTCACGGTGCACTGGCGCCGGACCGTCAGCGGAGCGCCCGACCCGCTGATCGACCAGGTCAGCGGCGCGGCGTGCAACGTCGAGTACTACGGCGACTACAAGTCGGTCTCCTCCGGGACGTACCACGTGGACGTGGACTACGGCACCAAGGGCAAGACCGGCTGGGCCGGGGTCGAGTAGGACCCGGCGCCCCGCGCGGGGCCCGGCCGGCCGGGCCCCGCGCCACTCGGACGAATCACATGGAGGGCTCGGGTGTTTGCCGTCGAAGTCTCAGGAGTGACCGTACGCCGTGGCGACCGGAGAATATTGAATGCCGTCGATCTCGCCCTTCCCGAGGGAATCACCGCACTCCTGGGGCCGAACGGATCAGGAAAGACCACACTCCTGCGGACGCTGGTGAACGACATGGAACGCGAGAGTGGGAGCGTCAGCGTCCATGGCCACGATTTCTCGACCGGAAACGGCAGATCCGCCCTGCCGAGGACCGTCGGATACCTTCCCCAGACCTTCGACTTCTGGCCGCATTTCACGGTCCGCGAAACGCTGCTCTATATCGCGTGGATCAAGGGCGTGCCGAGACGGGACCGCATGTCCGAGGCACAGCGGGCCGGCGAGGCGTTCGGTCTCGGTCGGCACATGGACGCGCGCATGAAGACGCTGTCGGGCGGCACCGTGCGGCGCGTGGGGATCGCCCAGGCGGTGCTGGGAGGACCGCGGCTCCTCCTGCTCGACGAGCCGGCGGCCGGCCTCGACCCGGCGCAGCGCGCCGCCATGCGCGAGGCCGTCGTCGCTCTCGCCGCGCAGGGGCGAAGCGTCGTGCTGAGCACCCACCTGGTCGACGATCTGGCCGATTACTGCCGGCACGTCGTCGTCCTGCGGGGCGGCCGCGTCGCCTTCTCCGGCACGGCGTCGGCGTTCCTGCGGCTGGGCGGCGACCCGCTGTCCGGCGGCACGGCCGAGGCGGCGTACGCGGCGGCGCTGCTCGGGCCCGGTGCGGGGCCCAGGGCCGCAGCAGCGGCCGGAACCGAGGGGGACGGCCGTGCGCGCTAGCGTCGTCGCGCTGTTGCTGCGGCGTTCATCCGCCGCCGCCGCGTTCCCCCTCCTCGCCGCCGTCGCCTTCTACGGCTGCCTGCGATCCCAGTCCCTGTGGCTCGGGGACTGGGCCGAGACCAGCCTCCAGGTCCGCAACTCGCTGGTGTTCTCCGGACCGGCGCTGGCGGCCCTGGGGGCGTGGGCGGCCGATCGGGAGGCCCGCCACGGCCCGAGCCATCTGCATCGGACCGGTGCGGTGCCCCGGTGGCACCAACTGGCCGCCGTCTGGGGGGCCGCCGCCGTCTGGGCTCTGGCCGCCTACACGGCGGCGGCAGCGACGACACTGCTGACCTCGTGGTCCAGCTCGGTCTGGGGCGCACCGTCCCTTTCCCTGCTCGCCGCCGGCGCACTGGCGTCACTGACCTACGTCACCTTCGGCTTCGCGGTCGGCCGGCTGTGGCCGTCGCTGTTCGCGGTACCGCTGGCCGCCGTCGTGGTGTACGGCTGCGGGCTGGCGGCTCTGGAGAACTGGACGTCACCGTGGCGCCACCTGGTGCCGTACAACGACGACGTGATCACCGACGGGGCCACGTACCGAGGGGGCCTGCTGGCGGCGCAGTCGGTGTGGCTCACCGGTCTGCTGGCCCTGTCCGCGGTCGTCGCACTGCGCAAGGGCCTCGCCCTGACGGTGCGCACGGCGATCACGGCGGGTGTCGCGGCGACGGCCCTGCTGGTGGTCGGCGCCGCGGCGGCGGTCGCCGAGGGGGGCGACTTCATCCGCCACCAGGACATCGCCGTGAGCGACCTGACATGCGATCAGGGCACACCCGCGGTGTGTCTGCACCCCAGTCGGGCCTCCCAACTCCCGGCGGCCCGAGGCGCGGTGGAGCGGGTCGTGGAAGCCTTCCGAGGGGTGCGCGGGCTTCCGGCACGCTACGTGGAGGCGGGCGTGCTGAGCCGGGTACCGGCCGACACGCTGGAATTCCCCCTGGGCGACCGCGGCTTCGACGAGGACCAGGTGTCCCTGTCCATCGTCGACGACATGCTGTACCGGGCCCCGTGCGCGCGAACGCCCGTCTCCGCGGGTGGCCCCAGCCGCGGCACGGTGATCGAGGTGTGGTTCCTCCGGCACCGTTCCCTGGGGTCCGGAACCCAGCCGGCCGCGGTCCGCGGCGCCGTCGACCGCGTCGACGCCATGCCCGCCGCACGGCGCACCGCGTTCTTCCAGCAGTCCCTGGCGGCATCGCCCGACGCCTGCGCGGCCGGGAGGACGCCATGAACCCGGTACGCCTGTACCTGCGGTCGCGTCAGGCCGGAGCGCTCGGGGGCTCACTGCTCGGCCTCGGCCTGTGCGCAGCCGCCCTGGCACAGGTGACCGGCCGCGCGGCCGTCGCTCCCGTGCTGCCCGTGCTGTCGTCCGCGTCGGCGGCGGCGCTGACCGGCGTCAGTCTCCGTTCCCCGTTCGGCCGGACGGAAGCCCCGTTCCGAGCCGGACCGCTGGGCCGGGCCCGCCTCGCCCACGTGCTGTGCGCCTACGTCGCCGCGCTGGCGGCGCTGGCCCCGGCCGCATGGGCCGCCGGCGCGGGTCCCGCCGTCGCTGCCACCGCGCGCGGGCTCGTCGGGTACGACGCCGCCGCACTGCTCGCCGTCGCCTTCCTGGGGGCGGCCCGCTCATGGGTCCCGGTGCTCTGCCTCGGAGTGGCGGCGCTCAGCCTTCCGCTGCCTTCTTCGACCTCTCCCTGGCTGTGGGGATGGACCGGCGCGGACGTGCGAGGACCGGCGGCGTGGCTGTCGGCCGCCGCGATCGTGCTGCTCGCGCGTCTGGCGAGCGGCGTCACGGACAGGGGAGGTCCGCCCGGCCTGCGGGCCCGCGGAGCCCGGCGGCCTGGCTGATGGGCCGTGGGATACTGCCGGGCATGACCGCACGTCACACGAGGGCCGGTGGTTTACCGGCGTTTCTCGCCTCGGCCGTCTGCTCGGTGCTGGTGCTCGCGCTCGGCGCGTGTGACGGGGGCGGGGGTTCCGGGGGCGGTGCGTTCACGGTCAACGGCGCGGGGTTCGACACCGCGAAGGCGGGGCACCGGCAGGTGGCGCCCGACATCGGCGGGCCGACCGTCGACGGCGGCACGGTGCACCTGTCGGACTTCGCCGGCAAGGTCGTGGTCGTCAACGTGTGGGGTTCCTGGTGCCCGCCGTGCCGCGCGGAGGCCCCGGACTTCGGGACCACCTACGAGAAGTACCGCGACCGTGGCGTGCAGTTCCTCGGCGTCAACACCCGGGACTCCTCACCCGGGCAGGCCCGGCAGTTCGAGAAGCGTTTCGACATCCCCTACCCGAGCATCTTCGACCCGCCCGGCCTGGCAGATCCTGCGCTTCCCCAAGGGCACGCTGAACCCGCAGTTCATCCCCTCCACCCTCGTGATGGACCGCGAGGGCCGCATCGCCGCGCGCGCTCTGAAGCCGCTGAGCGGCGATGCGTTGGAGCAGGAACTGGACGCGGTGCTCGCCGAGAAGACCTGACCGCCGAGCCCCCGGCCGCGGCCGCCGGCCGGAGCCGGCCGGGGTGGGCCCGGGTGGGCCGGGAGCCCGGGTGGGCCGAGGGCTCGACAGGATCAGCGGGTGCGGGTCGCCGGGGGCGGGGCGGCCTCGGGGGCCCCGGAGCCGCCCCGCGGGGTGGCCGGGTGGGCCGCCGGCGCGGGGGTGCGGACGGCGGCGAGGACCGCGACCGCCGCGACCGTCGCCGCGATCGCGGACCACAGGGCGACCCGGTCGATGCCCGAGGCGTAGCCGGCGTGCAGGTCGGGGGCCGCGGCGCGGACCCGGTCGGAGAAGACCGCGCCCAGCAGCGCGATGCCGAGCGTCATGCCGAGCTGCCGGAAGGTGTTGACCGCCGCGCCGGCCATCCCCGCGCGGGCCGGCGGGACGGACTCGACCGCCGCCGAGACCAGCACGGGCGTGGCCAGGCCCACGCCGACGCCGCTCACCGCGAGCCCGGCGAACAGCGCGGTCTGCCCGGACGAGGCGTGCACCGACGCCCACAGCAGCAGCGATCCCGCGCCGATCAGCAGCATCCCGCCGCCGATGGGCACCCGCGGCGCGAACCGGTGCGTGTGCCGGCCGGCCGCGCCGGCCACCACGAACGCCGTGCCGGCCAGCGGCATCAGCGCCAGGCCGCCGCGCACCGGGCTGAGCCCGAGCACGTCCTGCAGCCACAGCGAGATGAACACCAGCCCGCTGAACGCGGCCAGTTGGTAAAGCAGCGCACCGGCCAGCAGCCCGGAGAACGCGGGCCGGCGCAGCAGCGCGAGGTCCAGCATCGGGTGCGCCGAGCGCAGTTCGACCGGTACGAAGACCACCGCGGCCACCCCGGCCAGCACGAACGCGGCGACGCTCTGCCCGTCGCCCCAGCCGTGCTCGCCGCCGCGGATCAGCGCATAGGTGAGCGAGGCGGCGGCGACGGTGAAGACCAGCGCGCCCGGCACGTCCAGCCGCCCGGCGCCGCGCCCGCCGACCGGCAGCACCTTCAGCGTCAGCGCCACGGCGGCCACCGCGATCGGCAGGTTGACCAGGAAGATCGCCTGCCAGCCGAAGCCCTGGGTGAGCAGGCCGCCGACGATCGGCCCGGCCGCGGCGGCGGCGCCGTTGACCGCGCCCCACACGCCGAAGGCGACGCCGCGGTCGCGTCCGGCGTAGGTCGCGGACACCAGGGCCGCCGAGGTCGCGAACATCGCCGCGCCGCCCACGCCCTGCACCGCCCGCGCGGTGATCAGCGCCGCGGCGTTCGGCGACAGCGCGCAGGCCAGCGAGGCGAGCGCGAAGACGGTGAGCCCGGCGACGTAGAGCCGGCGGTGGCCGAAGAGGTCGGCGAGCGAGCCCGCGGCCATGAGCAGCGCGGCCAGCGCCAGCGCGTAGACGTCGATCACCCACTGCAGCGAGGAGAACGACGCGTTCAGGTCGTCCGCCATCCGCGGCAGCGCGACGTTCACGATCGTGACGTCGACCAGCAGGATGAAGGCGCCGAGGCATATCGCCACCAGGGGCAGCCACTTGCGCATGAGTGGAACTCCGTTCGGGTCGGGGAGGGGACGAGCGGTGCGCTCCCGGCGGCCCGGGACCTCCGGGACACCGGGACGCCGGGACCTCCGGGGCACCAGAGCTTCCGGGACGCCGGGACCTCCGGGACGCCCGCACGCCCCACGATCCGCGTACGCACCCGCACCCCACAGCCACCACCCCTTCCGCGGCGGAATCCGACATCACCTACCCTCGGCGTATGAGATCCGACGATCCCTGGAATCTGATGCACGGATTCGACAGCCTCGACCGGAGCATCGCGCAGGCGCTGCAGATCGACGGCCGGGCGCCGTTCAGCCGGATCGCGCAGGTCCTGGGCGTCTCCGACCAGACCGTCGCCCGGCGCTACGCGCGGCTGCGCGGCAGCGGCGCGGTCCGGGTGCTGGGTTTGCCCGATCCACTGCGGCTGGGCATCACCCCGTGGCTGGTACGGGTGCGCTGCACGCCGGACGCGGCGGGTTCGGTCGCCGAGGCGCTGGCGCGGCGCGCGGACACCCGCTGGGTCAGCCTCATCTCCGGCGGCACCGAGATCTCCTGCATGGTGCACGGCGCCGAGCCCGGCCAGGGCGACGCGCTGCTGCTGCAGAAGCTGCCGCGCACGCCGCGGGTGGTGCAGGTGTCCGCGCACGCGCTGCTGCACGTCTTCTTCGGCCGCGAGCTGAGCCCGGTGAGCCGGTCGGGGCCGCTCGGCCCGGCCGAGCTGGCGGCGCTGGCGCCCGAGGACGGCCGCCGCGCGGACGCGTGGCAGAGCGCCTCCGAGGTGGGCGACCCGGTGCCGCTCGGGCCCGGCGATCTGCGGCTGTTCGACGCGCTCGCGGTGGACGGCCGCGCGCCGGCCGCGGAGCTGGCCGAGGCGACCGGCTGGTCGCAGACGACGGTCCGCCGCCGGATGTCGGAACTGCGCGCCCTGGGCGCGCTCTACTTCGATCTGGACCTGGCCGCGGGGGCGCTCGCGCCGGAGGCGATGCGGGTCGGGCTGTGGCTGGACGTCGAGCCCGCCCGGCTGGCCGAGGTCGGCGCGGCGATGGCCCGGCACCACGAGGTGGCGTTCGTCGCCGCCACGACCGGCACGGCGAACGTCTACGCCTCGGTGAGCTGCAAGGACCCCGGCTCGCTCTACCGCTACGTGACCGGTCCGGTCGCCGCGCTGCCCGGCATCCGCCGCGCCGAGACCGCGCCGGTGCACCGCAACCTCAAGGGCGCGGGACCGCACTACGCGCCGCGCCGCGACCACCCCGACCGGGCCTGACCCGCCCGATCGCGCCGGACCCGCCCGACTGCGCACGATCCCGCCTGACCCGCCGGACCGGGCCTGACCCGCCCGACCCGCCGCGCCCGGGGCCGCGCCCGCCCGGGCCGCAGCCCCCGGCGGGACGGGTCAGAACCCGAGCTTGCGCAGCTGCTTGGGGTCGCGCTGCCAGTCCTTCGCGACCTTCACGTGCAGGTCGAGGAAGACCGGCGTGCCCAGCAGCGCCTCGATCTGCCGGCGCGACGTGGTGCCGACGTCCTTCAGCCGCGCGCCCTTCGGGCCGATGACGATGCCCTTCTGGCTGGGCCGCTCGATGTAGAGGTTGGCGTGGATGTCGAGCAGCGGGCGGTCGGCGGGACGGCCCTCGCGCGGCACCATCTCCTCCACGACGACCGCGATGGAGTGCGGCAGTTCGTCGCGCACGCCTTCCAGCGCCGCCTCCCGGATCAGCTCGGCCACCATCACCTGCTCCGGCTCGTCGGTGAGGTCGCCCTCGGCGTAGAGCGCGGGGCCCTCGGGCAGCAGCGGCACCAGCAGGTCGGCGAGCAGGCCCACCTGCGCGCCGCTCACCGCCGAGACCGGCACGATCTCCGCCCACTCGATGCCGAGGTCCCGGCCCACCTTGTCGACGGCCATCAGCTGCGTCGCCAGCCGCTCGGCGTCGACCAGGTCGGTCTTGGTGACCACCGCGACCTTCGGCGTCTTCTTGACGCCGGCCAGCTCGCGGGCGATGTAGGTGTCGCCGGGGCCCAGCTTCTGGTCCGCGGGCAGGCAGAAGCCGATCACGTCGACCTCGGCCCAGGTGGCGCGGACCACGTCGTTGAGCCGCTCGCCGAGCAGCGTGCGCGGCTTGTGCAGGCCCGGGGTGTCGACCAGGACGAGCTGGGCGTCCGGGCGGTGCACGATGCCCCGCACGGTGTGCCGGGTGGTCTGCGGCCGGTTGGAGGTGATCGCCACCTTCTGGCCGACCAGAGCGTTCGTCAGGGTCGACTTGCCGGCGTTGGGCCGCCCGACGAAACAGGCGAAACCGGACCGGTGGGAAGGGGTGCGAGCGCTCATGCCCCCATTCTCCCCGATCGCGGCACCGCTCCCGGCCACGGCTCGGGCCGCGCCCCCGCCACACCGCCGGCCACCGCTCGGCCCGCGCCCCCGCCACACCGCCGGCCACGGCTCGGGACGCCGCGGAACGGCGTCCCGCGAACGCCGCGGTGACGCGGCGGAAACGTCTCGGCAACACGAAACACCGGCGAAACACATCCGTCCCCGCCGCGAAACGCACACCGACGACCCTCGTAGGGCCTCGCCGACCGAAGGGACGCCCCGTGCTGCTGCTCTCCGCCGCACCGTCCACCGCCGACGCGGGCGACACCGCGTGGCTGCTGGCCGCCACCGCCCTGGTGCTGCTGATGACGCCGGGCCTGGCGCTCTTCTACGGCGGCATGGTCCGCAGCAAGAGCGTCCTCAACATGTTCATGATGAGCTTTGTGTCGATCGCCCTGGTCACCGTCGTGTGGCTGGTGGCCGGCTACAGCCTGGCGTTCGGCCCCGACGCCGACGGGCTCGGGCTGATCGGCGGCCTGGAGCACGCCGGGATGCACGGGATCGGCCCGGACGCGGTCACCGGCCGTGTGCCCACGCTCCTCTTCGCCGCCTTCCAGCTGACCTTCGCGATCATCACCGCCGCCCTGATCAGCGGCGCGGTCGCGGACCGGGCCCGGTTCGGCGCGTGGACGGTCTTCGTGCCGGTGTGGACGCTGCTCGTATACGCGCCGGTCGCGCACTGGGTGTTCGGCTCCGGCGGCTGGATCACGGGCCGGCTGCACGCGCTGGACTTCGCCGGCGGCACGGTCGTCGAGGTGTGCTCGGGCGCCTCGGGGCTCGCGCTCGCGATCGTGCTGGGCCCGCGGCTGGGCTTCGGCAAGGAGGCGATGCGCCCGCACAACCTGCCGCTGGTGCTGCTTGGCGCCGGGCTGCTGTGGTTCGGCTGGTTCGGCTTCAACGCGGGGTCGGCGCTCGGCGCGAACGGCCTGGCCGCGGCCGCCTTCTTCAACACCCAGGCGGCCGGCTGCGCGGGCCTGCTGGGCTGGCTCGCGGTGGAGAAGCGCAGGGACGGCCACGCGACCACGCTCGGCGCCGCGTCCGGTTCGGTGGCCGGCCTGGTCGCGATCACCCCGTCCTGCGGCAGCGTCGACCTGCTCGGCGCGGTCGTCGTGGGCCTGGCCGCCGGCGTGCTCTGCTCGTACGCGGTGAGCTGGAAGTTCCGCTGGGGCGTGGACGACTCGCTGGACGTGGTGGGCGTGCACCTGGTCGGCGGCGTCGTCGGCACGCTCTTGATCGGACTGCTCGCCTCCGCGTCCATGACGCACGGCCCGAAGGGCCTGTTCTACGGCGGCGGGCTCGGCCAGCTCGGGCGGCAGTCCGTCGCGGTGGCGGTCGTCGGGGCGTACGCCTTCGCCGTCACGTACGGGATCGGCAAGGCGATCGACCGGCTGGCCGGCTTCCGCGCCACGGCGGACGACGAAAGGACCGGCCTGGACCTGACCGTGCACGCCGAGACCGCCTACGATCACGGCGTACTCACGCACGGCACCTCGCACGGCCTGTCGCACGGCGCCCTCCTCGGCGGGCCCGCCCCGCGTCCTGCCGCGCCCGGCGCCGGGCCCGCGCAGGACAGGAGCCCGCTGGGATGAAACTGGTCACCGCCGTGATCAAGCCGTACAAGCTGGACGAGGTGAAGACGGCGCTGCAGACCTTCGGCGTGCACGGGCTGACCGTGACCGAGGCGAGCGGCTACGGCAGGCAGCGCGGCCACACCGAGGTCTACCGCGGCGCGGAGTACCGGGTCGACCTGGTGCCCAAGGCGCGGATCGAGGTCCTGGTCGAGGACGCCGACGCCGACGCCGTGATCGACGCGGTGGTGGCCGCGGCGAGGACCGGCAAGATCGGCGACGGCAAGGTGTGGGCGGTGCCGGTGGAGACGGCGGTACGGGTCCGCACCGGCGAACGCGGGCCGGACGCGCTGTAGTCGCGCCGGGACCGGCGGGGACGCGCGAGGTCGGCGTCCACGGCGTCCACCGCGTCCGCGGCGTCCGCGCCGGGGTCAGCCGGCGGTGACCGTGGCCCGGACGGCGCCGTCCGGGCCGGCGAGCAGCACCGGCGTGTCCGGGCCGCCCAAGTCCCGTACGGCGGCGCGGTCCTGGTCCGCGGCGGCCTCCGCGTCGGTGACGATGGCGGCGGCCTCCAGCGAGGTGGCGCCGCTGGCGACCGCCATCGCGACGGCGGTCTGCAGCGCGCTCAGCCGCAGCGAGTCCAGGGCCACCGTGCCGGCCACGTAGGTGCGGCCGGTCCCGTCGCGCACGGCCGCGCCCTCGGGCACGCCGTTGCGCGCACGGGCGGACCGGGCGAGCGTGATGAGCTTGCGGTCCTCGGGGTTCTCGGGGGCGGCGGTGGCCTCGGCGTCGCTCATGCCCGTGATCATACGGCGCTCGCTCACGGCGCCGGAGGCCGCGCTCTGTCCGGGCCCCGGCCCGCTTCCTCCGGGGGCGCCGACCCGGCGGTCTCACGCTGTGTGACTGGAGATGCGCGAGGGGCGACCTCCGCCTAGCCTGAGCAGAGCGTCGTCTCATATGAGGTGATTTTCATGCTTTTGCACATGCCGTTCGTCATCGCTCTCGCCGTGGTGACGTTCTTCCTCACCCGCAAGGGCGGGCTCAAGAGCAGCCACGCGCTGGCCTGCGGGGCGTTCGGCTTCTACCTCGCCGACACCAGCTTCTCCGGGTCGATCCACGAGGCGAGCGCGAACCTGCTGAGCATGCTCGGCCAGTTCAGCGTCTGAGCACCGCCGGGCGCTGGGCCAGCCAGACGGCGCGGCTCAGCGCTCGGCGTCGAGCGGGCCCCGGGAGCCGAGGGGCTCGACGAGGACCGTGCCGATGCGGTTGCGCCGCCCCGCCTGGGTCTCCGCGGTGAGCCGCAGCGCCACCGTCTCGCGCGCGGAGGACGCGTCCTCGGGCAGCGGCACCACCGCCGTCGCCCCCGGAATCGGCACCCTGCCGAGGGACTTCGCGAGCAGCCCGCCGACCGTCTCGACGTCGTCGTCGTCGAGCAGCACCCCGTACAGCTCCCCGAGGTCGCCGATGTCCAGGCGCGCGGTGACGCGGTAGCGGCCCTCGCCCAACTCCTCGACCGGCGGCGTCTCGCGGTCGTACTCGTCGGTGATCTCGCCGACGATCTCCTCCAGGATGTCCTCGATCGTCACGATGCCCGCGGTCCCGCCGTACTCGTCGATCACCACCGCGACGTGGTTGCGCTCGCGCTGCATCTCGCGCAGCAGGTCGCCCGCGTTCTTGGTGTCGGGGACGAACGCGGCCGGCCGGATCAGCGAGGACACCGGGTCGGACTCGGCGTCGCGGTTGATGTGCACGCGGCGCGCCAGGTCCTTGAGGTAGACGAAGCCCACCACGTCGTCCTCGCTCTCCCCGGTCACCGGGATCCGGGAGAAGCCGCTGCGCAGCGCCAGCGTCATGGCCTGGCGGACCGTCTTGAACCGCTCGATCATGACCAGTTCGGTGCGCGGCACCATCACCTCGCGCACGATGGTGTCGCCGAGTTCGAAGACCGAGTGCACCATGCGGCGCTCCTCGTCCTCGATCAGCGACTCGGACTCGGCGAGGTCCACCATCGCCCGCAGCTCCGCCTCGGAGGCGAACGGCCCGCGCTTGAAGCCCTTGCCGGGCGTCAGCGCGTTGCCGAGCAGGATCAGCAGCCCCGGCACCGGGCCCATCACCCGGGCCAGCGGCAGCAGGACGTACGAGGCGGCGGTCGCGGTGTTCATCGGGTGCTGGCGGCCGATGGTGCGCGGCGAGACGCCCACCGCGACGTACGACACCAGGACCATCACGCCGATCGCCACGCACAGCACCTGCCAGGTGCGGTCGAAGGTGCGGTCGCTGACCACGGTGATCAGCACCGCGGCCGCGGTCTCGCAGCCGACCCGCACCAGCAGGGCGACGTTGAGGTAGCGCGTCGGGTCCGAGGCGACCGCCAGCAGGTTGGCGGCGCCCCGGCGGCCCGAGCGCAGCGCGTCCTCGGCGCGGAAGCGCGAGACGCGGGCGATGGCGGTCTCGGCGCAGGCGGCGAGCCAGGCGACGATGACCAGCAGGACGGCGGAGACGATCATGCCCGTGGGGTGTCCCTCGTGTCCGTCGCCGCCGTCAGTGGGTGGTCGGGGCCGGCGAGGGCCCGTCCACGCCGCGCCCGGCCCGCCAGTCGTCCAGGATCGCCTTCTGCAGGCCGAACATCTCGGCCCGCTCGTCCGGCTCGCCGTGGTCGTAGCCGAGCAGGTGCAGGACGCCGTGGACGGTGAGCAGCTGCAGCTCCTCGTCCATCGAGTGCTTGGTCGGCGCCTGCTCGCCCTGCTTCTTCGCCACCTCCGGGCACAGCACGATGTCGCCGAGCAGCCCCTGCGCCGGCTCCTCGTCGTCCTTGCCCGGACGCAGCTCGTCCATCGGGAACGACATCACGTCCGTCGGCCCCGGCAGGTCCATCCACTGCAGGTGCAGCTGCTCCATGGCGGGCGCGTCCACCGCGATCACCGACAGCTCGGACAGGGGGTGGATGCGCATCCGGTGCAGCGCGTAACGGGCCGCGTCCAGGATCGCCTGCTCGTCGATGTCCCAGCCGGACTCGTTGTTGACGTCGATCGCCATGGGGTGGGTCGGCTACTTTCTCTTGGGCCGGGCCGAGCGGTCGCCGCCGCGGCGCTCCCCGCCGCGGTCGCCGTCGCCCGCGGTCTCGTTGTCGTACCGCTCGTAGGCGTCCACGATGCGTCCCACCAGCTTATGGCGTACCACGTCGGTGCTGGTGAGCCGGGAGAAGTGCACGTCGTCCACGTCCGCGAGGATCGCCTGCACCTCCCGCAGCCCGCTCTTGGTGCCCCCCGGCAGGTCCACCTGCGTGATGTCCCCGGTCACCACGATCTTCGAGTCGAACCCGAGCCGGGTGAGGAACATCTTCATCTGCTCCGCGCTGGTGTTCTGCGCCTCGTCGAGAATGATGAACGCGTCGTTGAGCGTGTTGTGCGTCAGCAGGTGATCCTCGGTGACGTAGAGCGAGTCCTGCGCGGCCACCTGGATGCACACGGTCTCCTCGCGTCCGGCGGGCTCGATGCTGTCGACGAAGCGCATCGGACGGCCGCCGCCGCCCGCCGCCCGGTACTTCTCCGCCTTGCGCGCCAGGCGAAAGGGCTCGATTCCCTCCGGGAGCCGGATGTCGACGATGTGCGCGTCGTGGCGGTGGTGCACGTCCCGGCCGTGCGCCCGTCCCGGCTTACGTCCCTGCGCGGCCCGGCGGCGGGTGTAGGCGACTCCGCCGAGGGACTGCACGAGGGCCACCACGTCGTCGCGCAGCACGATGGACGTGGTCGTGTACTGGACGCGGCACGTGCGGTCGGCCTGGGTGACCGGGCCGCCGTCGGCGTCCAGCAGGCCCTGCAGCACGGCCAGCCGGACGTCCGCCGAGTTGCGCAGATAGACCTCGGGCACGAACTTCGCGTGCGACCTGTTGCCGAGCAGGTCCAGAGCCCTCATGGCCGCCGTGACGGGGTTCTCCAGCGTGACGACGTCACCGGGCGTGCGGACCCGGTTCAGGGTGTAGTCGACCCCCCTCTTGCGGTTCACCTCGACGCCGGGCAGCGCCGCCTGGAGGGCGGCGGCCAGTTCGGTGTCCTCGGTGGAGAAGGAGGGCGTGGTCCGTCCGGTCAGACAGCCGTCGCCGAGGAGCAGACCCAGGGCGTACGGGTCCATCGGGACGGGCTGCTCCGGGAGGCTGACCGGTGCGGTGAGCATCGGCAGTTCGTAGCGGCGGTAGTGGGCCGCGCGGAGCTTGCCGATCATCTCCTGGGTCTCCAGGACCCGCCACGGCTTGTCGCGCCGCTTGTCGTCGCGCGTCCGCACCGTCCACAGGTGCTCGCCGCAGCACAGGGTCGAGGCGCCGTCCTGCGCCGTGACCCGGTAGACGTCCTTCTCGCCCTGCGGGTAGACGCCGAGCACCGGGGTCGGTTCGCCGCCTGAGCCGATGACCAGGTCGCCGACCCGGAGGTCGCCGATGGGGCGCCAGCCGTCCGGCGTCAGCACGTTGGTGAAGACCGGCTGCGCCCGTCCCCGCATGTACGCCAGCGGGGCGACCTCGATCGTGCCCGCGGCCATCAGGCGGGGGATCGAGTCGGGGTCGATCATGTCGTGCAGGGCGTCGTACAGGGGGCGCAGGTAGGGGTCGATCTTCTCGTAGAGGGTGCCGGGGAGGAAGCCGAGGCGTTCGCCGGCCTCGACCGCGGGGCGGGTCAGGATGATGCGGTTGACCTGCTTGGACTGCAGGGCCTGGACCGCCTTGGCCATCGCCAGGTAGGTCTTGCCGGTGCCGGCCGGGCCGATGCCGAAGACGATCGTGTGCTTGTCGATCGCGTCGACGTACCGCTTCTGGTTGAGCGTCTTGGGGCGGATGGTGCGGCCGCGGCTGGACAGGATGTTCTGGGTGAGCACCTGGGCCGGGGTCTCCGCGCCCTCGCCGTCGGGTGCGCCGTCGGCGTTGGCCCGCAGCATGGCGATGGAGCGCTCGACGGCGTCCTCGGTCATCGGCTGGCCGGTGCGCAGCACGAGCATCATCTCGTCGAAGAGCCGCTGGACCAGGGCCACCTCGGGGGCGTCCCCGACGGCGCTGATCTCGTTGCCCCGCACGTGGATGTCGACGGCGGGGAACGCGCGCTCGATCACGCGGAGGAGGGCGTCTCCCGAGCCCAGCACGGTGACCATGGGGTGCTTGGCCGGTACGACGAAGTGGGCGCGCGCCTGCTGGGGCTGCTGCGGCTGGTGCGTGGTCGGTGTCTGAGTCATGGGCAGGCTCTAGGGCCTGCACATCCCGCCTTCTGCGTTCGAGGGCCTGTCGGCCCTGGGGTGACCCAAGCCTACGACGTGCGGCGGCGCCCGCCGAGGGGTTTAGGCCCGGGTGGCCGGGGGTCTCGGGCGCCGGGTCCCGGGTGGCCAGGGGTCTCGGGCACCGGGTTTCGGGTGCCGGGGCCCCGGGTGCCGGGTCCCGGGCGCCGGGGTCCCGCGCGGCCGTGGTCCCGGCGGGCGGCCTCCCGGGGAGCCGGGCCCGCGCGAGGCCCCGGTCACTCCCCCGGGGCGTCCGGCGGGCGGGGGGCCGGGCGGAAGCCGACCGTGGGGACCGCGCGGCGCAGCGGCCAGGGCCGGGTGCCGGTGGGCAGCAGGTCCTCCAGGAAGCCGTAGCGCACCAGCGCCTCGCGCTCGGCGGGCCGGCCGCCGGACCGGCCGGCGTACGCCTTGGCCTGTTCCCACCAGCCGGCGATCTCGGTCCAGCCGGGCGCCGACAGCGAGCCGCCGAACTCCTGCACCGACAGCGCCGCGCACAGCGAGGCGAAGGCCAGCCGGTCGGCCAGCCGCCAGCCGGCCAGGGAGCCGGTGAGGAAGCCGGCCACGAAGACGTCGCCCGCGCCGGTCGGGTCCAGCGTCTCGACCAGCAGGGCCGGCACCTCGGCGGTCTCGCCGGTGGAGGAGTCCACCGCGCAGGCGCCCTCCGCGCCGAGGGTGACGACGGCGACCGGCACGAGCTCGGCGAGGCGGCGGGCGGCCTCGCGGGGGCTGTCGGCCCGGGTGTAGCGCATCGCCTCCTCAGCGTTGGGCAGGAAGGCGGCGCAGTGCCGCAGCGCGTCGAGGTCCGCGGGGTCCCAGCGGCCGGAGTCGTCCCAGCCGACGTCGGCGAAGATCCGGGTGCCGGAGGCCGCCGCGTCGGCGATCCAGTCGCCCTCCTGCGACTCCGAGCGGTGGCCGAGCGCGGCGACGGCGGCCCGGGCGGGCGGCGGGCAGGCGGGGACGGCGCCTTCCGGCGGCGGGGCGCGGTGGCCGTGGCTGACCATGGTCCGCTCGCCCTCGTACGCCATCGAGACGGTGACCGGGGAGTGCCAGCCGGGGATGCGGCGCGAGGGGGTGAGGTCGATGCCCTCGCCGTCGCGCAGGCTGTCCCAGCAGTAGTCGCCGTAGACGTCGTCGCCGAAGGCCGCGGCGAGCGTGGTGCGCAGACCGAGGCGGGCCAGGGCGGTGGCCATGTTGGCGATGCCGCCGGGGCTGGAGCCCATGCCGCGGGCCCAGGTCTCGGTGCCGCGGACGGGGGCGCGGTCGAGCCCGGTGAAGATGATGTCGAGGAAGACGGTCCCGGTGAGGTACACGTCCGTGTCGGGGTCGCCCGCCGCGCGCAGGCCGGCGAGCGGGTCGAGAACGGGCTGCTCGTCCATCCCCCCACTCTTCCACGCGGGTCCGACAGGTCCGCGTCACGACGTTCCGTGCGCGGGGTGCGGGAGGGCGTTGCGAGGGCGCGCCCGGGCGGCCGTGCAGGATGGAGGGGAAACGGGCCCCCGGGCAGGACGGCGCCCGGCGGACGGCCCCGCGGCGGGGCGGAAGGCGGAGACGACTCGTGCGACTGACCATCCTCGGCGGCGGCGGCTTCCGCGTGCCGCTGGTGCACGCGGCCCTGCTCGGCGATCCGACGGTCGACGAGGTGGTGCTGTACGACACCGACGCGCGCCGGGTGGGGGTGGTCGCGGCGGTGCTGGCCGCGCAGCGCGCGGAGTACGCCGCGGGCGGTAGGGGGACTCCGGTGGCGGAGGCGGTACGCGCGGGGGCGGCACGGGTGGTGCCGAGGTCGGCGCGGGCGGTACGGGCGGTACGGGCGCCGGCGGCGGGCCGGTTCCGCGGGTGCGGGTCGCGCGGGACCTGGACGAGGCGCTGCGCGACGCCGACTTCGTCTTCTCGGCGATAAGGGTCGGCGGCACCGCCGGCCGGGTCCGCGACGAGCGGCTGCCGCTGGCCGAGGGCGTCCTCGGCCAGGAGACGGTCGGCGCCGGCGGCGTGCTGTACGGGCTGCGCACGGTGCCGGTGGCGCTGGACATCGCCGAGCGGGTCGCGCGGCTGGCGCCGCGCGCGTGGGTGATCAGCTTCACCAATCCGGCCGGGACGGTCACCGAGGCGATGGCGCGGGTGCTGGGCCCGCGGGTGATCGGCATCTGCGACTCGCCGGTGGGCCTGGTGCGGCGGGCCGCGCGGGCGGCGGGCGCGGACCCGGACGCGCCGGGCTTCACGTACGACTACGTGGGCCTGAACCACCTGGGCTGGCTGCGCGCGCTGCGCGCCGCGCCGGACGGTCCCGACCTGCTGCCCGGGCTGCTCGCCGACGCCGCCGCGATGGGCTCCTTCGAGGAGGGCCGACTGTTCGGCGCGCGGTGGCCGGCGGCGCTCGGCTCGCTGCCCAACGAGTACCTGCACTACTACTACTTCCGGCGCGAGACGCTCGCGGCGGTGCGCGCGGCGCGGGCCACCCGCGGGGAGTTCCTGGACCGGCAGCAGGGCGACTTCTTCGCCGCGGCGGCGAAGGCGGGCGCGGCGGACCCGGCGGCGGCGTACCGGCTGTGGCGGCGGGCCCGGCGCGAGCGCGAGGAGACGTACATGGCCGACAGCCGCGCGGCGACCGGCGGTTGGCAGCGCGACCCGCACGACCTGGACGGCGGCGGCTACGACAGGGTGGCGCTCGCGCTGATGCGGGCGATCGCGCACGACGAGCGCGGCACGCTGATCCTGAACGTGCCGGGCGGCGGCGCGCTGCCGTTCCTCGACCCGGCCGCGGTGGTCGAAGTGCCGTGCGAGGTGGGCGCGTTCGGGGCGCGCCCACGGCCGGTGGCGCCGCCCGACGAGCACCAGGCCGGCCTGATGCTGGCGGTGAAGGCGGTGGAGCGCGCCACGATCGAGGCGGCCGTGACGGGTTCGCGCGCGGCGGCGCTGCGCGCGCTGGCGCTGCACCCGCTGGTGGACTCCGCCGCCGCCGCGGACCGGATCCTCACCGCGGCCGGCTGGTGAGCCGCCCGGCCCGCCGGCGAGCGCGCCCGCGAACACGCCGACGAACACGCCGGGGAGCGCGCCGGCGAACCACGTCGGCGAACACGCCGGGGAGCGCCGGGCAGCGCGCCGGCTTTCCTGAACACCGTCTGAACTGCGCGTTGACCTCGACGAAACACCCGCCGCGCCGACTTCGGCCCCCACGCGCGTAGACACCCCTTGACCTGCCACGATGCCGGGCCCTAAGTTCGCGGGCACCAACCAGCGTCGAAGGAGCACCGCCATGCCCCGAGCCCGCCTGTCCAGACGTTCCCTGGCCGTCGCCGCCGCCGCGGTCGCGCTGAGCGCGACCTTCTACGGCGTGGGCGCCGCGACCGCCGACAACTCCGTGCCGCGCAGCGACAAGGAGATCCCCAACCTCACCGACGTGGTGAACGACATCAAGGCGTACTACGGCGACACCGTCGACGCCTCGGGCGAGCACCAGGCGTCGGCGACGAGCAACTACGCCAAGCAACTCGCCGGCATCGAGGCGAAGGCGACCGCCACCCTGGCGCACAAGCCGCGGCACGGCGCCAAGCCGGCCATTGTCCTGGACGTCGACGACACGTCCCTGCTCACGTACAACTACGAGCTGGAGGTGGGCTTCAACTACACCCCGGCCAGCAACCAGGCCTACCTGGACACCAAGAACATGCCGCCGGTCTTCGGCATGGACACCCTCACCAACTGGGCGGAGGACCACGGCTACACGGTCTTCTGGATCACCGGCCGCCCGGAGTCGCAGCGCGCCGACACCGTCCGCAACCTGACCGCGGTCGGCTACCGCGCGCCCTCCGACTCCGCCCACCTGTACCTGAAGAACAGCGCCAACCCGCCCGCGTACCTCTCCTGCGGCGCGACCTGCACCACGGTCGAGTACAAGTCCGGCACCCGCGCGCACATCGAGTCGCTCGGCTACGACATCGTCGCCAACTTCGGCGACCAGTACAGCGACCTGAGCGGCGGCCACGCGGACCACGCGTACAAGCTGCCGAACCCGATGTACTTCCTGCCGTAACGGCCCGTCCCGGCAGGGGCGTCCACCGGTCGCGCCCGCGTCCCGGCACGGCATCCCCGGGCGGCGTGCCCGCGCCGGTCCCGCGGCCCTCAGCGGCGCCGCGGGACCGGGACGCGCACGAGGTCGGCGGCGACGGTGAGTTCGCCGGCGAAGCCGGCGGCGCGGGCCCGGTCGGCGAACGCGGCCGGGTCGCCGTAGCGCTGCGAGAAGTGGGTGAGGACCAGGTGCCGGACGCCGGCGTCGCGGGCCACCGCCCCGGCCTGTCCGGCGGTCAGGTGGCCGTACTCGGCGGCGAGCCCGGCGTCCTCGTCGAGGAAGGTCGACTCGATGACCAGCAGGTCGCAGTCCGCGGCCAGTTCGGGCACCGCGTCGCACAGCCGGGTGTCCATGATGAACGCCGCCTTCTGGCCCGGCCGGTGCTCGCTCACCTCGTCCAGGGTGACGCCGCCGAGCGCGCCCTCGCGCTGGAGCCGGCCGATCGCCGGACCGGTGATGCCGTGCGCGGCGAGCCGGTCCGGCAGCATCCGGCGGCCGTCCGGCTCGGCCAGCCGGTAGCCGTAGGACTCCACCGGGTGCGACAGCCGCGCGGCGGACAGGGTGAAGGCGGGCGTCACGGCCAGCACGCCGTCCGCGGCGACGGGCTCCTCGCGCAGGTCGGCGGTCTCGCGGTAGGCGGTGGCGTACCGCAGCCGCGCGAAGAAGTGCCGCCCGGAGGCCGGGTAGTGGGCGGTGACCGGGTGCGGCACCCGGTCGAGGTTGATCCGCTGGATCACCCCGGCCAGGCCCAGGCTGTGGTCGCCGTGGAAGTGCGTGACGCAGATCCGGGTGAGGTCGTGCGCGGCGACCCCGGCGTGCAGCATCTGCCGCTGGCTGCCCTCGCCGGGGTCGAAGAGGATGCCCTCGCCGTCCCAGCGCAGCACGTAGCCGTTGTGGTTGCGCTGCCGGGTCGGCACCTGGCTCGCGGTGCCGAGGACGACGAGTTCGCGCACCGGCGGTCCCTCAGCCCATGTGGGTGAGGTCGCGGCCGCCCAGCACGTGCGCGTGCGCGTGGAAGACGGTCTGGCCGGAGCCCGCGCCGGTGTTGAAGACGACGCGGTAGCCGTGGCCGTCGATCTTCTCCTGCGCGGCGACCTCGCCCGCCTCGCGCAGCACGTCCGCCGCCGCGCCCGGGTCGCCGGCGGCCAGCGAGGCCGCGTCGGGGTAGTGCACCCGGGGGATCACCAGGACGTGGGTCGGCGCCTTGGGCGCGATGTCGCGGAAGGCGACCGTCGTCGCGGTCTCGCGGACGACCGTGGCGGGGATCTCCCCGGCGACGATCTTGCAGAACAGGCAGTCGGCCTGCGGCTCTCCCGCCATGGCGGATGCTCCTCGGGTGCTGGGGTCTTCTGGGTCTTGAGGTGCTGGGGTCTGGGAGTGCTGGGGTGCTCGGTGTTCGGGTGCGGGCGTCCGGGCGCGCGCGCCCGCGTACGGGTTCTGGTACGCGGGCGCCGCGCGGCCCGACGGGAACGACTCTACGGACGCCGGGGCGCTACGGGCGGGGCGGCACGGGCGGCAGCGGCGGCGGGGTCTTGGCCGGGGTCTCCTCCAGCGCGGCCAGCGCCAGCGCGATCGCCGTGTCGAGCTGCGGGTCGCGGCCGGCCGCCGAGTCCTGCGGGGTGTGCACCACCTCGACGTCCGGGTCGACGCCGTGGTTCTCCACGCCCCACCCGTAGCCCTCCAGCCAGAAGGCGTACTTGGGCTGGGTGACCAGCGTGCCGTCGACCAGCCGGTAGCGGCTGTCGATGCCGATCACGCCGCCCCAGGTGCGGGTGCCGACGACCGGGCCGATGCCGAGCGCGCGCACCGCCGCGTTGACGATGTCGCCGTCGGAGCCGGAGAACTCGTTGGCGACGGCGACGACCGGGCCGCGCGGCGCGTCCTGCGGGTAGCTGTAGACCGGGCCGCCGCGCGGCAGGTCCCAGCCGACGATGCGGCGGGCCAGCTTCTCCACCACCAGCTGCGAGGTGTGGCCGCCGCTGTTCTCCCGGACGTCCACCACCAGGCCCTCGCGGGCGACTTCGAGCCGCAGGTCGCGGTGGAGCTGGGCCCAGCCGCTGCTGACCATGTCCGGGACGTGCAGATAGCCCAGCCGCCCCCCGGACGCCTGGTGGACGTGCGCCCGGCGGCCGGCGACCCAGTCGTGGTAGCGCAGCGCCTCCTCGGCGGCCAGCGGCACCGCGACCACGTGGCGCACCGCGCCGCCGCCGGCCGGGGCGACGGTCAGCTCGACCGGCTTGCCCGCGGTGCCGACCAGCAGCGGCCAGGGGCCGGTCGCGGGGTCGACCGGGCGGCCGTCCACGGCCAGCAGCAGGTCGCCGGCGCGGACCGCGACGCCGGGCGCGGCCAGCGGCGAGCGCGCCTCGGGGTCGGAGGACTCGCCCGGCAGCACCCGGTCGACCCGCCACGCGCCGTCCTCGGTGCGGGACAGGTCCGCGCCGAGCAGGCCCTGGCGGTGCAGCGGGTCGCGGTAGCCGCCGGTCCCGGTGACGTAGGCGTGCGAGGTGCGCAGTTCGCCGTGCAGCTCCCAGAGCAGGTCCACCAGGTCGTCGTGGGTGGCGACGGCGTCCAGCAGCGGCCGGTAGCGCTCGCCCAGCGCGTCCCAGTCCAGGCCGTTCATGTCCGCGCGCCAGAAGTTGTCGCGCATCAGGCGGTGCGTCTCGTCGAACATCTGCCGCCACTCCTGCGCGGGGCGGACGGTGACGCGGACCCGGCCGAGGTCGACCGAGGCGGCGCCGTCGGAGTCGTCGGAGGAGTCGGACTTGCTGTCGGCGGGCACGATCCGCAGCCGGCCGCCGCTGGTGATCAGCACCTTGGCGCCGTCGCCGGTGACCGCGAAGTCGTCGGCGGCGTCGGAGATCTCCTCGACCCGCAGGTGGCCGAGGTCGTAGCGCTCCAGCACGCTGTCCGGCGGCTGCGCGTCGGGGGTGGCCAGCGACGAGCCGAGCATGCCGGTCAGCGGGTGGCGCAGCCACAGCACGCCGCCCTTGGCCGCGCGCAGGCCGGAGTAGCGGCCGGCCTCGACCGGGAAGGGCACGATGCGGTCGGCGATGCCCTCGGCGTCGACGGTGGTCGGGCGCGGGCGCTCGGGCACGCTCTTGTCGTCGCCCTGGTCGCCGCGGCCCTCGCCGTCGTCGTCGAGCCGGCCCCGGGCCCGGTGCCGCCGTCGCCGGAGCCGCCGGCCGCGCCCGGCTCGTCGTCGTCCTCGTTCTCGTACGGGCGGCCGTGGCGCTGCGGGCCGAACGGCGAGGGGGTGGTCGCGGCCAGCGTGATCAGGTACGGCCGGCAGGCGTTGGGGAAGGACAGGTCGAAGACGTGCGCGTCGTAGACCGGGTCGAAGGCCCGCTCGGACAGGAACGCCAGGTGCCGGCCGTCCGCGGTGAAGGCCGGCGCGAAGTCGTTGAAGCGCAGCGGCGTCGCCTCGACCACGGTGAGGTCGGCGGTGGCGGCCAGCTTGATCTGGCGCAGCCCCCCGGGGCCCGGCTGGGACCAGGCGAGCCAGCCGGAGTCGGGCGAGAAGGCCAGGTCGGAGCAGTCGCCCTCGGCGCCCGCGGTGACCTCGCGGACCTCGCCGGTCTGGGTCTGGACCAGCAGCACGCGGCCGTCGTGCGAGGCGACGGCGATGCGGTGGCCGTCGGGCGAGACCTCGATCTCGTGGACGCGGCCGAGGCGGCCCGCGGCCAGGCGCCGCGGCGCGGGGGCGGCGTCGGGGGCGGAGCCGGTGTCCGGGGTGGAGCCGGTGTCCGGGGTGGAGCCGGTGTCCGGGGTGGACGCGGTGTCCGCGGCGGACGCGGCCGGATCGCCGCCCGCCGGGGCGGAGTCGGGGGCCGCACCGGCCGGCGTGGCCGCGGCGGGCGGCGCGGGGGTCGCGGGCGCGGGCGGCACGAGTCCGGTCGCCGGCGCGATGTCCAGCGCGTCGTCGCCCTCGGCGTCGGTCACCCACACCACGTACTGGTCGGCGCCCTGCTGGAAGACCCGCGGGTGGCGGGCGCGCACGCCGGCGGTGTCGGCGAGGACGCGGGCCGGGCCGCCGCGGTGGGTGAGCCAGTGCACGGTGCCGCGGATCTCCACGGCGCTGCCGCGCCCGGTCCGGTCCGGCCGCGCGTCGCCCAGGTACCGCGCGGCGCGCACCGGGTGGGGCTGGAGGTCGCCGCGCTGGCCGCCGAGGCGGATCTGCAGGACGCGCGGCTCCCGGCCGGCGTCGAGGCCGTCCAGCAGGTGCAGCCGCCCGCCCGCGGTCCAGGCCACGCGGGTGCCGTCGGTGGCGGCGTGCCGTGCGTAGAACTCCCCGGGCTCGCCGTGCCGGCGCAGGTCGGAGCCGTCGGGCAGGCTGGAGTAGAGCGCGCCCGTGCCCTCGTGGTCGCTGAGGAACGCGATCCGCTCCCCCACCCACATCGGGCACTCGATGTTGCCGTCCAGGTCCGCGTGCACCCGGTGGAAGTCGCCGCCGCCGTCCGGGTCGAGCCACAGCTTGCCCGCGGTGCCGCCGCGGTAGCCCTTCCAGTACGCGGCCTCGCGGCCCATCGTCACCGACTGCAGCAGCACCGCGCCGTCCGGGCCGTAGCTCACGTCGCCCACCGGGCCGTAGGGCAGCACGGTGAACGGGCCGCCGTCCAGCGGCAGTCGCCGCGCCCAGGTGCGGCGCAGGCTGCCCTGGCCGGCGGCGGTGGTGACCACCGGCCGGCCGTCCGGGGTCCATGTGCGCACCGCGGTGCGGGCGTTGCCCCAGTAGGTGAGCCGGGTGGCGGGGCCGCCGTCCAGCGGCGCGACGTGCACCTCGGGGGCGCCGTCGCGGGTGGACGTCCAGGCGATCAGGTCGCCGCCGGGGGCGATCCGGGGCCGCCCGACCGGCATGTTGTCCGCGCTGACCCGCCAGGCGCGACCGCCGTCGAGCGGCGCCACCCAGACGTCGTCCTCCGCGGTGAAGGCGATCACGTCGCCGTGCGGGTGCGGGTTTCTGAGGTACGAGGGCTGCGGCGGCCTCGGATGCGTCGTCACCCGACCACCCTAAAACCTCGATCAACTCGGCGTCGCGGTGCGGTGGACGCACCGGCCCAGACCGGATACGTCGAAGACGGTGCGCCCGGCCACCTCGGCGGTGAGCCGGCCGCGCACGCAGGTGTCGTCCTGCTGCTCGGTCACCGTGCCCTTGACGGTGATCTTGCGCTGGTCGTCGGTGCGGCCGAGGCAGTCGACCGTGGCCCGGCGGTCGCCGGTCGAGGCGCCGCAGGAGAGCCACTGGACCTTCACGTGGTCGTTCTTCAGCGCGCGGGTGGCCAGTTGGTCGGTGGTCACCGACACCGAGCTCTCGGCGAGGCCGTCGGCGGGGTCGCAGCCCGACGCGCCCACCAGCAGGGCCGCGGTGGTTGCGGTGAGTGCCGTGACCGCCCAGATCTTCCCGTTCCGTACCATCACTCCACGGTGCGCCCGTGACGGACCGTGGTCCATCCCCCGGACGGCCGATACCGGCCCCTACGGGTCCCCGTGCGAGTGACGCGCGCCGCGCGGGAGTTGACGCGCGGTCAGGACCAGCGGCCGGTGCGGGCCAGCAGCAGCGCGGTCGCCGCGACGCCCGCGGTGGAGGTGCGCAGCACCGTGGGACCCAGCCGGTACGGCGGCGCGCCCGCCTCGGCGAAGGCCGCCAACTCCTCCGGCGACACGCCCCCTTCGGGCCCGACGACCAGCACCAGCGAGCCGGCGCGCGGCAGTTCGGCGGTGGCCAGCGGCGCCGAGCCCTCCTCGTGCAGGACCGCGGCGAAGTCGGCGCCGCGCAGCAGCTGCGCCACCTGGCGCGTCGACATGGGCTCGGCGATCTCCGGGAAGCGCAGCCGACGGGACTGCTTGGCCGCCTCGCGGGCGGTGGCGCGCCACTTGGCCAGCGCCTTGGCGCCGCGCTCGCCGCGCCACTGGGTGACGCAGCGGGCGGCGGACCACGGCACCACCGCGTCCACGCCGGCCTCGGTCATGGTCTCCACGGCGAGTTCGCCGCGGTCGCCCTTGGGCAGCGCCTGCACCACGGTGACCGAGGGCGCGGGCGGGGCCTCGGCGCGGACCTCGCGGACGTCGACGTGCAGCACGTCCTTGCCCTCGGCCGCGGCCACCGTCCCGTAGGCGCCGCGCCCGGCGCCGTCGGTCAGCACGACCTCCTCGCCGGGGGCGAGCCGGCGCACGGACACCGCGTGGCGGCCCTCCGGGCCGTCCAGGGTCAGCCGCGCGGGCGGGCGGAAGCCGGCGGCGTCGCCGGAGCCGCCGGGGGCCGCTGGGCCGTATGGGCCGCCGGAGCCGTGCGGGCCTTGAGGGGCCGTCAGCGCGTCCAGGGACGCCGCCGGGACCAGGAACACCGGCGCGGTCACGTACGCGCTCCCCCGGCCGCTTCCAGCTCGGCGACCAGCGTCTCCACCAGCGCGCCCGCGGACAGCTCCCGGGCCAGCCGGTGGCCCTGGCCCGCCCACAGCGCCATGCCCTGCGGGTCGCCGGCCGCGGCGGCGGCCTTGCGCAGCGTCGAGGTCAGGTGGTGGATCTGCGGGTAGCCGGGCGGCGCGTAGGGGCCGTGCTCGCGCATGAAGCGGTTGAGCAGACCGCGGGCCGGGCGGCCGGAGAACGCGCGGGTCAGCTCGGTGCGGGCGAAGACCGGGTCGGTGATCGCCTTCTTGTGCAGCGGGCTCGCGCCGGACTCCGGGGTGACCAGGAACGCGGTGCCGAGCGACGCGGCGTCCGCGCCGGCCGCGAGCACCGCGGCGATCTGGCCGCCGCGCATCAGCCCGCCGGCCGCGATGATCGGCAGCTGCACGGCCTCGCGCACCTGCGGGACCAGCGTGAGCAGGCCCATCCCGGCGCCGTCGGACAGCGGGTCGTCGCGGTGCGTGCCCTGGTGGCCGCCGGCCTCCACGCCCTGCACGCACACCGCGTCGGCGCCGGCCCACTGCGCGGCCAGCGCCTCGGCGGGCGAGGTGACCGTCACCACGGTGAAGGTGCCCGCCTGGGCGAACGCGTCGAGCACCGCGCGGTCGGGGCAGCCGAAGGTGAAGCTCACCATCGGGACCGGGTCCTCCAGCAGCACCGCGACCTTCGCGTCGTACCCGTCGTCGCCGCCGACGTCCGGGTCGCCGAGCGCGGTGGCGTACCAGGCGGCCTCGCCGGCCAGCTGCTCGGCGTAGACGGCGATCGCCGAGGGGTCCGCGGTGGGCGGCTGCGGCATGAACAGGTTGACGCCGAAGGGCCGCGAGGTCAGGTCGCGCAGCTGGCGGATCTCCTGGTACATCGCCTCCGAGGTCTTGTACCCGGCGGCCAGGAACCCCAGGCCGCCGGCCGCGGACACCGCGGCGGCCAGCCGGGGGTTCGACGCGCCGCCGGCCATCGGGGCCTGCACGATCGGATACGCCGAGAACGCGGCGAGTTCGTCCATGACCTCATGGTGTCACGCGCCCCCGGCCCCCTCGACGCAGGGCGTCGGCCCTCCCCCCGCCGGACCTTGCCCCCCAGGGGCGCGGGGAACTGCGCGCTCAGCCCACCACCGGGCCGGTGGTCCGGATCGGCAGCCACAGCCCCTTCGGGCCGGTGGCGACCAACCCCCGCGTGGGAGCCGGTGAGGGTACCTCCCGGACGGAGTGCTGGGGGAGCAGTTCCCCCGCGCCCCCGCGGCGCCGAAGCCCGGCATCCGGGCGGCACCCGGGCGGCGGGAGACGCCAGGAGGCCGTTCTAACGGCCGTTGAACGCGTCCTTGAGGCGGGAGAAGAGGCCCTGCTGACCGGGCGCGAACTGACCGGTCGGCCGCTCCTCGCCGCGCAACTGCGCGAGCCGCCGCAGCAGCTCCTCCTGCTCCGGGTCGAGCTTGGACGGCGTGAGCACCTCGACGTGCACGACCAGGTCCCCCCGGCCGCCGCCGCGCAGGTGGGTGATGCCGCGCTGGTGCAGCGGGATCGACTGCCCCGACTGCGTGCCCGGCCGGATGTCGACCTCCTCCAGCCCGTCGAGCGTCTCCAGCGGGCACTTCGTGCCCAGCGCCGCCGCGGTCATCGGGATGGTGACCGTGCAGTGCAGGTCGTCGCCGCGGCGCTGGAAGACCGGGTGCGGCACCTCGCGGATCTCGACGTAGAGGTCGCCGGCGGGTCCGCCGCCGGGGCCGACCTCGCCCTCGCCGGCCAGCTGGATGCGGGTGCCGTTGTCGACGCCCGCGGGGATCTTGACGGTGAGGGTGCGGCGGGAGCGGACCCGGCCGTCGCCCGCGCACTCCGGGCACGGCGTGGGCACGACCGTGCCGAAGCCCTGGCACTGCGGGCACGGCCGGGAGGTCATGACCTGGCCCAGGAAGGACCGGGTGACCTGGGAGACCTCGCCGCGGCCGCGGCACATGTCGCAGGTCTGCGCGGAGGTGCCGGGAGCCGCGCCCTCGCCGTTGCAGGTGCCACAGGTGACCGCGGTGTCCACCTGGATGTCCTTGGTGGTGCCGAACGCCGCCTCGTCCAGCTCGATCTCCAGCCGGATCATGGCGTCCTGCCCGCGCCGGGTCCGCGAGCGCGGGCCGCGCTGCGAGGACTGGCCGAAGAAGGCGTCCATGATGTCGCTGAAGTTGCCGAAGCCGGCCCCGAAGCCGCCCGCGCCGCCGCCACCGCCCGCGGCGGACAGCGGGTCGCCGCCGAGGTCGTAGACCTGCTTCTTCTGCGGGTCGGAGAGCACCTCGTACGCGGCGTTGATCTCCTTGAACCGCTCCTGGGTCTTGGGGTCCGGGTTGACGTCCGGGTGCAGTTCGCGGGCGAGGCGGCGGAACGCCTTCTTGATCTCGTCCGGTCCTGCGTCGCGGCGCACGCCGAGCACGGCGTAGTAGTCCGTGGCCACTTACGACTCCGCCAGGATCTGTCCGACGTAACGTGCCACTGCGCGTACCGCTCCCATCGTTCCGGGGTAGTCCATGCGGGTCGGTCCGACCACGCCGAGTTTGGCGACTGCCTCGTCGCCCGAACCGTAGCCGACCGCCACCACGGAGGTGGAATTGAGGCCCTCGTGAAAATTCTCATGCCCGATGCGCACGGTCATCGACGGGTCCCAGGTCTCGCCCAGGAGCTTGAGGAGGACCATCTGCTCCTCCAGCGCCTCCAGCACCGGGCGGATGGTCAGCGGGAAGTCGTGGTTGAAGCGGGTGAGGTTCGCCGCGCCGCCGAGCATGATCCGCTCCTCCTTCTCCTCCACGAGGGTCTCCAGGAGGGTGGCGAGCACGGTGGCCACCGCCGGCCGGTCGTCGGGCTCGAAGCCCTCGGCCAGGTCCTGCACCAGCGGCGGCACGTCGCTGAAGCGGCGGCCGACGACCCGGCTGTTCAGCCGGGCCCGCAGGTCGGCCAGGACGGTCTCGCCGACCGGGCCCGCGCAGTCGACGATCCGCTGCTCGACCCGGCCGGTGTCGGTGATCAGCACCAGCATCAGCCGGGCGGGCGCCAGCGAGAGCAGTTCCACGTGGCGGACCGAGGAGCGGGTCAGCGAGGGGTACTGCACGACGGCGACCTGCCGGGTGAGCTGGGCGAGCAGCCGGACGGTGCGGCCGACCACGTCGTCCAGGTCGACCGCGCCGTCCAGGAAGTTCTGGATGGCCCGGCGCTCGGCGGCCGACAGCGGCTTGACGCCGGCGAGCTTGTCGACGAAGAGCCGGTAGCCCTTGTCGGTGGGGATGCGGCCGGCGCTGGTGTGGGGCTGGGCGATGTAGCCCTCCTCCTCCAGCACGGCCATGTCGTTGCGCACCGTGGCGGGCGAGACGCCGAGCTGGTGCCGCTCGGTCAGCGCCTTGGAGCCGACCGGCTCCTCGGTGCCGACGTAGTCCTGGACGATGGCACGCAGCACCTCAAGCCTGCGTTCGCTGAGCATCGCGCACCTCCAGCCGCGGGTCCCGGACCTGCTGCCTGGCACTCCGCGGTTTCGAGTGCCAGCTTTCCCGCAGCCAGTGTACGGCGAGGCGGCGAGGGCTCGGCAAGAGCGGCTCCGTATTCGGTCATCCTCGGGGCGGTACGGTCGCCCCCGTGGATGTCGACGAGAACGCGCGGGGCCGGCCGGGACGGCCCGTCCGGGGACTCGGTGTGGGAGCAGCTGGCCCCCGGGGTGGCCCGGCGGCGGCTGCCGTTCCTGGACGTGACGGTGGGGCTGGTGGTGGGCGCGGACGCGGCGCTGCTGGTGGACACCGGGTCGACGCTGCGCGAGGGCGCGGAGCTGGCGGAGCAGGCCGCGGCGCTGACCGGGCGCCCGGTCAGCCATGTGGCGCTCACCCACGGCCACTTCGACCACGTTCTCGGCGCGGCGGCGCTGCCCGGGGCGCGGGTGTACGGGCACCGGGCGCTGCCGGCGTACCTCGCCGGGGAGCGGGAGGCGCTGCGCGCGGACGCGGTGCGGCACGGCGTCGGCCCGGAGGAGGCCGCGGCGGCGGCGCGCTCGCTCGCCGTGCCGGACACGACGGTCGACGGCGCGCTGGCGCTCGACCTCGGGGAGCGGCCGGTGCGGCTGGTGCACCCCGGTCCCGGGCACACCGCGCACGACCTGGTGGTGCTGGTGCCGGGCGCGACGGCCAGCGACCCGGCGGTGGTCTTCTGCGGCGACCTGGTCGAGGAGTCCGGCGACCCGCAGGCCGACGACGCGGCGGTCCCGGCCCGCTGGCCCGGCACGCTGGACGCGCTGCTGGCGCTGGGCGGGGAGACCGCGCGGTACGTGCCGGGGCACGGCGCGGTGGTGGACGCGCGGTTCGTCCGGGAGCAGCGGGACGCGCTGGCGCGGAGGTTCGGCGCGGGGCCGCGGTAGCGGAGGGGCGGGGCGGCGCGGCGATGCGCGGCGGCGCGGCGGCGCGGCGTGACGATGCGCGGCGGCGCGGCGTGACGATGCGCGGCGGCGCGGCGTGACGATGCGCGGCGGCGCGGCGTGGCGATGCGCGGCGGCGCGGACGGCGGGGCCGACCCGCCGGGGAGGCGACCGGCACGGTACCGCGACCGGCCGGGCGGCCCTGGCTACGATCTCCCCCATGCGCAGCCGCAGTTACGACGCCGATCTCACCCCGCCGTGGAAGAAGCAGGCGCCCGCGCCCGAGGTGGCCGCCGAGCGGGACCTGGTGGTCGAGGAGGCCGCGACGGGCTTCTGCGGGGCCGTGGTGCGGGTGGAGAAGACCGCCGAGGGGCTCACCGTCACCCTGGAGGACCGGTTCGGCAAGCTGCGGGTCTTCCCGATGACCCCGCGCGGCTTCCTGATCGACGGGAAGCCGGTGACGCTGGTGCGCCCGCGGGCCGCGGCCCCCGCGCCGCGCGGCCCGCTGCTGTCGGCGTCCGGGTCGATCGCGGTCACCGGCGCCACGGCCCGGGTCGCCCGGGCGGGCCGGATCTACGTCGAGGGCCGGCACGACGCCGAGCTGGTCGAGCGCGTCTGGGGCCACGACCTGCGGGTCGAGGGCGTCGTCGTGGAGTATCTGGAGGGCGTGGACGACCTGCCGGCCGTGGTCGAGTCCTTCGGCCCGGGCCCGGGGGCCCGCCTCGGCGTCCTGGTGGACCACCTGGTCCCCGGCTCCAAGGAGTCGCGGATCGCCGCCTCGGTCACCGGCCCGGACGTCCTGGTCGTCGGCCACCCCTACATCGACGTGTGGGAGGCGGTGAAGCCGGCCTCGGTCGGCATCCCCGGATGGCCCCGGGTCCCGCGCGGCGAGGACTGGAAGATCGGCGTCTGCCGCGCCCTCGGCTGGTCCCACCTGACCACCGGTGAGGCGTGGCAGCGCATCCTCGCCTGCGTGAGCAGCTACCGCGACCTCGAACCCGAGCTCCTCGGCCGGGTGGAGGAGCTGATCGACTTCGTGACGGAGCCGGGCGCCTAGCTGTATTGCCCTGTCCGGTCCGGTCCGCCCCGGGGCGCGGCCCGGGAGCGGCGCTAGTCGACCAGGTCGCGGACCACGGCGTCGGCGAGGAGGCGGCCCTTGAGGGTGAGGACGGCGCGGCCCTCGGCGTAAGGGGCGGGCTCCAGGAGGCCGTCCGTCACCGCGCGGGCGGCGGCGCGGGCGCCCTGGGGGGCCAGCAGGTCCAGCGGGCAGCCGGCGGCCAGGCGCAGCTCCAGGAGGATGCGCTCGACCCGGCGGTCCTCGGCGGTGAGCAGTTCGCGGCCGGCGCCGGGGCTGCGGCCCTCGGCGAGCGCCTGGGCGTAGGCGCCGGGGTGCTTGACGTTCCACCAGCGGACGCCGCCGACGTGGCTGTGCGCGCCGGGGCCCGCGCCCCACCAGTCCGCGCCGGTCCAGTACAGCTCGTTGTGCCGGCAGCGGCCGGCCGCCGAGGCGGCCCAGTTGGACACCTCGTACCAGTGGAAGCCCGCGGCCGCCAGGCGCTCCTCGGCGATCAGGTAGCGGTCGGCGTGCTCGTCGTCGTCGGTCGGCGGGACCTCGCCGCGCCGGATGCGCTGGGCCAGCCGGGTGCCGTCCTCGACGATCAGCGCGTACGCCGAGACGTGGTCGGGCCCGGCGCCCAGGGCCGCGTCCAGCGAGGCCCGCCAGTCGTCGTCGCTCTCGCCGGGGGTGCCGTAGATGAGGTCGAGGTTGACGTGCTCGAACCCGGCCGCGCGGGCCTCGGCCACGCAGCGCTCGGGCCGGCCAGGGGTGTGGGTGCGGTCCAGCACGCGCAGCACGTGCTGCCGGGCGCTCTGCATGCCGAAGGACACCCGGGTGAAGCCGGCCGCGCGCAGGTCGGCCAGGTAGGCGGGGTCGACGGACTCCGGGTTGGCCTCGGTCGTCACCTCCGCGTCCGGCGCGAGCCCGAACTCCTCCCGGATCGCCGCCAGCATCCGCCCGAGGTCGGCCGCGGGCAGCAGCGTGGGGGTGCCGCCGCCCACGAACACCGTCTCCACCCGCCGCGGGTCGTCCCCGAGCGCCTTGCGGGCCCGCCGCACCTCCTCGACCAGCACGTCGGCGTAGTTCTCGCGCGAGGCGAGCGCGCCGCCGGAGCCGCGCAGCTCGCTCGCGGTGTAGGTGTTGAAGTCGCAGTACCCGCAGCGCGTCGCGCAGTACGGCACGTGCAGGTAGAACCCGAGCGGCCGGTCGGCCGCCCCGGCCAGGGCGTGCGGCGGCAGCGCGCCGTCGGCGGGCACGGGCTCGCCGTCGGGGAGTACGGAAGGCATCCCCCCAGTATCCGCCACCGGCGGGCGTTCCGGCGGCCGGCGAAGGAGCGGCCGTCAGGCGCGCAGCACCAGCAGCGCCAGGTCGTCGGCGGGCGGGGCGTCGTCGAAGTCGTGCACGGCCCGGCGGATCCGCTCGGCGACGTCGGCCGCGGCCAGCCCGCGGCACTCCCGCAGCGCCGCCGCCAGGCCGTCGTCGTCGTCGAACTGCCGCCGTCCGTGCCGCCGCTCGGTGACGCCGTCGGTCACGCACAGCAGCACGTCGCCGGGCGCGAGGTCGAGGCGCTGGCTGGTGTAGCGGGCGTCGTCGGAGATCCCGAGCAGCAGTTGCGGCTCGGCCGCGGGCCGCACGGTGCCGTCCGCGGCGAGCAGCAGCGGCAGCGGGTGCCCGGCGGAGGCGATCGTGCAGCGCGCGCCGAGGAACGCCCCGGGGCCGGGACCGGAGCCCGGGGCGGAGGCCGGGCCGGGGCCGGGATACGGGTCGGGGTACGGGTCGGGGCGGCCGGGCGCGTACGGCGTGACCTCGCCGTACAGCAGGGACAGGAACCGGCCCTGGCCGGTGTGCCACGCGGTGGTCTCGGCGAGCAGCGCGGTGGCCGCCTCGTCGGCGAGGGCCCGGTTGAGCCGGTCCAGCACGTCGGCGACGCCGTACCCCTCGCGGGCCAGCAGCCGCAGCACCGGGCGGGCGATGCCGGCCAGCGACGCCGCCTCGGGGCCGCTGCCGCAGACGTCGCCCAGGGCGAAGCACCAGCGGCCGTCGCCGGCCGGGAACAGGTCGTAGAAGTCGCCGCCCACCCAGTCGCCGGCGGCCGGCTCGTAGACCACCGCGTGCTCGACGCCGGGGATGCGGCCGGCCGCCGGCGGCAGCAGGCCGCGTTGCAGGACCGTGCTGATCATCGCCTGGCGGGCGTACTGCCGCGCGGTGCCGAGGGCGAGCGCGACCCGGCGGGCGAAGTCGTCGATCAGGCCGGCCGCCCCGTCCGGCAGCCCGAGCAGCCCGGAGCGGCCGAGCATCAGCGTGCCGTGGCAGTGGCCGCCGGCCACCAGCGGCACGGCCGTCGCGCCGAACGGATCGGCGAGCGGCCTGCTCCCCCACGTCCCGTCCTGCGCGGGCGCGGGCGGCGGCGACTTCTCCAGTACGGCCCGCAGGTCGTCGGCCGACTGCTCCGAGCGGTGCCAGACGTGGGCCAGCCGGGGCGCCGCGCCCGGCGGGTACAGCCACACCGCGCACCAGTCGGCGAGCCGCGGGACCAGCAGCTGGGCGGCGAGCGAGGCGACGTTGTCCTCGTCGAGCTGCCCGGCCAGCAGCTCGGAGGCCTCGGCGAGGAAGGACAGCGAGCCGCGGCTGATCCAGTCGGGGTCGGCGCGGCGCGGCGGCGCGGGCAGCGCGGGGGCGAGCAGCTGCGTCGGCCCGTCGGGCGGCGCCGCGGCCGGGGCGTCGGCGGCCAGGTCGATCCGGCACCAGACGGTCTTGCGGTCGCGGCGGTAGCTGACGCCCCAGGCGTCGGCGAGCCCGGCGACCAGGTGCAGGCCGCGGCCGTCCTCCGCGGCCTCCGGCGGCGGGGCGGCGCGCGAGCGCAGGACGCGGGCGGGGTGGTGGTCGGTGACGGCGAGGAACAGTTCGGGGCCGGCCGCGGGGTCGAGCCGGCAGAGCAGGTCGACGCCGGTGCCGGCGTGCACCACGGCGTTCGTCACCAGCTCGCTGAGCAGCAGGGTGCCGTCGTCCACGGCACGCTCGGGGAAGCCGGGCGGCGCCCAGGCGGCCAGCGCGGTGCGCAGGAAGCGGCGGGCCGCGCCGGCGGCGAGCTCGTTGCCGGGCAGGCTGGTCCGCAGGGCCGTCCGCCCGTCCTGGACGCGGGGGGCGGGCGCGGCCGGCGAGGCTTCCGTGACGCTCATCGTCTCAGCGTCGCAGGCCCCGTCGGCTTTCCCGGCCGCCCGGGTCCGGCGTCCCCCGTTCGTGCGATCCGCCGCCGGCCGCGCCCCCGGTCGCGCCCCCGACTGCGCTACTCTGCGCGCCGGCGCGGGGCGGGGCGCCGACCCGGTCCCGCGGGTGCGGCGCCGGCCCGGTCTCAGGCCTCGCGCGTGCCCGCGTACATCTCGTCGATGAGCGGCGCGAACTCCCGCTCCACGACGGGGCGCTTGAGCTTGAGCGACGGCGTCAGGTCGCCGTGCTCGACGTCGAGGTCGCGCGGCAGGACGCGGAACTTGCGGATCTGCTGCCAGCGCTGCAACCCCTCGTTGAGGCGCTGCACATAGCCGTCGACCAGCTCGCGCACCGCGTCGCTCGCCACCACCTCGGCGTACGGCCGGCCCTTAAGGCCGTTCTCCGCCGCCCAGGCCAGGATCGCGGGCTCGTCGAGCGCGAGCAGCGCCGTACAGAAGTTGCGGCCGCCGCCGACGACCAGCACGTTGCTGACGTACGGGCACACCGCCTTGAACTGGCCCTCGACCTCGGCGGGCGCGATGTACTTGCCGCCGGAGGTCTTGATCAGGTCCTTCTTGCGGTCGGTGATCTTCAGGAAGCCGTCGGGCGACAGCTCGCCGATGTCGCCGGTGTGGAACCAGCCGTCCGGCTCCAGCACCTCCGCGGTCTTCTCCGGCAACCCGTGGTAGCCCTGCATGATGCCGGGGCCGCGCAGCAGGATCTCGCCGTCCTCGGCGATCCTGACCTCCAGGCCGGGCAGCGCCTTGCCGACCGTGCCGGTGCGGTAGGACTCGCCGGGGTTGCAGAAGCTGGCCGCGCTGGACTCGGTGAGGCCGTAGCCCTCCAGGATGTGGATGCCGGCGCCGGAGAAGAAGTAGCCGATCTCGGGGGCGAGCGCGGCCGAGCCGGACACGCACGCGCGCAGCCGGCCGCCGAACGCCTCGCGCAGCTTGGCGTAGACCAGCCGGTCGGCGACCGCGTGCTTGGTGCGCAGGCCCAGCGGGGCGGTGGGCACACCGGTCAGTCGCATGCTGTTCTGGGTGGCCTTGGCGTACTCGCGGGCCACCTCGGCGGCCCACTGGAAGATCCGGTACTTGGCGGCGCCGCCCTCGCGGGCCTTGGCCGCGACGCCGTTGTAGACCTTCTCGAAGATCCGCGGCACGGCGGCCATGTACGTGGGCCGCACCACCGGCAGGTTCTCGATGATTTTGTCCACCCGGCCGTCGACGGCGGTGACGTGGCCGACGGTGATCTGGCCCGCGGTGAGCACCTTGCCGAAGACGTGCGCGAGCGGCAGCCACAGGTACTGCACGTCGTTCTCGTCCAGCAGTTCGATCGCCTCGATGGCGCGGCCCATGTACGACCAGGCGTCGTGCGGCAGCCGGACGCCCTTGGGGCGGCCGGTGGTGCCGGAGGTGTAGATCAGGGTGGCGAGCTGGTCGCGGCCGATCGCGGCGACGCTCTCGCGGACCGCCTCGGGGTGCTGCTCCAGGTAGGCGGCGCCGCGCTTCTCCAGCTCCTGCAGCGACAGCACCCAGCCGTCGCCGTCGGGGTCGGCCGCGTCGGCGGTGTCGATGACCACGACGTGCGCGAGCTCGGGCAGTTCGGCGCGGCGCCGGCGGGCCTTGTCGACCTGGGCGGCGTTCTCCGCGATCAGTACCCGGCTGCCGGAGTCGGCGAGGATGAACGCGGTCTCGTCGGCGTTGGTGCTCGCGTAGACGGTGGTGGTGGCAGCGCCCGCGCACAGCACGGCGAGGTCGGCGAGGATCCAGTCGACCCGGGTGTCGGAGGCGATGGCCACCCGCTCCTCGGGCCGCACGCCGAGGTCCATCAGGCCGGCCGCGATCGCGAAGACCCGCTCGGCGGCCTGGCCCCAGGTCACCGACCGCCACTCGTCCGGGCCCTGCCCGTCGGCCGGCGGCACCGGGTAGCGGTACGCCTCGGCGTCGGGTGTGGCGGCGACCCGCTCAAGGAAGAGCGTCGCCACGGACGGCGGCCGGTTCTCGATCAGGGACTGTGTGCCGGTCACGGCAACCTCCGGGACGCGCGCGATTTCTTCTTAACTCACCAGTAACCTATCCGGTCGGATCAGGGTAGAGGCCGCGGGCCGGATGCGTAAGGGGACACGGCCCGCGGGTTGCACGCCGCGGGGGTTACTTCCTGGCCTTGGCGTCGCCGTCGGAGTCGGTGGACAGCACCGCGATGAAGGCCTCCTGCGGCACCTCGACGCTGCCGACCATCTTCATCCGCTTCTTGCCCTCCTTCTGCTTCTCCAGCAGCTTGCGCTTGCGGCTGATGTCGCCGCCGTAGCACTTGGCGAGCACGTCCTTGCGGATGGCGCGGACCGTCTCGCGGGCGATCACCCGGGAGCCGATCGCGGCCTGGATGGGCACCTCGAAGTTCTGCCGCGGGATCAGCTCGCGCAGCTTGGCGACCAGCCGCACCCCGTAGGCGTACGCCTTGTCCTTGTGGGTGATCGCGGAGAACGCGTCGACCTTGTCGCCGTGCAGCAGGATGTCGACCTTGACCAGGTCCGCGCTCTGCTCGCCGGTGGGCTCGTAGTCCAGCGAGGCGTAGCCGCGGGTCTTGGACTTCAGCTGGTCGAAGAAGTCGAAGACGATCTCGGCCAGCGGCAGGGTGTAGCGGATCTCGACGCGGTCCTCGGAGAGGTAGTCCATGCCGAGCAGCGAGCCGCGCCGGTTCTGGCACAGCTCCATGATCGCGCCGATGAACTCGGTGGGCGCGAGCACGGTGGCCCGCACCACCGGCTCGTACACCTCGTCGATCTTGCCCTCGGGGAACTCGCTGGGGTTGGTGACGGTGTGCTCGGCGCCGTCCTCCATCACCACCCGGTAGACGACGTTGGGCGCGGTGGCGATCAGGTCGAGGCCGAACTCGCGCTCCAGGCGCTCGCGGATCACGTCCAGGTGCAGCAGGCCGAGGAAGCCGCAGCGGAAGCCGAAGCCGAGGGCGGCGGAGGTCTCCGGCTCGTAGACCAGGGCGGCGTCGTTGAGCTGGAGCTTGTCCAGGGCCTCGCGCAGCTCGGGGTAGTCCGAGCCGTCCAGCGGGTACAGGCCCGAGAACACCATCGGCTTGGGGTCCTTGTAGCCGCCCAGCGCCTCGGTGGCGCCGGCGCTCTGGGTGGTGATGGTGTCGCCGACCTTGGACTGGCGGACGTCCTTCACACCGGTGATCAGATAGCCGACCTCGCCGACGCCCAGGCCGTCGGCGGGCAGCATCTCGGGCGAGTTGGCGCCGATCTCCAGCAGCTCGTGGGTGGCGCCGGTGGACATCATCCGGATGCGCTCGCGCTTGGTGAGCTGTCCGTCGACGACGCGGACGTAGGTGACCACGCCGCGGTAGGAGTCGTAGACCGAGTCGAAGATCATCGCGCGGGCGGGCGCGTCGGCGACGCCGACCGGGGCGGGGATGTCGCGGACCACCCGGTCCAGCAGCGCGTCGACGCCGACGCCGGTCTTGGCGGACACCTTCAGCACGTCGGAGGGGTCGCAACCGATGAGATTGGCCAGCTCCTCGGAGAACTTCTCCGGCTGGGCCGCGGGCAGGTCGATCTTGTTCAGCACCGGCACGATGGTGAGGTCGTTCTCCATCGCCAGGTAGAGGTTGGCGAGCGTCTGCGCCTCGATGCCCTGGGCGGCGTCGACCAGCAGGATGGTGCCCTCGCAGGCGGCCAGCGAGCGGGACACCTCGTAGGTGAAGTCCACGTGGCCGGGGGTGTCGATCATGTTCAGGATGTGGGTGCGGCCCTGTTGGTCGCCCTCGGTGGGCGCCCAGGGCAGCCGCACGGCCTGCGACTTGATCGTGATCCCGCGCTCCCGCTCGATGTCCATCCGGTCGAGGTACTGGGCGCGCATCTGGCGCTGGTCGACCACGCCGGTGAGCTGCAGCATCCGGTCGGCCAGGGTGGACTTGCCGTGGTCGATGTGGGCGATGATGCAGAAGTTGCGGATCAGCGCCGGGTCGGTACGGCTCGGCTCCGGCACGTGGAGCGGCAGGTGCGAAGGGATGGCGGGCACGCAGGGTCCAGTTTCTTAGAGATTCTCGGGGCGCTTTACGGTGCGGGGTTCCATAGTCCCATGAGCGGCGCCGTGGCCGCGGCGCGCGTCGGCGGCGGGTGTGCGGGAGGGGCCCGAAGCGGGGCGGGACGGGGCCGGCGACCCGGGCCGGACGGGGCCGGCGACGCGTACCGGACGGGGCCGGACGGGGCCGGGATGTGGGGCCGGTACGGGTTTGGGAGCGGCCGTGGGCTGCTGGTAGCCTGGGGCGCTGTGCCTCGTGCCCTCTACCCGAGGCGCTCACCTGGCGGCTCCCGGCGGACCTCTCCGGGAACCCTCGAAGCATACGAACCTGAGAAGGCTCTTTCGTGGCGAACATCAAGTCCCAGATCAAGCGCAACAAGACCAACGAGAAGGCGCGCCTGCGCAACAAGGCCGTCAAGTCCGAGCTGAAGACCGCGATCCGCCGCACCCGTGAGGCCGTGGCCGCCGGTGACGCGGAGAAGGCCGGTGCCGCCGCCGCCTACGCCGCCAAGAAGCTCGACAAGGCGGTCAGCAAGGGCGTCATCCACAAGAACCAGGCCGCCAACAAGAAGTCGGCGCTGGCCCACTCGGTCGCCTCGCTCCAGGGCTGAGCTCCCGGGCTCCGCCCCTGACGCCGGCCCCGCGCGGGACGGCGTCGACCGATCCGCGCACCGCGGGCAACCGGACCCAGCGGCCCCTCTACCGCCCGGACCCGTACCGCTCGGCTCGCGCGCCGCACACGGACGTTCGCCACGTGCGTGCGGCGCACCGCACACGTCACCGCCCGCCCGGGAAAACCGGACGGGCGGTGTGCTGTCCGCACTACGCTCGGGCCATGTCGACGCCTTCGGAACGACCGAGCGGCTCCCCCTACTCCCCTCCTCCGCAAGGCCCGGGCGGCTACGGCTCGCCGGTGCCGCCGCAGCAGAACCCCTACGCGCAGGACCCGCCGGCCGCGCCCCAGGGGCCGCCGCAGGGTCCGCCGGCGAACCCGCCGGGGCAGCAGGGGCCGCCGGTCCCGTCCGCGTACGGACCGGCGGCGCCGGGACAGGCTCCGCCCGGATATCCGGGAGCCGGGCCCGGCGTGCCGGCGGCTCCCCCGGGTGCGGGCGGCGCGGGCCGCCGGGGCGGGGTGGGGCGTGCGGCGCTGTGGACCGTCGTCGGAGCGGTGGTCGCCTCGGCGGCGTGGGCCGGGGGCGTACTGCTGCTGCGCGACGGCGGCTCGGACGCGGACCTGCGCGGCTACCACGTGGTCGGCGACCTGTGCGACTCCGCCGACTTCTCGCCGTTCGGCCCCGGCTTCAAGCCCAGTTCCTCGCACACCGCCTACACCTCCAAGGGCGACGCGCTGGACTCGATGACCTGCAGCCAGAGCATGGAGGGCGATTCCGGCGCCTCCTCGCTGTCCGCGTACACCTACCTCCAGTTCGACCTGCACAAGAAGACCGACCCCGGGGCCGAGTTCACCGACACCTGGAAGGGCTACACCCAGCACAAGGACGAGAAGTACGAGGTCACGCCGGTCTCCGGGCTGGGCGACGAGGCGTATGTGATCAGTTCGGACTCGCTGTCCTCGGCCTCGGGTGAGCGCTATGTGACCGTCGCGGTGCGCGACGGCTGGATGACGTACTCCGCGAACTGGACGCAGTTCACCGGCTTCAGCTCGGACTCCTCCGCCGACAGCCAGCCGTCGGTCGACGAGGTCACGCAGTGGCTGCAGTGGTCGGCGAAGGGGACGCTGGCCAAGCTGCGGAAGTAGCGCGGGGCGGGCGGGGCGGCGTGCTGTGCGGGGGACGGGAGGCGGCCGGACGGCGGCCGGGCGGGGGGGCGCAGCGGTCGGGCGCGCCCGCGTGCCGGCGTCAGGCGCGGGAGCGGGAGGCGCGGGCCACGGCGACGACGGCCTTCTCCAGTGCGTACGCCGGGTCCGCGCCGCCGCCCTTGACGGCGGCGTCGGCCTCGGCGACGGCCCGCAGCGCCACCGAGACGCCGTCCGCGGTCCAGCCGCGGACCTGCTGCCTGACCCGGTCGATCTTCCACGGCGGCATCCCGAGGTCGCGGGCGAGCTGGCCGGGGTTGGCGCCGCGCGGCGCGGAGGCCACCTTGCCGATCGCGCGCACCCCGGAGGCCAGCGCGAAGGTGATGCCGGGCAGCGGCTGGCCGACCGACAGGGCCCAGCGCAGCCGCTCCAGCGCCTCCGCGGCGCGGCCGGTGACCGCCAGGTCGGCGACCTCGAAGCCGGTGGCCTCGGCCCGCCCGGTGTAGTAGCGCGCGACCACCGCGACGTCCACGGCGCCGTCGGTGTCGGCGGTCAACTGGGCACAGGCGCTGGCCAGTTCGCGCAGATCGCTGCCGATGGCGTCGACCAGCGCCTGGGCCGCCTCGGGGGTCACCGAGCGGCCGAGGGTGCGGAACTCGCCCCGGACGAAGGCCAGCCGGTCGGCGGGCTTGGTCATCTTCGGGCAGGCCACCTCGCGCGCCCCGGCCTTGCGCGCGGCGTCCAGCAGCGCCTTCCCCTTGGCGCCGCCGGCGTGCAGCAGCACCAGGGTGATCTCCTCGACGGGCGCGGCCAGATACGCCTTGACGTCCTTGACCGTGTCCGCCGACAGGTCCTGCGCGGCGCGCACCACCACGACCTTGCGCTCGGCGAACAGCGACGGGCTGGTCAACTCCGCCAGCGTGCCGGGCTGCAGCGCCTCGGGCGTCAGGTCCCTCACGTCGGTGTCCGGGTCGGCGGCGCGGGCGGCGTCGACCACCTCGCGCACGGCGCGGTCCAGCAGCAGGTCCTCCTGGCCCACCGCGAGGGTGAGCGGAGCGAGGACGTCGTCGGGTGCGCTCTTCCTGGCCATCGCGGTCCAGCATCCCACGCGCCTCGGACACTCCCGCCCGCGGTCCCGGGCCGGGCCCCCACCCGGGCGTCGTTCGCCAGCGCCGGCACGGCACCCGGGCGGAGAGCCGGGCGGATGCGGCGCGGCGCCGCGTACCGCGACAATGCCCGGGTGAGCGACGTACGACATGTCCTGGTGCTGCCCGACCGCGACGCCGCGCGGGAGGCGGCGGAGAAGCTGGCCGACGCCTTCGCGCTGCCGGAGGAACCCCGCCTGGTGCGCGACGCCCTGGCCGGCGAGGACGACGCGGAGGACGCGCAGTGGCTGGTGGTCCTGGAGGACCCGGCCGGCACGCTGGACCGGGCGGCGCTGGACGCGGTCGCCGCGGAGCTCGACGGCTGGCTGGAGTAGCCGCCACCGCCCCGTCCCGCCCGCCCCGCTGCTACGTGCGGGCCGCCTTCGCGCCGAACGCGGAGCCCTGCCCGGCCCCCGGGGCGTCGGCAGCCGGCTCGGCCTCCGGGGCCGCAGCGTCCGGGGCTCCGGCGTCCACGGCTCCGGTCTGCGGGGCCGCGGCGTCCAGGGCTCCGGCCCCCGGGGCCGCGGCGTCCTGTGCCCGGCCGGCCGGGGGCTCGGGGGCCCGGGTGCGGGCTGCTGGGGCGTCCGACGCCGTCGGGGCGGCGGGCCGCGCCATCGGCGACGCGGGATCGATCGCCTTGGCGGGCAGTTCGCGTATCCGGGGCACAGGCGAGGGCAGCAGCCACAGCACGCCCAGCACGCCGCCCGCGGTGGCGATCCACAGCGTGGGGCGCAGCCCCGCCGCGCCGCCGAGCAGGCCGCCGGCGAGCGCGCCGAGCGGCCGCATGCCGTAGTTGACCGTGCGGAACGCGCCCGAGACCCGCGAGCGCAGCGTGTCCGGTATGACCGCGGCCTGGAGCGAGCCGCTGGCGATGTCCAGCAGCATCACCCCGAACCCGGACAGGAACTCCGACACGAACAGCAGCGCGAGCACCGCCGGTTCGGGCCCGCCGGCCAGCGGCACCAGCATCATGGGCGCGGGGAAGCCGACCGTGCCGAGCACGACCGTCGGTCCGAGGCCGACGCGGCGCACGATCCGCCCGGTGAGCGCCGCGCCGAGGACGCCGCCCACCGCTCCCGCCCCCACCACCGCGCCCAGCGTGCCGGGGCTCAGCCCGAGCCGGTCGACGGCGTAGAGCACCACGAGGGTGTGGAAGATGAAGTTGAAGAAGTTCACGGTGGCCGCGGAGGCGACCAGGGCGCGCAGGACGGGGTTGCCGCCGATGAACCGCAGTCCGGCGGAGAAGTGGCCCTCGGCCGGTGCGGCGGCGGGCGGCTCCGCGGGCGCTATCCGGCTCAGGCTCACGGCCGAGACCAGGTAGGAGCAGGCGTCCACGAGCAGCGCGAGCGGGGCCGCGAGCACCTGGACGAGCAGCCCGCCGGCGCTGGGCCGGCCACGAAGGAGAACGCCCGGCTGCCGTTGCCCAGGGCATTGCCCTCGACGTACTGCTCCGGCCTGACCAGCGAGACGAACAGCGTCGCGTTGCAGACGTCGAACACCACCGCGAGCGCGCCCACCGCGAACGCGACCGCGTAGAGCTGTCCCAGGGTGAGGCCGCCGAGCGCGTAGGCGACCGGCACCGACACCATGAGCGCGGCCCGACCCAGGTCGGCGGCGATCATCACCGCGCGGCGCCGGCCGCGCCGGTCGGCCCACGCGCCGGCCGGCAGCGAGAACAGCAGCGCGGGCAGGAGCCCGGCCATGGACAGCCAGCCCATCTCCCGGGCGCCGGCGTGCAGCACCAGCACGGCGGCCAGCGGCAGCGCGAGGAACGTGATCTCGTCGCCGATGAACGACACGCTCTGCCCGGTCCAGTAGCGCCGGAACTGCCGGTCGTGCAGCAGCCCGGGCGCACGCCCGGCCACCGCGCGCGCCGCCCGCCCGGCCCACGCGGCGCTCACGACGGCTCCCCGGCGGGCGGATCGGCCCGGGCCTCGCCGGCGGCCGGCCGCTCCGGCCCCGGTTCGGGCTCGGGCTCCGGCGCCACGAAGCCGGCGTTCAGGCACACCACCCTGCGGGCGCCCGCGGGCCTGCGCTCGGGGTGCGCGACGCGGTCGCCGTACTCCTGGAAGAGTGCCTCGACGCGCCGCCCGAGGCTGTTCAGCTCCTCCGCCGTGAGATACAGGGTGACGTCGCTGAACCCTTCGGCCTCCTGCCACTCCCGGGGCAGCTTGTGGCGCCTCTCCATCGCCCTGGCCATCCGGTGGAACTGGTTCTCCGCCACCGCCAGCGTCAGCGCCTCGGCCGCCGAGGCGACCGCGGGGTCGTCCGACCAGCCCGGCCAGTCGGTGTACTCCGCGGTGGCTCGCCATGGCTTGTCCCGCCCGGGGCCGTCCGGGTCGGCCTCCTCCACCAGCCCGTACTTGGCCAGCATCCGCAGGTGGTACGAGCAGCTGGCGACCGACTCCCCGACCAGCGGGGCGGCCTGCGTCGCGGTGCGCGGGCCCTCCCGGCGCAGCAGCCCGACCAGGGCCATCCGCACGGGGTGCGCGTAGGCGCGCAGGGCACGGGGGTCGCTGAGGTGGACCTGGGGTCGCATGGGCTTCTCCGTCACGCTTGTAAAGCTATCTTTAGATAGGAGCGCTTGCAAGGGATTCTTTAGAAGGCAATCTTTAGACTCGGGTCGCGGGATCACCGGGCGCCTCCCGCTCGCCCGACCGTCGTGCCCAGGTCGGCCGGGGAGCCCCCGGTCACCGCGATCGGACCGTCGACATCCGTCCGCAGCACCACCGCGCCCAGCGCCCGCAACGCGCCGACCGTCCGCGCCGACGGGTGCCCGTACGGATTGCCGCGGCCGACGCTGATCAGCGCCACCCGCGGCCGCACCCGCGCCAGCAGCGCCGGGTCCTGGTACGACGACCCGTGGTGCGCGACCTTCAGCACGTCCACCCGCGGCAGGTCGGGCGCCTGCTCCAGCACCTCCCGCTGCGCGTCCGGCTCCAGGTCGCCCATCAGCAGCAGCGTCAGCCCCGCCGAACGCACCAGCAGCGCCACGCTCGCGTCGTTCGGGTTGTCGTCCGGCAGCGCCGCCGCGGCCGGCGGCGGCCACAGCACCCGCCACTCCACGTCCCCGAGGCGGCGCCGCTCCCCCGCCGCGGCCCGCAGCTCCGGCACCCCGGCGGCGGTCGCCTCCCGGCGCACCCGCGCCGCCTCCCGCCGGCTCGTCCAGCACGCTGGTCTCGATCGCCCCCACCTTGCGCCCGCGCAGCACACCGGGCAGGCCGTCCGCGTGGTCGGCGTGGAAGTGCGTCAGGATCAGCAGCGGGACCGTCCGCACGCCCAGTTCGCGCAGGCAGCGGTCGACCGGCGCCGGGTCGGGACCGGTGTCCACCACCACGGCGGCGCCGGGGCCCGCGGCCAGCGCGAGCGCGTCGCCCTGGCCGACGTCGCACATCGCGAACCTCCAGCCCGCGGGAGGCCACTGCCCGGTCGGCAACGGCATCCGGACCGGGCGCAGCAACGCCAGGAGCAGCAGGAGCGCGCACCCCGCCGCGGCCAGCGGGCGGCGCAGCAGCGGCCGGCCGCAGAACGCCCCGGCCACCGTCACCGCCACCAGCAGCCCCGCGCCCCACGCCCCCCGCGGCCAGCCGATCTCCGCGCCCGGCAGCGCGGCGCCGCGGCGCGCGACCCACGCGATCCACTGCGCCGGACCGCCCGCGAGCCAGGCGAGCGCGCGGCCCGCGCTCGGCGTGGCCTGTGCGGCGAGCATCGCGGCGCAGCCCAGCACCGTGGCGGCGCCGACGGCCGGCTCGGCCAGCAGGTTGCACGGCACCCCGACCAGGCTCAGCCTGCCCGTCAGCAGCACCAGCACCGGACCGCACACCGCCTGGGCCGCCGCCGCGGCGGCCAGTGCCTCGGCGATCCGCGGCGGCACCCGGTGGCGGCGCAGCGCCGCGCTCCACCGCGGCGCCAGTGTCAGCAGCGAACCGGTGGCCGCCACCGACAGCGTGAAGCCGTAGGACCGCGCCAGGTCCGGCTGGTACAGCACCAGCAGCAGCACCGCCGCGGCCAGCGCGGGCAGCAGCGACCTGCGCCGGCCGGTGCCGATCGCCAGCAGCGCGACCAGGCCGCACGCGGCGGCCCGCAGGACGCTCGGGCTCGGCCGGCAGACCAGCACGAACCCCGCGGTCACGGCCGCGCCCGCCACCGCCGTCCAGCGCAGCGGCAGCCCCACCGCCGCCGCCAGGCCCCGGCGTTCGATCCGCCCGGCCGAGCCCGGCGGGCCGATCAGCAGGAGCAGCACGATCGTGAGGTTCGCGCCGGACACGGCCGTCAGATGCGCGAGGTCCGTCGCCCGGAACGCGTCCTCCAGGTCCTCCGGCAGCCCCGAGGTGTCGCCGACCACCAGCCCGGGCAGCAGCGCACGGGCGTCCGCGGGCAGCGGCGCCGCGGCCTCGCGCAGTCCACCCCGCAACCGGGCGGCCAGCCGCTGGGCGGCGCTCGGCGCGGCGACCACCCGGGGCGGCTCGCGCGTGTGCAGCACCGCGGCCTCGGGCCTGCCGCCGGCCGGGGCGCGGTCGGCCGGCGCGAACCGCGCGGTCACCGCGACCCGCGTCGAGGGCACCAGCCTCAGCCACGGCCCCGGCGGTCCCGACGCCATGAGCACCACCGGGGTCCGCACGGCCGTCGCGCCGACCCGGACCGCGACGGCCGGCACGACCACCGTGTGCTCGGCCGCGACCGGGTCCCCGCTCACCCGCAGGGTCACCTCCGCGGTGGACCGCGCCCGGGCCAGCGCGGGCACCGGGCCCCGGTGCAGATCGGCCGCGTTGAGCACGCTCGCGGCCAGTGCCGCCGCCGCGCACAGCGCCGAGGCCAGCGCCGCCCACACCAGCCCGCGTCCGCGCCGCGCGGTCCCGAGCGCCGCCGCCCCGGCGACCGCCGCCGCGATCAGCACCGCCGTCCACGCCGCCCCGATTGCCGGCGCGAGCGCCGCCGTCCCCCACGCCGCGCCCGCCGGCGCCACCAGCCGCAGGTCCGTGGGCCCCTCCCCGCGCGGCTCCGCCGCGCCCAGCCGCGACGCCGCCCGCCGGTGCACCGCCGCCCGCCCGCCGTCGCCCGCGCCGGAGAGGCCGCTCGCGTCCGGGACTGCGTGCGGCGGGAGCGCGTCACGCGCCTCGCGGACACGGCCGGCGCGGAGGTCGCCGCCCACGTCCGACACGCCGGGGGCCCTGGAGGAGGCGCGCACGCCCGGTTCATAGCACACGCCTGGTTCATCACGGACGCCCAGCCCGTCGTGCGGCGCCGGGACGTGGCGCGGCGTCAGGACACGGTGCGGCGTCGTGAGGTGACGCGGGCGCGGGACGTGCCCTGGGACCCGTGGCCGGGGCGGTCCGGGCCGCGGCGTCCGCGGCTGGGTGGGGGCCGGCCGGGTCGGGCCCCTAGGGTCGGGGTGAGGGGGCGTCAGCCAGGGGTGCCCGGGCCCGGGGGTCGGGGCGCCGGGGGTGGGGCCGGGTTTCGCCGGGTCCGGAGGGGGGCCGGCCGGGTCGTCGGTGGTCATGGCTGGACCAGGGGCTGGAGGGTGGCGAACTTGCGGGGGCCGATGCCGGGGATCTGGCGGAGCTGCTGGAGGGAGGTGAAGCCTCCGTGCTGCGTGCGGAAGTCGACGATGTGCTGGGCGAGGACGGGTCCCACGCCGGGGAGGGCGTCGAGCTGGGCCGGGGTGGCGGAGGTGAGGCTGACCGGGGCCCCGGGCGCGGCCGGGGCCGTGGCCGAGGGGTCGGCCGGGGGCGGCGGGTGGACGCCGACGAGGATCTGTTCGCCGTCGGTGAGGGTGCGGGCGAGGTTGAGGGCGGTGGTGTCCGTGCCGGGGAGCGGGCCGCCGGCCGCGGCCAGGGCGTCGGCGACGCGGGCGCCCTTGGGAAGACGGCGCAGACCCGGCTTCGCGACCTTGCCGGCGACGTCGACGGTGACCTGGACCGCAGCGGCGGGCTTCGCCGGCCCGACCGCGGGCGGAAGGCGTGCGGGGGCTACGGCCGTGGGCGGCGGCACCCGTACCGCGTGGGGGCGTCCCGACCAGTAGTGCTGGAAGGCCAGCCCGCCGGCGGCGATCAGTACGACGGCCAGCGCGACCACCGTCCTGAACTCGAACCCGCACCGCACGAACAGCCAGGTCCGCAGCCGTCCGACCGGTCCGTCGCCGAAGACGGGCGCGCCGGGCAGCGGGTCGGCCAGCCGCGCGTCGGACGCGGCCGCCGCCCCGAAGATCGCGGCGGTGCGCTGCCGCATGGCCTCCACGCGTTCCCGTTGCCCTTCGCGGGCGTGGGCGGGCCCCGGCGCGCGGTCCTTCCCACCGGCCGAACCCGCCGAACGCCTCGTGGCCGCCGTGGCCGCTGAACTCCCCGTGACCGCCGTGGCCGCCGAGGTCGCCGAAAAGCTCGAACCCGTTGAACCCGTTGAACCCGTCGAATCGACCGCGTCCGGGCGGTCGATGACACTCTGTCCGATGTGTGCGTTCATGTCTCGATGCTGGACCCGCACCGCACACAAAGACGATCTTGGTCGAGATCTGTGGACAACTCGCCGACTGTGGACAACTCCGTCACCCGTGTGGGTGACACGCTCCCGCTCAGCCCACCAGCCGGCCCCGCGCCCAGCACCCAGCACCCAGCCTCAGTGCGGCGACACCACGACCCCCAGCAGCCCCGGCCCCGCGTGTGCGCCGATCACCGCGCCGACCTCGCTGACGACCAGCCCGTCGAGGCCCGGCACCCGCTCGCGCAGCCGTTCGGCGAGAGCGGCCGCGCGGTCGGCCGCGGCGAGGTGGTGGACGGCGAGGTCGACGCGGCGGGCGCCAGCCTGCTCCGCCACGATCTCCTCCAGGCGGCTGATCGCCTTGGACGCCGTCCGCACCTTCTCCAGCAGCTCGATCCGCCCGTCCGCCAGGCGCAGCAGCGGCTTGACCGCGAGCGCCGAGCCGAAGAGCGCCTGGGCGGCGCCGATCCGGCCGCCCCGGCGCAGGTAGTCGAGCGTGTCGACGTAGAAGAACGCCGAGGTGTCGGCCGCGCGCTTCTCGGCCGCCGCCACGACCTCGTCCACGGTGCCGCCGGACGCGGCGGTCTCGGCGGCGGCCAGCACGGTGAAGCCGAGCGCCATGGCGACCATGCCCGTGTCGACCACCCGCACCGGCACGGGCGCGTCCTTCGCGGCGACGCTCGCCGCGTCGTAGGTGCCGGAGAAGTCCGCGGACAGGTGGAGCGAGACGATCGCGTCCGCGCCGGACGCCGCGGCGGCCCCGTAGGCGGCGGCGAACTCGGCGGGGGACGGCCGCGACGTGGTGACCGGATGGCGGCGCTGGAGCGCGTGCGCGACGGCCGGCGCGGAGATCTCGGTGCCCTCCTCGAACGCCTCGTCGCCGATCACCACGGTGAGCGGGACGACCGTGATGCCGTGGGCCGACAGGGCGTCGTCGCCCAGGTAAGCGGTGGAATCCGTGACGATGGCGACGTGCGGGGGCATGTCGGGAGGTTACCGGGGCGCAGGTCGGGACGACAGCCGGGGCGGTCCGGACCCCGGCCCGCCCGATCGCGCGGCCCCCTCAGTCCTTGCCCAGCCGGGGACCCGGCGCCTCGTCCGGCGGGTTGAGCTTCAGGGCCGCCGACTCGATGGCGATGTCGCGGGTGAGCGCCGCCAGGTCGTCCGCGGCGAACCGGCGGGCGCGGTCCTGGGCGGCCCAGCGCAGGGAGTCCGCGCCGTGGGTGATGCGGTGGGTGCGGTCGGCGAGGTCCGGGAGCAGGGAGCGGACGCGTTCGCGGTCCGGCTCGCCCTCCAGCAGGCGCAGTTCGCCGTCCAGGGCGCGGGCGTGGTCGTTGAGCCGGGCCATCAGCCCGGCCGCCTCGGCCAGCGACGCGTCCTCGCGCCTGCCCTCCTCCAGCGCGCGGAACGTGCTGTCGATCGACGCGCGCAGTTCCAGCCGCAGCCGGGCGAGTTCGCCGGCCGGGCCGGGCGTCGTCCAGCTGCGGGCGCGCAGCCGGTTGTCCTCCACGAGGCGGCGCGCCTGCGTGGTGCTGCGGTCGATGCTCTCGCGCACCCGGCGCTTGACGGCCCGCGCGGTGCGCACGGTGCGCACGGTCGCCAGCGCGGCGAAGATCAGGAAGAGCAGGAGGACGATGATCCCTGCGGTCTCCACGGGCCCCTCCTCTTCCGGACCTCTCCGGTCCGCTCCCGGCCGGCACGGCGTCCCTCCACCGTAACCGCACGGGGCGGGCCCCGAGGCCCACCCGGTCCCTGAACCCGCCCCTAGGGGGTGCCGCGCGCCTGGGAGGCGCGCCCGCGCCGCGCGAACCGGCGGCGCCGCGCGGACCCCACCGCGCCGCGTCCGCCCCTCACACCACCACGTTCACCAGCTTCGGCGCCCGCACGATCACCTTGCGGACCGCCGCGCCGCCCACCGCGGCGACCACCGCCGGGTCGGCCAGCGCCGCCGCCTCCAGGTCGGCCTCGGAGATGCCGGGCGCGACCTCCAGGCGGGCCTTGACCTTGCCCTTGACCTGGACGACGCAGGTGACCGTCTCGTCCTGGACCAGGGCCGGGTCGGCGACCGGGAAGTCCGCGTGGGCCAGCGAGCCGGTGTGGCCCAGGCGGGACCACAGCTCCTCGGCGATGTGCGGGGCCAGCGGCGCGACCAGCAGCACCAGCGGCTCGGCGACCGCGCGCGGCACCGGCCGGCCTTGGTCAGGTGGTTGTTCAGCTCGGTGATCTTGGCGATGGCGGTGTTGAAGCGCAGCTCCGCCATGTCCGAGGTGACGCCGTCGATCGCCTTGTGCAGGGCGCGCAGGGTCTGCTCGTCCGGCTCCTCGTCGACCACGGTGACCTCGCCGGTCTCCTCGTCCACCACGTTGCGCCACAGGCGCTGCAGCAGCCGGTACTGGCCGACCACCGCGCGGGTGTCCCAGGGCCGGGAGACGTCCAGCGGGCCCATCGCCATCTCGTACAGCCGCAGCGTGTCCGCGCCGTACTCCGCGCAGATCTCGTCCGGGGTGACCGCGTTCTTCAGCGACTTGCCCATCTTGCCCAGCAGCCGGCTGACCTGCTCGCCGCGGTACCAGTAGGCGCCGTCGTGCTCCTCCACCTCGGCGGCCGGGACGGCGATGCCGCGCGCGTCGCGGTAGACGTACGCCTGGATCATGCCCTGGTTGTACAGCTTGTGGAACGGCTCGTAGGACGAGATGTGCCCCAGGTCGAACAGCACCTTGTGCCAGAAGCGCGCGTACAGCAGGTGCAGCACGGCGTGCTCGGCGCCGCCGACGTACAGGTCGACGCCGCCCGCCGGCTGTCCCTCGCGCGGGCCCATCCAGTACGCCTCGGACTCCGCGGAGACCAGCTGACCGCTGTTGTGCGGGTCCAGGTAGCGCAGCTCGTACCAGCAGGAGCCGGCCCAGTTGGGCATGGTGTTGGTCTCGCGGCGGAAGCGCCGCACGCCGCGGCCGTCGCCCAGGTCCAGGTCGACGTTCACCCAGTCCTCGTTGCGCGACAGCGGCGGCTCGGGCGAGGTGTCGGCGTCGTCCGGGTCGAAGGTGCGGGGGCTGTAGTCGTCGACCTCGGGCAGTTCGACGGGCAGCATCGAGTCCGGCAGCGCGTGCGCGACGCCCGCCTCGTCGTAGACGATCGGGAACGGCTCGCCCCAGTACCGCTGGCGGCTGAACAGCCAGTCGCGCAGCCGGTAGTTGACGGTGCCCTCGCCGATGCCGCGGGCGGTCAGCCAGGCGGTGATCGCGGCCTTGGCGTCGGTCACGGACAGGCCGTCCAGGGACACGTCGTCGTTCGCCGAGTCGATGATCGTCGCGTCGTGGGACACGAACGCGTCGTCCCACTCGGCCGGGTCGGTGCCGCGGCCGTCGGTGGGCGCGACGACGCAGCGCATCGGCAGGTCGAAGGCGCGGGCGAAGGCGAAGTCGCGGCTGTCGTGCGCGGGCACCGCCATGATCGCGCCGGTGCCGTAGCCCATCAGCACGTAGTCGGCGACGAAGACCGGGACCGGCCGGCCGCTGACCGGGTTGACGGCGAAGGCGCCGGTGAAGACGCCGGTCTTGTCCTTGGCCTCGGCCTGCCGCTCGACGTCGGACTTGGCGGCGGCCTGCTTGCGATAGGCGGCGACGGCCTCCGCCGGCGTGGCGTGGCCGCCGGTCCACGCGTCCTTGGTGCCCTCCGGCCAGGCGGCCGGCACGATCGCGTCGACCAGCTCGTGCTCGGGCGCCAGCACCATGTACGTGGCGCCGAACAGGGTGTCCGGGCGGGTGGTGAAGACCGTGACGGTGTGCTCGGCGTGCGCGCCGCCGGCCTCGTGCACCGGGAAGCCGACCCGGGCGCCCTCGCTGCGGCCGATCCAGTTGCGCTGCTGCAGCTTGATCGCCTCGGGCCAGTCCAGCGCGTCCAGGTCGGCCAGCAGCCGGTCGGCGTAGGCGGTGATGCGCATCATCCACTGCCGCAGATTGGCCTTGAAGACCGGGTAGTTGCCGCGCTCGGAGCGGCCGTCGGCGGTGACCTCCTCGTTGGCCAGCACGGTGCCCAGGCCCGGGCACCAGTTGACCGGCGACTGCGCGGAGTAGGCCAGCCGGTGGCCGCTCAGCACGTCGGCGCGCTCGGCGTCGGTCAGCGCGGCCCACGGGCGGCCGTCCGGGGTGGGCCGGGCGCCGGAGGCGAACTCGGCGATCAGGGTGTCGATCGGGCGGGCCTTGCCGGCGGCCTCGTCGTACCAGGAGTTGTAGATCTGCAGGAAGATCCACTGCGTCCAGCGGTAGTAGGCGGGGTCGATGGTGGCGAAGGAGCGGCGGCGGTCGTGGCCCAGGCCCAGGCGGCGCAGCTGCTGCCGCATGTTGACGATGTTGGCCTCGGTGGACACCCGCGGGTGGGTGCCGGTCTGCACGGCGTACTGCTCCGCGGGCAGGCCGAAGGCGTCGAAGCCCAGGGTGTGCAGCACGTTGTGGCCGGTCATCCGCTGGTGCCGGGCGAAGACGTCGGTGGCGATGTAGCCGAGCGGGTGGCCGACGTGCAGCCCGGCGCCCGACGGGTACGGGAACATGTCCATGATGAACTTCTTGGGCCGGGCGGCCAGCTCCGGGTCGCCGTCCAGCTCGCCGCTGGGGTTGGGCGCGGCGAAGGTGCCGTGCTCGTCCCAGTGGTCCTGCCATCGGCTCTCGATCCGCGCGGCCAGCTCGGCGGTGTAGCGGTGCGGCGCGGCCGTCTCGCCGGCCGAAGCGGCCGAGGGGGTCGTGGCCGTGGGGGCCGAAGCGGCCGGACCGGCCGCCGGGGTGCTCTCGCTCATCGTCCTCGGTACTCCATCGCAATCGTGACGGCTGCGGCCGCGGAGTCTGCTGCCCGTCGCCGCCGTGGGGGCTGCCCCGAAAAGGGAGCGGAAACAGAGCGGAAACAAAAAAGCCCCTCGCGCAGGAGGGGTGCCGCACCGACGTGGTTCCTGGTCAGCGCGGCTCGTCAAGCAGGAGGCTCACAGCTCGCATGGCCCCAGATTACCGCAGGACGGGCGCGGCCCGCACCGAGGATCGCTCCTCGGTGCGGGCCGCCTGCCGACGGGCCCGGCGCGTCAGCGCTTGGGCAGCGACGAGGTCACGTAGCCCTTGGCGGGCGTGCCCACGCCGGTGACGTCGTCGTAGCCCACGGTGGCGTGCAGCGAGGCGTCCTTGCCGAGGCTCCGCAGGGAGGTGATGACACCGTCCGAGGAGTCGAAGGAGTTCGCGAAGTCCACCCGGACCACCGCGAGGTCACGACCCTGGCCCAGCGGGTGGTCGGTGACGTCGTGGTAGACGGACGTGCCGTACTGGTTGTAGATCAGCGGGTTGGCGAAGCCGATCGCGATGCCGTGGCGGGCCTGCTGGGCCAGCGCCTGGACGCCCGCGATCACCGGCGCGGCGAGCGAGGTGCCGCCGATCCGGTACTCGCTGTACTGCAGCGACCCGTCGGGGAACGTCTGGGTCTGGCCGACCAGGAAGCCGGTGTTCGGGTCCGCGACCGCCGCGATGTCCGGCTCGACGCGCTGCTTGACGCTGCCGCCGTTGGCCAGGGCGAGCGAGTCCGGCACGACGCCGCGCTGGTAGAACGGCTGCGCGTAGAGCTTGCTGGTGCCGCCGCCGGCGCCGGAGGTGTACGGGCCGGGGAAGCCGGTCCAGGTCTTGCCGTCGGCGGACAGCGGGGCGCGCTCGGTGCCCCAGCCGGTCTCCCACTGGTACGTGTCGTTCTTGCCGACCGCCAGCGAGGTGCCGCCGACGGAGGTGGCCCACGGGGAGTTGCCGGGGGTGTCGGCCTGCTTCACACCGGTGGAGGCGACGTTGTCGCCCGCGTCGCCGGAGGAGAAGTAGAAGCCGATGCCCTCGACCGCGCCCTGCTGGAAGACCTGGTCGTAGGCCGCGGCCACGTCCGGGGTCTCGTTGGCCTCGACGTCGCCCCAGGAGTTGGAGACGATGTCGGCGAGGTGGCCGTCGACGACCTTGTTCAGGGCGTCGAGCAGGTCGTCGTCGTAGCAGGAGGCGCCGCCGACGTACACGATGTTCGCGTCGGGCGCGAGCGCGTGCACGGCCTCGACGTCGAGGGTCTCCTCGCCGTACCAGCCGGACGCGCCGCACTCGTCGGTCTTGGTGTAGTCGCTGGGCAGCACCTGGGTGAGCTGGCCGGCCTTGTACTTCTGGTCGCCGTTGCGCTTGGCGTACTGCGCGGCGTCCTGGGCGATGTACGGGGAGGCGTACGCGTCGGTGATCGCCACCCGGACGCCCTTGCCGGTGTACTTGCCGGCGCCGTACGCGGCGCGCAGCTGCTCACCGGTGTAGCCCTTGATCGCGTACGGGGCCTTGACGCCGTACGCGTCGGGAAGCTTGGTGTTGGTGTTGGAGCCGAAGTACGTGGAGAACGGCCCGGCGTTCTTGAACACCGCGTCCGGCGGCGGCAGCGTGTCGTCGTGGCTGACCTTCTTCGGCGCCGTGTCCAGGCCGGTGACGGTCAGCACGGCGCCGTTCAGCGACGCGGGGGCGGAGGCCGTGGCCGCGGGGGCGCGGTAGGTCTTGCCGGCCTTGGAGTAGTTGTGCAGCGTGGTGCCGAAGGCCTTCTCGGCGGCGGCCACGTCACCGGTGACGGTGAGGTAGTGCTGGTTCCCGCCGGTGACCTTCAGGCCGGCCGACGTCAGCCACTTGGTGACGGCGGCGCGCTGCGCCGCGGTCGCGCCGAAGCGGGCCTGGGTCTGAGCCGCCGTCAGGTAGTGGCCGTAGCTCGCCGAGTTCGGGTCGGACACCGCCTGCGCGTAGGCCGCGAGGCCCTTGGCGTCCTTGCCGGCCAGGTAGACGCGGGCGGTCACCTTGCCGGAGTCGGCGGCGGCGCCCTGGTCCGCCTGGGCGGTGGCCCACTGCGGCTTGGTTCCGGTCAGGAGCTGGCGCCCGCTCGGCTGATCGGCCGACGCGGACTGCGTGCCAAGCGCGAGCGCGCCGGCCACCAGCGGCAGGGCCGCGGCTGCCACGAGTGCGGCGCGCGTTCTCTTGCGCTCAAATCTCATCAAACCCCCATGCGAAGCGAGTGTCGTCGCGTGCTGCGGTGTCGGACGTCGCCGGTATGCGTACGGTTCGTACCGCAGAGCGATACTCTTGCGCTGATCGGTTCACGCCAGGGCCATGATTACCCCAAGAGCAGGTCAAGGAACCGTCACCGCGCCCTTGTTGACGATTCGGCCGACACCGCGGCGAACCGACGCTAGCAGGGGCGAAGTTGCCGCGACAGGGGCCGACACGCGGCCGCGCGCACGGCCGTTGAGGCACCGGGCCGGGGCGGGGGACGGCGGGCGGCGCACACGCGAAACCCCCGCGGCCCGGGAAGCGGGAGCGGAAGCGGACGGGGTGTGCGCGGGGGTTCGGGGTGGAGCTACGGGGATTCGAACCCCGGACCTCTTGCATGCCATGCAAGCGCTCTACCAACTGAGCTATAGCCCCGCGTGCCGTGTCCAGGCCCCCTGCGGGGTCCCGGCGACCTCGGACACACTACACGCTCGCGGGCGCCGTCCGCCAATCGCGAACCGCGCCGCCACCTCGTGGTTTGCCGGCCCCGGCAGAGTTCACACGCTCTCAACACTCCCCCGCCGCGGCCCGGGTTACGGTGACCGGCGTGACCACCGCCTTCGACCCCGTGGACCTGCCGGGACTGCGCCTGGCCAACCGGATCGCCATGGCGCCGATGACCCGCAGCCGTGCCTACGGCCCGGGGCTCAGCCCCACCGCGGCCACCGCGGCGTACTACGCGCAGCGCGCCTCGGCCGGGCTGATCGTCACCGAGGGCGTGCAGCCGTCGCCGGGCGGGCAGGGCTACCCCGACACCCCGGGCCTGCACAGCGACGGGCAGGTGGCCGCCTGGCGGGCGGTCACCGACGCGGTGCACGCGGCCGGCGGCCGGATCTTCGCCCAGCTGATGCACGCCGGCCGGATCGGCCACCCCTCGCTGCTGCCGGACGGCCTGGAGCCGGTCGGCCCGTCGCCGGTCGCCGCCAAGGGCCGGATCTTCACCGCGGACGGCCCCAAGGACCTGGTCGCGCCGCGGGAGCTGACCGAGGACGGCATCGCGCGCACCCTCGCCGACCACGCCGCCGCCGCGCGCAACGCGATCGCCGCCGGCTTCGACGGGGTCGAGTTGCACGGCGCCAACGGCTACCTCACCCACCAGTTCCTCGCCCCCAATTCCAACCTGCGCACCGACGGATGGGGCGGCGACCCCGAGCGCCGGGCCCGCTTCGCGGTCGAACTGGTGCGCACGGTCGCCGACGCGATCGGCCCCGGGCGCACCGGGCTGCGCATCTCCCCCGGCAACCCGCTGGGCGACATCGCCGAACCCGAGCCCGACGCGACGTACCTGGCGCTGCTGCGCGGCCTGGAGCCGATCGGCCCGGCCTACCTGCACGTGGTGGAGACCGGGGAGCGGGCGCTGACGCTGGAGCTGCGCAAGCGCTTCGGCGGCGTCTTCATCCTCAACGCGCGCACCGACGGCCGCTCCTCGGGGCCGCAGGAGCTGGCGCTGGTCGAGGACGGGACCGCCGACATGGTGTCGTACGGCGCCCTGTTCCTCGCCAACCCCGACCTGCCGCGCCGGCTGCGGCCGGCGGGCCGTTCAACGCGCCGGACCGCGCGACGTACTACGGCGGCGACGAGCGGGGGTACACCGACTACCCGGCGCTGCCGGAGCCGGCCGACCCGGCGGAGCGGGCGGAGTCGCCGGCGGCGTCCGGGGCCGGGGAACCGGCCGCGGGCTGAGCGGGGGCCCGGGGCGTCCCCGCGGCCGGGCGGACCGCCGCCTCGTCCGGTGTCCGCGCGCGGCCCACCGCGAGCACCGCGCCGACCGCCGCGACCGCGGTGAGCGCCGCGGCGGTGACCGCGAAGGCGTGCGCGGACGGGTGTGCGCCGACGCCGCTCAGCCGGTTGAGGTAGAGCGTGCCGAGGGTGGCGACGCCGATCAGCTGACCCAGCTGCGTCACCGTGGCCAGCAGCCCGCTGGCGTCCGCCGCGTCCTTGGGCGCGACCTTCGACAGCGCGAGGGTGAACGTCGGGCTGAAGCCCAGCGCCAGCCCGGCGCCGAGGGTCAGCAGCGCCACGTACAGCAGCGGGCCGCCGTGGCCGCCGCCGCGCAGCGCCAGGCCGACCGCCGCGAACGACGCCGCGGACAGCAGCAGGCCGGCCGAGGCGAGCCGGGGCCACCAGGAGTTCGGCAGCCGGGACCAGGTCAGGCCCGCCCCGCCGAAGCACACCGCGGTCACCGCGAAGGTCAGCCCGGTGCGCAGCGCGCTGAAGCCGAGGCCGGACTGCAGGTGCAGCGCGACCGCGAAGAGGAAGCCGGCGTTGACCGCCATGGTCAGCGCGAGCACGGTGACCGACCGGGCCATGCCGGGCGCCCTCAGCACCCGCGGCGACACCAGCGGGGAGCCGCCGCGCCGGCCGAGCCGCGCCTCGATCACGGTGAAGGCCGCGAACAGCAGCACGCTCAGGCCCAGGCACACCCAGCCCCACACCGGCCAGCCCTCCTGCTGGCCGAGCACCAGCGGCACGGTGAACAAGGTCACCGCGGCGCCGAGCGCCAGCAGCCCCGGCAGGTCCAGGCCGCGCCGGCGGCCGGCAGCGGCGGGCGCGTCCGCGGGCAGCAGTCGCGGCGCGAGCGCCAGCAGCACCACGCCGATCGGCACGTTCACCAGGAAGACCGGCCGCCAGCCCGCGCCGAACAGGTCGGCGCTGACCAGCACGCCGCCGATCGACTGGCCGAGCGCGGCGCCCGAGGAGAGCACCGCGGAGTACACGCTCATCGCGCGGGTGCGCGCCGGGCCGGTGAAGTTCAGCTGGAGCAGGCTCAGCACCTGCGGGATCATCATCGCCGAGCCCGCGCCCTGCACGAACCGGAAGCCGATCAGCTGGCCGGTGCTCTGCGCCAGCCCGCAGGCCAGCGAGGCCGCGGTGAAGACCGCGAGGCCGATCAGGAAGAGCCGGCGGTGGCCGATCATGTCGCCGAGCCGGGCGCCGGTGATCAGCAGCACCGCGTAGGAGATGGTGTAGCCGGCGATCACCAGCTGCAGACCGGCGCCCGAGGCGTGCAGGTCGGTACGGATGGTGGGCGCGGCGACGTTGACGATGAACACGTCGAGCAGGGCCATGAACTGGCCGGTGAGGATGACGGTGAGCAGCAGCCCGGGGCGGGCGGCGGGGGCGTGGCCAGGGGCGGCGGGGGCGTTCGCCGAGCCGGCCGGGACGGCGGGCGCGGCGGGCGCTGCGGAGGCGGCGGGCCCTGCGGAGGCGGCGGAGGCGGGCGGGGCGGACGTGCGGGACGGATCGGTCATGCTCCGAGCGTCGGTCGCGCGCGGTACCGGTAACGAGAGCCCGGTGATCCTGGTACTGCCAGCACCTGGCAGGGGCGGGGCGCCCGGGTGAGGATGGGGCCATGGCAGTCCAGCCGACGGTCCGCTCCCGCGGCGGCGCGCAGCAGGCGCGCCGTACCGAGCTCGCGGCCTTCCTGCGCAGCCGCCGGGCCCGGATCACACCGGAGGACGTCGGCATGCCGCCGGGGCTGCGCCGCCGCACGCCCGGACTGCGCCGCGAGGAGGTCGCGCAGCTCGCCGGGGTGGGCGTCACCTGGTACACGTGGCTGGAGCAGGGCCGCCCGATCAACGCCAGCGTGCAGGTGCTCGACGCGGTCGCCCGGGTGCTCCAGCTCGACGTCACCGAACGCGAGCACCTCTACCGGCTGGCCGGCATCCCCTTCGTGCCCGAGCCGGTCTCCGACGTCGAGGCGGTCGGCGCGGAGGTGCAGGGCGTGCTGGACGCCCTCTGCCCGCTGCCCGCGGTGGTCCTCAACGCGCGCTACGACGTCCAGGCCTCGAACGTGGCGTACCGGACGCTGTGGCCGATGGCGTCGATGGTGGAGCGCTGGGAGCGCAACATCATCTACAAGCTGTTCACCGTCCCCGACTGCTGCTCGACCATCGTCAACAGCAGCGAGGAGGTGCCGTGGATGGTGGCCCAGCTGCGCCGCTCTTACGGGCGGCACGTCGGCGAGCCGGCCTGGGAGTCGTTCATCGCGCTGCTGCTCAAGGAGAGCCCGCACTTCGCCCAGCTGTGGGCGCGCGCGGACGTGGCCGCGCCGGGCCGCCGGGTGAAGATCTTCCGCCACCAGACGGTCGGCACGATCGAGCTGACCTCGATGTCGCTGAGCATCGACGGCATGGCCGAGCACCGCATCGTCGTCTACACCCCGGTCGCCGAGGAGGACCGCCTGCGGATGCAGCGGCTGCGCGACATCGACGATCCCGTCATCGGCTGCCCGGTGCACGGCCGCCCGCTGTCCGAGGTCCTGGCGGACGGCGCCCGGCCCACCCCGTCCCGCCGCACCGCCTGACCGCCGCACCGCCACCGCCGCCTTTGCGGCCCGCGACTCCAGGCCGCCGAGGCCGAGGGTCCGCAAACGAGGGTGGACAAACGGCGATGGCGCCACCCTCAAAGGGTGACGCCGTGGACGCGCGAACTGTGGAGCTACGGGGAATTGAACCCCGGACCTCTTGCATGCCATGCAAGCGCTCTACCAACTGAGCTACAGCCCCGCGCCGACCCGTTCCCGGGCGACGGGAAGAAGCATAGCCGGTGCGTGGACCGGAAACGAAATCGGTTCTTCGCGCCGGGGAGCCGCCGGGGCCGCGCGGCTCCCCGGCGGCTCCCCGGCGGCTCCCCGGCGGCTCCGCACGACGGACCCTAGGTGTCGTCGCCGAGGACCGGCTCGGGGAGCGTGCCCGCGTTGTGCTCGGTGAGGCGCCAGCCGCGCACGCCCTCGCCGAGCACCGACCAGCAGCAGTTGGACAGGCCGCCCAGCGACTCCCAGCTGACCGGGTCGAGACCGATCAGCCGGCCGATGGTGGTGCGGATCGTGCCGCCGTGGCTGACCACGACGAGCACGCCGTCCTCGGGCAGCTTGTCGGCCGCCGCCTGCACCACGGGCGCGGCGCGGTCGGCGACCTCGGTCTCCAGTTCGCCGCCGCCCCTGCGCACCGGCTCGCCGCGCTTCCACGCGGCGTACTCCTCGCCGAAGCGCTCGTTGATCTCGGTGTGGGTCAGGCCCTGCCAGGCGCCGGCGTAGGTCTCCCGCAGGCCGTCGTCCAGCAGGGCGGGCAGCCCGGTGACCGCCGTCAGCTCGGCCGCGGTGTCCACGGCCCGCCGCAGCGTGGAGGAGATGATCATGTCCGGACGCAGCGCGGCCAGCAGCCGGGCGGCCCGCCGCGCCTGCAGCACGCCCTCCGCGGTCAGCGCGATGTCCGTGCCGCCCTGGAAGCGCTGCTCCAGATTCCACGCGGTCTGGCCGTGCCTCCACAGCACGATCCGCCGGCCGCGCCTCTTGGTGGTGCTCAGCTCAGGCCCCCTCGTCCTCGGCCGCGGCCATCGCCTGGGCGTGAGCGGCGCCCTTGCCGCGGGTGGCGACCGCGTCCTCGGGCAGCGCGATCTCCGGGCAGTCCTTCCACAGCCGTTCGAGCGCGTAGAACACGCGCTCCTCGGAGTGCTGCACGTGGACCACGATGTCGACGTAGTCCAGCAGCACCCAGCGGCCGTCCCGCTCCCCCTCGCGCCGCACCGGCTTGGCGTCCAGCTCCTTGAGCAGGGTCTCCTCGATGGCGTCCACGATCGCCTTGACCTGGCGGTCGTTGGGCGCCGAGGCCACCAGGAAGGCGTCGGTGATGGAGAGGACGTCACTGACGTCATAGGCGATGACGTCGTGCGCGAGCTTGTCGGCGGCCGCCTGGGCGGCGGTGCGGGTCAGCTCGACGGAGCGGTCGGTGGCGGTCACGGATGCGGCTTTCCGGTCGGGGTCTGTTGGCTTCCAGGGTCTCACGGCCCTGCGACAGTCCCCGACCGGATATCCGGCAGGCGGGTGCCCCGGCCCGGCGGACTCCTACTGGCTCGTCTGCGGTGTGTAGTCCTTGCCGAGGACGACCAGGATGTCGGCGTTGGACGGGACCGTGCCCTTCCTCACACTGCCGGCCGGCAGGCCCAGGGTCGCGGCGACGTCCTTGGCGGCGGCCAGCTGCGCGGCGTCGGCGTAGCTGATCGTGGAGGTGCTCTGGGTGCCGGTCGCCTTGCCGCCGGGCACGTAGGAGTACGAGCCGCCGTTGACGATCGCGGCCTGGGCCATCGCGGCGGACTTCGCCGAGCCGCTGGCGTCCTTGATCTCCACGCGCGGCTGGGCCGCGGCGCCGGTGGGCGTCTTGACGGTGCCGCCGAGCACGTCCCTGACCACGCTGTCGGTGGCCTGGGTGCTGAGCGAGCCGTCCTTCTGCACCGGCAGCATGGCGGTGTCGTAGGCGCCGGTCTTCGCCAGCTCGGCGAGCGCCGCCAGCGACGCGCCGAGCTGCTTCTCGGTCAGCGAGGGGTCGAGGATCTGGGCCAGGCCCTGCACGGTCCTGGTGGCGTCCGCGGCGTCGCTGGGCATCTTCTTCAGCACCGCCTGCATGACCTGCCCGAAGCGGCTGAGCTGGTCGGTCTCGGACTCCCCGGGCGCCCGGTACGTGGCGTACGCGACCGCGGCCTGCCCGGTCAGGTCCTGCTGCTTGCCCTGGGCGACCAGCGTCTTGCCGCTGTCCTTGCCGGTGCCCTTCACCGTGGCGTTGGTGTCGACGTAGATGTCGCCGACGGAGTCCACGAGCAGTTCCAGGTACGGGGTGTCGAGCCGCCAGCTGCCCTTGATGTCGGTGCCGAGCAGGGTGTTGAGCCCGTCGCGGGTGGGGCCGACGCCGTCGGCGACGGACTTGTCGAGGGTGGTGACGTTGCCGTCGTCGCCGGTGAGCTGGACGTTGTTGGGGATCAGCACGGTGGTGCCGCGGCCCTTGGTGGCGTTGTCCACGAGCAGCGCGGTGGAGCTGGGGCCGCCGCCGACCGGCAGCAGGTGGACCACGATCACGTCGCGCTTCTGGCTGCCGCCGGCGGTCGTCGCCGTGGCCTTGGTCTTTCCCAGGCCGGGGATCTTGCCGGCCTGCCACAGGTATCCCGCACCGCCGAGCAGCGCCAGGACCAGGACGACGACCAGGCCGGCCTTCCGGTTGCGGCCGCGCCGTTTGGCCTCCTCGCGGCGCTCGGTCCGCGACTCGGAGAACTTCAGCCAGTCGATGACCTCCTCGGACTCCTCCGACTCCTCGTCGACGAAGGAGAACTGCTCGGTCTGGTACTCGCGCGGCGCCTCCGGGTCGCGCACCCGGGCCGCGCCGGGCGCGGCGCCGGACGCCGGTCCCTGGCGCAGGTCCTGTGCCGGGTGCTGCCCGGTGTCGTACCCGGCGTGCTGTCCGGTGTCGTAGACCGGGGACTGCACCCCGGTGTCGTAGGCCGTGGGGCCGCCCGTGCCGTACACCGGGGCCTGCCGGCCCGTGTCGTACACGGGCGCCTGTTGTCCGGTGTCGTAGACGGGCGGCTGCTGCCCCGTGTCGTAGACGGGCGCCTGCCGGCCGGTGTCGTAGAGGGGCGGCTGGACGCCGGTGTCGTACAGCGGGTGCTGCCCGGTGTCGTAGCCCTGCTGCTGCGGGATGCGGCCGCCCTGGTCCTGGCCGTAGTACGGCTGCTGCGGCTGGGACTGCTGCGGGATCCACCCGTCGGGCCGGCCCTGCCCGTAGTACGGGTCGCCGTACTCCTGCTGCTGCGGCGGGGGCGGCGCCTGCACCGGCCGGCCGTACGCGTCGTAACCGTAGTGCTGCTGCTGGTAGTAGGGGTCCTGCGCGTAAGGGTCTCTCTCGTCGTCTGGACCGCCCTCGGCGTGGTGCCAACGGGGGTTTGCGTCGTTCACGAGGAACCCCTTCGTGTGTTTCGTTGCGCGCTACCCGGTGGCGTCCCGGTACAGCGCGCGTTTGTCGATGTAGCGCACCACACCGTCCGGAACCAAGTACCAGACCGGGTCCCCCTTGGCCACCCGCTGGCGGCAGTCGGTGGAGGAGATGGCCAGCGCGGGCACCTCGACCAGCGACACGCCGCCGTCGGGGAAGCCCGGGTCCGACAGCGTATGCCCTGGACGTGTGACCCCGATGAAATGAGCCAGCGAGAACAGCTCCTCGGCGTCCCGCCAGGAGAAGATCTGCGCGAGGGCGTCGGCGCCGGTGATGAAGAACAGGTCCGCGTCGGGGTGCTCGCGGCGCAGGTCGCGCAGGGTGTCGATGGTGTACGTGCGGCCGCCGCGGTCGATGTCGCTGCGGCTGACCGAGAACTGCGGGTTCGACGCGGTGGCGATGACCGTCATCAGATAGCGGTCCTCGGCCGGGGACACCCTGCGCTCTTCCTTCTGCCAGGGCTTGCCGGTGGGCACGAACACCACCTCGTCGAGGTGGAACAGGCTGGCCACCTCGCTGGCGGCCACCAGGTGCCCGTGATGGACGGGATCGAAGGTGCCGCCCATCACGCCGATGCGCTGCTTCCCCGGCCTGCTCGGGGGCGGCGGCTCGGGCTGCCTGGCCGTCACGTCAGTCCCGGTTGAAGCGGGTGGTGATCCACAGCAGGAGCAGCAGCGCCCCCAGCGCGCCGAAGCCGGTGAGGTACGGGCTCAGGCTCGGGTGGTTGCCGCCGTGCGACTCGGAGGCTTCGGCGAGCGTGGTCAGGGCGGAGGCTGCGGCGGGCGACATGGTCGGCACGACCCTTCGGTTCGGACGGCTGGCTCTCCCGCACATCGTACGGGCGCGGGGCGGGGAACTTCGCGCTGGCTCCGCGCGTCAGAGTAGGTACTGAACGGCTAGCAGGGGGTTGGGCCAGTATGTCCGGATCGGAAGAACCGAAGGACCCGGCGGCGGAGAGCGTCAGCACCGAGAAGCACCTGCCGGGACGCACCCGCAGGCGCTTCCAGGGCATCTCCTCGCGCGCCTACGAGCACCCGGCGGACAAGTCGGCCCTGGTGGCGCTGCGCAAGCTGACCGGATTCGACACCGTCTTCAAGGCGTTGAGCGGGCTACTGCCCGAGCGGAGCCTGCGGCTGCTGTTCCTGTCCGACTCGGTGCGGGTCAGCGACGAGCAGTTCCCGCATCTGAACGCGATGCTGCGGGACGCCTGTTGGATCCTGGACCTGGAGAAGGTCCCCAACCTGTACGTCACGCAGGACCCCAAGCCGAACGCGATGTGCATCGGCATGGACGAGCCGATCATCGTGGTGACCACCGGCCTGGTCGAGCTGCTGGACGAGGAGGAGATGCGCGCGGTCATCGGCCACGAGGTCGGCCACGCGCTGTCCGGGCACTCCGTCTACCGCACGATCCTGCTGTTCCTGACGAACCTGGCGCTGCGGGTGGCGTGGATCCCGCTGGGCAATCTGGCGGTGCTGGCGCTGGTCACCGCGCTGCGCGAGTGGTTCCGCAAGTCGGAGCTGTCGGCGGACCGGGCCGGCCTGCTGGTCGGCCAGGACCTCCAGGCGTCCATGCGCGGCCTGATGAAGCTGGCCGGCGGCAACCACCTGCACGAGATGAACGTCGACTCGTTCCTGAAGCAGGCCGACGAGTACGAGGCGGCCGGCGACCTGCGCGACTCGGTGCTCAAGATCCTGAACGTACTGCCGCGCAGCCACCCGTTCACCACCGTGCGCGCCGCCGAGCTGCGCACATGGGCCGCCTCGCGGGACTACCAGCGGCTGATGGACGGCCACTACCCGCAGCGCAGCGCCGACAAGGACGCGTCGGTCTCCGACGCGTTCAAGGAGTCCGCGGGCCACTACGCCGACACGGTGAAGCAGAGCAAGGACCCGCTGTTCGGCCTGATACGCGACATCTCGAACGGCGCCGGGGAGTTCGGCGGCAAGCTGCGCGACCGCTTCACCGGCGCCGGCCGCGGCGCCGAGCAGGGCCCGGAGGGCGACGAGGCCGGCGGCGCCGCCCCGGCCTGACCCGCCCGGCCGCCGGCCTGACCCGCCGACACGCCGCGGCGCCCGGCCCGCGTCGACCCGCCGTCGCCCCGCCGCCGTGCGGTCAGCCGGCGGTGAGGGCGGGGGCCGCGGTGGCGAGCACGCCGCACACCGCGCCGACCGGCAGCCGGTGGTCGTACGGATCGGCGCCCACCACGCCGCCGGGCGCGCGGCCCCCCGCCAGGATCGGCCGGAAGCCGCTCTGCGCCTCGGATTCGCAGGCCAGCGGCCCGGCCGAGACGTCGGCCTGCACGACCTGGACGTGCCCCTGCTGGATCTGCTGGTGGTCGAAGCGGAAGCGCAGCTTGCGCCGGACGGTGAACAGCGACACCGCGGAGTGGCCCGGGCCGCGCAGCGCGTAGACGAAGGTGTGGTCGGAGGTGACCTCCAGCTGCGCGTCGTCGGTCTCCTGCGGGTCCATGGTGCCGTTCACCCGGATGTCGCCGGGGACCACGGAGACCTGCTGGGCCGGGTCGAAGCGCACCAGCCAGCCGGTGGCCTCGTGCTCGCCGTCCTCGGCGGGCTTGCTGAGGCTGGCGTCGAACTGGTCGACCTGTCCGGGGTCGAGCAGGTCGCGCACCGCCCCCACGTCGCCGTCGGCCACCGCCCTGGGGTTCAGCGAGGTCGCGGTGAGGTACTTCCTGACGATGTCCAGGGCGGCCACCACCTCGCTCTCGGCGAAGCCGCCCTCGCGGTGCACGTCCGGCGGGTCGACGATGCCCCGGGCGCCCACCGCGTAGGTCGCCGCCCTGCTGCCGCGGAAGGGGGCGGAGGGCGGCACCGCGGGCACCTCGCCGGGCGGCACGAGCGGGATCACGTTCGCCCGCAGCGGCTCGCCGGCCGCTGGGGTGTCGGCCTTGTAGGGATGCCGCACGCCCATGTAGATCGCGAAACCGAAGGCCAGCACGATCAGTATCACCAGCGCGGCGGCCTGACGCGCCAGGCCGCCGGGCAGCACATGGCGGATGCGCACCGCACGCGGCGCGCCCGTCCCGGCCCCCAGGCGCTCGCGCGCGGAGAACTCCTGGATCCGCGCAGCCTTCACGAACGATTCGTCGAAGACGACGGATCGGTACTCGTCCTCACCGCCTCCCGGGGTGCCCTCCGGGGCGCCCTCGGGAGGGTCTCCAGACCCGCTCATATCACAAGGTTAAGTCTGCCGGGAGGTGAATAAAGGCCTCAGTACCGGTCAACTTGACACCGGATCAGGGCAGCGGGGTGCTGGCGACGGGCGGCACATGGGTGGTGCCCACCGGGCCGGTGCTCGGCGGCGGGATGCTGGGCCGGGCGTTCCCGGCCCCGCGGTAGACGGCGGCGAAGGTCAGGGCGACGACGCCGATGCCCATCACCACCGCGAGCGCCCAGGCGACCGGCCGGTGCCAGCGGGTGCTGCTGCCGCGGTAGGGGTGGCCGGCCGCGTACAGCTCGTCGGATTCCAGTGCGGTGTCGTCGTCCAGTTCGGGCACGACGCGGGACTCGCGGGGGTGCCGTCCGGGCCTGCCGGGCGGGAGCGCGGGACCTTCGGCGACGGCAAGCATCCGTTCCGTGGCCGTGGGCTCATGGAACAGGGCGGACCGTACGAAATCTTCGTCGAGGACTACGGAGGCGAACTCGTCATCGTCCGGCATCTGTCCAGGGTAATGCGGAAGTTGGCTGTTTGGGCAGGGGATTCCCGACCGCCTGTGCGACAGCTGTGCCCCGTTCGGCCGTCGCCCGTTCAGCGGATGTGGCCGTCGCCGGTGACGACGTACTTGGTGGAGGTCAGCTCCGGCAGGCCCATCGGACCGCGCGCGTGCAGCTTCTGGGTGGAGATGCCGATCTCCGCGCCGAAGCCGAACTGGCCGCCGTCGGTGAAGCGGGTCGAGGCGTTCACCATCACGGCCGCCGCGTCGACCAACTGGGTGAAGCGGCGGGCGGCGGGCTGCGAGGAGGTCACGATGGCCTCGGTGTGACCGGAGGACCACAGCCGGATGTGCTCCACCGCGGCCTCCAGCGAGTCCACCACGCCGGCGGCGATGTCGTAGGAGAGGTACTCGGCCTCCCAGTCCTCGGCGGTGGCCGCCACCACCGTCGCCTTGCTGCCGGACGCCTCGGCGATCGCCGCCACCCGGGTGTCGGCGTGCACGGTGACGCCGGCGTCGGCGAGCGCGGCCAGCGCCCGGGGCACGAACTCCTCCGCGATGTCCTGGTGCACCAGGAGCGTCTCGGCGGCGTTGCACACGCTGGGCCGCTGCGCCTTGGAGTTGACCAGGATCTCCACGGCCATGTCCAGGTCGGCCTGGGCGTCGACGTAGACGTGGCAGTTGCCGGTGCCGGTCTCGATGACCGGGACGGTGGAGCCCTCGACCACCGAGCGGATGAGGGAGGCGCCGCCGCGCGGGATCAGCACGTCGACCATGCCGCGGGCGCGCATCAGCTCGGTGACCGACTGGCGGGACTCGCCCGGCACCAGCTGCACCGCGTCGGCGGGCAGCCCGGCGCCGCCGACCGCGTCGCGCAGCACGGTGACCAGGGCGGTGTTCGAGGCGTAGGCGGAGGAGGAGCCGCGCAGCAGCACCGCGTTCCCGGACTTCAGGCAGAGCGCGGCGGCGTCCACCGTGACGTTCGGCCGGGCCTCGTAGACGATGCCGACGACGCCGAGCGGCACCCGGACCTGCCGCAGGTCGAGGCCGTTGGGCAGGGTGGAGCCGCGCAGCACCTCGCCGACCGGGTCCGGCAGCGAGGCGACGTGCCGCACGTCGGCGGCGATCGCGGCGACCCGCTCGCGGGTCAGGGTCAGCCGGTCGATGATCGCCTCGCTGGTGCCGGCCGCGCGGGCCCGCTCGACGTCCTCGGCGTTGGCCGCGACGATCTCCTGGGTGCGCACGATCAGCGCGTCCGCGATGGCCAGGAGGGCGTCGTCCTTGGCGGCGCGGGGCAGCGGGGCCAGGTCGGCGGCGGCGGCGCGGGCGCGGTAGGCCGCGAGCATCACGGGCGACTTCGGCAGGGGCGACGGCAGCTCCGGGTGGGTCATGAAGGCAGCGTACGGGGTCCGGCGGCCGTGCCGGAGCGCCTTTCCGCAGCCTGAGACACGGCCCAGGACACGTGCGGGGACGTGCGCGGGAGGCGTCCGGGACACGCCCGGGGACGTGCGCGGGGACGTGCGCGGGAGGCGCCCGGGGCCCCGCGCGCCGCTCCCGCCGGTCGCGCGTCTCAGAAGGGGTGCACGCCCACCGGGACCGCGGGCGGCGGGCCGTATCCCTCGGCGAGGCGCTGGTGGTACGTCGCCCGGTCGATGACCTCCAGGCCGACCGTCTCCCACGGCGGCAGTCCCGCGGTCGAGCGGTGCTCGCCCCACAGCCGCAGTGCGAGCGCCGCCGCGTCGTGCAGGTCGCGGGCCTCCTCCCAGTACCGGATCTCGGCGTGGTCGGTGGCGTATCTGCTGGTCAGCAGGAAGGGGTGGTCGTGGGCGAGCTGTTCGAGGCCGCGTCTGACCTCGGCCAGCGGGGCGCGGCCGCCGGAGACGCTGAGGGTGACGTGCCAGAGCCGGGCGCCCGGCTCCTCATGGCTCGTGTCGCGCGGCCCTTCCTGTCCCCTGACCTGTCCCGCGGCCTGGCCGCCGGCCGGTCCCCCGGCCTCGGTCGTCCGCTCGGTGCCGCTGTCGACGCTGACCAGCGTGCGCTCGGCACGTTCGCCGGTCAGCGACCCGGGGCGCCCTCGTTTCACCGGTGGCCTCCCTGTGGGTGGTGGTCCGTTGCGCCGCCCGCGGCCTCCGGTCCGGGACGGCCCCCCGCGTTTCGCGTCCTCCCCAGTTGACCAGGATCGGGCGTGCGGCGGGGGCGTTTTCCACAAGAAGCACCGTAAGTGCACGTCCGGCACACCCGCCGGACCGGGCCGGCCGGGCGGCTCAGGGGCGCAGCAGCACCAGGTCGTCCCGGTGCACGACCTCGCGCTCGTAGGCCGGGCCCAGCTCCCTGGCCAGGTCGCGGGTGGAGCGGCCGAGCAGCCGCGGCAGCTCGGTGGCGTCGAAGTTGACCAGGCCGCGGGCCACCGCGTGGCCCGACTCGTCCACCAGGTCGACGGGGTCGCCGGCCACGAAGGCGCCCTCGACCGCGGTGAGCCCGGCGGGCAGCAGCGAGCTGCCGCGCTCGGTGACCGCGCGGACCGCGCCCGCGTCCAGCCGCAGCGCGCCGCGCGGAGTGGAGGCGTGCGCCAGCCACAGCAGCCGGTCGGCGCCGCGCTTGCCGGTGCGGTGGAAGTAGGTGCCGGTGGGGCGTCCGGCGAGCGCGTCCGCGGCGTGCACGGCGGAGGTCAGCACCACGGGCACGCCCGCGCCCGCGGCGATCCCCGCGGCCTCGACCTTGGTGACCATGCCGCCGGTGCCGACGCCGGCCCGCCCGGCGCTGCCGATCGACACCCCGTCCAGGTCGGCCGGGCCCCTGACCTCGGCGATCCGGCGGGCGCCGGGGGTGCGCGGGTCGCCGTCGTACAGGCCGTCGACGTCGGAGAGCAGCACCAGCAGGTCGGCGCGGACCAGGTGGGCGACGAGGGCGGCGAGGCGGTCGTTGTCGCCGAAGCGGATCTCGTCGGTGGCCACCGTGTCGTTCTCGTTGACCACCGGCAGCGCGCCCATCGACAGCAGCTGGTCCAGGGTGCGGTAGGCGTTGCGGTAGTGGGCGCGGCGGCTGACGTCGTCGGAGGTGAGCAGCACCTGGCCGACGCGGATGCCGTAGCGGGCGAAGGAGGCGGTGTAGCGGGCCACCAGCAGGCCCTGGCCGACGCTGGCGGCGGCCTGCTGCCTGGCCAGGTCCCGGGGCCTGCGGTCCAGGCCGAGCGGGGCGAGTCCGGCGGCGATGGCGCCGGAGGAAACGAGCACGACCTCGCGGGCGCCGCGGGCCTTGGCCAGCACGTCGACCAGGGCGTCCACCCGGTCCGCGTCGAGGCCGCCGGCCGCCGTGGTCAGCGAGGAGGAGCCGACCTTGACCACGACGCGGCGGGCCGCGACCACGTCGGGGCGCGAGTCGTCCCCGGGGGCGGACGGCGCCTCGCCCCGGTCCGAGCCCCTGTCCGCACCCCGGACCCGGTCCGGGTGCCGATCCCGGTCCGCGTCCCCTGCCGCGTCCTGCCGTGCCGCCGCTGCCACCGCGCTCGTCTCGTCCCCTCGCGTCGCGTCCCGGCGCGCGCCCCGGGCGCGGCCGTCCCTCTGCGCCCGAATCTACGCGACGTCGCGGGGCCGCCGCCGCGCCGTCCACAGTGCGGTCGGCGCGAGGACGGTGCTCAGGGCGCGCGGGACGCCGCTGCGCGGCGGGCGGCGGGCGGCGGACCCGCGTCCACGACACGGACGGCCCCGTGCTCAGGGGGCGATTCGCCCGCTCACACGTGCGCGCGGTAGCGTCCAGACGCCCGCGCCGCGCCGTCCCACGAGGAAGCCCCATGTCACAGCAGTCCCAGCCGCCCCAGCGTCCCACCCCTGGGCGGATTTCGAAGGCGGTCATTCCCGCGGCGGGGTTGGGGACCCGGTTCCTGCCGGCGACGAAGGCCACGCCCAAGGAGATGCTGCCGGTGGTCGACAAACCGGCCATCCAGTACGTCGTGGAGGAAGCCGTCGCCGCGGGCCTGACCGACGTCCTCATGGTCACCGGCCGCAACAAACGCCCCCTGGAAGACCACTTCGACCGCAACTACGAACTCGAAGAAGCCCTCTCCCGCAAAGGCGACGCCTCCCGCCTGGCCCGCGTCCGCGAATCCTCCGACCTGGCCACCATGCACTACGTCCGCCAGGGCGACCCCCGCGGCCTGGGCCACGCCGTCCTGTGCGCCCAACCCCACATCGGCGACCAGCCCTTCGCCGTCCTGCTCGGCGACGACCTCATCGACCCCCGCGACCCCCTCCTGACCCGCATGACCACCGTCCAGCACCACCACGGCGGCAGCGTCATCGCCCTCATGGAAGTCGACCCCGCCCACATCCACCTCTACGGCAGCGCCGCCATACAACCCACCGACGAACCCGACGTCGTCCGCGTCACCGGCCTGGTCGAAAAACCCGAACCCGGCCAGGCCCCCTCCCACTACGCCGTCATCGGCCGCTACGTCCTCGACCCCGCCGTCTTCACCGTCCTGGCCCACACCCCACCCGGACGCGGCAACGAGATCCAGCTCACCGACGCCCTCAAAACCCTCGCCACCCCCGACCACCCCGGCGGACCCGTCCACGGCGTCGTCTTCACCGGACGCCGCTACGACACCGGCGACCGCGCCGACTACCTCCGCGCCATCGTCCGCCTCGCCTGCGAACGCGACGACCTCGGCCCCGACTTCCGCACCTGGCTGAAGGCGTACGTGAACGGGGAGATGGACCAGTAGACGAACGGGGAGACCGGCGGGGAGACCGGCGCCTGAACCCCCGGCGCCGAACCCCCCGCCCCGGCCCGTCAGTGGCGCAGCCGCCAGCCCTCCCACGCCGAGGCGACCATCTCCTCCAGGTCGTAACGGGCGGTCCAGCCCAGCTCCTTGGTGATCAGCTCGGCGGAGGCCACCACGCGGGCCGGGTCGCCGGGGCGGCGGGCCACGACCTCCGGCGCGATGTCCCGGCCGGTGACCCGGCGGATCGTGTCGATGACCTCGGTGACCGACGCGCCCTGCCCGGTGCCGATGTTGAGCACCAGACGGGCCTGCGGGTCGGCGGTCAGCCGGCGGGCGGCGGCCAGGTGCGCGGAGGCGATGTCGGCGACGTGGATGTAGTCGCGGACGCAGGTGCCGTCGGGCGTGGGGTAGTCGTCGCCGAAGACGCGCGGCGGCTGCCCGGCCTCCAGCCGCTCGAAGACCATCGGGACGAGGTTGAACACGCCGGGGTCGCCCAGTTCGGGGGCGGCGGCGCCGGCCACGTTGAAGTACCGCAGCGCGGCGGTGGCCATGCCGTGCGCCCGGCCGGCCGCGGCGACCAGCCACTCGCCGGCCAGCTTGGTCTCGCCGTACGGGCTCATCGGCGCGCAGGGGGTCTGCTCGGTGACCAGGTCGACGTCCGGCATGCCGTAGACGGAGGCCGAGGAGGAGAAGAGGAACTGCCGCACCCCGGTGGCCGCGGCGGCCTCCAGCACACTGCGCAGGCCGTCGAGGTTCTCCCGGTAGTAGTACAGGGGGCGCTCCACGGACTCGCCGACCTGCTTCTTGGCCGCGATGTGCAGCACGCCCGTGACGTGGTGGCGGCGCAGCACGTCCTCGACGAACGGCCCGTCGAGCACGGTGCCGCGCTCCAGCGGGACGCCCTCGGGCAGCCGGGAGGGGTCACCGGTGCTCAGGTCGTCGAGCACGACCACCTGCTCGCCGCCGCCGACCAGTTCCCTGGTCACATGTGAACCGATGTATCCCGCACCGCCGGTGATCAACCACGTCATGGCGGTCATCGTACCCAAGGCCCCCGCGCGCCCCGGTCCGCGCGGGCGGGCCCCCGCGGGCCCCGCGCGACGCGGCCCCCGGTCCGCACACCCCGCGCCACCCCGCCGCGTCCCGCCGCGTCCCGCCGCGTCCCGCTCCGGCCCTACGCACACCCGTGCGGCCGTTCGCTGAACAAGCTGTGACAGGCTCCCGAACGGGCCGTGACAGCACATGAGATAAGCTGTGCAGTCATCGCAGACCGTAATGTCGACCAGAGGTGGCTGTGTCAAGAATGACCAACGCGGCTGAGGAGGTGTCCGGCTCCACTCCGGACATCAGCGTTGTCGTTATCGTGTACAACGACGCGGCCCGACTTCCGACGGCGGTCCAGTCGGTCCTCGACCAGTCACTGCGCAATGTGGAGGTCGTCGTCGCCGACGACTGCTCCACCGACGACTCCTTCCAGGTCGCCCAGCGGCTCGCGGCCGCCGAACCGGAGCGGGTGCGCGCGATCCGGCTGCCGGAGAACAGCGGCGGCTGCGGCGAACCCCGCAACCAGGGCATCAAGGTGGCCCGCGGCCGGTACGTGATGTTCCTCGACAGCGACGACGTGCTGGACCCGCACGCCTGCCGCAACATGCTGGAGGCGGCCGACCGCACCGGCGCCGACCTGGTGTCGGGCAAGTGCGTGCGGGTGCACGTGGACAACCGCAACAAAAAGCGGGCCGACTGGTACCCGTGGCTCTACCGCTCCACCCGGACGCTGGACAGCATCGCGGAACTCCCCGACCTCTTCGTCTTCGACACCCTTTCCACCAACAAATGCTATCGGCGTGAATTCCTCGCGGAAAAGGAGCTGACCTTTCCGCGCGGCATTCATTACGAGGACCTGCTCTTCTCGGCGCAGGCATATCTCGCGGCGGAGAAGATCACGCTGATTCCGCAGACGGTCTACCACTGGAACGTGGTGGAGAAGGCCGAGGCGAAGTCGATCAGCAACCGGCGGCACGAGATCAACAACTTCGCCGACCGGCTGGAGATCCACCGCAGGGTCGACGCGATCCTCAAGCAGCGCGGCCTGGAGGACCTGCGGCTGCACAAAAACATCAAGTTCCTCAAGCACGACCTGGTCCTCTACCTGCGCGACCTGCCGTTCCTCGACGACGACTACCGGCACCGCTTCGCCGAGATGGCCAACGAGTACACCAAGGAGTTCCCGGCCGAGGCGTTCGACTCGCTGGACCCGATCCACGCGATCTGCGCCTACCTCCTGCTCAAGGAGGACTGGACCAACCTCATGCCGGCGATCGACACCCTGATCAACCGGAACAAGGTGTCCTCGCCGCTGGCGGAGGTCGACGGCCGGGTCTACTGGTGCGCGGACCACCTGGACGACCCGCGCGCCCGGGCCATACTCGACGTCACCGACCGCGGCTACCACAGCGCCCCGCTCAACGCGCTGCACCTGCGCCACCAGCTCACCGGCTACCAGGAGGACCCGTCCGGCGTGGTGCTGGACGGCCGGACGGTCAACCCGCTGGGCGTGGTGCGGCCGGACGCCTCGATCAAGGCCGAGCTGGAGATCAAGGCCCGCCGCAAGTCGCTGCGCACCTACCGGCTGCCGGTGCAGCAGCTGCGGCACGACGGCGAGTGGCTGACCTGGCACGCGGAGCTGCCGCTGCGCCAGGAGCTGCGGCCGCTGGGCGTCATCGACGAGGTGTGGGACATCCGGCTGCGGCTGACCGCGGACGGGAAGACCACCGCGGGCAAGATCACCACCGGCAACACGGACCTGGAGGACACCGGCGCGATCGTGGTCCGCCCGATGCTGACCCGGGCCACCGCGGACCGGCTGAAGCCGGAGGTGTCCGCCAAGGGCCACCTGGCCTTCGTGCTCTCCCAGCACAGCAAAACCGCGCAGGTCGGCCACGCGCTGATCGAGCGGAACCTCCAGGGCCCGCCGGCCCGCGCCGCCAAGTCGGTGCTGAAGAAGGCCCGCGACGCGCGCCGCCGGCTGGACTCCGGGCCGCGCAAGATCCAGGGCTACCACCAGATGATCAAGGTGCTGCCGGTCCGCAAGGGCACCGTGGTCTTCGAGAGCCACCTGGGCAAGCAGTACAGCGACAGCCCGCGGGCGATCTACGAGGAGCTGCGCCGCCGCGGCGCCCCGATCCACGCGATCTGGTCCCACGAGGGCAAGAACCCGCCGAAGGACTACCCGGAGGGCGTGGAGCTGGTCCAGCGGTGGTCGTGGAAGTATCTGCGGGCGCTGGCGCAGGCGGAGTTCTGGATCGACAACCAGGGCTACCCGCTGAAGCTGTCCAAGCGGCCGGAGACCACGTACATCCAGACCTGGCACGGCTCGGCGCTGAAGCGGATGGGCTTCGACGAGCCGAAGTACCGGGTGATGTCCGAGGGCGACCAGGAGAACTACCAGAAGGCGCTGGACCGCTGGGACCACTTCGTGGTGCGCTCCGAGCACGACGTGCGCACGCTGGCCCGCGCCTACCGGCTGCCGGAGGAGAAGCTGCTGCGGGTGGGCTACCCGCGCAACGACGCGCTGGTGCGGGCCCGCGACAGCGCCGAGCGGCCGGCCGCGGCCCGCGAGCTGGCCGAGCAGCTGGGGCTGCGCCCGGAGCTGCCGGTGGTGCTCTACGCGCCGACCTTCCGGGCCGGCGCGGACGGCCGGGTGCGCGGCTTCGAGGCGCCGTTCGACGTGGACGCGTTCGCCGACCGGTTCGGCGAACGCTTCACGCTGCTGGTGCGCTCGCACTACCTGAACAAGGTGACGCTGCCGCCGTCGGTGGCGGGCCGGATCGTCGACGTCACGAGCGTCCCGGACATCACCCCGCTGCTGCTGCTCGCCGACGCGCTGGTCACGGACTACTCGTCGGTGATGTTCGACTACGCGCTGACCCACCGGCCGATCGTCTTCTACGCCTACGACTGGGAGGAGTACGCGCACGACATCCGCGGCACGTACTTCAACCTCCTGGAGGAGGCCCCCGGCCCGGTCGCGCGGACCGAGGAGGAACTCCTCTCGACGCTCTCCGACCTCGACGCCGTGCGGGCCAAGTACGGCGACCAGGTCAAGGACTTCGTGGCCAGATACGGGGAGTACGACCGCGGTGACGCGGCGGCCCGGATCGCGGACCGCTTCTTCGGCCCGGTAGGGGGAACCACCCGATGAGCAAGCAGCGCGACGTCTTCTTCGTCGCCAACGAGGTGAACGAGCTGGGCGGCGTGGCCCGCTGGCAGGCGCAGATGGCCGGCCTGCTGGCCGAGCGCGGCCACAAGGTGACCATCGTCGGCATCGCGCCGCCCGAGGTGCCGATGGACCTGGGCGCCAACCCGCCGTTCGACACGGTCACGCTCTACGAGGTGCGGCCGCCCGGCAAGTGGCGGCCGAAGGGGCTGCTGGACCGGGCCAACCTGGCCGCGCGGCGCCAGGAGTCCTCCCGCGACAAGGGCGTGCGGCGCAGCACCGAGAAGCTGTCCGCGCTGTTCCGGGCGGCCCGGCCGGGCGCGATGATCGTCGTCACCCAGGTGTGGGCGATGGAGTGGGTGGCGCTGGCCGACACCGCGGGCCACCCGGTGATCGGGATGAGCCACGAGTCGTACGAGTACTCCAAGCAGTCCTCGCGCTTCCAGCGGGTGGAGAAGTTCTACAAGGACGTGGACCGGCTGCTGCTGCTGACGCAGGAGGACGCCGACCTGTGGGCCGGGCGGGGCCTGAACAACGTCGGCTTCATGCCCAACCCGCTGCCGATGATGCCCGAGACGCCGTCGCCGCGGACCGAGAAGGTCGTCGCCAGCGTGGGCCGGCTCAGCCACCAGAAGGGCATCGACATGCTGCTGGACGCCTGGGCGGAGGCCGCGCCGCGGCAGCCCGGGTGGCGGCTGAAGATCTACGGCGCGGGTGAGCTGGAGGCGCCGCTGAAGGCGCAGTGCACCGCGCTGGGCCTGGACGACTCGGTGGAGTGGGTCGGGCAGACCTCGGACGTGCCGGCGGCGCTGCGCGGCGCCTCGGTGTTCGTGCAGTCCTCGCGCGGCGAGGGCTTCCCGCTGGCGCTGCTGGAGGCGATGGCGTGCGGGCTGCCGTGCGCGGCCTTCGACTGCGCGCCGGGCGTGCACGAGATCATCGACGACGGCGTGGACGGCCTGCTGGCCCGCCCCGGCAACACCTCGGAGCTGGCCCGGCAGCTGGTGAAGCTGATGGCGGACGCGGAACTGCGCGACCGGATGGGCGACTTGGCGCGGGAGAACGTGCAGCGCTACACGCCGGAGTCCATCACGCGGCGCTGGGAGGACCTCTTCGACTTCCTGGAGCGCTGAGCCTCCTCGGGGAGCGCCGAGCCTCCTCGGAGCGCTGAACGAACGTAAGGCCCGCCCTCCTGGAGGGCGGGCCTTACGCGTTGTCGGGGTGTCAGCCCGGGATGCTCTCGGTCTCCGGCCGGCGCGGCGCGGGTATGGTCACCGCGGGCTTCTCACCGCGGTTCAGCCAGCGCTTGGGGGTGCGCTTGCGCCACCACTTCTCGGCCGGCTCCTCGACGAAGGTGAACAGCGCCCACGCCATCACGTTGACCACCACGCCGAACCCGAGCAGCGTGAACAGCACGCCGTTGTTGTCGGGCATCCGGCCCCACTGGTAGATCGCGATGCGGGTGATCGAGTGGTGGAGCAGGTAGAAGCAGTACGACCACAGGCCGAGCAGCACCAGTGGCTTGGTGTTGAGCAGGCCGCGCAGACCGCGCACCTCGCGCTGCACGAACGCCAGGATCACCAGCGCGGACAGGATCGCGACGATCGGCCGCACGGTGTAGTCGAGTTGGGCCACCGTCGGGGCGGACAGCCGCGCCCTGCCCTGGTAGTAGCAGTAGACGTAGGCGGCCAGCAGGGCGATCGGGACCACCGGGCGCAGCGGCAGCCGCCAGCCGCGCTTGATGGCCAGCGCCATCGTCATGCCGAGCATGAACTGCGGCAGGTAGACCGCCGGGTGGCGCATCACCCAGCCGGCGTGCGCCGGCGAGTAGTGCGCGGTGGCGAACCAGTCGACCGCCCACATGCCGGCCAGGCCGACCGCGGTGGCCGCGGCGAGCCAGCGGGTGCGCAGCCGCACCGCGATCCGGCCGAGCAGCGGGAACAGCGCGTAGAAGAGCAGCTCGACGCTGAGCGTCCAGGTGACCTCGTTGCCCGGCAGCGTCGGGGTGACGTTCGGCGACCAGGTCTGCACCAGGAAGGCCGAGGCGATCAGGCTCGGCCAGTTGATCTTCAGGTGGGCGGCGATGTAGTAGGCGTAGATGCCCAGCACCAGCGCCACCAGGTGCGCGGGCCAGATGCGCCCGACGCGGCGCCAGTAGAAGACGCCGGGGTGCTCCTTGGGCTTGAACACCCACATCATCAGGAAGCCCGAGAGCACGAAGAAGAAGGTGACGCCGTGGCCGCCGATCATCGAGTACGGGTAGATCAGCGGGGAGCGCCCGAGCCCGGTCTTGCCGCCGAACCCCGTGAAGTGGTGGGTGAACACCGCGAACGCCGCGAAGAACCTCAGGCTGGTGAGGGAGTCCAGGCGCTTCGGCAGGGTGGTCACACCGGACCGGATGCCTCGTATGGCCATGAGTATGCGATCAACTTCTCAGAGAAAACGGACAGACGTCGTGCGATCGTCCGATGAACACTAGGTGAACCGCACACCCACTGTCCAGATCGATCAGATCATCTCATCTGCCGTTCATATGCATAGCTGTTGCACAGCTTCGCTCAGGTCCCGCCGGACCCCGCGCGGGCCCCGCGACGGCCTCCCACGGGCTGTTGAGGGGCCGCGCGGGAGCCGCCGGGCTCCGGGCCGGGGCCCGGCGGTTCAGCGGCCGAGCAGCCGGCGCAGCCGTCCGCCGGCGACCCTGCGGGCCCCCTGCACGCCGTCGGCCACGCGCAGGATCAGCGCGCGGCCCGCGGTGATGTGCGTCTGCACCAGCAGCACCTGCCCGGTGGGCCGGACCACGGCGCTGCGCCGGGCCTCCTGGCCGTCCGCGGCGCGCACTTCGACCGGGGTGCGCTGCGCGGTGCCGGCGTAGCGGATCTCGGCCCGCACGTGCCACACCGCGAGCCGCCCGCCGCGGGCCAGGTCGGCGGTGCGCAGCCGCAGCGCGGCGGTCCAGCCGGCGCCGCCCTCGTCCACCAGCGGTGTGTCCATGCTGACGCCGGGTCCCGCGGTGCCGCGCTCGGTGAGCGTGACCCGCAGGCCCACCGGGTGCAGCGCGGCCAGCCGCCCGTACAGGTCGTGCACCCGCAGGGCCAGGCGGGTGGTGCTGCCGGTCTGCACCCGGGCCTCGACGGCGACCGGCAGCTCGCGCGGCTCGAGTTCGGCCAGCTCCAGCGGCGCGGTGTCGCCGTAGGGCGGGATCAGCCGCGGCGGCCGGGCGGCCAGCTCCACCAGGCGGCCCAGGCCCGCCGCGCCCGGCTCCGGCTCGTCCGCGCCCGGCGCGGTCAGCGCCCGCACCGTCCAGCGGGCCGGCACGCTCGCCAGCGCGAGGCCCTCGCGGTCGAAGCCGGCCACGTAGTCGCGGGTGACGCGCCACCAGTCGGCGACGTACCCGGCCGGGCGCTGCGGCAGTTCGCGCACGTACATCGGCAGGTCGTAGTCGAGGAACTTCGCCTGCGCGGCCTCGGCCAGGCCGAAGGCGCCGGCGTCCCGGAAGGTGTCGACGACGCCGCGGTGGGCGGCGATGCGGTGCCGCCAGTTGGCGATGTCCGCGCGGCGCAGCGAGATCGACAGCCGGGCCGCCTGCCGGCGCACGTTCCAGACGTAGACCGGCGCGTCGGTGAAGGCGATCCGCGGCCGGGCGGCGTACAGCCGGGCGGTGAAGACGAAGTCCTCGTAGTGGAAGGCGCCGTCGGGGAAGGTCAGCCGCCGGTCGCGCAGGAAGGCCGTGCGGTAGAGCTTGTTGACCGACAGGGTGTCCCAGAGCAGCTCGGGGTGCTCGGCGACGCCCTGCACGACGGCGCCGGGCAGGGTGGCGCCGGCGGCGGTGTCGTAGATGCGCGGCGCCCACACGGTCTCCCGGCCCTCGGGCAGTTCGCGGCGGACCGCCCGCCCGGCGGTGACGTCCGCGTCGTGCTTGTCGGCCAGCGGCAGCAGCGCGTCGACCGCGCCCGGCGCCAGCACGTCGTCGCTGTCGAGGAAGAGCAGGTACGGGAAGGAGGCGGCGGCGACGCCGTCGTTGCGCGGGGTGCCGCAGCCGCCGCTGTTGGTGGTGCGCGGCAGCAGTCGCAGCCGCGGCTCCTGCTCGGCGAGCGCCTGGAGGACCTGCGCGGTGTCGTCGGTGGAGCAGTCGTCGACCACCAGCACCTCGCCGACCTCGTCGCCCTGCGCCAGCGCCGACCGCACGGCCGCGGTCACGTGCGCCGCGTCGTTGTACGTGATCACGACGACGCTGACGCGTGCCATCGATGCCCTCGTTTCTCGGTTGTTTTCCGCTCGCACCACACTGATCCACTTCCGGGCCAGAGTAGTATTTGCCGCTTTGGGTTGCCTACACCAGGGTTAATTCTCAAGGGTCCCGTTCGGACGGCTTGCTGAACTTTCCCGCATCCGGCGGCAGGCTCCCCGGAAGCCGGGATTCCGCGTCCTACGCTGACCGAAGAGCTGCGGTACGTGCCCGACACCGTACGCTCCGTCCCCGCGTACGGCGCCGGAAGTGACCAGATGCGATTGTCGATCGTAGTGCCCTGCTTCAACGAGGAGGCCGTCATCGGCCTCTTCGACCAGCGGATCCGCGAGACCCTGGACGCCCTGACCGTCGACTACGAGCTGTGCTACGTCGACGACGGCAGCGCCGACGGCACCCTGGACGCGCTGCGCGCGCTGGCCCGCGGCCGGGAGGCGAGCACCCGCTACGTCTCCTTCAGCCGCAACTTCGGCAAGGAGGCCGGCATCCTGGCCGGTCTGAAGGAGGCCACCGGGGACGCGGTGGTCGTCATGGACGCGGACCTCCAGCACCCGCCGGAGCTGCTCGGGCGGATGCTGGAGCTGTTCCGGGCCGGCCACGACCAGGTGATCGCCCGCCGCACCCGGGAGGGCGACCGGCCGCTGCGCAGCGCGCTGAGCCGGTTGTACTACCGGGTGGTGAACAACTGGGTGGACGTCGAACTCACCGACGGCGTAGGGGACTTCCGGCTGCTGTCGCGGCGGGCGGTGGACGCGCTGCTGGCCATGCCGGAGTACAACCGCTTCTCCAAGGGCCTGTTCTCCTGGATCGGCTTCGACACGGTCACCTTCGACTACCGCAACGCCGCGCGGGAGGCCGGCGAGACCAAGTGGCGGTTCGGCGCGCTGGTCAACTACGGCATCGACGGGCTGATCTCCTTCAACGACCGGCCGCTGCGGCTGGCGATCTACCTCGGCATGACGATGGCCGCGGTCGCCGCGGTGTACGCGGTGGTGGTCACCGTGCTGGCGATGATCGAGGGGCCGGACGTGCCCGGCTATGTGACGCTGATGGTGGCGGTGGTCGGGCTCGGCGGGCTGCAGATGCTGATGCTGGGGCTGATCGGCGAGTACATCGGGCGGATCTACTACGAGACCAAGCGGCGGCCGCACTTCCTGGTCAAGGAGACGAACGCGGCGCGGGCCTTCGCGGTGGCCCGGCAGGGCGGCGTGCCGGCTGCCGCCGGGGCGGGCGGTCCCGTGGTGGCCGGGCCCGGCGCGGCGAGCGCGCAGGCGGAGGCAGCCGCGCCGGCGACCCGGCCCGCGGTCCGTTGAGCGCGCCGGACGCCGCGCGCGGGACGGGCGGCCCCGCGCGGGCGGCGCGCGGGGCGTGGCCGCAGGTCGCGCGGTTCGCGATGGTCGGCGTGGTCAACACCGGGACCTTCTACGGCTGCTACCTGGCGCTGCGGCCCTGGCTGCCGTACTTCGCCGCGTACACCGCGGCGTTCGTGCTGAGCATGACCGGGTCGTTCTTCCTCAACACCTACTTCACCTACCGCACCCGGCCGACCTGGCGGAAGTTCCTGCTCTTCCCGCTGACCAACCTCACCAACTACGTGGTGACCGGCGCGGGCGTCTACGTGCTGGTGGAGTGGGCGCACGTGAACGACCGCGTCGCCCCGCTGGCCGCGGCGGTCGCCGCGATCCCCTTCACCTACGTCCTCTCCCGCCGCATCCTGACCCGGCCGGGCCCGCAGCCCGAGCCGTCCGCGTGAGCCGCGGCCGGCCGGATCCCCGGGCCCGGACGGCTCACGCGAACGGGTCGAACCCGCGGTATTCCTGCTCGGCCTCGTCGCGCTCGGCCTGGCGGTCGCGGCGACGGGTGACGGCCGGGCGGGGCGCCTCGAAACGGTGGTCCTCGCCGCGTCGGCCGAGCATCTCCGCGCCGGCGGCGATCGTGGGCTCCCAGTCGAAGACGACCGCGTCGTCCTCGGGGCCGATGGCGACGCCGTCGCCGGGGCGGGCGCCGGCCTTGAGGAGCTCGTCCTCGACGCCCAGGCGGTTGAGCCGGTCGGCGAGGTAGCCGACCGCCTCGTCGTTGGAGAAGTCGGTCTGCACCACCCAGCGTTCGGGCTTCTCGCCGCGCACCCGGTACAGGCTGTCGCCCTCGCGGGTGACGGTGAACCCGGCGTCGTCGACCGCCTGCGGGCGGATCACCACGCGGGTGGGCTCCTCCGCGGGCTGCGCCGCGCGGGTGTCGGCGACGATCCTGGCCAGCGCGAACGACAGCTCCCGCAGCCCCTCGTGGGAGACCGCGGAGACCTCGAAGACCTGGTAGCCGCGGGCCTGGAGGTCCGGGCGGATCATCTCGGCCAGCTCCCGGCCGTCGGGCACGTCCACCTTGTTGAGCACCACGACGCGCGGCCGGTCCTCCAGGCCCGCGCCGTAGGCCCGCAGCTCCTCCTCGATCACGTCGAGGTCGGTGGCCGGGTCGCGGTCGGACTCCAGCGTCGCGGTGTCCAGCACGTGCACCAGCACCGAGCAGCGCTCGACGTGCCGCAGGAACTCCAGGCCCAGGCCGCGCCCCTGGCTCGCGCCGGGGATCAGGCCCGGCACGTCGGCGATGGTGTAGACGGTCGCGCCCGCGGTGACCACGCCGAGGTTGGGCACCAGCGTGGTGAAGGGGTAGTCGGCGATCTTCGGCTTGGCCGCGGACAGCACCGAGATGAGCGAGGACTTGCCAGCGCTGGGATAGCCGACCAGCGCCACGTCGGCGACCGTCTTCAGCTCCAGCACGATGTCCTGGGCCGTGCCGGGCTCGCCGAGCAGCGCGAAGCCGGGGGCCTTGCGGCGGGCCGAGGCCAGCGCCGCGTTGCCCAGGCCGCCGCGGCCGCCCTGGCCGGCCACGAACCGGGTGCCCTGGCCGACCAGGTCGGCCAGCACGTTGCCGTCCCGGTCCAGCACCACGGTGCCGTCGGGCACCGGCAGCACCAGGTCCGTGCCGTCCTTGCCGGAGCGGTGGCCGCCCTCGCCGGGCTTGCCGTTGGTGGCCTTGCGGTGCGGGCTGTGGTGGTAGTCCAGCAGCGTCGTGACGTCCTGGTCGACCACCAGGACGACATCGCCGCCGCGGCCGCCGTTGCCGCCGTCCGGGCCGCCCAGCGGCTTGAACTTCTCCCGGTGCACGGAGGCGCAGCCGTGGCCTCCGTTACCCGCGGCGACATGCAGCTCGACGCGGTCCACGAAGGTGGTCATGGTGCTTCCTCCATCTGCGTGACGGTTCTTCGAACAGACCGAGGGCGGCCCCGCGTCCCGTTGCCGGGAGCGGAGTCCGCCCTCGAAGATCCTCGGCTGTGCCCGACCCGGGGGTCAGGCCGCCGGGACGATGTTCACGACGCGACGGCCGCGCTTCGTGCCGAACTCGACCGCACCGGCGGACAGCGCGAACAGCGTGTCGTCCTTGCCGATGCCGACGCCGGAGCCCGGGTGGAAGTGGGTGCCGCGCTGGCGGACGATGATCTCACCGGCGTTGACGACCTGGCCGCCGAAGCGCTTGACGCCGAGCCGCTGAGCGTTGGAGTCGCGGCCGTTCCGGGTGGACGACGCGCCCTTCTTGTGTGCCATCTCGAAAGTCTCCTGTAGTCCGTTACTTCGCGGCCGCGGGGATGCCGGTGATCTTCAGCGCCGTGTACTGCTGGCGGTGACCCTGACGGCGGCGGTAGCCGGTCTTGTTCTTGTAGCGCAGGATGTCGATCTTCTGGCCCTTGTGGTGATCGACGATCTCGGCCTCGACCTTGATGCCGGCCAGCACCCAGGGGTCGCTCGTGACGGCCTCGCCGTCCACGACGAGCAGCGTCGACAGCTCGACGGCGTCGCCGACCTTGCCGGTGGGAATCTTGTCGACCTCGACGATGTCGCCGACGGCCACCTTGTGCTGGCGGCCACCGCTACGCACGATCGCGTACACGCGGAACTCACTCTCTGCTCGATGCGGACCCCTGATGCCAGCGCCCGCTTCGTGTGCGGTGCCGCACATGACCGGGGGCCTCTCCCGTCCGACTCCGCCGCTCGGGCCGCGGTCTGCGGGAGGAAGGTGCTCAGGCGTATAGGCGCACAAACGCCGGAGGTCAAGACTACGGACTGCGTCCACCCCCGGTCAAATCGCCCGGGAGCGGCACGGGGAGGCCGCCGCGGGCGCCGCGTCCGATGTTGTCGGGCGCGGCGCCCGCCGCGGGATCACCGCGCGGCCTGGCGCCGGGTCACTCCGCGGGGGCGGCGGACTTCTGCGCCGCGGCCTTCTTCGTCGTGGCCTTCTTGGCGGTCTTCTTCGCGGTCGTCTTCTTGGCCGCGACCTTCTTCGCGGCGACCTTCTTGGCCGCCGTCTTCTTCGCGGTCTTGCGCGCGGCCCGCTTGGCGGCCGGGGCCGCCTCGGCCTCGGAACCCTCGGAACCCTCGGAACCCTCGGTGCCCTCGGACGCGGCCGGGCCCTCGGCGGCCGTGGAGCCGTCGGCCGCGGGCGCGGCCGGGACGACCACGACGGCCGGCTCGTCCGCGGCGGGGGCCGCGACCTCGCGGGTGACGCGGCGGCGGGCCCGGACCGGCGGCTCGGTGGAGACCGCGGCCGCGGGCGCGGCGACGTCGGGGACCGGGGTGGCGGGCGCGTCGGCCGGGACGACGACGACCGCGGCTTCCTGCGCGGCCGGCGGCGATCCGGCGGGGGCGGTCGCCTTGCGGGTCGCGCGCCGCCGGGTGCGGGCGGGCGGCTCCGAGGAGACCGCGGGCGCCGCCGGCGCCGCGACCGGCTCGGCCGGCTCCGCCGCCACGGTCGCCTCGCCCGCCTCGACGTCCGGCTCGCTGACCGGCACGACCACCACGGCGGGCTCGGGCTCGCGGCCAGGCCGGCGGCGCCGGCCGGTGCGGTGGCCTTGCGGGCGCCGCGGCGCCGGCCGCGGCCCCGCGCGGTCGCGGCGGCCTCGGCCTCCGCGGCACTGCCGAACCACTCCTCCTCCGGGTCGCCCACCGACGGCACCAGGTCGGACTCGCCGACCTCGATCGGCTCCAGCTCGGGCAGCTGCTCGACCTCCGGCACCTCGGCCGCCGCGGGCTCGGCGGCCTCGACCGCCTCCGCGGGGGCGGCCTCCACGTGCTCGTGGCCCTCGGCGCCGCCGCCCCGGCCGCCGCGCCGCTTGCGCTTGCCGCCGCCGCCGGACGTCGTCGCCTGGTCCATGTGGACGATCACGCCGCGCCCGTTGCAGTGCACGCAGGTCTCGGAGAAGGACTCCAGCAGGCCCTGGCCGACCCGCTTGCGGGTCATCTGCACCAGGCCGAGCGAGGTCACCTCGGCCACCTGGTGCTTGGTCCGGTCCCGGCCCAGGCACTCCAGCAGCCGGCGCATCACCAGGTCGCGGTTGGACTCCAGCACCATGTCGATGAAGTCGATCACGACGATGCCGCCGAGGTCCCGCAGCCGCAGCTGGCGGACGATCTCCTCGGCCGCCTCCAGGTTGTTGCGGGTGACCGTCTCCTCCAGGTTGCCGCCCTGGCCGGTGAACTTGCCGGTGTTGACGTCGATGACCACCATGGCCTCGGTCTTGTCGATCACCAGCGAGCCGCCGGACGGCAGCCACACCTTGCGGTCCAGCGCCTTCAGCAGCTGCTCGTCGATCCGGTACGACGCGAAGACGTCCACCTCGGAGGTCCACCGCGACAGCCGCTCCACCAGGTCGGGCGCGACGTGCGAGACGTACTCGTGGATGGTCTGCCAGGCCTCGTCGCCGCTGACAATGACCTTGGAGAAGTCCTCGTTGAAGATGTCCCGGACCACCCGCACGGTCATGTCGGGCTCGCCGTAGAGCAGCGTGGGGGCGTTGCCGCTGCCGTTCTTGGACTTCTTCCTGATGTCCTCCCACTGCGCCTGCAGCCGGGCCACGTCGCGGCGCAGCTCGTCCTCGCTGGCGCCCTCGGCGGCGGTGCGCACGATGACGCCCGCGTCCTCGGGGACGATCTTCTTCAGGATGGTCTTCAGCCGGGCCCGCTCGGTGTCCGGCAGCTTGCGGCTGATGCCGGTCATCGAGCCCTCGGGCACGTAGACCAGATAGCGGCCGGGCAGTGAGACCTGGCTGGTCAGGCGGGCGCCCTTGTGGCCGATCGGGTCCTTGGTGACCTGGACGAGCACCGGCTGGCCGGACTTGAGCGCGGACTCGATGCGGCGCGGGCCGCCGGAGACGCCCAGCGCCTCGAAGTTGACCTCGCCGGCGTACAGGACCGCGTTGCGACCCTTGCCGATGTCGACGAACGCCGCCTCCATGGAGGGCAGCACGTTCTGCACCTTGCCCAGGTAGACGTTGCCGACGTAGGAGGTGGACTGCTCCTTGTTGACGTAGTGCTCGACGAGGACGCCGTCCTCCAGCACGCCGATCTGGGTGCGCTCGCCGTTCTGCCGGACCACCATCACGCGCTCGACGGCCTCGCGACGGGCCAGGAACTCGGCCTCGGTGATGATCGGCACCCGGCGGCGGCCCTGCTCGCGGCCCTCGCGGCGGCGCTGCTTCTTGGCCTCCAGCCGGGTGGAGCCCTTGATGGACTGCACCTCGTCGGCGCCGGTGCCCTCGGACTTCGGACGCGGCTCGCGGACCTTGGTGACGGTGCGCTCGGGGTCGTCCGCGGCGCTGTCGTCGGAGCCGGCGTCGGAACCGCGGCGACGGCGGCGGCGCCGGCGCCTGCTGCTGGAGCTGGAGCCGGAGGGGCCGTTGCCGTCCTCGGCGTCCTCGCCGTCCTGGTCCCGGTCGTCCTCGTCGCGGGTCTCGTCCTCGTCCTCGGCGGACTCGTCCTGCTCGTGGTCGGCGGACTCGCCCCGGCGGCGGCGACGGCCGCCGCGGCGACGGCGGCGCGACGGGCGCTCGTCGCCGGACTCCTCGGTGTCGTCCTGGCCGTCGTGTCCGTCCTGATCCTCGTGCTCGGCGCTGTCGTCGGCGTCGGCGGTCTCGACCTCGGGCTCGTCGGCGGCAGCAGCGGCCTGCTCGGGCGCCGCGCCGCGACGGCGGCGACGGCGGCGCGAGCCGCGGCCCTCCTCCGCCTGGGCCTCGTCGCCGTCGGGGCCGTCGGGGCCGTCGTGCTGCTGGTCGCGGTCCTGCTGGTCCTGGGCGTGGTCCTGCTCGCCGGCGGCGTCCGCGGCGGCGGGCCGACCGGGCTCGGGGGCCTGGAAGACCGGCGGCTGGAAGACGGCGACCGCGGGGCGGGTGGCCCGGCGGCGGCCGCGCGCCGGGCGGGGCTCCTCCTCCGCGCCCTCGGTGCGCACGTCGAGCCGGACGGAGGCGGCGGGCACGCCGAACGCGTCGGCGATCGCGGTCACCGCCTCGGCGGTCGCGTCCTCCGGCGTCTCGCCGTAGCCGCGGATCTCGTACGCGTCGTCGATCTCGACGCCCCAGCCGTCGCCGTCCCGGAAGGCGCGGCCGGTGTACGTGCGCTCCTCCTCGGCCGCGGCGTCCGTGTCGCCGGTGTCGCCGGTGTCGTCCTTGGGCGCGAGGGAGCCGGGGCGCAGGCGGCGCGAGCCGTCCCCCGCGGAGAACGTCGGGATCGCTGCGCCCCTGCGGCTGCGGCCGCGCCGCGAGCCGGACCCGGTCTCCTCGGCGGCGGACTCGGCCTGCCGGCTCTGCCGCGGCTGCCTGGTCTGCTTGGTCTCCTCGGCCGCGGTACGGCCGCGGGCCGGGGCGTCGGCCTCGGCGGCGGGGCCGGCGCGGGCGTCTCCTGCGCGGCGGGCGCCGGGGCTCCGGCGGGCGCGGTCGCCTTGCGCGTCGCGCGACGGCGCTTCGGCGCGGCCGGCTCGGCGGCCTCCGCGACGGGCTCGGCGGGCGCGACGTCGGGGGTCGCGGGCGCCTCGGCGGCGGGCTGCGCGGGCGTCTCCTGCGCGGCGGGCGCCGGTGCTCCGGCGGGCGCGGTCGCCTTACGGGTCGCACGACGGCGCTTCGGCGCGGCCGGCTCGGCGGTCTCCGCGACGGGCTCGACGGGCTCGGCGGGCGCGACGCTCTCGGCGGCGCCGCCGGTCTCCACCACGACCTCGGCGGCCTCGGCGGCAGCCGGTGAACCGGCCGGCGCGGTCGCCTTGCGCGTGGCGCGACGGCGCTTCGGCGCGGCCGGCTCCGCGGCCTCGGAGGCATCGCCGGCGGGTGCGACCTCGGCGGGCGCGGCGCTCTCGCTCACGGCGGCGGATTCGACGACGACCTCGGCGGCCTCCGCCGCGGCCGGCGAACCGGCGGGCGCGGTGGCCTTACGGGTGGCGCGGCGACGCTTCGGCGCGGCCGGCTCCGCGGCCTCGGTGGCCGCGTCCGCGCTCTCCGCGGCGACCGGCTGCGACTCGGGGGCCGACGCGGCGGTCTTGCGGGTCGCGCGGCGCCGGGGCGCGGGCGCCGGGGCCTGCTCGGCGGCCTCCGCGTCCGGCGCGGGAACGGCCTCGGCGGCGGGCGCGGTCGCCTTGCGCGTCGCCCGGCGACGGGTGGGCGCGGCGGGCTCCTCCGGCGTCTCCGCGGTCACGGCGGCGTCGGCGGCTTCCGCGGCCGGCGCGGCGGTCTTGCGGGTCGCGCGGCGACGCTTCGGCGCTGCGGCCTCGGGCTCGGCCCCGGCGGCCTCGGTCTCGGCCGCGGTGCTCGGCGCGGCGTCGGCCGCGGTCTCCGCGGGGGAGCCGGCCGGGCGGGAAGCGGCCCGCCGCCTGCGGCGCGGGGCCGCGGAGTCCTCGGCGGCGTTCTGCTGGGTGTTCGGTTCGGTGGGGGTGTCGGTGGGTTCGGTCTGGTCCGGCATTCGGGCAGTGCTCCCGTCGTGCTCCCGGGCGCCGCGCCCTGTTCGGGCCGGCAGCCGCTTGGGTCGCGGGGCCGGCCTCCGGGGCGCGGGCGCCGCACGGGAGCTTGTCGTGTCGCTCGCCGGCCCGCCCGCAGGGGCCGGCGAAAGTCTCATGTGGTCAGCGCCGCCGGCCCCGGGTGGCTCCCGGTCCCTCGGCGACGCGTCGACGCCGTACCTAGGCGGAACCGGCAGGCACCGCCACGGCGTCGCGATCGGGCGCGAGCGGGTCGGTGACCGTGCCGGACTCCTCGTCGAGCGGCCCCTGCGCCAGCCTGGTCACCGCTGCGGGGACCGGCGGCGCGAGGTCGGCCGCCGCGCGGAGGCCGGACAGTACGTCGTCGGGCCGTACGGCAGGTGTCAGATGCCGCACAACCAGCCGCAGTATCGCACAAGCAGCGCGCCCGGGCCCATCGGCACCCGTTTCCGGTGCGTCGGCGGCCCCGCCGGCGACTCCGGCGGCGGGCACGCCGGCGCCGGCGCCGACCGCGTCCACCGCCTGCTCCGGGTCGTCATCGACCCACAGGCGGGTGACGGCGGTGCGGCAGTCGAAGGCGCGGACACCGTTCTTCGTGGTGCGCGTGACCTCGACGGCGTCCGCGGCCATGAACACCGCGACCGCTCGCCGGGCCTCCTCGGGGGCGACGCCGTCCAGCCTCAGCTGCCACACCGACGCCTCCAGGCGCTCGGCGAGCCCGGAGGTCCGGGCCTCGACCGCCTCGATCACGTCCAGGCCGGGCGGCAGCGACTCGTCCAGCGCGCGCCGCAGTTCCTCGGGGTCGCGGAACCGGGCGAGGGCGATCTCCAGATACTCGGCCTCGCTGCCGACGCCGGTGGGAGCGGCGTTGGCGTACGACACCTTCGGGTGCGGGGTGAAGCCCGCCGAGTACGCCATGGGCACCTCGGCGCGGCGCAGGGCCCGCTCGAATGCGCGCTGGAAGTCGCGATGGCTGGTGAACCGGAGGCGGCCGCGCTTGGTGTAGCGCAGGCGGATGCGCTGCACCGCCGGTGCCGGCGGCGGGCCTTCGGGCTGTCGCTTGCCCAGTGTCGTTCAGTCCCTCGGTCGTGCCTCTGTCCGGGGCGTCCGTGCGCGGCGCACGGCTGCTCGTCTTCGGCCTTCTTCTGTCGTCGTCTTCTCTTCGCCGTCGCGGTCCCGGGGACGTCGTGCGAGTGGCTGGTGCCACCCTCCGGTGCCGCATGCGCCGGCGTCGCGCGGGCGGTGGCTCACCGGATGTGGGCCCTACCGCCGCGTCATGTCCAAGGTTACGCCGCCTCGCGTGTCGTACGGGACGCCGCGTTGCCAGCCTGTGGAAAACTCCCCCGGCCCAGTCGCGCGTCGGGTTCCGCGGTCCTCCCCGGACGTTCCTCAGCGTCCGAACAGCGCGCGCCGCGCGTCCGCGAGCGCGGCTCGCACGGGGTGCAGGACCTCCCGCCGCACCCAGCGCAGCGCGACGCCGAGCGCGCGGAAGAAGGGGGCGCCGGTGTACCGCCAGACGAACGCCACCGGGACCGCGACCAGCACCCGGAACAGCCGCGCGAGACCGCGCCCGACCGCCCGGCTCACCGCGGCGCCGACCCGCCACGCCGCCGCGACCGCCGCTGCCGCCTCACGCAGCACCGGCAGCAGCGCCCTGCGCCACAGGAACCGCAGCGGCACCACGACCACCGCGTTCAGCAGCAGGCCGAGCCCGCGGACCAGCGGCCTCAGCACGTGCTCCCACAGCGCGGCGAGCGGCCGGACCAGCAGCCACCGGGCCAGGAAGCCGGCCGCCGCGCCGATCCCGCGCAGCACCGGACGCAGCACGTACCGCCAGAGCCAGACCGCCGGTACGACGATCAGCACGCGACCGGCGGGCGCGAGGACGTACCGCCACAGCGCGGTGAGCAGCCGGTCCAGCGCACGCAGCAGCGGCAGCAGCACGTATCGGCCGATCAGCCGCGCGACGGCGACCAGCGCGTCCCAGAGCAGCCGCAACGGCAGCACGACCGCGAACGCCACAATGCGGACGGGTACGCGTACGACGGCGACCAGGCAGCCGTCGCCGCCCGCGCCCGGGCCGCCGCCCGCCCCCTTCGGCCCTTGCGGCCACCCACCAGCCATGGACCGAGAACCTAGCGGAGCAGCGTCTCACCCCGCGCCGGGGGACCCGCGCCGAGGGCTCCGGGGCGGCCGGGACGCGAGCAGCCGACCCAGCTCAGCCCCGGCTCAACACCGGCCAGCGCCGGCTCAGCCCGCGGCGGGCGCCGCAGCCGACGCCGGGAACCTCACTCCTCGCCGCAGCCGGACACGATCCCGTCCACCACGAGCCCGATGCCGATGCCGAGCATCCAGGAGTCCTTGGCGATCGCGGTGCCCTCCTGCGTGGGCCACACGCTGCCGGGCTCGCGCATGCCCGGGGTGCGGGCGTAGAGGCCGAGGAGTCCGCCGGAGAAACCGGTGAGGGCCGCGCCCGCGAGGGCGCCCGGCACGACCGGGGTGAGCAGCAGCGCGCCGAGGGTGATCTCGCCGGCCGCGAGCAGCCGCAGGAACTGCCGCGGCTGGAGCTTCTTCAGGAACGGGTACGCGCCCGCGGCGAACCCGTGCATCATCTGCGCGGTCGCCTCGTCGCCCTTCCACTTCTGCAGCCCCGAGTGCAGGATGAACGCCCCCGTAGCGGCCCGGGGCGGGACTTCGCGCAACTTCATCATGACCGGCTCCTCACCGTCCGAGTGCGGTGTCCCCCTCGCTCAGCATGCCTGCCCGCGTCCGGCCGCGCCCACTCACCGCCGCCGAACGCGCACGCACGCCGCCGCGCCCCCGGTCACGCGCCCCCGCCGAAGGACGCGAGGCCCGCGTCGAGGAGCCGGGCGGCCCGGCGGACGTCGGCGGTCACGGCCGCGTGCACCTCGTCGGGCGCGCGGACGCCGTCGAGGTGCCTGCCCAGGCTCTGGAACTGCACCGGCCACAGCCCGAGCAGCGCGCTCGCGGCGATCTGCGGCTCGGGGTCGCCCGGCTCCATGCCCGCGCGGGCGGCCAGCGTCTGCGCGGCGGCGGCGACGAGCCGGTCGGTCATGTCGCGGTGGTACGCGCGCAGGGACGGCGTGGAGCGGGTCAGCGCGCCGAAGCGGCGGACCCGTTCGGCGGCCGCGGCGGGGTCCTCCTGTGCGGCGATCCACGAGGTCAGCGCGCCCAACTCGGCGGACAGGATGCGCAAGGCCGCCTCCACCGGGCTGCGGCCGGGGTCGGCGAGGCCCTCGACCAGGGCGGCCCTCGTGGCGTCGCCGAGGTCGAGGACGAGGGCCTCCTTGGTCGGGAAGTAGTTGAAGACCGTCTTCTCCGAGACCCTGCAGGCGCGCGCGATCTCCGCGACGCGCACGGCGTCGAAGCCGCGTTCCAGGAACATCTCGGTCGCCGTGTCCGACAGGCGCTGCCGCGTCTCCCGCTTCTTGCGCTCCCGCAGCCCTTCGCCGGCCCCGGCGGGGTCCGCGCCGGGGGCCGCCCCGGGCTCCGCCGCGGCTTGCGCGCCGCGCAGCCGCCACGCCGACCAGTCCACCGTGCTCATGCGGGCCAGCGTAGCCGGACCGAGAGAAAGTTACTGCTACAGTAATTTTTCAGTGACAGTATTTTTCTCCAGCCCGGGAGCCCTCATGAGCGCCATCCACATCGTCTGCGACTATCCGCACCCGCCCGCCGAGGTGTGGCGCGCGGTCACCGATCCGGAGCTGGTCCCGCGGTGGACGGCGACCGGCGCCGGGGCGCGGCCGGAGGGGTTCGCCCCCGTCACCGGGACCCGGTTCCGGTTCGTCGCCAGGCCCAGGCCGGGCTGGAGCGGCATCGTCGACTGCGTCGTCCTGGAGGTCGACGCGCCGCGCCTGCTGCGCTACTCGTGGACCGACCACGGCGGCGGCGCGACCACCGAGGTCACATACCGCGTCGAGCCCCTGGACGCCCTCCCGGGCGGCGGCAGCGGCACCCGGTTCACCTACGACCACACCGGGTTCACCGGAGCGTCGGGCCTGTTCATGGCGCGGTTCCTCGGCCGGGTACGCCGCAGGATGCTGCGCGACGGGCTGCCGGCCCTGCTGGACGAACTCGCCGCGCGGGGCCGGGCGTAGGACAGGACGTAGGGCAGGACGTAGGGCAGGGCGCACGACAGCACGCAGGGCAGGACGCGGCGCACCGCGCGGAGTACGGCCGGGACCCCGGGCCGGGCCCCGGCCCGGAGGGGCCCGCAGGTCAGCTCGGAGCGATCTCCGCGACGAGCGCGCGGACGAGGCGCTCGATCCGGTCGCGGATCGGGCGGACCGCGTCGATGCCGCGCCCGGCGGGGTCGGGCAGCTGCCAGTCGCGGTACGCCGTGCCCGGGAAGACCGGGCAGGCGTCGCCGCAGCCCATGGTGACCACGACGTCGGCCGCCCGCACGGCCTCGGCGGTGAGGCGCTCGGGCACCGCGGCGGAGATGTCGACGCCGATCTCGGCCATCGCCGCGACGACCGCGGGGTTGACCCGCTCGGCGGGCTCCGAGCCGGCCGAGCGGACGTCGACCCGGTCGCCGGCCAGCCGGGCGAGGAAGGCCGCGGCCATCTGGGAGCGCCCGGCGTTGTGCACGCAGACGAACAAGACGGACGGAACGGAGGGGACGGAGGCAGCGGAGGGGACGCCGGCAGCGGGCTCCGGCGCCTCGGCTGCGGGCCCGGGGCGCGCGGACGCGTCCGCGACGCTGCCGTCCGCAGGGCCGCCGGTCATGCCGTCACCCCGGCGCGCCGCGGCGCCCCGGCGCGCGGGACCCGATCCGGCGGCGCGCCGAGCACCGACGCGAGCCGTTCCAGCGCCGCGGGCAGCGCCCAGTAGTACACCCACGTGCCACGCCGCTCGCAGTCGATCAGGCCGGCCTGGCGCAGCAGTTTGAGGTGGTGGGAGATCGTCGGCTGCGCCAGGTCGAAGGCCGGCGTCAGCTCGCACACGCACACCTCGCCGCCCTCGCGCGAGGCGATCATCGACAGCAGCCGCAGCCGCACCGGGTCGCCCAGCGCCTTGAAGACCTTCGCGAGGTCCGCGGCCCGCTCCTCGTCCAGCGGCGCGGAGGCGATCGCGGGGCAGCACGCGGCGGTCCCGCCTCCCCCGCCTCCCTCGTCGTCCGCACCGAGCAGCGGAAGCGTCCGCGGCGGCTTCGCGGACGCACCCGGGCGGACGGTCCGGCTCTGCTGATTCGACATACGTCTATCTTGACGTTCTTCGATACAGGACGCAAGGTTGCATTCATGAATATCGATACAGCCGGGCACGACCCGGCGGACCTACGGGAAGCCGTCCGCAGCAGGTACGCGGCGGCGGCGCTGAAGGCGGCCGCGGGCGGCGGAGGTTGCTGCGGGCCTGCGGACGACGACGGCTGCTGCGGAGGCGGTTCGGGCGCCGCCGGCACGGCCGGCACGGCCGGCGCGGATGCCGTGGACGCCGTGGACGAGACCTTCGGCGCCGCCCTCTACGCCGCCGACGAACGCGACGCGCTGCCCGCCGCGGCCGTCGCCGCCTCGCTGGGCTGCGGCAACCCCACCGCCGTCGCCGAACTGCGCGCGGGCGAGCGCGTCCTGGACCTCGGCTCGGGCGGCGGCATCGACGTCCTGCTGTCGGCGCGCCGGGTCGGCCCGACCGGCCGGGCGTACGGCCTGGACATGACCGACGAGATGCTCGCGCTCGCCCGGGAGAACCAGCGCAAGGCGGGGGCAGACAACGTCGAGTTCCTCAAAGGGACGATCGAGGCGATCCCGCTGCCCGCGGAGGCGGTCGACGTCGTCATCTCCAACTGCGTGATCAATCTGTCCACCGACAAGGCGGCGGTGTTCGCGGAGACGTACCGCGTCCTGGCGCCCGGCGGGCGCGTCGGCGTCTCCGACGTGGTGGCCGACGACGCGCTCACGCCCGAACAGCGCGCCGAGCGCGGCGCGTGGGCCGGCTGCATCGCCGGGGCGCTGTCGTTCACCGAGTACCGGGAGGCGCTGACGGCGGCGGGGTTCACGGGCGTCGAGATCACGGCCACGCATCCCGTGGCGGACGGGCTGCACGCGGCTGTCGTGCGGGCCGTCAAACCGGCCGGATAGACGGGGCGGAGCGGGCGCGCCCTCGGGTGGAGGCCGCCCGAGCGGGCGGGCGCTCCGGCGGGCCGCGCGGCCCGGGAGGGGTGGGCCGCGCGGCCGGCGAGCCGTCGTCGTGGAGGTGCGGGGAGGCCCAAGAGGCCCTGGAGGCTCCGGAGGCTCCGGAGGCGATCAGGTGAGCGTCGCGGCGTAGCCCTTGCCGAGGATGCCCTTGGCGGCGTGCTCGTAGTAGCCGGGCGACTCGGGCAGGTCGGTGTCCAGGCAGGTCACGTAGCGGTTGATCATGCAGAACGCCGCCGCGACCAGCACCGTGTCGTGGATCTCGGCGTCATCGGCGCCGGCCTCGCGCGCCGCGGCGACCACGTCGTCCGGGAGGACGGCCACCGGGCCCTGCACCTCCGCCGCGATCCGGATCAGCGCCCGCAGCCGCGGCGTGAGCGGCGCGGTCCAAGGGTCCACCAGCACCGCCTGGACGAGCTCCTTGCCGCCGTCGAGCTGCGCGGCGGCGAACGCGCTGTGCGAATTCGCGCAGAACGGCGTCTCGTTGCGCTCCGAGGTGTACGCGGCGATCAGCTCGCGCTCCCCCGGCGTGAGCGACAGCGGCCCGCGGAGCAGGGCGTCCGCCATCGTGTTGATCAACGCCCCGGTGTCGGGACGCTGCCGGATGAGTCCGGCGATGCCGGGCAGGTCGTTGTCGAGCTGGATGTGAGGCACGTGGAGGGTCCTTCCCCGTGAGGATGCGACAGCGTGCGGTCGCCCTCAGCCTGTGCCACCCGCCGCGCCCGGCGTTTCTCCCAGGTTGCCTGGCCCCCCGGTCCCGGGAATTCGGCGGAATCCGATCCCCGCCGGGCTGCGCGGCCGGGAGGACGGCGTCGCGCCGGTCACGCGTCGTGCAGAGGTCACGCGTCGCGCGCCGCGCGCGCGCCGTGCGGAGGGCCGGCGTCGTAAGGCGGTCACACGTCGTGCGGAGCACCGGCGTCGTAAGGCGGACGCGCGTCGTACGCCGCGCGGGACGCGTGGACGCGGGAGGCGTTGACCTTGGACCAGTCCGCGATCGCCGTGGTGAGCGCGCCGGCCTCGCGCCCCAGCGCGGTGAGGCGGTACTCGACGCGCGGCGGGATCGTCGGGTGGACGGTACGGCCGACCAGCCCGTCGCGCTCCAGATTGCGGAGCGCCTGCGTGAGGGACTTCTGCGTCACGCCCTCGACGTGGCGGCGCAGTTCGGTGAAGCGCAGCGGCCGCTCGTACCGCCGCAGCACGGCCAGGACGTAGAGCGTCCACTTGTTGGCCAGCACGCTGAGCACCGTACGCGACGGGCAGTCCTTCGCGTACGCGATCGGAGAGTCGGTATCCATACGGTACCTATATACCCGATCGGTGCCTTCTTCCTCTTCGATACCGCCGACGGGCAGGCTGGTTGCCGAGACGGCGCCCGGCGGCCTGGCCGGGCGCGCGCACCACCCGGAGGAAGACCGTCATGATCCTGGTCACCGGCGCGACCGGCACCATCGGCTCGGCGACCGTCGCGCGACTGGCCGCGCGCGGCGTGCCCACGCGGGCCCTGGTCCGCGACCCGTCACGCGCGCCCGGCGCAACCCCCGTACCCGCCGCACCCGGTGCACCCGCCGCACCCGATCGGCCCGGGACCGAGATCGCCGTCGGCGACTTCGACCGGCCGGAGACGCTCGACGCCGCCCTGCGCGGCATCGACACCGTCGTGCTCATCAGCCCCGCCGTGCCGGCCCAGGAGATCGCGGTCGTCGACAGCGCGGTACGCCAGGGCGTCCGGCACATCGTGAAGATCACCAACCACAAGGCCACGCCGGACTCGCCGGTCGACCGGCGGCGCGACCACGCCCGCGTCGAGGCGCACCTGCGGGCCAGCGGACTCGCGTACACCCTCCTCGCCCCGAACCTGCTGATGCAGAATCTCCTCTTCGCCGCGCCCTCAATCCGGCGGACGCGGAGCTTCACGATGTCCGCGGGCGACGGCCGGTTCGGCATGGTCGACGCGCACGACGTCGCCGCGTCGGCCGCGGCGGTCGCCGCCGCGCCCTCGCCCCACGCGGGCCGCGGCTACCTGCTGACCGGCCCGGAGCTGATCAGCTACGCCGATGTCGCCCGCGAACTGACCCGCGTCCTCGGCCACCCGGTCGCCTACCGCCGGCTCTCCCCCGCCGACCACCGCGCGGCGATGATCGAGGAGGGCGTCCCCGAGCCCGTGGCGACGTCCAACGCCCAGGTCTTCGACCTCATCGCCCACGGCGACGCGGCCTGGCTCTCCGCCGACGTCGAAGCCCTCACCGCCGAGCCGCCCCGGCCTCTCGCGGCCTTCCTCACCGCCCACGCGTCGGCGTTCGCGTGACCGCGGGGCGACCGAAAGCGCCGTCCACGAAGCCGCCGCCCGAGCCGCCGCCCCTCACTCAGGAGGAGGCGCCGCCCGGAGAAGCGGAGCCGACCACGGACAGCGGCAGCAGCTTGCGCCCGGTGGGTCCGACCTGGATGTGCGTGCCCGACTACAGACGGAGTGGACACGGACACAACCGGTAACCTGCCGGTCATGGCGACGACGATCAAGCGAGCAAGAGCAGCCGCGCGGGGCGCACACGACGTCGGGGTCGAATGGGCACCGGCGGACCTGGCCCTACTGGAGGAGTTGAAGAAGGCAGAGGCCCTGCTCCCCGAGGACGCCCCCCGAGCCCTGCTCTCGGTCCGCCTGTCCGTGTTCACCGACGACACGACGTCGCACGTTCGGCAGGAGCTCGATCTCCGCCTACACGCCAGAGAGAAGGGGTACCGGGTCGTCGGGGTCGCATCGGACCTGAACGTCTCCGCAACGAAGGTTCCGCCGTGGAAGCGCAAGAGTCTCGGCGAGTGGCTGAACGACCGAGCACCGGAGTTCGATGCTCTGCTTTTCTGGAAGCTGGACCGCCTCATCCGCAACATGTCTGACCTCTCGGTCATGATCCAGTGGGCGGAACGGTACGGGAAGAACCTCGTGTCGAAGAACGACCCGATCGACCTGTCCACGGCCCTCGGCACGTTTCTCGTCACGGTCATCGGTGGTATCGCGGAGATCGAGGCGCGCAACACGTCGACTCGTGTCAAGTCCCTGTGGGAGTACACCAAGGCTCAGGATGCGTGGCTCGTCGGCAAGCCCGCGTATGGCTACGTCACGGAAGAGGGAAGGGATGGGCGCCCCCGGCTGGCCGTCGACCCCGACGCGCGCACGGCCCTGCGCTGGGCTCGGCGCATGGCTCTGCGCGGTCGGTCGGCTCGCTTCATGGTCAGGTGCATGATTCGTTCGGGACTCATGGGCGAGGGGCTTACGACGACGACTCTCCTCCGCCGTCTCCGCAACCCCGCCACGCTCGGCTACCGCACCGAGGAGCACAAGAACGGAGGAGTGCGCCGCTCTCGGTTGGTGCTCGACAGGCGGGGCAAGCCGATACCGGTCGCTCCGCAGATCTTCACCCAGGAGGAGTTCGACTCTCTTCAGGCGGTGCTCGACGCCCGGTCGAGGAAACAGCCGACGCGGCGGCCGGGAGGGGCGACCCGCTTCCTGGGAGTCATCGTGTGCGCGGACTGCAAAGGGCACATGCTGGTCAAGAAGACCTCGAACAAGGGGCGCTCGTACTCCTACATGCGGTGCACCGCATGTAGGAGCGGAGGGCTCGGCATCCCAGCCCCCGATGCCCTCTACCTCGCTGTCTCGCAACGTCTTCTGAAGGCACTCGGCAGCTTCCCCGTGCAGGTACGCGAGTACACCGGGGCGTCGCGGGCGCGGTCGGATGCCGTCGACCCTGCGACCCTTCAGGACAGATGGGAGAACGTCCACAACGGCGAGACGTGGCGCGAGCGCTGGGAGTCGGGAGGGCTCCAAGCGCTGGAGGAGGACACCCGTCGAGTCGGCATCAAGTGCGAGGTGACCCGCACGAAGGTGGAGGGGCAGCGTGCCCCGGACGTGAGCCTTCGAATCCTCCTCCCCAAGGATGCGCGAGACCGGCTCGTCATCAAGCAGGACGCGTTCACCACAGGTCTGTGAGGCTCTGGCGCCGAGGCAGCGGCCTCTCTGGCCGGCTTACTTCCCTTCCCTGCCGGTGTTGATGGGGGTGAGCGGGAGCAGACTCTTGCCGGCCGTGGGGCTCAGTTGCGGCCATGTGTCGAACTGCGGGCAGACCCCACAGTCGAAGCACGGCGTCCAGCGGCAGTCGTCCACCTCGGTCTCGTCGAGGGCGTCCTGCCAGTCGTCCCAGAGCCAGTCCTTGTCCAGGCCGGAGTCGAGGTGGTCCCAGGGCAGGACCTCCTCGACCGTGCGCTCGCGGGTGGTGTACCAGGCGAGGTCGACGCCCTGGGCGGGCAGCACGCGCTCGCACTGGGTGATCCAGCGGTCGTAGGAGAAGTGCTCGCGCCAGCCGTCGAACCGGCCGCCGTCCTCGTAGACCGCGCGGATCACCGCGCCGACCCTGCGGTCGCCGCGGGAGAGCAGGCCCTCGATGATGCCGGGCTTGCCGTCGTGGTAGCGGAAGCCGATGTTGCGGGCGTACTTGCGGTCGCCGCGGATCGCGTCGCGCAGCTTCTCCAGCCGCGCGTCGGTCTCCTCGACGCCCAGCTGCGGCGCCCACTGGAACGGCGTGTGCGGCTTGGGCACGAACCCGCCGATGGAGACCGTGCAGCGGATGTCGTTCTGGCCGGTGACCTCGCGGCCCTTGGCGATGACGCGCTTGGCCATCTCGGCGATCTGCAGCACGTCCTCGTCGGTCTCGGTGGGCAGGCCGCACATGAAGTACAGCTTCACCTGCCGCCAGCCGTTGCCGTAGGCGGTGGCGACGGTACGGATCAGGTCCTCTTCGGAGACCATCTTGTTGATGACCTTGCGGATGCGCTCGGAGCCGCCCTCGGGGGCGAAGGTCAGGCCGGAGCGGCGGCCGTTGCGGGTCAGCTCGTCGGCCAGGTCGATGTTGAACGCGTCCACGCGGGTGGACGGCAGCGACAGGCCGATCTTGTCGTCCTCGTAGCGGTCGGCGAGGCCCTTGGCGATGTCGGCGATCTCGCTGTGGTCGGCCGAGGACAGCGACAGCAGGCCGACCTCCTCGAAGCCGGTGGCCTTCAGGCCCTTGTCGACCATCTCGCCGATGCCGGTGATGGAGCGCTCGCGAACCGGGCGGGTGATCATGCCGGCCTGGCAGAACCGGCAGCCGCGGGTGCAGCCGCGGAAGATCTCCACCGACATCCGCTCGTGCACGGTCTCGGCGAGCGGGACCAGCGGCTGCTTGGGGTACGGCCACTCGTCGAGGTCCATGACGGTGTGCTTGGACACCCGCCAGGGCACGCCGGAGCGGTTGGGCACCACGCGCGCGATCCGGCCGTCGGGGAGGTACTCCACGTCGTAGAAGCGCGGCACGTACACCCCGCCGGTGCGCGCCAGGCGCAGCAGCACCTCGTCCCGGCCGCCGGGGCGGCCCTCGGCCTTCCAGGCGCGGACGACCTCGGTGATCTCCAGGACGGCCTGCTCGCCGTCGCCGATCACCGCGGCGTCGATGAACTCGGCGATCGGCTCGGGGTTGAACGCGGCGTGGCCGCCGGCCAGCACGATCGGGTCGTCCAGGGTGCGGTCGGCGGCGGACAGCGGGATGCCGGCCAGGTCGAGCGCGGCGAGCATGTTGGTGTAGCCCAGTTCGGTGGAGAAGCTGAGGCCGAACAGGTCGAAGGCGCGGACCGGGCGGTGGCTGTCCACGGTGAACTGCGGCACGCCGTGTTCGCGCATCAGCGCTTCGAGGTCCGGCCAGACGCTGTAGGTGCGCTCGGCGAGGACGCCCTCGCGTTCGTTGAGCACCTCGTAGAGGATCATGACGCCCTGGTTGGGCAGGCCCACCTCGTACGCGTCGGGGTACATCAGCGCCCATCGCACGTCGGCGCCGTCCCAGTCCTTGACGGTGGAGTTCAGCTCACCGCCGACGTACTGGATGGGCTTCTGGACATGCGGGAGAAGTGCTTCCAGGCGGGGGAAGACCGTCTCGACAGGCATCTCGGGGACTCTCATCAACGGGTGCGAGGGAAGGTGACCCTCAAGGGTACCCGAGCCGCCGCGGAGCCCGGGGCGGCGGCGGGGGCGGGCGGCTCGGGGGCGGCAGGGGGCGGCGGGCGCGTCCGGCTCAGGGCGCCTGGCGCGCGGCTTGCCAGACCTCGGGCAGGCGGGCCTCGGCGTCGGCCGCGAGCGCGCGTTCGCGGCGGATGATCGCGTCGTACGGCGCCGGGTCCTCCCCCGCCGCGACGGCGGCGGCGCGCAGGGCGGCGACGGCGGTGCGGCACATCACGCTGTCCTGGTGCTCGCCGAGGAGTTGCTGCACCTGCTTCATCCGGGTGGTGTGGGCGGCGGCTTCGGCGCCGAGCACGGCCTCGGCGGCCTCGGCGGAGTACCGCGCGCGCTTGGCCTCCTTGCGGGCTTCGTGCAGCGCGGTGTCGCGCGCGTCGCCCGGGTCCGTCGCGAGGGCTTCCTCGACGCCGAGCCGCAGCCGCGCGTGGTCGCGCCGCAGGACGGCCGCGGCGGCGGGCGCGGCGGGTGCCGCGGCGGCGCGCAGGTAGGGCGGGGCGGCGAGCAGCGCCTGGAAGGCGTCGAGCAGGGCGAAGTAGCGGGCGCCGGCCATCTCGGGCGGTGCGCCGGCGGTGGCGCTCGCGTTCGCGTTCGCGCGAGGCGTGCGGGCGGGGGCCGTACGGTCCGGCGTCGCGTACGTGCCGATACGGCGGCGGGCGGCGTCGGCGGCAGCGGCCGTGAGCGGCGAGGACTGTGAGTCGGATTCGGCGTGGGGTCCGGCGTGGGGTCCGGCGTGGGGTCCGGCGTCGGATGCGGCGTGCAGTTCGGCGTCGAGTTCGGCGAGCCTGCGGTGCAGGCGCTCGGCGAGGACCTCGCGGTCGCGTTCGCCGCCGAGCGCGGCGGCGCACCACTTCAGCTCGGCGCCCAGCGGGTTCGTGGCGGTGCGGTCCAGTTCCCGGCGGAAGCTCTTGAGCGCGCTGCGGGCGCGGCGGGTGGCGACGCGCATGCGGTGCACCGCGTCCTCCTCGGCGCGGCGCACCGCGGGGTCGAGGGCGAGCAGCGCGGCGTACTGGGCGTGCAGGTACGCGAGCGCGACGTCGCCGGCGGTCCGCAGGGCGCGCGGCGGGCGCGGGGCCGGGGTGACGCGGTCGCCGAGGGCGCGGGCGAGTTTGGAGCGGGACGCGGAGGGGCGGGCGCCGGCGGCGAGCAGGCGTTCCTCGATCGCGTCGAGCAACGCGGGGTCGCCGCGGCCGAGTTCGACCTCGATCTCGGCCCAGCGCTGGGCGCCGGGGTCAGCGGTGACCTCGTCGTAGGCGATCTCGGCGAGGGCGCCCGCTCCGGCGCCGGCGTCGATATCGGCGGCGATGTCGGCGCTGCTGCCGGCGCTGGCGCTCGCGTCGAGGAGGAGGACCCGGCGGCGGGTGGTGCGCAGGCGGACGACGGGGGTCAGGGGGCGGCCCCTGATCAGCGCGGCGACCTCCGCGCGGAGTTCGGCGGGCGGGGCGTCGGGGTCGCCGGCCCCGTCCGCTTCCGCGTCCCCGAGCGGGGCGTGCACCTCGGTGCGGGCGTCGGCGGTCGCGGTGGGGAGCTTCAGGTGCCAGCCGGCGTCGTCTCCGCCGGTCCGGCGGCGCAGGGTGACGCGGTGGGCGGCGAGGTCCAGCGCGGGCGTGTCGTAGTACACGGCGTCCAGCCGGACGGGGGCTTCCTCGCGGGTGTCCGCGACGCCGGCCAGATCCAGCCGCTCGTACGTCGCGTCGGCGTCCGCGACATCCGCGACATCCGCGGCGTCCGCGATGTCGTACTTCCGTTCCGTCTCCGTGAACCTGCGGCCCATGCTCGACCGTAACACCTCCCCCTCCCCCTGACGCCGGGCGTGACCTGCTCAGGGGCGCGGGGAACCGCGCGAGCGACCGCGGCGCGGGGCCGGTTGCCGCGCGGGAGGCGTCACGCCGACATGGGCCGCTGCATCTTCACCGACTGCAGCAGCCCTATGGCGATGCAGTTCGCGAACATGGAGGACCCTCCGTAGGAGACGAAGGGCAAGGGGATGCCGGTGACCGGCATGATGCCGAGGGTCATGCCGATGTTCTCGAAGGACTGGAACGCGAACCACGCCACCACCCCGGCGGCGACGATCGTGCCGTAGAGGTCCGTCGCGTTGCGCGCGATCGCGCAGCCGCGCCAGAGGATGACGCCGATCAGCGCGATGATGAACACCGCGCCGACGAAGCCGAGTTCCTCGCCGGCCACGGAGAACACGAAGTCCGTCTGCTGCTCGGGCACGAACTGCCCGGTGGTCTGGCTGCCGTGGAACAGTCCCTTGCCGAGCAGCCCGCCGGAGCCGATCGCGATCCGCGCCTGGCTGGTGTTGTAGCCGACGCCCGAGGGGTCCAGCGCCGGGTTGGCGAACGCGGCGAACCGGTCGATCTGGTACTTGTCGAGGATGCCGAGCTGCCAGACCAGCAGCGACCCGACGATGCCCGCGCCGATGAGGCCGAACACCCAGCGGTTGGACGCGCCGGAGGCGAGCAGCACGCCGAGGATGATGACGGCGAGCACCATCACCGAGCCGAGGTCCGGCATCATCAGGATGATCACCACCGGCACCGCGGCCAGGCCCAGCGCCTGGAGCACCGTGCGGTGGTCGGGGTGCGCCTTGTCGCCCGCGTCGACCCGCGCCGAGAGCACCATCGCCATGCCGATGATCAGCGAGACCTTCACGAACTCCGAGGGCTGCAGGGAGAAGCCGCCGCCGATGACGATCCAGGAGTGGGCGCCGTTGACGGTGGAGCCCAGCGGGCTGAGCACGGCGAGCAGGCCCAGCAGCGAGAGCCCGTAGAGGAACGGCACGATGCTGCGCATCCGCCGGTGCCCTATGGCGACCGCGCCGGCGCCCAGGCCCAGGCCGATGCCGGCGTTCATCAGGTGCCGGATCAGGAAGTAGTACTGGTCGCCGTGGGTGAGGCTGGTGCGGTTGCGGGTCGCGGAGTAGACCAGCAGCGTGCCGATGCCGCACAGCACCAGGGACGCGAACAGCAGCAGCCAGTCCATCCGGCGCACCAGGGAGTCGCGCGCGAACAGCTTGCCGAGCGCGGACTTCTCCGGCGAGAACCGGCGGACGGAGTAGGTGTGCGCGCTCATGCCGTGTACTTCCTGCCGTACAGCAGCTTCTCGGTGCGGGTCGGGGTGAGCGCGGCGAGGGCCGGCCCGGCGTCGCCCGCGGTGTGCTGCGGGGCGTCGGGCAGCAGCACCAGCGGCGGGGCGGGCAGGGCGGCGGAGGCGTGTTCGACGACGCCGTCGCCGGAGATCTTCGGCAGCGAGGTGACCGGCTTGGGCATCAGGCCCTTGCTCGGGTCGATCTCGCCGGTGTCCTTCTTGATGCCGTACATCGCCTCGTAGATGCGGCGCACGGCCTCGCCGGAGCCGCCGGAGCCGGTGCCGCCCTGGGAGATCGTCATGACGATCGTGTAGTCCTTGGTGTAGGTGTCGAACCAGGACGTGGTCTGCTTGCCGGCGACCTCGGCGGTGCCGGTCTTGGCGTGCAGCGGGATCTTGTCCTGCGGCCAGCCGCCGAACTTCCAGTCGGCGGTGCCCTCGGTGACCACGCCGGCCAGCGCCTTGTCGATGTACTTCAGGGTGGACTTGCTGTCCGGGAGCTTGCCCGACACCTTCGGCTTGATGGGGGTGACGGTCTTGCCGTCGGCGCTTATCACGGCCTTGCCGATGCTGGGCTGGTAGAGGGTGCCGCCGTTGGCCAGCGCGGCGTAGATGCGGGCCATCTGGACGGGGGTGACCAGGGTGTCGCCCTGGCCGATGGCGTAGTTGACCGAGTCACCGGCGCGGACGACGTAGCCGTCGGGGCAGTTCTCGACGGCGATCTGGACGTCGAGGCTGGGGTCCTTGTCGTTCTTGTGGGCCTTGGCGGTACGGCACCAGTAGTCCTTCATCTGGTCGTAGTACTCGCGCTTCCACTTGCGGTCCGGGACCCGGCCGGTGACCTCGCCGGGCAGGTCGATGCCGGTCTTGGCGCCGAGGCCGAACTGGTGGGCGGTCTTGAAGAACCAGTCCTTGGGGTGCTTGGGGTCGGTGCCGCCGTCCTTCTTCCACTGGTCGTAGGCGATGCCGTAGAAGACGGTGTCGCAGGAGACCTCCAGGGCCCGGCCGAGCGAGATGTCGCCGAAGCTCTCGTTCTCGAAGTTCTTGAAGACGCGGTTGCCGATGGTCATCGAGGAGGTGCAGGGGTAGCCGCCGTCCTCGGGGTAGCCGGCGTTGATCGCGGCCGAGGTGGAGATCACCTTGAAGGTGGAGCCGGGCGCGGACTGGCCCTGGATGGCCCGGTTGAGCAGCGGGTAGTCCGACTTGGTGTCGGTGAGCGCCGCGTAGTCCTTGGCGGAGATGCCGCCGACCCACTCGTTGGGGTCGTAGGTGGGCAGGCTCGCCATGGCGATGATCTGACCGGTGTGGTTGTCCATCACGACCGCGGCGCCGGAGTCGGCCTTGTAGTTCTCGCCGCTGACGGTGTCGAAGGTCTTGCGGGCGGCCACCATCGCGTCGTTCAGCTCTTTCTCGGTCACCGCCTGGACGCGGGCGTCGATGCTGGTGACGAGGTTGCTGCCGGGCTGCGCGGGGGTGTCGCCGGCGGAGCCGATGACCCGGCCGAGGTTGTCGACCTGGTAGCGGGTGACACCGGCCTTGCCGCGCAGTTGCCGGTCGTAGACGCTCTCCAGGCCGGAGCGGCCGATCTGGTCGGCGCGCAGCAGCGGGGTGTCGGTCTTCTCCGACGCGGCGACCTCCTCGTCGGTGACCGGGCCGAGGTAGCCGAGGACCTGCGCGGTATTGGACTTGTCGGGGCCGGGGTAGCGGCGGACCGCGGTGGGTTCGGCGGTGATGCCGGGGAAGTCCTCGCGGCGCTCCATGATCTGCAGCGCCTGCTGGGTGGTGGCGGCGTCGGTGATCGGGATGGGCTGGTACGGGGAACCGTTCCAGCACGGCTTGGGGGTCTTGGCGTCGCACAGCCGGACCTTGTCCAGCACGTCCTGCGGCTTCATGCCGAGCACGCCGGCCAGCCGGGTGAGCACGGCCTTGCCGTCGTCGGCCTGCTTGAGCAGGTCGGTGCGGCTGGCCGAGACCACCAGGCGGGTCTCGTTGTCGGCGAGCGGCACGCCGTGGTCGTCGAAGATCGCGCCGCGCACGGCGGGGGTGACGACCTGCTGGATGTGGTTGCTCGCGGCCTTCTCGTCGTACTCCTGGCCGTTGCGGATCTGGAGGTACCACAGCCGGCCGCCGAGGGTGAGCAGCAGCGAGACGACCAGGACCTGGAGGATGACCAGCCGGATGGTGACGCGGGTGGTGCGCCCGGTCTCCGGGATGTTGCTCACCGTCGTGCTCCCTTGGGCATCGTCACCGGCTTGGCCGACCGGCCGAACATGCCGCGCGGCGCGGCGACCCCGTCGGAGCCGCGCAGCCGGCCCCGCTCCGGCCGGCGCCGGCGGTCCGGCCGAACCGGCCCGCCCGTCCGAGCCGTCCGACGCCCACGGGTCCGCCGCCCAGGCGTCCCCCGCCCAGCCGTCCGCTGCCGAGCCGGCTGCCGCCGCTCCTGCCGCCGAAGCGCCCGCCCCGGCCGCCGCGTCCGCCCCGGCTGCCGCCGAAGCCGCCGGCGGCGTCCTCGGCGAGCGGGTCGTGGTCGAACCTGCGGGCCAGCGCCATCACCAGCGGCACCACGAAGGGCGCGAGCAGCAGGTCGTAGAGCGCGGCGGTGAAGACCAGCTTGGCCAGGCCCACATGGGCGCCGGCGGTGTCGCCGACCAGGCTGCCGACGCCGGCGTAGAGCAGGGTGGTGCCGATCGCGGCGCCGATGACGACCATCATCGGTCCGGCGGCGGTGCGCAGTTGGCCGCTCTCGGGCTTGGCGAGGCCGGCCGCGTAGCCGATCACGCAGAGCACCAGGGCGTAGCGGCCCACGGCGTGGTCGGCCGGCGGGGCGATGTCGGCGAGCAGTCCGGCGAAGAAGCCGACCAGGCTGCCGCCGACGTGGCCGTAGGCGATGGCCAGGCCGAGCACGGTGAGCAGCAGCAGGTCGGGCACCGCGCCGGGCAGGTGCAGCCGGGCCAGCACGCTGACCTGGACGACCATGGCGATGACCACCAGGACGGTGGACAGGACGATTCGGTTGAGGCGCATGGGTTTCAGTCCCCGCTGCTGTTCGTCGGGGTGGGTTCGAGGCCGGGGGTGGTCCCCTGCCCGGCGGCGTCCGGTTGCTCGCCGTCCTGCTGGGTGCCGGGCTGGTTGCCGCCGGTCGCTGAGGTGTCGCCGGTCGCTGAGGTGTCGCCGGTCGGCGTGGCGCCGCCGCTGGGCGTGGCGCCGCCGCTGGGCGTGGCGCCGCCGGTCGGCTTGGGCTTGGCCGGCGGCGGGGTGGTCGGCCGCGGCGGCAGGACGCTGTCGCGCGGGTCGGTGCGCGGCCCGACCACGACGACGCCCACCACGTCCAGCCGGGTGAAGCCGACGAACGGCTGCACCTGCACGGTCTTGGTGAGGTTGCCCGCGGACGGCTGGATGCCGATCACCTTGCCGACCGGCACGCCGGGCACGAACGGCTTGTCCGCCTCGGAGCCGAAGGTGACCAGGCGGTCGCCCTTGTGCACGTCGGCCTTGCCGTTGAGCAGCTGGACCTGCATCGGCCGGTTGCCCTGGCCGGTGGCGAAGCCCAGCTCCATGGACTTCTCCAGCCGGGTGCCGACGGTGAAGTCGGGGTCGTTGGCCAGCAGCACGGTGGAGGTGGCGGGACCGACGGTGGTGACGCGGCCGACCAGGCCGTCGCCGTTGATGACCGTCATGTCGCGGCTGATGCCGTCGTGGCTGCCCGCGTCGATGGTGACGGTCCAGGAGAAGCCCTGGGCCGCTCCTATGGCGATGACCTGCGCGGCCTTGATGGTGTACTGCCCGGCGCCGGCGGTCTTCAGCAGCTTGTCCAGCTCCTGGGCCCGGTTGCGGGTGACGTCCTTGCTGCCGAGCTGCTGCTTGAGCGCCTCGTTCTCCCGCTGGAGCCGGGTGATGGTGCTGCTGCGGTCGCCGGAGTCGCGTACCGCGTCTATGGCGTTGCCGACCGGGTCGACCGCGCCGGCCACCGAGTTCTCCACCGGGCCGAAGACGGACTGCGCCGCTTGCCGGGGACGGTCCATCGGCGAGTTCTCCCCGCCGCGGATGTCCACGGTGATCAGCGCGAACGCCACCACCACCAGCAGCACCAGCAGAAGCCGGCTCTCCTTTGTGTCCCTCACGGGCGCCAGTCCGTGCCTTCCTGTCGGACCCGCCGCCGCTGAGGGCCGCGGCCGGTCGGAGCTACTGTGCGGGGTGCTGCGGGGTGTCGCGGGGCGTCGCCGGCGGCTGCCGGTGCGGTCATCTGCGGGGCGCGGCGTCGAGGACCTGCTGCAGCGCCTCGAACTCCTCGACGCACTTGCCGGCGCCGAGGGCGACGCAGTCCAGCGGCGTCTCCGCGATGTGGATGGGCATGCCCGTCTCGTCCTTGAGCCGCTCGTCCAGGCCGCGCAGCAGCGCGCCGCCGCCGGCCAGGACGATGCCGCGGTCCATGATGTCGCCGGACAGCTCGGGCGGGCACTTGTCGAGCGTGGTCTTCACCGCGTCCACGATCGCGTTGACGGGCTCCTCGATGGCCTTGCGGACCTCGCCCGCGGAGATCACCACGGTCTTGGGCAGTCCGCTGACCAGGTCGCGGCCGCGGATCTCGGTGTGCTCGTCGTCGCCCTTGGAGGCGAACGCCGAGCCGATGGTCAGCTTGATCTGCTCGGCGGTGCGCTCGCCGAGCAGCAGGCTGTACTCCTTCTTGACGTGCTGGATGATCGCGTTGTCCAGCTCGTCGCCGGCCACCCGGATGGACTGCGCGGTGACAATGCCGCCGAGGCTGATGACGGCGACCTCGGTGGTGCCGCCGCCGATGTCGACCACCATGTTGCCGGTGGCCTCGTGCACCGGGAGCCCGGCGCCGATCGCGGCGGCCATCGGCTCCTCGATGATGTGCACGGTGCGCGCGCCGGCCTGCGTCGCGGCCTCGATGACCGCGCGGCGCTCCACGCCGGTGATGCCCGAGGGCACGCAGATCACCACACGCGGGCGGACCATGTAGCGGCGGCGGTGGATCTTGAGGATGAAGTACCGCAGCATCCGCTCGGTGATCTCGAAGTCGGCGATGACGCCGTCCTTCAGCGGACGCACCGCGACGATGTTGCCGGGGGTGCGGCCGATCATCTTCTTGGCCTCGGCGCCGACCGCGAGAATGCCGCCGGTGTTGGTGTTGACCGCCACGACCGACGGCTCGTTCAGTACGATCCCGCGGCCCCTGACGTACACCAGCGTGTTGGCGGTCCCGAGGTCGACAGCCATGTCACGGCCGATGAACGACATGTTGTTAGCCATGGGGATACGTCTGGCCTTCCCGAGCGTGAGCGGAGGTTCCATCGTAGTCGCGCCCGGACGGACGCGGTGTCGGGGTTCCGACGCCATTGTCATCAGAACACACAGCGGACCTCAGTAATGGTGACGCCGTGTCGGTGTGTTTGGTTCCCGAAGCACGCGTCGTTACGCCAGTCCGGGGAAGAAGATCTTGATCTCGCGCTCGGCGGACTCCTCGGAGTCCGAGGCGTGGATGAGGTTCTCCCGCACGATGGTGCCGAAGTCGCCGCGCACCGATCCGGGCGGCGCGGCGATCGGGTCGGTCGGGCCGGCCAGCGTGCGCACGCCCTCGATCACCCGCTCGCCCTCGACCACCAGGGCGACGGACGGGCCGGAGGACATGAACTCCATCAGCGGCTCGTAGAACGGGCGGCCGACGTGCTCGGCGTAGTGCTGCTCCAAGGTGGCGCGGTCCAGGGTGCGCAGCTCCAGTGCACTCACCGTCCAGCCGGCCTTGCGCTCGATCCGGCCGAGGACCTCGCCGATCAGGCCGCGTCGCACGGCGTCGGGCTTGAGGAGGACAAGGGTGCGCTGGGACACGGTACGGCTCCAGGGTGTCTGCGGTGCGTGGAAGCGGTGGAAGCTCTGAGGAGGTGAAGCTGAGGAGTGAAGCGGCGGTGCTCGGGATCGCTCTCGCGGAATTCCCCGGACGGCGTCCAGAACCGCCCGGGAAAAGTACGAAGAGCCTACAAGAATCGCTTTACGCGGCCGACGCCGCGTCACGCGCCTTGATCTCGTCGACCTTGCGCCCGTAGTGGATGGACGCCCACCACAGCGCGGCGAAGACGACTCCGAGGAAGAACATCGTACCGACGACGAATCCGCTGGCGATCAGGCCCGCCTGGAGCACCCAGCCCAGTGCGAGGCCGCCGGGGCGCGAGAGCATCCCGCACAGCAGCACGCACACCGCCATGGCGATGCCGCACACGGTCCACACCGTGCCCATCGTCAGGTCGGGGTGCTTCATCGCGACCAGCCCGGCGAAGCCGATGACGAAGAACTCGCCGATCAGCGTGCTCGAACACAGCGTCCGCATGGCCCGGTACCCCTCAGTCCCTCAAGTCCTCAAGCGTTCTTCTTGCCCTGCGGCCCGAGCAGCAGCCGGGCCTCCCCGACGGTGATGACCGATCCGGTGACGAGTACGCCGGCGCCGGCGTACTCCCCCTCCTCCTCGGCCAGCGCGACGGCCGCCTCCAGCGCGTCGTCCAGCCGCGGCTCCACCTGCACCCGCTCCTCGCCGAACACCTCGACGGCCAGCGCCGCCAGCTCGTCCACGTCCATCGCCCGGGTGGTGGAGTTGCGGGTCACCACGACCTCGGCGAAGACCGGCTCGAACGCCTCCAGCAGGCCGCGCACGTCCTTGTCGCCGCTGGGCCCGACCACGCCGACCAGCCGGCTGAAGCCGAACGCCTCGCCGAGCGCCGCCGCGGTGACCTGCGCGCCGGCCGGGTTGTGCGCGGCGTCCAGCACCACGGTCGGGCTGCGCCTGACCACTTCGAGCCGGCCGGGCGAGGTGACCGCGGCGAACGCGGCGCGCACCGTGTCCTGGTCCAGGGTGCGCAGGTGCAGGCTGCCGATGCCGAAGAACGCCTCGACCGCGGCGAGCGCGACCGCCGCGTTGCTCGCCTGGTGGGCGCCGTGCAGCGGCAGGAACACCTGCTCGTACTCACCGCCCAGGCCCTTGAGGGTGAGCAGCTGCCCGCCGACCGCCACTTCGCGGTGCACCACGCCGAACTCCGCGCCCTCGCGGGCGACCGTCGCGCCGGTGTCGGCGGCGCGCGCCAGCAGGGTGCGGGCGGCGTCGGCGGGCTGGGCGGCGAGCACCGCGGTGGCGTCCTTCTTGATGATCCCGGACTTCTCGACCGCGATCTCGCCGGGCGTGCCGCCGAGCCGGTCGGTGTGGTCCAGGGCGATCGGGGTGACCACGGCGACCTGGCCGTCCACCACGTTCGTCGCGTCCCAGCCGCCGCCCATGCCGACCTCGACCACGGCGACGTCCACCGGCGCGTCGGCGAACGCCGCGTAGGCCATGCCGGTGAGCACCTCGAAGAACGACATCCGGTGCGGCTGCGCGGCGTCGACCATGGCGATGTACGGCTGAAGGTCGCGGTAGGTCTCGACGAACCGCTCCGGGGCGATCGGCCGGCCGTCCAGGCTGATCCGCTCGGTCATCGACTGCACGTGCGGGCTGGTGTAGCGGCCGGTGCGCAGCTCGAAGGCGAGCAGCAGCCGCTCGATCATCCGGGCGGTGCTGGTCTTGCCGTTGGTGCCGGTGATGTGGATCGCCGGGTAGGTGCGCTGCGGCTCGCCGAGGATGTCCATCAGCGCGGTCATCCGGTCCAGCGAGGGTTCCAGCCGGGTCTCGGGCCAGCGGCCGAGCAGCTCCTCCTCGACCGCGCGCAGCGCGCGGTCGACCTCCGGGTCGGCCGGGCGGGCCGGGACGTCGTCCTCGGGCGCGGGCGGGGCGACGTCGGCGCGCAGGGTCCGGCTGCCGGCCTCGATCACCGCCATGTCCACGTCGCGGATCTCGCGGTCGCGGGTCCCCCGGCCCGCGTCGTCGCCGCCGTCGCCGTCGACACCGCCGTCGAAGCTCTCGCCGTCGAAGCTCTCGCCGTCGAACGGGTCGCGGCCGTAGGAGTCGCCGTCGCCGGCCGGGTCGTCGACGGGGTCGCGGGGGTCGTGCGGGGGAACCTGGCTCACGGCGTCCAGTCTACGCAGCGGGCCGGGGCCTTCCGGCCCCGGCCCGCTGTGTGCGCGGCGCCCCCGGCGGCGGCGCCGCGGGCGTCCGCGCTACGCCTGCGGCAGCCCGGCGAGCTGCGCGGTGATGCGGGCGATGTCCGCCTCGGCCGCCGCCAGACGGGTGCGGATCTTGGCGACGACCGGCTCGGGCGCCTTGGCGAGGAACGCCTCGTTGCCGAGCTTCTTCGTGGTGTCCGCCTTCTCCTTCTCGGCCGCCGCGAGGTCCTTGGCCAGCCGCTTGCGCTCGGCGGCCACGTCGATGGTGCCGGACAGGTCCAGCTCGACGCTCGCGCCGGCCACCGGCAGCGTCGCGGTGGCGTGGAAGCCCTCGCCGGCCGGCTGGAGCCGCAGCAGCTGCCGGATGGCGTCCTCGTGCGGGGCCAGGCCGGTGCCGTCCAGGGTGAGCCGGGCCGGCACCCGCTGGCCCGGCTGCAGGCCCTGGTCGGAGCGGAACCTGCGGACCTCGGTGACCACCCGTTGCACCTCGGCGATCTCCGCCTCGGCCGCCGCGTCGCGGAAGCCGCCCGCCCGGGCGCCCTCCTCCCCCGCACCGGGGACCACCGCCGCCCGCGGCCAGTCGGCGATCACCACGGACTCGCCGCCGGTCAGCGCGGTCCACAGCGTCTCGGTGACGAACGGCACGACCGGGTGCAGCAGCCGCAGCGTCACGTCGAGGACCTCGCCGAGCACCCGGCCGGAGACCCGCGCGGCCTCGCCGCCGGCCTGGAAGACGGTCTTGGACAGCTCGACGTACCAGTCGAAGACCTCGTCCCAGGCGAAGTGGTACAGCGCGTCGGACAGCTTGGCGAACTGGTAGTCGTCGTAGTACGCGTCGACGTCGGCGAGCACCGCGTTCAGCCGGGACAGGATCCAGCGGTCGGCCGCCGACATCCGCGCGGCGTCCGGCAGCGGGCCCTGCACGGTGGCGCCGTTCATCAGGGCGAACCGGGTGGCGTTCCAGATCTTGTTGGCGAAGTTCCGGGACGCCTGGACCCAGTCCTCGCCGATGGGCACGTCGATGCCCGGGTTGGCGCCGCGGGCGAGCGTGAACCGCACCGCGTCCGAGCCGTACGTGTCCATCCAGTCCAGCGGGTTGACCGCGTTCCCGAAGGACTTGGACATCTTCTTGCCGTGCTCGTCGCGGACCATGCCGTGGAAGGCGATGGTGCCGAACGGCTCGACGCCGTCCATCGCGTACAGGCCGAACATCATCATCCGCGCGACCCAGAAGAACATCAGGTCGTAGCCGGTCACCATGGCCGCGTTCGGGTAGAACTTCGCCAGGTCCTGGGTCTGCTCCGGCCAGCCGAGCGTGGAGAACGGCCACAGGGCGGAGGAGAACCAGGTGTCCAGGACGTCGGTGTCCTGGCTCCAGCCGTCCCCGGCCGGCGGCTCCTCGTCCGGGCCGACGCACACCATCTCGCCGTTCGGACCGTGCCAGACGGGGATGCGGTGGCCCCACCACAACTGGCGCGAGATGCACCAGTCGTTGAGGTTGTCGACCCAGTCGAAGTACCGCTGCGACAGGTCGGCGGGATGGATGGCGACCCGTCCGTCGCGCACCGCGTCGCCCGCGGCCTTCGCCAGCGTCTCGACCTTGACCCACCACTGCAGCGACAGCCGGGGCTCCAGCGTGGTGCCGCAGCGCGAGCAGTGGCCGACCGAGTGGACGTACGGCCGCTTCTCGGCGACGACCCGGCCCTGTTCGCGCAGCGCGGCGACGATCGCCGACCTGGCCTCGAACCGGTCGAGGCCCTGGAACGGCCCCGGCGCGGTGATGACCGCGCGCTCGTCCATGATCGTCAGCGACTCCAGGCCGTGCCGCTGGCCGATGGCGAAGTCGTTCGGGTCGTGCGCGGGCGTCACCTTGACCGCGCCGGTGCCGAACTCCGGGTCCACGTGGGCGTCGGCGACCACCGGGATGGTGCGGTCGGTCAGCGGCAGCTTGATCCGCTTGCCGACCAGGTGGCGGTAGCGCTCGTCGTCGGGGTGGACGGCGACCGCGGTGTCACCGAGCATCGTCTCGACGCGGGTGGTGGCGACGACCAGGCTCTCGTCGCCGTCGCCGTAGCGCAGCGAGACCAGCTCGCCGTCGTCGTCCTGGTAGTCGACCTCGATGTCGGAGATCGCGGTCAGACACCGCGGACACCAGTTGATGATCCGCTCGGCGCGGTAGATCAGGCCGTCGTCGTAGAGCTTCTTGAAGATGCTGCGGACGGCGCGCGACAGGCCCTCGTCCATCGTGAAGCGGTCGCGGCTCCACGCCACGCCGTCGCCCAGGCGGCGCATCTGGCCGGCGATCTGGCCGCCGGACTCCGCCTTCCACTGCCACACGCGCTCGACGAACGCCTCGCGGCCGAGGTCGTGGCGCGACCTGCCCTCCTTGGCCAGTTCGCGCTCCACCACGTTCTGCGTGGCGATACCGGCGTGGTCCATGCCGGGCTGCCAGAGGGTTTCGTACCCCTGCATGCGCTTGCGGCGGGTCAGCGCGTCGATCAGCGTGTGCTCGAAGGCGTGCCCGAGGTGGAGGCTCCCGGTGACGTTCGGCGGCGGGATGACGATGGCGTACGCGGGCTTGTCGCTCTTGGCGTCGGCCTCGAAGTAACCGCGCTCCACCCAGCGCTCGTACAGCGCCCCCTCTACCTCGGCCGGCGTGTACTGGGTCGGCAGTTCGGGGGTGCGGTTCGGCCCGTCGGGGCGCTGAGTGTTGTCGGTCACGCGGCCAATTCTAGGGGCCCCGGTCCACTGCCCTCGCCTGGTTATCCACAGGGTCGGCTCGCGGGTCCGGCGGGGGCCGCTCGCGGGTCCGGCGGGGGGTCGCGTGCGGGTGCCGCGGGGGCGCGTGCGGGTGCCGGGCGGGCCGCGTGCGGGCGTTGGGCGGGACCGCGCCCGCATCCCCGCAGGGCTTTGCCCGCTCTTTACAATGCGCGCCGCCGCTGCCTCGTCTCTCCTCGCGATCCGTCACCCAGCACCAGCTGAGAACCAGAAGGAGAACGACCCATGCGTCGAACCCTCTTCAGCGCCATGGCACTTGCCGGCGCCGCCGTACTGGCCGGGGCCGGGGCCGTGCCCGCGTTCGCCGACGGGGGCAGTCCGACCGCCGCTCCCTCGCAGAGCGCCGCACCGACCGCGGCCCCCAGCCGCGACGCCACCCCGGCGCCAGCCCCCACGCGCAGCGCCGGCGCCGCGCCGACCGCGGCGCCCAGGGACGCCACGCCCGCGACCACCGCCCGGCCGGTGCCGAGCCAGGTCGCCCGGCTGCCCAAGGGCGCGCCGGACACCGGCGTCCCGCCGGTCTCGGCCGGTTCCGGCTCCTCCTCCGGCGCGCTGATCGGCGGCGGCGCGGCGGCGGCCTGCGCGGTCGCCGGCGCGGCGGTGGTCGTCGTACAGCGCCGGCGCGCGGCGGCCGCCTGACCGCACGCCCGCGGGTCCGCCCGCCGTACCCCGGCGCGCGGACCGGCCCGGCGCCGTACGCGGCCGGACCCGGTCGGCCGTACGTGCGACCGGTCCGGCCGTACGGCCCCTGCCCCCCACGATCCGCCTCGGATCCCCGCCTCGCGGGGGTCCGGGCTCAGCCCTGCGAGTGCCCCGAGTGCCCCGAGTACCCCGAGTGCAGCCACGACAGCCACGCCAGCCACGGCCCTGGAGAGCGGTGAGCCGGGCCCGCGAGCAGGCGGCGTCCGAGCTGTTCGCCGCCGTGTACCCGCGCCTGGCCGGCTGGTGCCGCCGGCTGGTCGACGACGAGACCGCGCACGAGATCGCGTCGGAGGCGTTCACCCGGCTGTGGGCCCGCTGGACGGCCGTGGACGAGCCGCGGGGGTTCCTCTACGTCACCGCGGCGAACCTGGTGCGCGACCACTGGCGCAAGCAGGAGCGCGAGCGGCGGGCGGTGCGCCGGGCGGGCGTCGAGGCGGCGGTGCGACCGCAGGAGCAGGAGGCCGACCCGTCGGTGCGGATGCTGGTGCAGGCGCTGCCCGAGCGGCTGCGCGTGCCGATCCTGCTGCACTACTACGCCGACATGCCGATCCGGGAGGTGTCCCTGCTGACCGGGCGCAAGGAGGGCACCGTCATGTCCGACCTGCACGCGGCCCGTGAGCTGCTCCGCGCGCACTTGAGGAGGAGCCTTGACCACACACTCTGACGGCGGGGACGGCGGCGCGGGCGGCGGGCGCGACGGCCTGGACCCGTGGCACGGCGGCGAAATCGGGGGCGGCGACGGCGGAATCAGCGGCGAGGACGGCGGCGACGTGCTCGCGGTGCTGCTGCGGCCGACCGGCGACTTCTTCCCCGCGCCGCCCGGCCGCTACGCCGCGATCCGCCGCGGCGCGGCCCGCCGCCGACTGCTGCGCGCCGCCGCGGGTGCGGCGGTGACCTGCGCGGTGGCCGTGCTGGTCGCGCTGCCGCTGCGGCACGCCGTCGCCGGGCGCGGCGGCGACCGGCCGCTCGTGCCGCCGGCCGCGCCCGCCTCGCGCGCCGAACCGCCGGCCCGGCAGGACCCGACGCCGTACCCGCGGCCGACCGCCACGCCGCGTCCCGGGTCGCACGGAACCGGGCCCGCCGACAGCTCCCGCGGCCCCGACCGGCCCACCGGCGGCCCGACCGCGCAGGCCCCGTCCGCCGTCCGCCGCTCGGCCTCCCCCACCCCCACCGCGGACCCGGTGCGGCGCGTGGTGCCGCGTTCGGACGTCTCCCGGTCGCCGACCACCGCGCCGACCACCGATCCGACCACCGACCCGACCCGGGCGCCGGGCGCCGACCCGTCCACCGCCCCGTCCACCGCCCCGTCCACCGGGCGGCCCACCGACCCGGTCCGCGCCTCCCCGGCCCAGACCGCGCTGCGGTCCGGCTGATCCGGCGGCGCCCCCCGACCGGGCCGACGCGGCACCCCAAGCTGTCGACGCCCGCGGCCGATACGCGCCGCCGGTGCGTGCGGCCGGTGCCCGCGGCCGGTGTGTGCGGCCGCCCTGACCGGCCGGTCCGCGCAGGCGCCGGCGTGCGGGGGCGGACGAGGCTGTTACGAACCAGTTGCGCACCCGATGTAAGGAACGGCTAAGTCATCCGGGAGGATGGGGCGGACTCGTTAACGGAGGGGACGATCCCATGAGCTACAACCAGCCGCCGCCGAACCCGTACGGCCAGCAGCCGCAGGGCGGTGGCTACGGACAGCCGCAGCAGCCGGGCGGTTACGGCCAGCCCCAGCCGCCGCAGCAGCCGTACGGCCAGCCGCCCCAGCCCGGTTACGGCTACCCGCAGCAGCCCCCGCAGCCGCAGCAGCCGTACGGCCAGCCCCCGCAGCCCGGTTACGGCCAGCAGCCGCCGTACGGCCAGGTGCCGCAGCAGGGGTACGGCTACCCGCCGCAGCCCCCGCAGGGCGGCGGCAGCGGCAAGCGCACCGGTCTCATCGTCGGCGTCGTGGTGGCGCTGGTCGCGATCGGCGCGGGCGTCTTCTTCGTCACCAAGGGCGGCGACGACAGCAGCAGCAGTTCGCTGAAGAACGACGGCAAGAAGTACAAGCTGACCACTCCCGAGACGGTCGCCACCGACTACAAGAAGAACACCGAGCTGGGCGGCGGCGACGGCCTGCAGGACAGCGAGGTCGACAAGCTCAAGTCGGCCGGCGTCAGCAACCCGACGCAGGTCGGCGCGGGTTACGCCACCGACAGCAGCCTCACCGGCGGCAAGCTGCTGGAGTACGACGGCCTCTACGGCCAGGTGAAGGACCCCGGCGCGGTCGTCGACAAGATGTTCAGCATGCTCAAGGAGGGCGACTCCGGCGACGGCTCCAAGGTCGAGGCCCAGGGCAGCCCGCAGCAGGTCCACCCGGCCGGCATGAAGAGCGACGCCGTCGTCAAGTGCCAGACGGTCAAGGAGAGCCAGAAGGACTCCGGCCAGACCGTCACGATCAACACGACCGTGTGCGTGTGGGCCGACTACAGCACCGTGGCGTACGTCATCCCGCTGGACTCGGCCGCGTTCACCGGCGGCAAGACCGACCCGCCGTCGATCAGCGAGGCGGCCGACCTGACCGCCAAGGTCCGCAACGACGTCGAGGTCGAGGTCGGCTGACACCGACCGACCGCGCGCCAGCGCACGACGAAGGGGGGCGCCCCGGCCGTCCGGCCGGGGCGCCCCCCTTCCGCGCGCCTGAGCCGGCGCGCCGCGCTACGCGCTCTTCTGCTCGCCCTTGCCGACGATCCGCGGCTCGCGCGGCACCAGCGTGGGGTTGACGTTGGAGCGGACCACGTCGGGGGTGATGACGACGCGGGCCACGTCCTGGCGGGAGGGCACTTCGTACATCACCGACTGGAGGACCTCCTCCATGATGGCCCGCAGGCCGCGCGCGCCGGTCTGCCGCAAGATCGCCTGGTCGGCGATGGCCTCCAGCGCGCCGCGCTCGAACTCCAGCTCCACGCCGTCGAGTTCGAAGAGCTTCTGGTACTGCTTGACCAGGGCGTTGCGCGGCTCCACCAGGATCTGCAGCAGCGCCTCGCGGTCGAGGTTGTGCACGCTGGTGATGACCGGCAGCCGGCCGATGAACTCGGGGATCATGCCGAACTTGACCAGGTCCTCCGGCATGATCTCGGAGAACCGGTCGGCCATGTCCAGCTCCCGCTTGGAGCGGATGGTCGCGCCGAAGCCGATGCCCTTGGCGCCGGCCCGCGACTCGATGATCTTCTCCAGACCGGCGAACGCGCCGCCCACGATGAACAGCACGTTCGTGGTGTCGATCTGGATGAACTCCTGGTGCGGATGCTTGCGTCCGCCCTGCGGCGGCACGCTCGCGGTGGTGCCCTCCAGGATCTTCAGCAGCGCCTGCTGCACGCCCTCGCCGGAGACGTCCCGGGTGATCGAGGGGTTCTCGCTCTTGCGGGCGACCTTGTCGATCTCGTCGATGTAGATGATCCCCGTCTCGGCCTTCTTGACGTCGTAGTCGGCCGCCTGGATCAGCTTCAGCAGGATGTTCTCGACGTCCTCGCCGACGTAGCCCGCCTCGGTCAGGGCGGTGGCGTCGGCGATGGCGAACGGCACGTTGAGCATCCGGGCCAGGGTCTGGGCCAGCAGCGTCTTGCCGGAGCCGGTGGGGCCCAGCAGCAGGATGTTGGACTTCGCCAGCTCGATGGCGTCGTCGTGGCCGGCCCGGCCGTTCTCACCCGCCTGGACGCGCTTGTAGTGGTTGTAGACCGCCACCGACAGCGCCTTCTTGGCCGGCGTCTGCCCGACCACGTAGCTCTCCAGGAACTCGTAGATCTCCCGGGGCTTGGGCAGGTCCTCCCAGCGCACCTCGGAGGACTCGGCGAGCTCCTCCTCGATGATCTCGTTGCAGAGGTCGATGCACTCGTCGCAGATGTACACACCGGGGCCTGCGATGAGCTTCTTCACCTGCTTCTGGCTCTTTCCGCAGAACGAGCACTTCAGCAGGTCTCCGCCGTCACCGATGCGTGCCACGAGGTCTTTCCCCTTCGCCTGGGTTCCGCCGACCTTCAACGGAGCCTGGTGCTTCTCTCACGACGGTACCTTGCCGCGCCCCCCGTGTGGGCCCCCCTTGGCGGTACTGGCGTACCGAGTCCTGCGGGGAGCCCCACCCGCGGGGGCGCGGCGGGGGCGGCCGTCAGACGTTCACGGAACTCTTGCGGGTGGAGACGATCTGGTCGATCAGGCCGTAGGAGAGCGACTCCTCGGCGGTCAGGATCTTGTCCCGCTCGATGTCGTCGCGGATCTGCTCGATCGGGGTGGTGGAGTGCTTGGCCAGCATCTCCTCCAGCTGCTGGCGCATCCGGATGATCTCGTTGGCCGCGATCTCCAGGTCGGACACCTGGCCGCGCCCGGTCTCGCTGTACGGCTGGTGGATCAGCACGCGGGCGTTGGGCAGCGCCATCCGCTTGCCGGCGCTGCCGGCCGCGAGCAGCACGGCCGCGGCGGAGGCCGCCTGGCCCATGCACACGGTCTGGATGTCCGGCTTCACGAACTGCATGGTGTCGTAGATCGCGGTCAGCGCGGTGAAGGAGCCGCCGGGGCTGTTGATGTAGACGGAGATGTCCCGGTCGGGGTCCATCGACTCCAGGCAGAGCAGCTGGGCCATCACGTCGTTGGCCGAGGCGTCGTCGATCTGCACGCCGAGGAAGATCACCCGCTCCTCGAAGAGCTTGGCGTACGGGTCGTACTCGCGCACGCCCTGCGAGGTGCGCTCGACGAAGCGCGGGATGACGTAGCGGGCCTCGGCGCCGAAGACGCCCGGGCGCTCGGCCTCGGTGCGCTCGTACAGGCCGCGGCCGGGGAAGTTCAGGGAGTTCATGGGGTTCAGACCACCGTCCTGGTGAGGGGCTTCGAGAAGGGTCCGCGGGGGGCCGGGGCCGGCGCCGCCCGCGCGGGGCGGGCCGCCGGTCCGGCCGGCCGGTTCAGCTCGCGGCGGGGCCGCCGGCGCCGGTGCCGCCGCCGCCCGGGACGTGCGCGGCGGAGAGCATCACGCCGTCCAGCAGGCCGTACTCCTTGGCCTCCTCGGCGGAGAACCAGCGGTCGCGGTCGGAGTCCTTGGTGATCTGCTCGAAGGTCTGGCCGGAGTGCTGGGCGATCAGCTCGGCCATCCGGCGCTTGGTGTGCAGCAGCTGCTCGGCCTGGATCTTGATGTCGGTGGCCGAGCCGCCGAGGCCCGCGGAGGGCTGGTGCATCAGGATGCGGGTGTTCGGCAGCGCGAACCGCTTGCCGGGGGTGCCCGCGGTCAGCAGGAACTGACCCATCGAGGCGGCCATGCCCATGGCGATCGTGACGACGTCGTTCTTGATGAACTGCATCGTGTCGTAGATGGCCATGCCGGCGGTCACGGAGCCGCCGGGGCTGTTGATGTAGAGGTAGACGTCCTTGTCGGGGTCGGCCGCGAGGAGGAGGAGCTGCGCGGTGATCTTGTTCGCGATCTCGTCGTCGACCGCCTGGCCGAGGAAGATGATGCGCTCGCCGAGCAGTCGGTTGTAGACCTGGTCGCCGAGGCCACCGAGATTCGGCTCGCCGGCGGCGGAAGGCATCGGAGTAGTCACGTATCCACCTGCTCGTTGTCGGACGGTAGACAGACCGTCACAGGGTCTTCTTCGCTCTTAACTGTGGACCCTAACGCGCAGGTGGGGCCCAGCAATCCCCTACGCGGAACTGTTCGCTGTGAGCGCAGGGTGGCATGAAATCGGCCGGAGAACGCCCCCGGGCCCGGACGCGAGCGGCGTCCGGGCCCGGGGGCGGGTGGGCACGGGTGCGTGTGGATGCACACGGGTGGGTGCGTGCGGGCACGGGTGCGTGCGGGTGGGCGCGGGGCGTGCGGGTACGCGCCGGGTGGCGCGGGTGCGCGAGCGCACGCGTGCGGTCGGGCGGCACGCGTGCGCTCGGGCGGCGCGGAGGGGTCAGCCCTTCGCGGGAGCGTCCTCGGAGGCGTCCTCGACGGCGTCCGCGGGCTCGGCGCTCTCGGCGGCGGCCTCGGACGTCTCGCCGGACGCGTCCTCCTCGTCCTCCTCGTCGTCGGACAGGTCGACCACGTCGCCGTTGGTGTCGACGACCTTGGACGCCTCGACCACGACGGCCAGCGCCTTGCCGCGGGCGACCTCGCCGACCAGGACCGGCACCTGGCCGCCCTCGACGACGGCCTGGGCGAACTGGTCGGGGGTCATGCCGGAGGTGGCGGCGCGGCGCATGAGGTGCTCGGTGAGCTCCTCCTGGTTGACCGACAGCTTCTCCTTGTTGACCAGCTCGTCCAGGATGAACTGGGTCTTGATGCCCTTGACGGACTGGGCCTCCAGCTCGGCGTCGTACTCCTCGCGGGTCTTGCCCTCGCGCTCCAGGAACGCTTCCCAGGTCAGGCCCAGCTGCGGGAACTGGTGGTGCTCCAGGTTGTGCACCCGGCTCTCGATCTCGTCCTTCAGCAGCTTCTCCGGGATCGGCACCTCGGTCAGCTCGATCAGGGCGTCCAGGACCTTCTCCTGGGCCTGGGTGGCCTGGTCGTAGGACTTGACCCGCTCCAGCCGCTTGCGGCTGTCGGCGCGCAGCTCCTCCAGGGTGTCGAACTCGGAGGCGAGCTGGGCGAAGTCGTCGTCCAGCGCGGGCAGTTCGCGCTCCTGGACGTCGGAGACCTCGACCTTGACGACGGCCTCGCGGCCGGCCGCGGAGCCGCCCTTGAGCTCGGAGGTGAAGGTGGCGGAGCCGCCCTTCTCCAGGCCGGTGACGGCCTCGTCGATGCCGTCGAGGAGCTGGCCGGAGCCGATGGTGTAGCTGACGCCGGTGGCGACGCCGTCCTCCAGCACCTCGCCGTCGACCGAGGCCTCCAGGTCGACCACCACGACGTCGCCCTCGGCGGCGGGGCGGTCCACCGCGGAGGTGGAGGCGAAGCGGTCGCGCAGCTGCTCGATGGAGGCGTCGACGTCCTCCTCGGTGACCTCCACCGCGTCCACGGTGACCTCGATGCCGGAGTAGTCCGGGATCTCGATCGTCGGGCGGATGTCCACCTCGGCGGTGAACTTCAGCTCGTCGCCGTCGTTGAACTCGGTGATGTCCACGTCGGGCTGGCCGAGCACGTTCAGCTCACCCTCGTTGACGGCGTCCGTGTAGAACTTCGGCAGCGCGTCGTTGATGGCCTCTTCGAGGACCGCGCCGCGGCCGAACCGCTGGTCGATGACGCGCGCGGGGATCTTGCCCTTGCGGAAGCCCGGCACGGTGACCTGCTGGTTGATCTTCTTGTACGCCGCGTCGAGGCTGGGCTTGAGCTCCTCGAAGGGCACCTCGACAGTGAGTCGAACCCGGGTCGGGTTCAGAGTCTCGACGGCGCTCTTCACGGTTGGGTCTCCTTGGGGGCTTTACGTTGATGGAGGCGACTCACCGGCTGCGGACCACACCGCGGCATCGGTCACCAGCGGCCCATCCTACCGGTACGCCAAAGGTCCCGGACGGGCTCGGCCCGTCTCCGGGAATTCTGGAAGAACTCCTGGTCGGGGTGGCCGGATTCGAACCGACGGCCTTCCGCTCCCAAAGCGGACGCGCTACCAAGCTGCGCCACACCCCGCTGGTGCGACACGTAGAGTACATGGCCCCGTACCCGTGGGCAGCCGGTATCGCGCCCGCCGCCGCACCCGTTCGACCGGCTACTATGCGATGTGCCAGAATCACAGGCGCTGCGGGCGTAGCTCAATGGTAGAGCCCTAGTCTTCCAAACTAGCTACGCGGGTTCGATTCCCGTCGCCCGCTCGGTACGGCGCACGGCCCGGTCCGCGGTTGGTCCGCGGGGCGGGCCGTGCGCGTTCTGCGCGCAGGGCGGGGGCGGGCGCAGGGGCCGCGATGCCGGGGGCGGGCGCCGGGGCCGGGGCGGTCAGTCGACCGGGAGGCTCTGGGGGGACTTGATGCGCTTCATGATCATCTGGGAGTTGACGTCGGTGACCCCGGGGAGGGCGATCAGGCGCTCGGTCCAGAAGCGCTCGTACGCGTCGGAGTCGGCCACGGCGATCCGCAGGAGGCTGCCGGGGGCGCCGTAGAGGCGGTAGGCCTCGACCACGTCGGGGGTCGACTGCAGCTCGGCCTCGAAGGCGGCGACGGACTCGCGGTCGCGGCGGACCTCGACGGAGGCGAAGACCTCGAAGCCGCGGCCGACCGCCGCCGGGTCGACCACCGCGCGGTAGGAGCGGATCACCCCGTCGTCCTCCAGTTGGCGGACCCGGCGCAGGCACGGGGACGGGGTCAGGCCGACCCGGGCGGCCAGCTCCTGGTTGGTCAGCCGGCCGTCGGCCTGCAACTCGCGCAAGATACTTCTGTCGATAGCGTCCATGACGCCATCTTCTCCCACGATCCGACGGGATTCAGCTCCGTATTGGCAATCGTGTGGCGAGTCTACGCGCATATCATTGTGTACAGGTGTGTGCTCTGTCCGGGGAAGCGCAGAAAAGAGGCGAAGGCATCGTGCGACACGTCGTGGTCATCAGCACCGGAGGCACCATAGCCAGCCGCTGGCAGGGGGACGGCTACGCCGCGCAGGCCCAGGGCCGCGAGGTGCTCGCCGCCGGCGCGGTCCCCGAGGACGTCGAGGTCAGCGTCGTCGACCTGTTCACGGTGAACAGCTCCCGGCTGACCACCGCCCACCAGCTGAGCCTGCTGCACGCCGTGCACGACGCGCTGGCCGACCCCGCCGTGGACGGGGTGGTCGTCACCCACGGCACGGACACCCTGGAGGAGTCCGCCTTCTTCCTCGACCTCTTCCACGACGACCCCCGCCCGGTGGTCCTCACCGGCGCGCAGAAGCCGCTGGACGCCGAGGACGGCGACGCCGCGGGCAACCTCTACGACGCGCTGCTGACCGCCGCGACCGGCCGGGAGACCGGCGCCGTGATCGTCTTCGCCGGCCAGGTGCACGCCGCGCGCGGCACCGTGAAGACGCACACCCTGGACGCCCGCGCCTTCGGCGACCCGGACGGGCTGCCGCTGGGCCGGGTGGAGTTCGGCCGCGTCACCTGGGGACGGCGCCGCCCGCGCCCCGCGGCCCTGCCGCTGCCGCCGCGCGACGCCGCCGCGCCTCGGGTGGACATCGTGATGCACCACAGCGACGGCGACACGGTGCTGCTCGACGCCGCGCTCGCGGCCGGCGCCCGCGGCCTGGTGCTGGTCGGGACCGGCGCGGGCAACGCGACCCCGCAGATCGCCGAGGCGGTCGCCGGCGCGGTGCGCGGCGGGGTGCTGGTCGCGCTGAGCACCCGGGTGGCCGCCGGGGCGGTGGCCCCGATCTACACCGGCGGCGGGGCGGTCGACCTCGCGGCGGCCGGCGCGCACCTGGCCGGGACTCTGCGGCCGGGACAGGCGAGGATCGCGGTGCTGGCGGCGCTGCTGGCCGCCGACGCGCAGGACGCGGCCGTCACGGGAACGCCGGACGCCGCCGAGCGGAGCGGCCCGGACGCCGGCCGGAGCCGCCCGGACGTCGGCCGGGGCCGCCCGGACGCCGGGTACACCGACCGCGGGGCGCACAGCGGCCGGCCGGCCGCCGACCGCCTGCTGGAGCGTGTCCTCGCCGCCGCCCCGCAGGCCGCGCCGGCCGCGCCCTCAGATCTTTATCTGGTTGATCGTGTCGGCCAGTGAGGTCAGGAAGCGGTTGACCGACGGCGCCATGTTCGTCGACGCGAGGAAGAAGCCGAAGAGGGCGGCCACGATCGCCGGGCCCACCTTGATGGACTTGCTACGGATCATGACGACCAGCACGATCGCCAGCAACAGCACGGCGGACAGGGAGATAACCACAGCGGATCACTTCCTCTTTCGGTCTCCAAGCCGATCCGGGGACCGTGCCGCCGCCCCCGCCTCGCCCTGTACCCATGGTGCCATCAAGCCACTGTGGGTTGATGCGTCAGTGACCCATAGTCCCATTCCCATGGGCTAGTTGCGGCACACCACGAGCAACGCGCGGTCGTCGTTGACGTCCTTGGCGACGGCCTCGATCAACCGCCAGGCCGAGCCGCGGAATCCGGTCGCCACGAAGCGGTCCGCCTCCCCCATCAGCCGGTCCATGCCCTCCGACAGGTCGCGGCCCGGGGCCTCCACCATCCCGTCGGAGAACAGCAGCAGCACGTCCCCGGTCCGCAACGTCCCCTTGACGCCGTGGAATTCGGCGCCGTCGTAGATCCCCAGCAGCGGGCCCTCGGCGGCCTTCTCCTCCCACCTTCCGGTGCCCGCGTGCAGTTGGACGCCGGGCAGGTGGCCGGCGGACAGCAGTTCGTAGTCGCCGCTCTCCAGGTCCAGGACGAGGTGCACCGACGTCGCGAAGCCCTCCTCCCAGTTCTGCCGCAGCAGGTAGCCGTTGGCGGCGGCGAGGAAGGCGTGCGGGGGCAGCGAGCCGAGCAGCCCGCCGAACGCGCCGGACAGCAGCAGCGAGCGGGAGGCGGCGTCCATGCCCTTGCCGGAGACGTCGGTGAGCACCGCCTCCAGCACCCGGCCGCCCGAACTGCGGGTGGCCACCACGAAGTCGCCGGAGAAGGACTGCCGCCGGCCGGCCGCAGCGCCATCTCGGCGTGCCAGCCGCCGGGCAGCCGGGGCAGCCGGCTCTGCACCCGGATGCGTTCGCGCAGGTCGAAGAGCATGGTGTGGCCGCGCCGCCAGGGCACGCCGACCCGCGAGCGGAACTGCGCGATGATCAGCCCGGTCAGCGCCACCGCGGTGACCACCAGGACGCTGCCGGGGGTGACCCGGGCGGGCCCCTCACGGTACGGGCCGAGCGCCGCGGACTCCGCGACCAGCGCGACCGCGGAGGCGGCGTAGAGCAGCAGCAGGCTGGCCGGGCGCAGCAGCAGGCCGCCGGCCAGGATGGGCAGCGCCAGCGCGCTGGGCGGGCACCACACCGGCGTGGCCACCGTGGTCCAGGCCAGCAGCGGGATGGTCAGCGCGATCACCGCGAGGCCCGCCCAGTCGGAGGCGTCGCCGCGGAAGTAGTCGACGGCGGACTTGCGCACGCCGAGCCGGGCCCGGTGCAGCCTCCTGCTCCACCTGAGCCGCAGTTCCTCACCCACCGCGCCCTTAGCCATGTCCCGGCGACGACCCTACCGAGACAGCGGCCCGGTGTGCAGGCCGGACGGGTTCCGGTACGGACGCGGGTGCGGAAATGCGTTCGCCCGTCCGCCGCCCGGGCTGGTAGGCAGGAGGCATGACGACCGAACTGCGCGTACTCGAACCCGACCAGTGGGACACGATGTTCGACCGGGTCGAACGCGCCTTCGGCGGCGCCCCCGAGTCGCCCGCGGAGCGCGCCCAGTGGCGCCGGGTCAACGAGCCGGGCCGCTCGATCGCCGCCTGGGACGGCGACGAACTCGTGGGCACCGCGGGCGCGTTCTCCTTCCGCATGACGGTGCCGGGCGGCGCCGGCGCCGAGGTCTCCGGCGTGACCATGGTCAGCGTGCAGCCCACCCACCGCAGGCGGGGCGTGCTGACGTCGATGATGCGCAGGCAGCTGGACGACTTCCACGGACGCGGCGAGCCGTTCGCGGTGCTGACCGCCTCCGAGCCGGTGATCTACGGCCGGTTCGGCTACGGGATCGCCACCTGGCAGCTGAGCGCCTCGGTGGACACCACGCGGGTGTCGCTGCACCGGCCCGAGGCGGCCGAGGGGGTGCGGCTGCGCCTGGTGTCGCCGTCCGACGCGCTGGCCGACTGCGAGCGGGTGTACGCCGCGCTGGTGCCGCGCCGGGCCGGGATGCTGGCCCGCCGCAAGGGCTGGGAGTCGCAGGCGCTGCTGCCGGCCGCCTCGCCGGCCCCTCGGGCCCGCTGCTGTGCGTACTGGCCGAGACCGACGAGGGGGTACGCGGCTACGCGCGCTACTCCACCGTCGCCAAGTGGACGCCGGGCGGCGCGGACGGCGTCGTCAACCTGCGGGACGTGGAAGCACTCGATCCGGTGGCGTACGCGGCGCTGTGGGACTACCTCGCGGGCATCGACCTCACGTCCTCGATCGCCTTCCGCAACCGCCCGGTCGACGACCCGCTGCTGCACCTGGTCTCGGACATCCGCCGCTGCACGCCGTCGGTCCGGGACGGCGTGCACCTGCGGCTGGTCGACGTCGGGGCGGCGCTGTCCGCGCGCACCTACGCGGCGCCGGTGGACGTGGTCATCGACGTCGAGGACGACTTCTGCCCGTGGAACGCGGGACGCTGGCGGCTGACCGGCGACGCGAAGGGCGCGAGCTGCGAACGCACCTCGGACGCGGCCGAGCTGGCGGTGCCGGTGGCCCGTCTGGGCGCGGCCTACCTCGGCGGCGCGTCACTGCGGGCGATGGCGGGCGCGGGACTGGTGCGGGAGCTGCACCCGGGCGCGCTGGCCGAGGCGTCGACGGCGTTCCTCACCGACCCGGCGCCCTGGCTGCCGCACGGCTTCTGACGCCGGGAGGGGTGTGCGGCGGCTGGCAGCCGGGGCACCAGAAGAGGTTGCGGGCGGCCAGCGGCTGGGTGCGCACGGGGGTGCCGCACACCAGGCACGGCAGGCCGGTGCGCCGGTAGACGTACACCTCGCCGCCGTGGTCGTCGCGGCGCGGCGGGCGGCCCATGGCGGCCGGCTCGTGCTCGGGCCGCACGGTGTCGATCCGGTTGTCCGCCACGCCCTGCCGCATCAGGACGACCAGGTCGTCCCACAGCGCCCGCCACAGCGCGGGGTCGACCGCGCGGCCGGGCAGGAACGGGTCCACGCCGTGCCGGAAGAGCACCTCGGCCCGGTAGACGTTGCCGACGCCGGCCAGCACCTTCTGGTCCATCAGCAGCGGGGCGAGCGGCATCCGGGACCGGCTGATCCGGGCCAGCGCCCGTTCCGGGTCGTCGCCGGGCCGCAGCGGGTCGGGCCCGAGCCGGTCGTGTATCGCCTGCTTCTCCGGCTCGGTGATCAGTTCGCAGGCGGCCGGGCCGCGCAGGTCCATCGTGCGGGCGCCGTCGCGGCCCCCGGTCAGCCGCAGCCGCACCGTGTCGCTGACCGGGCCGTCGAAGGCGACCTTGCCGATCAGGCCGAGGTGGATGTGCACCCAGCCGGCGTCCCCGAAGCCGAGGAACAGGTGCTTGCCGTGGGCGTCGACCGCCTCCAGCACGGCGCCGTCCAGCAGCGCCGCGCTGTCGGAGAACTTGCCCTGCGGGCTGCTCGCCCGCACCGGCCGCCCGGCGAACGCCCGCAGGGCGTCCCCGGCCAGCCGGTGGATCGTGTGCCCCTCCGGCATCGTCCGGCTCAGTCCTGCCGCGGGTGGTGGGCCGGGACCGGCGGCAGTTCGCCGGTGGTCTCGTACGCGCTGAGCATGTCGATACGCCGCTGGTGGCGCTCCTCGTGCGAGTACGGGGTGGCGAGGAAGATCTCGACGAACTTGGTGGCCTCCTCGCGGGTGTGCATCCGGCCGCCGATGCTCAGCACGTTGGCGTCGTTGTGCTCGCGGGCCAGCGAGGCGGTCTGCTCGCTCCACGCCAGCGCGGCGCGCACGCCGCGGACCTTGTTGGCGGCGATCTGCTCGCCGTTGCCCGAGCCGCCGATCACGATGCCGAGGGCGTCCGGGTCGGCGGCCGTGCGGACCGCCGCGCGCAGGCAGAAGGGGGGTAGTCGTCCACGGCGTCGTAGATGTGCGGGCCGCAGTCCACGGGCTCGTGGCCGTTTGCTGTCAGCCAGTCGACGAGGTGGTTCTTGAGTTCGTATCCGGCGTGGTCGGAACCGAGGTAGACGCGCATGCGCCAATCCTCCCACCCCGCCCCGGCGCCCCTCACGCTGGGCGCGAGCCATCAGGGGCAGCGGGCCGCCCGGGCAGGGCGGCCCCGGTGCCGGGCAGCGGGGGGAGGGCCGCCCCCGGAGGGCGGCGCCCGGCGTCAGGCGAGCGCCTGGGCGCGGAGGCTGCGGGCGAGGTCGTCGCGGGACTCCAAGACCAGCCGGCGCAGCGCGGGCGCGGCGTCGGGGTGCGCGTCGAGCCACGCGTCCGCCGCGTCGAGCGTCGCCGGGTCGTCCTGGAGGTCGGGGAAGAGCCCGCGCACCACGGCCATGCCGATCTCGATCGACCGCGTCGCCCAGATCTCCTCCAGCACCGCGAAGTACGGCCGCGCGTAGGGCGCGACCAACTCGCGCTGACCGGGCTGCGCGAAGCCCGCGATGGTCGCCTCGACCAGCGCGTTGGACAGCCGGTCGGACTCCACGACCTGCGCCCACGCCTCCGCCTTGACCTGCGCCGACGGCCGCGCCGCCAGGCAGCGCACCTCGTGCCGGTGGCCGGACGCGGTGTCGTCCCTGGCCCGCTCGGCCGCGACCGCCGCCGCGTCGGCCGCGCCCTGCGCGACCAGCGTCTCCAGGAACGTCCAGCGCAGCTCCTGGTCCACCTCCAGGCCGTCGATCTTCGCCGAGCCGTCCAGCAGGCCGTGCAGCAGCTGGAGGTCGGCCGGGGAGGCGGCCACCGCCGCGAAGAACCGCGCCCAGGCCAGCTGGTGGCCGCTGCCCGGCTCGGCGAGCCGCAGCTCGCGCAGCGCGCCCTCGGCCAGCGCGCGGCCGGCCTCCTCGCGCCCGCCGGGCGCCACGTAGTGGGTCAGCGCGGTGCGCGCCTGCTGGTGCAGCGACTGCAGGACGCCGATGTCGGTCTCCCGGCCGCCGAAGCGCAGCACCAGGTCCAGGTAGTCACGGGCCGGCATCAGCGCGTCCCTGGTCAGGTTCCACACCGCGGCCCACGACAGCGCGCGGGCCATCGGGTCGGTCAGGTCGCCCAGGTGCGCCCGCAGGGTCTCCAGCGAGGTGTCGTCGAACCGGATCTTGCAGTACGTCAGGTCGTCGTCGTTGACCAGGATCAGGTCGGGGCGCTCCTGGCCGGCCAGCTCCGCGATCACCGTCGAGGGGCCCGCGACGTCCGCCTCGGCCCGCGCGTAGCGCTCCAGCGCGCCGCCCGCGCCGCGCCGGTACAGGCCCACCGCGACGCGGTGCGGCCGCAGTTCGGGGTGCGGGCCGTCCGCGGTCTGCAGCACGGTCAGCTCGGTGACGCGGTCCTGCGCGTCGTAGACCGCCTGCGGGGTCAGCGAGTTGACGCCCGAGGTCTCCAGCCAGGAGCGCGACCAGGCGGCCATGTCGCGGCCGGAGGTCTCGGCCAGCACCGTCAGCAGGTCGTCCAGCGTGGTGTTGCCGTACGCGTGCCGCTTGAAGTACCGGCGGGCCGCCTCCAGGAACGCGTCCCGGCCCACGTACGCCACCAGCTGCTTGAGCACCGCGGCGCCCTTGGAGTACGTGATGCCGTCGAAGTTGAGCTTGGCGTCCTCCAGGTCGCGGATGTCGGCGACCACCGGGTGGGTGGAGGGCAGCTGGTCCGCGCGGTACGCCCACGCCTTGCGGCGGTTGGCGAAGGTGATCCAGCCCTCGGCGTACCGGGTGGCCTCCACCAGCGAGAAGGAGCCCATGAAGTCCGCGAAGGACTCCTTCAGCCACAGGTCGTCCCACCAGCGCATGGTCACCAGGTCGCCGAACCACATGTGCGACATCTCGTGCAGCACCACGTTCGCCCGGCCCTCGTACGCCGCCCGGGTCACCTTGCCGCGGTAGATGAACTCCTCCCGGAAGGTGACGCATCCGGGGTTCTCCATCGCGCCCAGGTTGTACTCCGGCACGAACGCCTGGTCGTACTTCCCGAACGGGTAGGGGTAGTCGAAGTGGTCGTGGAAGAAGTCCAGCCCCTGCTTGGTGACGTCGAAGATCTCGTCGGCGTCGAAGTACCGCGCCAGCGACTTGCGGCACAGCGCGGACAGCGGGATGTCGAGCACCGCGGCGCCGTCCAGGGTGCGCGCGTAGTGGTCGCGCTCCACGTGGTACGGCCCGGCCACGACCGCGGTGATGTACGTCGAGATCGGCTGCGTCGGCACGAAGCGCACGACCTGCCCGCCGCCCTCGGCCGGCTGCGGCTCGCCGTCCGCGGCGCCGTTGCTCAGCACCGTCCAGCCCTCGGGCGCGGTCACCTGGAAGGTGAAGGGCGCCTTCAGGTCGGGCTGCTCGAAGTTCGCGAACACCCGCCGGGAGTCGGCCGGTTCGTACTGCGTGTAGAGGTAGACCTCGCCGTCCTCGGGGTCCTCGAAGCGGTGCAGGCCCTCGCCGGTCCTGCTGTACGCGCAGTCCGCGTCGACCACCAGGGTGTTGCGCGCCTCCAGGTTCTCCAGCGCGATGCGGGCGCCGTCGAAGACCGCCGCGGGGTCCAGGTCGCGGCCGTTGAGGCGGACCGCGGTCACCGAGGGCGCGATCAGGTCGGCGAAGGTCGACGCGCCGGGCCGGGAGCAGCGGAAGTCGATCACCGTGGTGGAGCGGAAGGTACGCGGCCCGGCGCCGTCGCCGGCCGCGGCGGGCCCCACGGCCGAGCGGACGTCGAGCGCCACGTCGTAGCGGTCGACGGACAGGATCGCGGCCCGCTCGCGGGCCTCCTCACGGCTGAGGTTCTCGCCGGGCACGGGCGGACTCCTTTGTCTTCCTGCGTCGCCCCTGGACCTCTTCGTCCCTGGACGTCTTCCGAAACGTCGGGCCCGGCGTCCGCGGGGCGGGTCGCCCCCGGCCGCGGGCACGGGCGCCGCCGGTGGGCGGCCCTGGCATCCTCCCACGCGGCGGGACGGGGGCAGCGGGGAATGCGGGGGTGACCTGTCCGGTTGGGGCGTTGTGGGGGACGGCCGGCGACCGATCGGGCCGCCTGAGAGAACGCGAGGAGCACACCGTGAGCGCCACCGCTGCCGGACACGAGACCGGACACCAGCCCGCCGCACCCGGGGCCGCCGGAGAGGCGAGGACGACGGCCGACTTCTGGTTCGACCCGCTGTGCCCGTGGGCCTGGATGACCTCCCGCTGGATGCTGGAGGTGGAGAAGCTGCGGCCCGTCGACGTCCGCTGGCACGTGATGAGCCTCGCGGTGCTCAACGAGAACAAGCTCGACACCCTCCCCGCGTCCTACGCGGACTTCCTGCGCGACGCCTGGGGCCCGGTCCGCGTGGTGATCGCGGCGCAGCAGGAGCACGGCGACCAGGTGCTCGGCCCGCTCTACACCGCGCTCGGCACCCGCTTCCACAACCAGGCGCTGCCCAGGACCCGCGAGACGCTGGTCGCCGCGCTGGAGGAGGCCGGCCTGCCCGCGTCCCTCGCCGACTACGCGGACTCCGACGCGTACGACACCGAGCTGCGCGCCTCCCACAAGGAGGGCATCGACAAGGTCGGCCAGGACGTCGGCACCCCGGTGATCGCCGTGCCGGGCCCGGACGGCGAGGAGATCGCCTTCTTCGGCCCGGTGGTCACGCCCGCGCCCCGCGGCGAGCAGGCCGCGCGGCTGTGGGACGGCACGCTCGCGGTCGCCTCGGTCCCCGGCTTCTACGAGATCAAGCGCACCCGGACGGCCGGCCCGGTCTTCGACTGACGGCTGCCCGCCGGGGGTTCGGCCGCCCGCGGGCCCGGACCGGTCCGCGGGGGAGCCGGCCGCCCGGCTCCGACGCGCCGTCGCGATCGGCGTCAAGCGGCGGGAATTGGCGGGAGTCGACAGGAAGCGGCGGCCGTTCGGGCGGCGGCGGGCGGCCGTCGTCGGCCGCCCGCCGGGGGCGCCCCCGGCGGGCGGCCGTCGTCGGCCGCCCGCCGGGGGCGCCCCCGTGGTGTTCCCGCTCGGCCGCGCGCCGGCGACGGACGTGACGCAGCTCACGCGACCTGCCGGGATGTCCGCGCGGGGCGTGCGCCGCGGGTCCGCCGCGGCGCTCCGGCTCGCGTACGGCCCGGACGGCGCGCGGGCGCGGAAGGCTCCAAGGCACGCGGCGCGGCTTTGTACGGGTCGCACGATGTTCGGCCGGTACGGGCTGGGTTAGCGTCACGGTGTCCCGGTCCGCCCTTCTCACCCCCGCGGAGTCCCGATGAGCCTCGCCGCCCCCGCCGCTCCGGCCGTCCTGGCCGACCTGCTGCCCGCGTCCACCACCGCCCGCGCCCGGCTGCGCGACGTCGCGCTGGTGCTCGGCGGCGCCGCGCTGACCGGACTGGCCGCGCAGATCTCGGTGCCGGTGCCCGGGTCCCCGGTGCCGGTCACCGGGCAGACCTTCGCCGCGCTGCTGGTCGGCACGGCGCTCGGCGCCCGCCGCGGCGCCGCCTCGCTCGGCCTCTACGCGGTGGCCGGCGTGGCCGGGCTGCCGTGGTTCGCCGACGGGGCGTCCGGCTGGTCCATGCCCAGCTTCGGCTACATCCTCGGCATGGTCGTGGCCGCGGCGATGGTCGGGGCGCTGGCCCGGCGCGGCGGCGACCGCACCGTGCTGCGGACGGCCGGCGTCATGGTCGTCGGCTCCGCGGTGACCTACGCGGTCGGCGTGCCCTACCTCGCGCACGCGGCGCACCTGTCCGCGGCCGACGCGATCCGTCTCGGGCTGCGCCCCTACCTGCTCGGCGACGCGCTCAAGGCGCTCCTCGCGATGGCCGCGCTGCCCACCGCGTGGCGCTACCTCGACCGCTGATCCCCGAGCCCGCGAGGGGCCGCGCCGTTCGCCGCGGGCCGGGCGCCGGGCGTCGCCCGCAGGGCGCCCCTGTCCGCCGGCGGGGCGCCGGGCGCTGCCCCTGATGGCTCGCGCCCAGCGTGAGGGGCGCCGGGGCGGGAGAGCCGTGGGTCACGGCTGCACGCGGGCGATCCATGCCTCGGGGTCGGCGATCTCGGCCCGGGTCGGCAGCAGCACGGGGTCGGCCCAGGCCAGGTTGAGCGTGTCGGCGCCGGCGAGGGTGACGACGTCGCCTGCCCACACGGCGCCCGCTTCCTGGACCGCCTGGGGTGTCTCGCCGTCCGCGTCGTTGCCCACGACGGTCATGAGCGCCCTCATGTCCGGTGACTCGCGGCCGGTCCGCATGCCGATCCTCCGCCCGACCAGCCTCGTGGTCACCTCTCCGTCCGCCCACCGCGCGTGCCCGTGGAGAGCATGGGCCGTGGCGGCGTCGGCCCACCCCCTTGCCTCCCGGAAGAGCGTCTCGTGTGCCAGAAACGCGCACCCGTCGCTCGCCCGGTGCTGTGCCACCCGCGCCAGGCCGTGCGCGAGGATCCTCAGCAGCCCGTCGTCGTCCGCACCCCATTCGGCCAGGGCGTCCGGCACCAGGAGGATCTCCGGCTGCCAGTCGCCGGTCTCGACGACGCTCCCGTGGACGAGCTGCCACAGGCTCGCCTGCCGGCTCCGTCGTCCCGGCGCCGCGTCGCGGACCGCCTCCCGCGCGGAGTCCGGGAACCCGAAGTCCCGCACGTCGCGGGCGATGACGCGTTCGGTGTACGCGGTGCGGGCGGCGTGCCACGCCTCCGGCGTCACCAGGCGGATCACCGGTGCGGCGCCCATGGGCAAGCGCGTGACCTCCTCCAGGACCGGCAGCACCACGTCCGCGAGGTCGCTCACCGCCGCGCCCAACGGGATCTCACGAGGCGCTTCCACGCGGACATCACACAGCGGCACGGTTCCTCGTTCCCTGCGGCCCACCGGTACGCGACAGGACAGCCCAGACGATCTTCCCCGGCCCTTCGCGGTCCTGCACGCCCCACTGCCCCTCGCAGAGTGCGTCGACCAGGAGGAGCCCGCGCCCCGACTCGGCGTCGTCCGACGCGCTCCGGAGCTGCGGGCGCTGCTCGGCGATGTCGTGCACCTCGATGCGCACGCCGTGCTCCAGCCGCTCGAACCGCGTCGCGATCACATTCCCGTACGGCGGGTGCGCGTGCTTCACGGCGTTGGTCACCAGCTCGGTCAGCACCAACACGGCATCGCCCGCCAGGCTGTCCAGGCCCCACACCTCCAGGTGCCCGAGCAGCAGCCACCGCGCCTTGGCGACCGAACGAGGCGTGGGCGGCCACGTCTTCACGACGTTCCCCGGCCGACGAGAGCGCGCTGCTCGATCGGGTCGCCGGCCGGGTAACACGGCCGAGGGAGAGAACAGTCGGACGATGCGGTGCCTCACGTCGGCGCTCCTTGCGGCGTCGGCCGTGCCCCGGGCCGTTCGCGCCCTGGGTCTCCGGTTGTCACTCACGCGCTCATCGGCAACACTGAGCGTGACAAGAATGTCGCCGGAATGACGCCCTGGCGCGACGACACTGGAGGCGTCATTCCGACGACACACAGGGCGTCATTTCGGTGTCATTACGAGCACCGAAGGGCTAGCGTGGACCTATGAGCACACCAACGCCGAACGGCACTCTGCGAGCGGTCCGGATGGGGCTGCTCATGTCGCAGGACGACTTCGCCCGCGCGCTGCGTGAGGCCGGCGAGCGGGCGGGGGCGCCCAACGACGCCAGCAAGCGACTCGTCCAGCGATGGGAGAGCGGTACGACGGCGGCCCCGCGCGCCGTGTACGCCCGCGCCCTGGAGTCCGTCACGGGGCTGCCCATAGAGTCGCTCGGGTTCGCCGCGCCCGTTCCGGAAGCGCGCCTCGCGAGCGACGGCCACGGCGGGCACGACCTTGAGGCGCGTACCGCCGGGACGACGACCCGAGGGGCCCAGCCCACTGCGAGGGCCTCGACGCCGTCCAACTACAGCGGCGTATGGCTGAGTCGTTACGAGTACTACTCGAGCGGACGCCAGGACACGTTCACCGGCCTTCACCATGTCGTGGTGCTCCAGCACGGGAGCCGCCTCACCGTGCGCAGCATCCCCGGCTCGGCGGACTCGCAGCTCACCATGGACCTGACCGTCGACGGCCCTGTCGTCACGGGCACTTGGGTCGAGCAGACGGCCGACGAGAGCTATTACCGGGGCGCCCGCTATCACGGGGCGATTCAGATGCTCGCCGAACCCACCGGCCGTCGCCTGAGCGGAAAGTGGGTCGGCTTCGGGAAGGAGATGGACGTCAACACCGGCCCCTGGGACCTCGTCTTCCAGGACGCCTCGACCAACAAGGCGACTCTGGCCGCGTACGGTCGTCGCCCGGAGAGCGCGTAGCACGCGGCCACACGCAGCACGGAGCCGGCCACTGTCGACACGCGCACCCGCAAGGTCAGGGCAGCGTATTCACCCGTCCGGACTGGAAGCCGTTATCGGGAACCGAACATATGGACTTTAGCCCGGCGTTGTCCGGATTTGTCGACGAGCCTGTAACAGCGGTTAGGGGCCGGTCGGGTGACGGGAAATCTGACCGGCATGAACGTGAACCACCGCGCCTCCGCGACCGCCGCCCCGCTCCCCCGCTTCGACAGCAGCGTGCTGACCGCGCGCCGGCTGCGCGAGCACGGCCTGACGCCCGCCGCGATCGCCGAACGGTGCCGTCCCGGCGGCCCGTGGCGGCAACTGCTCCCGCAGGTCTACCTGTTGCACCCGGGGCCACCGAGCAGCCGCGAGCGCGTGGAGGCCGCGCTGCTGTACGCGGGGCGTGAACCGGGCGCGCCCGGCCCCGTCGGCGGCGGGCAGGAGGCCATGGTGACCGGTCCCGCCGCGCTGGCCCTGCACCGGTTCTCCTCGGTGCCGCCGCTGCCCGGACTGCCGGTGATCGACGTGCTGGTGGCCGCCCGGCGGCGGCTGCACGACGCCCGCGGGGTGTCGGTGCACCGGGCCGCCCGGCCGCTGCCGCGCCCGCAGGACGTCGACGGGCTGCCCTGCGCGCCGGTGCCGCGGGCGCTGGCCGACGCGGTCGCCGAGATCGACGACGTGGACACCGTACGGCTGCTGCTGTCCGAGGCGGTGCGCGGCGGGCACTGCGACGCCTCCGCGGTGCTGCGGGAACTGGCCGAGGCGGGACTGGCCGAACTGCCGTACGTGACGCCCGCGGTGCGCGAACTGCACGTCGCCGAACGGGAGACGGCCGAGGGCCGGCTGTACGCGATGGTGCGCGACCAGGCGCTGCCCGACCCGGTGTGGAACGTGGAGCTGCGACTGCCGGGCGGTCCGCCGCTGGGCGCGGTGGACGCGTACTGGCCGGAGCACGCCGTCGCGGTGTCGGTGGACGCCGGCCCGCTGGACGACGCGGCGTGGGCGCGCAGGGCCCGGCAGGGCGAGCGGCTGGAGGCGCTGGGCATCACGCTGATCCATCTGACCCCGGCCGCGCTCGCCGCGTCGCCCGAACAGCAGGCGACGGTGGTCAGGACCGCGCTGATGGCGTCCGCGGACCGGACGCCCGCGGCGTACGTGGTGGTGACGCCCCGCTGACCGGCGCCTCCTGCGACCGGCGTACGTCGGCTGCGTCCATATGTCCGGCGCGTGGGTGAAAGTCCCTGGTGGCGGTGGCGGGTTTGCGCCATCCGAACACCAAGTGAAGGTCAACACTCCCCAAAGCGCACCCCATTCGCGCAAGGTGAGCGGTCGTACGACTCCGCACTTCGAACAGCCAGTGCCCGAGACGGAACGTCCGACAGGGATGCCCATGCCACTCGCACACATAGCCGCGACGAGACGCGCGGCCCGTATCGCGCTCGCCGCGGGACTGGTCGCCGCGCTGGCGGCCGGTTCGCCCGCGCTCGCGGCCGCCTCGGCCCCGGCCGCGCCCGGCTCGGCGGCCGGCGCCTCCGGCGCGGCAGGGACGCCCGGCGCTCCCGGCGGGGACGCGCCGGCCAAGGACGCCGCCGACAAGCTGGGCGCCGCCGACGCCCAACTGCTGGCGAAGGCCAAGGCGGACGGCGACAAGAACGTCACGTTCATGGTCGCCGCGGCGCCCGGCAGCACCGGCAAGGTGGCGGCGGAGCTGCGCGGGCGCGGCGCGAGCGTCGGCAGGACGTACGACGCGCTGGGCTACGTGCGCGCGACCGTGCCGACCGCGAAGGCGGACGCGGCGCTGGCCGCGGCCGGCCGGCTCCCCAGGTGCGCGCGATCGACCTCAAGCAGGAGATCGCGCTCGACGACCCGAGGCCGGCGGCGGACACGGACAAGGCCGCGGGCACGGGCACGGGCACGGGCGCGGACAAGGCCGCGAACACGAACAGCGGCAAGAACACCGGCAAGGGCCACGGCAACGGCACGACCTACCCCGGTCCGGGCAAGGACACCCCGGCGAAGAACCCCTACCAGCCGGCCTTCGAGACCGGCGCCGTGGACTTCGTGCAGCACAACCGCACCTACGACGGCCGCGGCGTGACCATCGGCATCCTCGACTCCGGCGTGGACGTCGGCCACCCGGCGCTGCGGCGCACCACCACCGGCGAGCGCAAGATCGTGGACTGGGTGACGTCCACCGACCCGATCATCGACGGGGACGCGACCTGGCGGCCGATGGTCACCGCGGTCGCCGGCCCCTCGTTCACCGCCGCCTCGCGCACCTGGACCGCGCCCGCGGGCTCGTACTACTTCAGCACCTTCGCCGAGGCCGCCACCAAGGGCGGCGACATGGCCGGCGACCTCGACCGCGACGGCGACACCACCGACGTGTGGGGCCTGCTCTACGACCCGGCGGCCGGCACCGTGCGGGTGGACCTGGACAACGACGGCGACTTCACCGACCAGACCGCGATGAAGCCGTACAAGGACGGCTTCCAAATCGGGCACTTCGGCACGGACGACCCGGCGACCGCGATCTCGGAGTCGATCCCGTTCACCGTGGAGATCCGCGAGGACGTGCCCATGGACCCCTACGGCGGGACATGGGTCGGCAAGACCGCGGACTTCGTGAACATCGGCGTGGTGCAGTCCGAGCACGGCACCCACGTCGCGGGCATCACCAGCGCGTACGGGCTGTTCGGCGGCGCGATGAACGGCGCCGCGCCCGGTGCGAAGATCGTCTCCTCGCGGGCCTGCACCTGGTCCGGCGGCTGCACCAGCACCGCGCTGACCGAGGGCATGATCGACCTGGTGGTCAACCGGCACGTGGACGTGGTCAACATGTCCATCGGCGGCCTCGGCGCCCTCAACGACGGCGCCAGCGCCCGCGACCGGCTCTACCAGCAGCTCGTCGACACCTACGGCGTGCAGCTGGTCATCTCGGCCGGCAACGACGGCCCCGGCGTCAACACGATCAGCGACCCGGGTCTGGCCGACCACGTGCTCAGCGTCGGCGCCTCCATCTCCAAGCAGACGTGGGCGGCGAACTACGGCTCGCAGACCACCGCGGCGTACTCGCTGCTCCCCTTCTCCGCCCGCGGCCCGCGCGAGGACGGCGGCCTCGCGCCGGTGATCACCGCGCCCGGCGCGTCCATCAACGCCGTCCCCACCTGGGAGCCCGGCGCACCGGTGAAGGAGGCCGGCTACGGCCTGCCGCCCGGCTACGCGATGCTCCAGGGCACCTCGATGGCCTCCCCGCAGGCGACCGGCGCCGCCGCGCTGCTGCTGTCGGCGGCCAAGGCACGGCATCTGACGGTCACCCCGGCGCAGTTGCGCACCGCCCTGACCAGCACGGCCAAGGACATCCGCGGCTTCCAGACGGTCGACCAGGGCGCCGGCCTGGTGGCCGTCGGCCCCGCCTGGGACCTGCTGCGGCGCGGCGTGTCCGCCGACACCTACACGGTCAAGGCGCCGGTGGACACGGTGCTGTCGGACTACCTGACGACCCCCGGCTACGGCACCGGCGTCTACGACCGTGAGGGCGGCCTGAAGGCCGGCCAGCGGCGCACCTACAGCGTGACCGTGACCCGCACCGGCGGTCCGGCGTACGCCCAGCCGCACACCCTGACCTGGGCGCACAACGACGGCACCTTCCGCGTCGAGGGCTCCCCCGTGGTGCGGCTGCCGCTGAACCAGCCGGTGACGGTACGGATCACCGCGGCGCCGCGGTCGGCCGGCGTGCACAGCGGCCTGCTCACCGTGGACGACCCGCTGACCCGCGGCGCGGACACGCAGATCCCGGCCGCGGTGGTGGTCGCCACGCCGGTCGCCGCGCCCTCGTACACCCTGACCCGCTCCGGCAGCATCCAGCGCGACGTGACCACCTCGTACTTCGTGACCGTGCCGGCCGGCGCGACCGCGCTGGAGGTCGCCATGGACGGTCTGAAGCCGGGCAGCCAGACCCGCTTCCTGACCATGCACCCCTACGGTGTGCCGCTGGACTCGACGCAGACCATCGACTGCTACCCCAACTACGACAACCCGGCGAACACCTGCCGCCCCGACGTGCGGTCCTACGCCGACCCGACGCCGGGCGTGTGGGAGATCTCGGTGGAGGCGCGGCGCACCTCGCCGCAGCTGGACAACCCCTACCGGCTGACCGTCTCGCTGCTCGGCGCGGCCTTCGACCCGGCGGTGCGCACCCTGCCCGAGGCGACGGTCGGCACGCCGGAGCCGGTCGACTGGAGCGTCACCAACGGCTTCGCCGCGATCGACGGCACGCTGGAGGGCGGCCCGCTCGGCTCCGCGCACACCGCGGCGCCCACGATCGCGCAGGGCGACACGCAGACCACCGAACTGGCGCTGCCGGCCGGCGTCTCCCGGCTGGACGTGTCGATCGGCTCCACCTCCGACACCGGCGCCGACCTCGACCTGTACGTCTACCGGGACGGCGTGCTGGTCGCGCAGTCCGCGGACGGCGACGCGGAGGAGTCGGTGAGCCTGACCGCGCCGGCAGCCGGGACGTACACCTTCGAGGTGGACGGCTACGCGGTGCCGGCCGGCACCACCTCCTACGCCTACGAGGACGTCTACTTCGCCGACTCGCTCGGCACGGTGAGCGTCGGCGGCGACCCCCGGATCGACCTGCCGCACGGCGCGACGGCCCGGGTCTCCGCCTCCCTGACCGCCGCGGCGCCCGCGCCGGCGGGACGTCGGCTCTTCGGCGAGGTCCGCCTGCTGGACGCCCGCGGCTCGGTCGCGGGCAAGGGCAGCGTGATCGTCACCTCGACGGCGCCGTAGCGCCGCCACACGCCATTCGGCGGGGAGGACCGCGGGGCGGGCGCTCAGGGGGCGCCCGCCCCGCGGGTCGTTCGCGGCCGGGCGCCGCGCCCGGCCGCGCCGGCAGGCGGCCGGTCACTCGCGGGGCGTGCCCGCCGCGGCCGGCGTGGTGCGCAGCAGGGCCCTGGCGGGCAGCGCGGTCGCCGCCAGGCCCAGGACGACGGTGGCCGCGGCGATGCCGAGGGCGGTGCCCGGCTGCACGTGCGGCGCGCCGCCGGTCAGACCGCGGGCGACGGGGACCAGCGTGACCCACGCGATGGCCCCGCCGATCAGCAGTCCCGCGGCGGACACCAGCAGCGCCTCCCAGCGCATCATCCGCAGCACTTGGCGGCGCGTGGTGCCGGCCAGCCGCAGCAGCGCGACCTCCCGGCGGCGGTCCAGCACCGTCATCACCAGCGTGTTGCCCGCGGCGACGGCCGCGAAGCCGCCGAGCACCGCGGCCATCACCCGGTTGGCCCAGGCGTTCAGCTCCAGGTCCTTGTTCACGCTCGCCCGGTAGCCCGCGCGGTCGGTGACGGTCAGCCCCGGCTCGCCGAGCCCGGCCAGCGCCCGGCCGACGTCCGCGGGGCGCGCGCCGGCCCGGTCGCGCACCAGCACCTGCGTGTCGTACGCGGTGGCGGCGTGCGGGGCGACCGCGGCGCGCGGCAGCAGCAGTTGGCCCAGGCCCAGGCCGCGCCCGTAGACCGCGACGACGCGCGGGCGGATCTGCGTGCCGTCGCCCAGCCACAGCGACAGGCGCCCGCCGACCTTCACCTTCGCGGTGCCGGCGAGCAGCGTGTCGACCGCGACGGTGCGGCCGTCGCCGGTCAGCGCGCCGAGCGAGCCCGACCTCAGATCGAGGTCGAGGACCTTCGGCAGCCGGGCCGGGTCGCCGCCGACGCCGAGGACGTCCGCGGAGTTCAGCGATCCCCCGGCGCGGTAGAGCGCGCCGGTGCGCAGCACCCCGACCGCCGTGTCCACGCCCGGTGCGCGGGCCGCGCGCGGCGCGGCGGAGGCGGGCAGCCCCGGCCCCGACGAGCCCAGCACCTGGTCGGCCACGACCCCCTCGCGGACCTGCCGCTGCGCGGTGTGCGTGATCGAGTCCTGCATGCACAGCAGCGTGCCGCAGAAGGCGGTGACCAGCACGATCGGCGTGATCGCGAAAGCCAGCCGACGGGCGCCCGCGCGGGTGTTGGCGGCGGCGAGCGCGGCGGGCGCGGACCGGGCCGCGCGCAGCGGCAGCCCGAGCACGACCGCGGCGAACCAGGCCACCACGGGACCCAGCAGGGCGACGGCGACCATGAAGCTGAAGACCACGCCGAGGGCGACGGACGCGGCGTCGTCGCCGGTGGTGTACGCGGCGACCGCGGACAGCACGCAGCCGCCGGCCAGCGCGGCCACGCCCAGCACGGTACGGATCACGCCGGGGCGGCGGCGCTCCACCGCGGCCTCGCCCAGCGCCCGGCTGGGCCGGGCCCGGGACGGGCGGCGCGCGGCCAGGTAGCCGGCCAGCAGCGAGGCGAGCAGGCCCGCGCCGATCGCGACGACCATCGGGATCCAGCCGACGGACAGCGTCACGCCGCGCGGCACCGCGTCCCGGTCCACGAGCTGGTCGAACCACCAGCGGGCCAGCGCCAGGCCCGGCAGGATGCCGGCGGCGCCCGCGAGCGGCGCGACGAGCAGCGCCTCGACCGCCACCGTGCGGCGGATCTGCCGCGGCGTCGCGCCGACCGCGCGCAGCAGCGCGATCTCCCGGCCGCGCTGGCCGACCGCGAGGGAGACCGTGCCCATCACCACGAACACCGCGGTCGCGGCGGCGATCCCGCCGAAGGACGCGCCGAGCGCGATCAGCATCTCGCGCGCGGTCGCCAGGTCCGGCGCTTCGGCGGCGCCGCGGTCCTGGCCGGTCCACACCTTCAGGTGCGGCAGGGTCGGGTCCGGCGTCTCGGCCTCGGCCTCGCTCTGGCCATGCGCCTGGGCCTGGGTCTGGGCCTGACCCTGGGTCTGGGTCTGGGTCTGACCCTGGGTCTGGGTCTGGGCTTGGCCCTGGGTCTGGGTCTGGGCTTGGCCCTGGGTCTGGGTCTGGCCCTGGCTCTGGGCTTGGCCCTGGCTCTGGGCTTGGCCCTGGGCCCGGACTTGGCCCTGGGTCTGGGTCTGGGCTTGGCCCTGTGCGCGGGCCTGGGCCTGCCTCTGGGCGTGCGGCGCCTGGCCCTGGTTCGCCAGCGCCTTCCTGACCTGTGCCGCCAGGTCCGGCGTCGCCACGCCGGGCCGCCCGTACACCGCGATCGCGTCCGCCAGCCCCGGGTGCCCGGCGAGTGCCGAGGCGACGGAGTCCGCGACGTAGGCCTCCGGCGCGGACCCCGGCCCCGCCGCCCGTGCCGCCGTGCCGCCGCCGAGCACCCCGGACACCCGGTACGTCGCGGTCCCCGCGGGCGTCGTCAGCGTGATCCGGTCCCCCACCCCGGCCCCGGCCGCCCGCGCGGCCGCGGCGTCCAACACCACCTCGCCGGCGCCAGGGGCGTGAACGGCCGGCCCCGCGCCCGACGGTGCGGCGGACGCCGTATCGGACGCCGCATCCCCCGTGGACGCCGCGTCCCCCGCCGACGCCGCATCCCCCGCCGACGCCGCATCCCCGGCGGACGCCGTCGAGGCGATCGTGTGGGCGGACCAGTCGCGGACCGTCAGGTCCGGCAGGTGCGCGGCCGTGGCCGGGAAGGAGACGTCGGGCACGGCCGCGGCCACCGACGGCAGCGCGGCGACGCGCGTGGCGAGCGCGGCCGGCAGGCGGGGCCGGTCGGTGAGCGGCTCGGACTCGGTGTCCCGGTCGTCGCCGTGGCCGGTGGTGACGCTCGCCTGCGGATCGGCCGCGACGACGACCGGCACATGGGCGTAGCGGGCCGGCGGCACGTGCGCGGTGATGCCGGTCTGCAGCAGCGTGCCGCACGCGGTCACCACGGCCGCGGCGAACAGCAGCGCGACGAACGTGCCGACGAAGGACGCCGGGCGGAACCGCACCGAGGCGCGGGCGAGGCCGTTCACGCCGCGGCCCCCAGCGAGCCGCCGCGCGCGGTCAGCGCGACCATGCGGTCGGCGATCGCGGTCGGGTCGGGCGAGGTGAGCTGTCCGGCCAGCGCGCCGTCGGCGAGGAAGAGCACCCGGTCGGCGTACGAGGCGGCGACCGGGTCGTGGGTGACCATGACGACGGTGGCGCCCATCGCGTCCACCGCGCGCCGCAGCAGCCCGAGCACGTCGCGCGCGGTGCCGGTGTCCAGCGCGCCGGTCGGCTCGTCGGCGAAGACCACCTCGGGCTCGGTGACCAGCGCGCGGGCGATCGCCACCCGCTGCTGCTGTCCGCCGGACAGCTGCCCGGGGCGCCGCCTGCCGTGCCCCTCCAGGCCGACCGAGGCGAGCACCGCCGCCGCCCGCGCGCGGTCCGGGCGGCGCCCGGCCAGGCGCTGCGGCAGCAGGACGTTCTGCTGCACGGTCAGCGACGGCAGCAGGTTGAAGGACTGGAAGACGAAGCCGACGCGGCTGCGCCGCAGCCGGGTCAGCTGGTTCTCGCCGAGCCCGGTGATGTCCTGGCCGCCGAGCAGCACCGCGCCCGAGGTCGGCCGGTCCAGCCCGGCCGCGCACTGCAGGAAGGTGCTCTTGCCGGAGCCGGAGGGTCCCATCACGGCGGTGAAGCTCTGCCGTGGCAGCGCCAGGTCCACGCCGCGCAGCGCGTGCACGGCGGCGTCGCCCTTCCCGTAGGTGCGGCGCACCTCACGCAGTTCGACCGCGTGCTCCATGGCCGTGGGCCCCTTCCGTCCTTGTTCCGTCCTCGGTGGCGTCCTCCGCGGCGCACCCGGCGCCGACCCTCCCGACGCTACGGAGCGCGACGCCGGGCGACCATGGCGCTCGCCGCCGTCCCCGGGGTGGGGACAACCCCCGTGCCGAGGGGATAGAAGCCGCGTGACCGCGGGAAGGGTTCCGGCACACCCCCGCAGCGGCGGCCGCGTCGACGCGGCCGCCGGGAGGGACGGACGGCGGGCGACCGCCGCAGGGACGGAGGCCCGATGACCCGGGAACGGCTCGCCGCGATGTACGGCGTGGACGTCGTGTACCACCCCGCGCCCGGCGTGGAGCAGCGCGTTCCCGCGGACAGCGTCGTCGCCGTGCTGGCCTCGCTGGGCGTGGACGCGAGCACCGACCGCGCGGTGCGCGACGCGCTCGCCGCCGCGGAGCAGCGCCGCACGCACGCGCTGCTGCCGCCGTGCACGGTGGTGCGGGCGCCGCGCGGCGGCGCGGGCCCGTCGCTGCGCGCGGCGTTGCCGGACCTGCCCGAGGGCACCCGGCTGACCGTGCGGACCGCGGCCGGCGAGGAGCTGCCCGACCCGCCGCGCACCCCCGGCCGCTACGCGCTGCGGGCCGCCGCGCCCGACGGCAGGACCGCGCACGGCGACCTGGTCGTGGCCCCCGCCCGGCTGCCCGGCCCGCCCGGCCGCACCTTCGGCTTCATGGCGCAGCTGTACTCGGTGCTGTCCTCGCGGTCGTGGGGCATGGGCGACCTCGGCGACCTGGCCGACCTCGCCGCCTGGTCGGGGCGGACGCTCGGCGCGGGGTTCCTGCAGATCAACCCGCTGCACGCGGCGGTGCCCGGCCGTCCCACCGACCCCTCGCCGTACCGCCCGTCCTCGCGGCGCTTCCCCGATCCGGTCTACCTGCGGATCGAGGAGGTGCCGGAGTACGCCTACCTGCCGGCCGAGGCGCGCGAGGAGGCCGACCGGCTGCTGCGCCGCGCCGCCGCGCTGCGAGACAACGTGCTGCTGAAGGACGCGCTGATCGACCGGGACGCGGTGTGGGAGCTGAAGTCCGCCGCGCTGGAGCTGCTGCGGACGGTGCCGCTGAGCCCGGGGCGCCGGGCCGCCTACGCCGACTTCCTGGCCGCGCAGGGCCAGGCGCTGGACGACCACGCCACCTGGTCGGCGCTGGCCGAGCTGCACGGCCCGGACTGGCACTCCTGGCCGGCGGGGCTGCGCGACCCCCGCTCGCCGCAGGTGGCCAGGGCGCGCGGCGCGCACCTGGACCGGGTGGACTTCCACTGCTGGCTGGCCTGGCTGACCGACACGCAGCTCGGCGCGGCGCAGCGGGCGGCGCGCGAGGCCGGCATGCCGGTGGGCATCGTGCACGACCTGGCGGTGGGCGTGCACCCGGGCGGCTCGGACGCCTGGGCGATGCAGGACGTGCTGGCCGCGGGCATGTCGGTGGGCGCGCCGCCGGACGCCTTCAACGCGCGCGGCCAGGACTGGGGGCTGCCGCCGTGGCGCCCGGACGCGCTGGCCGCCACCGGCTACGCGCCCTACCGCGACCTGGTCGCCCGGCTGCTGCGGCACGCCGGGGGCTTGCGGATGGACCATGTGATGGGCCTGTTCCGGCTGTGGTGGGTGCCCGAGGGCCGGCTGCCGACCGACGGCGCGTACGTCCGCTACGACGCCGAGGCGATGCTCGGGCTGCTGGCCCTGGAGGCGTACGAGGCGGGGGCGGTGGTGATCGGCGAGGATCTGGGCACGGTCGAGCCGGGGGTGCGCGAGGAGCTGGCCGACCGGGGCGTGCTGGGCACCTCGGTGCTGTGGTTCGAGCGCGACTACTCCGGCGCGGACGCCGACCGCAGGCCGCTGCCGCCGGCCGCGTGGCGCGAGTCGTGCCTGGCCACGGCCACCACCCACGACCTGCCGAGCACGGCGGCGCGGCTGACCGGCGAGCACGTCGAGCTGCGGCACCGGCTGGGGCTGCTGACCAGGCCGCTGGCCGAGGAGCAGGCGGCGGACGGCGCGGAGGTCGCCGAGTGGATCGCGCTGCTCGGCCGGCTCGGGCTGCTGCCGGAGGGCACGGGCGACGAGGAGGCGGTGGTCAAGGCCGTGCACCGGTTCCTGGCCAGGACGCCGGCCCGGATGGTCGGGGTGTGGCTGCCGGACGGCGTGGGCGACCGCCGCCCGCAGAACCTTCCGGGCACCTCCGACGAGTACCCCAACTGGCGGCTGCCGGTGGCCGGGCCGGACGGCGTGCCGCTGACGCTGGAGCAGCTGGCGTCCTCGCGCCGCCTGCACGACCTGGCGGAGGAGGTGCGCGGGGCGCTGGCGCGGGACGCGCGGGGGCGGCGCGCGGCGCCGTGACGACGCCCGGCGCCGTGATGACGCCCAGCGCCATGACGACGCGGGAGGGGCGCGCCGCTCGGGCGGCGCGGGGCGCCGTAAGGCACCCCGGGCGCGCGGACCCGGACGGCGGTCACTACATTGAGCGCGTGGACAAGAACACCAAGAAGGCCGTGCGGGCCGGCGTCGTCACCGCCGGTACGACGCTGATCATGCTGATGTCGTCCCCCGCGTTCGCGCTGACCCGCGACGACGGCGACGACCCGGGTTCCGGCCTGAGCGTCATCCAGACGCTGGGCCTGTTCGTGGCGTGCCCGCTGGTGCTCTTCGGCATCATCGCGGGCCTGGTGATGGTGACCGACAAGTCCCGCAAGCAGCAGCGCGGCTGACGCGCGCGGAGCGCGGCGGCGCGCACCGGCCCCCCGTGGCGCACGGCGGCGCGCCGCCGTGCCGTCGGCCGCCGGCCCCGCTCAGACGTGGGGGCGTGAGCCGGGCTCCTGCTGGGGGAAGTCCTGGTCCGCGCCCGGCAGCACCGGCGCGGGGAGCGTCGCCACGTCCTGCTCGGCCCGCGCGAGCTGCTCGGCGGTGTCGTCGGGCAGCGCCGGCGCGGTCGGCCGGGCGTCGGCGAAGCGGAACACCGAGCTGAGGTCGCCGAAGGTGTCGCGCCGCCACTGGCTGATGTTCGGCTCGCGGACGCCGGTGAGGTGCTCCAGCAGCCGCAGCGGCGAGGTGTGGTCGAAGGCCTCGCTGGCCACCCAGCCGCCGACCGTCCACGGCGAGACGACGATCGCCGGCACCCGGAACCCCGCGCCGATCGGCAGGCCCTGCACGAACTCGTCGGGCGTCCCGGCCGGCGGCACCGGCGGCGGCACATGGTCGAACAGCCCGTCGTTCTCGTCGTAGTTGAGGATGAACGCGGTCTTCGCCCACACCTTCGGGTTGGCCGCCACCGCCTCGATCTTGGCGGCCACGAAGTCCGCGCCGGCGGCCGGCAGGAAGTCCGGGTGCTCGGACTGCACGCTGGTCGGGATGATCCACGAGACGGTCGGCAGCCGGTCGTTCCTGGCGTCCTCCTCGAACGCGTCGGCCGGGCCGGGCCGCACCCCCTGCTCGTAGAGCGCGGAGCCGGGCTGCGCGGCGCGGAAGGTCCCGAAGTACTCCAGGACGTTGCAGCCGTAGTCGTCGTCCTGCTGGTAGACCTTCCAGCTCACCCCGGCCGCCTGCAGCCGCTCGGCGTAGGTGGTCCAGGTGTACGGCTTGGGGTCGCTGTTGGAGATCACCGGGCCGCCGCGGGTCCCGGACGGGTCGATCGTGCCGGTCATCCAGTACAGCCGGTTGGGCCAGGTCGGGCCCATCACCGAGCAGAAGTAGTTGTCGCAGATCGTGAACGCCTCGGCCAGCGCGAACTGGAACGGGATGTCCTCGCGGGTGTAGTAACCCATCACATACGGGCCGTTGGCGCCGTCGGCCTTGCGGTGCGCGGGCAGCCACTGGTCCATCCGGCCGCCGTTCCACGCCTGGTGCTGCACCGACCAGGCGTGGCTGGTGGAGGGGATCGCCTGGGCGCTGGTGCTGTGGGTGTCCAGGTGGAACGGCAGCAGGTAGCCGTCCGGGTTCACCTCGTCGGGCTGGTGGAAGACCGAGCGGCCGGTGGACAGCGTCAGCGCGTCGGGGTCGGCGAAGCCTCGGACGCCGGAGAGCGTGCCGAAGTAGTGGTCGAACGAGCGGTTCTCCTGCATCAGCATCACGACGTGCTCGATGTCGGCGAGGGAGCCGCCGCGGACCGGGCCGGCCGCGACCGCCCGCTGCACGCTGGGCGGCAGCAGGGCGAGGGCCGCGGCGCCGCCCATCGCCCCGGCCGCCGATCCGAGGAGCCGGCGGCGGGTCAACTCGGCCATGCGCGTTCCTCCCCGGGGGTGAAGCGGTCGGCCTCACCTTGACGTGGAACGCGCGGGGCGCGCAGGAGGCTCGCCGGGCCGGGCGGGCAGGCCGCCCGCCCGGCGCAGCGATCCGGGGGGCGTCAGCGCGCGGCGCCCGCCGCGGCGTCGGCGGCCTGGGCCCTGAGCGCGCGTTCGACGCCCGCGCGGGCCTCGACGACCAGGCGGCGCAGCGCCGGCGCCGGCTGGGCGGCGGCCAGCCACGCGTCGGTGGCGTCGAGGGTGGCCTGCACGACCTGGAACGAGGGGTAGAGCCCGACCACGATCTGCTGGGCCATCTCGTGGCTGCGCGAGTCCCACACGTCCTTGAGCGCCGCGAAGTACCGCTCGGTGTAGGGCGCGAGCAGCTCGCGCTGGTCGGTCTGGACGAAGCCGCCGATCAGCGCCTCCTGCACCGCGTTCGGCAGCTTGTCGTCCTCCACGACCGAGGCCCACACCTCGGCCTTGGCCTCGGCGACGGGCCGCGCGGCGCGGGCGCCTGCGGCGTGCTGCTCGCCCGCGGAGGTGGGGTCGCGCTTCAGCTCGTCCTCGATCGCCTCCTCGCCGGCCCGGCCGGTCGCGGCCAGCCGGGTCAGCAGCGCCCAGCGCAGCTCGGTGTCGACGGCCAGGCCCTCGTACTCCGTGGTGCCGTCCAGCAGGCCCTGGAGGATGTCGAGCTGCTCGGGGGTGCGGGCCACGTCGGCGAAGGCCCGCGCCCAGGCGAGCTGGTGGTCGCTGCCCGGCGCGGCGGCGGCCAGGTGCTCCAGGGACGCCTCGGTCCAGCGGGCCAGACCGGTCTCGCGCCAGGCCGGGTCCGCGTACAGGTCCAGGGCCAGCTTGAGCTGGCGGTGCAGGGACTGCACCACCCCGATGTCGGACTCCTTGGCGACGCCGTGCAGCACCAGCTCCAGGTAGTCGCGGGTGGCCAGCTCGCCGTCCCGCGTCATGTCCCAGGCGGCGGCCCAGACCAGGGCGCGCGGCAGCGACTCGGTGAAGTCGCCGAGGTGGTCGCGCACGGTGGCCAGGGACTGCTCGTCCAGCCGGACCTTGGCGTACGACAGGTCGTCGTCGTTGAGCAGCACCACGTCGGGGCGGCGCACGCCGGTCAGCTCGGGCACCTCCGTCAGCTCGCCGTCCACGTCCAGCTCCACGCGGGTGGTGCGGACCAGCTTGCCGTCCTGGAGGTCGTAGCCGCCGACGGCGATGCGGTGCGGGCGCAGCACGGCGGAGCCCTTGGCGCCCGCGGGCAGCGCGGGGGCCTCCTGGCGGACCGCGAAGGACGTCACGACGCCGTCGTCGCCGACGGTCAGCTCGGGCCGCAGCACGTTGATGCCGGCGGTCTCCAGCCACGCCTTGGACCACGTCTTCAGATCGCGGCCGGAGGTCTCCTCCAGGGCGCCGAGCAGGTCGGTCAGCCGGGTGTTGCCCCAGGCGTGGCGCTTGAAGTACGCCTGCACGCCGGCGAAGAAAGCGTCCATGCCGACATAGGCGACGAGCTGCTTGAGCACTGAGGCGCCCTTGGCGTACGTGATCCCGTCGAAGTTGACGAGCACGTCGTCCAGGTCGTTGATCTCCGCCATGATCGGGTGGGTGGAGGGCAGCTGGTCCTGGCGGTACGCCCACGTCTTCATCGTGTTGGCGAAGCTGGTCCACGAGTGCGGCCACTTCGAGCCGGGGGCGTGGGCCTGGCAGGCGATGGAGGTGTAGGTGGCGAACGACTCGTTCAGCCACAGGTCGTTCCACCACTCCATGGTGACCAGGTCGCCGAACCACATGTGGGCCAGCTCGTGCAGGATGGTCTCGGCGCGCAGCTCGTAGGCCGAGTCGGTGACCTTGGAGCGGAAGACGTACTGGTCGCGGATGGTGACCGCGCCCGCGTTCTCCATCGCGCCGGCGTTGAACTCCGGGACGAAGAGCTGGTCGTACTTGGCGAACGGGTAGGGGTGGTCGAACTTCTCCTGGAACCAGTCGAAGCCCTGGCGGGTGACCTCGAAGATCGCCTCGGCGTCCAGGTGCTCGGCGAGCGAGGGGCGGCAGTAGATGCCCAGCGGCACGCTGCGGCCATCGCCGTCCCAGCTGCTGTGCACGGCGGTGTAGGGGCCGGCGATCAGCGCGGTGACGTAGGAGGAGATGCGCGGGGTGGGCTCGAAGGCCCACACGCCGTCCGCGGTGGGCTCGGGGGTCGGGGAGTTGGAGACCACCGTCCAGCCGGCCGGGGCCCGCACGGTGAAGGCGAAGGCGGCCTTCAGGTCGGGCTGCTCGAAGCTGGCGAAGACGCGCCGGGCGTCGGGCACCTCGAACTGCGTGTAGAGGTACGCCTGCTTGTCGACGGGGTCGACGAAGCGGTGCAGGCCCTCTCCGGTGTTGGTGTAGGCGCAGTCGGCGACCACGCGCAGTTCGTTCGCCCCCCGGCGCAGGCCGGCCAGCGCGATGCGGGAGTCGGCGAAGACCGCGGCGGGGTCCAGCGCCTCGCCGTTGAGCACCACCTCGCGCACGGCCGGCGCGACGAGGTCGATGAACGTCTCCCCGGCCTCGCGGGCCTCGAACGTCACGGTGGTCGCCGAGCGGAAGGTCCCGCCGTCCTGGGCGCCGCGCAGGTCCAGCTCGACGGCGTAAGCGTCCACGCGCAGCAGGCGCGCCCGCTCCTGCGCCTCCTCACGTGTGAGGTTCGTACCAGCCACAGCGGCCCACTCCTTCTCATCCGTTGAGACGCCCATCCTCACACACCGCCCCGCCACCCCGCGGAACCCCTGTGGACGACTGCGCGTGGCCCGCCGTCCGGGCGGCGAGCCGCCCGTCCCCACCCATGGGGGAACGGGCGTTGACACGTGGGGCGCGGGGGTGATGGGCTCCCGGTTCGGGCGGTGTCATCAGACCCCGGAGGGACGTGTGCTCCGCAGGAGTTCCGCTGTGGCGGTGGTGGCCACCGTGGTGGGTGGCTGGCTCGGGCAGGTCTCGGCGGTGGCCGATCCGGCGGCCGGGGCGGTGCCGAAGGCCGTGGCCGGGGCCGCGTCCGACGCGACGTCCGGGGCCGCTTCGCAGACGGCGTCCGGGGCCGCGCCCGCGGGCGGGGCGAAGGTGACCTCCCCGACGGTTCCCGCTGCCGCGGCGACGTCCGCCCCGGCGAACCTCCGCGCCGCGCGCGGTGCGGTGCGGGTGCGGGCCGCCGGGGTCTGGCCGAGGCCGCAGAGCATGGTCGCCCGGGGGAGGTTCGCCGCCGTCACCGACGTGGTGGTGCTGGTGGCGGGGCCGGACGCCGACCCGTACGCCGTGGACGTGGTCGAGCGGGCGCTGCGCGACGCGGGCGCGCGCCAGGTGGTGCGGACCGCGGCGCCGCCCGTGCCGCCGTTGGGCGGCGGGCTGACCGTGTACGCCGGCCGCGCGGCGCGGGACCCGCTGCACGACCTGGGCGCGCCCGCCGCTGCCGGCCTGCCGTCGGGCGGCTACCGCCTCGCCGTCGACGACCGGGTGGTCGCGCTGGACGGCGTCGGCCCCGACGGCCTCTTCCACGCCGCCCAGACGCTGCGTCAGCTCGTCACCGCCCAGCCGGACGTGACGGGCTTCCGCGCCGTCACCGTGCGGGACTGGCCGGCCGCCCCGGTCCGCGGCACCGCCGAGAGCTTCTACGGCGTCCCGTGGACGCGGGCCCAGCGGCTGGCGCAGCTGGACTTCATGGCCCGCACCAAGCAGAACCTCTACCTCTACGCGCCCGGCGACGACCCGTACCGCCGCGCGCAGTGGAAGGAGCCCTACCCGGCGGCCCAGCGCGCCGACTTCCGCGCGCTGACCGCGCGGGCCGCGCAGGACCACGTCACGGTCGCCTGGGCGGTCGCGCCCGGCCAGTCCATGTGCTTCTCCTCCGACGCCGACCGGCGCGCCCTGGAGCGCAAGCTGGACGCGATGTGGGCGCTGGGCGCGCGGGCGTTCCAGCTCCAGTTCCAGGACGTCGGCTACAGCGAGTGGCACTGCGGCGCCGACGCCGCGCGGTTCGGCGACGGCCCGGCCGCCGCGGCCCGCGCCCAGGCCGCGGTCGCGGGCGCCGTCGCCGCGCACCTGAAGGCGAAGTACGGCGCCGCCGCTCCGCCGCTCTCGCTGCTGCCGACCGAGTTCTACCAGGACGGCGCGACGCCGTACCGCAGCGCGCTCGCCGACGCGCTCGACCCGTCGGTCGCGGTGGCCTGGACGGGCGTGGGCGTGCTGCCCGGCACCATCACCGGCGGGCAGGTGGCCGCGGTGACCGCGGCGCTGGGGCACCCGGTGCTCACCGAGGACAACTACCCGGTCAACGACTTCGCCCCCGACCGCCTCTTCCTCGGCCCCTACACCGGCCGCGACCCGGCCGTCGCGACCGCGACCGCCGGGGTGGTCGCCGCCGGGATGCAGCAGCCGGCGGCCTCGCGCGTACCGCTGTTCACCGCCGCCGACTTCGCCTGGAACCCCGACGCCTACGACCCGCGGGCGTCCTGGCAGGCCGCGATCGACGACCTCGCGGGCCCCGGCACGGCCGCCCGGCAGGCGCTGCGCACGCTGGCCGGCGACGAGCGGTCCTCGGCGCTGGCCGGCAGCGCGTCCGACTCGGCGGACCTGCGCCCGCTGGTCGACGACTTCTGGAGGGCGCGGGCCGCGGCGAGCCCCGAGGGCGTGCCCGACCTGCCCGCGCTGCGCGCCGCGGCGGCCCGGCTGCGCGCGGCCTTCACGGTGATGCGCGGCGCGCCCGGCGCGCTGGGCCCGCTGGCCGGCGGGACCTTCGGCGACGAGGCCGGGCCGTGGCTCACCCGGCTGGCGCAGTACGGCGCGGCGGGCGAGCAGGCCGTGGACATGCTGGTCGCGCAGGCCGAGGGCGACGGCGCGGCGGCGTGGCGGGCCCGCAGGTCGCTGGACACGGCCAGGGAGGCGCTGGCCCAGGACACGGTCACCGTCGGCGACGGCGCCCTGGACGACTTCCTGACCCGGGCCGCGGCGAGCGGCGACGCCTGGCTGGGCCTGCGCGCCGACGGCCGCACCGCGACCACCACGATGGCCTCCGGCCACGGCACCGACCCGGCCGCGATGGTCGACGGCAAGGACGGCACCGCGTGGTCGAGCGCCGCGCCGCCGCAGCCCGACGACTCCTTCGGCGTGGACCTCGGCGCCGAGCGCCCGCTCAGCGCGGTGCGGGTGGCGATGGGCGACGGCAGCGGCTCCGACGACTTCCTGCACGACGCGGTGCTGGAGGTGGCGGGCGACGACGGCACCGGCTGGCGGAAGATCGGCGAGTACCACGACCAGGCGGTGATCAGCGCGACGCTGCCGGAGGGGACCAGGGCCCGCGAGGTGCGGCTGCGGGCGACCGGCGGGCAGCCCGGCGCGGTGACCGTGCGGGAGTTCGCGGTCACGGTCAGCGGGAGCAGGACGCCCACCGCGACCGGCGGCGCGCACGCCTCCGCAGCGGTCGACGGCGACCTGTCCACCGCGGCCGGCGCGGGCCCGCTGACGGTGCGCTTCGACGGCGCGCGCCGGCTGGACACGGTGACCGTCGTCGCCGACCCGCCCCGCTCACCCGGCGGCGACGGCGCCCCCGCCTCGGCCCCACACGGCTCGGGCGCACCCGCGAAGCCGGTCACCGTCGAGGTCCACACCGCGGGCGGCGGCTGGCGCACGATCGGCACGCTGAGCGGCGCTGGGGCGGGGCCGGCGTCGGGTGCGGCGTCCGGTACGGCGTCCGGTACGGGCGGGGGCTCGGGGTCGGGCGCGGGCACGGATGCGCGTACGGCCACTGATCCGCGTACGGGCACGGCCTCACGTACGGGCTCCGGCCCGGGATCGGCGTCCGGCTCCGGAGCAGCCCCGGGCTCCGGCCCGGAATCGGCCCCGCGCTCCGGTCCTGACGCCGGCGGCTCGGGGTGGACCGAGCTGCCCGCCGGCGTCCTCGCCGACGCCGTGCGGCTGAGCGACGGCGCCGGGGTCCGCGAGGTCGTGCCGTGGTTCGCCGAGCCGCCGCGGGTGACGCTGGACCGGCCCGAGGTGGACGCGGAGGCGGGCGGCGCGCCGACCGAGGTGACCGCGGCCGTCGTCTCCGGGCTGCCGCGCGACGCCTCGGTCGCCGTGGCGCCCGCCGCGCCCGGCCCTGACGGCATCCGGGTGACCGCGGCGCACCCGTCGCTGCCGCTCCCCCGGGGCGCCACCGCGCGCGTCGAGCTGCGGGTGGCCGTGCCGGCCGGGACCGCGCCGGGCCGGTACGGCGTGCCGGTGCGCTTCACCGTGGCCGGCCGCACCGTGGAGCGGCGGATCACCGTCACGACGCATCCGCGCACCGGCGGCCCGGACCTGGTCCGCGGCGCGGCGGCCACCTCCTCGGGCGACGAGACGCCGGACTTCCCCGCCTCCGCCGTGGCCGACGGCGACCCGGCCACCCGCTGGTCCTCCCCCGCGCGCGACGACGCCTGGGTCCAGGTCCAGCTGCCCGCGCCGGCCCGGATCGGCCGCGTCGAGCTGGACTGGCAGGACGCCTACGCCTCCCGATACACGCTGCAGACCTCCGCCGACGGCGTCACCTGGCACACCGCCGCCACGGTCGCCGACGGCAGCGGCGGCCACGAGACCGTCTGGCTCGACTCCCCGCAGGACGCCCGCTACCTGCGCGTCCAGGGCGTCCACCGCGCCACCCGCTACGGCTACTCCCTCTTCGCCATCGCCGCGTACGCCGTCACCGGCTGACGCCCCGGGACCGCCAAGGCGCGGCCCGGGCTTCGGGCCGCCGCGGGGGTTCGGGCACGGTGCCGGACCCGGTCGGCGGCCGGGCGCGCCGTACCGGCCTACGACGGTGCCCCCGGCTTGCGAATCCGCTGGTCAGGGGCGCCACCGACAAACACGAAGGCCCGGATCTCAGGCTGAGATGCCGTCGATCCGGGCCAAGGCGTCGTCCGCGCCGAAAGGCTGCAGGTATGGCAGCCAGCGCGGGTCCCTATGACCGGTCCCGATGATCCGCCAGGCCAGGCCCGACGGCGGGGCGGGTTGATGGCGCAGCCGCCAGCCCAGCTCGGCGACGTGCCGGTCCGCCTTGACGTGGTTGCAGCGCCTGCAGGCCGCCACCACGTTGTCCCAGGCGTGCTGTCCGCCGCGGCTGCGCGGGATGACGTGGTCGACGCTGGTGGCGGCGGCCCCGCAGTACGCGCACTTCCCGCCGTCCCGGGCGAACAGGGCCCGGCGGGTCAGGGGCACGGTGCCGCGAAAGGGCACACGCACGAATTTGGTGAGTTTGACGACGCTGGGCGCCGGCAGGGCCTGCGTCTCGCTGTGCAGGTAGGCGCCGGATTCCTCGAGGCACACGGCCTTGTTGTTGAGCACGAGGACGAGCGCGCGGCGGAGCGGTACGACGCCGAGCGGCTCGTACGACGCGTTCAGGACCAGGACATGCGGCACGGATGCCTCCTTTAACGCCGGCGGCGCGTGGCTCGCGCCGGGACGATCTGGCTCAAGTCTCTCCGGAAGGCGGTGCACCGCGCCACCATGCCCGGGTAACGGACCGGGGGTGTTTTGGACCACACCGCTTCGCTGCGGAATCGCACTCATACTCCTTTACTCCCCTGTGCGGAGGCTTTCCGCTCCTCGATCGGGCAACGAGAGCGCAACAGGAGTGCGTCGGCGCTGCGGTTAGATTGGTGCCCTCGCCGCTCCACGGAGGTTCTCGCACGTGTCCACCGGGACGACCCCCGCCGTCCGGCTCGCCCTGCCGCGCACGGCCCACCAGGCCAGCAGCTGGGTGGACGACAATTGGGCCGGATGGCTGCAGGCCGGCCTGCGCATCCTGCTCATCGTGGTGATCGCCGTCGTGCTGCGCCAGGTGGTGCGCCGCGCGATCAGCCGGACCATCGACCGGATGAACCGGGGCGCGGAGGCCGCCGCCGGCACCACGCTGGGCGGCCTGCTGGTCAACGCCGAGCGGCGCAAGCAGCGCAGCGAGGCGATCGGCTCGGTGCTCAGGAGCGTGGCGTCGTTCCTGATCCTGGGCACCGCGGCGCTGACCGTGCTGTCGGTGCTGAAGATCAACCTCGCGCCGCTGCTGGCCAGCGCGGGCGTGGCGGGCGTGGCCATCGGCTTCGGCGCCCGCAACCTGGTCACCGACTTCCTGTCCGGCGTGTTCATGATCCTTGAGGACCAGTACGGCGTCGGCGACGTGATCGACGCGGGCGTGGCCACCGGCACGGTCGTCGAGGTCGGTTTGCGGGTGACCAAGCTGCGCGGCGACGAGGGCGAGATCTGGTACGTGCGCAACGGCGAGGTCAAGCGGATCGGCAACCTCAGCCAGGGCTGGGCGACCGCGATCGTGGACGTGCAGGTCGGCGCGGACCAGGACCTGGACCGCGCGCGGTCGGTGATCGCGGCCACCGCCGAGGAGATGACCGAGGCCAGCCCCTGGGACGAGCGGCTGTGGGAGCCGGTGAAGGTGCTCGGCCTGGCCTCGGTGACCGCGGAGTCGGTGGTCGTGCAGGTCCGGGCCAAGACGATGCCCGGGCAGGCCGCCGAGGTCGCGCGAGAGTTGCGCTGGCGGATCAAGCGGGCCTTCGACAGGGCCGGGATCGCGATCGTCAGCGGCGCGCCGACGGCCGCGGCGGTGGAGCCGCCGGGCACGGCGGAGTTCGCGGAGAACGCGGCGGCCGAGAGCGCGGACGGCGACGCGCCGGGCGGCAACGGGTCCACCGGCAACGGCTCGGGCGGCAACGGCTCGGGCGGCAACGTGCCCCGGCAGTCCGCGGCGGACGCCGACGCCGGCGAGGGACGCGCCCCCACATCGCCCGGGTCGGCCTCCGGCCTCCCCGGCCTCCCGCGCTCCCGAACTCCCGGGCCTCCCCGCGTTCCCGCGCTCCCCGGCTCCACCCTCCCCGCCCGAAGGTAACGACTTGGGCGGGAGGGCGCCGAGCCCCCTTGACGCTCCGCCGACAGCGGGCCTACCTTGACGTTCGCCAATAGGAAAGTTTCCTAACAGTGAACTGAGGGAGGATGGCGCGCATGGCTGGCACCCCTGGTACGCCGCGCGTCCTGCGCGCCATGAACGACCGCGCCGCGCTCGACCTCCTGCTGGAGCACGGCACGCTCTCCCGGACCCGGATCGGCAAGCTGACCGGGCTGTCCAAGCCCACCGCCTCGCAGCTGCTCGCCCGGCTGGAGGCGGCCGGGCTGGTGCTGGCCACCGGCACCACCGCGGGTCGCCCCGGCCCGAACGCCCAGCTGTACTCGGTCAATCCGGCCGCCGCCCACGTCGCCGGGCTGGACGTCACCGCCGAGCGGATCAGGGCGGCGGTCGCCGACATCACCGGGCGCACCGTCGGCGAGTTCCGGCTGCCCACCCCGCAGCACCGCACCGGGAGCACGGTGGAGCAGGTGGTGCGGGCGCTGGACGGCGCGGTGAAGGCGGCCGGGCTGAACCGCGCCGACCTGCACCGGGTGGTGATCGGCACGCCGGGCGCCTTCGACCCCAGCACCGGGCGGCTGCGCTACGCCAGCCACCTGCCCGGCTGGCACGGGTCGACGCTGCTGGACGAGCTGGCCGCGGCGCTGCCGATGCCGCTGGAGTACGACAACGACGTCAACCTCGCCGCCGTCGCCGAGCGGCGGATCGGAGCGGCCCGCGGCCACGAGGACTTCGTGCTGCTGTGGAACGAGGAGGGCCTGGGCGCGGCCATCGTCCTCGGCGGCCGGCTGCACCGGGGCTGGACCGGCGGCGCGGGCGAGGTCGGCTTCCTGCCGGTGCCGGGCACGCCGCTGGTGCGCAACGTCACCAAGGCCAACAACGGCGGCTTTCAGGAGCTGGCCGGCTGCAACGCGGTCGTGCGCACCGCCCGCGAACTCGGCCTGGAGGTCCCGCGCGGCAGCCAGCCGGACGCGGCGGCGGCGCTGCTGCGCGCGGCGGCAGCGGCAGCGGCGAGCGCCGACGAGGACACCGGCGAGGACACCGGCCAGGGCAGCGCCCAAACCACCGGCCGGGACGCCGACCGGGACGCCGACCGGGAGGCGTACGCCGAGCTGCTGGCCCGCTGCGCCACCGGGCACGCGATCGGCCTCGCCTCGGTCGTCGCGCTGCTCGACCCCGAGCTGATCGTGCTGGCGGGCGGCGTGGCCGCGGCCGGCGGCGAGCCGCTGCGCGCGCTGATCCAGTCCGAGCTGGCCGAACTGGCCGTGCCGCGGCCCCGGCTGGTGATGGGCGAGGTCGCCGCGCACCCGGTGCTGACCGGCGCGCTGGAGAGCGCGCTCGCCACCACACGCGACGAGGTGTTCGACACCTCGCGCTGACCCGAGACACACGACCCCAGACACACGACCCGAGACACACGCCCCCAGCCCCCGCGACCCCCGTCCGTCGACCCCGGCCCGCGGACCGGAACCCACCCGACCACCCGCAGCGGAACGGCCCCCGCCGTCCCGTCGGCACCGCACACCCTCACGCACCCGAGACCCGCGCCCCCGACGAGCACCCCGCACACCTCGCGCACCCCGCCACGCACCCCCCGGAGGTAAGAGCAGTGTCCCGTTTGACGAAGGCGACGGCCGCGCTCGCGGCGACCGCCGCGATCACCCTGCTCGCGGCCGCGTGCACCGGGCAGAGCACCGGCTCGGCGAGCGACGACGCGGGCAAGGACGTCACCATCACCTTCTGGCACGGCTGGTCCGCGCCGAACGAGCTGAAGGCGATCGACGACGACGTCGCCCGGTTCGAGAAGGCGCACCCCACCATCCACGTCAAGGTGCAGGGCAACATCACCGACGACAAGATCAACCAGGCGCTGCGGGCCGGCGGCGGCCGGGCGCCGGACGTGGTGTCCTCCTTCACCACCGACAACGTCGGCCAGTTCTGCTCCTCCGGCGCCCTCGCCGACCTCGCGCCGTTCCTGGCCGGGGACCGCATCGACCCCGCGACGACGTTCCCCAAGCCGATGCTGGAGTACACCCAGTACCAGGGCAAGCGCTGCGCCCTGCCGCTGCTCGGCGACGCCTACGGCCTCTACTACAACAAGAAGGCGTTCGCCGCGGCCGGCATCACGCACCCGCCGAGGACGCTCAGCGAGTTCAAGGCCGACGCGGTCGCGCTGACGAAGCCCAAGGGCGATACGTACACGCAGCTCGGCTTCATGCCGGACTTCCACGGCTACGAGTCGACCACCACCCACCTGGCCGCGCAGTGGGGCGTGACGTACTTCGACGCGGACGGCAGGTCCCAGGTCGCCAAGGACCCCGGCTTCGCCGCGATGTTCCGCTGGCAGCAGGACATGGTGGCCGCGCTCGGCGGCTTCGCGAAGCTGGAGCGGTACCGCACCACCTTCGGGGACGAGTTCGGCGCCAAGAACCCGCTGCAGACCGGGCAGGTCGCGATGGGCATCGACGGCGAGTGGCGCCTCGGCATGGCCCGGGACGCCGGGATGGAGGACCTGGGTGTGGCGCCCTTCCCGGTGCCCGACGACCAGGCCGCCACGTACGGCAAGGGCTATCTGTCCGGCACGATCATCGGCATCGCGTCGACCAGCGCGAAGAAGAACGCCGCCTGGCAGCTGGTGAAGTTCATGACCACCGACACCGACGCGGTGGTGTCCTTCGCCGACGCCATCCACAACGTCCCCTCCACGCTGGCCGCGCTCAGGTCGCCGAAGCTGGACCAGGACCCGGGATTTCGCACCTTCATCGCCATCGCGCAGAACCCGCACAGCACCACCACCCCGCCCAGCGTCAACGGCGGCGCCTACCAGTTGACGCTGCAGGACTTCGGCTACGCCTACGAGTCCGGCAGGTCCAAGAACCTCCAGGCCGGCTTGCGGGGCGTCGACGCGCAGGTCGACAAGGACATCGCGCAGGCCCGCTGATGAGCGCCGCCGTCCACCCCCTGCTGCGCGCCAAGCGGCGCCGGAGCGCCCTGCGCACCCTGGCGTTCCTGTCGCCGTGGATCGTCGGGTTCTGCGTCTTCTTCGGCTACCCGCTGGTCTCCACCGTCTACTTCTCGTTCATGCACTACAACGGCATCAACGCGCCGACGTGGACGGGCGGGAAGAACTGGACCTACGTCTTCACCGACTACCCCTTCTTCTGGCCCGCGCTGCGCAACACGCTGTGGCTGGTCGTGGTGACGGTCACGCTGCGGGTGGTCTTCGGACTCGGCATCGGGCTGCTGATCACGAAGGTCAAGACCGGCGCGGGCTTCTTCAGGACCGCCTTCTACCTGCCGTACCTGGCCCCGCCGGTGGCCGCCACCATGGCCTTCGTCTTCCTGCTCAACCCCGGCACCGGGCCGGTCGACCACCTGCTCGGCGGGATCGGGCTGCCGACCCCCGGCTGGTTCACCGACCCGCACTGGGCCAAGCCGGCGCTGACCGTGCTGGCGCTGTGGGGCATCGGCGACCTGATGGTGATCTTCATGGCCGCGCTGCTCGACGTGCCCAGGGAGCAGTACGAGGCGGCCGAGCTGGACGGCGCCGGCGCGTGGCAGCGGTTCCGCTTCGTGACGCTGCCGACCATCTCGCCGATCGTGATGTTCGCGGTGGTCACCGGGGTCATCCAGACCATGCAGTACTACACGCAGCCCATGGTCGCCGGGAAGGTCGCCAGCGGCGTGATCGGCAACTCCGGGCAGCAGTTCGAGCCCGGCTACCCCGACAAGTCGACGCTGACGCTGCCCCAGCTGGTCTACAGCGAAGGCTTCCAGCACTTCGACTACGGCGCCGCGTGCGTCATCGCGCTGGTGCTCTTCGCCCTGTCCATGGCGTTCACCGCGCTGCTCATGCGCCGCCGCAGCGGCTTCCTGTCGGCAGAGGACTGATCGCCATGACCCAGGCCACCCTCACCCGTGACGCCGCCGCGGCCGGACCCGGCTCCGCCGCCGACCCGCGCGCCCGGCGCGCGCTGCGCCGCCGCCGCGCACTGCACTGGATCGGCGTGCACGCGCTCGCCGTCGCCGCCGCCGCGTTCTTCGTCCTGCCCTTCGTGTTCGTGCTGCTGACCGCGCTGATGAGCGACAACCAGGCGCTGACCCGCGACCTGTGGCCGCACCCGTTCCAGTGGTCGAACTTCAGCACCGTGTGGCACACCCCGGGTTTCCTGACCTGGTGGCGCAACACCGTGCTGTACGCGGTCGGCGGGACGGTGCTGACGGTCGTCTCGTCGCTGCCGGTGGCGTACGCGCTGGCCACGTTCCGATTCCGCGGCCGCAACCTGGTCATGGTGCTGGTGATCTCGACGATGATGCTGCCGCCGCAGGTGGTGATCATCCCGATGTACCTGTTCTGGACCAAGCAGATGGGGATGGACGGCACGCTGTGGCCGCTGGTCGTCCCGATGGCCTTCGGCGACGCCTTCACCATCTTCCTGCTGCGTCAGTTCCTGCTGACCGTGCCCAGGGAGTACACCGAGGCCGCCCGCGTCGACGGCTGCGGCGAGCTGCGCACCCTGCTCACCGTGATCGTGCCGATGATCAGGCCGGCCATCGCGGCGGTCGCGCTGTTCCAGTTCTTCTCCTGCTGGAACGACTACTTCGGGCCGCAGATCTACGCCAGCTCCAACCCGGCGGCCTGGACGCTCAGCTACGGCCTGGAGTCGTTCAAGGGCGCCCACCACACCAACTGGAATCTGACCATGGCCGCGACCGTTCTCGTGATGGCCCCGGTGATCGTGGTCTTCTTCTTCGCGCAAAAGGCCTTCATCGAAGGCGTGACCCTGACGGGAGTCAAGGGATGAAACTGGCAGTCGTGGGCGGCGGTTCCACGTACACCCCCGAACTGGTCGACGGGTTCGCGCGGTTGCGCGACACCCTGCCGGTGTCGGAGCTCGCGCTGGTCGACCCGGCCGCGGACCGGCTGGAGCTGGTCGGCGGGCTGGCCCGGCGGATCTTCGCCAAGCAGGGCCACCCCGCGGTCGTGACCACCACCTCCGACCTGGAGGCGGGCGTCGAGGGCGCGGACGCGGTGCTGCTGCAGCTGCGGGTCGGCGGCCAGACGGCCCGCAACCAGGACGAGACGTGGCCGCTGGAGTGCGGTTGCGTCGGCCAGGAGACCACCGGCGCCGGCGGCCTGGCCAAGGCGCTGCGCACCGTGCCCGTCGTGCTCGACATCGCCGAGCGGGTGCGCAGGACCGCGCCCGACGCGTGGATCATCGACTTCACCAACCCGGTCGGCATCGTCACCCGGGCGCTGCTGCAGGCCGGGCACCGCGCGGTCGGCCTGTGCAACGTGGCGATCGGCTTCCAGCGCAAGTTCGCCGCGCTGCTGGACGTGGCGCCCGAGGACCTGCACCTGGACCACGTGGGCCTGAACCACCTGACCTGGGAGCGCGCGGTGCGGCTCGGCGGCCCGGACGGCGAGGACGTGCTGCCGCGGCTGCTGGCCGAGCACGGCGACTCCCTCGCCGACGACCTGCACCTGCCGCGGCGGATCGTGGACCGGCTCGGCGTGGTGCCCTCCTACTACCTGCGCTACTTCTACGCGCACGACGAGGTGGTGCGCGAGCTGGGCAGCAAGCCGTCGCGGGCCGCCGAGGTGGCCGCGATGGAGAAGCAGCTGCTGGAGATGTACGGCGACCCGGCGCTGGAGGAGAAGCCGGAACTGCTGTCCAAGCGCGGCGGCGCCTACTACTCGGAGGCGGCCGTGGCGCTGGCCGCCTCGCTGCTGCGCCCGGCATCCGCGGGCCTCGGCGGCGACGTGCAGGTGGTCAACGCCCACAACAACGGCACGCTGCCCTTCCTGCCGGACGACGCGGTGATCGAGGTGCCCGCCACGGTGGACTCCACCGGTGTGGCGCCGCTGCCGGTCGCGCCGCTGGAGCCGCTGTACGCGGGGCTGGTGGCGAACGTGACCGCGTACGAGGAGCTGGCCCTGGAGGCGGCGCTGCGCGGCGGCCGGGACCGGGTGTTCACCGCACTGCTCGCCCACCCGCTGATCGGGCAGTACGAGTACGCCGAGGGCCTGACCGACCGTCTGATCGCGCACAACCGGGAGCACCTGGCGTGGGCCTGACCTTCCCCGAGGGCCCGCCGCCGACCGGGGGCGCGCAGCCGCTGGTGGCCGGCGGCGTCCTCGCCGTGGACGCGGGCAACAGCAAGACCGACGTGGCGCTGGTCGCCGCCGACGGGACGGTGCTCGGCGCCGCCCGCGGCGGCGGCTTCCAGCCGCCGGTGGTCGGCGTCGCGGCGGCGGTCGGCACGGTCGCGGAGATCGTGGAGCGGGCGGCGGCCGACGCCGGGCTGAAGGTCGAGGGGCCCGGCGGCCGGCCGCTGACCGCGCACACCTCGGCGTGCCTGGCCAACGCCGACCTGCCGGTGGAGGAGCAGAGGCTGGGCGAAGCGCTGCACGCGCTGGGCTGGTCGCGGCGGACCACGATCGCCAACGACACCTTCGCGATCCTGCGGGCCGGCGTGGACGCCCCGCGCGGCGTCGCGGTGGTCTGCGGGGCCGGCATCAACTGCGTGGGGATGCTGCCCGACGGGCGCACCGCGCGCTTCCCGGCGCTCGGCCGGCTCTCCGGCGACTGGGGCGGCGGGGCGGGCCTGGCCGAGGAGGCGCTGTGGTACGCCGCCCGCGCCGAGGACGGCCGCGGGGAGCCGACGGAGCTGGCCCGTACGCTGCCGGCGCACTTCGGCCTGGACTCGATGTACGCGCTGATCGAGGCGCTGCACCTGGAGCGCATCCCGCCCGCCGCACGGCACGAGCTGACACCGGTGCTCTTCGCCACCTGCGACGCGGGCGACCCGGTGGCGCGGCGGGTGCTGGACCGCCAGGCGGAGGAGATCGTGCTGCTGGCCGCGGTCGCGCTCGGGCGGCTCGGCCTGCTGGACGAGGAGGCCGACGTGGTGCTGGGCGGCGGGGTGCTGGCCGCGCGGCACCCGTACCTGATGGACGCGCTCACCCGGCGGCTGGCCGCCCGCGCGCCCAGGGCCCGTCCGCACGTGGTGACCGCTCCCCCGGTGCTGGGCGCGGCGCTGCTGGGCCTGGACCGCACGTCCGCCCCGGCGCGGGCGCACGCGCGGCTGCGCGCCCACTACGGCGCCTGAGCGGCGGCGCCGGCCGGGCCGGTGACGATCCGGTGCCGATCGGGCGGAACCGGCGGGGTCCCGGGCGGCGTGTGGGCTGTCGGGGGCCCGGGGAGGATGATCCCGGGCACGCTGGAGCAGCATGCCCGGCGACAGCCATACTGCTGGTCCACAGCGGTATTCGCAGGGGGAGGGTGCGTGACGCAGACACCGACACGGGCGGCGGGACCGGGCGCCGGCACCGCGGGCGCGGCCGGAGCGGGGGAATCCGGCGCACCGGGCGCGACCGCCGTGTCCGCCGGCTCCCCGGCGCCGCTGCGGCGGCGGACCGACTGGGCCGGGTCGGTGGCGCGGCTGCGCGCCGCGGCCACCACGGAACCGGGCCGGCTGCGCGTCATCGGCGCCGTGCTGGCCGTGCTCGTCGTCGCGTTCGGCGCGGTCACCGCCTGGCAGATCACCGACCGTCAAGCCGCGGCCGGCCATGTGATCCACCGCAGCGCGCCGCTCAGCGCGAAGGCCGCCGAGATCTACCGCTCGCTGGCCGACGCCGACGCCACCGTGACCGGCGGCTTCCTGGTCGGCGGCCAGCAGCCCGCCGCGGTCTCCAAGCGCTACGACGACGACATCGCGCACGCCGCCTCGCTCATCACCGAGGCCGCCGCGAACAGCGGGGACTCCGCCGAGGCACGCACCCAGATCACCGCGCTCAACGAGCAACTGCCGTACTACACCCGGCTGGTGGCCACCGCGCAGGCCGACAACCGGCAGGGGCTGCCGCTGGGCGGCGCCTACCTGCGGTACGCCAACGACCAGATGCGCAAGAAGGGCGGCCTGCTGGACGCCGCCGACAAGCTCTACCGGGCCGAGACCGCGCGCCTGGGCCGCGACTACGGCCACGCCGAGGCGCTGCCGTGGACCGCGTGGGTGCTCGGCGCGCTCGCCCTGGCCGCCCTGGTGTGGGCCCAGCGCCGCCACTTCCGGCGCACCAACCGGGTGTTCAACCGCGGCATGCTCGCCGCCAGCGGCGCCTGCGCGGTGGTGCTGGTCTGGCTGCTGGTCGGGCACACCCTGGCCCGCACCCACCTGGACGACTCCTACGCGCACGGCGCCAAGTCCCTCCAGGTGCTCAACAGCGCCCGGATCTCGGTGCTCCAGGCCCGCGGCGACGAGAATCTGACCCTGGTCGCGCGCGGTTCGGGCGAGGCGTACGACGCCAGCTTCGACTCCGGCATGGCCACCCTGGCCGGCAAGGACCCGGCCGGCGTCGGCGGCGAACTCGCCCAGGCGCTCTCCCTCGCCGACGCGCGGGCCGGCAAGGACCCGGTGAACGCCGCCATCGACGGCGTGCGGACCTGGCGCGGCCGGCACACCGCCGCCCGCAGGAGCGACGACGGCGGCGACTACACGACGGCGGTCGCCGACGTCATCGGCGGCCGGAACAGCGCGGGCCAGGAGGTCACCCAGACCACCGGGCAGTGCTTCGACGCGGTCGATGCGAGCCTCCAGCAGGCCATCGGCCAAGAGACGCGCGAGTTCCAGAAGGCCGCCGGCGACGGCCGCGACGCGCTGTCGCTGCTCCCCTTCGGCGCCGGCCTGCTGGCCGTGCTCGCCGCGGCGGGCGCGCTGGTCGGCATCGGCCGCCGGCTGTCGGAGTACCGGTGAGCGGCGGACCCGGCCGGCCCGGCGCCAGGGCACGGCGGACGACGGCGGCGCTGCGGGGCTGGGGCGGCGTGGCGGCGATGGGCGCGGCCTGCGCGGCGGCCGTCGCGCTCACCCTCACCCCGCTCGGGGACTGCGCCCCGGCGGCCCGGCACGGTGCGGGCGCGGTGCGCGGCGCCGCGCGGGCGGCCACGGTGCCCGGCGCGTTCTCCGACGCCGGAACGACCGCGGCCCGCGCACTCGACGCGTCGTACCCGGCGTCCGGCTCCGTGTCCACCTCCGCGTCCGAGTCGGTGTCCGGCTCCGCGCCCGAGTCGGTGTCCGGCTCCGTGTCCGCCGCGTTCGCCGCGTCCCCGGCCTCCGCCGCCGACGGCGCGTCGAACTGCGCCGCGAGCCTGTCGCCGTCCTCGGGCAGCACCGACGGCGCGGCCGTGCGACGGATCAGGGACCGCGGCCGGCTGATCGTCGGCGTGGACCAGAACAGCTACCTGTGGGGCTTCCGCGACCCGGCGAGCGGCCGGATCGCCGGCTTCGACATCGACATCGTCAAGGCGGTGGCGAAGGACGTCCTGGGCGACGAGAACGCGGTGCAGTACCTGACCGTGCCGACCGCCCAGCGCGTCACGATGATCCGGCGGCACGAGGTCGACATGGTGGTGCGCACCATGACCGTCAACTGCGCGCGGACGCGACAGGTCGCCTTCTCCACCGCCTACTTCGAGGCCGGGCAGCAGATCCTGGCGCCCGTCGGCTCGCCCGTCACCGGCTTCGACGACTCGCTGCGGGGCCGCACGGTGTGCACCGCCGGCGGGTCCACCGGCGAGAGCGAGCTGCGCGCCCACCCGCACGGCGCCCGCATACTGCTGGTGGACAACCAGCTGGACTGCCTGGTCAGGCTGCAACTCGGGCTGGCCGACGCGGTCTTCACCGACAACGCGCTGGCCGCCGGACAGGCCGCCCAGGACCCGACCGTGCACCTGGTCGGGAAGCCGGTCACCGAGGAGCCGTACGGTGTGGCCATGAACCTGGGCGACGATGATCTGGTACGCAGGGTCAACCAGGTTCTGGAGGCGTACCGTTCGGGCGGGGCGGACAGTGCCTGGACGCGGTCCTACCGGCACTGGCTGGCCGCCGACCTGCCGGGTGTCGACGGACCGCCGCAACCGGCGTACAAGTGAGGACCGGCGCCGGCGGGGAGGGCCAGGCGGTGACGGCCAAGTGACGGCGAAAGTAGGGGAGATGGCGTCCGCGGGACCATCTGGACCGGTGATGAGCCGCGAGGACGTGGACCGGGCGCTGGCGCGGCTCGGCACCGAGCACGAGGCGATCGAGTCGTCCCTGCTCGCCCTGCAGGACCATTCCGGCCGCCGGCTGCTGGAGGGCGCGGAGCTGACCGGCGTCACCAAGGAGCGCTGGCAGACCACCGACGCGGCGGTCTCCGCGCTGTGGACGCACTTCGAGGCGTACACCGACGCCCTGAACACCGCGCGCGAGCTGCGGGCCCGCAGACGCTGGCCCACCCAGACCGAACTGGCCCGGCTCACCGAGCTGTTGCGCGGCGACGGCGTGACCGTCACCGGCGCCGCGGTGCCCGACGCGGCCCGCTCGCTGACCGGCCCGGCCCGGCTGACCGAGCGGCTGAGCCTGGCCGAGGTGCTGCGCCGGATGAACGCCTGGTACGACAGCGCCATGGAGACGGTGGCCGCCGCGGACTCGGTGTGGTCCGCGCTGCCGGCCCGGATCGACCTGCTGGCCGCCGAGACCCAGCGGGTCCGCTCGCTCGCCCACTCGGTCGGGGTGCGGCCCGGCGCCCATCCCAGCGGCGACGACCTGGAGGACCTGCTCGCCGAGCTGACCGCGCTGCGCGCCCAGGCCGTCTCCGACCCGCTGGCCTTCTGGCGCGCCGAGCCCGCGCCCGGCCGCCCGGACACCTCGCGCTACGAGGCCGCCGGCCGCCGCCTTGAGGACATCCGCCGCGAGGTCGAGGCCGTGCTGCACGTGCGCGACGACGCCGAACACCGGCTCGGCCGGCTGCGCGACGTGCTGTCGCGGGCCGACCGCACCCTGGCCGAGGCGCGCGCCGCCCGCGTCGAGGTGCTCTCCAAGATCCTCGCCTCCGACGTGCCCGCGGTCAGCGGCCCGTCCTCGGCGCTGCACGAACAGCTGGCCGCCGCCGAGGAGTTCGCCAGGTCCGCGCAGTGGCACCGGCTCTCCCCGCTGCTGGACGGCCTGGAGGAGCAGGCGGACGAGGAACTGCTGCGCGCCCGCGACTCGTTGACCGCGGTGACCGCGCCGCTCGCGGTCCGCGCCGAGCTGCGCGGCCGGCTCGACGCCTACCGCGCCAAGGTCGCCCGGCTGGGGATGGCCGAGGACCCGGTGCTGATCGAGCGCTACGACCAGGCGCGCCGGCTGCTGTGGAGCGCGCCGTGCGACCTGGCCGCGGCCGAGCGCACGGTGCGGCGCTACCAGCAGGCGGTCGCCGAGATCGGGACGCCGCGCACGCCCGCGGACCGCGGGGAACCGTGAGGGGCGGTCCGTGCGTGACCGCAGACGGGGGATCTCCACCGCCATGGGGGTCAGGACAGGGACATCCGGCACCGCAGCGGAAGGTGTGAGGGGGAGATCGTGAGCAAGTGCCAACGGCCCGGCTGCGACGGGACCTTGGAGGACATGGGCGACGGCGGGCTGTACTGCGACACCTGCGGCCTCGCCCCGCTGCCGGCCGCGGCGCCCGCCCAGGCCGCGCCCGGCGGGTCCGGGGGGCCCGGCGGGTCCGGGCCGGCGGCAGCGTCCGGCGGGTCGGCGGCCCCCGGCCGGGCCCCGGCGCCCGGCGCGCCGCCCGCGCCGCCCGCGGTGCCCTCGCCGCGCCCCGGCGCCGAGTCGGGCCGCTCGTCGTCCGCGAGCTCCTCGCGCTCGTCCCGCTCCTCCTCGCAGGCCTCGCGCCGCTCGGTCTCCGGCCGGCTGCCGGCCTCGCTGACCGGCGCCGGGACCGGCCCCTCGGTGTCGGTGCGCAGCGGCCGCACCGGGACCAGCGGCCCGACCCGCGGCAAGCTGGGCGCGGGCCTGGTGTCCGTACCGGCGATCCCGCGGCCCGACCCGGCCGCGGCGGTGCTCGCCGACCCCGAGGTGCCCGAGCGCAAGCGCTACTGCAGCAAGAGCGACTGCGGCGCGCCGGTGGGCCGCAGCCGCGGCGACCGTCCGGGCCGCACCGAGGGCTACTGCACCAAGTGCGGCCACCCGTACTCCTTCACGCCCAAGCTGCGCGCCGGGGACATCGTGCACGGGCAGTACGAGGTGGTGGGCTGCCTGGCGCACGGCGGCCTCGGCTGGATCTACCTGGCGGTGGACCGGGCGGTGTCCGACCGCTGGGTGGTGCTCAAGGGCCTGCTGGACACCGGCGACGAGGACGCGCTGGCCGCGGCCGTCTCCGAGCGGCGCTTCCTCGCCGAGATCGAGCACCCCAACATCGTCCGCATCTACAACTTCGTCGAGCACCTCGACCAGCGCACCGGCACCCTCGACGGCTACATCGTGATGGCCTACGTCGGCGGCAAGTCGCTGAAGGAGATCGCCAACGAGCGGCGCACCCCCGACGGCCGGCGCGAGCCGCTGCCGGTCGCGCAGGCCATCGCCTACGCCATAGAGGCCCTCGACGCGCTCGGCCACCTGCACAGCCGCAACCTGCTGTACTGCGACTTCAAGGTGGACAACGCCATCCAGACCGAGGACCGGCTCGAACTGATCGACATGGGCGCGGTGCGCCGGATGGACGACAACGAGTCGGCGATCTACGGCACGGTCGGCTACCAGGCGCCCGAGGTCGCCGAGGTGGGCCCGTCGGTGGCCTCCGACCTCTACACGGTGGCCCGCACACTGGCCGTGCTGACCTTCGACTTCCAGGGCTACACCAACGTCTTCGCCGACAGCCTGCCCGACCCGGCCAACATCGACGTCTTCACCCGCTACGAGTCCTTCTACCGGCTGCTGGTGCGGGCCACCGACCCCGACCCGGGCAAGCGGTTCGCCTCCGCGGAGGAGATGTCGGACCAACTGATGGGTGTGCTGCGGGAGGTCGTCGCACTGGAGACGGGCCGCCCGCGGCCCGCGCTGTCCACCCTGTTCGGCCCCGAACTGCGGGTGGTCGACACCGAGTTGGTGCCGCCGGTCACCGGCGACACCTCGGCGCTCGGCGCGGACCGCGGGCTGGAGAAGGCGGCGCGGCGCGGCAGGACGGCGCCGGCGCTCCCCGCGCGGGGCGGGCCGTACGCCGCCGGCGCGGGGCCGTCCGTCCCGGCGGTCGCGCACCTGGACCCGGCCGCCGCGGTGCTCGCGCTGCCGGTGCCGCACGTCGACCCCGCCGACCCCAACGCCGGTTTCCTCGCGGGCCTTTCGGCCGCCGCGCCCGCCGAGCTGCTGGCCGCGCTCCAGTCCGCGCCGCAGGACTCGGTGGAGAAGCGGCTGCGGACCGTGCGCGCCCGCCTGGAGCTGGGGCAGACCGCCGACGCGGCGGCGGAGCTGGCCGCGCTGGAGGCCGACGGCGAGGCCACCGCGGACTGGCGGGTGATCTGGCACCGCGGCCTGGCCGCGCTGTGCGCGGGCGACCAGGCCACCGCCGCGCTGAGCTTCGACGCGGTCTACGACGCCTTCCCCGGCGAGCCGGCGCCGAAGCTGGGCCTCGCGGTGTGCGCCGAGGAGCTCGGCCAGCTGGACAACGCCGCGGAGTACTACCGGCTGGTGTGGACCACCGACCAGAGCTACGTCAGCGCGGCGTTCGGCCTGGCCCGGGTGCTGCTGCGGTCGGGCGACCGGCCGGGCGCGGTACGGGCGCTGGAGTCGGTGCCCGAGTCCTCGATCCACTACACCGCGGCCCGGGTCGCGGCGGTCAGGGCCCGGCTGCGCGACCGCTCGCCGCAGGACCCGGCCCTGCTCGGCGACCTGCACGCCGCCGGACGCCAGGTCGAGGACCTCCAGCGGCAGGGCCTCGACTCCCACCGGCGCGAGCAGTTGGCCACCGAGGTGCTGGGCAGCGCGCTGGACTGGGAGCTGTCCGGCCGTGTCGGGGAGGCGGCGGCGGGCGCCGCGGACGTACCGTCGTCGGACGGCGGCCGGTCGCTGCTGGGCGCCGAACTCACCGAGCGAGGGCTGCGGTTCGGCCTGGAACGCTCGTACCGGGTGCTGGCCCGGCTGGCCCAGCAGGGCGGTACGAGGATCGAACTGGTGGAGCGCGCCAACCGCTTCCGCCCCAGGACCTGGGTGTAACACATGCCTCCACTCCCCGAGTCGGCCCCTTCGGCGGGCCGCGCGCCCGCCACGCCGACGCCCCCGCCGCCGTCCTGCCCGGTCTGCGGCGACCCCCGGGACGCCGACGACCGCTTCTGCGGCGGCTGCGGCCACGATCTGGCGCTGCCCGCACCGCCGCCCGCGCCTCCGGTACCGCCGGCGCCGCCCGCGCCTCCGGCGGCGCCCGCGGCGGGCACGGGGCGCGCGGCGGGCGGGACCGGCGCGGGGGACGAGGCGCACGGAGCCGGCGGGGCGGCCGGGCGGCGTCCGGCCCCGGCGGGCGGAGGCACGGCGGAGGAGGCGGCGGCGAGCGCAGGCGCGCCGGGCGCAGGGGGTGCGCCCGGCACGGGGGGTGCGTCCGGCACGGGGGGTGCGCCCGGCACGGACGACGGCACCGGCGACCGCACCGGTGACGCCGGTGACGCCGGTGACGCCGGCGCGCGGACCACCGGCTCCTTCCGGCTCGCGCCCCCGCACGCGTCCGGCGACTCCGACACCCTCGTGCTGACCGGCGCGGCGCGGCCGGCAGACCAGCGCGAGGCCGATCCGCGCGAAGGCGATCCGCGCGAGGCCGATCCCCGCGAAGGCGATCCGCGCGAGGCCGATCCCCGCGAAGGGGACCCCGCCGCCGAGCAGCGGCGCGGCGCCGCCCCGGCCGGCCCGTCTGCGTCGCGTGCGGCGTCGGCGGCGTGGACGACGACGGCTACTGCGAGCGCTGCGGCCACGCCCAGCCGCGCCGGCGCGACCACCAGGAGAAGGAGCTGGAGGGCGTGGCCGCGGTCAGCGACCGCGGGCTGCGCCACCACCGCAACGAGGACGCCTTCGCGCTCGCCACCGCGTCGCTGCCCGACGGCACGCCCGCGGTCGCCGCGGTGGTGTGCGACGGCGTGTCCACCGCCTACCGCCCCGACGACGCCTCCGCCGCGGCGGCCGTCGCGGGCGGCGACGCGCTGCTGGCCGCACTGGAGCGCGGCGCCCCCGTCGAGGAGGCGATGCGCGGCGCGCTGCTCACGGCCTTCGACGCGGTCGCCGCGCTGGCCGAGGAGGAGGCGCCGGACGGCGCCGCGCACCGCAACTCCCCCGCCTGCACCTGTGTGAGCGCCGTCGTCACCGGCGAGGTCTTCACGGTGGGGTGGATCGGCGACAGCCGCGCGTACTGGGTCCCCGACGACCGCGCGCTGCCGGCCGCGCGGCTCACCGAGGACGACTCGTGGGCGGCGGCGATGGTCGCCGCCGGCCTGATGTCGGAGGCCGAGGCGTACGCGGACGAGCGCGCGCACGCGATCACCGGCTGGCTGGGCGCGGACGCGGTGGAGGTGGACCCGCACGTGGCCGCCTTCCGGCCGGAGGGCCCGGGGGTGATCGTGGTGTGCACCGACGGGCTGTGGAACTACGCGGAGTCCGCGGCGGAGATGGCCGTGGCAGTCCCCGCCGACGCCCGCGCCCGCCCGCTGAGCAGCGCCCGCGCCCTGGTGGGCCTGGCGCTGGACGGCGGCGGCCACGACAACGTAACGGTCGCGGTGCTGCCGTTCCCGGCCACCGTGTCACGGGCAGGATCTCCACCCGCCGTCTAGGCCGGCGCGCCCACCGCTTCCGGGGAAGCCGCGGGCGGGCCGGGGACGACGGGGGCCCACGCAGGGTCCATACAGAACGCAGGGGGTTTATCGATGGCCACATTCTCCAAGCCGGACGTGCCGCAGTTCTCCGTCGACGTCTACCAGAACGAGTTCCTCCCGGAGGGCGGGCGCGAGGTCAACGCCGTCGTGACGGTCACCTCGACCGGCGGCGGCACCTCCGGCGGTCGAGGGCCGGCCGGTGCGGGGGCGGCGCCGGGCGCCGCCGCGGGCCCGAGCGCCGGTGTGGTGATCATGGTGGACTGCTCGGGCTCGATGGAGTACCCGCCGACGAAGATGCGCGGCGCCCGGGAGGCCACCGCGGTCGCCGTGGACGCGCTGCGCGACGGCGTGTCCTTCGCCATCGTCGCGGGCACCCACACGGCCCGCGAGATCTACCCCGGCAACGGCGGCCTCGCGGTGGCCGACGCGGCCACCCGCGCGCAGGCCAAGCAGGCGCTGCGCAAGCTGTCCGCGGGCGGCGGCACCGCGATCGGCACCTGGCTGAAGCTGGCCGACCGGCTGCTGTCCGGCGCGGAGGTGTCGATACGCCACGGCATCCTGCTCACCGACGGCCGCAACGAGCACGAGAAGCCGGAGGACCTGCGGGCCGCGCTGGACGCCTGCGCCGGCCGCTTCACCTGCGACGCGCGCGGCGTCGGCACCGACTGGGAGGTCAAGGAGCTGACCGGGATCGCCTCCGCGCTGCTCGGCTCGGTCGACATCGTGGCCGATCCGGGCGGCCTGGCCGCGGACTTCCGGTCCATGATGGAGAACGCGATGGGCAAGGAGGTCGCGGACGTCGCGCTGCGGCTGTGGACCCCGCAGGGCGCCGAGCTCGTCTTCGTCAAGCAGGTCGCGCCGACCGTCGAGGACCTCACCGCCCGCCGTACCGAGGCCGGTCCGCGGGCGGGCGACTACCCGACGGGGTCGTGGGGCGACGAGTCCCGCGACTACCACGTACAGGTGCGGGTGCCGGCCGCCGGCATCGGCCAGGAGATGCTGGCCGCCCGGCTGTCGCTGGTGCTGCCGCGGCCGGACGGCACCTCGCAGGTGCTGGGCCAGGGCCTGATCCGCGCGGTGTGGACCGACGAACTGGCCGTGTCCACCCGGATCAGCCCGCAGGTCGCCCACTACACCGGGCAGGCCGAGCTGGCGCAGGCGATCCAGCAGGGCCTGGAGGCCCGCAAGGCCGGCGACATGGACGCGGCGACCGCCAAGCTGGGCCGCGCGGTGCAGCTGGCGAACGCCTCGGGCAACGCCGACACCGCGAAGCTGCTGGCCAAGGTGGTCGACGTGGTGGACGCGGCCAGCGGTACGGTGCGTCTGAAGGCGAAGGTCGCCGACGCCGACGAGATGACGCTGGAGACGCGGTCGACGAAGACCGTACGCGTGAAGAAGTAGCGTTCGGATACGGAACGGAGCCGACGGGTACGTACGTACCCGACGGAACCCGCGGTGCCGAGGCCGGCACCGCTGACGGCGCCGGCGACGGCGCCGACCACGACGCACCCCGGGGGTGCGTCCCGAACGCCATGGCGAGGACCCGCCGGGTCAGGCGGAGGGGGAGCCGGCAGCATGCCGATGTGTCCGAACGGCCACGAGTCGGAGACCGACGACTGGTGCGAGATCTGCGGGATGCGGATGGCCGCGCCCGCGTCGGCCCGCGGGTCGCGTCCGCCCTCCTCCTCGACCTCGGCGTCGTCCGCGTCGTCGGGGTCGTCGGCGCCGCCGGTCTCGCCGTCGCCGCCGAGCTGGGGCGGGCCGGCCGCCGAGGCGCCCCCGGGCGTCGCCGAGCTGTGCCCGCAGTGCGGGACCCCGCGCGAGGGCGGGGCGCTGTTCTGCGAGGAGTGCCGGTACAACTTTAGGACGCACACGGCCACGGCCGTGCCGGGGACCCGCCCGGCGCCGGGCGCGGGGCCCGGGCCGGGCGCGGGCGCGGGCGCGGGGCAGGGTCTCGGTCCGGGCGCCGGGGCCGGCGCGGGTCCAGGCGCGGGCGCGGGTCCAGGCGCCGGGGCGGGTCGGGGCACGGGCCAGGGCGCGGGTCCTGGCGCCGCGCCGGTGCCGACCGCGCCGGGCTTCCCGCCGTACCAGCGGCACGAGTCGCAGCTCTCGCGCCCCTCGCAGATCAACCGGCCCGCGGAGCCCGTGCCGTCCGAGGGCTTCACATCGGGTTCCGGCGATTTCCTGCTCGACCCGCCGTCGCGCCCCGCGCCCCCGCCGGGCGCCGGGACCGCGGCGGCCGGCGCCCCACCGGTCACGGCGGCGGGCGCGGGCGGCCCGGCGCCGGGCGGCACGGGATTCTCCGGGGCCGCCGGAGCCACCGGGGCCGCCGGGGCCGCCGGGGCCGCCGGGTCTCCCGCTGCTCCCGGCGGCCAGCCGGCCGGGCCGGACGCCGCGGTTCCGTCCGGTCCGGTGGCGCGGACCTCCTGGGTCGCGGTGGTCGCCGCGGACCGCGAGTACTTCACCGCGATGATGGCCCGCAGCGGCCCCGACGCGGAGGGCCTGTACTTCCCGGCGTTCTCGCCGGAGGTCCGGATTCCGCTGACCGGCGAGAAGGTCACCATCGGCCGGCGCCGCCACCGCACCGGCGAGGCGCCCGACATCGACCTGTCCCGCGCCCCCGAGGACCCCGGCGTCTCGCACCAGCACGCCATGCTGGTCAGGGAGGACACGGGCGGCTGGGCGGTGGTCGACCAGGACTCGACCAACGGCACCACCGTCAACCTGGGCGAGGACCCGATCCGCGCCTACACCCCGGTGCCGCTGGCCGACGGCGACCGGGTGCACGTCGGCGCGTGGACGACCATCACCGTCCGCCGGGCGTGAACCGGACACGGGGGACCGGGCGCCCGGGGCCTGACGGCAGCGGTGGACGGAAGGGACCGGGCGCACACCGGCGGGGACCGACAGGGATTCGCAGCGGAGAGGAGCCGCGTTGAGCACGACGACGAGCGGGGCCGGCGCTGCTGCGCCGCCTCGACCTGGGCTGGTTCGTACGACCGGGCAGCGAGACCGCCGACGGGCTGCCGCGGGTGGAGCCCGCGCTCGGCTACCTGCTGCGGTGCGGCGGCGAACTGCTGCTGTTCGACACGGGCATCGGCGCCGCGGACGCCGAGACGGACGCGCACTACCGCCCGCGCCGCCGCCCGGTCCAGGAGGCGCTGGCCACCGCGGGCGTCGCGCCGGCCGAGGTCGGCGCGGTGATCAACTGCCATCTGCACTTCGACCACATCGGCGGCAACCCGCTCTTCGCCGGCACCCCGATCTACGCCCAGGCCGCCGAGCTCGCCCTGGTCCGGGCCGGCGGCCACACCCCCGAGCAGCTCGCCGACTTCCCCGGCGCGCGCTACGAGGAGCTGGCCGGCGAGGCCGAGATCCGCTCCGGCGTGTGGATCGTGCCCACCCCCGGACACACCGCGGGCCACCAGTCGCTGGTGGTCAGACAGCCCGACGGCACGGTCGTGCTGGCCGGGCAGACGCACGCCACCGCCTCGGACTTCGCCGCGGCGCGCCTGGCCGCGACGGCCGCTGCGCAGGGCGCCGGAGCGCCGCTGCCGGAGCCGGACGGCTGGCCCGCGCGGCTGCTGGAGTTCGACCCGCGCAGAGTGCTCTTCGCGCACGACGCGTCGGTGTGGGAGCCGGTCTGACGGCAGGCGCGGGCAGCGCCCCGACGTCTTCCCGGCGGGTTACCGCCCGACCTCCCACACGTCCGGGCCGGCCGGGTCGTCGAGCCAGACCCACTGGCGGTCGCCGTCGACGCTCAGCCCGAAGCGGGTCCGGTCGGGGTGCGGGCCGCGGCCGAACAGCCGCTCGCCCAGGCCGCCGCGGCGCCCGGGCCCGCCCGCCGACGCCCCGCGCAGCGGCACGAAGAACGCGGGCGTCGGCAGGAACCGCCCTTCGGCGCGGCGCGGTCCGTGCACGGTGAGCCGGACCAGCCCGGTCGCGAAGGGCGCGAGGACCAGCCCGCCCGGCCGGGTCTGCTCCAGCCAGGCCGGCGGGATCGCGGGCAGCTCGCAGGTCGCGACGATCCGGTCGTACGGCGCCCCCGCGCGGTGCCCGAGCGCGCCGTCGCCGGTGACGACGGTGACCGAGCGGGCGGCCGGGGTGCCGTACGCGAGCAGGTGCGCGCGGGCCGCCTCGGTGATCTCCGCGTCCAGGTCGACGGTGGTGACCGCGCCCGGGCCGAGCCGGTGCGCGAGCAGCGCGGCGTTGTAGCCGGTGCCCGCGCCGATCTCCAGCACCCGCTGGCCGTCGGCGACCAGCAGCGCCTCGCACATCAGCGCCATCAGCGAGGGCTGGCTGCTGGAGGAGACCAGTTCGCCGTCCCGGACGTGGGTCGCGATCGGCCGGTCCGCGTAGGCCCCGGCCAACTCGCGCAGCCGGGCCCGCGTCGCGCCGCGGCCGTCCGCGTCCTCGCAGCCGGCTTCCGCGCCGAGGCCGCCGTCCGCACCGGAGCCGTCCGCACCCGAGCCGTCCGCACCCGAGCCGGCCCCACCCTCCGTACCGTCCGTGCCGTTCCCGTCGTCCGTGCCGTTCCCGTCGTCCGCGTGGCGCGCGCCGCCCTCGGGGGCGTAGCCCAGCACGAACAGGTGGCGCGGCACCTCGGCGAAGGCCGCCCGCCAGGCCGGGTCGCGCAGGCCGCCGCCGGCCACGATGCGGCGGACCATGCGGGCCCGCAGCGCCCGCGCGGCCAGCCGCGTGCGCTCGTCGGAGCCCGGCCGGCGCGGTCCGCCGCAGGACCCGCCGGCGCCGTACGCCTCCTCGTGCGCGGCACCGCTCACCCTTCCATCGTGCTCCCTGCCCGCGGGTCCTACGACCTGCGTCCTCGGCCGCGGCGTCTGCGACCATGGGAGCGTGACTGAGATCGGGCGCGGGCCGCTGCCGCAGCAGACGTTCTACGAACTGGTCGGCGGGGAGCCGACCTTCCGCCGGCTGGTCCACCGCTTCTACGAGGGCGTCGCGGGCGATCCCGACCTGCGGGCGATGTACCCGGAGGAGGACCTCGGCCCGGCGGAGGAGCGGCTGACGCTCTTCCTCATGCAGTACTGGGGCGGGCCGCGCACGTACAGCGACAACCGCGGCCACCCGCGGCTGCGGATGCGGCACGCGCCGTTCGCCGTGGACAAGGCCGCGCACGACGCGTGGCTGCGCCACATGCGCGCCGCCGTCGACGAGTTGGGGCTCGCGCCTGAGCACGAGCGGCAGCTGTGGGACTACTTGGTGTACGCCGCCGCGTCCATGGTCAACACCCCGGGCTGATACGTCGGCGGCCAGGTCGTCCCCGGCCCCCTCCGTTCCCCGCGTCCCCTCCGGCCTCCTCCGCTTCTCCCGTCCCGCGCGCCCCGACCGCCCCGGCGACACCTGTGATCGACGCAGCGCAGCCGCCCGAGCACGGTGGAGTAAACGTTTCCGACGGTGCGCGGCGCGGTCCGTCACGATCGGATTGCGACCTTCTCCGCCGCGTTCCACCTGCGCGTCCCCGTTTGAGAGCATCCGGACGGCGACGGGAACGGGGGCACGGGGTGACGGGATTCGTACTGCTGCGTGTCCCGCGCCCACCGGCTGCTGCTCGCCGCCGCCCTGCTCACCGTGGTGCTGACCACCGCCGTGCTGGCCACCTTCACCGCGTTCACCGGGGCGATCAGCGACGCGGCGCTGCGCCGCACCCTCCAGCACCAGGCCGCCGACCGGTCGACGGTCGAGGTGCGCGCCGATGTGTCGGGCGCCGCCGCGACCGCGCTGGACACGGCCGTGCGGAGGCGTCTGGCGCACGCGTTCGGCGGCCTGCCCGCCCAGGTCCGCGCCAGCACCAGATCCGGCCCCTACGGCCTGCCCGCCGCCCTGCGCCCGGCGGGCGAGCCCAAGGGCGGCGACCCCGACCTGACGCTGCTCGCCACCTTGGACCGGTCCCGGCTGACCCTGGTCTCCGGGGCGTGGCCGGCGCCTGCCGTCGAGGGAGCGGCCGAGGTGCAGACCGCGCTGCCGCTGACCGCCGCGCAGGCGCTGAAGGTGCGGCCCGGCCGGGTGCTCACGCTCGCCGACCGGCTCGGCGGGCCGCCACTGCGCGTCCGCGTCACCGGCCTGTACCGGCCCACCGACCTCTCGGCGCCGTACTGGCACCTCGACCCGCTGGCCGGCCGCGGCGTGCACACCGTCGCCTTCACCACCTACGGCCCGATGCTGGCCGACCCCGGCAGCTTCGCCTCCGGCCGGGTGCCCGTCGCCGCGATGGCCTGGCAGGCGCAGGGCGACTTCTCCCGCGCCTCCACCGGGCGGATGGACGCGCTGGGGACCAGCGTCGAGCGGACCGTGCGGGACCTCAAGGACGACGCGGCGACCGGCGACGTGCAGCCGGCCAGCGGCCTGCCCGCGCTGCTGGACGCGCTGCGCCGCAGCATGCTGGTGGCCCGCTCGACGCTGCTGATCGGCGCGCTCCAACTGGTCATCCTGGCCGGCTTCGCGCTGCTGCTGGTGGCCCAGCTGCTGGCCGAGGAGCGCGGCGGCGAGACCGCGCTGCTGCGCGCCCGCGGCGGCTCGCGGGCCAGGATCGGCGGGCTCGCCGCCGCCGAGGCGCTGCTGCTCGCGGTGCCCGCGGCGGTCGCCGCGCCGCTGCTGGCGGGGCCGGTCACCCGGCTGCTGTCCGGCACCGGCGCGCTGGCCCGCACCGGCGTCCGCCTGGGCGGCGGCAGCACCGGCACGGCCTGGCTGGTCGCGGTGGGCGCGGCGCTGGCCTGCGCGCTCGCGGTGATCGCGCCCGCGGTGCGCTCGGGCCGGGGCTTGGCGGCCCGCGCCCCGCGGCGCGGCGCGCTGCCCGGCGCGCTCCAGGCCGGCGCGGACGTCGGGCTGCTGGTGGTCGCCGGCCTCGCCTACTGGCAGTTGCAGCGGCGCGCCTCCGGCAGCGGCGCGCTCAGCTCCAGGGCGGGCGGCGGGCTCGGCGTGGACCCGGTGCTGGTCGCGGCGCCCGCGCTGTGCCTGCTGGCCGGGACGGTCCTGGTGCTGCGGCTGCTGCCGCTGGTGGCGCGGCTGGGCGAGCGGCGGGCCGCGCGCGCCCGCGGGCTGCCGCTGGCACTGGCCGGCTGGCAGCTCTCGCGCCGGCCGCGGCGCGGCGCGGGCGCCGCCATGCTGCTGGTGCTCTCCGTCGCCATGGGCATGTTCGCGATCGGCCAGGGCGCCAGCTGGGACCGTTCGCAGCGCGACCAGGCCGAGTTCGCGGTCGGTTCCGACATCCGGGTCACCAGCATGACCACGCCGCCCTTCGGCCAGGCGGGCATCTTCGCCTCGGTGCCCGGGGTCACCGCCGCCGCGCCCGCGACCCGCGAGCAGTTGCTGCTCACCCAGCAGCGGCAGGCCACCGCGCTGGTCATCGACACCCGCAGGGCCGGCGACGCCATGCGGGTGCGGTCCGACCTGACCGACGGCCGGCCGATCGGCGACGTGCTCGCGCCCCTGCGCCCGCGCGCAGTCGCCGACCCGGCCGGCCTCGTCCTGCCCGGGAGCGCCCGCTCGGTCGCCCTCACCGCCACGCTCACCGCGACCGGCAAGGACGGCCGGGTGATCCGCGGCGGCGACGCCGAAGCCGACCATCTCACGGCCACCGTGACCGACGCCGAGGGCGTCACCTACGCCTTCGTGGTCGGCGACCTGCCGCCGGACGGCGTCCCGCACACGCTGCTGCTGGACCTGGCGGCGCAGATCGGCGCGGGCGGCGGCGCACCCGCCGGGCCGCTGCACCTGGTCGGCCTCGACGTGGGCTACTCGCTGCCGTCGGTCAGCCTGCGGCATGTGCTCACCGTCGCGTCGGCCGCGGTCACCTCGGCGGACGGCACGGTGCGCCGCCTCGCGCCGGACACCGCGGAGCCGTGGACCGCGGACTCCTCCTTCGACAACCCGGACCTGGGCGGGCTGCCGGGCGAGGTGCCGCCGGACGCCGATCCGCCGCGCACCTCCGGCGGCGCGCTGCTCTCGGTCGCCTACACCACCGGCTCCGAGACGCTCGACCCGCACGCGTACCAGCCGCAGCCGACCGTCACCGTCCGGCTGCGGGTCCGCGCGCCCGCACTGCCCACGCTCACCGGGGTCGCCACCGACGACTACCTCAAGGCGGTCGGCGCGAAGGTCGGCGGTCTGGTGCAGGTGCAGCTGACCGGGCAGACGCTGCCGGTGCGCATCGTGGCCGCCGTGCACGCGCTGCCCGGCACCGGCACCGGCTCCGGCTCCGGCTCCGGCGCGACGGGAGGCGGCGACGACACCGCGGGCGCGGCGGCCGACGGGGACTCGGACGCCGCCGCGGACGCCGCCGCGGACACCGGCAAGGACGCGGGCGCGCTGCTGCTGGACCTGCGGGCGGTGGACCGGGTGCTGCTGTCGATGGACGCGCAGCCGTTGCAGCCCAGCGAGTGGTGGGTGGCGGTGGCGCCGGGCGGTTCGGCGAAGGCCGCGGCGGCGCTGCGGGCGCGCACCGACGTGGACACCGTCCTCGTACGGCAGGAGGCCGCGGACGACCTGCGGGCCGATCCGCTGGGCGCCGGGCCGCAGTCGGCGCTGCCCGCGGCGGTGGTCGCGGCGGCGGTGCTGGCGGCGGTGGGCTTCGCGGTGTCGGCGGTGGGGGCGGTGCGCGAGCGGGCGGCGGAGTTCGCGGTGCTGCGGGCGCTGGGCGCGCCCCGGCGCGGCCTGGCCCGGATGATCGCGGCCGAGCAGGGGCTGCTGGTGCTCGTGTCGCTGGCGGTCGGCATCGCGCTGGGCGCGCTGCTCACCCGGCTGGTCACGCCGCTGATCGTGCTGACCGCGCAGGCGACGAAGCCGGTGCCTGAGCTGCGGGTCGAACTGCCGCCGGGCCGGCTGGCGGAACTGCTGGCGGTCGTGCTGGTCGTGCCGCTGCTGGTGGTCGTGCTGGTCGTGCCGCTGCTGGTGGTCGTGGCGACGGCCCTGCGCCGCGGCGACCCGGCGTCGGCGCTGCGGCGCCAGGGGGAGGACTGAGATGGCGCGGAAGGGGTCCGGGGCGGGGACGGGCGAGGACGGCGGCGTGACCGGGGGGCCGGCCGAGGGCGCGGGATCGGCCGGGGACGCGGGGCCGGCCGAGGGCGCGGGATCGGCCGTAGGCGCGGAACGGGCGGCCGGGGACGCTGGATCGATTGCAGGCGCTGGATCGACCGCAGGCGCGGAACGGGCGGCCGGGGACGCGGAACGGGCGGCCGGGGACGGCGGCCGGGGGCCGATCCGGCTCGTGTGGGTGCGGGTCAGGCTGCGGACCGCGCCGGGCGCGGCGCTCGCGCTGTGCCTGCTGGTGCTGGCGACCGCGTTCCTGGCCGCGGCACTCCCCCGCGCGGTCGACCGTTACGAGAACGACGCCGTGCACCAGGCGCTGCGTCAGGCCCCGCCCCGCGAGCGCGGCGTCAGCATCGTCGACACGTACCAGCCGGCGACGTCGGACGACCATCCCCTCGGACCGGCCGCCCTGGATCGCGTCGAGAAGACGTTCCAGCAGCACGTGCGCCCGCCGCTGCGGCTGCTGACGGGCCAGACCGCGTACGGGGTGCGGACCGGCGAGGAGGCCGCCGTGCCCGATCCCGGCCTCGCCCACACCACCGAGCACGATCCGGCGGCGGTGCTCGTCGCCCAGGCCGGCTACGCGGCGCGGGTGCGGGTGGTCTCGGGGCGGCTGCCGCACGCGTGGACGGGGACGGCGGAGGACGACGGAGCCGTCGGCGACGGAACCGACGGGACCGGCACGGCGGCCGGCGCCGTAGCCGGCGGCACGGACGGGACGGGTGCCTCCGCCGACGCCGACGGGGAAGTCGACGAGGACGCCGACGGGGACGCCGTCGAGGGCGTCGTCACCGAGCAGACCGCGCGGACCCTGCACCTGGCGGTCGGCCGGACCGTCCACCTGTCCACGATCGCCGCGCGGCCGCTGCCGGTCCGCGTCACCGGCATCGTCGCGCCGCGCGACCCCGCCGCGCTGTGGTGGAACGAGGACCCCGACCTGCTGCGCCCGCAGCTCGCCGCCCCGACCCCGCCGCCCGGCGAGACCCCCAAGACGTACTGGCACTTCACCGTGCTGGTGGACCGCACCGCCGCCGAGTCCTTCCCGCTGCTCGGCGTGGGCGCCGACCTGTACTGGCACCACCCGATGGACATCGGCCGGCTCTCCGCGCACGAGGTGCCGGCGCTGCAACGGGAACTGTCGTCGTTCGAGAGCGGCCCGGACGCGGCGGCGCTGCAAGGCGACTCCGGCGGCGTCCACCTGTCCGACAGCGCCGGCTTCGTCCTGGACACCTTCACCGCCGAACGCGCCGCCGCCTCGCCGCTGGTGCTGATCGCCGCGGTCGGCGTCGGCGCCACCGCGGCCGCCGTGCTGCTGATGACCGGCGGCCTGGCGGCGGACCGGCGGCGTACCGAGATCGCCCTGCTGCGCTCGCGCGGCGGGTCGCTGCGCGCCATAGCGCTGCGGCTGGCCGGGGAGACCGCCGCGGCCGCGGTGCCCGGCGGCGCGGCCGGCACCTTGCTGGCGCTGGCGCTGCTGCGCACCGACCGGTGGACGACGGCGACGGCGCTCGGCGCCGCGGTCACCGCGGTCGCGGTGCTCGCGCTGCCGCTGCGCGCGGCCTGGGCGGTGCGCAGGCCGCGGCCGGCCGGCGGCCGGGAGGATCTGGCGGTGGCGCGGCCCTCGCGGCGGCGGCTGGTCGTGGAGCTGACCACGGCGGTCGTCGTGGTGGGCGCGGTGGTGGCGCTGCGGCAGCGCGGCACGGGCGGCGGGGGTGGAAGCGGCCCGGCCGCCGGGGGAGCGGGGGCGACGGGAGCGATCCGTATCTGGCCGCCGCGCCCGTCCTCGTCGCGGTGGCGGCGGCGCTGGTGCTGCTGCGGCTCTACCCGCTGCCGCTGCGGCTGCTGGCCCGCCCGGCGGCGCGGCTGCGCGGCGCGGTCGCCCACCTGGGCCTGGCCCGCGCCGGGCGCTCGCCGGCCACCGCGGCGCTGCCGCTGCTCGCGCTGATGATCGCCCTGACCGTGGCGTCCTTCGGCGGCTCGGTGCTGGCCGGGGTCGACCGCGGCAGGGACCGCGCGGCGACGGCCGCGGTCGGCGCGGACGCGAGGATCGACGCGCGGGCCACGCTGCCGCCGGACCTGGCCGACGCGGTGCGGAAGGTGCCCGGCGTCGGGGAGGTCGTGACCGTGCGCACGGAGCGCTACAGCCCGGCCGAGCCGTTCTCGGTCGCCTACACGCTGATCGTGGCCGACCCGGTCCCGTACGCGGCGCTGACTCACGCCGTCGGACTGCCGGACTTCCCCGCGTCCGCCTACGCCGGCTGGAAGCGGGGCGATCCGCTGCCCGCGGTGGTCTCGCCCGCGCTGGCCGCCGTGCTGCGCGACGGGCCCGAGACGATCACCACGGGCATGGGCAGCGCGGAGGTCCGTGCCGCGGCCACCCTGCCCACCACGGCCGCGAGCCCCGGCACGGCCTTCCTCGTGCTGTCCCGGGCCCAGCTCACCGGCCTCCACCCCGAGATGAGGTCCTACCCGCAGTACTCCGGGCCGACCGCGCTGCTCGCCGTGCGGGCCCCCGGCCGGCACATCGACGGCAGGGCGCTGCACGCGGCGGCCCGCAGCGTGCCGCTCGCGACGGTGCTGCTGCGCGACGAGCAGCGCACCGCGCTGTCCGACAGCCCGCTCCAGCAGGGCGCCCGCCGGATCTACCTGGCCGCGGTCGCGGCGGGGCCGGCTTCAGCGTGCTGGCGCTGCTGCTGTCGCTGCTCCAGGCGGCTCCGCAGCGCACCGCCCTGCTGGCGCGGCTGCGCACGATGGGCATGGGCCGCGCGCAGTCCCAGCGGCTGTTGCTGCTGGAGATGCTGCCGCAGGTGCTGCTCGCGGCGATCGGCGGCGTGCTCGTCGGCCTGGCGGTGATCCCCCTGCTGGGCCCGGGCGTCGACCTGCGCGCGCTCGCCTTCGGCGCGGGGGCGCGGGACCTGGCCCCCTTCGACATCGGCATCGGCCTGCGCGCCGACCCCTGGTCCCTCGCCCTCCCCTCGATCGCCCTCGTGGCCCTGGCCTGCGCGGTCCTGCTCACCCAGTCCTGGCTGACCACGCGCCGCCGCGAGAGCACGGAGCTGCGAGCGGGGGACCGGGCGACATGAGCGGAAGCGGCGGCGCGAGCGGGGCGAGCGCGGACGCGGACGCGGGC